>NZ_RCWB01000001.1 GCF_018448885.1 Photorhabdus caribbeanensis
AATCTGATATCTTTCTGTCTCGGTCAGTTGTGTATAGGCCATAGCGCATTCTCCTGTGGCGGGAAAGATGCCTACTATAGCAACTGACCGCCTTTCTGAAAAATTGCGCTTATTAGTCGAATCCGCCTTGAGTAATTATATTTAATGAAATAAAAATATAATAAATGTTTAAAATGATAATTTGTTTGATTTGTTTGATTTGTTTGATTTGTTTGATTTGTTTGATTTGTTTGATTTGTTTGTAATAAAAATAGATTGCGAATGAAATATTGAAAATTATAATTCTTTGTCTGGTAATTTTATTATTATACGCTTTTAATTAAATGATAAATATTCAAGGTAAAGTATTTCCATAAGTTAGACAAATAATCTTCGGCTCTATCTTGGCTTATGTTTGATAATTGTCAATTTGATGGTAAAAAATCATCCATTCCACAAAAAGCTTGATATAATTAAAAAATATAGGGTAAAGTAGTTTATTGGCTTTTAAATGTTTTACTAAAATTATGATTTAAATCAATCATATAAAAGATATTTTGTAAATATGGAGTAGAAAAATGTGGTTAATAGAGTTAATAAAATTTTATTAGATATATTCATAAAAACCATAAATTCTCTTAATGTAATAAGGGCATTTCTACTTAATATAAATAAAAGAGGGTGATTATGTATACTGGAATAGTGCAAGGAAAAGAAAGCGTATTATCTGTTGATAAAAAAGACGGATTTAGTACATTAACCGTCAGTAATAATAACCATTTCTTTGATGATGTTTCTGTGGGGGCCAGTGTAGCGATTAATGGTACATGCTTGACTGTCACCCAATTTAATAACGATATCGTCTGGTTTGATATATCAGATTTTACGGCTGATGTTACCACATTAAAGTTTTTAAATGTGGGGGATGAAGTTAATATTGAAAGATCACATCAAATGAATAAAGAGAATGGTGGTCATAGCTTATATGGACATATTGAAGGTGTAGCAGAAGTCGTTAATTTTATTAAAACGGGTGAAACTTATCGATTAGTGATTAATATTCCTGGCGATAATATCAAATATTTTTTCCATAAAGGTTTTATTGGGTTGCATGGTTGTAGCTTGACAATAAATGGTATAAATGAAGAAGATAAAACCATAGAATTGAATTTAATTCCAGAGACTTTAAGGATGACTAATCTTGGTAATATTAAAGTTGGCGATTTACTTAATTATGAAATAGATCAAACAACCAGAACGATTGTAGATACGATATCCAGATCGATGAATGCTAATAGATCAATATGATAATTGAAGCAATATTAAATAAGCTAGGATGAGTTGAAATGTGAAGCGGTAAGTCACTTTACTTCCGCTTCCACAATTAATCTAAGGTTATTAAATGACAAACGTCTGACTATTTTGATGGACGATTGTCATCTATTATTTTGTCCCAAAATTCATCTATGGTATCTACACTTGTACTGCCACCACTTTCCAGCTCATGGATCGCTGCCTGTGTTGTAGCATTAGGAACATGGTGTTCTTTTGTCGCTCTAGTTAATACCAGACGGATAAAGCTAAACATATTCAAACTATTATCTTGGGCGGCTTGTGCTACCGCATTTTTCAGTTTTTCAGAAACACAAACTTTCATCATAACCGTATTCATATGTGCCTCTCTGTCTCTTAATTTACATCCTTACTGTGGGACTATTGTGGACACAAATCAAGATAACAAGATCAATTAAATAGACAACGTTAGTGTTAGACTTAACTTCAGCTTTGCTCAAGAAGGGGCTAAAGTATGAGCAGAGTTCACCTATGTACCTTTGGGCTGATGATTCTTAAACAGAACTGAGGTTTAGTTAAATTAATTTTTCCTGCGCCCATTCAAGGCCACTCTGATATTCAGGAGGCAGCATAGGAACAAGTTTCTGCAATGTATCTTTTAATTCATTTTTATCAAAGTGAGAAAGATTAAGATGACCAACTTTACGTGCAGGGCGAACTTCTTTTTCATACCAATGTAAATGTACTAATGGCAAGCTTAACCATTGGGTATTGATATCGGTGCCAATCAAATTGATCATAACTGACGGCGCAGTGACTTCTGGTCGAGGCATGGGCAAATCCAGAATAGCGCGAAGATGTAATTCAAACTGGCTGATAGACGCGCCGTTCTGAGTCCAATGACCGCTGTTGTGAACGCGTGGCGCGAGTTCGTTAATTAATAAATTATCACCGACAATAAAACATTCCATCGCCATCACGCCGATATATTTCAACTCGTGCATAATCGCTGACAGCATACTCTCAGCCTGCTGTTGTAAATGGTAATGCTGTAAATGGTTATTTTCCTGAGGAGAAACAATACTGGCGCGGAGAATGCCATCTTGATGCAAATTATGCGCTAAGGGATAGAACACACAATCGCCATTTTTATTGCGGGCGCCGACCAGTGAAACTTCGCCAGAGAAAGGAATGGCTTGCTCAGCAATACATTCACCATAAATATCAGCGGGTAATGCTGTTTCATCTCCGGGACGAATACGCCATTGCCCTCGGCCATCATAACCACCAGTACGGCGCTTAACGATAATGAAATTACCGAGTTCAGAGAATAATTGCGGCCATTGGTTGGCATCAGAGAGTAATTGCCACGGAGCCGTTGCCAGCCCAAGGCTATCCATTAACTGTTTTTGCGGCAGACGATCGGCCAGACGGGGAAAGATATCTCGATTAGCGAAAGCCTTATGACGGGCAAGTTCCTGAGTAAGAGCCGTTTCCGGCCAGCGCTCAATTTCAGCGGTAATTACGCTATTCTGATAAGGAACCGCTTCGGGTTCTGCATCCAGGCCAACAGGATAAACCGTGATACCTAAAGGCTCACCAGCTTGACGTAACATGCGACCGAGCTGACCATTGCCTAATACACAAACTGGCTTCATGCTTCCTCCCGCGGATCGGGATTATCGAGTACATCCTGAGTTTGTGTTTCACGCCAGTGGCTGAGGCGTTGCAGTAAATCTTTATCATGACGAGCCAGAATCTGTGCGGCCAATAGGGCTGCGTTTGCCGCTCCGGCTTTCCCAATCGCAAGTGTGCCGACAGGAATCCCTTTTGGCATCTGTACGATAGAGTAAAGACTATCTACTCCATTCAGTGTAGCGCTTTGTACGGGGACGCCAAGAACCGGCACTAGCGTTTTAGCTGCTAGCATGCCGGGTAAATGAGCGGCGCCGCCGGCACCGGCGATAATGACATCAAAACCATTTTGTTCAGCTTGCTCGGCAAAACTGAATAGTTTATCGGGTGTACGATGAGCAGAAACAATTTCAACATGAAAAGGTACATTAAGAGAAGTGAGAATATCAGCCGCGTGCTGCATAGTCGTCCAATCGCTTTTAGAACCCATGACAATGGCGATTTTGGCATTGTGTTGAGTTGTTCCTGCTAAATCAGGCTGGGCAGTCATAAATCAAATGCTCCTGTGTTTTAACGTCCACCAGAATGAAAATAACGCTTTGAGGCTGCGGATCATATCATGCTCACAAGCTAAGGAAAACGATTGCGTTACTTTATACTTCCATTGTGATACCTGAATGTGTGGGTGTTTCTGATTAATTCAGAATGGGAAAGAGATAAGATCGATTGATTTATCCGTTACTTTGAACATTGATCCCTGATGATGCCATGCGCCAAGTACACCGCGGTAAACGGTTTTATCATGCAGAGGAACTTCATGTACAAAAGGGCGGTGGGTATGTCCGTGAATCATCCAGTCAGCTTGATACCGCTCAAAAGTGTCAATAACAGCTTGCTGGTTTACATCCATAATGGCTTCGGATTTTCTGCTGTTGACCGATTGGCTGTTGGCTCGCATTTTTACGGCAATTTTTTGACGGATAGACAGAGGTAGTAGTAGAAACAGACGTTGGACCCACGGGGTATGAACCCGTTTACGATATCGTTGATAACCTTCGTCATCAGTACACAAGGTATCGCCGTGCAGAATAAGTATTCGCTTACCGTACAGTTCCAGTACTTTTTCCTGTGGAAGCAATATGATGCCACTCTCTTTAGCAAAGCGTGAACCGAGCAGAAAATCACGGTTGCCATGAATAAAGTAACAGCTAACACCTTGTTGTTGCACAGTTTTTAATGCGCTAGCGATTTCACGGTGGAGAGGGTTGTTATCATCATCACCAATCCAGTAATCGAACAGATCGCCGAGAATATAGAGGCTATCTGCCTGAATGGCATCTTCACGCAAGAAACGAAGAAAACCGGCAGTGATTGCCGGTTCATGTTCGCTGAGATGTAAATCCGCGATAAAAAGTGTACACATAAGCAGAGAATTATTCGCTGACAGTCACTTTTTCGATGATAACATCTTCGAGTGGTACATCTTGGTGCATACCGCTGCGACCGGTAGAAACGCCTTTGATTTTATCAACAACATCCATACCTTCGATCACTTCGGCAAAGACGCAGTAACCCCAGCCATCAGGGCGCTCAGAGCGGAAGTTCAGGAAATCATTATCAACAACGTTAATAAAGAACTGCGCAGTTGCTGAATGTGGATCGTTGGTGCGGGCCATTGCCAAAGTACCACGGTTGTTTTTCAGACCGTTATTGGCTTCGTTTTTGATAGCAGAATCAGTCGGCTTTTGTTTCATACCAGGTTCAAATCCACCACCCTGAATCATGAAACCGTTAATAACACGGTGGAAAATAGTATTATCGTAGAAGCTATTGCGGCAGTAGTTCAAGAAATTCTCAACAGTTACAGGAGCTTTGTCGGCGAAAGTATTAATTACGATATCGCCAAAATTGGTATGGAAAGTCACCATAATTGAAATCCTAATAATAGTTTTGACTAACCCAGTTAGGGCATTCGGACCAGGCGGCTTTTATATCACATATACCATATTGAGTCAGTACCTATTAGTTTAGTAGGCTATATTGATCGCTAACCTTGCAAAGCGCTTAATATCGGGTTTCAATATCCTATTGGACTATGCCATATCAAGCCGTTATTGATGAGATAGGGCCATAAATCCAGAATTATCAATTCGTTATTTTTAACACACGTACAGTGAATTTACGGAAAATCCCGATGCTAAAAATTTTCAATACCCTCAGCCGTCAGAAAGAAGAATTTAAGCCAATCCATCCAGGGAAAGTAGGGATGTACGTGTGTGGTATCACGGTTTATGACCTGTGCCATATTGGTCATGGCAGAACCTTTGTTTCTTTTGATGTGGTTGCTCGTTATCTGCGTTATCTGGGGTATGATTTAACTTATGTACGCAATGTAACCGATGTTGATGACAAAATCATCAAACGGGCGACAGAAAACAGCGAAAGTTGTGATGATTTGACCGGTCGTATGTTGGCGGAAATGTATCAAGATTTTGATGCGCTGAATATCTTACGCCCTGATCTGGAACCACGTGCGACTCGGCATATCCCGGAGATTATTGCGCTGACCGAATCGTTGATAAAACGTGGTCATGCTTATGTTGCAGATAATGGCGATGTCATGTTTTCCGTTGAAAGTGATCAGGATTACGGATTGCTTTCCCGCCAAGATCTCAGCCAGTTACAAGCAGGGGCGCGAGTGGAAGTGGCTGATGTTAAGCGTAACCCGATGGATTTCGTGTTGTGGAAAATGTCCAAGCCTGGGGAACCAAGTTGGGAATCGCCGTGGGGAGCGGGCCGTCCCGGTTGGCATATTGAATGTTCTGCCATGAACAGTAAACAGCTAGGTAATCATTTTGATATTCATGGTGGTGGCGCTGATCTGATGTTTCCCCATCATGAAAACGAAATTGCACAATCTACTTGCGCCCATGATGGCCCGTATGTGAATTACTGGATGCATTCAGGGATGGTGATGGTAGATAAAGAGAAGATGTCCAAATCGCTGAACAACTTCTTTACTATCCGTGACGTATTGGCATATTACGATGCAGAAACAGTGCGTTATTTCTTGTTGTCAGGCCATTACCGCAGTCAACTTAACTATACAGAAGATAACCTAAAGCAGGCCCGTACCGCACTTGAACGATTTTATACTGCTCTGCGAGGTACAGATGCTTCTGTACAGCCGACCGGCGGTGAAGTATTTGAGGAGCGTTTTATTGAAGCGATGAATGATGACTTCAATACGCCAGAGGCTTATTCGGTACTGTTTGATATGGCACGTGAAATCAACCGCCTGAAATCAGAAGATATGGATGCAGCGAATGGCTTAGCGGCTGAATTACGCAAGTTGGCGGGTATTTTAGGTTTATTGCAACAAGAACCGCAGCAATTCCTGCACCGAGGTGTTCAGGCTGACGATGAAGAGACTGCGAAAATTGAAGCGCTGATTAAGCAGCGTAATGATGCCCGTAAAAATAAAGATTGGCCGCTGGCAGATTCTGCTCGTAATCAATTAAATGAGATGGGTATTGAACTGGAAGATGGGCCGCAAGGAACAAGCTGGCGTCGTAAGTAAGTTCGATGTGTTTTTGATGTTAATTTATCATTTAGGCTCCCTGCTGAGGGAGTCTAATATTGAGGGTTAATCTCTATTGTTCCATTTGTTGCTTGGTGAGATCTTTTGATTAACAGATAAGGCAAGTCTGAAAAAATGTTTATAATTTTTTGAATAAATTCAAAAAAACTCTCTGGCTTATAAAGTTTCTATTTAAACAGATTGGAATCTTTTAATTTCTCCGGGCTGGATATCTATAAAAATATATTGATTGTAATTTCTGCATGGATACACCCAATAATTTATAGTCATAATATTCCAAGCGACTATTTTCTTTAATAATAATCTTGGTAATACCCGTTTGGGTAATGAATTGATAATAATGAGGTTATTGATAAAGCCTTTTCACTTTTATTGATTAACCTATAATTTGCAAAATTATAATAATGTACCATCTAATTAATAAATGATAAGGTAGTGGATATAATTCTTATTGTTTTTGCGCCAGACTGTGATTATTATGAATTGCAATGAGTTATTGACACAATAATTTAATATATTAATTGTAAGGTGATATTATTTAATCTAAGGAAAATATATGAGCCAAGAAAATGATTTTAAAGCTTTTTCTATTAGTAATAATGCAAATGTAGTAAGCCAAGAAGGATATGAAGAAAGCCGGAGTTTGAATACTGGATTTCCACCTGAGAATATTACCACTCACTTATTAAATAAGGTATTACGTCAATCGTCAACAATAGCATCCGTGGTTGCTAATTTTATCGCGACACAATCTGGCGATAATGTTTTAGATGATGGTAATATCGCCAAGCTCTCTGCTCAATTAAATAGAGCGTTGGAGCAAAAAATCACAACAGCAGTATCGGATGCTTCGTTAACACAAAAAGGCGTTGTTCAGCTTACCGATGTAATTGGTAATAGTGATTCATTGGCCGTAACGCAAAAGCTTGCTCAGGAAATAATAAATTCATTGCGTGAAAATATTAATAGTAGAGTACTTAATACCCGAAAAGTGAATGGGAAGGCGTTGTCGAGTGACATCAATCTGAATGCCGGGGATGTAGGAAGTTACGATAAATCTGAGTCTGACTCTCGTTATGGTAATAAAAATACATCCTTAAAAGCGGTAAATGGTTGGTGGAAATGTGGCAATACTGGGATGATATTTCAATGGGGAATTTCAGATGTTACCACGCATGATAATCCTGATAGACATGTTAATTTCCCAATTCCGTTCCCAGAAAGGGTTATTGTAGTTGGTGAACACGATAACGGAGGTAGTGTTAATAAAGCAGTTTGGCAAATAAATAATATTCAATTGTCAGGTTTCACTGCGTCGAATCTTGGCATGTTAAGCCGAGGTGTTAAAGAATTTGGGCCGATACCTCAATCAAGATGTGTTTGGTTTGCTTGGGGGTTCTAATCTGGAAATGAGTGATAATAGTTCTTTGCGTTAATAATCGTTAGTCATTAAAATTGGATTGATTTATTTAAGTCATTTGTTATTAAATGTATTTAATCGGTTATCTTTCCTATATCAGAATGTTTTATAGATGAAAAAAACAAACCTCGCTATTTTAAACGAGGTTTGTTAGCTGATTTTCTGTGTTTCAATGAATTGTAATAATGCAGGAGAGCTAAATAGCTCTGATTACATTATTATGATTTATCAATTAGTTGCACACGAATATTAATTACTCTTCCGTCTGGAATATCGCATGGTTCAGCATCATGGTAATAGACGACTTCTCCTGTTGCAGTTACGCTTTTGACACGCTTATTTTGAGCAAATTCTGGAGCGTCTTTATTTTGACGATGGTAACATTCGATGGTTATATCGCCATTGGTTGTGTCTACCGATTCACGCACCCAAATGAGATTTAACCCGTTGCTGTCTGCCGGAATGATAGTACCGCCGTGAATTCCCCACGCGCCATCTTTGGCAAAACCGTTGCAGCCGCTGATACGATATTTCCCTGTATCTATACGCTTAACCGTCACTCCCTCAGCTTCGCTGGTTAACTCGTAAGTTCCGTCTGGATGAATATCTACAACTGGGCTGGATGCTCTGAGAATGCCGTTAGTGTCGAAGTGTGTGTTTTTATCCGTCCGAAGTCGGCTAACTCTTGTATTTCCACCCCCATCATATCCGTGAATAAAGCTAATACCGGCATGGTCATAATGCGCGACAAATCCTGCCCATATGTCATGCATTCTTGTTATATAGCCGCCTGACCACGGATATCCAATACCACTATCATTCCCTGAAAATCTAAATGCATGACCACCCTGCGGCAATGATTTTATCCATGCGGTAAGATCACTTATATTTGCTTGATTAATATACTTTGGCTGGATAAATTCAGAACCCTCGGATTTTGCATATGCCCCGATATCCGCCGGAGTCGGTTTATTTTTCGTTGTATAAATATCAGTCCAATCTTCCTCAAAACCATAATTATCACGGGCAGAGCGATAAGCAATTCCCCGGTTTTTGTACAGTACTTTCAATTGAAAAGCTGGGCAGCTTCCAGCGCCGTTATTGAAATGAGCAATATGCGAAGAATCTATTCCAGGGTTCAGTAAATCATATAACCCGGTGTCTGCGTTCCAGGGGACTTGATTATTAACAGAGTATCCGCCTGCTAATCCGAGCTTAAATGCCCCAACATCCGCTGCTGTTGGTTTATTTTTTGTTGTATAAATATCAGTCCAATCTTCCTCAAAACCATAGTTATCACGGGCGGAGCGATAAGCAATCCCGCTGTTTCTGTACTGCACTTTCAATTGAAAAGCTGGGCAGCTTCCTGTGCCATTATTGAAATGAGCGATATGCTGAGAATCTATTCCAGGTCTCAGCAAATCATATAACCCGGTATTTGCATTCCAGGGGACTTGATTACTAACAGTGTTGTTTCCTGTTAATCCGAGCTTAAATGCCCCCACATCCCCAGCGTTCAGACTGATATCCCCGGTTAACGCTTTCCCATTAATTTTTCTACTATTCGGCACTGCGTTTTTAGCTAAATTGCCGGTTTCGGCTAAGCCGAGATTTTTCACAAACGCATTTTTATCAGGAATGTCTGCGCCGTTTTGGTTTTTTGCTAATCTGTTGTTAGCATTATCATTTACATCAGAAACAAGTTTTTGAGTTACCGCAAGTGAATTGCTGTTGCCTGTTTTATCTGTGAGTTGAACAACTCCTTTTTGAGTTAATGAAGCAGTTAGAACTTCTGTTGCGATTTTTTGTTTTAAGGCTTTATTTAATTGGGTGGTGAGTTTTGCTATGTCCCCATCATCCAGAATGTCATCGCCAGATTGTGTAGCGATAAAATTAGCTATTACAGATGATATTACTGAAGATTGACGTAATACTTTGTTGAGTAAATGAGTGGTAATATTTTCTGGTGGAAATCCAGTCTTTAAAGCCGGACTTGTTTCATACCCTTCTTGGCTGACTACGTTAGCATTATTACTAATAGAAAAAGCTTTAAAATCATTCTTCGGACTCATATACTTTCCTCAAATTAAATAATACTATTTTATAATTAACATATTGAATTATTGTAAAAACAATCCCCGCCAACTCCCGCTGATCATAGTCTAGTTAGGAATGAGAATAATGGAATGTTCTTATATCTTATAAGGTTAATTATTTTTGTATGGTTGGTGGCAGTAAATAACTATAAATTTTGCAATCAGAAATATATCAAAGCTATTTGTATTTAATATATTAAATTCCCACTTATATTTCTTCCTGTTGTGGCTGTCAGATGTACGGTATATTTTTTGTTTTTAGCGATTGACCAGATTGTTCAAAACGGATTGAGTTATATTAAATGGTCTACTATTTGACGGGGTTATTTAGTAATAGAAAACATATTACATTTGTTCTGAATAATATGTTTTCTATATCATGACGCTCTGTTTTATGCCTGTTTCTATAACTTCATATTACCAAGAATTAAAGTCACAGTAATAATGGATAATAACGTTGTCCATGTAATAATAGATGCCATTGCCTCATGATCACCACCCATTTGTTTAGCTAATATATAAGCATTGCCTGCACAAGGCACTGCGGAATATAGAATAGCAATGTTTGCGGGAACGCCTGATACACCTAAATATTTTATTATCAATATGGTGATAAGTGGCATTAAAACCAACTTAAGTATAGTCGCATAGGAAATCGAAAGTATCTTTTTTATATGCATGCTGATTATCAACCCAGCTCCTACGGACATTAAGCTTAATGGTGTAGCTGCGTTCGATAAGTAAATAAAAAATTGCCTGATTGGGCCGGTAATATGAATGTTAAAGTAGTTTAGCAATACTCCAATAATTGCACCAATGATTAGCGGGTTTTTAGCTAAAGCAAGGATAGCGCCACCGAGACTTTTCTTACTTCCGTGACCATAATGATTCATTACGAGTACGCTCATAATATTGGTAATAATTATCATATAGGCCACAAAAAATCCGGATAATGCGACTCCTTCACTACCGAATAGTGATTGTGAAAGTGCTATAAAAACATATGAATTATATCTAACTCCTCCTTGGAAAATGGATGTAAATAGATCTGGTGTAGTGTTAAATAAAAATCTACCGATGAAAATAATAATAGCGATTATTATTGTTGAACTTATGGTTGATACGATTGGATAGAAGTTGTCAGAACCAGAGAAATTAGCCTCACTAATATCTAATACTAATAAGCAAGGAAAGAAAAGATAGTAAACAAACTTATCTGAAAAATTCCAGAAACTAGAAACGTCCTTTATATATATTTTAGATAGGAAGCCAAGAGTAATTAGCAAGAATATAGGTAAAATTGAAAAGAAAACATTTAACATCTGATAGCCCTTTTAGATAGAGAACACTCTATGTTCTATTTGGTTTAACGCTCCCGGGGATTCTCTCCCTTGCCGTCGCGAGGCATCTTGAAATCCGTAGGGTATATATTGATGTTTTATGATTTTTCTAAGAGGGTATATTTCCTTGGGGTTTATAGATGTTCGTTGTTTATTTAGGGCTGATATTACTCTGATAAGTAGAAAAGACATCATGGCGGATTTAACTAAATGAATATATAAATCACTACCGGTATGATCGTAATCAATTTTATTTAATGCTAAAAAGAGATCCTGTTTTTCTTGCATGGTTAATTGAAATATATTTTGGTAATCCATTTATATTCTCTTTGAAAAATAATAATGTTAGTTAACCCCAAAAGTAGGAGTATATTACATATATTATTTTTATTTAAAACCAAAATTAACAGATAGTGTGATTTTAATCACCAAAAATAAAATGATTATATTTGATTTTTTTAAATCTTAAGGTGTGATAAAAATCATTTTTTTAATAGGTAATGATCACTGTAGCTAGATAGTCTAAAGATTAAGTGCAATGTATTAATGGAAAAATAAATTAATTTATCTCTAGCTCTATAATTGACAAAAAACTATAAGAATTATGTGGTTGCATGAATACGCCTATATTAAATTGGCTGACATGACTACAATTATATGTTAACTGCTTCGTTAAATAATAATGCTAAGATTCTTCTTATAAAAACACTTATATAATTTTATGAGAATTTAATGAGTATTTATCATAATTATTCTATATTTCATCTAAAATAAAAATACAGCTCTTGAAGGATTATTATTTCATTTTGTTAATACTTTATTGGTTATTTATTTTAATTACAGTAATTCCAATATCTTAAAATTTCTTTATGTGATTATTGATAATGATGATGAGTTATCGGGATTATGAGCAGTGATAATAATGATCAGACTCCAGCCGCCATTGTCTCACATCTGAACTGTCTAGATTGGTGGGACGGTAGGATAGTACTGATAAAACCAGCTAATGATACTGCTAATTATGCTTATTTCGCCTGTATCGGAATAGGCATGATTTTGAAATCATGTGCGATACTAAATTCTGCTTCCGTTTTTTCTCGCAGAGTCTCTAATGTGACATTTGGGGAATGTTCTTTCAGGATTAACTGGCCCTGTTCAAAGCAGAAGACCGCTAATTCAGTGATAATCATGCTGACTTTATTGATGGCGGTGAGTGGCAGAGTACACTGCTTGAGGATTTTTGCTGAACCGTCTTTGGTGCAATGTTCCATTGCAATGATGACTTTACGTGCGCCAGTGACAAGATCCATTGCTCCTCCCATACCAAGGACCATTTTCCCCGGTATCATCCAACTGGCTAGATTGGCGTGCTGATCAACTTGCAGACCTCCCAGAATGCAGGTATCTATGTGACCACCGCGGATTAAGGCAAAGGAGAGGGCGCTGTCAAATATAGCAGCACCGGGCAAGATGCCACAGGGTTTTCCGCCAGCGTTGACCAAATTGGGATGTACTTCTGTAATAGGTCCAAGGCCCAGTATGCCGTTTTCTGATTGGAGAGTAATATGAATGTGATCAGGCAGATAGTTCGGGACTTGTGTAGGAATGCCGATGCCAAGATTAACAACGTCGCCGTCTTGTAGTTCGAGAGCTGCACGGTGGGCAATAACTTGTTGAGCATTCATGATTAATTTTCTCCAGGATAAACGATGTAGTCGATCAATGCGCCGGGTGTTATCACGGAGTCCGGTGCGATTTCACCGACTTCAACCAGCTTATCCGGCTCGGCAAGTGTAATATCTGCCGCTAAGGCGATTACTGGGTTAAAATTTCGGGCACTGAGTTGGTAGGTGAGGTTGCCATGATGATCGGCAAGATGAGCCTGAATTAGCGCCAGATCAGCACGTAGAGGGAGTTCTAACAAATAGTCTGTTCCATTGACGGTGATTTTTTGTTTCCCCTCTTCTACAACAGTACCTACCCCGGTTGGGGTCAGGAATCCGCCCAGACCGGCTCCGCCGCAGCGAATACGTTCGATCAACGTTCCCAAAGGAACCAGTTCCACTTCTATTTCTCCAGCAAGCATTTTGCGTCCGGTTTCCGGATTAGTGCCAATATGTGAGGTGATGACTTTTTTCACTCGGTTATTAACTACGAGGGGACCGATACCAACGTCAATCCCGGCGGTATCGTTAGCAATGATTGTCAAATCTTTGACGCCGGAGTTCAGCAATGCAGTGATTAAGTGAGGAGGTGTGCCTACGCCCATAAAACCGCCAGCCATAATGGTCATGCCGTCATAAAAATGCTCCATAGCTTGTTGTATGCTAATGAGTTTATTTTTCATATTGATTCCCTATATAGGATTTTATAGATATAGGTGTGTATCAGTATAGCAATGGGTATGCCAGCGACGGGATTTAAATGGGAATATTTTATAATTAACTGAAATTTAATTAATTCTAATTTATCTGGTTGAGAAAAGTGTGTGCGGATTTATACCAATAATAAATATGAGGTGTGCAAAATCTTGCACAAGTGTGCACGTTTTGTTTCGCTATTTTTTGCATAATGAGCAAGTTATTGCCCGAGAATAAAGTCTTGCCAGTTATTAGTGCATAGAAATTGAATTTTGTATTATACCCGTCATCTTTCAAGTTGCCTCTTTGTTGGCTGCGCTCGTTCACCCCGGTAACAGAGTTATCTATGCTTCCGGGGATTCGCTCCCTTGCCGCCGCGATGTATCTTGAAATCTATAAGGTATATCACTCATGAGATTATCTTTCACTTTATTGGTAAATGAATAAGTTATGATTTTTACAATTATAATGGCAATTGAAAATTAAAAACTAGCCAGAAATATTCAATCGTGTATTAATAGATTAGTAAATATTAGAGAAAAAAGTGTAAGTTAAAAACATGTAAGTTAGAAATGTAGTTTTTGGATGATCTTTTTTATAGAAAGCAGATAACCCTGCATCAATACTCTGTTTTGCCGATGTAGGGTTGTCTATTCCGCCAAATTTAGTGGATTAATACGATATTCTTGAAGTTTATACATCAGCGCCCGGCGACTAATTCCCAGAGTTCGAGCGGTTTGTGACCGATTACCTTGATTATTTTCTAAAGCCGCGCTAATCAATTTACGTTCATAGGCTTTAATGCTTTCTTTCAGACTGTGGCCGTGTTCCAGTGTATGTTGAGGTTCAGAAATTGCCGGTGAAGGTGGTTTGAATAACAGATGTGCTGGCAAGTCATGGGGGAAAATAACCCGCCCCGTACTCATGATAACTGCACGCTCAAGGGCATTAGAGAGTTCGCGAACATTACCCGGCCAGTGATATTCCGCCAGAATTGACAATGTACTGGCATCCAATTCGATGATCTCTTTATTATTTTCTGCGCTGAATTTTTGCAAGAAATGATAGGCCAGCAAAATAATATCTTCAGGGCGTTCCCGGAGCGGAGGAGGAGAAAGATGAATAACGTTAAGGCGGTAAAAGAGGTCCCGACGAAACTCCCCTTGTTCCACCATAATAGCCAGATCACGGTTGGTTGCTGCGATTAAACGAATATCGGTTTTAATGGTTTGGCTGCCGCCAAGACGTTCGAACTCTTTTTCTTGCAAAATTCGCAACAGTTTGGCTTGTAGGTTAAGGGGCATTTCGCCAACTTCATCAAGTAACAAGGTGCCTTGATTTGCACGTTCAAATAGCCCCTGACGTTGTATCTGCGCGCCAGTAAAAGCCCCTTTTTCATGGCCGAATAATTCGCTTTCGAGCAAAGACTCTGGTAAAGCGCTACAGTTAATTTTAATGAACGGCCCTTTAGCCCGCGGACTATTATAATGAATGGCTTTAGCGATTAGCTCTTTACCGGTACCACTTTCACCAGTAATTAATACTCTGGCGTGGCTACGGGCAATTTTCGCGGTATCACAGCACAATGCCATCATTTTGGGGCTGTTAGTCAAGATCCGATCCCAACCGTAGTTGTCGGATGAGGCACGGTGTCGTTGATTGACTTCCTGCTTCATCAATTAGCCTCCGAAAAACCCCGCCGTTTAGGATAAGGGAAAAGGCGGTGATTGGGAGTATAGAAAGCGTTGCTGAATGGGAGCAAGGGGGAAAATGGGTAAGTGTGAGGGGCTTCTAATGGGTTTGGTTCACTTTAGCCTTATAGGTGTATGGCGTAGGGATGAGCTGTTAATACCGAGAGGCACGGCATTGTATCCAATGCTATGCCTTGAATCTATTTGTTAAGACAATTTTAGGTGAGGGTTTCTAAGAGAAATAGTTATTGTTCCGACCTGATTACCATTACGGGTATCTTTTCCATAACTGAAATCAAAATATTTCATTTGGTCTCCGGTTTCTACTACCGTTCCATTAATCGCTGTGAAATTTTTGCGGAGCATTGTGTTAAGTCCATAGGCATTAGCATCTTTTGGTGCAACATCAATGACGACTTTTCCTGTGTTCTCTTTTCCTTCGGCCATGAAGTTGAATACACCTTTAGGATAATTTTCTCTGTGAATATCTAATGGAAAGTCGGTGCCATTTGGAGAGTTAAGATTTAATAAAGTCGCTCCGGTTTTTAGAGTGAATTTTGTGTCGAATAAAGGTTGACCTTGTTCATCTAAATCAGTTCTTATGTTTAATATTTGAGAACTAATTAACATCTGTGCATTATCTTGTAAGATAATATTGCTATTATATATATCGACCGAATGACTTTTAAGCATGGCTTTAGAGAATTCAGTGATGGAAAAATCACATTCAAGTGAAATATTACCTTTTATCACTTGGTTTTTTTGCTGTATTTCTACCAAAGCCTCTACAATAAGGTGGCTTGACCCTGATATAGCGACTGCTGATTCTTCTGGTTTTAGTGTTTTATTTTTGGGACCGCTAATTCTGACCGTATTTGTCTTTGTTATTGCAAGGGTACTTGAGTTTTGTAATTTTATTTTATATCTATCTTGATCTTGAGAATTAAGATAAAAATTAACAGGTTTTTCTTGACTTCCTGATATTATAAGATTGCCTGAGGATATGTTTATTGTTTCTCCTAAAGTCTTATCTGTATTTTCTGCCTTATGTACTACCTCGTATCCCTCTTTAAGTTCAACAGGAATTGATGGCCTGGGCCAATGAATATCGTGTGCTTTAATGCTATTTGTGTTATCAGTATCCAGTGTTAACGTATTTTCTCCAGCGTCCATTTTGAAGGTGAAACCCATATTTTTATCAAAAGAGTTTGATGGAGTAATAGTTTGACTGCCGTGTTGATGACCGTATAATTGATCTTCATCAGGGACCCAGATAAATTTTTCGCTCATTAATTTTACCCTTTTTTGAGTTAATATTATTTCATTATTAAATGTAGGTTAATATAAATATAGTTCAAAATAAGTAAGTTTCAAGATACTTTAGCCTATTTCATTGTGATTTTGTTGCTGATCAATGGAGCTTGATATCAGCACTTTTTCCTGTTTTTGATAGAGCTTTTTCAACGGTTTATTTATGTAAGGAATGATATTATGGGAGAATAGTTTATCATTACTTTCTAACCGAATAATGTGGTTTAAATGCAGATTTGATTGAGGATAATTGGTGAAGAGAGTTGTTTAAGTTGATAAATAATTATTTGTGATTGAAAAAATAACGATAGGTGAAAATTCTGTGTCAGGATATTTATGTTTGGTGGGGCACTGATGTAATCAATAAATATTATGTATAATCCGAAGACGATATTATTTTCAAGCTGAGAACTTTACTCTCTCTAAGTAACGTTTTGTCACTATAAGGGATAGAGGACTTATATTTTTTTGTTATCTTCTGCCAGATATCTTTGTTGTAAATTTAATCTATTTGTTGTGTCTGTTTTGTTGGGTAAGTTGATGTTAGGTAAGCTTATCAACGCATTTTAATAGGTTGTTATTACCTTATTTCTTGTCGTATAGAAAATTAAGGCACCGGATTGAACTAATCGGTTTGCCTATATGTGATTTAAATCTCAAAAAGGAAAATTTCTAATTTCCGTACACTTTATTATCGATTGTCAAATGAAGTAATCCTCTGACGAGAATCTTGTTTGGGAAATATATGTAGAATGCTATAATGCATTGTAAATACTGCAATAATCATAAAATTAATTGCGAATACACCTAAGTGTGATGATTTTTAGGATGACTAATTTTATTGTGAAATAATAATAAGCATGAGCATGATATTATTCTGTTTAATCTTGTTTGTCGGTATTCAGATAGGAATAATTAGCTGATTTTATTTTTTTAGATAAATGATTTTGTGGTTTTAAATGTCTCAATATGAAGATGGATAAAATATTATGAAATAATTTTGGGATTTAGTGGCAAAGAGTAGATCTTTGGCTATATTATAATTAATAACGTAACATGATAAATAAAAATAGTAATGCCTTCTTGGAATAGAAGATAAAGTTTACAACCAACAATAAATTTTAAACTTAATGGGGGGGCAGAGATTAGTTCATCAATTTAATTAATTTAGAGTTTATATTGTATTTTTGAATGAAAATATTAATGTTATTCAAAGTCTTATTATGATTTTTTAATTTAATAATATAGGTGAATGAAATGAAAGAAGAAAAAGAATATATCGTAGAATTAGAGAAACTCCTTGACTATCAAATCACTACGGTTCTTTGGAGTATTAGTGATGATTTAGGTAGCGATATATATTTATCTGGAGGGAGTTTGACGCAATCGTATCTGATCAGGTCAGGTCAGACATTATCGGATCAATATATATATGTTCCAGTGATAGGACCAAATACTGATTATAACATTATTAAGCCACTTCGTTTCAGTGTTATGACGGAATATTGGGAACATATTGGAAATATTTGGTTGTTCCAAGATGCAAGGACTCCTGATGGAACTATTAAGTATTTTATTGGTGATAACCCTAATTATAGAGCATCAAGGGAGGCTCAAGGTAATAATATTAGAGGTGGGGGATATAAGAATTTGAAAGTTGTGTCTGGGACTCCAGGAGATCTGAATTCTGTTAGAATGATAATGTACTAACGCAAGATAAACCGGTTTTGAAATTGTAATTTTTACAAATTAATTGTGTTATTGATATATTATAAACTGATTGTAAACTTGAATAAGATTTTGCAAGGTTAATAAATGAAAAGAGATATGATTGTTTAACGAGTTCGCTGGTTTTTAATTCTAGGTTTAAGGCTACACTTCGATGTAGCCTTACTTTTTTATTTTAATATAAGATATTGTATATTCTGTTTGATATTAGGGAAATAATGTGTAGTCTGTTAAATATGTATAATATTACTGTATTTGTGTTTTTATGAGCATATAATTTTCTCATAAATATTTTTACCATTTTAAGAAATTACTGAATATAACAACATAGAATATCTTTGATGACTGTTTTGTGAAGTGATAACTCGATTTTTTCGGTTTTATTAATTCATGTTAAATATATTGTTGAAGTATAAAATTGTTTAATTCTGAGTTTTTTGAAAAAAATTTCACATTAGGTATTGTTTATAAAGTATGTGTTCTATAGTTTACCATAATTAAATAATAGCTGATTTATATCGACGTTGAGTGGTACATTACCTTATTCGATATCGTACCACAAAGAGTAAAGTTAATTTTGAACTGCTAAATATTTATTTTCTGATATGATTGGTATTGATTTTTAAGTGATATTGTTATGGTCATAAATTTATGATCATTTTTGAATTGATCTGGTTTATAACCAATATTAAAATAATTTTCGTGTTTTTCTTTTGGAATTATTTTATTATTGATAGCTATTAGTTTTCTATCAAATATCTTATTGATATTGTCCTTTATGTTATTAGGGTTTTGTTGTGAGAATTCAATCATAATTTTCCCTTCATTCTTCCCTTCTGTAGTAATGAAATTAAATAGACCTTCTGGATATTCTACGTTGTCAAGGTAGAGTGGGAAATGGATACCATCGAAAGATTCTAGGTTTAGTAAAGGAGAACCTGCTTTAAGCTTGAACCATGTCTTATTTTTTTCTATATCATTTTTTTGCATTATGCCATTGTTAATCAAGGTTACTGTCGATTTATCTTGTATGCTTATATTACAGTAATTAAATTTTCCATCTCCAAGGTAGAGATTACTACTTTCAAAAGTGAGATCAGATGATTCACTTAGAGAAATTTCACTAGCTAGAAATATAAAAGCGGGAACATCGTCTTCTATTTTTGTTGTTTGTCTTATTTCAAATTTACTTTGTCCTGACATGATGAGTTTTGGCGGTTTATTGGAAACGACATAATCTATAAACATAAATACAGTTCCTGGATTTTTGATGCTCAAGGAGCCTGAATTTTTGAGAATAAAATTAGCGCTTTCAGAGCACCCTAAATACGCAACTGTATGGCTTCTATCAACTGGATGGTTTTGATCATTTAGCCGATAGTCTACTAATAATGTTCCAGCGGATACATTTATATCTAATCCTTTGCCGCTATCAGTCATTGTTCCGTCATTGTGGCGATTAAATTCCGGCCAATAAATAGGTATATTATCGGAATCATTTTGTAGTGTTAATGTTTCACTTTCAGCGTTCATTGTGAAATTAGCGCCACCTAATTTATCGAATGAATCTGACTGAGTAGATAAAAGATTAATAGATCCAGTTCCATAATCTTTGGTATATACCTGAGAATTCTTTGGGTCCCATTTAAAAGTTGTGCTCATTTTTAACCCCTTATAAGGATGAATAATTTTCTCATAATTAAACATGGTTAATATAAATATAGTTCAAAGTGAGAGGGTTTCAAGGTGTTGAATGAGATTATTGTGTATTTCCCCAAATTTTCTTGCTAGAAATAAATTCAATTACAGTGCATAGAACAATTCCCTTTACGTAAATAAGTTTACCTGAAAATATATTTTATTGTAATTCGGTTACTGTTTAACGCTGGAATCAATCATTAACATTATTCCATCTTTCTCTTATAGAATCTCTTTAATTATTACTTTGTTATTAGGATGATTTCATTATAGATGAATAACCTGAAATTGCCTAATGCTTGTGGAGATATTGAAATATTTTTCCATTTTTAAAGTAATGTCATAGATGTGATTTACAATATATTATCATAATATTTATTTTTGTCCGTATTATTCCATCACGATTTGCATTGTTTAAAGCATATAAATATTATAGTGAATTGATTTTGTTCAAGTTTAATTTAAATTCTGCTTATCCAGAGTTTATCTATATTGTTCTGTCTAGTTAATGTTTGATGAATAAAAATTTATACTTAACTCACCAGAATTTTGTAGGGTAAATAATATCATTATAATGATAACTATTTGAAATCAACATGCGATTTTTCATATTATATTTCAATTGACTTGTAATAATGTGGAAGATGGACTACTTTTTGAATATGGATATATGAAATTCACCGATTCGCTAAAGAATATTGGTTATATTATTTTGTTCAGAGATTAAATGTTATTTAAGAAATATATTTGCATACCTAAGATAGCTATGAAAATTAATTTCAATTAGTTAATGCCATTATTACGATAATTGAATGATTCTTAAAGGATATATAAATATGAAGAAATTTATGTTGGGAGCATTGCTTCTTGGGATTGTTTCTGCCGCAAACGCAGGCAGTGGAGCCGATAAGTCTATTGAACTCACTAATCAAGGGTGTATCGTGCAGTGGAATCTGTCTCGTGCTTCCCAGTCTTGTGATGCAATCGTTTGGAACATCGGAGAGAGTAATTGCGGTATTGCAGCGCAATGTATTGCTGATAATGGAGGATTTATCGATAACGGTACTGGATATTACCCGTATTCTCAGGTACCACAAATCGTGAACTGCAATGGTCGTTTAAGGACTGAAAGATGTTAACTTTATTTTCACTAATTTCAGGCTACGGATTGTAGCCTGATTAGGGCGTTAGGGAAAAATTGTAAATTCAAACAGTGCCGTTATCTCGGCAAATAGGGATTGTGGATAAAAACTTTTTATAATTAGTTAGTTATGGCTATGATAAAGCTATGTAATATTGGTAAAGCCGAAATTTAGGATAAAGGAGAACAACAAATAGGAAAAAATAAATGAAATTAAAATTTGCTAATAACCAATCAATGTGATTTAATGGCGTCACTGGTTTGGAAGTACAGACCTATTTATGAAAAGTTTTTATGAAAAGTATTAAAGTTAAAGCAGTTCACCATTTAGCGTTATCCCCGATACCACTTCATTGCGAATTCCTTCTAATTAGTACCCGTAATAGTACCCATAAGTAAAACTGAAAAACAGACCTTATAACGCCTTATGGCAACTTAATAAAATTAAAGGAAAATTCTATGTCTAATGCAATGACTGGCTCAGTAAAATGGTTTAATAACGATAAAGGTTTTGGCTTTATTTCTCCAAAAGATGGTAGTAAAGATGTATTTGTTCATTATTCTGCAATTCAGAGTAATAGTTTCAAAACCTTGGAAGAGGGGCAGGAAGTTTCGTTCTCTATTGAGAATGGCGCTAAAGGTCCATCCGCAGTAAATGTTGTCGTATTATCTTAATTTAACTGCTTAAATCTATTAGCAACTTTATGATAGCGATGAAGGTAATATCCTGAGTAATTAAAGTTGTTAATAAGTAAAAACCCGCCGTAAGTGCGGGTTTTTTGTATGGTGATAGTCGTATTTTGCTTTGATTATTTTGTCTTGGTAGTTTAAAGGGAACCAAATATTGAAGTTTCCATTGAATCTATAGTTCGGCAGTGGTTCTTATTGAGTCATCAAACCCGCATCAAAGAAGGCGGCAGATCTTTAGGTTGTTGAGCTGGCGTTAAGTGCTGCTCAATGTCATCAATAAATCGTTCTAACCAAGCTTGTAGCTCGGCTACATCTACTTCGACCAAGGGACGTTGCGACCATAGAATCGCTTGTCCATCCAGATTTCCCTGGATATGAGCAGGCCAATGTTGTCCAAAAAGGTTGTCGGCATGACTGACTTCGGTCCCTAATTCGCAAAACAACTGTAGCCAGTTGTCGTGATAACAGCCAATCAATACCTGAAAACGCCCGTCAACTTCCAAAGTGTAGATATCATCGTCAGTAGGAGATGCAGGTACGCCAAGTTTAGAGAACAGCGCTTCTATAAGCTGGTGATAGTCGTGTGTCATCGTGTTTTAGGCTCGAAGTTGGAAACGTAGAAATTTTGTCCCAGACCGATTTCCTTGTTGTACATGGATTTGGACCAGAAATCTTGAGAGAACCAGTTGGAGAATGAGGTTTTATCCGGGAAGTTGAACTCGCCGAAGTTAGGATCGAAGAAGGTAACACCCTTCTGGTCATCGACATAGGCGGCTACGGTGTGTCCGGCCATCTGTCCTTCAAAACTGATCTTTTTGTAGCCTGATCCCTTATTACCTGTATCCAGGATAGCGTTTAATAGATCTTTTGTGCCTTTGCTGCCAGTTTCCCCGTTTGTATCAAGCTGGCTTCGTGGTTGGACGCCGTTCTCACTGAGCCAGGATTCCGTTATTTGACTTTGCTCGGCATATGGGTCCATGCCATCCATCTGTAACTGCTTAATGGAAACCAGAGAATCAATATGAAACTGCCCTTTTTGCCCGCCCACATAGAGTTGGTCAAAGACACTTTCCCCTTTGGCATGAGCGCTTATCCAATGAGCTGATATGGATTCACAAACCCCGCCGGAGGTGTCGCTATGTTTCATGATTTGGTCCAGAAAGGTGCCTTTGGTCTGGGCGAACTTGAAAGTAACTTCGCCGCCGTGCTTACTAGCAGAATCTCGAACACTCCCTAACTTGGTGCTTACCGCAAAGTGAACGATTCTGTCTTTTATCATGCTGAACGAGAAGCGGCTCTCTTGATTCTTCTTACCATCGGTGGTTAGTTGGCGATCGAGCATGGAGTGGCCCGGTAGATTGCGTTGAATCGTCGCTGAAAGACGCTCTAACAACCCTGGTTTTGGTGAAGAGACTTTCAGGGATTTACCCGACAGTTCCCCCTGTGGTTGATTAACGGCTGTGGTATCGAGCTGTTGGGTAGGAAATATTCTTTGGTGATTAATACTTGAGATGGGAGACAATGGTCACTCCTTTAGTGGTTTTATTTGTGATTATTCCAAGGGGTACGCATATGTGCTTGGATATCAGATAGAGTGAATCATAATGTTTTGTCGAAATAGAGAATATTAATAACGGCAGAAGAAATTTTCATTTTCCGTCGAAAACCGATTATCTCTTTGAAGCGTGATGGCGTCTTCAATTTTGCCATTGGTTATTGATGGCAGACATCAGCGCTTCTAATTGGCTATCTAAACTGGCATCAATGATCCCGACTTCTGTTTCTAAAATACAGCCCCCTTGATCGAGACGTTCATCAGCGGTGATCTCTAAGTAGCCGATCTCAGGGAAATCTTTGTGTACCCGGGATATCTGTTCGCGAACTGTTGCGGCTTGTTCAGGATTAACGCGTAAAATAACTTGCTTTTGGTTGCTGACTAATGACAGGGCTTCACGAACTACCTGTAAGGTGAGGGAAACTTGGTCATAATTCTTTAGGATTTTACGTACAGCCTGCAAGACTACATTGCTCATCTGTTGCTCCACCTGCCGGTAATATTGCTGGCATTGCAACTGGGTTTGATGAATCAAGTTAGCTTGTTCTGCGCGGGCAGCATCAATACCTGCTTGCCAACCCAACTCTTTTTGTTGCTCATAAACCGCCTGTGCGTCACGTTCAATTTCTTGTGCTTGGAGCCGGGCAGCCTCAAGCAGAGATTTGGCGCTGAGGCAGGTCTGATAGTCCGCTTTACGCAGTATCTGGAGTTCAGGGGACAGTTGAAGATGCTCTGTTGTTATTTTAATAAATGGTAACATTCTGTGTTCACTTGCTTAGCCAATTTGAGACACAATGCTTGTGCCAACGGTCGTTCTGCCTGGCTGACAGGCCAGGCCGGGAGGTTTTCATGAGGGGGAAGCCGCAGGTTCAGGCGTTTAGCGAAATCGATAGGAAGAGGCTCCATCGCTGTTAGCCAGAACTGTAAGGCACTGGTAAGAAAATAGTTTGCATTGATTACTGGTGGTAACGAGCGTTGCCAGCCAGTCGGCCAGTTGCCAATAATGATATCGAGATACTTTAAACAGAAGCGGTGTCCCTCTTTTCCTAGTGAGTCGTGTAAGTGGCGAAGTTCTGTCGCCAGCAGGCAATGGCGGATAGCTTGCCCGTGCAGTAAGGCTCCTAGCCAGGTAAGCAGTTGTTCTAAGCACGATTGTTCTAACAGGGCGAGATTTCCCAACCCGGTTGGTAATTCATAATCCACATTCAGATCAAATTGGGTTAGCAATAGCCCATTAAGCCTGGGGGAGTTTCGCCACTCAGGCAGGGAAGATAAGACTGTAAGCCATTCTGGTGATAGATGATCAGAATGAATATAGCTGGCAGGGCAAAACCGAAACTGATAGGGCGTTAATGCTGTTGCCATTTATTGCATCCTGCTTCGATGCCACAGGAATTGCGCCAGATTACTGACAAATAGTAAGGCTAATAATAGTACCAACAGCCCAATCAGACGCCCCTGTGACTCTTCAGTCACTTGGATAGAGAACAGAGTGGAGTAGCGTGGCGCCAGCGGTACCTGACGTACGCCCGCTGCGGGCACTAATACGACGCTGATCCGATCATAACTTAACCCTTCAATGCTGTTATTAACCAGTTGCTTGATCTGAGGAATGTAAGTGTCAAGTTGCACGTCCGCAGCGTGTTTGATAAACACCGAGGAAGAGGCTGGAGATAGCTTTTTACCCAGTTTGTCTTGCTCTTCGGGTAGAACAACATGTACCCGAGCCACCAGCACACCATCGATCTCAGAAAGTGTTCGGGCGATCTCCTGCGCTTTGGCGAAGTTAAGCCGCGCCCGCTCTTCTATTGGCGAGGAGATAAGGCCGTCTTTGGGGAAGACATCTTGTAACGAAGAGAAGTTCTCCCGTGGATATCCTTTACGTTTGAGCACTTCAACCGCTTGTGCCACATCAGACTCTTCGACTAACAGCTTGATATTGCCATCTTTGTCTGGCTGCTTATCAGAGGAAATGCCCGCTTCCCTGAGCAAGGCTAACATTTCGTTGCCTTCTTTTTGGCTGACACCGGTGTAGAGTTCGATTTTACAGCCAGTTAGCATCAGGACAGCGAGCATAACGCAGATTATATAGTGTTTCTTCACAGCTCCTCACTGGGCTTTCATTAAGGTTTCAATGTTTTGATTGAGCCGTCCTACCGTTTTGGCAATCAGCTCTTCTTGCAGGGTGATTCGCATCAGAGACCACTGCATTTGCATCAGGCTGTTAGGATCACTGCCAGGGACTGCTAGCTGCGCTTCCAGTTCCTGTTTAGCCTGAGTAAATTGTTGTCTGAACTGGCCCAATTCACTGATCAGATTGTTTCCAATCCCCTGATCTTGATTGGACATAGCGTGTTCAAAACTCGCAATATTTTCGGCACTGGCCTGAGGTGTATTAAGTTCATCCAGGCTGGTGATTAGTGTCTCACTTATCTGTGGTAGATCCATTGTTCCTCCAAATTTGAGGTAGGTTGAGTTTATCTAGGTTGTCTATCCCTGTTTCACTGAGTTGTGGTTGGTCCATTATTCTTCCAAATCGAGTTTGTGTGAATTTCGTATCAGGTTATCCACCATACCGTTACGGGGGATCAGTGTTTTCAATTCTTGCCGGATAAGGTCGCTCAGGTACTCATTGCCAGGCATAGGTTCAATCTTGCCAAGTATCTTGAGAAGCACCGTCTCCTGTTGTCGACCTGTGGGGGCAAATTCACGAACAATCTTTCTAAGTTCTGGCATATCCAGCGATGGATTAACAGGTAATGTCAAACCGCCAAACTGCGACCATAGCTGCTCTTGTACCGGAGCGATCAGCTTGTCTTCTAACTGAGCACGCTGGACGGGCTGTTTATCAGACGATAAAGCCTGATACCACTGCCATGTCACTTTGCGCTGTATCGCTGGATCAAAATCGCCTAAAACATTTTCCAACGATTCTCCCTGTAGCCAGCGTTGTTGGCGCTCTTTCAGCATTTGCTGATCCGGCGTGGTTTCCAGTGCTTGCTCAAAGCTGTGCTGGTGCCTGGAACTAACCGAAGGTTGTACCTTTGATGGCGACACGATGTTATGGGATGGTCCTTCAATCCTATCCATGAGCCAGTTGTTCCCGCATGCCGTCAACGAAGGAGAGCAATTGTGGATCATCACTGCTAGCCATTCGCGTCAGTCTCTGCTCCAGGGCTGATGCCAGTCCCAGACGCCACTCACACAACGCTAACCAAGGTTCCAGATTAGGCCAGGGAAGATTCCGGCCAAAATCCAGAGCCTGTTGATATTGGCCTTGGTTCGTTAAAGAAGAGAGCCGAATCAGGTTTGCGGCTTCTTGCCCTTCCTCGCTTGACATCAGCCAGTCGGCAATAATATTAGCTTCGTCATGGCAGTGATGGCCGCTTCCAACCAGAGCAATATCGGCCAGTAGTCCTTTGAGTGAACGTGTCATGATTAGATCTTCTGTAATATACCCTGCATCAGGTCTTTCATGGACCGGGTGACAGTAGAGTTGATGTTGTAGATTACCGACCATTTGTTGATTTTGTGTTGTAAATCAGCTAGCAAAGCGGGGTTATCAGGCCCGTCTTTGAGGGCGGTAATGGCGGCACTGACGTCTGTTTCGGCTTCATTGGCTTTTCCACTCAATTGAGCTGCAACCCTATCGAGGGTATTAGCGTCCTTTGCGGAAGTAAAAATTTGGGCCATGATGGTCTCCTTCTGTTGTGTTAAGTATTGTGATTGCGGCTTGGATGGCATCAGCCTCCAGTTGCCATTGTTGGTATTCTTGTACCGAACCGCCACGTCTCAGGCGTTGTTTGATATCGTTCAGCGCCTGAGAGAGGCGGAGTTGCATTTCGTTGACATAAGTGGGATCAGCACCAAACAGTCGTGCTTCCAGGGATGTCATCATAAAGCCGGGCTCCTGTTAAGTTTGATAATAAATTGCTGCTCGCCCTTGGTAATAACAATCGCATCTTGACGGATGGCCTCGATTCTCAAACCATTTTCTGTGGTTGCTCCGACGGGGTAACGCAGGTTGTTTTTGAGTACTACATAGGGTACACGCCCGAGGGAAACTGCCCGGACGTCGAAATTGAGTTCATCATTGCGGGTGAGCCGCTTATTGTTCAGTAATACCAGTGCCGGCCGGTTGCCGAACTCTTGCTTAAATACTTGCTGTAAGCGGTAGAAGTTATGAGTTTGGTGATCGTCCAGTTGACCTGTGAACTCAATACGATCGTTTTTATCCTTGTAAGTCAGCGTGTCGGGTAAATCATGTTTAGCCAATAACATGTCTAGTCGCTTGAGATGGCTACCTGTGAACTTCGTCTTGTTTTCTATGCCCAGTAAGCCTGGAACATCACGTTTGAGTAGTGATTCAATATCGTTCCATTGCTGGCTGGTATCAGTGACTTCTCCCATAAGGCGGACCCAACCGGGTTGTTTACTATTACTGCTCTGAACTTGGGTATAACCCAGTTTTTGTAAAATGAAATCCACTCCCTGACGTAGCTCTTCCATAGTGCGTAACTCCAGCCGATAACTAAGAGAGTGGGCATCAAGATACTGTTGCAGCGCTAGCCGTTGTTGATTGAGGTTCACATAACCTTTGAGCAACAGCGGCCCGTGATCGGGCATCATTTGTACACTCACTTGGCGATAAGCTGAATCGTCATTGAGAAAACGGCGTAGTTCTTGCTCGGCAATGCTATTGGACATGTTGCTCCTTTGCCATCCTTCATGTCCAAGCAGAACGAGAAGACCAAGTGCCAGCACCAGACAAAGTATCAACATCCCGCCCGCTACCCAGCTACGATTTTGGCGGGCAGGGCGCGGGTGTGGCGTGACCGCCGGTTCAGCGAGTTGGTTTGGGAATGCATGTTGCTGGTAACAAAAGGCCCACAATAACGGACCTGCCTCCTGACGGGCCAGTGCTTGCAATGTGGCGCCCGATGATAGCGGTTCGCCATTCTGACTTGGTGCGACTTCACCGGCCCATTCCAACAGGCGGATTGAGTCTGGTTCGACTTCTAAGATCAGGTGCACAGGAGCAACACCTTCATCCACCAGAACGATGTCTGCCTGTAGGGGGTCTGAGCCGATGACTAAACGTCCTTCAGCTAAATTAACCTCAATACTTTTATTCAGTCCGCGGTAAAAGCGAATTTTCCAACTCATCTGTTCGCCTTATTTTGCACACGAACACACCAGGTCTCCTTAAGTGAACATTGCTGTTCAATGACTCGCCATCCATAAGTGTTACCCATTCGGCAGGAGGTTAGAAATGAGCTTTTTCCCGCTTGCCGTAATGTTTCTTGTACTTGACGGGCCGAGGATAGCGGTTGGCATTGTGCGCTACTCAGTACTTTACCCAGAGCAATACTCTGATTAGAGATATCGTGTGTCGCCAGTAACCCTGAGCGTAGATCTTGTCCGTTACCAAGGGCCAGATAATGGGCTATCCCACTGTCGATCAGGCGTGGTTCAATAATGAATAGCCGTACTGAGCGACGAACTTGCTCACTGGTATTGCGGAACAAGACACCCAAGTAGGGAATGTCGCCTAAAAATGGTACCTTGCGTGTTATTTGACTCATTTCGTCGCGGTAGATACCGCCGATCAGCAGACTTTGCCCATGCCCAACTCTGGCAACGGTATCAACAACGGTTCGGCTGATAGTTGGGATGCCATCCCGGCCTGAGCTATTAGGTTTCTGATTACCATCTTCAATGTGCAGGTCTAAACTGATCTCGGAGGTGTTTCCTAATTGGATGACTCTAGGGGTCATGCGTAGCATAGTGCCATAGGTAAGGCTTTTTAGCTCGGCAACACGTTCACCATTAACTTTCACGTAATAGGTTTCATTGTTGTCAATGACCGCTTGAGTATTCTCTTGCGTTAAAAGTGTAGGGCGGGAAACCACCTGAGCGCTGCCTTTACTCTCAAGCAAAGTTATTTTGGCTAGCAGGTAATCCAGGCCACGGCGATCGACTAAGCTACCTAATGCTGCTGAGCCGAGGCTTTCTCCTTTTCCTTTGCCCTCATTTTTTTCCCCGGCGGAAGTTGTAATATCGATAATGTGACGAGGCCCGGTGTTGATACCGACTTGCCAGTCGACGCCCAGTTCTGAAAGGTTATCTGCGTTGATGTCGACGATAGAAAGTGCGACTTCAATACGGGCAGAGGGTTTGTCCAGTATGTTGATCAAATGGGCGTACATGGGCATCCTTTCTGGATTGTCCCGTACAATGATGGCATTTAGGGAGGGTTCTGCCTGTACGACAGCACGGGTTGAGTGGTTTCCTCCCGTAGATGATGACATCTCACCTGTGACTGCGGTTATATTGGCATCACTGAGCAATCGGGAGAGAATAGTGGCTATGCCTGGTGCCTCAATACTGGTATCACGATATTGGATCTTGCGATCGACCACTGAGGCGTATTTGAGTGGAAAAATTTCCACTGTTAAGGCGCCGGTTTTTTCGCTACGCAGCAAAGATTGTTGTTCCAGTGCAGATGCAGTTTGATCAACCAGTTCGAGATAACGGGGAGGACCAGATACGTAAACCAGTTGGTTGCTTGGATCTGGACGCCAGCCAAAGCGTGGTTCCCAAATGCCTGAACGTTTTAGGGCTTGCTGTAGCTCGGTTGCGTTGGTTTGTTCAAGCTTAAGCAGGCGCGATTGTATTTCGCTGTTTTTGAATACATACAGCACACTCCCGTCGTAGTACCAGACCAGATTATAGAGAGAGGATAAATGTTGCAGGAATTCCTGAGGAGTGTCCTGCTCAAAATGGCCGTTAACTTGATCGGTCACTTTGTCACTGACAACCACTGAGGCTTCATAGTTAGCGCCGAAATTAACCAGTACGTCCCGCAAGCTTTCTCCTTTTGCCAAATAACTATAAGGCGTAGGAAACCAATCTAGATCTTGGCTATAAGCAGAAGGGATCGTCACACCGCTGATGCTCAACGACAACAGTAGGGAACGGCATAGCCGTTGGAACTGTTTCATGGTTGCCATATTACCTGTTTCCATTGGGGGGAGGATTGGGTTTCTGACAATAAAGCCATAACTTGTTCCAGTAGATCGACGTGCATGGTTAGCATCTGTTCCAGTATTTGGGCATCCAAACTATTAAAGTTAAGACGTGCCTCCAGAATAAGATTCTCTGATTCATCCAAGGTCAGTGCGTGGGGTGCATGGCGTCCCCAACGCGTAACCTGTTGTAATAGTGTTTTCAGTAACTCTGCGCCTGACGGATCTTTTGGGTTATGGCGCCAGCTGAGCGGGCTGGATAACACAAGTTCAGTTCCCTGTTGGCGAAGAAACAGGTTGTAGTTATCAATGTGCAAATGGTAATGCCCTTGTCTGTCGGAAACGAAAGGCTTCTGGCCCAAGCGACTGGCCAAATGATTGAGTAGAGTTTGCATGTTTCCTCTAATAATTAGGTCGTCGTCAATTGCCAATAAAAACTGTCTTGTGGCAGACACAGAACACGGGCACAAAGCCATTTTTGTAAGTGAATGGCCGACTCGTTGTCATGCTCTAAAGCGGTTAACCACGTCCAACAGGATGACAATGCTTCGGGAACCGGTGTAAAAGCGGTTAGATCGCCGCCAGCTTGGAGTGCGTCCAACCCGGTAAACCAGTTGGGCCATGCTTCGCGAGCTTGGGTTTCCGTTGTCAACAGCAGCTTTTCTAATAGTTGCTTGCGTTGGTTAAGCGCTGTTTGCAAAGATATAACCTCTTGATGTTGTTGTTCCCGGCATTGAGATGAGACGCTTTCTGCTTGCTGCCAAAAATGCGCTTTAGCACACAGTTGCCGTTCTTGAATCTGTAACTGTTCAAATTCAGTGAACCAGAAATTTATCTCTGGTTCTAACAAACGGAGCCACCAGTCAAATAGCGGCTGCAATACCCAGTGCTGTAAAAGATGCTTGTCAGCCAGGTTTATGCGGTCCCCCAATACCTTATTCCAATCACATTCCGGTTTTGCCGCCGCTCTAATGAGCTGTTGTAGGTCATCACGCCGTAAAGCTTGCCCGCAATTTAACCGTCTACGAAACCAGGCGGATTTCATCAGGCTTTCCAGCAGATGCCTGGGTAGCAAGCGTTGTAATAAAATAAACTGTTGGCTATTAATAATGTCTCTATTCTGATACTGAATAGCCGATGATTTTCCGAGTAACTGATCCCGGCGTGGAATTCCCGACTGCATGACAGAGATCTTGCGGCCGAGAAACATGCTGGTTCGAGTCTGAATATGGTCTTGCTGGCTCATGCTATGCTCATCTCTTGCTGCTAGTCACTCTTGTCGATTAAATTAGGAGTGGCCTTATTTTATCTGTCAGGCCAATGGTTAACTTGTAAAAAACGTCAGATTATTTTAGCCCATCGTTACTCTTTGCCATACCTGGCTCGACTGGGTGTGCAATTAAAGCGTCTTCGATAGCTTTGAGTGAAGTAAGATTGGCTGGAGAATCCAGCTTCCATTGAAATATCAACAATACTCATCTCGCTATTGAGTAGGAGTTGGTGTGCATAAAGAATGCGACGTTCACTGATCCAGGCGCGGGGTGATATTCCGTATACCGAACGGAACAACTCCTTGAAGGTGGTTAATCCCATACCAAATTCTTTAGCAAATTCACTGAGTTTCCACTCCTTAAGGTAGTGGTTTTCCATAAAACTTTGCAAACGTTCCACTTGGCGGTTGCTCAATTGTCGTAATACTGACATGAGTAAAGAACCTTGTTCTCCAAATGCCATCAACAACAGCAATTCTTCTGTTCTGAGTTGACCTAACGCTGCGGGGTAATCATGTGCCAGTAGATCGACCAGGCCATTTATACTTTGAGATAACAGAGGCGATGAGGTAAATGCAATTAATTCGGGTGTTGGCATATTGTGCCGCTCGACCTCACTGAGCAGAGTACCAAAACGTTGCAGAAAACCGTGGAGAAAAGTGGTGCTCAGAGGCAACCAGAGTAGCTTACAGGTATCACTGCGTGTTTTTGCTGCATAACTGCCACGACGAACAAAAAGCAGTTCGTTGTGGGAGATATCGTAGGTATTGGTACTATCCTGCCATGTCATTTCACCTTCGAGCAGGATATATATCCCTTCTTGAGGATGTTCTATAACGTTAAAGGCAGGCATGCTACGCTGGAATAATGAGATATCCATTCCCTTCCCTGATGTTGTGATGCCGTTCATTCTATTGTCCTGGATCTGTTGGTGTATGTCTTAAAAATACAAATCACATTATTATTATTAATAGATATTTTCTTTAGTTTCGCTGTCTGAAATAGACAGAAAGAATAATTCACGTATTTAACCTGATGGTTAACTATAGCACCTTTTAATTAAAATGATTTTTGCTAGTGGGCCTATTTATGTTCCTTGGCTCAAATACTGTATTATTCTCACGGTTTATAAACACTTTCTAAACGAAGAGTGAAAAGTGATCATTTTTTCACACGATAACGATTGCTTATAAATTTTGCACTCTTGGTTATAAACCGGACCTTTTGTCTTGACTGATATTGATAGTTATCTCCTTATTATTTAGGAAATCTATTGATTATTCATAATACGTTAGTAATTGTAATGAGTAATAGCTAGAGCAATATTAACGAATTAACAGGTATAGAAGCCAAGGCAAAGTGAAATCTAAATGGCTACGTGTAATATAAATCACTTAATAATAAATTCAATCTGGTTTCAACGATTTGATCAATCGATAAAAAGGGAGAATCAACCTAACTGAATTGGATTGTTTATTATAATATTGTTTAAGGAATGTTGGGTTATTAGCAGTAATTTTTATTTATATTAAATTTGTTGTTATTATGTAATTGAATGGTAATAATTAAGAAGCGAATCTGAATTATATTTCGTTTATATTGAGCATTGGCGAAATGCTTTAAATGCCAATGCTCAATTCATATATGCAGTTTGACTGTCAAAAAACGCTGTTTGAGGACAGGCTTGTCAACGCAAAGCAGAAGTGGCATCAGAGCGGATCATCCAGAATGATTGCTCAGAACAGCCTCTGCCCGTTCAGATCACTTTGAAAACCACTGTATTAACTGGCTGTAAACGCTCCGCCAGCAGATAGATCTGGAAGATACAGAAGATTTGAGCACTGATTTACGTCAGGGGCTTGATCGATTGCATTCGTTGGCATAACCGGCATTTCAGGATTGCATATCGTCATAATTTGCTCCCTCATCCATAAATGCCCTGGAGAGTTGCATAACGCAGGGCTGTAGTAGGCCTTTAGTATGTACTGCGGCGTGGGGAATGGGGGAGCAAAAACAATCAGATCTTTCATATCAAAGACGGAAGATATTCCCCTTTTGGGCAGGGTAATAACCAGATCGGTGTGAGAGACAATGAATGGGGCGATCATCAGGCTGGGCAGCTCCACCATGATGCGGCGTCTGACTTGCTGACTTTCCAGATAGCAATCGATAACACCTCGTGACTCAAGCCACGGGCGCACCACAACGTGCCCGGCGTTAAGATACATCTCTTGTGTGAGCGTTTCTTTGATATCAGGGTGCCCTCGACGGGCGGCGACTACGTAATCGTCTGTAAAGCAGGTAATCGCTTCTATGCCCCGGCGGGGCATCTTTTGTTCCTCCTCAAACCCCAGTGCAAAATCCACTTTGCCGGATATAAGATCCTCGTCGGCATTAAAATCCCGTGAATAAATCAGCTTGATGGTGATGCCTGGGGACAGATGATTAACGCGTGATATCAGCGCCGGCAGGATGATGCCTGCGGTGTAATCTGTAGCCGCAAATGTAAATGTTTCCGTGCTTTTTTCTGGTTCAAAAACGTCTTGTTTGTGGAGGCAGGAAGAAAGACTACCCAGAGCGCCTGAAATCCTTGCGGCAATACTTTCTGCTTTTGCAGTCGGTACCATTCGTCCCCTGGCACGAACAAACAGGGGGTCTTCAAGAGAAACTCTAAGGCGATTCAGAGCATGGCTCAACGCCGAAGGGCTAAGGGCAACTTCACTGGCTGCGTCAGTTACGCTGCCGTGCCGGTACAAAGAATCGAAGACCAGCAGCAGATTAAGATCAAGCTTACGTAAAAGTGAGTGCATGGTTTTCAGTGTCTCCAGGAAAAGAGCGTAGCGTAAGTATCCAAGCATGAAATATTGAATGCAGAGTATGCATTTTAACATTGCAGAAAATGCAGCGTAAACATGCTATGAAAAAGGTACTATTCTGATTGAGATGATTTATGAAGAGGCAAAAGCATGTTTAACCCAGTTTTCCGTCAGGCTACTCCCGCCGACGTTGATCGTTGCTATGAGATTGAAATTACTGCTTATGAAGGTGATGAAGCCGCTACACGAGAAAAAATTGCTACCCGCATTGACCTTTACCCGGAAGGCTTCCTGTGCATGGAAAATGACGGTGAGGTCATCGGCTTTATCAATGCAGGTTGTGCCTGGGAAGTTGTTATGTCTGACGAAGAGTTCAAACAACTCGTGGGACACGATGCGGCTGCGCCAAACGCAGTAATTATGTCTGTTGTGGTTCACCCTGACTTCCAGGGTAAAGGCTATTCATCCTTGTTGATGCGCGAATTCGTGTCACATATGAAGTCTATGAATAAAGAGACGATTCATCTAATGTGCAAGGATCGCCATGTCGATCTGTATTCTCACTTTGGCTATCAGTACATCAAGCCGTCCACATCCGATCATGGTGGGATGGCCTGGCATGAAATGATGATGACCCTTTGATTTTTCCCAGGCAGGGGTTATATAGCCCCTGTAACTCTCTATTTTCGTTAATTTCAGGTCCGCATTACCGCAACATCTGACTAGACGAACTGGCCGCATTTATGCCCGTTTCTGGCGCACTTGCACTTTAAACTGGTTTTCCGTAATGCCGGGTTGCTTTCTGCGGCAGCCGTGATGAATGCCGTCATTCTCACATCAGTTGTGTCTGCGGGTAATTCCGGGCTGTATGCCTCGACGCGCATGCTATTTAATCTGGCACATGAGGGGAAAGCGCCAGCCTTCTTTAATGCTCTTAATGCGTAACGGCGTTCCGCTGTTCGCTCTCCTGGCGACGGCGGTGGTTTAGCGTTATGCTTTTTGTCCTCTATGTTTGATAACGCCTCCGTATATATGTGGTTGCTTAACATGTTTGAGGGCGGGTTACGGCTCAGGAGCACGATCTTGCCACTGTTCTAGCCAGCGCAAAACTTCTGCGGTAGCTTGGATAAGATCAGCAGGAATATATTGGTCTATCAGGCCATCCTGATAAAGCGCTCGCGCCAGAGGAATGCGTTGTAATACCGGAATACCTTCCTCTTCGGCAATACGTCGAACTTGTAGGGCCTGAGCATCGGTGAACTTGAGCGTGATAAGGGGTAACGGTGTCTCCCCTTTCTTGTAACGGATACCCACTGCAATGTGAGTTGGGTTGGCGACAATCACTGATGAGTTCTTGACGCTAGCACGCATATTGCTTGATTGTAATTCTTGGTGAAATTGACGTCGCTTACTTTTGATCTCTGGGCTGCCTTCACTCTCTTTATATTCCCGTTTGATCTCGTCTTTGCTCATTCTAAGCTGTTTAATATGTTGGTAGTGTTCAAAGGCATAATCGGCAATAGAGATCACGATAAGCCCCATACCACATACCGTCATGAGTTGGGTTAACATTGTTCCGAGTACAGGGATAATGCATTGTTCCCCACATTCCGGTAGGTTCAGTAGCGCTTGTAGATTGCCTGCCAAAGTCACCCAAACCAAGGTACAGAGCAGCCCCACTTTAAGTATCGATTTGATGAATTCCACCAGACTCTTGATAGAGAAGATTCTCTTAGCGCCTTCAACTGGGTTGATTTTTTTAATATCAGGTTTGATGGAATGTCCACTAAGTAGAAAACCATATTGGGCGAAGTGTGAAGCCAGCGATAGCAAAGCGGAAACGCTTAGAATTGGCAGGCAGAGGTAGACCAGCTCCTGCATCAGGTTTTCAACCACATGGTTTAAGGCTTGGGGAAAGGGTTTATCTAGCAAATTAGCCGGGATCAGCATCAGTTTACTCAGATGCTCCAAATAGTATTCAGACATGACCATCATCATGCCGATTAACCCCAAGATTAAGGAGGTTGAGACGACTTCGTTACTTTTGGTTACTTGGCCTTTTTTCCGGGCATCTCTGAGTTTCTTAGGGGTAGGTTTTTCAGTCTTTTCTCCACTCATGGCGCCTCCAGGATAGGGATTAACATGTGTACTGGGGAGAGAATTAACAGCACCTTATCATAGGCATGGTGCATCAATAACTGGATATAGATAACCAATAACAGGCTGGCAATTGCGCTTTTGATCGGCATTGCTAACACGAAAACGTTAAGAGAAGGAGCGAAGCGGCTAATCAGCGCCAGCCCGAACTCGGCCAGAAACATGGCAACTAATAAAGGGGCGGCCATCAGGGCGCAGAGTTGCAGCAGATAACTGAACTGGCCGTAGAAAAAATGGAGCCACTGGTTGGTAATTTGGGGGAAAAATTGCGTTACCGGCCAACTGTTATAGCTCTGAAATAGGGCTCCAAGCAGACTAAGAAAAGCGCCGCCGGAGAAAAAAAGTGTGATCAGTGTTTGAGTCAATAACAGACCTGTGGGTGAAGTTTGACTGCCCAAGGATGGGTTGAGCACTGACGCCATTGTTGCTCCCCGTTGGTTATCTATAATAAAACCGGTGGCTTCCATCGCCCAAAATGGGATAGAAGCGATAAAGCCAATGAGCAAACCAAGCAGGACCTCTTTACCGAGCAACAGCGTCAATTCCAGGCTACCCAATGTGGGCAGTGGGTTGCCAGCTACGGTTGGGTAAGCATAGAGAGCCAGTGAACAAGCCACGCCGTTGCGGATTAACCCACCACCTAGCATCTGTTTGCTGAGCACAGGGAATATCACAAAGCAGCTCATGATGCGCGGTAATAGCAGGGTATAAGCCAACATTTGCTGCTGGAGCTCTGGTAAGGTCATTTGATCAGCGGCACCTTAAGAAAAGTCATGTTGGCAAAGCTATAGAGTTCGTTGCCAAGCCAGGTAGCTGTAGCGAACAGGGTGATGATGACCGCAACTAATTTAATAACAAAACCTAGCGTTTGTTCTTGTATTTGGGTGAGCGCTTGGATTAGCGAAACCAATGTTCCCACGGCCGCAGCCATGAGTACCGGTGGCAGGGAAAGGATTAACACTAGCCAGAGCGATTGGCTGGTGAAATGCAAAATATCAGCATTACTCATATTTAATCTCCGTAACTGATAACAAGGCCGTGGGTCAGGCGCGTCCAGCCATCAAGCAGAACAAATAACAGTAACTTGAAAGGAAGAGAGATAGTCATTGGAGAGACCATCATCATTCCCATTGCGAGCAGAATGTTAGAAATAATGAGATCGATTGCAATAAACGGCAGATAAAGCAGAAACCCAATTTCAAAAGCTCGGGTTAATTCACTGACTGTAAAGGCAGGCAACAGTATCAACAGGCTGTCTGGTTCTAGCCGATCCGCATACTGGCTCGGCCAGATTTGTCGGGTACTGTCGATAAAGAAAGTGCGCTCACTGGGCTTAATATGTTGTTTGAGAAAATTCCGGTAAGGTGTCAGGCCCTCTTCCACAAATTTCTCTACTGATTGTGCATTGCTGAATGAAACTTCATTTTGACGCAGGTAATCTTGTGTGGCGAAACCCACCGGAGCCATCACATAAATAGTGAGGATAATCGCCAATCCGTACATAGCCATGTTAGGTGGGATCTGCTGTACGCCCAACGCGTTACGCAGTAAGGAAAATACCACGGATAGTTTGAGAAAAGAGGTTGCCATCACCGCAATAAAGGGCAGCAGTGCCAGCAAAGCCAGACCGATGATGAGATCCAATTCATTCGGTAACTGGATCATGATTGTTTCTCCACGGAGAGATGTTCGACTCTTACTCCCAGACGCCCCTCAATATCGACCAACCGTCCTGAACCCAGGCATTTCTGATTGACAAGAATACGTACTACACCGTCTGAGGGAACGCCAAGATCGAGTAATGAACCAGATTGCAGACTGGTGAGTGTCTGTAGATCCAGTGTCTGACGGCCTACTTCGAAACTGACATGAACTTCCAGGTCGTTTAAGTCTGTTACCGGCAGAGTGTTGTCAGAATTGTCAGGAGAGAGGGGGTGCATAGTGATTAACTCCAGTTTATGGTCATGGGATTTAAAGTAGGCCCAAGGGCGTCCTTCCAGATATGCTAACAAAGGGGCATCTGGTTGTTGCTGTGGGGGTAGTAGTAGCACATCTCCTGATTCCAGGGTGCGAAATGCGTCTAAAGTTAGGGTTATTGCCCCCCATTGCAGAGAAAGCCGTAATGGAATAGACAGGCGCTCGTCAGGTTGACGTTCTGGCAATATAGCAATTAAGGGGGATGGCTCTGATAACCAGAGCGGCAATGTGGCTCCCGGCCGTTCAAGGAGTAGTCGCAAGCAAGCTGACAAGGGGCGTTCTGATGTGGTACGCAGTGCTGACCACGATAGAGTGGGAAGCACGCTGCTCTGATATTCCAGCAATGCTAACAGCAGATCTTGAGGGAGCGAGTTGAGATCCGCTTGTTGTAGATCAGGAGCGAGCCACAACGCTAGCTCGGCTGCATGGCAGTAAAAGGAAAAAGTTTGCCCTTGCCAATGGGCGATCAGTATCCTGTCCAACGTTTGGGGAGGGGGAGCCACATCCAGGGAGAGATGGCTATTATCCCAACTAAATTGTTGCTGGTGGCGACTTAGGGTCTGATGCAGCGTTAATTCTTCCGATGAAACTTTGGATAAGGTCAGGCTATTCATGCATCTTTTTTCCATTCTTCGTATACGCTGCGACGTTGACGCGAGCCGTGTTCACTATCCGTTTGAGACGGAAGGGAGAGTTCGACAGTTTGTGTTGGATAGAGAAGTTGTAAACGCTCAATCAGTTCAAAGCGTGCTTGTTTCAGCAGTTGTTGAGCTGCGGGATTCGCTAAAATCTCTATTTGAAGTGTGCCATGCTCATTGGTGAGTTGGATCTCAAGCGCCCCCAGACTAGGGAGCGTTAGGTGTAATGTTGCCGGACGCGGCTGTTGGGTTAGCTCAATACTGATCTCTACACTCAGTTTGTCGATCAACGCCTCCAAGAGGGGAGATATGGTTGAAGTTGCTTGCATCGTGGCAAGAATACGCTCCCCTGGCAGGAGTTGTGCTTGTGGGAAAAAAGGTACTTTCCCGTCTGATCCGCCAGAGTAAGAGGATTGCGAGTCAGACTCTTTTGGCTTTGATATCAACAAATGGTCATTCTCGGTTTCAGCGAGTGTTTTTCTTTCCGCTATGTTGATTTCGTCGGCATGGCGGGCAGGTATAGGTAAAGTCGAGTCTGTCTGTTGGTGAGGAGGAGTACCGCGTTGTGTGTCTGGCTGAGATGGGGATCGGCCAGGTGTTGTTTGCATCACTGCCTGATATGTCAGTTCATCGTTTGCATCTTGCTGAACAGGCGTCATTGTTGTGTCAGGATTAGTTGTGCCAGGATGAGAAGTCACAGTGATATCAACCGGTTTTAGGCCAGAATCAGACAAGGTATTTGGGTTTGGCTGAGGTATTGGGGCTTCGAGGGTTGGCAGAGACTCCTTCATCTCGCGAGCGATCTCACTAAGGTGATGACCAGAGGCCGATAAGCTTTTTTTCTGATTTTGAGGCAGCGCAGGCATGTCATGACCTGACAATAGTAAGGCTTGCTTGCGCGGATCATCAATGGCCGGTTGGAGAGAGTCAAATAGTGGATGCTCCTCATCTGAGTCATGTGTAGCATGCGGATCTGCGGTTTTACTATTTGTCGTCGTGTTAGTTAACGGTTGTTCCGTCCGCCGTGTGGTTAACTGGCGCGTGTTAGCGGCATGAGAGGTGATAGCTTGCTCGAAACGGCGTTGCAAATCTGCGTCTGCCTCTGCGGGAGACGACGTTGGGAGGGAGGAGACACCTTTGCCGATAGCTGTCAGTGGGTTCATACTCTTCTGTTTTACACTCTTTCCTGGCGATGGAACTCTTCTTGTTCCAGCTCTTCCTGGTATTCACCTTGGGCACGGATCGCCTCTTGTTGCTGACGACCCAATTCATTAAATTTTTCTTGCTGTTGGCGTGCGTGGTGCAGTACACGTTGACACTCTTGTAATTGACGCAGTTCCTGCTCCACTTTTTCTTTCATTTCAGCCAGTTGCTTTTCCAGTTGCGCTTCATTTTCGCGTAACAGGGCAACTTGTTGTTGCCAACGTTCAAGACCTTTACGGTCAATAGGTTGGCCCTGACACAGTGCAAAAAGCCGTTGTTCTTCTTCTATTCGCCATTGACAGTAATCTTGCAAGGTTTGCAAAGCCTGTTGATGGTTTTGACGGGCCGTTTGCAGTTTCGCTTGTTGCTGGGAAAAGTGTTTTTCAGCGCGTTCGACTCGTAAGGCTTTTATGCGTTGTAAACGGCTAATCATTATTTTGTTATCTGTTGTAATAGCGCTAAAGTTTGGGATAAATCGCTTGGCTCATGGGTGCCTTGGCGTAACCAATTACGTATTGCTTCAATGCGAGCAATGGCATTGTCAGCAACGGGATCTTGCCCCTTTTGGTACTCTCCAATCTGCAACAAAAGCTCAACCTCTTCATATTTAGCTAACCAATTGCGCAACAGACCAGCTTGAGCCTGATGTTCAGGGGTGATGATTTGATTCATCACCCTGCTAGCGGAACGTAACACATCGATAGCTGGATAATGATTAGCTGCGGCCAGCTTGCGTGACAAAATAATGTGACCATCAAGGATAGAGCGGGTCTCATCTGCCACGGGTTCTGTCATGTCATCGCCTTCCACCAATACGGTATAAAGGGCGGTAATCGAACCTTTGTCCGATTGACCGGCACGTTCCATTAATCGTGGCAAAGCAGCGAACACTGACGGGGGATAACCTCGTCGGGTTGGCGGTTCGCCAGCCGCTAAACCTATTTCTCGTTGTGCACGGGCGAAACGGGTGACAGAATCCATCAATAGAAGTACACGTTTGCCTTGGTCGCGAAAATATTCAGCGATTGATGTGGCGACAAACCCTGCTTTAGCTCGCTCCATTGCCGGACGATCTGAGGTCGCGACCACCAGCACTGAGCGTTTTAGTCCCTCTTCACCGAGATCTGATTCAATAAATTCCCGCACTTCACGGCCACGTTCACCGATGAGCGCCAGCACGGTAACATCAACTTCGGCGCTACGAATCAACGTAGATAGCAGTGTACTTTTTCCGCCGCCAGCCGCGGCAAAAATCCCCATACGTTGGCCTTCACCGCAAGTGAGTAGGCCGTCAATAGCACGCACGCCGAGTGAAAGCGGGTGTTCAATCCGTTTACGACTCATGGGAGCCGGGGCATCCCGGTAAACTGGATACCAGGCTTGCGGTTCTGGCAATTGGCCGCCGGAAAACGGATTACCTAGCCCATCAAGGACTTGTCCTAACAGGTAATCGCCTACGCCAACTTGGTGCATGGCTCCGGTTGGACTCACTTCGGTATTTGAAGAGATACCAAACATCTCACCAAGTGGAGTCAACAAGGCTTGGTGTTGTTGGAATCCAATCACCTCCGCTAAAAGCGACAGCGTGTTGTCAGGATTGCGTAAGTGACAAAGTTCACCTATCCGTACACCAGGAATAACGGCTTTAAGTAGTGTACCTGTGACCTGTGTAACCCTGCCGCGAATCTGAATTAGCCGGCATTCATTAATGGCGTGGCGCATTTGGCCGGGAATATGGTCAAGGGAAAGCTTCATGATCGTTTATATAACCTCTGCTGCAAATACTATAAAGAAGGGAGAGGGGGGAGGGATTGCAACCTGAGTCGGGAGTTTTTAGAAAATAGTTGGAGTTTGTCTGGATGTTCTCTGCTTTATCGGTGAGGTTTCCTATTCTTTGTTCACGGCGTATTGATCATGTTTGATGCGCCTTACACCAGATCAATGGGGCTGTGCCTTGGGTTACGACGGATTTTGCTAAAAATTCACGACTGATTTTGGCATAGGCTCTGGGACGGTATCTTTATAATTTGTTCATTATTAACTCTGATATGACAAGGTAGACTATGGATATTATCCAGAATCATCTTCATTCGATAACTTTATCAGAACCGGGTACCGGGGGGACCGCACAACAGGAGCAGGCCAAGGTTGGTCAATTTCAGGGAGAGAAAGTGGTGCTGGTATCGGCATCCCAATCTTTTGCTGATGCGGCTGAAGAGCTGACCTTCGCATTTTCGGAGCGCAAAGATATGCCGCTCTCCAAGCGTAAAGTTAGCGATGGGCATGCCAGGGTGCGAGAAATTGAGGCGCTGGTGGGTGAATATTTGCAGAAGGTGCCGGATTTGGAGCGTCAACAAAAGGTCAAGGCATTAATCTCTCACTTAAATAGCGCTCAACTGACGAATATTGCTCAGTTGCAGGCTTATCTGGAAAGTTTCTCTGGCGAAGTGAGTGAGCAATTTTATGCGCTGAGTCAGGCCCGTGATGCGCTGGCTGGCAGGCCAGAGGCACATGCCATATTGACATTGATTGACCAGGAGTTGTCACGTTTAGCGCAAGAGCAAGGGATTGCTATCGAGTTGGGAGCCCGCATTACACCTGATGCCACGACAGCCGCGAGAAATGGGGTCGGCAACTTGCAAGCATTGCGCAACATCTATCGTGATGCCGTGATGGATTATCAAGGGTTGTCGGCTGCCTGGCGGGATATTCAATCCAATTTCAAGAGTAGTTCCCTGATGGAAGTCACCGGATTCATCATGAAAGCCTTGAGCGCTGATCTGGACAGCCAACAGCGGCAACTTGATCCGATTAAGTTGGAACGTGTAATGAGCGACATGCATAAACTCCGTTTGCTTAACAGTTTGTCAGTTCAGGTTGAGCAGTTATGGAAAAGCGTGATAGAGGGGGAAAGTCATGGCATACGGGCCTTCTGACCTTATGGGGGATGTCGTTTCTCTGGTTGAGAAACGTTGGGCCAATGTGCGGGATATTGAAATGCTCGGTCATGCTTTGGGATTGCAGGATAGCCAAACTCAAATTCATTTCTACCGCGAATTGAAGCGATTGATTCGCTTGATTCCGGTGGAAGTGTTCAGTGATGAAGAACAGCGCCAAAATTTGCTTAATGCTTGTCAACTGGCGCTGGATACAGCAATTGAGAAAGAAGAAGACGAATTGTGGTCGGGAGAGGGAACATCATGAACTGGATAGAGCCACAGTTACTCCAGTTTTGTCAGGATTTGGGTATGGAGATGTCTGATGTTTCTAGCCCCTTGATCCAAATCGATTTTGAGTATTCTGGTACGTTACAAATTGAGCGCTATGGCGGCGCATTAACACTTTGGCTGGCCCGCGAAATTCCTTGGCATCAGGGAAAAGAGGTCATGGTTAAGGCGATGTTGCTCACTTTCAGTGGTCAGGGGCCTGAATTGCCTTTGCGTTGTGGCTGGTTGGGGGAAGATCGCCTGTTATTGTTTGTGACACTGGATGAACGAGAGATAACCTTGCCCTTGCTGCATCAGGCATTTCGCTCTTTGTTAAGAGTACAGCGAGAGGTGCTCGCTTCGTGAGCAAAATCGCTGCCGCCCATATAGGAATTGAACAACTAACGGCGATCAGTCGGGAAGAGATAGGGGTTAGTTTACCTGATCGCTACGCATTATTGCCCGATGGTCAATCCGTTGAGACTCACTCTGCACGTCTTTATCCCGCTAACAAGGCTGATCAGGCTTTGTTGGCTTTCGCTTGCCCGCAAGATGGGTTTCACTCTCTGTTGCGTCCACATGATTTTCGTCAGGCGGTTAGTAGTCTGCGTACAATTTTGCAACAAGATAATGACGTCAGGGTACAGCATGCTGTCTCCCTGTTGGAAAAAATGAATCAAGATGAACAGTTGTTGCAGATGGCTCTGCACCTGTTGCACAAGGTATGACCATGACTCTCAGTGTTAAACAGCAGAGCGCCCTGTTGCTGCTCGGCTGGCTCCAACTTCAATACGGTCATCCTGACCGAGCGCGTATTTTATTAGATGCATTACTGGCTTTGCATCCTGAACATCAGGAAGGGCGCCGCGCCTTGGTGGTTTCATTACTTAAACTGCAAGAGGGGAGCATGGCAAAAGAGCATTGCGCCCTCTTACAAGAGCAGGGTGAACAAAGCGCTGCCCTCTGGCTTTGTGTGAGCCGCGCTTGTCAACAGGAAGGGAATCTGGAAGAAGCACGCAGTGCTTATCAGCGTTATCTTGCTCAAGGGGCCCTATTATGAGCCGTGGGTTGGAATTATTGCGTCTGATTGGCGAGCGTAAAGACATCATGTTAGCAATCTTGTTGCTGGCCGTGGTCTTCATGATGGTGTTGCCGCTTCCGCCTATCCTGCTTGACATTTTGATCGCCATTAATATGACCATCTCTGTGGTGCTCATGATGATGGCCGTCTATATCAATTCCCCTTTACAGTTTTCTGCTTTTCCGGCGGTCTTGTTGGTGACAACGCTATTTCGTTTGGCGCTTTCCGTCAGTACCACCCGGATGATCCTCCTGCAAGCCGATGCCGGTAAGATAGTCTATACCTTTGGTAATTTCGTTGTCGGCGGCAATCTGATTGTCGGGATAGTGATCTTTCTGATCATCACTATTGTACAATTTATCGTCATAACTAAAGGTTCGGAGCGTGTAGCTGAGGTGAGCGCCCGTTTTTCCCTTGATGCCATGCCCGGTAAGCAGATGAGTATCGACGGAGATATGCGTGCCGGCGTTATTGACGTCAATGAAGCCAGAGAGAGGCGCAGCATTATCGAAAAAGAGAGCCAGATGTTTGGTTCGATGGATGGTGCGATGAAATTTGTTAAGGGTGATGCGATTGCGAGCCTCCTTATCATCTTTGTCAACATTTTGGGCGGGATAACCATAGGCGTCACCCAGAAAGGGATGTCGGCGGCTGATGCGTTGCAGCTCTACGCCATTTTGACCGTTGGTGACGGTATGGTCTCTCAGGTTCCGGCACTGTTGATCGCTATCACCGCAGGTATCATTGTTACGCGCGTTTCGTCGGAAGATGCTTCGGATTTGGGTAATGAGATCGGCGAGCAGGTCGTTGCCCAACCAAAGGCATTGCTGATTGGCGGTGTTTTATTGGTGCTATTTGGTCTGATTCCCGGATTCCCCACATTAACCTTCCTAATGCTTGCACTGGTGGTAGCGGGTGGCGGTTATTTGCTGTTTCAACGCCAGCGACAAGCCAGCGCCAGCCAGCAGGCGGATCTTCCTAGCCTGTTAGCCCAAGGAGCAGGCGCCCCGGCAGCCAAACCTAAATCCAAGAGCGGCAGTAAGGCCAAAGCTGGAAAGCTTGGTGAGAAAGAGGAATTTGCGATGACGGTTCCTTTACTTATTGATGTGGATGCGGGATTACAGGCTGAACTGGAAGCTATTTCACTGAATGATGAATTAATACGGGTACGACGCGCCCTCTATTTAGATTTAGGCGTACCATTTCCGGGTATCCACCTACGCTTTAATGAAGGGATGAAGGAAGGGGAATACTTAATCCAGCTCCAAGAGGTGCCTGTTGCCCGTGGTCGGTTGCGTTCAGCGCATTTGCTGGTGCAGGAACCGGTCAGTCAGTTAGAACTATTGGCTATCCCTTATGAAGAGGGGGAACCTCTATTACCTAATCAACCTACCTTGTGGGTAGCGGAAGCACATCAAGAGCGTTTGGTGAAGTCCGGGCTGGCGTTTTTATCCATGTCTCAGGTGATCACTTGGCATTTGTCACATGTGCTGCGGGAGTATGCCGAAGATTTTATCGGCGTACAGGAAACCCGTTATCTTCTGGAGCAGATGGAGGGTAGTTATGGTGAATTGGTCAAGGAGGCCATGCGCATCATTCCATTGCAGCGGATGACCGAGATATTGCAACGGTTGGTTGGAGAGGACATCTCTATTCGAAATACACGTACGATTCTTGAAGCTATGGTGGTGTGGGGGCAGAAGGAAAAAGATGTGGTGCAATTAACGGAATATATTCGCAGTAGTCTCAAGCGTTACATCTGTTACAAGTATGCTAATGGTAACAATATCCTGCCCGCCTATTTGTTGGATCAACAGGTAGAGGAGCAGATCCGCAGTGGTATTCGCCAAACGAGCGCGGGTAGTTATCTGGCGTTGGACCCGGCGGTGACGCAAAGTTTCCTTGAACAGATGAAGAAAACAGTGGGCGATTTAACACAGATGCAGAATAAGCCAGTGTTGATCGTATCAATGGATATTCGTCGCTATGTCCGTAAGTTAATTGAAGGTGATCACCACGGCTTGCCAGTGCTTTCGTATCAAGAGTTGACTCAACAGATCAACATCCAACCGCTTGGTAGAGTGTGTCTATGAATAGTGATCCGCTAACCCCTTGGCTTAAGGAGCGGGGTTATTCAGTACACCCTCATTATATGGGGAGTAGCTCGATCCCTCTTGGCTGGCGTGTGTGGTATGAAGGCTGTGAAATTGCCTGGCGTTATGATGCGCCGCGAGTTTGGATCGTGATGTTACGTCGTACCCGGCAGCGCCGAGGGCTTGCTAATCCATTTGCGCCTCTTTATCTGTTGGCGACAGCAACGATGGCAGTACTTGGGCCGGGTGGCCGGCTTTATGGTCAAGTTAATACTTTGGTTGATTCTCCCCTTAATGATGAACGTTTGGCCCGGTTTTACCATCGCTGGACTGGCGCGAGTGAGGTGGCGCCTGGCTGGTTCGAGTTAGAAGCCAGTTGCGTTATATCGCTACATCAAATGAGAAAACAACAAAAAAAAGTCCAACTTTGACAGGAAGAATCGATATCTCTCTTTATTATAGGAATCACTGATGCAAGAGGAACCCAACGCCAAAGTACTGCAAGCTGCTGAGGCAGCCATTAAGGACAGTGATCACAGACTGCAACTATTGCAGGAGATGTGGCAGTCTCTTGGCATCAACCCAAGTGTGGGTACAGAATTGTTTGGTCATACTGACGTTACTTTGGTTCGGAATGCTGAGCAAGAGTTGCTGACAGAAGTTAATCGCTTACGAAGCAACCAACCTCCCTCTTTGGAAGAGGGAAAGCGTCTCCGTCGCCCACCTCGTATGCGTGGCATTATTGTATAAGGAGTTTGAAGGTGGAAATTAGGCCATATCAAAATGACCCACAGCTTTTCTTGACAGATCTGAAGGGGGTTTCGCTAGAGCAATTACGAGGTTCTGGATCTTCGGAGCTTGATGGATTGGTTAATCTTATTCTTGAGAAGAAGATCAAGATTGAAGCAAAGTATGATCCGAATAGGGATAAGATGATATTTAGCGATCAGGTTATTACTGAAGGTGGTAAGGATGAAAAAGGACTCCTGAAAAAACTGATTGCCTATTTTCTGCCAGCGGACGCTATTGTCAAAGATGGTCATTTCGATAGCCAAATAAAGAATGGAATTAATAATCTTAAATCCTTCTTGAATAGCCCGACATTAGGAACTGACTGGACATTAAGAGATTTTCTGGCTGCGGTTCATTTTAATTTAACACCGGATCGTCTTGATGATGATGTAATCGATATATTTGTTTCTGTTATGTCAGGTCATGATAAAAAACGACTTGAGTTGCGTGATGAACTGGCTGCATTGACCGCAGAGTTAAAAATTTACAGTGTTATTCAGTCGGAGATTAATGCGAAGTTATCCGCAGGGAAAGATAAACAGAAACTTAATATTGATGATAACTCTTTCAATTTGCTGGACCATACGAAGTATGGTTTTAGTGATAAGGATGCTTTTGAGAAGAGTGCTGAATATAAGCTGCTAAATAAGATATCCAAGGGATCATCAGACCTCTCTATTAAGACATTCTTAGAAAGTTCCGACAAGCAAAGTGGGGCTATGACAGGTCTGGAGAATTCTTACGAATATGACAAGGAAAATAATAAGTTAGCCAACTTTTCCACTTCGGTTAACGATCGTGTAAATCCACTAAACAATACTGTCCAGGAAAAAACAACACGCTTAAATGAGGCTAGTTCCCGTTATAACGCGGCTATCGAGGCGTTAAACCGTTTTATTCAAAAGTATGACAGCATTATGCGCAATATTCTCGGCGCAATTTAAGGAATGATTATGGAGCATCAAGAAACATCAACGACTTCTGACCAATATGCACAAGAACTGGAATCTTTTCTTCATGATGGCGGCACTCTTGCCATGTTGAAGGATATTTCTAGTGATACGTTGGAGCAACTTTACTCATTAGCGTTCAACCAATATCAGTCAGGTAAATGGCAGGATGCACATAAGATATTCCAGGCTTTGTGTATGTTGGATCACTATGATTCCCGGTTTTTCCTTGGATTGGGCGCATGTCGTCAGGCTATGGGGCAATTGGAGCAGGCAATTCAAAGCTATAGCTACGGAGCGATGCTTGATATTAATGAGCCCCGTTTTCCATTTCATGCTGCCGAATGTCTCCTGCAATTAGGAGAACTTGATGGGGCTGAGAGTGGCTTCTACTCGGCCCAACAACTTGCGGCAGCTTTGCCGGAACAGGCCGCTTTGGCTGCCAGTTCCAGTGCAATGTTAGAAGCTATCACAATAAAAAGGACTCAGGAAAATGGTTCAAGTCAGTGAATCTAAAGTTCTTCAACCGAGGGTCGACAGTTTTCAAGTTGATGAAATCCTCGCAACTATACCTCCTAAAGGCGAGGAGCACGTTACGCCTAGCCAGGCCGGTAACTGGCTCTCTTCTAATGCCGCTAAGTCACGAGGAGTATCATTGCCAGCGCCATTGGCTGTGAGTAATACCCACCTTGGGCGAGAAGAAATGGCTAAGCTCGAATCGATTATGCAAGAGGCTAAGCAGGCAACAGGGCTGATAAAGGAACTGACAGCAAAGCTGACAGAAACAACTTCGCGGTTGTCCTCTCTAGTGTTTGCTTCATCTGAGGCGATAGAGATTGAATTGGGCAAATTGACCAGCGAGCTTGATCGTAATCAGACGAATCTCAAAATCCAAGATATCCAGCGAGCATGTCAGCAAAGCTTGCAGAAAATGGATGAGAACCAACAGAAGATTAAAGAAGCTGAAAATTCTGCCAAAGAGGCGCAGAAATCTGGATTGTTTTCTAAGATCTTTGGCTGGATTAGTGCGATTGCTTCAATTGTGGTTGGCGCAATTATGGTTGCTACTGGTGTTGGGGCGGTAGCCGGCGCTTTGCTGATTGCCGGAGGGGTAATGGGCGTGGTCTCTCAGAGTCTACAACAAGCGGCTCAAGATGGTTTAATCAGCAAGGAAACCATGAAATGGCTAGGGCCAGTCATAACAGCGATTGAGATTACGATGGCGGTGGCCGCGGCGGCGGTCAGTTTCGGTGGTTCAGCAGTCGGAATGATAGCCAAGATGGGCGCTAAGATGGGCAAAGCAGTTGCTGACGTGGCATCTAAGCTTGGTAGTAAAGTTGTAGAGGTAGGGGCTAAGGTAGCAGCTGAAGTAGCATCCAAAGTCGCAGTAAAGGCGGCGGAGTTTTCTGCAAAAGTTGCTGGTACGGCGGCAAATACTATGGCTCGTAGCTTGAAAGTGGGTATGCAGGTGAGTGATTTGGTGGTTGATGTTGCTAATGGCGCTGCTCAAACTACCAATGCTGCCTTCCAGAGTAAAGCGGCTAACCGACAAGCTGATGTACAGCTTTCACGTAGCGAATTGACCGCATTTCAGGCTGTTATGGACAGGCTCAAAGAGGAGTTGTCCCAACTGGTAGAGTCTTTCCAACATGTGATGGAAATGATTTTCCAGATGCTTAATGCCAGGGGAGACATGATAAATAACCTTGCCAGCCGACCACAGGAAATTTAGGGAGTAAGAAGATGGAAATTGTTAGTAATGTCAGCAGTTCTCAGGTAAGCAATGTCAATAATAGTGTTGATATTGTGGCTGACAAAATCTCCACGCCGACACCGACAGCACATGAAGCTGCTATTCAACAGTCGGAAAAAACCAGGCTCACGGATAAGGTTGTATTGATTACGCCGAAACAGGGCTTTGATCCTAGTCGCTTAGGAAGCGTCGGACAGGAATTAAATAACACGCTGGATATGATGTCGCTACTTTTTGAGATTGCAAAGAGGATGCGTGAACTGGGTATTTTGCAGCGTGACACTGAGAATAAAGCATCCATTGATGCTCAGAAGTCACAAGTGGATGAGATGCGGCATGGCGCTAAGTTGATGATTGCTATGGCGGTGGTTTCAGGCTTAATGACTATTGGCTCGGGGCTGATAGGTGGTTTTTCTTCTGTTAAAAACAGCCAGGCAATTAAGCAGCAGAAAACGTTGGAAGGTAATATTGCTGGTCGTAACGAATTAATCGATATTAAGTTGCAACAGTTGGGCAAGAATAGCGATGCGGATCGGGCAGCAATTGGTAAGGTATGGAATATAGCACAAGATGCAGACAAGAGTGCTCTGAAATCTCTTACCTTGGTTTTCGAAAATCGTAACAGCAAGCAGCAGTTCTTAAGTTCAGTGATGAAATCTTTAGAGAGTATGTCCAATAATTCGGTGCAGGTAGAACAGGGACTTTCTCAAGCTAAAACCAAGGAACATGAAGTGGATTCATCTATTGCTCAACATGAAAAACAGAAGAGTGAAGATCAGATCTCATTGAATAACAACTTCATGAGAGAGGTTTTGCAATTGATACAGCAGCTTTATCAGAGCCATGTCCAGGCATGGCGCGCGGCAACTGGCGTGGTGTAATACTGGCAGATTCCGTGTTGGATAATAAGTCTGAGCGCATCGAAGGGTGCGCTCTTATCGGTGGATGCTGCTCTTTGGTCTCGTTTTTAAAATCCATTAATACCATCGAAGGCAAAAGTATAGAAAAGCGAAAATATCAAATTAAGATTTCAATCTTTAACAGGCAGAATGTGTTAAGGAAAAAAAGCACGTTCCTATGTTCCGGTGTTTGGTTTTTGATAATCACCGGAGTGACCTTTTTATTAAAAGAATTGCCTTTGAGTGACAGAGGCACAAAAGATGATGGTAGTAAACTGGCCCCCTTTTCTGCGGGAGTAACCCGTTTGTTTGACCATTCGGTAATTCAAGTTGGTCTGATTGCCTTCTCTAGCAGGAGTAACCCATGGATGTGATAGCCATCGTCAACCAAGTTTTGTCTGAATTTGCTGCTAAATTCGGCTTGCCGCACCTGGCTTTAAATCATGAAGGTGTGGCTGCTCTCTGTTTTGATGAGCATCTTCACCTCTCTTTGATCTTAATTCCTGAACGTGACCAGCTCGTTTTACAGATAGATGTAGCTGATATCACTGCGGTTGGAGAAGGGATTTTCCGTCAATTGGCTAGTTTTAATCGTCATTGGTATCAATTTGATCTTCATTTTGGTTTTGATGAGTCAACGCTAATGGTACAGCTTTATCGGCGAATGTCAGCTAGTCGGCTAAATCTGGCTCTCTTTGAAGAAAGTCTTTCAAGTATGTTGGATCATGCTGAATTTTGGCAGGAGTTGTTGCAAGCTCAACTTCCGACTGACTCTCAACAGAGCGAATCTTTGGGAATGCGAGTATGAAAATTGAAAATTCGTTACCCATTCATTTAACAAACGTGCCCCATGAAAATAGTAGCCTTTGCTGTGGCCGTCGGGTTACGTCAGGACACATACCACAAAATGTTCATGAGCCACTTTCTGCGGTGTTAAGTCGAGGTCTTGTCGTGGGGCTTGAACATGAAACAACATTACAGCGTTTGTTGGATGGGCAGCACACTCCGTTGTCACAACGTAGGATCAGCCTGCTGTGACCAAAATAGGGTTGGTCTTGTTATGCTTGCTGATTACCGGTTGTGTCAGTGAAGTAGTCAAGCATGATGCATCACGGTTGATTGAGGGAGATGTGACTATGCCGGTTTCTCTGCCCAAAACGGCAGACGTTGAGGTGTCGTTGCTTACTGTGGTTGAAGGCAAGGTATTGACAGTGGGGGAAATGTATTATCGTTTGGACATGTTACCCCTCACTTTTTCCATGCGTTTAAGCCCACAATTTTCTCATAGTGAGCTATTCTTAAGGGCTCGTTTACGTTGGGATGGGAAACGGGCGGTACAGGCGAAAAGCCAACAACGAATTGTTGCAGGAAAAAGAATTATAGTGCAATTGTCTCCTTTACCGTGTTATCCAGAATGTTTATGAGTTTTAAATATTTCTTCGTTAATAAATAAGGCAATAATATTGCCTTTTAAATTTTTAAATGCCATTTGATTATATGGATTTATATCTGATAATTTTATTGTTCGCTATGATTTAATATATTTTGATATTAAATGTCTATTAAGATAATAGATTGATTTATAATTTTACGATTGTAATTAAATATTATTATGTGTTAATTAAATAAAAGCCATTTAATTACAGATGGAATAAGATTGGTATTTGCAGGAATACTTAATTTAATATTTTATATCAATTATCGCATGATGATTTTTACCTCTCCATTATTGACTTCCATTTATTTCGCTTGATTATATTTGGTTTTTTCACCTTAAAATGTTTAACGGCATTTATATATGGAAAATTAAAATAATCTTTGAAAATCCAAAACATCCTGTTAATTTTATCAATTCGTATAGCAATAACTTTAAAATATTTTATCACTATTGCTATCCTTAAAATGGACAGTGATAGCTAAATTTCAGGTATATCCCTTTTATCATTGTCACACTTAATTTTATGCTTTTTTGATAAAATTTTTTACCCCACCTATAACTGATGCTAAAAATATTGTATGGTTTGTAAATAGCAATGGGGAAAAGGCACTTTTTTACTATGAAAAATAATGTTTTTATCAAGAAAGCTAATTTATTAAAAGGACTATAGATGTTTCAGTTTGATATTACTATCATTATCCCTGTATTTAATAGTGAAAACTATATAGCCTATTTGTTGGATTCAATATCTGCGCAAGAGAATATTAATTTTGAGGTTATCATTATTAATGATGGCTCAACGGATAATAGTTTAGAAGTCATTAATGAATATAAAAAAAGAGATAATAGAATACGGATCTTTAATCAAGAAAACCGTGGTGTTTCAGTAGCTAGAAATCATGGCATAAAATATGCGAGAGGAGAGTGGGTTTTATTTATTGATAGTGACGATTGGCTGAAACCGAAAATATTAAGAAAGTGGCTTGATCAAGCTATTGCACAGAAATTAGATATGTTAATTGGCAATGGAGTTAGCTTTACAGAAGATCCATTCTCACAAGAGAATAGAAGAATAACACGTAGACAACCTTATGGCAGGGTATTAACGGGTAAAGAGTGGATAGAATATTGTGTTGGATGTAGAGAATGGCCACATTTTGTTTGGTTACAACTGATTAAAAAAGAGCTGATTATAAATAGCCAGCTAAGTTTTAGAGAAAATACCCTTCATGAAGATATCTTATGGACCATTAATTTGTCACTTGTCGCGAATCGAATTGGCTTTTGTGAGGAGTTATTGTATTGTTATCGACATAATTTGGAATCAATAACTCGCTCAAGAGAAACTAAAAAATTATATCATCGGGCTGATAGCTATATTACTGTAGTTGATTCAATTATTAACATCTCAAAAGGGATTAAAGGTGACAAGTCGTTAAGAAGATCACTTAGTCGTCATGCAATACGAGAAGTTGGCAGTTTTTTTATTTTGTATAGAAAAAGGATACAAGATCCTGCCTTAAAAAAATTACTTGCGAAACGTTTTATTGAAAAAATTGCTTTGAGAGATTTATTACCAGGTGTACATAATTATCATGAATTATGGTTTATTATACGTTGTAATCTAATCTTAGTATTAAGGAGATTTATGAGCTAATGGCTATTATACGCTAGATGCTCTATTTCTTAATTATTTTCACCTGATTACTTTGTCCTTTGACAATCTATTGGACAAGTAATCCAACATTTAAGTTGGCGGTGAAGATTAAAATATTTTCGAGATAATTTTTTTTGAGTAACAAAAATATCCCTGCGAACATTCATTTTTCCGGATTAAATGATCGAGAATTTCAGTATAAATCATAAGGATATTTGAGCAACTTGATAGGAGCAACGTTATTTATATTAGAAGGGGGAGGAGTGATTTGGCCTTGATTTAGCATTTATTTTGTTTTTAAATGAATCAATAGTAATAAAGTCACTATAACAAGACAACAATACATTTCAGAGTTTAAGTGCATGGTGATCATGTTTGATACTTGAAAGCAGCAAGCTCAAGACGAAGTAATAACATCTTGCTTTTAGTTGAGGGATGGATTATTAGGAAATTAAAAAATAAATAGAATATGGTTTCTTGTAGAATAATAGCTAACAGGAAGAGTGTTATTTAATTGGAATAGTTAATGCCTTAATAAATTATATATCTATTAATTATTATTACTCCCTCGAACATAATGATATACAGCCAGAGTTTGTTGATGAGTTCGGTATTATACTAAATGTAAGTAATCACCTTATAAAATTTAAGGCTGCGCTATGTGTAGCCTTTTCTTATTCTACTGATTTCGCAGTATTCCTATTAACTCAAATTTAAGGCTACACGGCAGCCTATGGATTCCCATTATATGAATGGGAGTAAAGGATGAAATACATGGATAAACAGCCTGACATCTGGATGCAGCTATGGGTATGGCTGCTGTCAGTCAAAGAACAAGGTATAGGAGCGGCACTGGCTGCCGCAATGGCTTATCTCAGAGGTCGATATAACGGCGGTAAATTTTGGACGTCAATTATGGATTCTATTATGTGTGCCATGATTGCCTGGTTTATCCGTGATGTGTTGAATTTTTTTGGTATGAGCACGGATTTGGCTTACATCGGCAGTGTCATTATTGGTTATCTGGGAACTGACTATTTTGGTCAGATCTTAAGAAAAGTTGTTAATAACAAAACAGGTAATAAACAGTAGGAGTGAATTATGAGTAGAGGCATTCGAAACAATAACCCTGGCAACATTCGTTGGGGTGATGATTGGCAAGGTTTAGTGCCGGAATCACAACGTACTGACAAATCTTTCTGTCAGTTTGTCAGCCCTGAATATGGTATTCGGGCAATGATTAAAATTTTACATAATTACAATCGGAAATATGGCCTTAAGACCATAAAAGGTATCATTTCACGATGGGCCCCCCATAATGAAAATAATACTGGTGCTTATATTAACCACGTATGCAAAGACACGGAAGTGACGGGTGATCAGGTTGTTGATGTATTTAATAAAGAATTTATGACAAAGCTTATTAAGTCCGTTATTACCATGGAAAATGGTAGTCAGCCTTATAGCAATGCGGTCATTGATAAAGCTTTTTCACTTTTGTAGAGCGCTATTATGAAGTTTAACTCTCATGGTTATACTGTTATTGCACTAGCGCTTGTCTCGCTGGTGGCTTACCACTATTACGGTAAGTATACCAAACAGCTTGATACGACAGTTAAGCTACAGAGTGAGTTGCTGGAGCAGCAGAATGAAATCGTTAATCAGCAGGAGAGGATAAGGCTCCTGTCTGAACTGGATAATCAGCATACAAAGGAACTTGCTCATGCGAAATCTGAAATTGATGTGCTTCGCAACGATGTTGCCGCTGGTCATCGCCGGTTGCGCATCGCGGCCACCTGTAATCAAAGCGAAACCGGCTCCTCCGGCAGCGTGGGCCATGCAGCCCCCCCACGACTTAACCCAGCAGCTGAACAAGATTATTTCGATCTCCGAAGAATGATTGTTGAGAACGAACAGCAAACAAAATACTTGCAAGAATATATCAAAACTCAGTGTCAATAGCTGAGTTTTGATAATGTTATTGCGTAATATAAAACAACGTAGGTATGGGTTGGTTATTAGGGCAAGTATGCTTAAAGTCGATTAATAATCAAACAAGGAATACTGTGTTTTGTAACACAACCCGATAACCATCAATATCTTCGAATGTTTTACCATCAATATCCCAATATGGGTTGTAAGATGGGACTGCAATAAAGCCAGCGTTTTTCATTAATGATATCTGTTCTAACCATTCTGAGCGGTCTGATATATAGAAGGCCAATAAATTGTCCTGCGTGGGGGATCTTCCTACTGTTGTGCCGCGATGATGGGTAAATTCGAGATGCCAGAGATGGTTTGGATGCCCTAGAATAATACCATCAAAGTTTTCATGATCTTCGAATTGCTCTAGGATAATAAATCCTAAACCTTGGCAGTACATTTCAGCTACTTGAGTTAAGTTGTCAGTTGGTCTGGCGATTCTTAGTATGGTTGATTTTTTCATGGTAATCCCAGTTGATAAAGTTTTTGTGGAATATGCCCAATTCTCAGATCTTCTATTGCTATATAAAACAATCGATAATGGTAGTTGATAAACGAGAAAAGTACAAAGTGGTGATCTCCAAAATTAAAACAATCTAAAAATATACGATATTGCCGAGCTATTATTTATAATGTAACAAAATTTAGGTTTTTATAATTGAAGTTGTTTGATAGGTTGCTTGGCTATTTTTATTTTTTATCATCATTTCAATCACCGAAGTCGCTTATATAAAAACTGGGTTGATGTAAGCAAATTTGTGTTTTTTTCACAATGCCATCGAGAGTATGTATTCAATTTTGATAAATTCTGATAAATATCCTTGTTGTTATTTTGGAGGAAAATCTTGCTTTCTGTTTGTAATAATATCTTATAAGATATATTAAATAATAAAATAATTAATAAATTTACTACCTATTATTTAATGGTCTGAATTTTTTAAAGCTATTTAGTTGATTTCTATTGCTTTTATCAAGTGATATGACCAGTAGCCTAGTGCCTTGTGTCCTTTAAGCAAAATCTTTATATTATATTATATTTTATTATATTATAATCTAGTTTTGTTAGGGAGATTATAATTAATACTATTTTCTGTATTCTTTTTTGTTTATTGTTTTTTAAGGATAAGTTTCTGATGAATATTAAGGAATTAATTATAGTTCTGGCGTTATCCTGTTCTACGCTATTAGGTGGTTGTACTGTTGTGCCTGGGAGTGGCCTTACTGTTTATAATAAAGAAATAATCAATGATGATGATAGTAACTATGATATTAATAATTTGGTAAACGTTTATCCAGTAACACCACTGTTAATTGAAAAGTTACGAGTGAATTCTGCTATTGCACGTCCTAATCCTGAATTAGATAAAGAGTTACAACAGTATGAATACCGTATTGGTGTGGGGGATGTCATTATGGTTACTGTTTGGGATCATCCTGAATTGACGATACCAGCCGGGCAATACCGTAGTGCCAGTGATACGGGCAACTGGGTGCATTCTGATGGAACGATTTTTTATCCCTATGTTGGTAAGCTTCATGTAAAAGGGAAAACGGTCACTCAGGTGCGTACAATGATTACTGATAAGTTATCGAAGTACATCGAATCACCTCAAGTTGATGTTAATATTGCTGCTTTCCGTTCACAAAAAGCCTATATAACAGGTGAAGTTGTCAGGTCTGCTCAACAACCTATCACTAACGTTCCTTTAACCATTATTGATGCGATCAACCATGCTGGCGGCTTAACCGAAAATGCTGACTGGCGGAGGATCATTTTGACTCATAAGGGAGAAGAAACGATTATTTCTCTTCAAGATTTGATGCAGAATGGTGATCTGAAACAAAATCGTCTGCTCTATTCTGGCGATATCTTATATATCCCTCGTAATGATGATTTAAAAGTGTTTGTTATGGGGGAAGTCAAAAAACAGACGACTCTGCGTATGGATCGTAGTGGAATGACGTTGACTGAAGCATTGGGTAATGCTGAAGGTATAGATCAATTATCAAGTGATGCTAATGGCATTTTTGTCATCCGTTCATTGCGCAATGTAACTGATAATAAAGGGAAAATAGCCAATATCTATCAGCTCAATGCTAAAGATGCAACGGCGTTGGTGTTAGGAACTGAGTTTAATTTGCAGCCTTACGATATTGTCTATGTTACCAGTGCGCCAGTCGTTCGCTGGAACCGGGTTATCAATCAGTTGGTGCCAACGATATCAAGCATCAATAGCCTGACTGAAACAACTAAGTGGATTCGTAAGTGGCCGAATTAATGTTTAATTCTATTCTGGTTGTTTGTGTGGGTAATATCTGTCGATCCCCGACAGGAGAGCGTTTATTGCGGCAGATATTTCCTCAGAAAGAGATTTATTCTGCTGGAATATCTGCTTTGGCTGGTAATCCTGCAAATGAACTCTCAAGTAGGGTTGCGGCTAAGTATGGATTGTCCTTGGATGGACATACAGCACGTCAACTCACTAGTGAATTATGTCGGCATTCAAGCTTGATTTTAGTTATGGAAAAAAGACATATTGAGGCTGTAAATAGGATAAATCTAGGAGTCAGAGGGAAAACAATGCTTTTTGGCCATTGGTTAAATAAAATGGCAATACCCGATCCATATAAGTCTGATATCGAGGTTTATGAATATGTGTATCAGTTATTATTTGAGAGTGCTAATAGTTGGCTGGGGAAATTATAACTTATAAGTATTTTTGAATTCTGGGTTTTCAATTCTTCATTACTTATCAATAAAGTAATTATAGGCTTTTTATGACTACATCAGATAAATCAAGTCACACTCATACGGATAGTGATGAAATTGATTTAGGCCGTCTTCTTAGTGCCTTATTCGATTATCGCTGGGTGATTGGTGGAATCACTCTATTGTTCACCGTTATTGGCCTTTGTTATTCCTTGATTGCGACTCCGATATACAAGGCAAATGCTTTATTGCAGGTTGAAAAGAGAAGTAGTGCATTGCCTTTAATCGGCGACATGGCGGATATGCTTTCTGGAAGACCGTCAGATACATCGGCAGAATTGGAGTTATTAACTTCCCGAATGATATTGGGAAAGACAGTAAAGGATCTAAATTTGGATGTTCAGGTTACAGCGGATTATTTTCCTGTGATAGGTAAGGGCATTGCCCGTCTCCGTGGTATGCCAAAGCCAGATATTGTTATTAAACATTTTACAGTATCACCTGAATATATGAATAAAGAGATAAAAATATCTGTTGACGATTCAGAAAATTATCGGTTGCTGTTTGATGATCAGATTTTCCGCGGGCAAGTGAACAAAGTATTTGATACTGATGGCATAAATTTGCTTATCTCAAATATTTCAGCTTCGCCAGGACAAAGTTTCACGTTGGTTAAACGGGGACAATTGGGGGTTATTCGCGGGTTGCAACAAGCTTTGCGGGTAAAAGAAAAAGGTAATAGTACTGGTATTATTTCGCTTGAAATGGAAGGTGATGATCGTGCAAGAATAAAGTCAATACTGGATAGTGTTGGTAAAAATTACTTGCAACAAAATGTGACAAGAAAGACGGAAGAGGCTGAAAGTAGTCTTAATTTCTTAAAAAATCATTTACCTAAAGTTAAAATTGAGCTCAATCGTTCTGAGGAGTTGCTTAACCAATATCGTCAAGCGAATGAATCTATCGATTTATCACTTGAAGCAAAATCGGCTCTGGAGACATTGGTCCAAATTGAGAAACAGATTAATGAGTTGACTTTCAAAGAAGCTGAATTACAGCAATTGTATACCAAACAACATCCTGCTTATGTTGCGTTGCTTGATAAACGTAAGACTTTGGTTGATACCAAAAAGGAGCTGAATCAGTCAATTAAACGATTACCTAAAACACAGCAGGAAATTTTACGTTTGACCAGAGATGTTCAAGTTGGTCAAGAAATTTATGTACAGTTACTCAATAAACAGCAAGAGTTGAATATCTTGAAAGCAGGGACAGTGGGTAATGTACGTATTATTGATGAAGCTATTGTAGAAAATTCAGCGGTAAAACCGAAGAAGTCACTGATTGTTGGATCTATGATGGTATTGGGGTTTATATTATCTGCTGGATTGATTTGCATACGAGTCATGTTTCGTAAAGGAATCGAAAGCCCCGAACAATTGGAAGAAATAGGGGTTTCCGTTTATGCCACTATTCCGCTATCTGGGACTCAGATCAAACTTGAGCAACAACAGAAAAAGCGAACTCATCGTCATAAATTGCGGTTATTAGCGATTCAAGATCCCACTGATTTAGCGATTGAAGCATTACGTAGCCTTAGAACAACTCTGCATTTTTCAATGATGGAATCTGCAAACAAAATTATTCTTCTTTCAGGTTCTGCGTCTGAGCTAGGAAAATCTTTTATTTCAGTAAACCTTGCTGCTGTATTGGCATTAAGTAATAAACGTGTGCTTTTAATCGATGCAGATATGAGAAGAGGCCGTTTACATAAGGTGTTGGAAAGTCCTCAATCTCAGGGGCTTTCTGAATATTTGGCTGGTCAGCATCAGATAAAACAGATCATTACCAGAACTTATCTTACTGAGCTTGATTTTGTTAATCGAGGTGTTATTCCGCCTAATCCGTCGGAATTGCTTATGCATAACAGGCTTAAAGAATTATTGTCTTGGGCAGAAGAGCATTATGATTATGTCTTGGTAGATACTCCTCCTATTTTGGCTGTAACTGATGCCGCGATTATTGGGAGATATGCAGGAACTTCATTGTTGATTGCTCGTTATCATAAAACAAGGGTTAAAGAAGTTAATGTTGCTATTCGCCGGTTTAGACAAAATGGCATTCATATTAAAGGCGTATTGTTAAACGCGGTAGAGAAGAAATCTGGTCTCTATTATGATTATGGCGGATGTCATCAATACAGTTACAAGGAGTGATCACCTTATTCTCCGGCTTGTGGGGCCGGAGAAATTTTATCAATGAGCTCTTATTTCCTTTCATATGTTTCTTAATAGTCAGTCAATCCGTTCAATTTAAGGGAAAATGGCCCATTTTTCCTTTCATTTTGCAAGCGTAGTTATGGTGAAACCCAGAGACTTTTATTCTGGTGACTTTAATAGCTTTACAGTTGTAGAATGTCATTATAAGATGCATATGAAATGCAGTTTATGATCAGAGAACCTTCTATGAGCGACCTCATTTGTTACAAACGAATACCAATCTGGCAGAAAAATACTATTCCTGAAATGTTCACTGAAAGACATAATACTAAAGAGGGGACTTACGCTTGTCTTGAGATTTTTGAAGGTGAAATGGAATTTGTGATTTTCGATGGTGATCAGGAAGAAACCTCATATTTTAATGTGCAAAGGCAACCTCCCATTATTCAGCCACAAGTCTGGCATAAAATTAAATGGGTAAGTGATGATATTAAATGCCAGCTCTCTTTTTTATGTGAACCACAATATTTGTTTTATAAACAAAATAATTTGTCATTACCTCATTCTGAAATTAGATATCTGGCAGATATTATTTCTCCTTGTAAGACATTAGATCTGGGGGCCGGTTCTGGCCGGAATACTTTCTATCTGGCAGAAAGAGGTTATGACGTTACGGCCGTGGATATTAATCCACAATATATTAACGCAATTAATGCCATTAAAGAAAAACAGCGGATTAAAAATATTTGTACGGCTGTTTATGATATCAATTCTCACAATATCACCGAAAAATATGATTTAATTATTTCAACTGTGGTACTGATGTTTCTGCAACGGGAAAAGATCGCCGATATTATCTATAATATGCAAAAACAGACGAATAAAGGTGGTATTAATCTGATTGTTTGTCCGGTTGAAACAGATTATGCACCATATTCATTATTGCCATTCAAAAGTTTTCTCATACCAGGTGAATTAGAGAATTATTATTCTGACTGGGAAATTATTAAGTATAATGAAAACCCCGGTCATCTTCATAAAACAGATGAAAATGGTAATAGAATAAAATTAAATTTCGCTACGCTTATTGCCAGAAAATGATAAAGCACTTATACCCGTCATCTTTCAAGTTGCTTCTTTGTTGGCTGCACTCACTCACCCCAGTCACATAGTTATCTATGCTCCCGGGGATTCGCTCCCTTGCCGCCGCGATGCATCTTGAAATCCATAGGGTATAGATGGATTTTTAACGTTAGGTTAATAGTAACAGCCGGTTCAACCGGTTGTTGATTTATTTTCTAAGTTAATATCTACAATGTGTATGCCATCCTGCCATTATTATTAAAGGTTAACAGTGGGTTTGCATGATTTCGTTATATCGTTGCTGGTCCCGGTACATTTGTAGATAGACCTGATATTTGGCCTGATGAAATGAAAATGTCTCTTTTTCCGGTTTGATAATGCTGCCATCACGTACCATCGATTTCGCCGCTTGAGCGAAGTCTGCAAAGGAACCACAAGCAACGGCGCTAAGCAAAGCAGAGCCAAGATTGACAGCATCCTCTTCCTGAGTGAGATGGATTTCGCGCCCGGTAGCATTGGCATATTCACGTAACCATAGTGGGTTTTTAGTTGCGCCGCCACACATAACTAGCCTGTTTATCTTATGCCCTGCTTCTATTAGTGCATCAATAATATGGCGGGTGCCATAAGCGATAGATTGCAGCGTTGCCAAGTAATGGCGGGCCAGAGCATCACGACTATCTGCCAGCGTCATCCCGCTTACCATTCCCTTAGCATTAGGGTTTGCCCTTGGTGAACGGTTGCCGTGATGGTCACTTAAAATATGAAGTTGTGCGGTCGGGTATTTTTCTTGCTTTTCTAACTGTGCGACAGCTTCATTCAGTAGTTGGTAGTAATGATGACCAGATCCCTCGGCTTCGGCTTCTAGATCTGGCCAACTATTATGTTGACGAATTGACCACTCAACTAATGCACCAGCGGCGCTTTGCCCACCTTCGTTGAGCCAGTAACCGGGTAGCATTGCACCGAAATAGGGTCCCCAAACTCCTGGAACCATGACAGGATGAGGGCTGACAATCATATGGCAGTTTGAGGTGCCGCTAATAATGACCAGGCTGCCCTCTGGATAGGCGCCAGCCAGTGCCAATCCGCCGGCATGAGCGTCAATAATACCACCGGCGACGATAACTCCGGTGTGCAGCCCAAAATCTTTAGCCACTTCAGCGGTCAGGTAGCCTGCTTTTTCGCCAAGTCCAATGATGGTAGACGGAACTTTATTGGTTAAATCTTCTAACCCCACATCAAAAAGTAGTTTGTCGCTGAACTGTTTTTGATGAGCCAGATAGTTCCATTTACAAGTGATCGTGCAGATGCTGGCTACATCAGCGGCAGTTGCTTTCCATACCAGAAAATCAGCTAAATCAAAGAAACGCCATGTATCTTGATAACGTTGAGGAAAGTGGTTTTTTAGCCATAAGATTTTCGGAAGTTCCATTTCAGGACTGATTTCACCACCTACATAGCAGAGTGCTGGGTCATTGGTTTGATTTATCGTGCTGGCTTCCTTGATTGCACGATGATCCATCCACATGATGATATCGTGTTCAGGATTGCCATTTTCAGCAACAGAAAGAGGACATCCTTCTGTTGCTACCGCGACTAATGAACAGGTGGCATCAAAGCCGATTGATTTAACATCAATAGGATTAATATTTGCCAATGCAATAGTTTCTCTTACTGTTGCACATACTTGCGCCCAGATATCAGTAGAAGATTGTTCAACAAAATCAGCTTTTGGATGAAATTGTTGGATAGGGCGAGCAGAGAATGCGTGTCGTTTGCCGCGTTGGTCAAAAACCGCAGTACGGACACTGGCGGAGCCAACATCAACACCAATGAAAAATTGTTGTTCCACCATGAGGTTCTTCCCTTATTCATTAATCTAAGTTGATAAAATGAGTTGAGTGGAACAATAACACAATGAGGTTATTCAATTATTGTGAAGCTGCTCGAAAAAGATTTGCTGATTTTATGATGATAAAAAAATATCACCTATATTTTCTATTGCCCTTTTGATTGACGCAATAAATCCATTCCAGAATAGTGGTTTGTTTAAAACGAAAAACATGAGAGGTAGAGTGAGCAAGATATTTTCAGAAAAATCGCTGACAATTTCTACGTGATAATTTTTTCTTAAAAAAATCGATTTTAAAAATAATAGTAATTAGTTCATTAATTAACCAAAGACGGGGTGTAAAGGGTAATATTTTGTTGTTTTACTTTAATTAATTGAAAGAATCAAATGTTCAAGTAAATTATTTAGATTAAGGAAGTGATTTATATGTAAATATCTTTTAATGTATTTGGCGTGATAAATTTTTGAACATTCTAATCTTAAAATTCTATCGAGTGATATCACTCACAAGTATTAAATCTTTTTCCATTTTTACGAAATTTTTTCTCGCATATTTTCTGTAAATATTCTTTATTAAGTTGCTGCGCATATGTTGTTATTTTGTTATGAGATATCCGAGGGAATATATGGGATTAATCACAGAATGGCTGAGTGCTATTAACGGGATAGTATTGGGAGTACCGATGATGGTCGGTCTTCTGGGGGTTGGGTTGTTCATGCAGCTCCGTCTCTCTTTTCTGCCTATACGTAAATTGGGAACGGGTTTTAAATTACTATTTGAGCGTAATCATCAGCGGGGAGAAGGGCAGATATCGCCATTTAATGCATTGATGACTGCGCTTTCTGCCACTATTGGGACAGGTAATATCGCGGGTGTAGCTACCGCGGTTGTCTTGGGAGGACCAGGCGCACTGTTTTGGATGTGGATAACCGCATTAGTGGGTATGGCAACCAAATACTCAGAGGCGGTGCTGGCAGTCCGTTTCCGTGAGGTTGACAAAAACGGTCACTATGTTGGCGGCCCCATGTATTACATAAAAAACGGTTTAGGTAAAAAATGGGCTTATGTAATCATATTTAAACATTAACGGTCATTGTTAGTCATGAAAATAAATTTAATTAATTGATATTAAATAATTATTTATTTTTGCTGAGGCTGCCTTAATCAGTGATAATCATAAATGTCCATATTGTGTCATGAAAATTATGTACATGCTGGTGTACATAAATTACATTAAGGGCTGTATTATTTTTGAGGAAATTAATATGGCAATTACTGATTCATGGCTGCGTTCAGTCAGCGGCAAACCCCAAGAAAAAATGATCACTAAGTCCGATAGAGACGGTCTGTCTGTTCGCGTCACTCCCAAAGGGAAGGTTATATTTCAGTTTAGATATCGGTGGGATGGCAAAGGGGACCGAATAGATATCGGTACTTATCCAGCAACGAGCTTAAAAGATGCTCGTGACTCGGTGATTTCTTATCGCGGAGAACTGGAGCAACATCGTAATCCCAAAATAGTTAAGAGAGTTCGAAAAGAATCTGCATTGAGCGCCGTAACAGTGGAAAAGCTTATCCGGGAATGGTGGAAAACGACAATGCAAGGTTCAAAAATTAACGCTGACCAGATATTGCGTTCTTTCGAAATTCATGTTTTCCCCAAAATTGGTAAGCTACCTCATGACGAGGTAACACTGCATGTCTGGCTTACTTTAATCGAAGAAGTCGCAAAGCGGACTCCATCAATAGGAGAGCGGATATTGACATATTCTAAAACTGCGCATAGATGGGCGGTTCGGCGAGGAATGACCCACGCAACTCCTTTGTCTGATGTTATATCCAGTGATTTAGGTGGAAGAGGCACGGATACTGATGTAGCTGATATCGATACCGATATGGGAGAGAGAACGTTAAGCGAAGAGGAATTGGTAGTTTTATTTAGTATTATTGATGCCCCTAAATATAATCCACGCAACGCGTTAATAATAAAATTATGTCTGTTATTTGGGTGTCGTATTGGTGAATTACTGAAAGCTAAAGTTAATGATTTTGACTATGAGAAAAATATTTGGACTGTTCCCCCTGCAAACCATAAAACAGGAAGAAGATCCAAAAAACCGCTTATTAGACCAGTTATCTCAGAAGCCAAGAAATTAATAGAGCAGGCAAAAAAATTAAATCACGGTAGTGAATACTTATTTACTGTATTTGATGGCAAACCCTTTGCTCTGGGGTCATATCGGAATATCATTGAGAGACTTAACAAAAAGATGGCCCCCTATTTTAATCCCTATATACGTTGGTCAATTCACGATTTGCGCAGAACAATGCGCACAGGGGTTTCTGAATTAACGCCGCCTCACGTTGCTGAAACGATGATTGGTCATAAATTACCGGGGATATGGCAGGTGTACGATAAGCACACCTACCTGAATGAACAAAAGGAGGCATATGAACGCTGGTGGGCGAAGTTGACTAAAATTGTTTCCCGTTCTCCCAGTCCTCAATGTCTTTCCTAGAGAAGCTGTTTTCTTTCCCGCGAAATCTGGGTTTTGGGAAACCTTCTTTTTTCTGTTTCCCATCCCCACACCACGTTCTGATGGTGTGGGGTGTAACCCGTAACTTTTTAGCTAGCTCGCGTGTAGTAATGTATTCAGACTCTTCAACACTCATTTCTCACCTCTTTTCTTCATTGCTTCTAATAAGATATCCTGTACTTCCCGTTTTGAATTGCGCCGTTCCATGACAATTTCATCCATCGTGCCGCTTGCAATAATATGATGTATCCAAACGGGACGGTTGTAACCGGCTTGTGCCTGGCGGGTTGGCCCGATGCGCTCGATGATTTGCTGGTATTGCTCCAGATCCCACCAGTGCGAAAAGAACACTAGAATGTTGCCGCCATCCTGTAAATTGAGTCCGTGCCCTGCGCTGGCCGGATGAGCAAACAAAACTGGGATCTTTCCAGCGTTCCAGTCTCTTAAAGTTTTAGGATCGTCATCAAGATGGCGCCCACGCGGAAATGCTTTGAGTAACCGGGTTAAATCGTGCTTAAAGTGATACGCCACTAAAACAGGCGTTCCACAGGATTCATTGATAACGCTGTCAAGTGCCTGTAATTTAGCGTCGTGCAGTTCTGACCAATTACCGGTGTCGTCGGTATAGATAGCGCCACTCGCGATTTGTAAACATTTCATGGTCTTGGCGGCGACATTCGGCGCTTCTACGTCGGTACCTCCAATCTCTAAAAACATTTCCTTTTCCATTGCTTTATATTGCTTGAAGGCTTTATCAGGCATTGCCACACGAATTACGTTATGTATCGGCTCTTTGATATCGAACCAATCAGAGGCGTCTAGTGAGATTGTCAGGTCGCATAACGCGGCTTGCATTTGTTCTTGCGCATAGGGCCGGGCTTCAATTCTGTTGATACCCGTACTACCGATTGGAATACTGTTAAACCATCGGCTTGTAAACGCACCGAACGTGCGACCTAAGCGCTCGCCCTGATCGAGAAACCAGGCTTGTCCCCATAAATCGACGAGGCCGTTAGGGGATGGCGTGCCTGTCAGATTCACCCAACGGCTTACAAATTTGTGAGCGACCTTTGCCAGCGCTGCCGCACGTTTACCCCCATTGCGTAAACGGAAGGACTTAAGCCGTGTGCTCTCATCAGCAATGACGGTGCCAAACGGCCACTTGTTTCCTAGGGTCTGTACCAGCCAGACGAGGTTGTCATAGTTTGTTGTGAAGACACTGGCATTCGTGTTTTGCAAAGCAAGTGCGCGTAATTTAGCCGTGCCTGTGATTGTTTGTACTTCGATATTCCTAAAGTGGTCCCACTTATCGACTTCATCCGGCCATGTCGATTGCGCCACACGAAGTGGCGCTAAGACTAACGACGGGCGGGTTTCTGAACCCGCCATGTACAGATTTTCTAGTGCCGTTAACGTTGCTACGGTTTTTCCTGTACCCATCCCGGCCCACACATTTGAGCGCGGGATGTCGATCTCATGATTAATTATGAGGTCCTGATACTGTCGAGGAGTGAATGTTTGTTGCATATATGTAAGCCTCACAAATAAATGTGGCGGGTAAATAAAGGTAATAAAGAGAAGGGATGAGGTTTTTATTACTTTAAGAATGGGGACCGCAATGTTCGATTAATTAACAATCTTGTCAGGAATCTAAGCTTACGCCAAAAACGATAAAGAACGTTGCATTCTGTGCCTATCAAGTCATAGTCCTTTTCACACTGCGGACAAAAGAATAGATCGTGCGTTAATGACGCTTTGCAGCGACAACATTCTTCCCCGATCATTTCCTGAACGCCTTTATATCTGCGGGTATTTCCATTTCATTCAGTGGAATGACCGGAACATTGCCAACCGTTGAAAGTAACGTTAACATCATTTTGCAAAATAAATTTTTTTGATCCGATGTTAATTTAATTTGTGCTGTTTTTCCGTTAATGCGAACGAGCACAACAAAGTTTTCGATAGTACCTGTCATTTTTGCTTCTCCGTTATAAGGTTGTCTAATTCCATCAAAAACAGAAGGCAACAAGCCGCGTGTGCAAGATGAGAAAGATTGCTTTCGGGATCGTATTTTTCACCAGAGCGATAGGCGAAAATGTGCCGCATTAACGCGTCGAAATATCTAGTCAACCCATCGGGAACATATTTCCAACCATTGGACGAATATTTATTGGCGCCAAATTCCAAAACGCGCAGGGTTTCTATTACTGGTTGTAAAGGCAATAAACTAAATCGGTATTTACCGGCGTCATGTTTATCGTATGGCTTAAAAATTCGAGTGCTGCAAAAGTTACAAACTTTAATATGAGAGATTGTCTGGATTTGACTATGTTCACGTTTTTTACAAATCGGACATATTGCGTTAATCATTGTGCCAACTCCCTGTAAATGACTGAAACATATTTTGCCTGGTGAATCGCGTCATCTATAGCGTTATGCCGTTCTCCCTCAAATTGCATGTCGTTTTTCGGGTCGATACCGATTTTATGCCCCAGTTCAACTATCGTTCTGACATCTCTGTCGTTCCAAAAATGCCAGAAAATGGGAATACCGCAATTTTCATAAGCCGAGCGCAGAATAATGTTGTCGAATGTGGCACCGTTACCCCACACTTTTATGTCTGCATCCGTCTGAGTAAATTCACTGAGTTCATATAAAGCTGAGAAGAGAGTAGGCAGTTCACAACCATAAATTTCGCCTCTGGCTTCATCGCTTCGTTGTAACCACCACCTCACAGTATCCCCGTCTACAGTTCCGCCATAACTGATCGAACTCGCTAAATCAACGGGACTGTAAAATGTATCGCCAGTATCGCCAGTATTGGGATTAAAAAATACCGCTCCAATAGAGACGATAGCGGCGTTATGCCCTGTTCCCATTGTTTCTAAATCCAGCATTAAGTGTTCAAATTTCATCAGAGAATTCCTTCCAAATTTTTAGAATCGAGTACGAAGACCTCACAACCCAGTGCCCGTAGTTTGTCGTGCACGCGTAATTGGTCTGGTCGGGGTTGTTGACCGGGGGCTTTGCACTCAACAAATATGATGCGGCCTCCGGGGAGTATAACGAGTCTGTCAGGCACGGAACGCCGACCGGGTGATGCGAATTTGTAAGCGATGCCTCCGATTTGTTGCACGGCTTTGACGAGATGCTTTTCAATACGGTCTTCACGAATGTATGCCATAACATCACCTCTTTTTCTTTTTGAGTTTTTCCCTTTCAATTTGCATCAGACAAAAGTCAGCGCGGTGTTCACTCCATGTTTGATTTAATGGGTTGCGAGAAAAGCGGTTGGCTTTAGACCAGGCTTGAGCAGCCTGTCTATACTCGCCCTCTCGCTCAAGCTGAGCCGCTTCATGCGCAGCCCGTAAATAAAGCGGGCTGTCACGATATTTGAATGCCATAAAATTATCACTCGCTGATATTTAATTATTTGTATTAGTCTTTTCTGTAACGATGGGCTTTAAACCCACCGGCATTAAGCGGCAGATTTAAATCCCATTTTTGATTTGATTTTAAACCCAATAAAATAATTGGGTTTTTAGATAGAGTGCTAGCTCATTGCAGCGAGGAATATACATTCGTGGCGTGCAATTGCCTCTTCTGCATCTTCCTCGCTGCCGAATTGATTTGAGAGGTCACTCACCGCGGCATCGTGTGCTTTTTCGAGCTTGCGGATGCAACCAATCAATTTTTGAATGTTCGCCGGGGTGCAAAGCGCAGTAAATTCTGTATCTGGCTTTTCTTTAGCCAAAGCAATGTTGAACTTTTCAATGAGTTTATCGACATTCATTTATATTAATCCTTACGATAGTGATAAGCTTCGAATCCCCCCGCATTAAGTGGTAAATCCTCCGCCCAATCTGGGTTAGTTGAAAGCAGGCTACTTAAATGCTCATGGGTAAAATCTGGGGTATCTTGTGCTTCTGTTAATACTTCATCATGTACAGTCAACACTATATTGTACCCGGCTTCTTCAATGTGCGGCATGTTAGATGCAAGGACATCACGAGCCGTAGCTTGCGTCACATTCTCTACTAATTTACCGCCGTAAGTGTGGAGTCGTTGCCATTTACGAGAATAAGTGTTTACCCCCATATAACTGATCTTGCCGTCATTGTTGGGGGATGGGTAACAGACAGCACGTCCAGACGGTAGCTGAATACGTAACCAATTACCGTCACGCCTGATTTTTAGCATGCGGCACTGCAACGTAACTTTAGGCATTGCGATAGCACGCTTTACAGTTTCTTCCAGTTCATACCAAAAAGACGCTGTAGCCGGGTGCGCGTTGCGCCACATTCGCTTAAGCGAATCGCATGTAATAAAAACACGCTCAGTTAAACCGTATGTTTTGTTCTGCTCTACCGACTTCTGATACCAGCTCAACGACTCTCGTTGGACGTTAACAGGGATGTTAGCTAAAGCTGCATCTGCAAGGGCTTCTAAGTCTAAGCTATACACGGCGGCAAACGTCAGAAACGCGCCGACACCGCCACCGTAACCTAAACCCAGTTCCATGACTTTCCCGATCTGGCGTTGGTCTTTTGTAACGTCATCCGGCTGGATATTGAAGGCCCGTGCGTAGGCCAGCTTGTAAAGGTCGTGACCGCTACCTTGGTCAAAATCCCGAAACGCCTGAATTTTCCAGTCTTCACCCGCCAACCATGCCAATACGCGACCTTCGATATTAGACAAATCGCTTACAACCAGTTTTTTATTCTTGGGCGCGATAATACAACCGCGCAATGCGGAACTGGTCAGCTCCATAACGTTATCGAATAACAAATCTGCGGCACCGGCTTTTAGTGCGTCGATACCAAAATCAATAACGTCTTGCTTTAGCACAGGTCGCGGGAGGTTCTGCGGCTGGAACAATCGCCCGGCCCAACGACCTGTACGCGACGCGCCACAAAATTGCAACGTACCGCGCAAGTGTCCATCCCGGTTTACTCCATTTACCAACGTCTTATATTTACTTGTACTCGTTGTACTTGCTTGTAAACGAATTGCGAGCAGTTCGCGGAGTTCAAACGGTAAATCCGGATCGTTTACCCGACGTTGCAATGTACTGGCTTGCAGGTCGGGCAGTTCAACGCCATAACCCGTAATGATATGTCGCAACATGACATCACGCTGCGTTGCTGCTTGCACAGCATCCTCAGTTAATACTTGGGTACGTTTTGCAAGCTGCTTTTGCTCTTGATTGACGGCCGTTATCGCAGCGTTGGCAAGTGTGATATCCATCCCAACACCACGATCGTTAATGAGTTGATCAAGATGCCACAATGCCAGCTCGGTGCCTTGGTAATTCCAGACGGGTAACTTTTTATGGATTTCGCGCATGGCTTCGATGTCAAGGCCCGCGTATTCAATAAAACGTTGCCATTCGTCAGGGTGGGTTTCGCGGGTAGCGCGGCGCACTTTAGAATTCTTCGGACGCGGCTTGCAGAATAGCTGTATAAATGCTTTGCCTTCTTTATCTTTGGCTTTATCAAGCGGAACATTCAACACTTCACATAAAGCGCCTAACGCGCCGGGTAAACCGTGCGCCAGCGCTTGGGCCATCGTGTCCCGCCACCTCGAAATTTTTGGTACGATATCGGGTGGCATGGTATGTCGTAAGATAGTTCTGTCGAAGTGCGAATTGTGAGCAAAAATCAGTACGCTTTCATCTATTAACGCCGCTTGAAGAGCATCAGGCATTTGCATATCACGGGTTATATCCCACACTTGCACGGGGCTATCATTAATCGCCCAGGCAAACAACATGATCTCAGCCTGTTCAGCGTAGGCATGAACGCCGCTTTTAATGGGGGTTTCGCTGTATGTTTCCAAATCCAGCCAGAGGGTTGTCATAGTGATCCCCAAAAACCCCCGGCCCTATGCCGGGGTACGTTGGTTTAAATCAGGGCTTCGGCGTCCGCTCCGGCGCTGATATCCTCAAAATCCTCGACTGATGCGACACCGCCACCGGCGAATGCGTCCCCGTCCTTTCTGAACTGAATGCCGCCGAGTGATGCTGAAATGCCCTTGCCTTGATTGTCGTATGCGAAAATTTCAATCGAAGCGTCAACATAACAGCCTGAGTAGGGGCGTCCGTCTTGCGCTGTCAGTGGGGCGCGGTCTCTGTCAATAACAAGCGGACGTGCTTTGTTGTTGGCACTGATATACATACTGCCCTCGTACCCGTCATAGTCGGGTTTTTCATCGCCGTCGCGGAAGTTAAAACGCATTGAGTTTCCGCGAATGCTCTTGAGAACGGTATCGGCTTTCGCGCCCCATTTATTTTCAGCCACTTTTTTGATCGCGGCTTCGATGCTAGCGATTAGCACTTTGTCCGCTTTCGGGATTAAAAACGTGGCGCGGAATTTAAAATCGCCCTGGCCGTTTACTTGGGTTGCTTCAAATAAATCGGGGAATGCTAAACGAACGTTAGTTAATTTCACTTTCATGTTGAAATACCTTTTTTTATTTAGATGAGAGATTCAGCGGCTTCGATATCTTCAAAGTCGTTGAGAGGATTCACGAAAAAAGATTCTCTAGGGTCAGATTCAGGTGCTATTGTGGGTTTACCGTCCGGGCGTACAATCAACCCTTCAAGTTTTTCCCATTTTTCCGGGTTTGATTTTTTAATGATTTTTTCGGCCTGCGGTGGAGTCAGCAGCTTACGTTGATACATCTCATCCTTTTTAATTTTCAGCTTCTTAAAAAGGGCTTCTGCATCTGCTTCACTACTCCATGTCCTGTTACCAGGTTTGCCTACTACAAGTTTAAAACCGGGAATATGCAGGCCGTTCTGTAGCGTTGTAAATGCGGCATCACGTACTCCTTTGCACCAGGCTTCGACCTCATCAACAACGTGCAGCATTTCACCAAGATACTGACTGTCGGCTTTTGCAAGTTGCTGTTGCGCGATTTGTAAAGCATCAGCAACAGGCATGGGGTCATCGATGGCGTCGAAATCGTTTAACAGTGACGCTGAGACATAGGCAGCTTGGGCCGGGCATTTTCCCCGACGTTTACACCAACGGCAGGTTTTTTCACCGGGTTGGAACGCGGTAGTTGGTATACTGTCCGGGCCATCCGTTGCAGCTTGTTCTGCAAGCGCAAGGACATTCGCCGCAAGGCTTTTCACGTTTTGCCCGAACTCATTCAGATTGTCGATACTACATGCGTATTCACTGACATGATTAATTCGCGGCTGGTGAATAAACATCCTGACAGTATTAAGGTCGTACAATAAACTGAACTGATCGAGCGCACCCAGTGAGTACAACATCAGTTGCGGATTTTCAAATGCATCGACTTTTTCATAGCCGTATTTCAAATCGTGAATTTGCAGTTCACCATTTTTAATAATGATGGCATCTGCGGTACCGAATGAATTTTCGATACCTGTTACGCTTGAAAAATCAACACGCTCTTCGATGAAAAGATCGCATTCCGGTGCTAAGTTCCAGATAGTTTCGACATACTCACCGACATAATCAACCATTGTCGGATCGACTTGTGGTGTTCCCGCTTTCAGCAACGGATACGTGCCTAAGTAGTCGGCAGTGTTCAGACCGTAAGTTGCCGCTTGAAGACGGTTTCTAAGTACACATTCCGCTAATGCGTGAGCCGCAGAACCTTCTTGTGCGTTAGATGTTGTTGTATCGGGTTCAAACTGTTCTATCGCCAATGCAGCGGAGCAGTTAAGCCAGCGGTGTGCGCTGGATGGAGAGAGTTTCGCATGAAGTTCAGGCATGGCTACCCCTCCAGTGCTGCTTTTGCCAATGCTACGACTTCCGAGATATTTTTTTCCGCAACCTGGCTTAATTTTTTAGCATCAAATTTTGCTAAGATATCAACGGCTTCACTACGATACCCGTTTTTAACGAGCTGTAAAATTAGTGTTTCAGCCTCTTTAAGAAGCGTTTTGGGGTCAATTACAGGTTCTGGTTCCGGCACCTCGTCGTCCGCTTCTGGCGTGGGTTCTTCATCGTTGCCAACATCCATGTGGGCTTTTCCTTCGCTTAGCAGCTCTAAGGCGAATTCGCGGCGTTCAGTGATACCCGGGATATCATCCCAGTTAGCCAGAATTTCAATGCACAGATCGATTAAGCGGGAATTACTGAGCGCTTTTACTTCTGGTAATCCCTGCAACGCCGCATCGAGCGCGTCAACTTGCACGTTCCTTGCTTTTCCTGTCGCTTCAACAACATCTTGCGCGGTGTGAACTTTATCCGCAGTGATCGGGTGAACGTTATCTTTAAACAATACTGCGAGTGCAACGATTGTTTCGAAGCTGATAGCATCAACGTTAACGGGTGTTGCTTCCGCTATAACGGAATTTTCGCTTTTCTTTGTACGTGTCGGCTTAGTATCCGGTGTGAGTGTATTATTGCTTAGCGCGGCCAATAATTGTGTTAACAACACGTTCTGTTGTTCAAGTAACGTATTATTTTGCTGCAATGATGTTTCTAAACTCATTGTTTTTATCCTTATCAGATATAAAGAATAATGGGAAATTGAGTATTCGGATTACGAGCTAATTCCGCGCGCTTACGTAACCAGCGTAAACGGCGAACAGCATTGTTCGCCGGGAATTTTTCAATGGGAACAGGCTTGGCTTTTAGCATAGCTAAATCCTCTGTATTTTTTGTGAAAGCGGAATGAATAAAAAGAACTAAAACTCACCCTTATTTATTTTAACAAGCGCGTCAAAATGTTGGTGAGCAGCTTCTTTGGTTAAATGAAGAACACCGATTTTAAGGTAATACTCGTCAACACTATCATTATTCCATCTGTACTTTCTCACCGCGCTTAAATCAAATATGAAATACTCATCATTATGTTTTAATTCATAATCAACAGGCTTCGGAAAACTTACTTTACCGATTTTTATCATTTCTGGTTTGCGGCGATAAATAACATCTTCATACCAGCTTGGATGACTTGCTAGCGTACTAAATTTTTTACAACCTTCACCCTTAAATTCCCACAGCAGCCACGGTTCATTTGTTTTCAAAGCGTCTTGTGCATATAAAGCCATATTTTTAGCATGTATATGTGCAGTCATGTTATTTACCTTTTACTTTAATTACACTGTAACCATTGGTTTCTAAATAATTAACAATATCTTTCTCGCCAATTATTTTTAGTATATCCTCACAATCAATGTCGTTAATCATTCTTTGCAAATTTTCTTCATTTACGCGCGATACTTCAACTGATATTTCACCAGCAGATGATATAATTCTTACGTCTTTACACAATATTTCAAAACTGTAAGTGTTTCGTATGTTTGTCATATTATTTACCTTTTACTTTAATTTGAATGTTACTATCAATAAACTCGATACCGTATTCTTGAAACAACAATAAAAACCAGTTGGATAAAGCTACTATGTCAATTCTGTAGCATTGTTGCAGTTCTATGAATTGTTCATTTCTATCGCGAACAAGCGTTTTTATGATTTCATTGAATTCAGTTTGAGATAATTTTATTTCAGTTTTCACAGTTTACTCACAATAATTTAAATATTATTTCAATTAAGCCTATGAATGCCAATCCCCATAAAGTTCCTTTAGCAAATTCTTTTGAGAAGGTTTTTAAAAATAAAATCTTCATTCCTCTATCTCAGGCGGCCGTGGTATCATCCAATGTGTCACTTCTGTACCATGCTTTTCTATTATATCATTGAAATATGAAGCGCCATCACATTCTATATAATCGTGGTGTTGACGCCATTTGGATATATTTGAATCATAAAATCCATAAACCATTTCGTCGTAGTTGGTATACATCAATACGTCTTGTTCCCTTAACGGTAAGCTATCATCAACGCTAATCCATCTCATAAATATACCTTTATTAAATAGCATCCGTGCTGGTTAACTATAAATTTTTCCACTCAACAAAATTGCGGTAATCATAATCTTGCCCGAAGCATACTGAAACACACTGACAGATTGTTTCTTCTTGTCCGTTGATTACTATTAAGCCTTTGCCGATGAATTTCCCAAATAACGCTCTTTGGTCTTTCGCTAACATTTTTCCTTCCCATGTTGAAAAAATTGAACCAGTTTTTTCTAATAAGAATAGTGCTAAATTAGCGGAGTAATCTGTTTTCATAATTTAACCTTCTCATTTAATAAGGGGCTTCCTTGCCAATGCTTCCTGTTGTATTCCCCGGTTTGGCAAAATGGACTTAATAAAGCGCCTTATTTGAGACGCTTTATAAATGCACTTCGCTTTGTGATTACATGATACGTTTCTCCTGTGGTTGAATTTTTGCACGACTTATCAGCTATACCGGTGCTTCATCTGTACGAGCTTTGATCGCCACGCGAACCCGTTTGCTTTCGTTCCCATTCCAGCGCTTTTCAGCTATGAAGCTTTCCGACTTGCCTGTCGTGCGGTCCAAATTGTTAAAGAGCGGTGTTGCTTGTTAGGGGGTTAAGATAAGTATTCTTAACTTTGTCATTAAAGTTAAGCAATCTAAACATGAATTGTCAAGAAGAAAGTTAAGATAAATGAATTTATTTTTTTGAGATGAAGAAAAACCCGCTATGTAAACGGGCTTATTTAGTTGGAAAGAATTAGAGAGTAACAGTGTACCAAAACACTCTACCTATGATACGAATTTCGTTTGCTTTTTCACCTATGCACTCATCATCTGCATAGTCGCAACGATTATACGAACGAATGCGTATCCCGCCAGGAACACGATATAAAATTTTCACACGGAGCATACCGCTATGCTCTATAGCATACATGTTACCGTCTTTGATAGTTGTGTTCGTAGTGTCAATACCTACAATTGCGCCGTCTGGTAATACGGGTTCCATGCTATCACCAGTGATATAGGCACATGCTGCATGCTCTGGATCAATGCCTGCTTTGAGAAGCGCAGAGCGAGCAAATCGTAATTTATTTCCTCGGTGATCAAGTTCAACAGTACTTCCTTTTCCCGTTGATAACGATATCTCTTTGAAAAATGGCATTTCTATTTCATCCTCATTGAGTTGTGTTTCCTCGTCACTCCCACAATCAAATGCCGCGATTACACTTGCATTTGCAACGATTTCAGGGGGATTATTTACATCGGTATCCACTCCCTCAAGTAACCAATCCACTGTTACACTTAACTCTCTAGCGAGGTTAACTAGATTTTTGCCATTTGGTGCAGTTACACCGGATTCCCATTGTGAGATTGTCGCTTTTGTTACGCCTATTCGCTTTCCTAGGGCTTCTTGCGTAATTTTTTGCTTCAGTCTTGACTGACGTATTCGTTCGTTTTTCATGTCATTGCCTCATAATTAGTTTAGATAGCTTAACTTAAATGTTGTAACGTTGTCTTGACTTGTTCGTTTAGTTTTCTTAACCTTACATTTGACTAAACATTCCAAGGAAGCCGTGATGAAGAAAATAGACGCTATAGCGCTGGCGGGTAGTAAAGCCAAATTGGCGCGATTGCTAAAAGTCTCAAAAGGAGCTGTTTCACAGTGGGGAGAGGATATCCCCGAGTTAAGAGCATTACAGATCGAGAAATTACTAAAGAATAAAAAGCATTTGTTAAATCATAAAGAGGCGTAACGGCATGCAGATACGCTACTCACGGGGCATGAATGCGGTTGATGTACAGCCTCTTCCACTATCTGTACCCGATTTTGATACGTTTGAACATACCGTTCTAACGGATAAAACCGCTATTGGTGTTAACGATAGCGACGACAAAGCCATACTGATTAAGAAAAAGAAACGCTTACCGTATATCTGGCGTTATCCCATTGATAGCGCGGTCGGCAGAGTGGCAACTAACGTCGCTGAATGTTGTTACCTTTCTCTTGACTTAGATGGTACGACAACAGAAGGGTGGGAGGCAGTAAAAGCCTTTCTTATCGATTTCAGAGGCTTTGCTTACACGACTGCCAGTCATTTACATCACGCGGCGGAGGGTAAACAGCGCTGGCGGATTGTGCTAGCCGCATCTCGCGCCGTTTTACCCGATGAGCTGCTACGCGTTGGTAGTGCATTTGAAGCGCTATTGATGGACAGCTACGATTTGATTTGTGATGCACCGATTATTTGGGACCGTCGCGTTTACCAGCCTTCACAAATATTGTTTTTGCCCGATGAACGTGCAGAAAACGTAACGTTTCGGGGCGTGCCCGTTGATGTCGATACTTTACTGGCGTCAGTACCGCATGACAAAAATCATGTTATTCAACCCACTGGAGATAGCTTTGACAGGGAGGTCAAGTTACATCAGCTTAACGACCATGTTTTTGACGATTTGCGCAGCGCATTGTGGCATCCATCGGTACTTACCCATGCCGAAACTTATCCTAGCTGGGTAGACATGGGTAATCGATTAGCCTGGTTCAAATTTACAGAATACGAAGACCAGGCACGGGGTTTGTGGCTTGAATGGTCCGCTACGGCAACGAATTCAGATCCAGATTCCGCCGCGGCTAAATGGGATTCTGACGCATTACGCGCGGAGCGTACCGAGTTCACATCAATCTTTGCACTGGCGCAAAAAGCCGGCTGGAAAAACCCGGCGACAGAACGCGGGATGCCGGTTGCCGTTGGTGAGCAGGATTTCGACGTTATCGAAGCGGATGACGACGAACCCGCGCCCTTGCCCGCGCTAAAGCGTGATAAGTACGGACAGATTGAATCAACGATTGATAATGTCGCCAAAGCCGTAGCACGGCCCGATTTTTGCGGCTTACAAATTCGTTTTGACCAGTTTCGTGATGAGATCATGTTTACGCCAAGAGGGGTTGAGCAATGGCAAACTTTTAGTGATGCAGATTACTCACGATTACGCATTACCTTAGAACAGCGAAGTTTTAAGCCAGTCGGCCGGGAGTTAATCAGGGATGTCGTGCTGTTAACCGCCGATGAGCATCCTTTTGATTCCGCGATTACATGGCTGAATACATTGAAATGGGATGGTACACCCCGCGTTGAGCATTTTTACCATACCCATTTCGGCGCCGAGAATTCGCAATATACCCGGGCGGTTTCAATGTATATGTGGACCGCGCTAGCCGGGCGTGTGATGTGCGCAGGTTGCAAAGCCGACATGGTACCGATCCTTGTCGGTGCGCAGGGTTGCGGTAAATCAACTGGCGTTGCGGCGTTGTCACCCGATCCTGAATTTTTCACCGAAATAGCTTTAGGCGAAAAAGAAGATGACCTTGCGCGAAAAATGCGTGGCCGACTGGTGGGTGAAATCGGTGAATTACGCGGACTTCATACAAAAGAACTTGAAGCCATCAAAGCGTTTATTTCTCGCACGCACGAAAACTGGATACCTAAATACCGGGAGTTTGCCACCCAGTTCCCTCGCCGTATCGTGTTTATCGGTACCACGAATCAGGATGAATTTCTAGCTGACGATACGGGTAACAGGCGTTGGCTCCCCGTCAGGGTGAAGAAAGTCAATGTCGATGCAATACGCGAAGACCGATTGCAGTTGTGGGCTGAAGCGAGAGAACTGTTCAACCAGTCGGGGGTTGCTTTTCAAACCGCGGAATGCCTCGCTACCGAAGTCCACGAGCAGTACATGATTAAGGACGTATGGCTGGAAACCGTCATCCGTTGGCTGGATGAACCTGACGTAATGACAGGGGAAAAGCCTCGTGACCGGGAGTTTCTACGCGCAAGTGACGTTTTGCGAGAAGCACTGAACTTTGACACTTCGCGTATCGGTAAGCGCGAAGAGATGCGGATAAGTGGCGTTTTACAAAATTGTGGTTACAAACGTATACAACGTCGGGTTGATGGAAAAAAATGTAAGGTTTGGGAAAATATGGAACCCGCTGGAACCACCGGAACCACCTTTTAATAAAGATTTTTGTTATAGGGACGATTTTTGCGAAGAATGCTGGGGTTTATGGAACCACTTGGAACCACCTACATTTTTGAGGTGGTTCCACTATAAGGCGCATACAGTATGGATTGGAACCACCGGAACCACCGGAACCACCTTTTAGTAAAGAACCCCATTATATATATAAGTAGCTTAAAGGATAACAATAGGAAAATAGCGGGTCCGGTGGTTCCAAAGAGATAATTGCATTTAAAATCAATAAATTAAGGTGGTTCCAGGTTATTAAAGAGGTGGTTCCAATTCTGTATGCACGAACGCGAGACGATGTAAACCGCAGCAAATCGAGAAAACTACATAAAAATACAGGTGAAAAGCAATGCGAGATATTCAACAAGTACTTGAAAGATGGGGATGCTGGGCGAATAACTTCACCGGCGTGGGCTGGTCGCCTGTTGCCGCTGGCTTTAGCTGTCTGCCACGTGTTGTGCATTCACAACGAGAGCCGTCGTGCTCTGACGCAGACGGTTTAATCATTGACATGTGCATCGCCCGCCTGCGCGTGATTGACTGCGCAGACGAGCTTGACTGCATCGAGCGGTACTACATGTATGGCTGGTCAAAGCGTTCCATTGCGCGTCATTTGGATTGCAACGAACGTGAAGTCAGGCGCATGATGCAAGTCGCTGAAAGCTTTATTGCCGGGTGCATTGAGATGCTTGATATTGAACTTGACATGGACCATGAAGTTAATACGGAAAAGCCTTGTGCGGCCCGCAAAAACTGTGTTAATATGTAAAAAATGGTTTCTTGCACCCTGAATAAAGCCTCGCTCTTCCCGCGAGGCTTTTTGCATTTTGCGCTTTACTAAACGCTTAGCTGAGTGAGCGCTGCTTAAAAGTTTCATAACCACATTTAGCACATTGGTACACATCCCTTTGAACACCTAAATCTGCGAACATATGATCGGGTTCCGTCCGGTCAAGCCTGTAATTTAGTTCACCACACTTGGGGCATTTATCGCCTGGGTTAGCTTTAACATAAGCTTCAAGTTCAGCAACACGTTGCTTCAACTGTTCCATTTCGGCGGGCGTGAAATACCCGGCAACACTTCAAGGGCTGCGATCTGACGCGGCCTTTTTTGTATGTATGTCATAGTAATTTTTCATTAAAGGTGGTAATCATGCTGGTTCGTAATCAGGAATTTATGGAGAAAGGCATGTCAATTACTTATTCTGATATTCGCGCTCAACACAAACTGTTACAAGAGAAATACAAAGCCAGAAAAGAACGTCTTCAAAGCGATGCTCAGGATTTAATGAAAGAATATTATGAATCCTTAGATCTCCCTGCATCATCATGGAAAGGTAAAGAGGGTGTAGAGCAGCCATATGTACGTTCTTGCATCATAAATCAGCAAGGAGATCTTGAATATCGTCCTGCGCATGTAGTTCACTTGGATAAGGATTACAGGCTTAATTTTCAAATTGGAACGATGGTGAATGATACGCTGCGTGTAGGTGATTGGTATTATGTTTCAATATCGTTATGGTATGAAAATTCACTTTTGCATGTCAGTGTGGCAAATGATGCTCATGAGTTCACTATTCCAAAAGGCACTGTGACAGACAGGTTTTTTGAAGTGACTTCGGCAATTAAGGCAGTCATTCATATAGGATTAGATGATCCCAAGCTGGATTAATAATTTTCAGAATTATCAAGGTCGTATAAGCGGCCTTTTTCATTTCGCCGCCGCAACGTCTCAACACTCCAATCTTTGTTGCGGTTGGCGTCTTTAATTAACTACAACTCACAGGGGTAACATAGTTCACCCCACGGACGCCCATTTTATGGGGGTGGATATGAAACTCATGGACAAGCAGCCTGACATTTGGATGCAGCTATGGTTATGGCTGCTGTCAGTCAAAGAACAAGGTATAGGGGCGGCACTGGCCGGTTTAATGGCTTACCTCAGGGGTCGATATAACGGTGGTAAGTTCTGGAAGACGATTATTGACGCGATGATGTGCGCGATGATTGCATGGTTCATTCGTGACTTGCTCGTCTTTTTAAATCTGAGCACAGACCTGGCTTACATCGGCAGTGTCATTATTGGTTATCTGGGAACTGATTTTTTCGGCCAATTGATGCGTGGGACCTTGAATAACAAAGCAGGAATAAAAGAATGACTAGAGGCATTCGAAATAATAACCCTGGCAACATTCGTTGGGGTGATGACTGGCAAGGTTTAGTGCCGGAATCACAACGTACTGACAAATCTTTCTGTCAGTTTGTCAGCCCTGAATATGGTATTCGGGCAATGATTAAAATTTTGCATAATTACAATCGGAAATATGGCCTTAAGACCATAAAAGGTATCATTTCACGATGGGCCCCCCATAATGAAAATAATACTGGTGCTTATATTAACCACGTATGCAAAGACACGGAAGTGACGGGTGATCAGGTTGTTGATGTATTTAATAAAGAATTTATGACAAAGCTTATTAAGTCCGTTATTACCATGGAAAATGGTAGTCAGCCTTATAGCAATGCGGTCATTGATAAAGCTTTTTCACTTTTGTAGAGCGCTATTATGAAGTTTAACTCTCATGGTTATACTGTTATTGCACTAGCGCTTGTCTCGCTGGTGGCTTACCACTATTACGGTAAGTATACCAAACAGCTTGATACGACAGTTAAGCTACAGAGTGAGTTGCTGGAGCAGCAGAATGAAATCGTTAATCAGCAGGAGAGGATAAGGCTCCTGTCTGAACTGGATAATCAGCATACAAAGGAGCTTGCTCATGCGAAATCTGAAATTGATGTGCTTCGCAACGATGTTACTGCCGGTCGTCGCCGGTTGCGTGTCGCGGCCACCTGTCCAAAGAGTGAAGCCGGTTCCTCCTCCCGCTTGGATGATGCAGCCCCCCCACGACTTAACCCAGCAGCTGAACAAGATTATTTCGATCTCCGAAGAATGATTGTTGAGAACGAACAGCAAACGAAGTACTTGCAAGACTACATCAAGACTCAGTGTCAATAATGTTCGATATTAGTCATTTTATAAAATTCTACAAAAGGTGCTCATGAAGTGCCTTTGACAGAGTTTTATGCAGGTTTTAGATGCTGGTGGTCTCAAAATAGTGCGGGATTATATTTCAGCATGTAGCACAAAGTTCTGATTACAACTGTTTCCGGTTTAGCGAGGGTTTAAAATGAAATTTGAAGACTTAACAATTGAGTCACAAATAGCAGCACGTGAAGTATTAGCAGATATGCTGAGAATGAAATATCAACATGAACTTGGTTTAGATCCTAATGTGATTAGATTTCTAGGCCACAATGTAAGAAAAGCATTTGTGGCCTTGGAGAGTGAAGAGCCTAGAGCTGAATGTAACGAATCATTCTGAAGCGTAAAGTAAAGACGACCACTCACTGGCTTGGAATTTACAAACGAATAAAGAGGGATCTTTACTAGATAGCGGACTTGCTACTGATTTCACCTTATCTCTTATCTGACTTGGTGATAATGAAGATTTACCAAAATATGTGCCACTAGGTAAATCGTGAGACTTGCCGTCCGAATATTTAATGTACTTGTAAAAACCAATTGCCAACATTTTCTTATGTAATGTCTCATAGTCACTATAATCGGCATCATATATTTCTACTCTAACTAAGTAATTAGCCATTTTGGTTACTCCGCGTTTGACTGTGGGCCGATCAACATATCAATTTTTCTTGACTGTGGAAAGTGAGAAACCCGCGCCGCCTGAGCGGGTTAACAAAACAGGCATATCGTTAATGGTGAAGCAGTAATACCGGAAAATTAAAACATGAACGATTTTGAATTCTATTGCTGGATAACCCCGATAATCGGGGGCTTCTTGCTCATGCTGCACGGCACATGGGGTAGTTTTCTGTACGGCCTAATGTGCTGGGGTATTTCTACTGCGTGGGCATGGTGGAGAACCAGATAACAGGTCGCTTAGGCGGCCTTTTTTACTTTGAGGGAATGAAATGGCAAAAAATACTGACTGGGAGGGAATAGAGCGTGATTACCGTTCTGGCTTTCTCTCAATCAGGGAGATTGCCAAACAACACGGTATTAGTGATGCAGCGATTCGGAAGAGAGCGAAAACTGAGGGATGGGTTCGCACTATTGTTGAAAGTACGCAGTGCGAACCTGATGCGAACCAAGCGGAAAGTCAGGTAGCAAGTAACACCAGTGATATCTTGGAGTCTGAAAAGTTCGCAGAGAGTTCGCAAGGAACCGCAGGGATTCTAAAGCCGCAATACGAACAGTTTGCTCAAAACATAGCGGCGGGTATGCCGATGAAAGAGGCGGCAATTTGTGCGGGTTACTCTCCAGCCCGTGCTGATTCTCAATCATCCATATTGATACGCAGACCGGAAATAAAAGCCCGCATTCGAGAACTGAGAAACGAAGCGGCGTTGCTTGTTTCATTCAATGCTGGACACCTGGCTGAATTGTCGTTTCGTGCTGGGAAGGAAGCGTTAGCAGATAAGAAGTTCGGACAGGTTGCGCCGAACATTAAGAACGCTGCGCAACTTACCGGTATCGACATGAGCAGCAATAAAACTGAGGTCAATGTTGATCTCGCTGGCCTGAGTTATGGCAAAGTCTGTATTGTCACTCCCGCCAATTGTCCTGCTGATGTCTGGGCTTCTCACATGGAGAAATTGCGCGAGGGAAAACAGGTAGCCCAGTCATCATAGATGGTGTTCTGTACGCCTTTAGTAGTGACTGGGCGACAGAAGTTTTATATGACCGAGCATTAGGTTCTGTTCGCTGGCGTTGGACGTATGGCGGGCGTGGTGGTGGCAAATCGGTAGAGATCGCTCGTGCACTGGTATTGTTGGGTGCTATAGAACCAATGACGATTCTCTGTGCCCGTGAATTCCAGAACTCAATCAATGATTCTGTTCTTGCCCTGCTTGAGGCACAAATCATTGATCTTGGACTGTCCCACTTCTATAAGGTCAAAAACAACGAGATTGAAGGTCGGAATAGCACTCGTTTCACGTTTAAAGGTCTTCGAAACAACATTCAAAGCATCAAGTCGATGCATGGCATTAAGATCTGTTGGGTTGAAGAGGCCCAGACTGTTTCACAAGATAGTTGGGATATTCTTGGGCCAACTGTACGTGCTAATAAATCCGAAGTCTGGGTTTCTTTCAACCCTCGCGAGGAAGAGGACCCGACATACAAACTGATGACCCGGCATCATGAAGATCCCCCTGACGGCGGCGTTATTATTCGAAAAGTTAACTATTGTGATAATGCCTTTTTTCCTGACGTACTCCGGCAGGAAATGGAATATTGCAAACGCATCGACTATGAAGCGTATGAGCATATTTGGCTTGGATTACCAAAAGCACTCAGTGAAGCGGTTATTTTCTCTGGAAAATACCGGGTTGAAGCATTTTCTGATGAGCTATGGCTAGAAGCCGACCGGCTTTTCTATGGAGCTGACTTTGGTTTCGCTAATGACCCGTCCACACTGGTTCGCTGCTTCATTATTGGTACCAAACTATATATCGAATATGAAGCCTATGGGGTAGGCGTTGAATTAGATGAAATGCCCCAGTTCTATGATTCGGTGCCGCTTTCTCGTAAATGGCCCATTCATGGGGACAGTAGCCGACCGGAAACTATCAGTTACTTATCACGCCAGGGGTTCGTTATCGATGGTGCCACAAAATGGCCGGGGAGCGTTGAGGATGGGATCACTTACCTAAAAGGGTTTGAAGAAATCATTATTCATGAACGCTGTAAGCACATGATTGATGAGGCAAGACTCTATTCATACAAGACTGACCGACTGACCGGTGAAGTCCTGCCGGTGGTGCTCGACAAACATAACCATTTATGGGATGCGGTACGTTATTCGCTGGATGGTTATATCACCAGCGAGGGTGATTTGGGCGTCTGGGCGGCATTGGGAAAGCAACAATAGAAAACTGTCAAAAATAGCCGTTTGGAGCCCAAAAACGGCTATGCATTTTTACCCCTGTTTTATGCACGATTTATGCAATTAATTTTCGTCATTTTTGAATCGAAGACCCTGATAAATAAACATCTTGTTGCTATTGGGTGATGAGTGCTGATCGCGCAGTGCGCTTAAGAGCCATTATGTTGAATTTTAACAAATTTCAGTGAGGAAGCTATGACCCGTAAAAACCGCCGAAGCGGTGCAAAAAAGCCCGTTAGGAGGACTGCTGACGGGTACAATAACTTTACTGCAAAACTCGGTGGGTATACATCGAACATTCAAACCGGGGGTACATACATTCCCGGTTACATCTCGCGCAACAGAGTGCAGATCGAGTTTGGCTATCGCAGCTCCTTCTTAATCGGCGCGGGCGTTGATGCGATGGCTGATGATATGACTCGCAAAGGCATATCAATCAGCTCACGAATGAAACCGGATGCGAAAGGAAGGCTTGAGACGTTTTGGGAAGATATCGGGATTTGGGACGAACTCAATAACACGTTGAAATGGTCGCGGCTCTACGGCGGGGCTCTGCTGGTGGTACTGATTGACGGACAAGACCCGTCAACGCCTCTCAACCTTGAGACGATTGGTGAGGGGCAGTTCAAGGGCACGCTGTGTCTCGATCGGTGGATGGTTAAACCAACAGATAGTGACTTAGTAAAAGAGTACGGCCCGCACTTCGGAAAACCCCAATTCTATAACGTGGTAATTAATCAACAGGGTATTCCGCCTTGGAAGATTCACCATTCCCGCGTTATCAGAATGGAAGGCGACACGCTGCCATTTCAGCAAGCACAGACAGAAAACGGCTGGGGGATGTCAGTTGTAGAGCGCATTTTCGAGCGCGTTCAGGCTTTCGACACAGCAACTGTAGGTACGACTCAACTCATTCACAAAGCGCATTTGCGGACGTATAGCATTGACGGGCTTAGGAAAATTCTCGCAATGGGGGAGTGCTCTTTGAAAGATGGTCTCATGAAGCACTTGGACATGATCCGCGAATTCCAGACAATCGAAGGTATGACGCTCATGGACGCGTCGGACACATTTCAGACGCACAGCTACACGTTTGCCGGTATTGCAGATGTGATCCTACGGTTTGCCGAGCAAGTATCTGGCGCGACGGGTATCCCATTAGTTCGCTTATTTGGTCAATCGCCGTCTGGTTTCAGTACCGGCGACGGTGACTTAGAGAACTATTACAGTCGTGTTAATACATTGCAAGAAAGACGCCTCCGCCGCCCATTGAGATGGTTGCTGGATATCTCGCATCGGTCACTATTTTGCGAGCCGCTTCCCAATGATTTTACGTTTGAGTTCAACAAACTTTGGGAAATGTCAGACACAGACCGGGCAACAATGGCGAACAACGTAGCGTCCGCAATAGGAACGCTTGTTGACCGGCAGATTTTACCGATACATGCCGCTATGACGGATTTACGTAACATGGCGGATGTGATCGGCATCGGGGGTTCAATCACAGATGAAGACATTGAAAGCGCAAAAACGCTCTGGGAGGAGTCTGAATCTGAAACCGGCCCTCCGCCGTCGTTCGGAAATTCAATACAACAAAAGCTTACAGGCGATAGTCAGCCAAATAAATCAGATCGTCACTGGTTATTACGATGGTTCTCAAGCTAGCGCGGATACAGTATCGGGTCATCTCATCGATTACTCGCAAATCATTGATGATTGGATTACTTCTGTCGCGCATAAAATGTTCATGCAAGTAGAGGGTGAAGAATGGCACCAGTGGCGTTCTGTGTCTCAGCAAATATCAGAAGGGTTACGTGATGTTGTTGGAAATACTCCGATTGGGCAGGTCACTCAAGACATTGTTTATCGGCAAATCCAACTGATGAAGTCGTTACCGCTTGAAGCCGCTGAACGTGTTAAAGAGATTCAGGATAGAGCAATACAGGCCGTTATCAATGGCGAACGGCCAGATGAGCTTTATCAAATGATCATGGAGTCTGGGAACGTCGCGGCGGGCCGGGCGAGGATGATAGCGCGGACGGAGATTGGCAGAGCGACAACGGCGCTTACGCAGGCTCGCGCGTTATCAGTTGGCTCAGAAGGTTATTGGTGGCGTATCGAAGGGGCAGGCACTCGACCATCACATAAGAAGATGAAAGATAAATTTGTACGATGGGAAGATCCGCCCACATTGGACGGAATGACCGGCCATGCGGGGTGTCTACCCAATTGTAAATGCTGGCCGGAAGTTCACATACCCCCGCCGAGAGAATAACAGGCCGTAAATAGCGGCTTTTTTATTGCCTGAAATTAGCAGGTAACTCATGAAATATTTTTTTACAACAAAGCTTGGAGAGACACGCTATCTACAGGCCGATGGCTCTTTGCTGTGTAAAGACGTACCCATTGCCCGCACGGGCACGCAGACATACTTACCTGAAGAGATTGACTTACAACCTGACGCCAGCGGCTTAGTTACCGTCTATCGCACCGAAGATGAAGTGTTTTCACCGGAGACAATGGCGTCATTCGAGGGGGTGGTCGTCACACTAGATCATCCCGAAGATGATGAAGGGAACATTGTTTTTGTCAATCCCTCAAACTTCTCAGAACTGGCTCACGGACATATCCAAAACGTCCGGCGTGGTACAGGCGATAAGTCGGATTTGCTGGTGGCTGATGTGCTGGTTAAGCGACAAGAGGCCATCGATGCAATAAATGCAGGTATGACCGATGTCAGTTGTGGTTACGACGCGCAATACAAGCAGATAGCGCCGGGTAAGGGCAAACAATATCAGATTACAGGAAACCACCTCGCCATTGTTAAAAAAGGCAGAGCGGGTGGTCGCTGTGCAATCGGGGACTCATCCCCATTCAAATCTAAGAAGGAGAAGCCTGTTATGGCATGGCTTAAAAGATTCGCTACGGCAATCAAAACAAAAGACGACGACGCGCTAGATAAACTCATTGATGAAGCGCCGGAACTTCCCTCTGACGGCATGAATGCTATTCCCGGAGTCACTATTAATATGAATACCCCGGCTCAAGCAACATCGTTACCGCCTGCGGAGCGAACTACGACGGACACCGATCCTGACGACAAAGATAAGCAAACTAGTGATAACGATGTACCGGAATGGGCTCAAAAGTTTATGGACTCAATATCGAGTCGTCTGGATACGCTGGAAGGGAAAACGGCGGACAGTAACCCCGAAGATGACGAAGAAGATGCGAAAGTCACTGGTGATGCTGCATACCGTCGCAACATCATTGCTGACGCGGAAATTATTTGTCCCGGCTTTAAACCTGCGGGCGATAAAGGACTAAAACGCCAGGTGCTGAACCATGCAATGCGTACAGGTGACAGCTTGAAATCATTTGGCATCAGTGATTTTTCCAAGACCCCAAAGGCAACTGTCGATGCGGTATTTAACGCCGCTGTAGAAATTAACCGGCAAAAGAACCGACTCAATCCCACGGCTTTTCAAACTGTTGATGCTGCTCACTCGACATCTGGATCAAAGCACTCTACACCGGCGCAACTGAATGAGTTGTACGCCAACGTCTGGAAGCGTAACAAATAAGGTAAATACAATGGGTGGAATTTCTTATCTTGACCGGATGCCGCTAGGCATTCCGGGTTCTGTAACTCGTCCTCGTGACTTGACTATTCAGCCGGAAACCTTCGATCCCAATAAATTGTTCAGCGGATACGGGCTGGTGGGTAAATATTCAAACGGAAAATTTGTCCCGCTTGAGGAAGGCGATACGGTGGACAAAGTGAAAGGTATTCTCGTTCGCCCCTATCCTATCCAGTCACAGGCAGATCTGGCTTATCTCGGTATTAAAGTAGGGTCCGCTGCCGACAATCTGAAACGGGGTTATATCTGTGTGTCAGTGGGGGCATCGGCTGCAACAGCCGGTAAAGGTAATCCGGTTTATGTGCGCGTCGCCGGGGCGACAGCCGATAGTCCGCTAGGGTCATTTGTGCTGACACCGGATGCCACAGCGAAAAATACACCGGCATTGCCGGGTGCCGAAGTGATGGGGCCGGGCGACGCTAACGGCAACATTGAAATTGCATACAACATTTAAGGAATAATGAATGTTTACTATCGACAGAGCGACAGTTGATTCAACCGGCGCGTATCTTATTGGTGAGCTTGAGCGCAGGGACCAGACACTGAACATGCCTCTTGTGTCAGTCAAGTGGTCACGTGATATGCCGCTTCGTACCGACGTTTCTATTGCGGATGAAGTGTCTTCATACACAAATACATCGCTTGCGGCTTCTGGTGGTTCAAATCCCAACGGCAAGAACTGGATCAGCAAAACGTCAACAGCTAATGCGGGCCCAAGCCTGAATATTGAGCGTACAGCTCAAGCGCTGGAATTATGGGGAATGGAAGTTGGTTATACCGTGCCCGAATTGGCTTCAGCTATGCAGGTGGGGCGCCCCATTGACAGTCAGAAGTATGACGCAATGAAGCTAAAATACAACATGGACGTTGACGAGCAGGTATACATCGGCGATGAGGAAAAAGGCATGTGCGGATTACTGAACCTCCCTCAGGTTATCCCGCGTGCCGCCGCCGCCGCGTGGACGGCTACGACAGACCCGGACGTTATTGTTCAGGACTTTAATATCGTTCTTACGGACGCCTGGGTGTCTTCCGGTTACGCGATTTGTCCGGGTAAAGTGGGCTTAGCGCCGGAATTGTTTGGGTTATTGTCGAGCAAAAAAGTGTCGGCGGCAGGAAATATCTCCGTACTGGAATACGTGAAAATCAACTGCATTGCATTCCAGGAGAACGGCGAACCCTTAGAAATTGTCTCAATGAAATGGGCCTCTAAGCGCGGTGCGCGGGGTGCGCACAGAATGGTCGCTTACACACAAGAAGAGCAATATATCCGCTTCCCATTGGTACCCCTGTTGAACACCCCGCTGGAGTATCGCGGACTATGGCAACTGACAACTTACTACGGACGTTTGGGGCAGGTTGAAACGCCGTACGCGAATACCATTGCATATTTGGATGTTCCTGCTCAGTGATAAAGGGTGATGAAAATGAAATATCTCGTTTCAGGTAAAGCCATCTTATGTTTTGAGGATGGACGCGCCGTCACGCTTGATACCGGTATTCACGAATATACGGATGATGTTACAGGACATTGGGCTTTCCCTTCCTATGCGCAGGCATTAGACAATCCTGTGGAGCAACCGGAGCAGGACGACAAAAAGGGGAGGGCTGGCAATGGCAAAAAACAGTCTTCTTCCGACAGTTGATCAATTCCGCACCGACTTTCCCGAATTTTCCGACGAAACTTTCTACCCCAACGCAGCAATCAATTTCTATCTCAGCCAGGCAGATAAGCTACTCGACCAAGACCGACACGGTGATCAGTTCGTCTATCTGGCTGAACTCTTCACCGCGCATTATGTTGAGTTGAGGGGAAAAACTATTGCGGGTGCTTCTATCAGCGGCGGCGTGAATACGGCAGCGGGTGGCGTGGCGACATCAAAATCAGTCGATAAAGTCAGCGTCAGCTATGACGTGTCAGGCATCATTAACCCCGATGCGGGATTCTGGAATAACACGGCATATGGCCGGGAGTTCTTCTGGTGGTGGTCTATGTTCGGCGCGGGTGGGAGACAACTGTTATGAAAAGCGGTCTGACTGTCAAGGCGGACAATGCGGCGGCAATACTGGAATCCCTCAAAAAGCTATCAAATATGGACGTGCTGGTGGGTATCCCGGCCGAAAATGCTACGCGGGAAGACGGGGAAACCCTGAACAATGCTGAAATTGGCTATCTGCAATCTACGGGCGCAACAGTGAAACTGGGTGGAAAAACTATCACGCTCCATCCCCGCCCGTTTCTTGAGCTTGGTATTGATGACACTAAAGACCGCACAGCCTCGCATTTGAAAGCGGCGGCAAAGCTTGCGCTTGAAGGCAAGCAGGACGCCGCTTTCAGTGAGCTGGGGGAAGCGGGGCAAATTGCCCGTGATGGCGCAAAGAAGGTAATCGGTGACGGTGATCGACTGACCCCAATTGCTGACGCGACAAAAGAGGCGCGGCGCAGGCAGGGGATACCCGGTGATAAACCGCTGTATGCTCACGGCTACTTGCTGCGCTCAATTAATTATGTAGTGAGGAATAAAAATGCCACTTCTTGATGTCACTGATGTTTTATTTGATCCCGATTTCTGCGATACGTCGCTGAAATATACACGGCGAGTGGTCATTGTCGATGATGATGGGTTTGCGACTTCTGAAAAAACTACAAAAGGTTTTGCCGGGGTAGTGACCGTTGACAGCTCTCTTGAGGCACAGATGAGAATATCCGGGCAAGTCGTCAGCGGTAATATTCTGATTATCACAACAGCACGACTGATAGCAGGCGAAACAGATAAAACAGGCGATGTAGTTACATATCAAAACCGGGATTATTTAGTCAAATCCGTTGATCCGTATACAGCTTACGGGGCCGGGTTCGTTCAGGCGCATTGTGAGCTATTGCCATTTGATGGAGGGATACCCATTGAATGACAGCACCCAACAGGGCTGGCTTACCCCGGTGTCAGCCCCGGACTATGATCGCGAAGTGGAACGAAAGCTATCACGCTGGATAAGCGCTGTCAGTGGCTTGTCGGGGAAAATGATGTTCCCGAAATGGCAACCCAACGACGAAACGCGTGTCTTTCCTGCCAATAATACTAACTGGTGCGCATTCGGGATTTCATCGATAGTTTCAGATGATAATCCCGCTTTCGTTAATCAAACTGATGAAAGTACCGAATTGTGGCGCCATGAAAAAATCGAGTGTCTGGTTTCCTTTTACGGTCCATCAGGGCAGCACCATTGCACACAATTCCGCGACGGGATCACAGTCAGTCAGAACAACGCAGAGTTAAACCAAGTCGGTTTGTCACTCAGCAACTACAGCCGTATCTTTTCTTTACCGGAACTCATCAACAATCAGTGGGTGCGTCGTTATGACATGACGATCACCTTACGGCGAAAAGTGGTGCGTGAATACGGTGTTAAATCGTTAGTGGACGCGCCGGTTAAATTCTTTGGAGATTAAATCATGCAGGGATTACCTGTTTCAAATATCGTCAATGTCACGATAAACATGGCCCCGCGTGCCGCACAATCCCGAAACTTCGGCTCACTGTTGGTTGTGGGGGCTAGCCAGGTGATTGATACCCATGAGCGGTTACGTTTGTATTCCGATATCGATGGCGTCGGGGCCGATTTTGGACTGAGTTCACCAGAATATCAGGCCGCAGCGCTTTATTATTCCCAGTCACCTCGTCCGGTTGATTTATATATTGGTCGATGGGTAAAAGATCAAGCGTTCGCAGCCTTACGGGGCGCGATACTGACAAAGCAACAGCAAGTCATCAGCAATTTCACTGCCGTTACGGATGGTTCGTTTAAATTAGCGATTAACGGTAAGGAAGCGGTATATAGCGGCATTGATTTCAGCAAAGAGACCAATCTTAACGGCGTGGCCCAACGGGTAGCGGAAAAGCTGAAAGAGTGCACGGTGACGTGGGATACCTCCCGTTTTGTGATTTCGTTGCAAGCATCGGGCGCTATTGGCTATGTCTCATCAGCAACGACAGGGACTTATATTGGTGATTTGTTAAAACTGAATCAGGGATCGGGCGCTACCGCTATCGAACCCGCCAAAGTAGAAACCATTGCCGAGGCAGTGGCGACACTGGGTGCTACGTCAAGTGGCTGGTATGGGCTGGTTATCGCTGATGACTCGCTGACGGACGATGATGTTCTCTCTGTTGCTGATTACATCGAGTCTGCATCTGTTTCCCGCATCTATGGACATACCGTGCAGAAAACAGAGGCATTAGATGCTGACGTTGATACCGATATCGGCTCAAGATTGAAAGCGGGCAACTATCAGCGCACGCTCTGGCAATATTCATCCGGTAAATCCTGTACCGTGGCTTCTCTGTTCGGACGGATGTTTACTGTTAACTTCAACGGCAATAACACCACCATTACCCTGAAATTTAAACAGGAACCGGCCGTAACCGCCGAAAGCCTCACCGCAACCCAGGCCAATGCCTTGAAGCGGAAAAACGGCAACGTGTTTGTTCAATACAACAACGACACGGCCATTATTCAGGAAGGCGTCATGGCGAATGGGGATTTCATTGATGAGCGCCACGGTCTGGATTGGTTGCAGAACTACGTTCAGAACAATCTTTATAACCTGCTTTACACCAGTACCGGCAAAATTCCACAGACTGACGCGGGCGTTACGCGCTTACTGACCAACGTTGAGCAGTCACTTGATCAAGCCGTCACTAATGGGCTGGTGGCACCGGGTATCTGGAATAGTGGGAACATTGGACAGATTCAATCCGGCGATACATTAACGAAGGGTTATTACGTCTATGCACCGGCAATTGCGACACAGGCACAGGCTGACAGGGAAGCCCGCAAAGCGCCGGTTATTCAGTGCGCTATCAAACTGGCCGGTGCTGTCCACTATGCTGACGTCATTATTAATGTAAATAGGTAAAGGTTGAAAATGGCTACATATTCATTTATGGATGTTTCGGCATCCCTGACCGGCCCAACCGGGGTTATTGATATGGGTTACGGTTCAGCCACTTCGGAAGAAGGACTCACCATCACGATGACCGAAGCCAAGAACACCATGACTATCGGGGCTGATGGTGAAGGGATGCACTCGTTACATGCGGGTAAATCCGGCTCTATCACTGTGAACTTGCTCAAAACCTCACCCGCAAATAAAAAATTGTCACTGGCTTACAACGCGCAATCACTGTCATCCAGTACGTGGGGTAATAACGTGATTGTTATTCGAAATCATGTGTCGGGGGAAATCACGACTGCGCGAGGCTGCGCATTTCAGAAACAGCCTGATTACACGAACGCAAAAGACGGCGGCACCGTCGCATGGGTGTTTGACTGCATCAAAATCGATCAGGTATTAGGGGAGTTTTAACGATGGAATTTGAAATTAACGGTATTCAGTATCGTACAGCAAAGCTGAGCGTGTTCGATCAACTCAAAGTATCCCGTAAGTTGCTGCCCGTTCTTGCCGGGTTGGTATCAGATATTCGCGCCGTGCAGGCGATGGCCCAAGATAGAAATATGGAGGGCGCTTTAGAGAAGGCGTTGCCTAAAATTGCGCAAGCCGTTTCTGACTTAAGCGACGAAGATTGCAATGCCATTCTTTACCCCTGCCTGTCTGTTGTTTCACGCCAGCACGGTAAAGGGTGGGCTGCTGTATTCTCTCAGGGGGTATTGCATTTTGACGATATCGATTTACCAACATTGTTGCAGCTTGTCGCGAGAGTGATCGGGGATTCACTGGGAAATTTTTTGCACGCACTCCCCGACAACGAGACGCTAACCCCGCCAGCGGCTTAGTACTCGATTGCCTGCCGGACGGGGAGGATTATCTGATGCGCCCCGTTGACGCCGGCTATATCCAATACCCCGATCTCTTAAGCGGCGCGGTTGACCTTGCCGATATCGCACGTATGAATGACTGGTTAGATTTAAAAGCCGATAACGAGGCCCGCATAGCACGCTGGAGAGACACCCATGAGCGGTAATGTTGACACAATTAAAGAATTCCTTATCAGTCTGGGTTTTGATGTAGACGAAAAAGGTCGGGGTAAATTTGACTCAGTTTTGAAAGGTGTCACTGCTAACGTGCTGAAAGTGGGGGCAGCCGTTGAAGGGGCCGCACTCACCATCGTCGGGTTTACCACCAAAATTGCAGCAGGTTTGGATAAGCTCTATTGGCAGTCACAGCGTACCGGGGCCACCGTTGCAGGTATCAAAGCGCTTGGTTACGCCGTTTCACAGATGGGGGGCAGCGCAGAAGCCGCGCAGGGTGCATTGGAAAACATGGCGCGTTTCATGCGTAACAATCCCGGTGCGGAGGGCTGGCTTAATCGGCTCGGTGTGCAAACTCGCGATTCATCGGGTCAGATGCGGGATGCTGCGAGCATACTCGCGAGTGTCGGCCAGAAACTGAGTAGTATGCCATATTATCGGGCTAATCAGTACGCCCAGATGTTGGGTATTGATGAAAATACACTGATGGCGATGCGTCGTGGCTTAGCGGGTTTCACTGCTGATTATCAGATGATGTTGCAGAAAACTGGGTTCAATGCCGACAAAGCCGCACGACAAGCGAATAAATTCACTACAGCACTACGCGGCTTTAACGAACTACTGGGTATCTTACGCGATAAAATTGGCGCAAATTTGGCTGGTGGTTTAGCGAGTTCCTTCGACTCGTTACGTCAGAAAATACTGGATAATTTCCCGAAAATTGAAGCGACACTGACAAAAATTATCAAAGGCATTCTATGGTTTGCTGACGTCTTTAGCAGGATTGTTTATCGAGTCGTTCAGGGTATTGGAGATGTTATAGATTGGTGGAAGCGACTGGATGAAAGCAGCAAAATGCTGATTGCCATGTTCGGGGCTATTGTTGTTGCATGGCGTCTTCTGAACAGTGCGTTCCTGATGTCACCCATCGGCATGATCACGGTATTAATCGGGGCGCTTCTTCTGCTCTATGATGACTATAAGACCTGGAAAGAAGGTGGCAAAAGCCTGATTGACTGGAGCAAGTGGGAAAAAGATATCGACCGCGCTGTTAGTGCGTTTAAAACCATCGGAAAGTGGATTAAAAAGGGTGTTGATGCGGTCGGCGGCTGGAAAAATGCCTTTCTGATACTTGGGGGGATTGTTGCTACGACATGGGCCGTAAAGATGCTGGCGGGATTCGCGAAAGTGTCCGCTGCATTAACCCCCTTACTAGCTCGCCTCGCTCCGCTATTAGGACTAGTAGCCTATGGTGGATATTTATACAGTGACTGGGACAATATCAAACAAAGTGCTGCGTCTTCGTGGGACTATAACACCCGGCAAATTAAAAGAGGGATTGGCGATTTTGGTCAATGGCTGGGTATAAATAACGATTGGGCTAGCAAGCACCAAGGCGGCTTACCCAATCCCGTTACAGCGGATATCCCCGGCATGCCCGGTGCGCCTATGCCACCGCCATCACCCGAATATGATGAAAGGGGACTGCGTAACAACAACCCCGGTAACTTGAATTTTGCCGGGCAGCGGGGAGCGACAAGAGAAAACGGAGAAGGACGTTTTGCGAGGTTCGAGACTGCGTTTGACGGCTTGCGGGCGCTCTCACGACAGTTAACGTTGTACGCAAAGCGGGGGCTCATCACAGTCCGTGACATTATCACGAAATATGCGCCACCCGAAGAAAATGATACCGAAGGCTACATCGCTTTCCTGGCAAAGTGGCTCGGTGTTGATCCGAACGCCCGGTTAAATTTACAGGACCCGCAAATGCTGACAGCGATGATGAACGGCATCATCCATCGCGAAAATGGCCGCAACCCTTATTCTAGTGAACTTATCAATAAAGCTGCATTTGCAGGCAGTGGCAGCGTTCAGCAAACCACGAATATTACTGTGCATGGGGCCACTGATGCGAAAGCCACGGCTGATGAGATTGTCAATAAGCAAAACGGCGTAAATGCACGCTTAATACAACTTCAAAAGCAGGTGAGCTAATGGATATCCTATCAGCGATTTTTCAGCAACAAACCCGGTCGTTTGGCACTGAAAGTATGTTGCTTGTGCCGAGTGTCGTTATCGCTGAAAAGCATACTGACGCACTTGAAATTACCGAACATCCTGTAGAAATCGGGGCGGCAGTGAGTGACCATGCATACAAAAAACCCGCTGAAATCGCAATGGAGTTAGGTTTTGCTGGTGGCGGCTCGCTTCTCGATTTTGTTGATACCTCTAAAATTGGGCTGAGTATGGGCTTAAGTCCGAAAGAGACCTATCAGAAAATCCTTGATCTCCAGGAGTTGCGAGAACCCTTTAAAGTTATTACAGGTAAGCGCACTTACGAGAACATGCTAATCAAAGCGATTGAGGTCACGACAGACCAGCATAGTGAGAACGTGCTGTTATGTACGCTGACATTACGTGAAGTGATTATTTCATCTACACAGGTTGTACAAGTGGCAGAAAAGGAATCAATGAAAACTGGTGTAAGCACATCGGCTGTTGAGAATTCAGGTACAAAAGCACCGAAACCTGTCAATGAATCTGTTTTGTCAGAAATAAAAGAAGGTGCCGTTAATGCCTTTAGAAGTTATATAGGAGGCGGTTAATGCAAGTATCAGAAATCCCGCTGACGGCAAGCAATCAAATGTTTGCAATAAAGTTGGGTAATCAGAATGTGAAAATGCGTCTGATTTACCGGGATGCAGCTGGCTGGGTGATGGATATTCAAAATAATGCGGGTGTGCCCTTGCTGGTGGGTGCGCCACTCATACCCGGTATTAATCTGTTGGAACAATACCCATACCTAGGAATCAACGGAATGTTAGTCATTGTTAATGATGCAGACAGTGCTGAATACCCGACAGACACAAATCTTGGTCTCTCCAGTCATCTTTATTTTGTACAGAGGTAAAAATATGAGTCAGAATTGGTTACGTCACTTTGAATTAATGCTATTGGATGATCACGGAAAAGGGATCGTTTTATCGGATTTTAGAGTCATATTTAATATTGAGTGGTTCACGATTAGTTTCCCGCGAGTCGCGACGTTAAAGATTTACAATCTGTCAAAAGATACCAGTAATCGCATTCTTGGCAGTGAATTCTCGAAGATAAAAATTATCGTGGGCTATGACGGCATCACGCCTACCGTTCCTGAGAGTGAAGTCGGTAAAGCCCGCCCCGTGGAGCCCGGTACAACGAGACAGCGTGACGGCCAAAACTACGGTGAGATTTTCAGCGGAGATATCCGGTTTACGCTGACCGGCCGTGATAACCCCACTGATACCTATACCCAAATTCAAGCCTGCGACGGTCAAGAGGCGTTTGCTTACGCGACTATCAATCAGACTGTTGCAGCGGGCTATACCGTTGCAGATATCAACGAATTAACGATGCGCACGTTCGCCCCTTATGGGATTACTGAGGGGCATACGCCGGAGATGCCGACTACCGTATTCCCTCGCGGAAAAGTACTTTTTGGTATGTCACGGGATGTGATGGATAATATCGCCGGGCAATGTAAAGCAAGATGGCAATTCGTGGACGGCAAACGCGAGATGGTTTCAGATGAGATGTATGTGCACGACGCTATTGTCTTAAATAGTCGAACCGGACTTATTGGCATGCCGCAGCAGACAATTGGGGCTGGTGTTAACGTTAAGTGTCTGATCAATCCTAACATCAAAGTCAACGGTCTGATTAAACTTGATGAAGGCTCGGTATATAGAACGTCCCTGCCTAATTCCGACATCCAGATGTCTGGTGGCAGGCTGACGGATGAAAATGATAACGGGAACCTTTACGTCAGCGGCGTGTCTAAACCACCAGCGAGTATAGCGACGGACGGTGTATATATCGTCAGAGGCATTATGTATACTGGTGACACAAGGGGCAATGCGTGGTACCAAGAAATGATGTGTGAGGCACGCGGGGCTGCGGACTTGCTATCAAGTTCAGCTATTCAGAGAGGTGCGTGATAATGAAATGGTCGTTTATGTTGTTGATTGCTTCTACTTCGTTAGCTTGCAATGCTTCAACAGTATCTATGCAGTGTGGGAATTTCAAGTTAGATCTAATACCTGATTCCATGTTTCAAATTAATGGCGAGACTGTCACATCCCAAAAAGTAAAAATGCTTGGTGAAAACGGGATGAAAGTTGATATGGGCCTCATGCCAGCACGGAACGGCAACATGTACGGCTTTCAGTATGTTCATCCTAACGGCAGCCCTAAGAGATGGTTGAATGTTCAACTATTACAGAACGCGATGGATGCTCCTAAAATTATTGGCTCGTTTCCTTGTAAGAAAGTGGCGGATTAAACTATAAAGCCCGTAAAGGGCTTTGCGTCTTACTTTTCTGTAGGGGGCTGATGTTCCTTGTTTTCTTCCACAGCCAGCTCAATCCCCGGTTCTTGCTCTAATATTTTAGCAAGATCGGCGGATGTTAGGTTTTTGAACTCCATAGTTACACCGTTTTTCTTAATTTTGACCTTTTTCCCATGCTTGGCTTTAATCCATGCGCACAGTATCGAAGCAATCATAAGGCATGCGGGTTTTGAATGAATGATCTCGACAATAACCGCTTGCACAACTGATACGACATTAACAGAGTCACCTGTTCTGACGATAGTTGATATTCTTCTTTCTTCTTCGGGAATAAGGTTTTTTAAATCAGTAAGAATCTCATCACTAACCGCTTTGGAGAGTTTTATTGTGAATACCGGTTTAGACATAACGTTTAATGGCTCCTATGCCAGTAAATTAAGAGTGATCATTTCTTTGCTGAGAGTTATCAGCATTCTTATTTTCAATGAAAAAGCTACGCTGACTATCGAAGGGACTTTGGTAAAGCATAATGAATATACGTCAGTCAATTCTTTTGAAAATCCTGATATTTGATCAGCTATGTTGCTATGTGCGGTTTTCTTTATTGTAAGGTCACTCAGGTCAAGGATGGTGAGCCTGAAACACTTTGGTTGTTAAACGCGTTGAACTAGAGGTTCAATCGAACTATTATCACTATAGCGAGTTAGGAGGGAGCTATGATTAAATTAGCAAGAGTGATGCGTTACTTTATTGCGCCTCCTGATGAAATTCTAATGCGGATCACAAAAACCTCTGCTCACGAAACCACGGCAGATGATGGAAAGATAATTGTTGATGAGAACGGAAACTTATCATTAAACCTAAATAATAAAGAAGTTCAAGAAGCCTTTCTTGCAAATGTAAAAGCAATAAGTGGCGGATTGATCCGATGTATCAGATGTGAAACAGCAGCAAGAACACACAAGAGGTCTGAATGAGTTCAGAGAAAATAGCTTTCATTTTTCCTGCAACAAAAGATGCCAGAGATAGGGAAGAACCGATCCTTAGTTTTCGATGTCCTGCATTGCCTGTTGAGACGAAAATCCTTATTGCTGCCGCTTTTGTTGGGCTTCACCAATCTAAAGACTATCTGATTTCTATCGATATTACTGACAGCAACGGCACAACAATTCTACACGGTCGGACAGAAGATATACCCGCAAAGGTATCAGTAACCGCTGATGATCCTGAGGCAGAACCAACAGAAGTGCCGGGTTTTTTGAGTGCTTCGTTTTCGATTAGGGTAATAAATGCTGGGACTTATGTAATAAAATGTTCTATAGCCCGTGCTGATACGCCTGACGAGATTATTCATAAATCAGAAGCCCACTTTAGAATGATTTTATCGGAGGCGCATAATGGGTAGTGACAATTCTGTCATTGATGGTATGCAATTTTCTGATGGCCGGTGGTCGTCTACCGATACGCCACCAAGTAGACATTCACATGATAATGGTTCATCATTCAAACAGGGTGGTTCTGGCGGTGGAGGTGATGAGATGTTAGAAGCTCGTGTGGCGCGGCTTGAGTCAGATGTTGAACACATCAAAAAATCTATTGATGAAGTAAAAACTGATGTACGAGAAATGAAAAAAGATACACGCACAGATTTTAAGGAAATGAAAAGTGATGCGCGTACAGACTTCCGCCTGTTATTTGGTGCGATAATTGCCGTGGCGCTTGGATTAGCTGGTTTAATGGCTAAAGGATTTCACTGGATTTAATTTAACAACCCTATTATTTACTAAGCCGCTTAAGTGCGGTTTTTTTATGGAGTTTTCCCATGCCCGTATCAACAGAATCCAGAACCGGCGATTTATCCGAAACACTGAAAGCCATAAACCATTCGCTTTCTTCTCAACTTAGGGTAGCGATACCCGGCATTATTCAATCGTTTAATGCGGATGCGGTCACGTGTGTTGTTCAGCCCGCCATTAAAAGCAGCATTGTTGATTCTGAGTGGAAAACTACCTCGGTATCCTTGCCACTGTTAGTTGATGTGCCGGTTATATTCCCAAGGGGCGGTGGCGTGACGTTAACCTTCCCGGTAAAAGCCGGTGATGAATGCTTAGTCGTGTTCGCCGACCGTTGCATTGATTTCTGGTGGCAATCTGGCGGAGTACAAGAACCGGCAGATGACCGACAGCACAGCTTGTCTGATGCCTTTGCTATTATCGGCCCGCAGTCTCAGCAACAAAAAATATCGAACATCAGCACTCACACCGCGCAACTGAGAACAGATGATGGCGCGGCATATATCGAACTTAATCCCAATAGTCATAATGTCACGGTTATCACACCGGCAAAACTTATCGCCACTGCTAATGGTGGTACAGAAATCACCTCACCTGACATCATCCTGAATGGTAACGTCACCATTAACGGCAACTTATCACAGGGCATGGGCGCTGGTGGCGGAACGGCAACGATGCAAGGTCCTGTCACCGTGAGTAACGATGTGACAGCAGGTGGCATAAGCCTTAAAAACCATGTGCATAGTGGCGTGCAATCGGGCGGTAGCAAGACAGGAGGTCCCCAGTGAGATATCGACGTGATGATCCCGATGACGATTACAGTTTCGGCCAGGGAGATAATACTTTCCTGACGAACTCCCCCGAAGCTGTTGCGCTGGCAGTCAAAACCCGGCTGGCGCTATGGCGCGGTGACTGGTTTCTGGATATGAAAGAGGGGACTCCCTATGTCCAGTCAGTGCTTGGAAAACAGCGATCCGATGTTTATATCCTGGCTGTTCGTGACCGAATATTAAAGACTAAAGGCGTTAAATCCATCATTTCTTTTGATACCCGCAATGACGGTACGACGCGCCGCCTCACCTTCACCGCCACTATTGATACGCTTTACGGACAAATTACGGTAACAAGCGAGGCATAATGTTAAATCTTGACACTTTAGGGCTTGCGGCCTCAGTGACTGCGAGCGGCATCAGTGCGCCTGATTACCAGACCATTTTGAATAAAATCACTGAGTTTGCCCGTCAGATATACGGTGCTGATGCTTATTTAGAGCCCGATAGTAAAGACGGCCAGATGCTTGCGATTTATGCGCTGGCTATTCACGATGCGAATAATGCTGTGATTGCTGCTTATAACTCGTTTAGCCCGGCGTCAGCTACAGGCGCGGCGTTATCTAACAATGTCAGGATTAACGGGATAACCCGGCACAAATCCACTTATTCAACAGTTGACGTTAAGTTAGTCGGTACTGTTGGTACCGTTGTGAAAAACGGTATCGTGAGAGATATCAACGGTTATAGCTGGAGTTTGCCGGGTACCGTGTCGATTGGCATACACGGCTTTGTTATCGCTACTGCTACGTGTCAAACGAAAGGCAACGTTACCGCGTTAGTCGGGGATGTTTCGATTATCGGCACCCCCACTCAGGGTTGGCAAAGTGTCACAAATCCTTCAGCGGCAACTCCCGGTCAGCCTATTGAGTCTGATACAGCATTGAGAGACCGACAGCGGAAATCTGTTGCTCTGCCATCAAGAACCGTGCTCGATGGGATACAAGGCGCAATCAGTTTAATTCCGGGTGTCGTTCGTCGGCGTGGGTTTGAGAATGATACAAACGTGACGGACAACAACGGCATTCCTCCTCACTCTATAGCAATGATTGTTGATGGGGGGGACGCAAAGCTAATCGCTCAAGCTATCGAAACGAAAAAGGGGCCGGGCGCAGGAACTTTTGGTGATACTGAAATTAAAGTAGCCGATAACTATGGCATTCTGCATCCGATCCATTTCTCACGCCCGAAAGACGTACCTGTGTTTGTTGAGATAACCCTGACGGCATTTGAAGGTTATACAACGCTGGCGGGTGACAGAATTCGAACCGCAATTGCCAGTTATATCGATGCTCAGTTAATCGGTGATAACGTTTATTTAAGTCGTTTATTTTCTCCCGCAAACTTGCGTGATGAAGAAGGTTTAACTTATGATATTTTTGAAATACAAATCGGCAGATCCGAAGATGATGTATCGCCGAGTAATTTAATTGTGACATTTGATGAAGCGGTTACATGTAAGCCAGAGCATATTAAATTAATAGCGAGGTGAAGATGAGAGATTATTTATCCCTTATTACCACTCAGCACAGAACTGCAAATAAATTTGTTACTCACATTGATTTCATTACCCGGCCACTCTCTGACATTATTAATGCAGCACAGCTCCTGAATAGTCAGTTTTCAATTGATGAAGCCGTAGGAGTTCAATTAGATGCGGTTGGGGAATGGATTGGTCTTTCACGTTATGTCAAAACGCCTATCGTTGGCGTGTATTTTGCATTTGATACTGAGGGTGTGGGATTAGATGAAGGGAGCTGGAAACGGCAGTATGATTCCGACTCCGGCTTTACTGAATTAGACGATGAAACTTACCGAACAATATTACGTTCTAAAATTCGTGCAAATCACTGGGACGGTACAAATGAAATGCTTGCGGAAATTTATCAGGGTGTTATTCCAGATGAATCTGTATTAATATTCTTCGTTGATAACCAAGATATGAGCATGGATGTTTATGTCACCGGGGGAGTCGTGCCGGAAGTTGTTAAAGCGGTTATTCAGCAAGGATATTTAAATATTAAACCCGGAGCAGTCAGAGTTAATAATTATACCAACTCGGAAAATCGGGGGGTTATTTTTGGTTTCGATTCAGACAGTAAATATATCGCCGGATTCGATGTAGGCGGTTGGCCCATTCTATTAAATTAAGAGTAAAATAATGGCGAAGAATGAATTTCTAACCTTCGGTATAGCAGAGGGTGCTAACGTATTATCAAACGAAGAGTACGCAGCATTAGCTGCAAGAGTTAACGGATTTAGCGCCGGTGTTGCAAAGTCACGTGAATTAAATAAAGCGTGGCGTCAGTCATCTATTATTACACATATTTTGGCGGATTTTATCGCAAAAGAATCGGGTAAAGATGTTCTGGATAATGGAGATATTAACGCGCTGAAAAGTAATCTGGCATTAGCAATTAAAAATGCTTTGCCGGAAGTGCGAGATGCCACGCTCTCAGAAAAAGGCATTATTCAACTCACAGACAAAACAGGTAACAGTAATACCCTTGCAGCAACACAGAAGTTAGTTACTGATGTAAACAACAACGCCAACACTAAGCTGGCAAAAAATCAAAACGGCGCAGACATCCCCGACAAAAACGCGTTTGTGAAAAACCTCGGTTTGGTGGAGACGGTGAATTTGGCAAAAAGTGCTGTGCCAAATAGTCGGAAAATTAATGGCAAGGCGTTGACTGGGGATGTCAGTCTGAGTGCCGGGGATGTGGGGGCGATAAGTACTTATGAGCTGGGATGGGTGGGCGATGGCGGAAAATTTCAGAATTTCTTAGCAACGGGCTTTTATCGAGTTACTGTGTCAAATTTGTCAACTGTTTCAGATTTTCCTCTGAATTTGTACACATATGGATTTCTTGAAGTGCGGAATTCGTTCTCAGCTATTTCACAGCAATACACATCCCATCATGGCGAAGTCGCAATCCGCCAATCGTGGGATTCGGGTAAAACGTGGCTCGGTTGGGACATTGTCTATTCAAGTACAACATTACCGGAACAGCATCCAGTTGGTGCTCCAATTCCATGGCCGTTACCGAATGTGCCTGCTGGTTATCTCGCATGCAACGGTCAATCATTTAATAAATCGCTATATCCGAAGCTAGCAGAAGCTTATCCCAACGGCAGATTGCCCGATCTAAGGGGAGAGTTTATCCGGGGATGGGATGATAGTCGGGGCGTGGACCCGGGCCGAGTGTGCGGCTCGTGGCAGGGAGACGCAATACAAAATATAACGGGCAGCATTATTGGCGGGAGTTTGGAGCCGTCTGGGGCGTTTTATAAAGCTTCAACAGTAAAATCTTACGTTAATTACGCATCAAATTATATAGATTTAAGCTGGATTTATTTTGACGCATCACGTGTCGCAAGAACAGCAAACGAAACCCGCCCCCGCAATATCGCATTTAACTACATAGTGAGAGCAGCATAATGACAGAACAGAAATACTCTTTAGAACATGAAAAAGCCGTATTAGGTAAAGATGGTTTGGCTATTCAAGCAGGCTGGATAAAGGTTTATCACTCGAATCAAATCACGCGAGAATTCATAGCATCGGATATTGAGTACGTCATGCTCGGTGTCAGTTTGTCAGCTGGAGCCTATCCCGACGCGCCGGAACTTCCGAAGTCTCCTGACGAAGCCGTTTGTCGTAGTGTAGACGGCAAGTGTTGGGAAATCCTCCCGGACTACCGGGGAAAGACAGCTTACGACACGTTAACGCGAGAACCGACTGAAGTTACTGAAATCGGTGAGCTGCCTGACACGCTGACATTCAAGAAACCGCCCACCGACTTTGACAAATGGGATGGCAAAGAGTGGGTAGTCGATAAAGACTTACTCAAGTCACATCAAATCAATGAGGCAAAGCAGCAACAAGCAGCACTGTTACAGCAAGCAAATGAAACAATCGCATTGCTGCAAGACTCTGTTGATTTAGAAGTCGCTACAGACTCAGAGAAAGCTGCTCTGTTGGAATGGAAAAAATACAGAGTACTGCTCACACGTGTAGATGTGAACCAAGCGCCTGATGTGAAGTGGCCGGAAGTGCCGAAGTAAACATTGACTTATTGTTTCAAATATGTTTAGCATTAGCTTACTACTGTACAAGTAGCTTAGAAATATATCTTTTTAAGTGAAACTGCCGCACAGGCAGGACGAAGCCGGTTAGTCCGGCTTCACAATCGCCCTCTCACTCTATCGTAAACACCACACTTCATATTGAGCGCCCTTTCTGTTTGTACATTTTTATGTACATGCTTTATTTTTATGTGACTTATATTTTATTAATTTATTGTTTTTTATGTATTTTTTTAAATAAATATTATTTAGGTAAAAAATGGGCTTGGTTGGGGACGCTGTTTGCGGTATTTGGCAGTATTGCTTGTTTCGGTATCGGTAATACCGTACAGGCGAATTCTGTTGCTGATGTACTGCAAAGTAACTTCGGCGTTTCGACCACGGTAACGGCCGTAGTATTGGCGATTCTGGTTGGTGCAGTGCTTATCGGGGGTATTAAACGTATTGCTGATGTCGCCGGCAAATTAGTGCCATTCATGACGGTTGCCTATCTTGCCGCCGGGATTATTGTTCTGGGGGTGAATTTTAGTGAGATTCCTGCTGCATTTGTTTTGATTGTTAAATCTGCATTTACACCTGTTGCAGCGCAAGGTGGCTTTGCGGGTGCAGCAGTATGGGCGGCAATTCGTTTTGGTGTAGCTCGCGGCATTTTCTCTAATGAAGCAGGATTGGGAAGTGCGCCGATTGCTCATGCAACAGCCAAAACCCAAAACCCGATTCGCCAGGGATTGATCGCTATGCTAGGTACTTTCATCGATACCATTATTGTTTGTTCTATCACTGGCTTAACTATCGTCATTACCGGCGGTTGGTTGAATGGTCAAACTGGTGCGACGCTGACAGCGACTTCTTTCGCTATGGCGATTCCCGGCGGCAACTATATTGTCGCGGGTGCGCTGGTAATATTTGCCTTTACCACAATTCTTGGCTGGAGTTTTTACGGTGAAAAATGTACCCAGTATCTATTTGGGCAAAAAGCTATCACGCCTTTTCGTGTGGTATGGATTATTGCTTTAATGGTAGGTGCTACTCAGTCATTGGATTTTGTCTGGTTATTGGCAGATACATTGAATGCGATGATGGCAATACCGAACCTGATTGCATTAGCATTGTTGAGTCCAGTTGTTTATCGGCTGACAAAAGAACATATTAAAGATGTAAATGCGGATAGTGTTGATATTAAAGCAAACATTTGAATAAAAGCCTTCCGTTTGGAAGGCTTTTCACATTACTGATTGAGATTATTCTTCACCGGTTTTGATATAGATGTTTTTGACCTGGGTGTAAGCATCCAACATCATTTTGTGTGTTTCTCTGCCAATGCCTGATTTTTTGTAACCACCGAATGGGGCGTGAGCTGGCAGTTCATGGTAAGTATTAATCCACATACGGCCGGTTCTGACAGCTTTAGCGACGCGTAGCGCACGGTCGATATCCTGTGTCCAGACAGCACCAGCCAGGCCATAATCAGAATCATTTGCCATTCCAATGACTTCTTCTTCTTCGCTAAATGGTATGACGGCTAATACAGGACCAAAAATCTCTTCGCGCGCGACTCGCATATCATTAGTGACGTTAGTAATAATGGTTGGTTGGATAAAGAAACCATCATCATGACCTTCTCCGGTCATGCGTTTACCGCCAGTTAGAATGGTTGCACCCTCTTGCTTCGCAATATCGACATATCCAAGAATTTTTTCCATTTGTTCCTGGCTGACTTGGCTTCCCATCTGAGTTTCTTTTGCTAGTGGATCGCCAACTTGGATAGATTCGAATTCTATTTTTAGGGACTTGAGGAATTCATCATGAATATCTTTATGCAGGAATAGCCGGGAACCTGATTCACACGCTTGACCCTGATTCAGCAAAATAGCTCTGGCCGCATATTTTACTGCCTTTTTCATATTGGCATCAGGGAAGATAATATTGGCTGATTTACCACCAAGTTCCAGTGTTGCAGGGATCAGCTTTTTGGCTGCGGCTTCGGCTACGGTATAACCTACTCTAGTGGAACCAGTGAATGCCACTTTTTCGACATCTTTATGATCCAAAATGGCTTGACCAACGACTGAACCACGACCTGTAACAATATTAACCACCCCGGCTGGCAGGACTTTATCCAATATTCGACCCAGTTCAAGCAGGGTGATAGGTGTCAGTGTTGCTGGATTGATAACAATGGTATTGCCTGCTGCCAGAGCAGGAGCCAGTTTCCATGCCGCCATCAGTAGTGGGAAATTCCAGGGAATTACCTGCCCGACAACACCAATGGGTTCACGGATCACCAAGCTGAGTGTATTGGTATCCAGAACTGAAGCTTCATCGGTATGGGAACGGATTACACCCGCAAAATAGCGGAACTGGTCAATGGACGCGGGTAGATCCATATACAGGGATTCATTTAATGGTTTGCCAGTATCCAGTGATTCAAGGATGGCAAAACGTTCTTGTTCTGCTTCTAGTAAGTCAGCAATTTTCAGCAAAGCTGATTGCCTTTCGATGGCGGAGGTTTGACTCCAGGCGTGGAAAGCTTTTTTTGCGGCGCTGACAGCAAGATCGACATCTTCCGCATTACCAGATGCATATTCAGCCAGTAGTTCTCCTGTCGCCGGGTTATAACTTTTGGTTGTTGCCTTGGATACACTATCTACCCATTGCCCGCCAATAAGCATTTTGTAGGATTCAACGGGCAACATCTCTTTCTCAATATCGTGTAATCGTTTCATTAATATACTCCGAGTACTTTGGTTTAAGAATAGTTACATCGAGAATCTGTCTCATTAGGTTATTTTATTTTCCATTCTTGTTGGTAAAGAGCGAATGATTCCCTACATATCATGTATATAGACTGATTTCTGTACTTTGCCTGTGCGTATGATTTATTGATAATAATAGTCCTGCATTGATTATTCCTGCTGGGATAGATGCTTCATTAGCAGGTTTTATATATACCCGTCATCTTTCAAGTTGCCTCTTTGTTGGCTGCACTCACTCACCCCGGTCACATAGTTTGCTATGCTCCCGGGGATTCGCTCCTTTGCCGTCGCGATGCATCTTGAAATCTATAAGGTATAGTTTCATTATGTGAATATATTTGTGCTTTATATTTATTACTTAACCGAATTTATTTTGTCATGTTTTATATTTCTTTAGCATCAACTATAGTAGAGCACAAAATAATAGATGTCTATTAGCGCGTTATATAAAATGTTAGGTATATTAACGAACGGAAATTATAAATAAATGGTAAAGCTAACTATCCGTTGGTCTATTCCAACGGATTGAAAAGAAATATTATTTTGCTGTAACCCAGAATATCCCGTTACCATCAAGAGCTGTAAAGGTTTTGTGCAGATATAAGCTATCAGCTTGTGGATCGATATCTTCAAATAACTTTGGATGCAGGAATTTAGCAATGATTTCAACAGCAATGATGTTAAACGGCGTATCGTAATATTGGTGGTACAGTGCTATTACTTGCTTTTCGCGGAATGCTCTTAATACGCTTAATTTGGGGCGTGTCATTAATTTTCTTAGTTGTTCCTGTGACTGCTTTAGATTGCCGGTGTAGCCTAATGGCACAGAAAAACTTCCGGGTCGGACTTTACCCCAATCTGCGGCAGTCATCAGATAAAACTCAGGATTACTGACGATTAATTGTTCTTCGTTTACCTCACCATCCGTACCTGAGAACCAGCGAGCACCGAGGTTATCACCTCCTGCGGCAGTAATAAATTCACCAAAATTGCCATTTCCGAAAGTCTTACAGCAATGTTCAGCACCTAACATACCGGCATGGCGTTCGATAAACACCGGAGGACGCTGTTCTTTACCTAGCGTACCAACACGTTGATTAATAACTTTCATTCTCTCTTGATAAAACTCAATAAATTTTTGTGCATTTTCTTCTTCACTAAATACTTTCCCAAGTAAAACCATACTTGGAATCGTATTTGTTAGCGGATATTGACGGAAATCGATAAAAATAACCGGGATGCCCGCTTTTTCCAGTAAAGTTATGGTTCCACTATTATTAAGTTTAGTTTGAAGACCAATATCAAAAATAACCAGATCGGGTTTATAAGTCAGCGCTTTTTCGACGTTAAAATCGCTTTGATGAGGATTGGGGAATACCGGAATATCCCGCAATTGCGGGAAGTCTTTTTCATAAGCAGTTGCCAAATCTGGAGATTTAATTTCCAGTGCATTATCCCAGGCAACAATACCTTTAAGCGGATTATCAGGATGAAGAATATTCAATGCAATCAATACTCGGCTGTCAGCCAGCATAACCCGATTGACCGGCGCGTTAACTTTAACCTTCCGGCCAGCAACGTCTTTGACTGTAATTTCTTTTGCTTGTGCAAAAACAGACAGTAACATCAATATGGCAGTCAGAAAATATTTTGCAGTGCAGTGGATGATTGCCATTATTTCTCCTTTGAATAAAGAACGTTCTTAGTTGAACCGCGTAATTTGACAAATTGGGTCCACATCTATTTATGCTAATCTTAAAATGATAATGATAACAATTTACATTAATCAAATGGTTTTAGTGACTTTGGTAAATAATATTTTGATTTTTTGCTATTTTTAAATAATAACAATGAGTTGAGTGGTGTTCGTGAGTTGAAAATAACTCTCATTTGGTGGAAGGTTATGGTGGTGGTTGGCAAAAACAGCAGACTAAATTTGCCAAATTTTCTGGCAGATTGTGAGGATTCCAACTACATTATTGATCTGAATATCGGCAATTACTGTGGTCGTATCTGGGCCTGTCGTGTTGTCGGTTGGTCGGGTATTTTAGTCATCTGATTAGATTTAGCAGGCAAAAAGTCGTCTTTTATGCTGTTGAAGAAATAACAAGTGATGATATTTTGGTATTGTTGTTGCCAATCACAAGGATAATCATGCTGGAATAGCATGATGAGAAATTTCATCTTATTGCTATTCTTGATCAATTTGGCTAATTATAAACGGCTTATTGTTTCTGCTTCTGTTATTATTCCCTTGTTCAATATTCTGTGGGGGATGAATATGAAAAAATTGTTAGTAATTTGTTTGTTAGGATTTGTATTCGCTGGTTGTGATAGCCAACCTAAGATTGATGCTTCTAATGAAATTTCGTTGAAAGCATCCATTGAGAAAGTAAGAGATACGCTACCTGATGATAAAAAAGCGAAGTTTGATGAATCAATTCAATCGGCTATGTTTAATAGTATCGATTTTAATGACTTGGTTAAATCAGGTGCTCATGGTGACATGAAGGAATCGAAACAAAAGTTTTATAAGTTACTGGATGGTAAAACCGCTGACCAATTGATAGCTGAAATTGAAAAAATTGAAGCTAAGAGATCAGAAAATGAATGATTCCTTCATAGGATTATCCGCATTAAACGGCAGTGAGGTGGAAATCTATGCCGTTTTTTTATGATCATCAATAACTTAAATGGAACTTAAACAAACCAATTTTCAATTTTGAATTATTACAACTATTGCTTATAATATGCGCCGCATTCTAAGTGCAGTATCTCGTTAGGCGAGGCTCCTATACAAACACAGGTTGCTGATCTCACGACGTCGAGAGACGCCCAAGATTAGGACAGGATATATCGAACCAAGGTATATCCCCATGTAACTTTCTGATAATTCAGGATACGTTGTATAGTGCTAAAACTGAGACGTAGAGATAGCTGTTGTATTCTCTCATCTGGTTTCGCCCCTATGTGAGTGCTGTTTGAAGTTCACAACAGTAATAGGGACCAACATCATGAAAACCACATCCCATGAAAAAATGGATGCATTAGCGATTGCTAGTCATTCTATTAATGAAATAAATGCTGATCAGCAGCGGAAACACCAACTGAAAAATGAAGAGATAACTGTCAGCTCGTATATGAGCCAATGTTTCATATCTGTATCTGTTGCTGATTCTGTGTTGTCGGTAAAGAGTAATTTGATTGATCAGCTTGAAGGTGAACAGATCCCAACTTATTTATATGTTATTGATGATGAAGGCTATCTTAATGGCATATTACCGGTGAAGGTATTATTAACTGTAGCCGATGATTTATTTGTGTCAGATATTATGAGGCAAAGCTATTTTTCCGTGTCACCGGAGCAGTCGCGTCATGATGTTTATAGTTTGATAAATCACAGTGGTATGGATAGTGTGCCGGTCGTTCATTTTGGAAAATTAGTTGGGGTGCTACGACCGCAAGATATTGCTGAGTTGATCGAAGATGAAAATACGTTGGATGCTCATTTGCAGGGAGCGACTTTACCTCTGGAGCAGCCTTATCTGAGTACCAGCCCAATAACATTATGGCGTAAGCGTGTCGGGTGGTTATTATTGCTATTTGTTGCAGAGGCTTATACCGGTGCTGTGCTTAAAGCATTTGAAGATCAATTGGAAGCGGTAATTTCTTTAGCGTTTTTTATCCCGTTATTAATAGGAACGGGGGGCAACAGTGGAACACAAATTACCTCAACCTTGGTCAGAGCAATGGCATTGGGGGAAGTGAGTTTGCGTAATTTAGGGGCAGTGTTACGCAAAGAGATTTCCGCTTCATTTTTAGTTGCAGTAACGATAGGTTTTGCTGCGCTGATCCGTGCCTGGATATTAGGTGTCGGTATTGAAGTGACGATTGCTGTTAGTTTAGCCATCATTGCCATCACCCTCTGGAGCGCTATTGTTTCTTCCATTATTCCGATGGTATTGAAAAGGCTTTCTATTGATCCGGCTGTTGTATCAGCGCCTTTTATTGCCACGTTTATTGATGGTACCGGCCTGATTATCTATTTCGAAATAGCGAAATTAGTGATGACAGAACTCGTTTAAAATCACCAATAAGATGCCCATATTTATTGGGTATCTTATTGATTAATAATGATTTATTATGAATTTTTATCTCTAATAGTAATTAAGGGTTTTGGGTTTGCTATTAATGGCATGGGATCAAAGAATGTTTTTTAATATCTTTTTATTAGGGGTGAAAATAGGATTTTTATTTAAGTTAACTTCATGTTTTATATATTTAATATTGGATTTTATTATCGGTAAATATGAATAAAATGAACGGATTTAATATAGTAAAAAAATATATATAATAATTAAAGAAAATAAATTATTTTCTGTTCTAATGAATTGATTTATTGCATTTGTAATTAATTGATATTATTTCGGTAGGATTTTAAGTGATTTATTTTTTAATTTAAAATTTATTTGTAGCGATAAAAGAGACGTTTTTTTGTTATATTGAATATGCCTGAGGTTTTAACAAAATAAAATTCTGCTTGTACCTCAGGCATGATCAATAACGCACGTCATAAGGTCAACTGCATCCGCAGCAGAAGCCTTTTAAGTTAATAAAAATTTCTCAGGTATATAGTGATAAAGATTATTGACTCGACAATATTCTTCTAATTGAAGAGTGGAGTTAATATTTATTTTGTGATATATCTTGTTTATATGGTTTTCAATTACACTGGAACCAAGATTCAATATTGTTTCAATCTGTTTTCTTGTGTATTTCTGTAAGAAAAGGAAAATAATATCCCATTCACGCTCAGTAAAAAGATCTGTCGGTGGTTGGAGTAAAATAGATGAAGGAAGTTTATTATGATATTGATACAGACTCGTTAATGAATAGTCTTTCGCTTTCCAACAATGATATATTATACCTATACAACTTCCATCATCATGATAAAAAGGCATCTTTTCACAAAAATAAGATGATAGAATTTGTTCTTTACCAAATACATGTGTTTCAAGTGAGCATATTCTTTTCCCTTGTTTCATTACTTTTTGATCATGATGAATATATTCCTTTGCAAATTCAGCGCCATTCCAGGGGAGTTCATGATCATAAAGCCCACTGTAATCAAATGATGGTGAGAAGTTTTTGATAGAACTTAACGCCTTATTACCATAAATAAAACATGAAGAACTATCTTTTATTCCCCAAGGTTCATTACTTATTTCCATTGTATTGATAATCTGAGGTGATATCGTACAGTTCTTCATAAAAACTCCTTGATAATTTGAAGATTAAATAAACATTCTACTATGGGATTCTCTGGTGTTTTCTGGGATATAGCAATAAAATTGACTTTTTTCATAAGAATTTTCTAGTTTTATGTATTATGGCCTACTGAAGTGTTTTTTATCATATTTAAAATAACGGGTTATATAGTAATACCTGGCAATCTGTTAGTTCAAAAGTACATTTATTGGTTAATTGATTATCTTACACGTTCAGATTCATTCCAGGGAATTTCATGATTATAAGGCTTTCTGTAATCAAATAATTTCTCAATATTATGAGTAAATTCTTTTGTTGCTGAATTACCGTAAATAAAGTATGGAGAACTACTTTTTACTCCCCACGGTTCATGATTTTTTTTCCATATGTTAATGAATTGTGGGGTGATATTTGACATAAAATGCTGAACATGACTGTAAAGATCAGTATCGGTGACAATGGCGGCGAAGTTAGTTGAGTCAGATAACGGTGAAATTTTATCACCGAAATACGTGCCTGAAACAACCGCACACACCGTTGTCGCCAAAGACACATCAAGGCCAACGGCGACTCCCATCAGAGCGACACCAATTGTTCCGGCTGACCCCCATGACGTACCGGTACAAACTGAGATAACACTCGTGATAAAGAAAGCAGCAATCAGTATCATGATTACTGGCATCGCTTTAGCTAGCTCTTTGCCACAATAGCATCGATAATGTCATTCCAGCGATAACCCTGCCAATATGCCAAGGCTGCTGTTATTCCTGCTGATATCAGCAATAGGGATTCGATGCGTAAATTCAGTTGACCATATCCAATAATTAACAGTAAGAGCATTGCTGCGATTGGCAACATAGTAAGTCCCAAATTAAGTTTTTTCTTATCATCCATATTAAAACTCCATTTTCAGGTGGTTGTTGAAACAGAATAATGAATTTATTTCGAACGAGATGTGACAGAGATTACTTATTTATGTAATTGGTTTCATGAGTTGTGAAATGTGATCTGTATATCGCTTTTACGCTTATTACTTACTCAATTAAAAAAACAGAATCTCTGATAACGAGTTCGGCTGAGAACATATTCATCTGTGGAGTTATTTCTTTTTTGGCACTGAGTTTCAATGCCAGATTAGCCGCCCGTTGAGCCATTTTTTCTATTGGGTTGTGTACAGTAGTTAAGGGGGGATAAAGATATCGGGCTGGCACAATATCATCAAACCCAACAATCGACAGTTGTTCCGGTAATTTAATTTTCCGTTGATGTAAGGAGCGCATCATACCGGCAGCCATGACATCATTAAATGTTACTGCTGCGGTAAAGCCGATACCGCTCTCTAAGAGCTTTTCTGCTGCCAATTCCCCACCTTTTTCGTTGAATGGCACGCTAATAACCCAATTGCCGGGTACTGTGATACCTACATTAGCCATTGCAGCCTGATATCCTTCTAGGCGAAGCCTTCTGTCATCGATCGGTAGATCTGTCGTCACACAAGCAATTTTTCGATGGCCGTTTTGAAGAAGATAGTTGGTAGCAGTCTGAGAAGCGCTGACATTATCTAACCAGATACACCGATTGGCGATAGCAGGAAAATACCGATTGATAATCACTAATCCTGGTGTATGAGCTGCATAACGTAATACATCTATATCACTCATTCTACTGACATGCGCTACTATTGCTTCGCATCCTTGGTTGATTAAAAAATCTAAGGAGGATTTCTCGAGTTCAGCTTGATGTCCTCCACTACAAACCATCAATTTTACTTCTTTCTTCCGGGCGATTGTTTCAACCCCGCGAGCCAAAAGCGAAAAAAAAGGATCAGCCAAATTACCGGTAAGTAAGCCCAACATATTCCCGCACCTTTTCGCTAATGCAAGCGCGGCAGAATTACGATGGTAGTTGAATTCGCGCATAGCTTTCTCTACACGCTCACGAGTGCCCGGTTCAACGTAAGCGGTATTATTAATAACACGGCTTACAGTGGCCACGGATACTCCAGCTTTATGGGCTACGTCTTTCATTGTGGCCATAATCTTTCCTTAGCAGTTATGCAAAATAAATATGAAGAATAATCATATCTCAATTTATTCAAATTATCATGAAAGGATTTGTATACCTTATTTCAAGTGAATAATGTGAGTTGGGCTTCTCTTAATAATATTGAGTGAGCGGTTTAACAATAGAATAAGAGTGGTTGGGAGTATGAACATGATAGGATTTTCAATATACCGACAAATATACCAACGATAAAATCCTTAGATCTGGCTACGAAGGTGATCCATGTCACTAATCTACTGAAAGTTATGTCTCTCTGTCACTTAAATCATCCCCCTTGATTAAGTGACAGAAAAGCTAGAATAGAAGTATCCCCTTCAATATAGCAGGAAATAGTTCATAGATTTAAGGTATTTGGGTGGAATATAAAGATCGTAATCATTTTTTTCGCAAGAAAGCTTCAATTCAATAATTTCTCCAATTGATAATTTCTCATGGATACTTTTGAAATATCTTTCGAAGGTACGACATGAAATGTTCATTTCATTAGCAATATCTTCATTGCTAATACCTTGGAAAAATAAAAAAATCACCATCCACTCTTTCTCTGTCAATATATTGTTAGGTGGTCTTAACCTAGCAGATATATACCCGTCATGCTTGCTGCCTGTGCATTAGCTATTGTACTTGGCATAGGTCTTCAAGGATTCACGCTTAAACAGGGCCTTAATGCGTTGATAGATGGTTTCAATCTCTCGATGTTCTCTGAGCAGGGACATAACATTACCGGAGTCGTTAGCGATGTTTCCCGTCTGCTCAATCGTGGTGGTATGTTCATCAATGATGAGCACTATCCTGCTTGTATTTTGTGCATTTGCGTTCGCCGGTGCTTTAGCACTCACTGGTGCTTTGACCATCATCATTAACCGGCTGCTACAAGTTGTTCACACAACCGGGCAACTTATCGTTGCAATCTTGGTGACAACTATTCTGGTAACGAGCGCAACCTGCAACGGAACGTTGGCTCTTCTCATCCCAGCGGAGCTGTTTAAAGGAGCTTATTGTCGCATGGGACTGGATAATAAAAATCTGTCACGAACAATAAGAAGATGGCTGTACTGTCATAGAACCGTTGCTCCCTTGGACTACTGCCGGTATTTACATGGCGACTACATTGGGTGTTAGTACGCTTTAGCTACCGCCCTGGGCTATCCAGTGTTATGCTGCCGTCTTCTTTGCTCTCATTTATGGCTTTACTGGTTTCGGTATCGCAAAAATCACGCCGGAAAACTCCTTAAATAAAAAGGAAATCCAAAGTGAAATTGCCTGATTTCAACCAGATAATTGATCGTTACAATACAAGCTCTGTTAAGTGGGATTTTTTAAATCGTCACTTGCACTTAAATAGGACTGACCTGCTGCCAATGTGGGTGTCTGATTTCGATTTTCAATACCCAAAAGAAGTCCTGCAATCACTACTACCAGTCAGTAATAGACTGGTTTTCAAGACGTCATAAATTGACCTTATACCGTGATTGGTTCTTAAATTGGAGTTTTTATATGGATGATAAAAAAAAGCTTAATCTGGGACTCGCTATACTGCCAATTGCAGCAATGCTCTTATTGTTAGTTATTGGATATGGTCAACTGAATTTACGCATCGAATCCCTATTACAGATATCAGCAGGAATAGCAGCTACTTTAGCGTATTGGCAAGGCTATCGCTGGAATGACATTATCGATGCTATTGTGGCAAAGCTGGCTAAAGCGATGCCGGTGATGATGATACTGATTTGCGTCGGCGGGTTAATTGGGGCCTGGATGTTCAGCGGAACTATACCTTACATGATGTACTGGGGGTTAAAACTGATTAGCCCTCAATACATACTTATTACCGCTTTCTTTATCACGAGCGTTATCTCAGTTTGCACCGGTACGTCATGGGGAGCGGCCGGAACAGCGGGGGTTGCCCTGATGGGAGTCGCCGCTGGCCTTGATGTATCTTTGGCCGCGGCAGCCGGAGCGGTTGTTTCAGGCGCGTATTTCGGCGATAAAATTTCACCGTTATCTGACTCAACTAATTTCGCCGCTATCGTTGCCGATACTGATCTTTACAGCCATGTTCAACATTTGATGTATACCACTATTCCCGGCTTTGTTTTAGCCGCTATTGTTTATTTTATTGCTGGTCATACAAGCTTAACAGGTAACGTGGCAACACCGGAAAAAGTCACAGAAATCATTCAATCTCTTGAAAGCCTGTATCACTTCAATTTATTGCTGATTTTGCCGCCAATATTGGTTTTGTGGGGAGCAATAACAAAACGTCCGGTGATACCCGTCATGCTTGCTGCCTGTGCATTAGCTATTGTACTTGGCATAGGTTTCCAAGGACTCACCCTTAAACAGGGCCTTAATGCGTTGATAGATGGTTTCAATCTCTCGATGTTCTCTGATCAGGGACACAACATCAGCGGAGTCGTTAGCGATGTCTCCCGTCTGCTCAATCGGGGGGGGATGTCATCAATGATGAAGACTATCCTGCTTGCATTTTGTGCATTCGCGTTCGCCGGTGCTTTAGCACTTACTGGTGCTTTGACTATCATTATTGACCGGCTGCTACAAGTTGTTCACACAACCGGACAACTTATTGCTGCAACCTTGGTGACAACTATTCTGGTAACGGGCGCAACCTGCAACGGAAAATTGGCTCTCCTCATCCCGGCGGAGCTGTTTAAAGGGGCTTATCGACGCATGGGACTGGATAATAAAAATCTGTCACGAACAATAGAAGATGGCTGTACTGTCATAGAACCGTTGCTCCCCTGGACTGCTGCCGGCATTTATATGGCGACTACATTGGGTGTCAGTACGCTTGAACTGCTACCTTGGGCTATCCAGTGCTATGCTGCCATTTTCTTTGCTCTCATCTATGGATTTACTGGTTTCGGTATCGCAAAAATCACGCCGGAAAACTCCCTGAATACAAAGGAAATCCAAAGTGAAATTGCCTGATTTCAACCAGATAATCGATCGTCATAATACAAGTTCTGTTAAGTGGGATTTTTTAAATCGTCACTTGCCCTTAAATAAGACTGACCTGTTGCCAATGTGGGTGTCTGATTTCGATTTTCAATGCCCGGAAGAAGTCTTGCAAACACTCTATTCAATGTTCTATCTATGACTGCGGCTACAGCAGCATATCAACATGGGGACGTATGGCTTGATGAACTACAGCATTATCTGGCAGAAAACCGTTGCTGGTTCGAGCAGGCTTTAACGTCTGCCGTTCCTTGGTGCCGAATGACCAAAGCGGAAGGGACATATCTGGCTTGGTTGGACTGCCGTGATTTAGGTCTGGATGATGACACTTTGCAACGGGCCTTATTACAAAAAGCAAAAATAGTCGTTTCAATGGGATCGAGTTTTGGTAATCATGGGAAAGGATTTATCCGAATAAACTTGGGATGTCCCCGTCAATATCTTAAAAAAGCAATCACTGGTTTAGTTCAGATAACATCATAAGCTAAAAAGGGATCTACCAACTATTAATGCAGAAAAAGAACTCACTATGGCAAATATCTTAAATTGGTCTGATTATATATCTTAACTGGAGTTTGATAACAAAGCAGGGCGTTAATAGCCCTGTTTTAATTCTATGATCATACCTGATTTTCCATGAGGAAAGTTTCAGGTAATGAGCTCTCTCTCATTGGTTTTATATGAGAAGTTCATGTTAATTTTGAAAATGACAACTCATTTAAAATATCTGCTCGGCCATATTTCGCAAGGTTCACAATTTAAAGCGGTAGCAATTATCCGTTCGCCTTTGGGCCACGGACGGTGTAGCGCATTACTTAAGGTAGATGATGCAAGCCCCGCTTCTCTTGAAATAGTAGAAAGATTTGTTCCTTGTTTTTTTAATGCTGCAATAATATCAGCCGGGTGCCAGTCGTCTTTTATAATCATTCCTTATTTTCCTCTCAATTTGGTTATTCAAGGTGCTATGTTCATGCTCTCTTTTCAATTTGATATTTTTATATTTCTACAGCTTTTTCCCTGAGTCCGCACAGGAGCGGAATGTTAAAAAATAGCTGTACTAAGATATTAAACCCCGCCAAGTACAGCCAAATATTCTCTGAATAGAAAATTGTCTAACGATAAAAAGGTCATAAACGAACTCTGATTGTTCAAAATTAAACTTTAAATGTGCAGAAATGTTCTTTTTAGATCGTTAAGGTATTTAAAAAGTTTAGTTATTTTTGGAAATGTTGGAAGCGGATGAAATACTTTAATGAATGTCTTAAGCTCTTCAGTTACAGGGAATGACACCAACTTAGTTAGCTCAGAGAATTAATAAGACCATTAATCTTAATGAGTTGCGAAGTTATATACGTTTAGTTTTTTAAAAATTGCTTAACTGATAAAATAAACCATATAAATTATTATTGTATATAACAATAGCCTTGTTTATATTTTATAGTATTTATGATGTTGTCGTATAATTAATAAAAATACATTTTTTGGCTGGATGATTGTTGTGCTGTATTATATAGTTAAGCTGTTTCAATTATAACTCCGGCAACAATTCATTCAGATAATGCCTTAATAATAATTCAGTGGTCACTATGTCAAATATAATAAAGGAACGATGACATGAATAATAAGTTAATCATTTCACCTCAAGTCATTAACACAATGCAGCAAAGTAATGAACCTTGGGGAATCAAAGATAAAAATTCATGCTTTATTTATGGCAATTTGGCACTCAAACATCTTGAAAATCTTCCAGACTCATTTGATTATGAAGGGTGGTATGATTATGAACTTCCTTGGAGTGGTGCTGAGTTTGCAAAAGAATTCGTTCTTCATGATCAAAGTGTAATGAAGAGCGAAACAACAGTATGTTCGCTTGAAACACATATGTATGGGAACGATAAATTCTTATCATCTCATTTTTGTGAAAAATACCCACTATATAATAATGAAAACGAATGTGTCGGAGTTATTTTCCACGGATGGGAAGCCCAGGATTTTTCATTAATCCGTTTATTTTATGGAAAACTCCCCGCTTCCATTATATTTCAACCACCGACCCATTTATTTACCCAACGGGAATGGGATGTTATTTTTCTCTCTTTACATAAATATACCAGTAAACAAATTGGTAGAATATTAAATATTTCCTACCGTACTGTTGAACACTATACAGCACAAATATATAGAAAGGTTGGTGTTAGGTCTGCTCGGCAATTGGAGGAATACTGTCGCTTTAATAATTATGATCTTTATGTACCAGAAAGATTTTTACGCCCTGAAAGCAGTATTTTTGTTTGAATCTCAAGCCCTGGCAATGCTCACAAGAGGAAATTGACGCATTATGTATTGCATTGATCGGAAAAAGCGAACATGACTAGCACACGATGAGCTTCTTCACTACCCGTTTAAGGAAGAACGGGGCAATCAATACCTAGCTAAACAAGATTGAACGCTTGTGGCAATCATTACATGAAACGGTAACACGAAATCATTGTTGTCAGTATATGTGGCAGAGTTCATGAAGGCGAACAACAATCTGGAATGAAAAAAATAAGTGTACCCCATATGAAAGCTTATTTAGTCTATGCTGTCGGACCTGCGGGTCTATTCAGCTTCCCCTAATCCCCGCTTCAGGTGCAAAAATTAGTCACGACAATACATCCGAAAAAGTCTAGCCAAATGTTCTCCTGCGGGAGTTAACTTTGTATCTCTTCGTTGAACAAGGCAAAAAGTTGCAAACGGAAGCTCCTCTTTAAGGTTTAACGCCACAAATTGCTGGTTGAACAGAGTCTCATCAACCACATCCACAGCTACAATAGTTACAAAGTCACTTTTAGAAACTAAACTCATGCAAGCCATTAATGTTTCACACGTGACACTAAAGACAGGTGGATTATCCAACGATGAGAACATCTCAAATAACCTGCGATAGTAGGTGCCTTTCGGTGTTGGCATGGTCCAGTCACAATCAACTAATTCGCCTAAAGAGGTTGCATGCACTTTTGGATGTCCTTTTCGTACAATCACTTTGTACTCTTTTTTCATCAGTTTTTCGAAGCTCAATTCTGCATCTAAGCTGCCTGGATAATAGGTGTTCACGGTAAAATTCAGTTCACCTTGTCTGAGCTGAGGTAGCATAGTCAATAACTGTCCCTCAACAACTCTTAATTTTACTGTAGGATAATCACGGTGAAACTGTGTAATCACCTTTGGCATAATCGTACGTGCAATACTGCCAGCTACGCCAATATTGACTACACCACCAATCAAGCCAACTCGTTGCTGAATATCTTCCTGTGCAATTCGAAGCTCCTCAAGTATCAAACTGGCGCGTTGTAAAAAACTTTTTCCACACTCTGTCAAATGAATACCCTGGTTACTGCGTATAAATAATTTTGCACCAAGTGAATCTTCTAGTTCGCGAATCGATTTAGTTAAAGCAGGTTGTGAGAGTGACAGAAACCGACTAGCCGCTCTGATACTGCCATGACGGTAAATTTCAACAAAAGCGCGCAGTTGATTGAGTTTTATTGGTGTCGTCATTTTTCTCTCTTGCGATAACTTTTAATTATATAGATAAAGATAATTGTATCTTACTTGAACAAAATTTATTGTGTACATTAAAAATCAGTAATGAAAAATCGGACTGTATTTAAAATTCGGCAAAAAAATTTTTTAATTATTAAGACAATAAAATTTTAAAAAATAAACTAATTCAATTAAAATTAAATAAATATTTTTAATAAAATCAATCTTGGTGAAATAAACCAAATATATTCTATTCTCCGCGATAACTAAAAGAGATAATTATTATGGGCACTTCATTAAGCGAATCTATTCAGCAAATTGTTGGACAATTACGAAACTGGCGTCGTGATTTCCACCATTTTGCTGAATCAGGTTGGTTCGAATTCAGAACAGCAACGATTGTGGCGGATGAACTACACCGTTTGGGTTATAGCCTGAAAATGGGAAAAGACGTTATCAAGGCTGACGCACGAATGGGCTTACCTTCAGAACAGGCATTACAAGCGCAAGAACAGCGTGCTATTAAACAGGGCGCTCTGACGGAATGGCTACCCCATTTTTCAGGCGGGTTTACCGGCATTGTCGCGACACTCGATACAGGAAAGCCTGGACCAACATTGGCTTTTCGGGTGGATATGGATGCGCTTGACCTGAATGAGGAACAAACTCACGTACACCGTCCTTACGCTGAAGGCTTTTCCTCTTGCAATACACAGATGATGCATGCTTGTGGTCATGATGGTCATACAGCGATCGGATTAGGACTCGCTTGTATATTGAAAAAATATGAAAGCCAACTAGCCGGAAAAATCAAACTGATTTTTCAACCTGCGGAAGAAGGAACTCGTGGTGCAAAATCAATGGTTGAAGCGGGAGTTGTCGATGATGTTGATTTCTTTATCGCTATCCATATTGGCACTGGTGTACCTCAAGGCGAATTGGTCTGTGGGAGTAATAATTTTCTTGCTACTACCAAAATCGATGTTACTTATCGTGGTGTTGCCTCCCATTCTGGTGCAAAACCAGAAGCGGGAAAAAATGCACTGTTAGCCGCAGCTCAAGCAACCTTAGGACTATACGCTATTTCTCACCATAGCGAAGGCAGCTCACGCATTAATGTCGGAGTGCTACAGGCAGGCATTGGCCGTAACGTTATTCCTGACTATGCATTAATGAAAGTGGAAACTCGTGGTGAAACTAATGAGATCAATGCATTTGTTTACCGTCAAGCTCTCAATATCATTGAAGGCGCGGCAAAAATGCAGGGGGTTGAATATGGAATACAGTTAATGGGAGCCGCTCAAAGTAGCCAGCCTAGCCCAGTATGGGTCGATTTCATTTATCAACAGGCTCAACAATATATCCCAGAGCTTTCATCTGTTGTCAAAAGCCGTCAGCAAGCTGCCGGATCAGAGGACGCGACCTATTTTATGGAACACGTCAAATCGAATGGTGGTCAAGCCACTTACCTTATTTTCGGTACAGCACTCAGCGCAGGTCATCATAATGAACGGTTTGACTTTGATGAAAACGTGATGACCACCGTAGTGAAAACATTAGCCACTATCGCCCTTAACCTGCCTGATTTCGGAGTTCATCACCATGAATAATTCGTTAACTGAATTCATCCATGAATACATTGAGCAACGCCAAAGTGATTTTATTCACCTTAGCGATAAGATTTGGGAACACCCTGAGACTCGTTTTGAAGAAACCTTTTCTGCGGAGCTGCTTGCAAGTGCGTTAGAAAATGAAGGGTTTGTTGTTCAGCGAGGGGTAGGCAATATTGAGACCGCGTTTATTGCCAGTTATGGCAGTGGATGCCCTGTGATTGCTTTACTTGGCGAGTATGATGCACTGGCTGGTTTAAGCCAAAAAGCGGGCTGTTGTGAACCTAATCCTGTGGTTAAAGATGGTCACGGTCACGGGTGTGGGCATAATTTACTGGGGACAGCCGCACTTGCTGCTGCATTTACAGTGAAAGCCTGGCTGCAAAAAAATCAACAACCTGGAACTGTACGGTTTTACGGTTGTCCGGCGGAAGAAGGGGGTTCCGGTAAAACATTTATGGTCCGGGAGGGCCTTTTTGATGATGTTGATGCAGCAATTACATGGCATCCAGAATCATTCAGTGGTGTATTTAATGTCCAGTCTCTGGCAAATATCCAAACAGCATTTCATTTCAAAGGGATTGCATCACACGCCGCCAATTCCCCTCACCTAGGCAGAAGTGCTTTAGATGCTGTTAGTCTGATGAATGTGGGGGTTCAATTTCTTCGTGAACATATCATTCAGGAAGCACGAATTCATTATGCAGTGACTAATACGGGCGGTATGTCACCTAACGTTGTACAGGCTGATGCCGAAGTTTTATACCTTGTTCGCGCTCCACAACTGGATCAGACTCAAGATATTTATCAAAGAGTCATTGATATCGCTAAAGGTGCCGCCTTAATGACTGGCACGCGATTGAATATTCGTCTTGATAAGGCGTGTTCAAACTATATTCCTAACCGCACAATGGAAAGAGTGATGTATCAGTATATTCAAGCCTTTGGTATTCCTGAATATACTGATGAAGAACGCCAATTCGCCGAAAAAATTAATCAAACACTGACAAAAGACGATTTACGCAATGCCAAACTCAATGCAGCGCGAACAGCAGGCGAAGAGGGTAAACGTTGGAGTGAGCGACAAGGGGAAAAAGCACTGACAGATGAAGTCTTACCCTATGTAGAATCACAAGAGTTAATGTATGGATCTACCGATGTCGGTGATGTTAGTTGGGTAACACCCACAGCGCAATGCTTCAGCCCCTGCTTCGCCTTTGGCACACCACTGCATACTTGGCAATTAGTCGCACAAGGGCGTTCATCCATTGCTCACAAAGGGATGTGTCTTGCCGGGAAAATTATGGCCGCTACCGCGCTTGAATTATTAACAGATCCTGCTCTGTTAGCAGAGGTTCAAGCGGAGTTTAAACACCAACGGGATGAGCATCCCTATCAGTGTCCTATTCCGCCCGATATTAAACCATCACCTTTGAAATAACTTTGCTCCGATAAATACTGACTTGCCTACAGCGGCAAGCTAGCACTCAGTCATTTACATAGTTAAAAAATAATAATGAAGCAAACACAAAGGAAAAACCATGAGTGAAACAACTATCCCTGTAAATAAGAGCCCGGGACGTATTCTTGGTTGGATCGAAAGAGTTGGGAATAAAATTCCAAATCCTTTTATTTTATTTATCTATTTAATAGCTGTTTTAATGATAGCGACTGCTATTTTGTCTTGGTTTGATTTGGCCGTAAAAAACCCTGCAAATGGAGAGCTCATTAGAGTTAAAAACTTACTTAGCGCTGAAGGATTACAGTGGATCCTGCCTAATATTGTTAAAAATTTCAGTAACTTCACACCACTTGGAGCAATATTAGCACTGGTCATTGGTGCAGGGCTTGCAGAAAAAGTCGGCCTGTTACAAACCCTGATGTATAAAATGGCTTCTGGTATTAATAAACGTTACGCCAGCTATATGGTGCTATTTATTGCCTTTTTTAGCCATATCTCTTCGGATGCCGCACTCGTTGTTATGCCTCCATTAGGCGCGCTAATTTTTATTGCGGTTGGTCGCCACCCTGTTGCTGGCCTACTGGCCGCTATTGCTGGTGTTGCCTCAGGATTTACGGCGAACTTATTGATTGTTACTACCGATGTTCTGTTATCTGGTATCAGTACTGAAGCGGCTAAAATGCTTGATCCCAACTTACACGTCAGTGTCATCGATAACTGGTATTTTATGGCAACATCAGTGATTGTACTGACGATTGCAGGCGCTATCTTAACGGATAAGTTTGTTGAGCCACGCCTTCCAGTATGGGAAGGAAGTCACAATGAGAAGTTAGTAAAGCTCACGCCACAGCAAAATCGTGGGCTGCTAATGAGTAGTCTATCTGCACTAATTTTCATCGGTATTGTTGCGTTGCTAGTTGTTCCTGAAAATGCACTACTGCGTGATCCACAGACTGGCTCAATCATTCCATCGCCATTCATAAAAGGGATCGTGCCGGTCATTATTTTGTTTTTCTTCGTGGTTTCGATTACATATGGCGTTTCAACAAAACAGATAAAAAAATCTAATGATATTCCTGACTTGCTCGTTGACCCCATGAAAAACATGGCAGGCTTCATCATAATGGTTTTTCCTCTGGCTCAATTTGTTGCCTTCTTTAACTGGAGTAACATGGGCAAATTTATGGCGATAGGGCTAACCGATTTGCTAGAAGCCTTGGGTATGACAGGTGTTCCTGCCTTCGTCGGATTAATGTTTTTATCTGCCTTTTTATGTATGTTCATCGCAAGTGGTTCTGCCATTTGGTCGATTTTGGCGCCTATTTTTGTCCCCATGTTTGTCCTGCTTGGCTTTCACCCAGCCTTTGCACAGATCATCTTCCGTATTTCTGATTCCGTAGTATTACCGTTGGCGCCGATGTCACCTTTTCTGCCGCTTTTTTTGGGGTTTCTTCAGCGGTACTATAAGGGTGCTCAGTTAGGTACTTATTACACGCTGTTATTACCTTATCCGCTGGTGTTTTTTGCTGTTTGGATATTGCTGCTTATAGGTTGGTATTTTGCTGGATTGCCCATTGGGCCAGGTATTTACCCTACATTGCTGTAACCCCCATAAAGGAGGCAGGCTGGTGGTCGAATGAAAGCGTCATTAAATGCGTTTTTTATAACTGAATCCAACAGGGCGGCAAAATGGAATTTGAAATGTATGATTAAGAATAATCTTAATTCGAGGCTACTCATATTGCGGAAACCATAGCAATACTATATGGCAATACTATAGCTTCTGATTATGAGAGAGTTCCCTATGGAACGAATCGCTTTTTTTGCCGATTGTTGAAATATTTTTCTATTTATATTCAACTTTATCGAAGGTCATATATGAGTCAAATCACCCCTCAGTTAACAAATATGTGGGATAAAAGTCATGAATCATGGTTTGTAAAAGATAAGAAGCTTCGTTTTATATATGCCAATAAAGAATTTATTAAATTAAGTAAGTTACCTGAAGGCTTTAATATCATGGGATATACTATTAAAGAATTACCTACTCCATTTAATTATCTTGCTCACCTTTTTGAAGAGCATGATCGTAAAGTCTTACAGTCTATGCAACGAATATCGTCTATTATTGGGGTTCATATTAAAAGCAATTGCCAACAACTTAATCCTTGTCTCTGTGAAAAATACCCATTAATGGATGAAAAGAATCAATGTATTGGAATAATTTGTCACATTAAAGGAGTAAGTAACTTTTCAGTACATCATTATATTAAAAACGATACAACTATATCTGTTAAGCTTAGGCCACCTAATAATATGTTGACAGAAAAAGAATGGATAGTAATCTTTTTATTTTGCCGTGGAGTTAGTAATCAATGTATCGCTAATGAAATGAAAATTTCGTGTCGTACTTTGGAAAAGTATTTCCAAAGTATCTATGAGAAATTATCAATCGGATCAATTATTGAATTGAAACTGTTTTGCGAAGAAAATCATTATGATCTCTATATTCCACCAAAATACTTTAAATCTATCAGTCATTTTTTTCTTGATTAAGAGTGAACACTGAGAGCCTTAATAGATTGCTATATTATGGGCGTGCAATTTTTAACTGGAAAAATAAGCCAATTTAATAATTATCACAGTCTTTGGCTGTATGATTGTTATATTACATTATATGGTTAGGTTGTGTTATATATGACTAGAAAGCTATTTATTTAGATAATGATTTAATAGTAGTTAAGGAGTTACTATGTCAAATATAAAAAATAAGCTGAATAATATCATTCCACAATTAAATAAGATTCTAAAATAGCGCTACATCTTATGCTACCACTAATTCTATGTATAACAATGGGTTGAAGGAGGTCATGTGTAGCGGAATTATGAAACGCTATTTAATTTATATGTGGGAAAAAAGTATTGATCCTTGGGGAATAAAAGATCTCCAATCAAGATTTATCTATGCTAATCCCACTTTTTATCAACTGATTGACGTACCAGAATAACTCTGCCGCAGTGCGAGCTGTAGCCTCTGCTACAAAGAGCGCCTGAAGACGTTTTTGCTTGTATTGGCTAATTCGACTTTTTCTCATTTGGATATCCTAGATCAAATTACTTATCTAGGACCGCTCCTTAAAATAGTAACTAGGATGTTGGTTTATATATTATTGTTAATGTGATTTATATTCATAGAGTGGAATAATTAAATCACATTTTTATTGTTATAAATATTTATAAATTAGGATTGAGAGAATCTATTGATTTAGCAATAAGCTTTTTCCCACATTTTTGGCAGATATAATGACTCTCTCCTCGCAGAATTTTATTATGGCGTCGCAGGGTTAGTTCATGTTGCTGGCAACTACAGTAATAAGTAAAAGTTTGACTGCGTACTGAGTCGATTTTAAATTTGTGTGTACGGTTAGCTGGAATGTTTAGTACTTCTTCCATCATCCAACGCCACTGTTTCCCATGTGGAGGTACTTTCCCAAAGTAGCGATAAACCAATAGATGAGCTAATTCGTGAGGCACAACTTCATCAATAAAAGCTTGTTGGTTTTCAATCAGTAACACGGGATTCAGGCGGATTTCCCAATTTTTTATATAGGCACTGCCTGCGGTAGTTCCCCGCTGGCGGTAGTTTATTGTAGGTTCAGGAAAGTCACGGTTGAGATATAAGTTTGCCTGTAGAAGTTTTTGCCGCAAAGTATTCATAACGGCTTGTTGTAGAGAAATTGGAACGCTAGCTGATTTCATGTGTTGAAAATAAATAAATGAGGATTAGTGAATTTTATTAGAAATCCTTGAACAACCGATAATAATATTTTTAAGGATTATTCTATCGTCAGCTAATGCTAAAAAAAGCCTGGTTTAGTTATCTAAACCGGGCTTTTATATTTTTACATATTCATCGCTGATAGTTTCAGACCCGCAGCATCACGCAGTGCTTCTGCTTTATCAGTGGCTTCCCACGGGAACTGTGGACGACCAAAATGACCATAAGCGGCAGTGTCACGATAGATTGGGTGTAGTAGATCCAGCATCTGAATCAAACCGTGAGGGCGTAAGTCAAAGAATTCACGTACCAGCAGCGTTAGAGTTGCTGTTGAAACTTTTTCAGTACCGAATGTTTCCACCATGATGGACGTGGGTTCTGCAACGCCGATAGCGTAAGAAACTTGAATTTCACAACGATCAGCCAGGCCAGCAGCAACAATATTTTTTGCTACATAGCGTGCCGCATAAGCCGCTGAACGGTCGACCTTGGATGGATCTTTACCGGAGAATGCTCCACCACCATGACGTGCCATACCACCGTAAGTATCTACGATAATTTTACGGCCAGTCAGACCACAGTCCCCCATTGGGCCACCAATAACAAAACGACCTGTTGGGTTAATGAAATATTTGGTTGTTGGATTTAACCATTCAGCAGGCAGAACCGGCTTGATGATCTCTTCCATGACGGCTTCTTGCAGATCTTTCTGACTAATATTTTCAGCATGCTGTGTGGAAAGTACAACCGCGTCAACGCCGACAATTTTGTCGTTATTGTATTGGAAAGTGACTTGGCTTTTTGCATCGGGGCGTAACCACGGTAGTACACCATTTTTCCGAACTTCAGCTTGACGCTGAACCAAACGGTGCGCATAGGTGATAGGCGCAGGCATGAGTACGTCAGTTTCGTTGGTTGCATAACCAAACATTAGCCCTTGGTCGCCAGCGCCTTGTTGCAGGGGATCTTCACGGTCAACACCTTGGTTAATATCCGGTGACTGTTTACCAATGGCACTTAATACTGCACATGAGTTTGCATCAAAACCCATTTCAGAATTAACATAACCAATCTCTCGAACTGTTTGTCGCGTAATTTCTTCAATATCAACCCAAGCGCTGGTAGTAATTTCACCACCAACCATAACCATGCCAGTTTTAACGTAGGTTTCACAGGCAACTCGTGCTTTTGGATCTTGTTCCAGAATAGCATCAAGAACGGCATCAGATATTTGGTCTGCAATTTTATCAGGATGCCCTTCGGAAACAGATTCGGAAGTGAAAAGGTATGTGGTCATTATATAACGTTACCTTAAAATATAATTTCAGTTTGGAAATGGATGGATTAACATCTAGATGGCTATTTTAGGATAATTCTTATCCGGGTGCTAGATTTTTTTAGTTCAGCGAGTAATTTTCATCTGGTGAATGAATAATTTCTTGGTTTATATGCCAGTTTTGTGCAATTTCATTTTGCAATTTTGTGTGATTGCGAGTATAAACAGCGGCCGTAGTTGAATGATTTGTGCTACAGTCTCGCAGAAAGCTAAATAGCTTCTGTTTCTCAATCGAGAAAATGGCTCCTTAAATATGAGTCATGTGTGGGGGTGAATGGGGTAATGAACCATTATCTGCTGATTGCTAATGGCCAACAGCCACACTTGTCGTCGGATATATCCGCGTCTTTTTCCTTTCTTTTCAATATGTCTTTAATTCGATGTTATCTGTTGTCTGCAAACAGGCCGGATATGTCGGACAGACGTATTGTCACTCGGTAATTTTGTCATTGTTTAGTAGTAACTAAACGCTTTTTACAACCTGAGAGCATGCTGTTCCCTGATATTTCTCAACGCGCGAGATTATAGCGTTTTGGGTTATTTATTAATTACAGGCGAAGGCGAAAAACTCTAACTCCCTTAAGGAGACTGCCATGAATGATAATATCGCTCGTAAAATGCAACAGACTTACAATATTGCATATTGGGGAGGGAGTTACTACTACGTCAATGATCTTGGCAATGTTAGTGTGTGTCCAAATCCTGATTTGCCGGGGGCAAGAATTGATCTTGCGGAATTGGTGAAAAGAGTTCAGCAGGAGCAAAAAAATTTGCGTTTACCGGCGCTGTTTTGTTTCCCTCAAATCCTGCAACATCGTTTGCGTTCAATTAATGCGGCATTTAAACGTGCTAGAGAGTCATATGGCTATAAAGGCGATTACTTTTTAGTTTATCCCATTAAAGTTAACCAACAACGCCGCGTTATTGAATCACTGGCCTGTTCCGGCGAACCTTTAGGGCTTGAGGCTGGTTCCAAAGCAGAGCTAATGGCGGTGTTAGCGCATGCGGGTATGACTCGTACCGTTATCGTGTGTAATGGATATAAAGATCGTGAATATATTCGTTTGGCGCTAATAGGTGAAAAGTTAGGTCACAAGGTTTATTTGGTGATCGAAAAAATGTCTGAGATTGCCCAGGTATTGGAAGAAGCTGAACGATTAAATGTGATCCCTCGTTTGGGAGTCCGTGCACGTTTGGCATCTCAGGGATCAGGTAAATGGCAGGCCAGTGGTGGTGAAAAATCGAAGTTTGGGCTGGCGGCAACTCAGGTATTGCAATTGGTTGAGACTTTGCGCGCAGTGGATCGACTTGATAGTCTGCAATTGTTGCATTTTCATCTTGGCTCACAGTTGGCGAATATCCGTGATATCGCAACAGGTGTCCGTGAGTCAGCGCGTTTTTATGTCGAGTTACATAAACTCGGGGTAAATATTCAATGTTTTGATGTTGGTGGTGGACTGGGTGTCGATTATGAAGGGACACGCTCTCAATCTGATTGTTCTGTGAACTATGGGTTGAATGAATATGCCAACAATGTCATTTGGGGCATTGGCGATGCTTGTGATGAACATGGTTTACCTCATCCGACTGTTATCACAGAATCCGGTCGTGCCCTGACGGCTCATCATACTGTCTTGGTCTCCAATGTTATCGGGGTTGAGCGTAATGAATTTACGCAAACGACGCCACCGGCAGAGGATGCTTCTCGTCCGCTCACCAGTTTGTGGGAAACATGGCAGGAGATGCATTCAGAAGGAAATAGACGCTCTTTACGCGAATCGCTGCATGATGGTCAGCTCGATCTACATGATGTTCATACACAATATGCTCATGGTATGCTGGATTTGACAGAACGAGCGTGGGCGGAAGAGTTATATCTAAATATCTGTCGCCGTATTCAACAGGATCTTGATCCAAGCAACCGTGCTCACCGGCCAATTATTGATGAGCTGCAAGAGCGTATGGCAGACAAATTCTATGTGAATTTCTCACTGTTTCAGTCTATGCCTGATGCATGGGGTATCGACCAGTTGTTTCCTGTGTTACCTATTGAGGGACTGGATAAACCGTTGGATCGCCGTGCGGTATTGTTAGATATCACCTGTGACTCCGATGGTATTATTGATCATTATGTGGATGGTGATGGTGTAGCCGCGACAATGCCGATGCCCGCTTATGATCCTGATTGTCCGCCAATGATTGGTTTCTTTATGGTGGGAGCATATCAGGAAATTCTTGGCAATATGCATAACCTGTTTGGCGATACAGCGGCCATTGATGTTTATGTATTCGATAATGGCGAAGTGACCTATAACCAAAGTGAAGAGGGGGATTCAGTCGCCGATATGCTGCAATATGTGAAACTGGACCCTAACGTACTGATGGCTCGCTTCCGTGATCAAGTAAAAGGCACGGATTTGGATACAGGTTTGCAAGAGCAATTTTTACTGGAATTTGAAAGTGGTCTTTATGGCTACACATATCTGGAAGATGAATAATCTTCTGGTGTTAATTAAGCCTCCTGTATACAGATAATGTTATTTATATAAACCAGATACGGAATGCAGAAAATGGGGTTATCTCAGAAATACCCCATTTCGTCGTGACATGAGTATTCTGGTATTAAATGACTTTGTTCTGTCAGGAAACTTTTGAGGATATATCTCATGACAATAAGTACCTTGGGCAACCAACAAGATGACTCTTTGGTTTCTAATGCCTTCGGTTTCCTGCGCTTTCCGTTGAATTTTCAGCCATATTCTAGCGATGCAGAGTGGGTAATTACCGGGGTGCCATTTGATATGGCAACATCAGGCCGTGCAGGTAGCCGCCACGGGCCTGCGGCTATTCGTCAGGTTTCTACTAACTTGGCATGGGAAAGCCGCCGTTGGCCGTGGGATTTTAAATTACGCAATTGTCTTAACGTTGTGGATTGTGGTGATTTAGTCTTCAACTTTGGTGATGCTCAGGATATGAGTGATAAGTTACAAGCTCATGCTGAAAAAGTGCTGGCTTCCGGTAAGCGTATGCTCTCTTTTGGTGGGGACCACTTTATTACTTTGCCTTTGCTGCGCGCTCATGCCAAACATTTCGGCAAAATGGCTCTGGTTCATTTTGATGCTCATGCTGATACTTATCCAAATGGCAGTCAATTTGATCACGGTACCATGTTCTATCATGCGCCAAATGAAGGGTTGATTGACCCGCATCATTCAGTACAAATTGGTATTCGTACTGAACATGGACGGGATAATGGTTTTACGGTGCTGGATGCTGATCAGGTTAATGATCGTAGTGTGGATGATGTGCTTGCTCAGATAAAAGAGACGGTTGGTGATATGCCGGTTTACCTGACTTTCGATATCGATTGTCTTGATCCGGCTTTTGCGCCAGGTACGGGGACACCCGTCATTGGTGGTTTGACAACCGATCGGGCACTGAAATTACTGCGTGGTTTGCAACCGCTAAATATTGTCGGTATGGATGTGGTGGAAGTTGCTCCAGCTTATGATCAGTCTGAAATTACGGCTCTGGCAGGTGCGACTATTGCGCTGGAGATGCTTTATTTACAGGCGGCTAAGAAGCGCTAAGTAGTACATAGTTTTAATATAGTCTTAGGGGATAGTGAAATAAATTCGTACTGAGTTGTGGCGCTATCCCCTTGAAACTCGGCAATTATTTGGATTGGTGTAACCTTTAATATGCTTTTCTGGTACCTTTTATTATGCTTCACTTGCTACCTTCAAACATGAACTGAACTTCCCTATCTGTATTAAAAAAATCCTCTCCTATGGTAATAAGATCTTCGAATCCTCCAGGAATTCTATCTGGTTGGGTTATTGGTACAAGTTGGACATAAAGTTTGTCAGCTAGTTGGCCTAAGTTACTTTTAGCTTCATGCATATTTGCTTGGATAGTCATAATAAAGCCTTCATACTTGGCTAGGTTAGTTGAGTACAATAAAAAATGCTGAAATAACCGGCAATTTTTTTGCTGCATAGAATTGAGATGCCGCAGTTCTGAACTGGGCATCTATGGCGTACTTTTTGAATCAAAGAATGATATTTTTTAGCGTTATTGTCGTGCTACTTCTAATTTCTTTTCTTTTTCCCACGCATGAGATTCAGCGTTTCTACTGCCATTGAGAAGAACATAGCAAAATAGATGTAACCTTTAGGTATATGCACTTGTACGCTTTCTAGAATAAGGGTAAAGCCTACGAGGATTAAGAACGACAGAGCCAGCATTTTGACGGAAGGGTGACGGTCAACGAATTCGCCGATAGGACGAGCGGCGAGCATCATGACACCGACGGCTATGATAACGGCTGCCATCATAATGAATAGATGATCGGACAGGCCAACAGCGGTGATGACTGAATCCAGGCTGAAAATAATGTCCAGCAACATAATCTGGATGATTGCCCCCAGGAAGGAGTGAACAGGACGTTTTAGCTCTCCTTCATTGTCACCTTCGATTGCTTCGTGGATTTCTTTGCTGGCTTTCCATATCAGGAATAGACCGCCGAAGAATAGGATTAAATCACGGGCAGAAATGTCATGTTCAAAAACTGTCAATATTGGGTAGGTTAGCCGAATAACCCAGGCAATAGATGCTAACAGCGCTAGGCGCATTAGCATTGCCCCCATTAGCCCGATCTTACGTGCTCTATTTTGTTGATGGTTAGGGAGTTTTGCCACAACAAGTGACAAAAAGATAATGTTATCAATCCCTAAAACGATTTCTAGAATTGTTAGGGTGGCAAGTGCCATCCAGGCGTGGGGATCAACAATCCATTCTAACATTGCTTATTAAGACCTTAAGGTAAAAATCTAATTATACGCGTGATTAGGTACAAGGTAAGTATGCCAATGTAAAAATCAATCGGAGCTCAACGTTAAATCAAGAAATGACGGGCCAGTAGAGGAGCGGTGAAATTTTTCCTCAGATAGAACCCGCGAGGCAAAGTCATAATGGGCTGGCCGTGTACTCCAATTGCTTCGGTTAATGCTTTGCTGTTAGCCGCTTTTGGGCGTAACTGTAATACTTCGCCATGACGGGCGGTAACGCTCTCTACTTTGCCAAGCACGATGAAATCCATCAATTCTTCCCAGTCGCGACGTAGTAACTCTTCCTCTTGTTGATTGGGACTCCACAATAAAGGGGAACCAACTCGGCGTTTGGCTAAAGGAATTTCCCGTTCGCCTTCAACAGGTATCCATAGCACTCGCGATAATTTGCGTCTGACATGACAACTTTCCCAGGTAATGCCACTGTTCCCCGTTAATGGCGCAACGCAGACAAATGTTGTCTCCAGTGGATAACCTCTTCTGTCTACAGGGATGGTTTTGAGCTCAATACCGATATGTTCGAAATCTTGCTCTGGCTTACTGCCGGCGCTCGCACCGAGATAATATTCTAGCAACATGCCTACCCAGCCTTTATCTCGTTTCAGATTGGGCGGGATAGGTAAATTTGCTTTTGCCGCGAGTTCTCCCATTGATAAGCCGGCCAGAAGTTGGGCGCATTCAAACAATTGTTGCTCGTTGTCTGGTGGCGGTGGCGGGGAAAAAAGAGTGTTCATTTGGGATATCCGTTTTTTAGGTCAAAAAACAGCCTTAGTTTCTGTGAATGATAAATCTGAGGTTCATACGATAGCTAAAAAGTGATAATAGCATGATATACAAACATTTTTTATTGCTGTTTCAAATATTGTAAAATTGATTGCCGTTCTTGTTCACCTATTGCCGGTAATAATGAACAGGATCTTACACCATGTTATCCACAGTTTTATGGGATAAGTAGACGAAAATGAGATCACTGGTTTGATTTACAGGTTTGACTCACACTTTTTTCTACAAAAACCACTGTTTTTGGCTTAACTAAAAGGCATAACCTGTGGATAACATGATATTTGGTTGTTTTTTGTCCTTATCAACTAACGTTGTCCATTATAGTCGTGATTGATGATAGAAATAACGAGATAAATAGCTGCTATTTCAATGAAAAATAAATACTATTTCATTTTTTGTCTATAGATTAATAATTCATAATATAAAGCTATACCTGAATTACCCCTGCCTTTTTCACATAGATATCCACAGAAAAAGTGAATAAAAGCGAGTTTACGCACCTGTATATGTTCATAACTCTGGCCTTTTCTGTGAATTACCCTTCATATGGGTTGAACCAAGCAGATTTGAAATCAAACCAACCAAAGGTGTTCATTTTGACTCCTCGCATACTTCTCTGTCCCTGTAACTCAAGCCAATGGTGGAACAGTGGATGCAGCCAATGTTCATCAACTATTTTTTCGCACCACTCTTCAAGCGGTAATTCTTGTTGTCGCCATTGTGATACCTCTTTACTTAAGTTATCACCAAGGCACTTTTTCAATAATGGCATCTCGTATAGCGTAGCGAACAGTGAAAACTCCAGAGGATTATAAAAGTTGGCGGTAGCAAGCCAGAGGTCACTTTCAGTGTTACCGTTGAACCATGTATCATAATCCACAATGTTGATTTTCAATTCGACGCCGCATTTGGCCAGTATGGCTTGCAGGATCTGGCTGATTGTGTGGTATTCATGATGTTGATGACAAAGCGTGACGGTCAGATGGGTAATGTCCTCTGGTTTGTTCAATTCGGATATGAGCTTACTGTGATGCCAGCGTAGTAATAAACCATAAGCGGGGGACCAATGGCGTTGATAAAAGGGGTCACAGTGCGCTAGCAGATTGATCGGTGTTAGCAGGCTGCATAGCCATTGGCGAACGTCTTCTCTCTTACATTGAATTGAACGGTGGTCATGTAGTAGGAAATAACAGCCTTCTTCTATCCTGCTATCTAACGAGTTATTATCCGTGCTGTCACTTTCCAGATGCAGAGTTGTACAAACCAGTTTCTCGGCTAATTCTGGTAGAAACCATATATTCACCTGATCAATCAGCGCCCGAAAGCCAAAGTAATTATCAAAGGCACGAATTTGTAGTTTCTGAGCGCTGTTTTTTATTACCTGGTAAGGGCCGGTTCCCACTGGCATACGAGAGAAGTTCGGTAACTTTTGCCACTCTTGAGGCAAGATCATGGCATGTGGGCTGCCGATTAATAAAGGGAGCCAGAGATCGGGTTCTGAAAGAAAAATATCAATCACATAGGGTGTGGGCGTGGTGACTTTTTCAAGATGAGAAAAAAGAGGAAGGTTGCGTAATCTTTGTAGCGAAGCGATGACATCCGCCATCTGTAATTCTCTGCCGTGGTGAAAATGGATAGCCGGGCGTAGATAAAAGCGCCAATGATTTGAGGATAATTGTTGCCAATGATGAGCTAAGTCAGCTTCTGGTTCCCCATTTTCCTCATTTATACGGGTTAGGCTATTAAATATCTGCCTGACCAGATGAATTTCAGAACGGCGTAACGGTGAACCGGGTAGAAGATTAGGAAAGGGGCGATAATAGAGTATCCGCAGTAAGTTTTTTCCCTGACGAAAACGGCGTTCAATCTGGGATAGTACCATGTGACGGACCGTATCTTTATCACCAACCAGTTGGACTAGCTTCTCAACGTTATGTTGTTCAAGCAACTCTTCAGCCCGTTGTTGCTGGAGTTCCCATCCATCACGCAAGAAATTCAGTTGAGAACGTTTCCCCCGACCGGATTCTGCCTGCCACTGTAACCAGCCTGCTTTCTGCATATTGTTGAGCAGTGAACGGATATGACGTTTTGAACAATGCAGTACATTTGCCAGCTCTTGTAACGTTGTTTCAGCCTCTTTTCCTTGATGGTGTTGCCATAATCGAATGAATTGTTGTTGTAAGCGTGAACTGGGCATAAAAGAGGAACTCCAGAGTATTTTTCATCAATTTTTATTTCCTTATATTGAGACGATAATTATCCATATTGAAAGTAGCTCAATAGGCCAGACGAAATCTGGCTTCTCCCCCAATTTTCTTGAGTAATGGTGATTTGCCAGCCAGTAAGGAAACTTACTGGCTTTTTTTCTTATTGTGCATTATGTACTCCCCGCATCTTTTTTACATGTTAGTTTTACATATCAGTTTAAAGCGAGTAATCATCTGGCATTGGTGGCGATTTGTCCAGCTATTATCACTATTTTATCTGTTAATTTCTTTTAAATGTGATATGGAGTGATTAAATATTAGTTAAAGCGCTGCATATGGCTGAAAGATGACTGTTTGCATGAGTATTGAGTGGTGGGGTTGTTCTTACCTTTGACAACGATAGAAAAATCCCGTAGCAGAAAACTACGGGATAGGTCAATAAAGGAAAAATTAACGTAGAAAAACCGGTTGTTCCTGCTCGTAGGTTGTTATGGCGTCCAGATGTTGTAATGTCAGGCCGATACTGTCCAGACCATTCATCATACAGTGACGCCGGAAGCTATCGATTTCAAAAGCATAACTTTTATTGCCAGCGTGAACTTTCTGTTGTTCTAGATCGACAGTAAAACGGCAAGCTTTGTTTTGCTGAATCAACTCAAATAGTTCGTTGACATCTTTATCGTTCAGCTTAACTGGCAGTAATTGGTTGTTGAAAGCGTTACCGTAGAAAATATCCGCAAAACTTGGGGCGATAACCACTTTAAAACCATAATCCGTCAGTGCCCAAGGTGCATGTTCACGGGAGGAGCCGCAACCAAAGTTTTCACGAGCCAGAAGGATACTGGCACCCTGATAACAAGGCTGATTTAATACGAATTCAGGGTTAGGTTTTTGCCCTTCATCATCAAGAAAACGCCAGTCATGAAACAGATGTTGACCAAATCCTGTACGAGTGACTTTCTGCAAGAATTGTTTGGGAATAATGGCATCAGTATCGACGTTTGCTGCATCTAAAGGAGCAACCAAGCCAGTATGTTGAATAAACTTTTCCATCATTCTCTCCTTTATGACTTCTGTGCTGGATGGCGTATATCGATAAAATGACCATTAATCGCTGCTGCTGCTGCCATCGCTGGGCTAACCAAATGGGTGCGCCCACCACGTCCTTGGCGCCCTTCAAAGTTGCGGTTACTGGTAGAAGCGCAGCGTTCACCGGGTTGCAGGCGGTCGTTATTCATTGCCAGACACATAGAACATCCGGGTAAGCGCCATTCAAAACCAGCCTCTATGAAAATTTTATCCAAACCCTCTGCTTCTGCTTGTGCTTGAACAGGGCCTGATCCGGGAACAACGATTGCCTGAACGCCAGGGGCAACTTTATGGCCTTGTGCGATGGCTGCGGCAGCCCGTAAATCTTCAATTCGGGAGTTGGTGCAAGAGCCGATAAAGACTTTATCGATCTTTACATCTGTTAGCTTAATACCGGGTTTCAAGTCCATATAAGCCAGTGCTTTTTCAGCAGAGGCACGTTCGACAGGATCACTAAAAGATTCCGGCGCAGGAATGGCTTGATCAATGGCGATCACTTGTCCGGGGTTTGTTCCCCATGTTACCTGCGGAGAGATCTCTTCTGCATTAATCGTAATAACGGTGTCGTATTGTGCATCAGGATCGGATTTCAATGTCTTCCAGTAAGCAACAGCTTGTTCCCACAGCTCTCCTTTTGGTGAGAACTGGCGGCCTTTCATATAAGCAAAAGTCGTTTCATCCGGTGCAACCAAACCAGCTTTAGCACCCATTTCAATTGCCATATTACATAAAGTCATACGGCCTTCCATGCTAAGTGCTTCAATCGCCTTACCACAGAATTCCACCACATACCCTGTACCACCTGCGCTACCTGTTTTGCCGATGATCGCCAGAACGATATCTTTGGCGGTGATAGCATTAGCGGCATCACCCATCACTTCGATTTTCATAGTTTTAGCGCGGGCTTGTTTCAGCGTTTGGGTGGCGAGTACATGTTCAACTTCAGAAGTGCCAATGCCGAAAGCCAACGCGCCGAATGCTCCATGCGTTGCGGTGTGGGAATCACCACAAACAATAGTCATGCCTGGCAGGGTTATACCCTGTTCAGGCCCGATGACATGAACAATCCCCTGATAAGGGTGGTTGAGGTCATATAATGTGATACCGAATTCGGCGCAGTTTTTCATTAACTCCTGCATTTGGATACGGGCCATGTCACCACAGGCGTTAATGTCTTTTGTTTGCGTGGATACGTTATGATCCATTGTTGCGAATGTTTTACCTGGCTGATGCACTGGGCGGCCTTTGGTGCGCAAACCATCAAAAGCTTGCGGCGAGGTCACTTCATGAACCAGATGACGATCAATATAGAGTAACGGGGTTTCATTCGGTACTTCCCGGACAATATGAGCGTCATATAATTTTTGATATAAAGTTTTAGCCATGTTAGATACCCTCGGCTATATAACGGGCGATAGCGCCGCCCATTTCATCAGTACTAATTGCTTTACCGTTTCCGGCTAAATCTATTGTGCGATAACCCTGTTCCAGCGCGTAGTTAACCGCCTGTTCAATCGCATTTGCGGCGTCATTGTTACCTAAGCTGTAACGCAATAGTAAGGCGGCAGACAGGATTTGGGCTATCGGGTTAGCAATACCTTTTCCGGCAATATCTGGCGCAGAACCGCCTGCGGGTTCATACAGGCCAAAACCTTTTTCATTCAGGCTGGCGGAAGGTAACATGCCCATTGAACCGGTAATCATGGCGCATTCATCAGATAAGATATCGCCAAAAATATTGGAGCACAGCATCACATCAAACTGAGATGGATCTTTAATTAACTGCATGGTGGCGTTATCAATGTACATGTGATTGATTTCTACATCTGGATACTCTTTTGCAATCTCAGTAACCACTTCTCGCCACAATACAGAACTCTGCAACACATTTGCTTTATCAATAGATGTCACTTTATTACTGCGTTTGCGAGCGGATTCGAAAGCGATACGGGCAATGCGCTCGATTTCAAAACGGTGATAAATCTCAGTATCAAATGCTCGTTCATATTTACCTTGGCCTTCACGTCCTTTGGGTTGACCAAAATAGATACCGCCGGTTAATTCACGGACACATAAAATATCAAAGCCTTTGGCGGCAATATCACTGCGTAAAGGACAAAATACCTCTAATCCGGCATATAAGCGGGCAGGGCGTAAGTTGCTGAATAATTTGAAATGTTTGCGTAATGGCAACAGTGCGCCACGCTCAGGTTGTTCTGCTGGTGGTAAATGTTCCCATTTAGGCCCTCCCACGGAGCCGAACAATATGGCATCAGCCTGTTCACAACCTGCTATGGTTTTTGCCGGTAGTGAACAGCCGTGGCGATCAATAGCAATCCCCCCCACATCATATTCGCTGGTGGTGATACGGATATTGAAACGCTTACGGATTGCGTCCAATATCTTATAGGCTTGTGCCATAACTTCGGGGCCAATACCATCACCGGGTAAAACTGCAATATGATAATTGTTCGACATGTTTACACCATTTCCTTTGTATTTTGCTGTATACGTTGTTTCTCTTTCTTAACTTGCTCTGTACGCCAAACGCAGTTTAGAGCATGAATCATTGCCTTGGCAGAAGATTCAACAATATCGGTTTCCAATCCCATGCCGTGGAAGCGACGTCCAAAGCATTCGACAACGATATTTACCTGACCCAGAGCATTTTTCCCGTGGCCTTTACCTGATAACTGATAAGAAACCAGTTCAATTGGGTATTCAGTTATTCGGCTGATTGCCTGATAGATAGCATCTACCGGGCCATTACCTGTGGCAGCTTCTGATTTCACCTCTTTGCCACACACTAAACGTACAGCGGCGGTTGCCATCACGTTAGAACCAGATTGGATATTAAAGTGATCCAAATGGAAAAATTCGGGTTCTTGCTGTTGCAGGTTCATGAAGGCTAAGGCTTCCAAATCATAGTCAAATACCTGACCTTTTTTATCTGCCAGACGTAAAAAGGCTTCGTATAAGCTATCCAGATCGTAATCTTTGTCCTGATATCCCATCTCTTCCATACGGTGTTTCACTGCGGCACGACCGGATCGGGAAGTCAGATTCAATTGAATTTCTTTCAGGCCGATGGACTCTGGTGTCATAATTTCGTAAGTTTCACGATTTTTCAGTACCCCGTCCTGATGAATCCCGGATGAGTGGGAAAATGCATTGCTACCAACAACTGCTTTATTCGCGGGGATCGGCATATTGCATAATTGGCTGACCAACTGACTGGTGCGGTAAATTTCTTGATGGTTGATATTGGTATAAACGCCTAACGTTTGCTGACGGACTTTAATCGCCATAATGACTTCTTCCAGTGAGCAATTGCCGGCACGTTCACCCAGGCCGTTTATCGTCCCTTCTATCTGACGGGCGCCGGATTGTACTGCTGTGATCGAGTTGGCGACAGACATCCCCAAATCATCGTGGCAATGGACGGATAATATCGCTTTATCGATATTAGGAACACGTTCGATCAAGTTAGTAATGATGCCGCCAAATTGATATGGCACGGTGTAACCGACAGTATCTGGGATATTGATAGTCGTTGCGCCGGCTTTGATAGCGTTTTCAACGATCCGACACAAATTATCAATAGGTGTACGGCCCGCATCTTCACAGGAGAATTCGACATCATCAGTGTAACGGCGTGCTCGTTTGATTGATTGAGTCGCCATTTCCATAACATTTTCGAATGTTTTTTTCAGCTTGGATTCAATATGTAAATTGGAAGTGGCCAAGAAAACGTGGATTCGAAAGGCTTCCGCAACTTTTAATGCTTCTGCCGCTACATCGATGTCTTTTTCTACACAACGCGCTAAGGCACAAACACGGCTGTTTTTTATCTGTTTAGCGATCGTTTGTACGGATTCAAAATCACCAGGAGAGGAAACTGGAAAACCGACTTCCATGATATCAACACCCATTCTTTCCAAGGCCAAGGCAATTTGGAGTTTTTCGTTCACAGATAAGCTGGCTTGTAATGCTTGTTCTCCATCACGTAACGTGGTGTCGAAGATAATAACTTGCTGGTTCATATGTACGTTCCTCTCGTGGTTATTTTTTGCGCCCAGCAGGTAAAAAAAACCCGCGCATGGCGCGGGTTCTTGTTAATGTCTGGTTGGGACCAACTCTGTTTTGAATCAACTCTGTTTTCTGTCCACCAGCATACCGCGCATATCAGATACGATAAGTAGTAGGTTTAATAGACAAATTGAGTGAATCATATCGATCCAACCTTTCAGTAGTATTAATGAGTGTTCGTGATTCGTATGCTTTTATTGATACGTTATCTTAAAAGTGATGTCAAGAATTCATTTAGGTATATGATTCTTGGTTTTACTTTTCTTATAGCGGTAAATTGAAGTGTTGATCTGTTTATATTTAAAAAGATTTTATTTTATTCTTTTTTGTTTGGGTTTGCCTTTCGTGATGAGCTAAGATTTATATAAAAATAGTGCATTATACTGATTAATTAAAATTAAGTATTTTTTGTTTGATGAGCTGGAAGTGGATTTGTATTTTTCCGAAAAACATCATTTGTCATTGGAAAAATAGATACAAATAGAAAGTTATGTTATATATCTTTGAAAAAATAATTCTATAACATAATAACTCTGATAAAATTGTTTAATAATAATAAGTCAGTAATTTTATTATGAATTGTGTCATTCTTTGATTTATCATCATATACAGAATAGCAGGGTGAATAAATTGTTAACGTAATTGTACTTTTTTGTGAATGAATAATGAGCACTACATTGTCTACTAATTGAAATTATATATTTTTAACACTAATAGGGGGATGCGCTGGTTAGCTATGCGTATTCAGATTTGTACAAGGACGAGTCTTAATTATTTGTTATCTAAATGATTAAGACAATTGATCTCGTTAATAGTTATAGTCATCGTAATATCTGAGTAATGAATGAAGGTATTTCTGATGTTTTGTTATTAGCCGGGATCATCTGCATGAGTTTAGTGGAGTTAAACAATGGCTGAATACACCTCAGTAACTGCAACCAAAAAAGATCCAAATGAAATTCATTTACGTAATGTGGATCTCAATCTGTTGACTGTTTTTGATGCAGTTATGCAAATGCAGAATGTGACACGTGCGGCACAGATATTAGGAATGTCACAACCTGCGGTCAGCAATGCGGTTTCTCGTTTGAAGCTAATGTTCAATGATGAATTATTTGTGCGTTATGGGCGTGGAATACAACCGACGGCAAGGGCCCATCAATTATTTGGTCCAGTTCGTCAGGCATTGCAACTGGTATATAATGAGTTACCTGGGGTTGGTTTTGAACCTGATAATAGTGATAGGGTTTTTAGTCTTTCAATTTGTAGCCCTCTGGATATTAGGCTGGCTGCAAAAATAGTTGAACAGGTAAAACAAAATACACCTAATCTGGGTGTGACGATTAGATCATATTTACATGATAATATTGAGCATCAGCTCAGATACCAGGAAACTGAGTTTGTCATTAGCTATACACAGCTAGAACGCATGGATTTTCATCATTACCCGTTATTCAATGATGAGTTGGTTTTGGCTGTTTCTAATCATCATCCAAGAATTGAAAATAGTATTAGTGAGCAGCAATTGTATGAGGAACATCATGCAGTTGTATCATTGGATAATATATGTTCATTCAGCGTTCCCTATTATGATGGAGGGGAACGTTTGCGTTCGGTTGTTTATCAGGGTACCGACTTGAATAGTGTGTTGCATATTGTCTCTCAAACCTATTTGGTTGCAATTGCGCCAAGATGGTTGGTTGAGCACTATAGCGAACAATTAGCAATAAGGGCGGTTTCATTACCGTGGGATCAAGTAAGTCGTCCGTGTTATTTGATTTGGCATGAATCCACAACGAAAGATAAAGGGCATCAGTGGATGAAATCGTTGTTGAGTCAACTTAGTGACAGATAATTAATTTGAAACTCACTACTGCATAAGGGTGGTGAGTTTTTTTATTTTATCACAAATTTTTCAACTTTTGATAAATAGGCTTTTCCTGTTGTTCAGGAATCGGTAGACTGCAAGGAAATAGCTAACACCTGTAAGCTGAAAAGCGAATAAGTGATGCGAAAAGGTATTATCAGAGAATAAAATTGCTGTTTTTTCTCCGATAAGAAAAAAATTTTTCGAGCAGGAAAAAAATTGTGATAACTAAAAATTTACATCCTTATCACTTGATAAACCGGTTGCAACAACAAATCAAACAACATCCAGAGAAAATTGCTTTTCGCCAATGGTCTCCGGCTGAACAACTCGAACTAAATTGGAATGATATTGGCAAAAAAACCAATGCTATTAGCCGGGCTTTGTTGGAGATTGGTGTCGATGTGCAAGAAAAAATTGGTCTTTTTGCACATAACAGCATGGTGTGGTCATTGACAGATATTGCTGTATTACAACTTCGGGCGGTTACTGTTCCTCTATATGCAACTAGTAGTCAAGAACAAGCGAGTTTCATACTAAATGATGCTAATGTGCGTATTCTGTTTGTTGGTGGGCAGCCGCAGTACGATGTTGCTATTACTTTGACAGAACGTTGTCCCCAGTTGAGTCACATTATTGTCTTAGATGAATCAGTCGATTTGCGGGATTGTTCATTAGCTCAGCATTTATCTGATTTCATAGCCGATAATAAATTACAATATCAGTCGGAGTTGGAAACCCGTATTGCTAATCACGATCTTGATGATCTTTTTACGCTTATTTATACATCTGGTACAACTGGTGAGCCTAAAGGCGTCATGCTTGATTACCGTAATTTAGCCTATCAGTTGTATTCACATGATCATATCCTGACGTTAACTGATCAGGATGTTTCTTTGAGTTTTCTGCCGTTATCCCATGTCTTCGAACGCGCATGGAGTTTTTATGTCATGCATGTAGGGGCACAAAATGTTTATCTGACCGACACTAACTTTGTTCGTCAAGCTATGGCGGATGTTTGCCCGACAGTGATGTGCGCAGTGCCGAGATTTTATGAAAAAATTTACAGTGCGATTTTTGAAAAGGTTTCTCAGGCACCTTGGCATCGAAAAAAACTCTTTAATTGGGCAATTAAATGTGGTGAGCGTCAATTTTTACGTAAATTGCAAGATAAAAAAAGCTGTCCTTGGTCAACGGCAATGCATCGACTGGCTGATAAATTAGTGTTGAGCAAATTACGGAATGTGTTGGGGGGCAAAGTTCGATTTTTACCTGCTGCTGGTGCACGATTGGACGAAACGATTATTCTGTTCTTTCTCGCTGTTGGGATAAATATCAAATATGGCTATGGCATGACAGAGACTTGCGCCACAGTTTCCTGTTGGGAAGAGCAAGGTTATGTGCTTGGTTCTATTGGCAAACCATTGCCTGGCATCGACGTCCGTATCGGTGAAGAAGATGAAATACAAGTGCGTGGCCCAATTGTGATGAAAGGCTATTTCAATAATCAGCAAGAAACCATCAAAGCATTTACTCAAGACGGTTGGTTGCGTACCGGTGACGCCGGTAAACTGGATGAAAATGGTCATTTGTTCATTACTGAACGTCTGAAAGACTTGATGAAAACATCGAATGGTAAATATATTGCTCCTCAAATGATAGAAAGCATTTTGGGGCAAGATCGTTTTATTGAACATGTTGCTGTTATTGCTGATGCTCGTAAATTTGTATCCGCCCTTATCGTGCCTTGTTATGATGTATTGGAAGAGTATGCAAAATCAATTAATCTCAAATATCATGACCGGGTTGAATTACTGCGTCATAGTCAGATTATCAATATGTTTGAGCAACGTTTGAAAGAGATGCAGAAAAACTTTGCTCACTTCGATCAAGTAAAACGATTTACGTTACTGCCAAAGCCATTTTCAATGGAAACGGGTGAATTAACTCCAACACTGAAATTGAGGAGGAAAATTATTATGCAGCGTTACCATAACGAAATTGAATCTATGTATCAAGATTGATTTCTGAAATTTTATATAGCGCAACCGGCTATTCAAGGGAAATTTAATGTGGTATTGCAGTAATATTCTACTTTAAATTTATCTCAGGAGTATCCGGTTTTAAAAATTTCAATATTAGCTGAGTAATCGGTAGTCCAATCGTAAAAATCGTAGATAAATTATATTCTCTAATATCATTCTATGCTTAGAATAGAGCATTTGTTATTTAATAGGTTAGAGAAAGGTATAATTATCTGACTTTAAACGATATGATGAAAAAGATGGTTATAAAAAAGAAATGATAGTATTTTATACTTATGCCTATGCATAGTAAATAAGACACGTTTTGTATAATGAGGTGAATTGATGAATTTTGATAATGTAGTTATTGTTCATGGTCTTATGGCGACTCCTGATCATCATTGGTTTCCTTGGCTTAAAGGTCAATATGAAAGGTTAAATGTCCGGGTAATAGTGCCGGAAATGCCTGAATCTCACGCTCCTTCACCTCATTTATGGCAAGAAAAGTTGCAGGAGAGTGTACCTAATCCTAATGAAAAAACGCTTTTTATTGGGCATAGTTTAGGCTGTATTGCCACACTCCGTTATATTTCATCTTTACCTGATAATGTAAATATTGGGGGGATTGTATTAATTGCAGGATTTTATGAAAAATTATCGACTTTACCCGAATTAAGTATATTTACTGAGGAGTATTTGGATTTTCGTCCCCTTATACACAAAATAAACCAACGAATAGTAATATTATCGCTTAATGATGAGATTGTACCTCCACAGTTTACATTAAATTTAAGTCAGCAGCTCCGGGCTGAATTATATGGTTTCCCTGATGGCGGACATTTTTTAGATCGCGACGGTTTTACTGTTTTTCCTAGCTTAGATAAGGTATTAAAAGATAATTCAATGTTGTGAACCGGAATTTTATTATATAAATGAATATGGCAGGTTTTTTCATGTTTTATTTAATTATGATAGATTTTGTGTGTTTTAAATAAGTTGTTAAAATATCATTTGCTTACTGTAAAATAACCCGCTCTGAATATAGAGCGGGATTATAAGTGTATTTTTAGTTGCTTTTTTCTACTGATGGGATGGGTTTATATCTCATTAGAATTAAAAATTCATCCCAATGGTTTATTATTTCTTGAGATATTTCTTTTTCCACGGTGCCCTTTTCAGCATTTATTTTAATATAATGAAATGCTTTTTCTAAATCTTGTGGGCTATTCCCTAAACCATGTAAATAATTTACTCCTATTATCTGATACCCATTTATTATTCCAGAATCTCCAGCTCTTTGAAGTAGATCATTGGCTTTTATTTGATCTTCTTGTACTCCATAACCAAAACTATAAATTATACCGAGATTATATAAAGATTCCGCATGGTTTTTATCTAACTTTAATGCCTTGCTGTAATATTCGATGGCTTTTTGGTAATCCCTTTCTGATTCCTTTAATGAATTGTCAGTATAAAGTTTTCCTAATAAAAAATAGGCATCAACGCTACCATTCTGAGCTTGTTTTTCCAGTTCCCGAAACTCTTCAACTGTTCTCGGTACTTTCAGTGGAAGTTCATTAACCATACCTGTATATTTAATTCCATCAAATACAGTTCTAGGAATATTTGTTTTCGTCGGTTCTGCACATGCATTGGTAAATAATACGATTATCAGCAAAAGTATATATTTCATTCTACTAGTTTATCCTATCGGGTTGACGGTAAGAAGTTGAATTGGTGTTATCCCGACAGAGATAGTGTTGTTAATTTCTTCTGTTTGCTGGCTGACAAAGCAGGCCATCGCATTAATTAGATTATGTAATTCGTTACTTAGTTCAGCTTCGTGTATAGATATTGACTCCTGTTTAAACCAGACATCCGTGATCTCTGTCTGATATCCATTTGACCAGTTGACGGTAGATGTCAGTCCGTGGTAATTACCTTGTAGGTCAAAATAATCGCTCTCCTGATAGTTTAGTTGAATAGATTTAATATCGGTTTCTTCAAGGCTGTTAAGTTCATCTGGGGTACTGAGTCCGTCTAAATTCCTATCCTGCCAGATTTTTAATGTGTTCCAAGTTACATCTTGGTTATCAATAATACCGTCCTGATTGCTGTCTATATCAGCTAAAGCCATAAAACCATGTTGTGCTTTTACTCCAGATGACAGTTGGGAATTTTCCCCAAACAATTCGGTGCCATTATTGATTAATCTGTCATTGTTTTTATCCCAGCCTAATAGGCTATCATTTGCATCGATCCAACCTGTATTGACTTTCTGCCCTTGACCGTCAAAATCAAATATTACTCCTAATTCACTGGTTACTGTTTGAACGCCATCACCATTTAAATCAATTACTAATGGTGTTATGTAAGTTTTCGTAACTTTTTTCGGGTTTGGGAAAATTTGATTGAGTACTTGATTAGGAGTCTTCTCTAAGTTTAGAGTAATGCCAGAGTAACCAGCATGTCCTCCCTTTCTGTGAAACGTCTCTTTTACAAAATCAATACAGTTATTTGTTAATAAATTATAGGATGGTGGTTGCGTTTTTCCATCCCGGTAATCAATAGTTTTCTGAAAAACCATATCAAGGTCCATCAAGAATTGAAGGTTTTGGGATACCATTGTTAGTGATGAGGCCGTAGGGTAGCGTATATGGTCATTAAACGACAAATTGTCTTTAACGGTACCCCAATCTTCCCCCGGACTTAATCCTGCGGTAATGGACTCAAAATTACCAGTTTTGGGGTTGTTATTTCTGATGGTATAGAAAACATGACCCGTAAGTGATTTACCTATATTGATTCCATTTTCTCCTGCTATAGGAGCACCTTGGGGGGCTACATGCAAGGTTATAGACGGTGTGTTTTCAAAGTATGAAAGTTTATCGTCGGGCATAATTTCTTGATAGTTTTCAAATATTCCTATTGTTTTATGTTTAGGGTGTTGTAGCGTTTCATCAGGCATATGTGGTTTCTTCCTCATTGATTTAAAAAATAGTTCTTATCTTTCAGATAAAGTGTCACTAAATTGGTTCTTTTTGTTTTAAAAAATGAATTGAGAAGTCATTATCATTCCTAAAGGCTTTCTTCGGTTTTGGTTTTTAACGGGCTGAGCACATAGTCAATAATTTTCAGTCGGTCAGTTTTTGTTTCTACCTTTATGTTCATATTGGCAACTAGCATCATTTGTTCATCATTAACAGTCAGATGATTTTTATCTAACTAAATGATAGTCGAATAAATTAGGTTGTATCCGTTTATATTTCTTAGGACGATTATTGAATTGAGGGACACAACTTGGTTTCCTTGGCACGAAATGAAATGTTGTTTATCTGTATTCCAGATAGCCCTACATAAGGCAGGCGGAAAAAATCTTTTTTGATACTTTTTGTCTTTAAACCCAATTTATTAGCAGCAAGTAACCACTGGGTTTTATCTAATCCTACAAGAGCCAAATCAGATCCTATCAAACATTAGAAGTTAAAATTGAACTATCTATATCATAACTTATTATTACCTTTTATAAATAATTTTAATGATATAGTTTGATTGTATTGTAACCAAATAGTCTGATTAATTTAAATTACCATTTAATTGTCACCCTTAAATCATCTTCTTGGGAGATGATCTTTTTGTTTATTATTTAATTTGCGTATATGAGTATAAAAATCATACATAAAATCTCTGGGAAAATATTGAATAGTTGAGACTGGGACGGCAGGAAAAATAATAGCTTCTATCGTATTATCTAATTAAAATGAGGTAAATTGATTTTACCCTAATCAATTATTTGCAGTGGCTATTCAAAAATGAGGAAATGACGATCAAATTATCTGAGACGTTTGTCTGCATTTCCTTTATCAGCTTCATACCTCGGAGACTTAAACGATTTTGAAAACTGTTTTTTAGTCTTTTATCGTATATATACTGGATAATGCCTATACGTTGTCGTTCTTTTTAGGTATAGCCAATCATATTCTACTTACCTTTAGCTTCTTGATAGTAAGATAACGCTTGCAAGAGACATATTGAATTGTCAGAAAGTTGCTCTTCTGCCTTGTACTCACATTGCTAACACCCGTTTCTAGCGTTATGTTAATTAACTCAGCATCAATATATCGCTGAGAGGCCATTCGTCTTACCAAAATAAAAGTGGAAGGAACTTCCGATTTATTAACTTGCAAACAGAGCCTGGAGGAAAACCTATGGAGATGTTATCAGGAGCTGAAATGGTCGTCCGATCGTTAATTGATCAGGGCGTTAAGCATATATTCGGTTATCCGGGGGGGGCAGTACTGGATATTTATGATGCCCTGCATACGGTTGGGGGCATCGAGCATATCCTGGTACGTCATGAGCAGGGGGCAGTTCATATGGCTGATGGTTATGCTCGTTCTACCGGGAAGGTGGGTGTGGTATTGATCACTTCCGGCCCGGGAGCAACCAATGCCATTACGGGTATTGCCACAGCTTATATGGATTCAATTCCAATGGTTGTATTGTCCGGTCAAGTCGCCAGTTCGTTGATTGGTAATGATGCATTCCAGGAATGTGACATGGTGGGGATATCCCGCCCGATCGTAAAACACAGTTTTTTAGTGAAAAAAGCCGAGGATATTCCGAAGGTACTGAAAAAAGCCTTCTATCTAGCTTCCAGCGGTCGTCCGGGACCCGTCGTTATTGATTTACCGAAAGACACGGTAAATCCGGCAGTAAAATTACCCTATATTTATCCTGATCAGATAAGTATGCGCTCTTATAATCCAACGATTCAAGGACACAAAGGGCAGATTAAGCGGGCATTAAGAAAACTATTAAATGCGAAAAAACCGGTTATATATGTGGGTGGGGGGGCGATTAACGCAGATTGCTCAGCAGAATTACTGATATTGGCAGAAAAATTCAATATCCCTGTTGTGAGCTCCCTGATGGGATTGGGCTGTTTTCCTTCAACTCATCCACAAAGCCTGGGCATGCTCGGTATGCATGGTACATTCGAAGCTAACAAAGCAATCCATAATTCAGATGTCATTTTTGCTGTCGGTGTACGTTTTGATGATCGTACTACCAATAATCTGGAAAAGTATTGCCCGGGAGCAACGGTATTACATATTGATATTGATCCGACATCAATTTCGAAGACGGTTTCCGCAGATGTACCTATTGTTGGTGATGCTAAACAGGTGCTTGGACAAATGTTGGCATTGCTGGAGACCGTAGAGGATACACAAGATCCCGATGCGCTGAAAGATTGGTGGTTATCTATTCAGCAATGGCGTAGCCGTAAATGTCTCAATTTTGATCGCGGTGGCGAAAAAATTAAACCACAAGCGGCTATCGAGGTTCTCTATCGTCTGACGAAGGGGGAAGCTTATGTCACTTCCGATGTTGGACAGCATCAGATGTTTGTTGCATTGCATTACCCATTTGATAAACCAAGGCGTTGGATCAGTTCCGGTGGTTTAGGAACGATGGGATTTGGTTTACCGGCGGCTTTGGGCGTTAAACTGGTGAAACCGGAAGCGACGGTTGTCTGTGTTACCGGGGATGGCAGTATTCAGATGAATATTCAGGAGCTGTCTACCGCGTTGCAATATGGGTTGCCGATACTGGTTCTGAATTTGAATAACCGTTTCCTGGGGATGATAAGACAGTGGCAAGACATGATTTATGCTGGCCGTCATTCTCAGTCCTATATGGAGTCCTTGCCTGATTTTGTCAAACTGGCTGAGGCTTATGGTCATGTTGGCATTTCTATCCAACGTTATGATGAATTGGAAAGTAAATTGGCGGAGGCCCTGAAAGAGGTGACTGAAAATCAACGGCTGGTATTTGTTGATGTCACAGTGGATGAAACTGAACATGTATATCCTATGCAGATCCGAGGAGGAGCAATGGATGAGATGTGGTTAAGCAAAACGGAGAGAACCTGATTATGCGCCGGATTTTATCTGTATTACTTGAAAACGAATCAGGGGCTTTGTCCCGGGTTGTTGGTCTGTTTTCCCAACGTGGCTACAACATTGAAAGTTTAACTGTCGCCCCAACTGATGATCCGACATTATCGCGGATGACAATTCAGACTAAGGGCGATGCAAGGGTACTTGAACAGATAGAAAAACAGTTGCACAAGCTGGTGGATGTGTTACGAGTCAGCGAGTTGGCATCAGGTTCTCACGTAGAGCGTGAGATCATGTTAGTCAAATTACAGGCCAGCGGATATGGGCGTGAGGAGATCAAACGCAGTACTGACATCTTCCGTGGGCAGATCATCGATGTGACTTCGACCTTATATACGGTGCAATTGGTAGGAACCAGCGATAAATTGGATGCATTTCTTGATGCTGTTCGAGATGTTGCTGAAATTGTTGAAGTTGCTCGTTCAGGTATTGTCGGCGTATCTCGCGGGGATAAAATTATGCGATAAAAAATCGCAAACTGCGGGGCAATATGCATACATTTATCAGGCTCTGCGATAAAGTAGGGCCTTTTTGGGGTCTATAAGGAGTTAATGTGAAACTGGATGAAATCGCCCGCCTTGCAGGTGTTTCACGCACAACGGCCAGTTATGTAATTAATGGTAAAGCCAAGCAATACCGTGTCAGTGATAAAACGGTAGAAAAAGTGATGGCAGTGGTTAGAGAGCATAATTACCATCCTAATGCTGTGGCTGCCGGTCTCCGTGCAGGACGTACCCGTTCTATTGGTTTGGTTATCCCAGATTTAGAAAATACCAGCTATACCCGTATTGCGAATTATTTGGAACGTCAGGCTCGTCAGCGCGGCTATCAGTTATTGATAGCCTGTTCGGAAGACCAACCTGATAATGAAATGCGCTGTGTTGAGCACCTGTTGCAACGTCAGGTGGATGCAATTATTGTTTCTACCGCATTACCGCCGGAGCATCCTTTTTATCAACGCTGGGCAAATCGTTCTTTGCCGATTATTGCTCTCGATCGGGCACTCGAAAATGACCACTTTATTAGCGTAGTGGGTGATGATTTTGAAGATGCAAAGATGTTGGCGCAAGAATTTCGTCAATTCCCGGCTGAATCTGTGCTTTATCTTGGCGCATTACCTGAACTATCAGTCAGCTTTCTGCGTGAACAGGGATTCCGTGAGGCATGGAAAGATGACCCTCGTAAAGTGATGTATCTTTACTCAAACAGCTATGAACGTGATGCGGCGGCTGAAGTATTCACCAAATGGTTAGAAACTCATCCAATGCCGCAAGCGTTGTTCACCACCTCTTTTGCCCTGTTGCAAGGGGTCATGGATGTTACCCTTAAACACAGTGGCCGTTTACCAAATCAATTGGTTATTGCGACTTTTGGTGATCATGAATTGTTGGATTTCCTTGAATGTCCAGTACTCTCTGTAGCGCAGCGTCATCGTGAAATTGCTGAACGGGTATTGGAACTGGTGTTAGCAAGTCTGGATGAAAAGCAGAAGCCAGGACCTGGTATCACACGGATACATCGTGACTTATGTCGTCGAGGAAGTCTGAGTCGAAAAATATGATAAAAACCCCTCATTAATTTTTTGATGAGGGGTTTTGGCTGTCAGATCTGCCTTAAAAGAAGCGTTTTTGCGCGATCAAATAGCAATTTCCTTCATACATAAATTATTCAGTAGGAAGAAGAGCATGGAACAGCGCTTAATGTGAATTTGAGATTTGTCTATTTACCTTGTCTTTTTACCGTATTGTATATATTAAATTGATTTTAATAATATTTATTTTGAGGTTTTTTCTTGCTAGCTAGTTTTAATGTTAAATGCATCAAATTGAATGGTAAATATTTCTGTACAATGGTTGAATAGTAATGAAATGTAAATTATGTAAATAAATTAATCACACAACTATTTTTTTATTATTTTATCGTAAACATTTATTCTCCTTGTGCTTGTAAAATTATTCAGAATTATCATGGTGTTAATTATTATTGATATTGCTAAATTTAATAATTATGCCTCCTAACAGCCAAAATCCTGCCATCAAATATAGCTAAAGCGCATCGGCTCTGGCTTGACAAGGTTTTCGTCCCATCCGTAAACTCCTTATTGTGGGGATTAGTGGGATAAAGTGGTAATTTTTGATCACCAGGGGCGACCTGAGGATGTTTCGTGGAGCAACACAGATTAATCTCGATAGCAAGGGGCGGCTCACCGTACCTACCCGATACCGGGCTATGCTAAATGAGGAATCGCAAGGGCAAATGGTTTGTACCATTGACCTTCATCAGCCGTGCCTGTTGCTCTATACATTATCTGAATGGGAAATTATTGAAGAAAAACTTTCTCGCTTATCCAGCATGAATCCGGCGGAGCGTCGGGTACAACGTTTGCTTTTAGGTCATGCCAGTGAATGTCAGATGGATAGTGCAGGACGTCTTTTGTTAGCTAATACATTGCGCCAGCATGCAGGGCTAGTGAAAGAGGTTATGCTGGTTGGTCAATTCAACAAATTTGAACTGTGGGATGAGCAGACTTGGTATCAACAGGTTAAGGATGACATTGCGGCTGAGCAATCCACACAGGAACCTTTATCAGTACGGCTACAGGAATTATCACTATAAATATGGCAAATAGTCATTTTAAACATACCAGCGTATTGCTGGATGAAGCAGTCAACGGGCTGAATATTCGTGAAAATGGAATCTATATTGACGGCACATTTGGTCGTGGTGGGCATTCACGTCTGATTTTGTCGCAATTGGGGGCGGCAGGTCGTTTAATTGCAATTGATCGAGATCCGCAGGCGATTGAAGTGGCAAAAGCGATCACAGATCCCCGTTTTTCAATTGTACATGGGCCGTTTTCTAAATTGGCTCACTATATAGAAAATGCCGGGTTGACTGGCAAAATTGATGGTGTATTGCTGGATTTAGGTGTTTCTTCGCCTCAGCTGGATGATCCAGAACGCGGTTTTTCTTTTATGCGTGATGGGCCGCTAGATATGCGGATGGACCCGACTCGCGGGCAATCAGCAGCAGAATGGCTGATGCAGGCAACAGCAGATGATATTGCCTGGGTATTGAAGACATTTGGTGAAGAGCGTTTCGCCAAACGTATTGCCAGAGCAATTGTGGCACGCAATCAGGAAGATCCAATTACCCGAACAAAAGCGCTAGCCGATTTAATTGCTCAGGCTAGCCCAGTAAAAGAAAAACATAAGCATCCAGCAACCAGGAGCTTCCAGGCTATTAGGATTTATATCAACAGTGAGCTGGAAGAAATTGAGCAAGCGCTGGAGGGGGCATTACAAGTGCTTGCACCACAGGGGAGGCTTTCAGTTATCAGTTTCCATTCGCTGGAAGATCGTATTGTTAAACGATTTATTCGTCAGAATAGTCGAGGGCCACAGGTGCCAGCAGGATTGCCATTAACAGAAGAGCAATTGAAAGCACAAGGTGGGCGCAGCTTGAAATCGATTGGCAAGATGAAACCTTCAGAGGAAGAAGTGGCTGATAACCCACGGGCTCGCAGTTCTGTTTTGCGTTTTGCTGAGAAAGTTAGTGAATAATGGCAGGTGAACGTCACGGATTAACCAGTATTATCGGCAACGATTTACTCAAGAATGCCAAAATACCGTTAATTCTTCTAGTCGCTGTACTGGTTTCGGCCATAGTCGTTGTAACCATTGCACATGAAACCCGCTTGTTGACGGCTGAAAGAGAACATCTGGTCGTGGAACGAGATGCATTAGATATCGAGTGGCGCAATCTCATCCTCGAAGAAAATGCCTTAGGCGATCACAGTCGAGTTGAGCGGATAGCTGTTGAAAAAATGCATATGCAGCATGTTAATCCTGCTCAGGAAAATATTGTTGTTTCACAGTGAGTTAATTTAAATATTAAAAGGTAAGCGATGAAAGCAGCACGCTCCGTGAAATTAAAACGGCAAGAAGATAAAGCCAGTTTTGTTAGCTGGCGTTTTGCTTTGTTGTGCGGGGGGATTGCCGCGGCTTTAATTGGCTTATTGCTGAGGGTGACTTATTTGCAGGTCATCAACCCGGATCAACTGGTTAAAGAAGGTGATTTACGTTCCCTGCGCGTGCAATCAATCCCTACCGCCCGCGGTATGATCAGTGACCGTATGGGGCGACCTCTGGCTGTCAGCGTTCCAGTCAATGCTGTTTGGGCAGATCCGAAAGAGGTATTTGAAAAAGGGGGTATTACGGATGATACCCGCTGGAAAGCTTTATCTGATGCCATTAATTTGCCTCTTGAGCAATTGACCGACAAAGTTAGTGCTAATCCGAAAGGTCGTTTTGTTTATTTAGCGCGTCAGGTTAACCCATCGGTTGGTGATTACATTCATAAATTGAAATTGCCGGGGATTTATTTGCGTCAGGAATCCCGGCGTTATTATCCGGCAGGTCAAGTAACGGCACATATTATTGGCGTGACCAACGTTGATGGTCAGGGTATTGAAGGCGTAGAAAAAAGTTTTGATCGTTGGCTGACGGGTCAACCGGGTGAACGAACTGTACGCAAGGACCGCTTTGGGCGTGTCATCGAAGATATTTCATCTGTTGATAGTCTGGCGGCGCATAATCTGGTATTGAGTATTGATGAACGTTTACAGGCGCTAGTTTACCGCGAATTAACCAATGCGGTGGCCTTTAACAAAGCAGAATCCGGTACAGCGGTATTAGTCGATGTTAATACTGGAGAAGTGCTGGCAATGGCAAACAGCCCATCTTATAACCCAAATAATCTTGTCAATACACCAAAAGACGCGATGCGCAACCGTGCTATCACCGATATTTTCGAGCCAGGTTCCACTGTTAAGCCGATGGTGGTAATGGCTGCGTTGAATGATGGTATCATCAAAGAAAATACGGTTATTAATACAGTACCTTATAGGATAAGCGGTAAGGAAATTAGAGATGTATCCCGTTATCCGGAATTATCTATCACTGGTATTTTACAAAAATCGAGTAACGTCGGTGTTTCTAAGCTCGCGTTAGCCATGCCCGCGACAGAATTGGTGGATGTTTATTCACGTTTTGGATTAGGAAAGGCGACCAATCTGGGGTTGGTTGGAGAAAGCAGTGGCTTATATCCAACAGAAAAACAACGGTGGTCAGATCTTGAGAGAGCGACCTTTTCTTACGGTTATGGGCTGATGGTTACACCATTACAGTTAGCGCGGGTCTATGCAACGATTGGTAGCTTGGGTATTTATCGCCCGCTGTCAATTACCAGGGTTGATCCACCTGTGCCAGGTACAAGAGTATTTCCTGAGCCTATCATGCGAACAGTCGTTCATATGATGGAGAGTGTGGCTTTGCCTGGCGGCGGTGGAGTGCGGGCTGCGATAAAAGGTTATCGGATTGCAATCAAGACGGGTACTGCCAAGAAAGTCGGACCGGATGGCAAATATGCTAATCGATATATCTCTTACGCCGCCGGTGTTGCCCCGGCAAGTAACCCAAGATTTGCACTGGTTGTGGTCATTAATGATCCACTGACAGGTAAGTATTACGGTGGTGTGGTTTCTGCGCCGGTATTTGGTGCCATTATGGGGGGTGTTTTACGCATCATGAATGTGGAGCCAGATGCTTTGGCAGCAGGTGATAAAAACGAATTTGTGATTAATAAGAAAGAGGATACAGGTGGCAGATCGTAATCTACGCGATTTACTTGCGCCGTTGGGTATTGATGCCCCAATGCGTGAGTTACGCGAAATGACATTGGACAGCCGTAAATCGTCTGCCGGAGATCTGTTTGTTGCTATTAAAGGGCACCAGACAGATGGTCGACACTACATTCCTCAAGCCATCGCACAAGGGGTTGCGGCGGTTATTGCAGAAGCCCAGGGCGAGGCTGATAACGGAACCGTACAAATTATGCATGGTATTCCGGTTGTTTATGTGAACGATTTGAATAATAAGTTGTCTCAATTAGCTGGTGAGTTTTACTGTCACCCTGGTGATAAATTGCACTTGATTGGTGTAACTGGAACCAATGGTAAAACAACCACGACTCAATTACTTGCGCAGTGGAGCCACGGATTAGGTGAAACCAGTGCCGTGATGGGAACTGTTGGCAATGGTTTACTGGGGCGTGTGGCGCCAAGTGAAAATACCACAGGCTCTGCTGTTGATATCCAACTGGATTTGCAACAACTTGTTCGGCAAGGGGCGACTTTTGCGGCAATGGAAGTCTCTTCTCATGGACTGGTTCAGGGGCGTGTGGCTGCGTTGCCGTTTGAGGCGGCAGTGTTTACCAATTTGAGTCGTGACCATCTTGATTATCACGGTGATATGGAACACTACGAAGCAGCTAAATGGTTGTTATTTTCCACTCATAACGTGAAGCAACAAATCATTAATGCTGATGATGAGATTGGATTGAAATGGTTATCCCGTTTACCACAAGCGGTTGCTGTAACGATGGAAAACCGTCTGCCGGAAAATTGGCAGGGTCGTTGGTTGGCGGCGCATGAAGTAAAGTATCACGATAAAGGGGTATCTATCACCTTCGAGTCCAGTTGGGGTGGCGGTACAATTGATAGCTCTTTAATGGGGGCATTTAATGTCAGCAACCTGTTGTTGGCGCTTTCCACTCTATTAGCGCTGGATTATCCGTTGGAAAAACTGCTTGAAACAGCTTCCTGCCTGGAACCTGTCTGTGGACGAATGGAGGTATTCACTGCGCCGGGCAAACCCGTTGTCGTTGTTGATTATGCTCACACGCCTGATGCGCTGGAAAAAGCTTTGATGGCTGCACGTTTGCATTGTCAAGGTAAGCTTTGGTGCGTTTTTGGTTGTGGCGGTGATCGTGATAAAGGTAAACGCCCATTGATGGGGGGCGTTGCAGAACAGTGGGCTGATTATGTGATTGTTACTGATGATAATCCGCGCAATGAAGAACCACAGGCAATTGTTGCTGACATTCTGACGGGTTTTCTTGATCCGGGAAGGGCGATAGCGATTCATGGCCGTGTTGAAGCGGTAACTAACGCTATTATGCAGGCAAAAGCAGATGATGTTGTATTGATAGCGGGTAAAGGCCATGAAGATTATCAATTGGTCGGCCATCGTCGGCTGGATTACTCAGATCGGTTAACTGTTGCTCGGTTATTGGGGGTGATTGCATGATTTCCCTCACTTTGCAACAACTGGCACAAGTCACGAATGGCGTATTGAATCAGGTGACTGAACAGCAGGCAGCAAATATTTGTATCAGTGATGTGACTACTGACAGTCGTAGGGTTGGAAATGGCTGTTTGTTTATTGCCTTGAAAGGTGAGCGTTTTGATGCTCATGATTTTTTTGCTGATGCAGTAAAAGCCGGCGCCAGTGCTTTGCTTGTTAGTCGTGTGCTGGATGTTAACTTTCCACAGGTCGTGGTTAAAGATACTCGTTTAGCAATGGGTAAATTAGCGGGTTGGGTTCGCCAACAGAGTCATGCGCGTGTCGTTGCGTTAACGGGTTCGTCTGGCAAAACATCGGTGAAAGAGATGACCGCGGCGATTTTGCGCCAGTGTGGAAACACGCTCTATACCGCGGGTAACTTGAATAATGATATCGGCGTACCGCTGACATTGTTCAGACTGACAGAACAACATGAGTTTGCTGTGGTTGAATTAGGCGCAAGCCATGTTGGTGAAATTGCTTATACCGTAGAAATGGTTCGTCCAGAAACAGCATTAGTCAATAACTTGTTTGCTGCGCACTTAGCGGATTTTGGTTCTCTTGCGAGTATTGCAAAAGCTAAGGGCGAGATTTTTACCGGCCTTCCAGAAAAAGGTACGGCCATTATCAATATGGAAAGTAATGATTGGTCTCACTGGCAACAGGTTATTGGTGACAAAACAGTACAGCGTTTTTCTATGCAACAAGCATCAGGTGCTGATTTTTATGCTACGGATATTCAGGTTAAACAAATGACCACGGATTTTTGTCTGCACACGCCTATTGGCAGCACAGAAGTCAACTTGCCGTTGCCTGGGAAACATAATGTCGCCAATGCGTTAGCGGCCAGTGCGTTGGCAATCTCTGTTGGTGCAACCTTACGAGATATCCGTCTGGGTTTGTCAGAGCTGAAAGCGGTACCAGGGCGGTTGTTTCCAATTAATCTGGCAGAAGGAAAATTGCTGCTTGATGACACGTATAACGCCAATGTTGGTTCAATGACCGTTGCGGTTCAGGTGTTATCACAGATGCCGGGGTACCGAGTGCTGGTAGTCGGCGATATAGGGGCATTGGGTGAACAGTCAGAAGATTACCATCGTCAGATTGGTGAAACCGCAGCTTCTTGCGGTATTGATAGTGTGTTCAGTGTCGGCAAATTAAGTATTCATGTTAGTGAGGCAAGCGGTTGTGGTCAGCATTTTGCGGATAAAGCCGCATTGATCGCAACATTGGTTCCACTATTACAACAACACAAAGTTATTTCAGTGTTAGTTAAAGGTTCACGCAATACCACGATGGAAGATGTTGTCCACGCATTACAGGAGAGCTTCACATGTTAGTTTGGCTGGCCGAATATTTGGTCAAATATCACACCGGCTTTAACGTCTTTTCTTACTTGACGTTTAGGGCTATCGTCAGCCTGCTGACTGCTTTGGCTATCGCATTGTGGATGGGGCCGCGCATGATAGCCTTCCTGCAAAAATTACAAATTGGGCAGGTTGTTCGCAACGATGGGCCGGAATCTCACTTTAGCAAACGTGGTACGCCGACGATGGGCGGTTTGCTGATCTTACTTTCAATTACGATTTCTACACTGTTGTGGGTGCGTTTGAATAACCCCTATGTTTGGTGCGTGCTGATTGTGCTGATTGGTTACGGCATTGTTGGTTTTGTGGATGATTACCGCAAAGTCGTGCGCAAAGATACTAAAGGGTTAATTGCTCGCTGGAAGTATTTCTGGCAGTCCGTCCTGGCATTAGGGGTGGCGTTTGCAATGTACAGTGTCGGTAAAGATACTCCTGCAACGCAATTGGTTGTGCCATTCTTTAAAGATGTGATGCCGCAACTGGGCGTGCTTTATATTTTGTTGACCTATTTTGTGATTGTCGGAACCAGTAATGCGGTGAATCTGACGGACGGATTGGATGGTTTGGCAATTATGCCAACCGTTTTTGTCGCGGCGGGTTTTGCTTTGGTGGCATGGGCAACAGGTAACGTCAACTTTGCTAACTATCTGCATATCCCTTATCTGAGCCATGCTGGCGAGCTGGTTATCGTCTGTACTGCGATTGTTGGCGCGGGGTTAGGTTTCCTGTGGTTTAACACTTACCCGGCTCAGGTTTTCATGGGGGATGTCGGTTCTTTGGCATTAGGTGGCGCACTGGGGACGATTGCTGTGTTGCTACGCCAGGAGTTTCTACTGGTGATTATGGGCGGTGTGTTTGTGGTAGAAACCCTGTCAGTTATTTTACAGGTGGGTTCTTTTAAACTGCGCGGGCAGCGTATTTTCCGTATGGCGCCTATTCACCATCACTATGAATTGAAAGGCTGGCCAGAACCGCGTGTTATTGTGCGTTTTTGGATTATTTCTCTGATGCTAGTGCTGATTGGCCTGGCAACATTGAAGGTACGTTAATCATGGCGGATTATTTGGGTAAAAAAGTCGTCATTATCGGGTTGGGGCTGACAGGCCTCTCCTGTGTTGACTTTTTTATGGCACGAGGCGTGATCCCTCGTGTGATGGATACTCGTGCGGTGCCACCCGGCAGGGATAAACTGCCCGATGGTGTTGAGTGCCACAGTGGAAGCCTGAATACGGGTTGGTTGATGGATGCTGACTTGATTGTTGTAAGCCCAGGCGTTGCTTTGGCAACGGCGGAATTGCAGGCTGCGGCTAATGCAGGTATCGAAATTGTTGGTGATATCGAGTTGTTTTGCCGTGAAGCAACAGTCCCAATCGTCGCCATTACGGGCTCTAATGGTAAAAGTACCGTTACCAGTCTTGTTGGTGAAATGGCGAAAGCGGCTAATTGGCAGGTGGGTGTTGGCGGTAATATTGGCCTGCCTGCATTAGAATTGTTGAAGAAATCTTGTCAGCTTTATGTCTTAGAGCTCTCCAGTTTCCAGTTGGAAACCACATATAGCCTGAACGCAACAGCCGCCGCTGTGCTTAATGTGACTGAGGACCATATGGATCGCTACCCTCAGGGAGTATCTCAGTACCGGGCGGCTAAATTGAGGATTTATCATCAGGCGAAAAGATGCATTGTGAATGCTCAAGATCCCCTGACATTGCCTGAAACGGGGATGGACAATCGTTGTGTCAGCTTTGGTGTCGATTGTGGCGACTACCAGCTTGATAGTGAAAATGCCTGTTTGAAAGTTCACAACCAATCATTGTTGGCGACAAATGAAATTAAGCTGACTGGACGACATAACTACGTCAATGGATTGGTTGCATTGGCTTTAGCTGATGTGGTTGGTATTCCTCGTGAAGCCAGTTTGGCAACATTGACGGTTTATCCGGGGCTTAACCATCGTTTCCAACTTGTTCATCTGAACAACGGGGTACGTTGGATTAACGACTCTAAGGCGACCAATGTTGGTAGTACGGTAGCGGCGCTCGATGGTCTGAATCTAGAGGGCACGCTTTATTTACTGTTAGGTGGTGATGGTAAGTCGGCAGACTTTTCTCCGCTCAAACCTCTCCTTTGTGGGGATAAAATTCGGCTTTACTGCTTTGGTCGGGATGGGAAACGACTGACGCAGCTACGCCCGGAAATAGCGACTTTAACTGAAACTATGGAACAGGCGATACGTGATATTGCTCCGCGGCTGGTGGCGGGTGACATGGTGCTATTATCTCCTGCTTGTGCAAGCCTTGACCAGTTCCGTAATTTTGAACAGCGTGGTCATGAGTTTACTCGTTTGGCAGAGGAGTTGGGCTGATGTCTATTCCGGGATTCAGTAGATTAAAAGACTGGGTTGTTGGTGGACGTGAAACTGATGTCACCAATATGGTGCTGTATGATCGCACACTGGTTTGGCTGACGCTCGGATTGGGAATTATCGGCTTTGTTATGGTGACATCAGCATCGATGCCGGTTGGGCAGCGTCTTGCAGAAGATCCATTTCTGTTTGCTAAGCGCGATGCGATTTATCTCTTGCTGGCTTTCGGGTTGTCATTGATCACACTGCGTATCCCGATGGCTTTCTGGCAACGCTATAGCAATTTGATGCTGCTTATTTCCGTTATTTTGTTGTTGGTTGTCTTGGTGGTGGGAAATTCAGTAAATGGCGCGTCGCGTTGGATTGCCATTGGGCCTTTGAGAATTCAACCTGCTGAGTTATCGAAACTTTCTCTATTTTGCTATCTCGCCAGTTATTTGGTGCGCAAAGTAGAAGAAGTACGGAATAACTTTTGGGGTTTCTGTAAGCCAATGGGCGTGATGGTCGTGTTAGCGGTGTTACTTCTGGCTCAACCTGACTTGGGAACGGTGGTTGTACTGTTTGTAACAACGTTGGCGATGCTATTTCTTGCCGGGGCAAAGTTATGGCAGTTTCTCGCGATTATTGGTTCAGGGATATTCGCTGTGGTTTTGTTAATCATTGCTGAACCTTACCGTATACGCCGTGTAACTTCTTTTCTGGACCCTTGGGAAGATCCATATGGCAAAGGTTATCAATTAACGCAATCTTTGATGGCTTTTGGTCGTGGGGAATTTTTAGGACAAGGGCTAGGAAATTCAGTACAGAAACTGGAATACCTGCCGGAAGCGCATACTGACTTTATTTTCTCTGTTTTGGCAGAAGAATTAGGTTACGTAGGTGTGGTTTTGGTGTTGTTAATGATATTCTTCGTCGCTTTTCGCGCAATGACGATAGGTCGTCGCGCATTACAGATGGATCAGCGTTTTTCGGGTTTTCTGGCTTGTTCGGTAGGTATCTGGTTCAGTTTCCAGGCTCTGGTTAACGTTGGGGCCGCCGCAGGTATGTTACCGACTAAAGGTTTGACTTTACCTTTGATTAGTTACGGTGGTTCAAGTTTGCTGATTATGTCGACAGCTATCGTATTGCTATTAAGAATTGATTTTGAAACACGCTTGGCAAGAGCTCAGGCGTTTGTAAGGAGTCCCCGATGAGTGGCAAAACCCGGCGTTTGATGGTGATGGCAGGTGGAACCGGAGGACATGTCTTCCCAGGGCTAGCTGTAGCTCATCATTTGAAAGAACAGGGCTGGGACGTTCTCTGGTTGGGAACAGCGGATCGTATGGAAGCCGATTTAGTACCGAAACATGGCATTGACATTGAATTTATTCAGATTTCTGGTCTGCGAGGTAAAGGGATCAAAGCATTGTTAGCTGCCCCGGTCCGAATTTTCAAGGCGATCCGTCAGGCAAAGGCGATTATACGTCGCTATCAGCCAGATGTTGTGCTTGGCATGGGGGGATATGTTTCTGGTCCTGGCGGTATTGCTGCATGGATGTGCGGTATTCCGGTTGTGTTGCATGAACAGAATGGTATTGCCGGGCTGACAAACCGGTGGCTGGCTAAAATTGCTACGACTGTTTTACAAGCATTTCCCGGTGCATTTCCGAAAGCGCCCGTTGTTGGCAACCCTGTCCGCGAAGATGTGTTGGCGTTGCCTATACCTCAACAACGTTTGACAGGGCGTGAAGGTCCGATTCGGGTTCTGGTTGTTGGCGGTAGTCAGGGGGCGAGAATTCTTAACCAGACAATGCCTGAAATTGCTGCCCGTATGGGTGATAAAATTACTCTTTGGCATCAGACAGGCAAAGGGGCGAAAGAAAGTGTGCAGAATGCCTACAATAACTCAGTCAAATGCGAACATAAGATTACTGAATTTATTGACGATATGGCACAAGCTTATGCCTGGGCTGATGTGGTGATTTGTCGTTCTGGCGCGTTGACGGTTAGTGAAGTGTCTGCGGCGGGATTACCTGGGATTTTTGTGCCATTTCAGCATAAAGATCGTCAGCAATACTGGAATGCGTTACCTCTAGAAAAGGTTGGCGCAGCAAAAATACTGGAGCAACCACAATTTACGGTTGATGCAGTAATCGAATTATTAACTCAGTGGCAGCGGCCGCAATTGTTGGAAATGGCGGAAAAAGCCCGTTCAGCAGCAATTGTTGATGCAACTGAGCGAGTATCGGCGGCATTAATTGATGCGGCGAAAAAATGATTTAGACCGCCTTAAAAGGGGCGGTGAAGCAAACATACATAGTGAAGAAGAAAACGTGAATACACAGCAACTGGCGAAATTAAGAGCTTTCGTGCCTGAGATGAGAAAAGTTAGGCACATCCACTTTGTTGGCATTGGTGGTGCTGGCATGGGGGGGATCGCCGAAGTGTTGGCTAATGAAGGTTATCAGATTAGTGGATCTGATTTAGCGCCAAACCCGGTAACTCGGCAACTGACTAAGTTGGGCGCTCAGATTTATTTTAACCATCGTCCTGAAAATATATTGGATGCCAGTGTTGTTGTGGCTTCAAGCGCAATCCTGGCGGATAACCCGGAAATTGTTGCAGCTCGTGAGGCCCGAATTCCGGTTATTCGCAGAGCGGAGATGTTGGCAGAACTCATGCGCTACCGTCATGGTATTGCTATTGCCGGGACTCACGGTAAAACAACTACAACGGCGATGATTTCTAGCATCTATGCACAGGCTGGCTTAGATCCCACGTTTGTTAATGGGGGTTTAGTTAAAGCCGCAGGAACACATGCCCGTCTTGGCAGTAGCCGTTATTTAATTGCCGAGGCTGACGAAAGTGATGCTTCTTTCTTACATTTGCAGCCGATGGTGGCGGTCATTACGAATATCGAAGCAGACCATATGGATACCTATCATGGTGACTTTGAAAACCTGAAACAGACCTTTATTAACTTTTTGCACAACTTACCTTTTTATGGGCGTGCAGTTATGTGCATTGATGATCCGGTTGTCAAAGAGTTAATCCCTCGTGTGGGGCGCTATATCACAACGTATGGTTTTAGTGAAGAAGCCGATGTCCGTATTACCCATTATGAGCAAAAAGGCGCTCAGGGATATTTCACTGTCAGTCGTCAAGATATGGCGGATCTGAAAGTCGTATTGAATGCGCCAGGTCGCCATAATGCACTGAATGCGGCAGCGGCAGTGGCTGTTGCGACTGAAGAGGGAATTTCTGGCAGTGATATTTTGGCTGCGTTGGCAGGTTTTCAGGGAACTGGCCGCCGTTTTGATTTTTTGGGCAATTTTTCTCTAGAACATGTTAACGGCAAAGGTGGCAGTGCAATGTTGGTTGATGATTATGGTCATCATCCAACGGAAGTGGATGCAACGATTAAAGCCGCCCGTGCTGGCTGGACGGATAAACGTATTGTGATGATATTCCAACCTCATCGTTATACCCGAACCCGTGATTTGTACGATGACTTTGCCAATGTATTGAATCAGGTAGATGTATTGCTGATGTTGGACGTTTACTCTGCCGGTGAAGCGGTTATTCCAGGGGCGGATAGTCGTTCGTTGTGCCGTACTATCCGTAGCCGCGGTAAGTTAGATCCGATTTTGGTATCTGATCCGGCAAAGGTGAGCGCTGCATTGGCTCAGGTGCTGGATAGCAATGATTTAATTCTGGTTCAAGGGGCCGGCAATATAGGCAAAATAGCGCGTAATCTGGCTGAAACAAAATTACAGCCATCTTTGAATGAGGAAAAACACAATGGCTGAGAAAGTCGCGGTACTGTTGGGGGGAACTTCCGCTGAACGTGAAGTTTCGCTGTTATCGGGACATGCCGTGTTGGCTGGCTTGAGAGAAGCAGGTATTGATGCTCATCCAGTTGATACAAAAGATTTTCCTGTGACTCAACTTAAAGAGGCCGGATTTGAGAAAGTCTTTATCGCGCTTCATGGGCGCGGTGGGGAAGACGGTACTTTGCAAGGTGTATTGGAATTTTTGCAGCTACCCTATACCGGCAGTGGCGTGATGGCTTCTGCATTGTCAATGGACAAATTGCGCACAAAACAGTTATGGCAAGGGATTGGATTGACTGTTTCGCCATATGTTTCAATAAACTCTCAGCAATTTGAACGATTGACGGATTTTCAACTCCAAGAATATGTAGCAGATTTAGGTCTGCCATTAATTGTTAAACCAAGTCTGGAAGGTTCCAGTGTTGGTATGACTAAGGTTAATGAGATTTCAGAGTTGCGTGGCGCATTAGAGACAGCGTTTCGTTATGACGTTGATTTGCTGATAGAAAAATGGTTGTACGGCCCGGAATACACGGTAGCCATCCTTGGTGATACGGCTTTACCTTCTATTCGTATTCAACCCGCTGCTATTTTTTATGACTATGATGCAAAATATCTGTCTGAAGAAACACAGTATTTTTGTCCAAGTGGTTTAAGTGATGAAAAAGAGCGGCAATTGGTGGAACTGGCGCTTAAAGCTTATCAATCAGTAGGATGCAGTGGTTGGGGACGGGTAGATATCATGATGGATACTGATGGTGGTTTTTATTTGCTGGAAGTGAATACATCGCCAGGGATGACCAGCCACAGCTTGGTGCCGATGGCTGCGCGTCAGGCTGGATTAAGTTTTTCACAGTTGGTGGCAAAGATTTTGGAGTTGGCTGATTGATATGTCTCAAGCGGCCCTGAAAGTAAGGGGACGGGATAATGAAAATAGCAGTTCCCGTCCTAGTAACGGCTCTTACCTGGCAGGGCTTATCTTCTTCCTGATGGTAATTGGGACCATTATTTGGGGAGGTTGGGCCGTCCTTAATTGGATGAAAGATGCGAACAGATTGCCTATTTCAAAATTGGTAGTAACGGGGGAGCGTCACTACACTACCAACGATGATATCCGGCAGGCAATTTTGTCATTAGGGCAACCGGGAACTTTCATGACGCAGGATGTGAATATCATTCAGCAACAAATTGAACGGATGCCGTGGATAAGACAAGTCACTGTCCGTAAACAGTGGCCTGATGAACTGAGAATTCATCTGGTAGAATATGTCCCTTATGTGCGCTGGAATGATACGCAGATGCTGGACGCCGAAGGTCAGGTATTCAGCATTCCGGCTGAATGGGGAACTAAAGGGTATTTCCCGATGCTTTATGGTCCACAAGGCAGTGAAAAAGAAGTACTTGATGGTTACAGAGCTATGGCTAAACTTCTCGCTGCCAATAAATTGAAATTAAAAGTGGCGGCAATGACTGCGCGTCGTTCCTGGCAACTGACGCTGGATAATGGTATCCAGCTCAAGCTGGGAAGAATGGATACAACAGGCCGTATTAAACGTTTTATCGAGCTTTATCCGCTGTTACAGCAGAACACAGAGAAAAGGGTAGATTACGTGGATTTGCGTTATGACAGTGGTGCCGCGGTAGGTTGGGCGCCTTTACCAATTGGTGATCTTAATGCTCCGGCCAAAGGGCAATAAACAATTACTGGCAATAATTATATGAGGCAGGCAGAGCAACGATGATCAAATCGACGGACAGAAAATTAGTAGTTGGCCTAGAAATTGGCACAGCAAAGGTATCTGCCCTTGTTGGTGAAATTCTGCCCGATGGTATGGTTAATATTATCGGGGTGGGAAGCTGTCCATCCCGCGGTATGGATAAAGGCGGTGTAAACGACCTGGAGTCGGTTGTTAAATGTGTACAGCGGGCTATCGATCAGGCTGAATTGATGGCAGATTGTCAAATTTCCTCTGTTTATCTGGCATTATCTGGAAAACATATCAGTTGTCAGAATGAAATAGGAATGGTTCCTATTTCCGAAGAGGAAGTCACTCAGGAAGATGTAGACAATGTTGTTCATACTGCCAAATCAGTTCGTGTACGAGATGAATACCGAATACTGCATGTTATTCCACAAGAATATGCCATTGATTATCAGGAAGGTATTAAAAATCCGGTGGGACTTTCCGGTGTGCGTATGCAGGCGAAAGTTCACTTGATTACCTGTCATAATGATATGGCGAAAAATATTGCAAAAGCCGTTGAACGCTGTGGTTTGAAAGTCGACCAGCTTATTTTTTCCGGGTTGGCCGCCAGCTATGCTGTTTTGACCGAAGACGAGCGTGAATTGGGCGTTTGCGTGGTAGATATCGGCGGCGGGACGATGGATATTGCAGTGTATACCGGCGGAGCGCTGCGTCATACCAAAGTTATCCCTTATGCCGGCAACGTTGTCACCAGTGATATTGCTTATGCCTTTGGTACGCCGCCAAGCGATGCAGAAACGATAAAGGTACGCCACGGTTGTGCACTAGGTTCGTTAGTCAGCAAAGATGAAAGTGTGGAAGTGCCAAGTGTTGGGGGACGCCCACCACGTAGCTTACAACGTCAGACGTTGGCTGAGGTCATTGAGCCGCGTTACATCGAATTACTGAATTTAGTGAATGATGAAATCTTGCGATTGCAGGAACAGTTACGCCAGCAAGGGGTTAAACACCATCTGGCGGCGGGTATTGTCTTGACTGGCGGTGGCGCCCAGATTGATGGCTTGGCTGAATGTGCTCAGCGTGTATTCCACGCTCAGGTGCGTATTGGTCAACCTCTTAATATTACTGGTCTGACGGACTATGCGCAGCAACCCTATTATTCAACAGCAGTGGGGTTGCTGCATTACGGGAAAGCCTCTCATCTTAATGGTGATGCGGATATTGAAAAACATGCTTCAGTGAGTCGCTGGTTTAAGAGAGTCAGTAGCTGGCTGAAAAAAGAGTTTTAATTTTATACAGAGGCTGCGTTTCTTTAGCCTCGATATAAAGGCACAAAGCGGAGAGAAACATATGTTTGAACCAATAGAATTAACCAATGACGCGGTGATTAAGGTCATCGGCGTCGGCGGTGGCGGCGGTAACGCTGTTGAGCACATGGTGCGTGAACGCATCGAAGGTGTTGAATTCTTTGCAGTAAATACGGATGCTCAGGCATTGCGTAAAACGGCTGTCGGCCAGACTATCCAGATTGGTAATGGTATTACTAAAGGTTTGGGGGCTGGGGCAAACCCGGAAGTTGGTCGCACTGCTGCTCAAGAAGATCGGGATGCATTGCGCACTGCGCTTGATGGCGCGGATATGGTATTTATCGCTGCCGGTATGGGTGGCGGTACCGGTACTGGCGCAGCGCCTGTGGTAGCTGAAATTGCAAAAGAGCTTGGGATTTTGACCGTTGCGGTGGTGACTAAGCCTTTCAATTTCGAAGGTAAGAAACGCATGGCGTTTGCCGAACAAGGGATCACTGAATTGTCTAAGCATGTCGATTCATTGATTACTATCCCTAACGACAAACTGTTGAAAGTGCTTGGTCGTGGCATTTCACTACTGGATGCTTTCGGCGCAGCTAATGACGTTTTGAAAGGCGCGGTTCAGGGTATCGCTGAATTGATCACGCGTCCAGGTCTGATGAATGTTGACTTTGCTGACGTGCGTACTGTGATGTCCGAAATGGGCTACGCCATGATGGGTTCTGGTATCGCACAGGGTGAAGATCGCGCAGAAGAAGCCGCTGAGATGGCGATTTCCAGTCCACTGCTGGAAGATATCGACTTGTCAGGCGCTCGCGGTGTTCTGGTTAACATTACTGCTGGCTTTGATCTGCGTTTGGATGAGTTCGAAACAGTGGGTAACACGATCCGTGCATTTGCATCTGATAATGCAACTGTCGTGATCGGTACCTCTCTGGACCCAGACATGAACGATGAATTGCGTGTGACTGTGGTTGCCACCGGTATTGGTATGGATAAACGTCCTGAAATTACGTTGATTACCAATAAGTCTTCTCAGTCAAGTGTAATGGAACACCGTCATCAGCAAATGTCTGGCGGTATGTCTTCATTGTCTGAAGAAAATAAACCAGCGGCAAAAGTGGTGAATGACCAAAGCGTACAAACTAGCAAGGAGCCCGATTATTTGGATATTCCTGCATTTTTGCGTAAACAGGCCGATTAATAGCTAAAAAATTGGATTCTCCGCTTTTTGTGCTAAACTTGCCCGCCAACCATAGTGTATAGTGGTTGGCAGGATGGATAACATTGCGAGATAAAACGATGATCAAACAAAGGACACTTAAACGTATTGTTCAGTCGACTGGCGTCGGTTTGCATACCGGTAAAAAAGTCACGCTAACAATGCGCCCAGCACCGGCTAATACCGGGGTCATCTATCGCCGCACTGACTTGAATCCACCGGTTGATTTTCCGGCAGATGCAAAATCCGTGCGTGATACTATGCTCTGTACTTGCCTGGTAAATGAGCATGACGTGCGAATCTCAACGGTTGAGCACCTGAATGCAGCACTTGCGGGGTTAGGGATCGATAATATTATTATCGACGTTGATGCGCCAGAAATTCCTATTATGGATGGTAGTGCCAGCCCGTTTGTTTTCCTGCTGCTGGATGCGGGCATTGAAGAGCTGAACGTAGCGAAAAAATTCCTGCGTATTAAGGAAACTGTACGTGTGGAGGAGGGTGATAAGTGGGCAGAGATGACACCTTATAATGGTTTCAGTCTGGATTTCACTATCGATTTCAATCATCCTGCGATTGATTCAAGCTCTCAACGTTACTGTCTGGATTTCTCGGCAGAAGCGTTTGTTCGTCAAATCAGTCGTGCACGTACATTTGGCTTTATGCGTGATATTGAATACTTACAATCTAAAGGCTTATGTTTAGGCGGCAGCTTTGATTGTGCGATTGTTGTTGATGACTATCGTGTACTTAATGAAGATGGCTTGCGTTTTGAAGACGAATTTGTCCGTCATAAAATGCTGGATGCAATTGGTGATTTGTTCATGTGTGGCTATAACATTATTGGCGCATTTACTGCGTTCAAATCAGGTCATGCGTTGAACAATAAACTGTTGCAGGCAGTTCTGGCGCAAGAAAGTGCATGGGAACTGATCACTTTCGAAGATGAAGCTGAAATGCCATTGGCTTTTCGTGCTCCATCAACTGTAATGGCATAACTCTCTAGTGTGCTGAGAATAATTCAATGATATATCAGTGGGTTATGTTATCAGTGATTTTGTTCTCGCTGATGTTTTTTACTCAGCGTTAGCGCTTATTTTTTAGCTGTGCTGGCACTCTCTCCGGCCAGTGCAGCTAATCGCTCTAATCTTTCCTTCAACTTTTTTGGGCTGCGGTTTGCCAGCACGATTAATTCTTTCGCACTCTCTTGACTTAACTGACGCATCGGTAATGTTTTGTGATCATCGCTCATCGTTTTTGCGAAGCTTTGCGCACTATTGTCACGCTTAATCATAAGTGATGGGTTAATCCTGATGTCGATAGATGACAATGATGGTAGAATTCCGCTTCTTAGTGTAGAGAGCAGTGTTGGCAGCTCGTAACGTAATCTGGTCATCCAACTGGCGTTTCCTGCTTCCAGTACCAGAATTTGTTTGCGATAATTAGCGACCCGGCACCACGGATGTAATTGTGCGGGAAGCAAGCTGATAACGGCACGGTTAAGTTTTAACAAAGCGACGGCTCGTTGCTGGATAACATGAAGCGGGCTTTTCTCAACGGCAGCGGCGTCTTCAAAAAGAACATCTAATGATTGTGGGCGGCTATCGCGCATAATAACAGTAGCTCCGGTATGATGAAGGATTAATGGGTATTCTAAATCTTTGGCGACAATTTGGCAGACGTTATTTCTGGTCACATCTGTTATTAGGAGTGGTTGCGGCAAGTATTGGCGTTCCTACCATTTTAGCGGGTGTTGCCGATAATATTTCACAAGCTAATACCTCTTCTAGCCAGAATTGGCAGAATCAGGCTTTATCAGCTTTTGATAATCTATTCTCATTGCAGAATGTTCAACATCAGCCTGCCAATGGCGTTAATTACTGGCAACAACATGCTGTACGCAATGTTATCAGGCAGCTTTCTTTTGTTTTTTCTGTTTCCCAACCTATGAACGATGAAACAACAAAACAAAGTATCCGGTTAAGTTCTTCCAGTATTCAACAGCTCGTATTAGAAACCCTGAATGCACTATTAACTCAGGAACCTAGGCCACCGGAACCCGTTTCAGATATACCGTTCCTGAATGTTTCATCACAATCTTCTTATACTCCGACGTTTTGGATTGCTAAAGCCCAAGGTATCCGTGCAGGTCCTACTGCCTATCTCTGAATCTTCGTTTTTTTACAAATTCCGAAATAAATAACTATTTGCTGGCCGCGAGATAACGGCCTTATCTGAGATGTAATTAACTATGCTGATTAAATTATTAACAAAGGTTTTTGGTAGTCGTAATGACCGTACACTGCGTCGTATGCGTAAAATTGTTGATGTGATCAACCGCATGGAGCCAGAGTTTGAAAAATTGTCTGATGACGAATTGAAGGGAAAAACAGCCGAATTTCGTGCCCGTTTAGAAAAGGGGGAATCGCTGGAAAGTTTGTTGCCTGAAGCATTTGCAACAGTACGTGAAGCGAGTAAGCGCGTGTTTGCTATGCGTCATTTCGACGTTCAGTTGCTGGGGGGGATGGTTCTGAATGAACGCTGTATTGCAGAGATGCGTACTGGTGAAGGTAAAACACTGACAGCGACTTTACCTGCTTATTTGAATGCATTAACCGGGCGTGGTGTTCACGTAGTCACAGTGAATGATTATCTGGCACAGCGTGACGCTGAAAATAACCGCCCACTGTTTGAGTTTCTAGGATTGAGTGTTGGTATTAACCTGCCAGGTATGCCGGCCCCCGTTAAACGCCAGGCATATGCGGCGGATATTACCTATGGTACTAACAACGAATATGGCTTTGACTATCTTCGTGACAACATGGCATTTAGCCCGGAAGAGCGTGTTCAGCGCAAACTACATTATGCGCTAGTGGATGAAGTTGACTCCATTCTGATTGATGAAGCGCGGACGCCATTGATTATCTCTGGCCCCGCTGAAGATAGTTCTGAACTTTATATTAAAGTCAATAAGTTGATCCCTAAATTGATTCGTCAGGAAAAAGAGGATTCAGAGACGTTCCAGGGAGAAGGGCATTTTTCTGTCGACGAAAAGTCCCGTCAGGTTAACTTGACGGAACGTGGTTTGGTTTTGATTGAACAATTACTGTCGGAAGCCAAATTGATGGAAGAAGGTGAATCTCTATATTCACCAACCAATATCATGTTGATGCACCATGTTACGGCTGCGTTGCGTGCTCATGCGCTGTTTACCCGCGATGTTGACTATATTGTGAAAGATGGTGAAGTCATTATTGTTGATGAGCATACTGGCCGTACCATGCAGGGGCGCCGCTGGTCTGATGGATTGCATCAGGCTGTTGAAGCTAAAGAAGGTGTAGAAATTCAGAATGAGAACCAAACTCTGGCTTCTATCACCTTCCAAAACTACTTCCGGTTGTATGAAAAACTGGCGGGTATGACTGGTACAGCCGATACAGAAGCATTTGAGTTTAGCTCTATTTATAAGCTTGATACCATTGTAGTGCCGACAAACCGTCCAATGATCCGTAATGATTTGCCGGATCTGGTTTATATGACCGAAGCTGAAAAAATTGAAGCTATCATTGAAGATATCCGTGAACGTACTGGTAAAGGGCAGCCTGTATTGGTGGGGACTATTTCTATTGAAAAATCTGAACTGGTTTCCCATGAACTGACTAAAGCGGGTATTGAGCACAACGTACTTAACGCTAAATTCCATGCAATGGAAGCAGATATTATTGCTCAGGCTGGTCAAGTGAGCGCGGTAACTATTGCGACTAACATGGCTGGTCGTGGTACGGATATCATGCTAGGCGGTAGTTGGCAGGCAGAAATTGCTAAACTGACCGAGCCAACAGAAACTCAGATTGAAGAGATTAAAGCCGCATGGCAGGAACGTCATGATAGGGTTCTGGCCGCAGGTGGTTTGCATATTATTGGTACGGAACGTCATGAATCTCGTCGTATTGATAATCAGTTACGTGGGCGTTCCGGTCGTCAAGGGGATGCGGGATCGTCCCGTTTCTATTTATCAATGGAAGACTCATTGATGCGTATCTTTGCCTCTGATCGTGTCACTGGCATGATGCGTAAATTGGGTATGAAACCGGGTGAGGCGATTGAACACCCGTGGGTGACTAAAGCCATTGCCAATGCTCAACGTAAAGTAGAAAGTCGTAACTTCGATATACGTAAGCAATTGCTAGAGTACGATGATGTTGCTAACGATCAACGCCGTGCTATTTATGCTCAGCGTAACGATTTGCTGGATGTGAGTGATGTTAGTGAAACCATTGGTAGCATTCGTGAAGATGTATTTAAAGCAACTATTGATGCTTATATCCCTCCTCAATCTCTGGAAGAGATGTGGGATGTGGAAGGTTTGCAGCAACGTTTAATGACTGATTTCGATTTGGAGCTGCCGATCAAAGAGTGGTTGGATAAAGAGCCTGAACTACATGAAGAGACGTTGCGTGAGCGTATCCTTGAACAGGCTATTGAAGTCTATAAACGTAAAGAAGAGATTGTTGGCATCGAAATGATGCGTAACTTCGAAAAAGGTATCATGTTGCAGACTTTGGATATGTTGTGGAAAGAGCATCTGGCAGCAATGGATTACCTACGTCAGGGTATCCATCTACGTGGTTATGCTCAGAAAGATCCAAAACAGGAATATAAACGTGAATCTTTCGCTATGTTTGCAAGCATGTTGGAATCGCTGAAATATGAAGTGATTAGTACATTGAGCAAAGTTCAAGTGAGATTGCCGGAAGAAGTCGAGGCATTGGAACAACAGCGCCGGGCGGAAGCTGAACGCTTGGCAAGGCAACAGCAATTAAGCCACGAAGTTGAAAAAGGCGCATTGATGTCTACAACAGAAGCTCAAATTGCCAGTGGCGCTCGTAAAGTAGGCCGTAATGATCCTTGTCCTTGTGGATCGGGTAAAAAATATAAACATTGCCACGGGCGCTTGCAGTGATGATGAAAAGGCGGGAAACCGCCTTTTTGTTGTTAGGTTTAAGTGAACAACGTTGGATGTAGCATTTGGTTATTGGTCGTTGATCAATTAAAACGAATATATAGATGAAGAAGTAAGAGTAATATGGAAAAGAAACACCTGCATATAGCCGCTGGGATTATTAGAAATACGCAACATGAAGTTTTTATTACTCAGCGTCATGCTGATGCCCATATGGGTGGTTTCTGGGAATTTCCTGGCGGGAAGGTTGAGAAAGAGGAAACGCCTGAACAGGCTTTAGTACGTGAGTTACAGGAAGAAATTGGTATTACTGTTACTCATTATGAGTTGGTAAAAACGGTTGAACATGATTTTCCTGACAGATTGATTACCCTGTATTTCTTCTTGGTGGATGGGTGGGAAAATGAACCTTTCGGTAAAGAAGGACAACTTTCTCGATGGGTATTACAGAAAGATTTAATTGCTGATGAATTCCCGCCAGCCAATCGCAGTATTGTTGCATTACTTACCGCTTGAGTTGTCAATAGCCGCATTATAATAACGCGGCTATTTATTATTGCTCTGGTTGTTCGCTCCAATCGTCGCTATCGGAGTTTTCACTTTGGCTTGGTATCCGTTTCTCTTCATTTGCCCATTCGCCTAAGTCAATCAATTGACAGCGTTTACTGCAAAATGGGCGATATGGGCTTATTTCTCCCCAAACCACAGTATTACCACATGTTGGACATTCAATCGTTAATAACTCAGACATAATAATTTTCCTAATAATTAGTTTGTCATATTAGCAACATGCTAATTCAAATGGTAAATGGGCAGGCACGGAGCCTTTTTCACTATCCAATGGTAAAAAACGGATAGCAAACCGGGTCTTATGGCCGGAAATTTGAGGAAACAGTAAAGGTTTTAATGGCAAACGTAATCTCAGTAAATCTGCGCCTTCTGCCGTATTCTGATGAAAACCGTTTTTACTGATTTCTGACCGGAAAATAGCAGATTGGCGGATGAGTTCTAAAATACTTTCCAGAGCTTGTTGGAGAGGTAGCAAACTATCAATCCAAAATGCGACCATTTTATCCCTTTCTGATTGCGGTAAATGAAGCCATAGATGTAGGGTGGGTAGATCAAAACCGCAACAACCGCTTGGAATACTGAGACGCTGGCGCACCATACTGATAATTTTATCTTCTTTCAGGGATTGCCCCAGTCGTGGAGCTTTACTTAACGCGATAGCCCGCTCTCTTAACTTTAATCTGAAACTATTGACGATATTAATATCAACATCGGGTATTTCAGCCCATTGTTTTAATTTTGCCTGTTGGCGTTCCAACTCTTTTAGTAATTCTGAACGTACTTCCCCTCGTTCTAGCACTTCAAGTAGTTCAGTCACTGTGCGGAAGAAGGCGAGGCTGCTTGCCAGTGAGTCTAAATGGCGTTGACTGGTGAGTTGTTGCAGAGAAGATTCAATTCTCAACCATGCCCGCATTTTTTCATTCAGTGGGTGTTCAAAGATGATTGTAGAAGTTGTGTCACTCATCATGATTATCCTGCCTGGCTGATCTAGCTAACCTTAAATATTGTTGATGTAGTTCGGCAACACGAGGAGCAATTGCCTGTACATTATCATGATTTGAGATAATGTCATCGGCATAAGCCAGCCTCTCGCTACGGGATGTTTGGGCCGCCAAAATATTTTCAACCTGTTGGTTGCTAATACCATCACGAGTGGCTACCCGGCTGATTTGTAATTCAGGTGAAACGTCAACGACTAGAATTCGATCCGCCAGATGTCCCAAATTATTTTCGACTAATAATGGAACAACCCAAATAACATAAGGTGCAGTTATCTGTTTCAATTGCCGTTGGGTTTCTTGATGTATTAGAGGGTGAAGAAGTTGATTAACCCACTGTTTCTCTTGTTTGTTGGTGAATATTTTCTGGCGTAACAGTGCTCGGTTAAGGCTGCCATCGGGGGTTAATATGTCATGACCAAAGTGTTCTGTGATAGCTTGTAGAGCCGACGTTCCAGGAGCAACGACTTCTCTGGCAATAATATCTGCATCAACAAGAGGAACACCAAGAGCTGCAAAAGCATTGGCAATCGTGGTTTTACCGCTGCCAATCCCACCTGTGAGTGCAATAATATAAGTCATCCTATCCCTTAATATTACTTGATACTATTTTGGGATTGTAACCGAAAGGAGGCAGATGACCTAGAGACAAAGCTATGGAATCATTTTTACTTTAGGTGAGTATCGTACCTAGCTGAAAAATGGGTAAATACATTGCGAGCAATAGCGTACCGACAATAATCGCTATTACGACTATAAGTATTGGTTCTAGTAACTGGGTCATATTATCAGAAATTTCCAATGCTTGTTGTTGGTACCAGTTAGCGAGATTTCCTAATAACAGTTCCAGATTACCAGATTCTTCGCCAACACTGACAAACTGTTGACACAGAGCAGGAAAACAAGATTGTTGTTTCAGTGTTTCGCTCATTGGTATCCCTTGATTAATTTGAGCTCGTAAGAATTTAGTCGCTTGCAGAAATACCGGATGATTTATTGATGCGATAGCACTATCTAACCCTGCGGTGAGTGTCAGGCCGGCTTTTTGAGTCATAAACAGGATATGGAAAAGTTGCCCTAATTGCTGGCAACTAATTAATTTTGCAATAACGGGTAATCGTAACATTAGATTTTTTTCACGATTAATCCATATTGTATGACGTTGACGTAATTGTAGGTAAAATAGAAACAGTATAATTAATCCAATAACACCATAGCTACCATATTGAATTAGCCAGTTAGAAGTTATTAATAAACTGCGAGTGAGCAGGGGAAGTTGTGCGTCAAATGAATGATAAATATGTTCAAATTCGGGTAAAACAAAAATAAGCATCAATAAAATAATGATGCTGGCAACAACGATAATAATCAGAGGGTAACGCAGAGCTTTTGCTATTTTCTTCTGTAATTTATCTTGTTGCTCCTGTTGTTTAACCAACAATTGACAGCAGATTTCTAATTGCCCGGTTAATTCGCCAACGGTAATAAGTTGACAAAATAAAGGCGGAAATAGAAATGGGTAATTTTTTAATGAAGATGAAAATGATTCTCCACGGGTAATATTTTTACTAATATCTGATAATACACAGTGCCAGAGTGGATGAGAACATTCACGAATAAGAATATTGAGGCAATTTAGTAATGGCATTCCTGATGATAATAGTGTTGCCAATTGACGAATAAAGTTCAGACGGTAAGCAACTTGTTGTTGATGATAAAATATCAATTTTTCACATTTTATATTATAAGGTTGCAATCCAGAATGAATAAGTTGCTGATATAAAGATTTTCGGTTATCACATAGTGATTTTCCTTTTGATATTTCGCCTTTATTGTTCACTGCTTGCCAATTATAAAGATAATGAATTTTCATTATTATTCCTGACCTGTGACTTGATAAATTTCTTCTAATGTGGTTATGCCTTGTTCCACTAATAAAATACCGGATGAAAGTAAAGTGTCTTTTCTTTGATCTATAATGGTTTTTTGCACATTTTGATAGTTTTGTTCTGATAATATTTGTTGAATATTATCTGTTATTTCTAAAAACTCATAAATAGCTGTTCGGCCGTAATAACCGGAAAAACAATGCTCACAACCAACGGCCAACCATTGCTTAATGAATAGAGAATTATTTTCAGTATTAATAATGGTTTCTTCTGTTTGTTGTTTTCGGCAATGAAGACACAATTTTCTAACAAGCCGTTGGGCGATAATTAATTTGATACAAGAAGCAACCATATAACCTGAAATACCCAGATTTTGTAGGCGGGATAATGTATCTATGGTTGAATTAGTATGCAATGTAGAAAGAACCAGATGACCTGTTTGTGCCGCTTTTACTGAAATTTCGGCTGTTTCGCTATCACGTATTTCTCCCACCATAATGACATCAGGATCTTGGCGTAATAGCGCCCGTAATACTTTGGCAAAATTGAGGTCAATTTTACTATTAGTTTGTGTCTGATTAATGCCATTCAGCGGGATCTCTACTGGGTCCTCTACACTGCAAATATTCTTTTTATTCTGGTTCAGATATTGTAAACAGCTATATAAAGTCACGGTTTTCCCACTACCTGTCGGGCCAGTGACTAAAATCATTCCTTGTGGTAATGCGAGTTTTTGTCGAAGCTGATTTAATAATGGATCAGGAATACCTAGTTGATCTAACGACAATTGTTGCATTGTATTTAATATCCTAAGTACAACTTTTTCTCCATGTATTGTCGGCAAAGTTGCCATACGAATAGCATAGTTGTGTCGGGTGTCAGACCAATCAAATTGCCCATCCTGGGGTAGCCGTTTTTCAGCGATGTTTAATTTAGCCATTATTTTAAGGCGTGCGGCAATGCTTGCATTCATTTGAGGAGATGGCGAGGACAAGAGATGTAATGCGCCATCAACCCGGATACGAATACGATAACCTTGTTGGAATGGTTCAAAGTGGATATCGGATGCACGTCGTTGGATTGCAGTTAATAAAGTTTGATTAATAAGTTGAATGACGGGGGCGTCATTGTCATCTGTATTGGTATCCGCTATAAGTGGTAATAATGAGGATTCTTCCTCTGGTACACGACTCAGAAAAATATTTTGATGTAATATTGATTCAATCCTTGCCAATGGCCAAATTTCTACATTAACAATACATCCGGAAATAAAGCGTAATGCTGATAATAAATCATCATTGGGTAATTCGTTGCTGGCAATTGTTATCGTATTATCATCTTTTTTTATCATAACAGATTGGTGGCGTTGACAAATATCATGAATTTCTCTTTCCATTAATGTGTTTTCTGCTGTTGAATGTGAGTTCATTATTGCTTCCTGTGTAAGTGTGTATTGATATACCCGTCATCTTTCAAGTTGCCTCTTTGTTGGCTGCACTCGCTCACTCCGGTCATATAGTTATCTATGCTCCCGGGGATTCACTTCTTTGCCGTCGCGATGTATCTTGAAATCCATAGGGTATAAGAGTTAATGAATTAAAATTCAAATATTTCCTGGCAACGACTTTTTAATGAATTGTTTGTCGATTCACATTTAATATTCCATTTAATTATACCTGTTTGTGTATTTTGTGTCGGCTTTAATGTAACACTAAGGTTTTTAAGACTCTGTTGCCCGTTAATGGTAATTTCCCCATTTTTAACCGAAATATTCCCGATATATCTACTGTTATGATCTTTGGGGATTGATGCTATTCCTGCATTGCAACCTATGAAATCTTCAGCTTCAAAACTGCAAAGTTCTATACCTGATTTATAAGGCACAATAGTTTGTAATATATCTGTTAAAGCAGCTTTCTGAATATATCCTTGATAACTTGGAATACCAATAGCACTTAAGATGGAAATGATAGCAATGGCAACCATGATCTCCATTAAAGTAAATCCTTGTTGTTGTCTCATATTTTTTCTCCGTGTTGTGGTATTGAGGTATAGAGAATGACGGAAAGAGAAAAAAATGAAATAGGATATATGAAGGTTATGGAATTGACTCGAAAAAGAATTTCTGAATTGCAAGGTTTGCAAAAATATTTACGGTGGTGTTCGCAAATATTTGATCTGCCAATTGCTGATTTACACCACCATCAATATTATTATTGCTAATTAAAGCGCATGGAGAGATCTAATGCTCTAATATGTTTGGTGAGTGCTCCAACAGAAATAAAGTCGATGCCTGTTTCAGCATAGCTGCGCAGAGTATCCAGGGTGATATTGCCAGATACTTCTAAAGCGACTTTACCTGCTGTGATTGCGACGGCTTCTTTCATCATTGGAATAGTAAAATTATCTAGCATAATAATATCAACATTAGCTTTTAGTGCCAGAATGAGTTCATCTAGCGTTTCTACTTCGACTTCAACAGGGATATCAGGATGAGAATAACGAGCTTTATCTACTGCCTGTTTAATAGAGCCATTGGCAATAATATGGTTTTCTTTGATAAGGAAAGCGTCGAATAATCCAAGGCGGTGATTATTACCACCTCCGCAAAGTACGGCATATTTTAGAGCTGTACGTAATCCCGGTAGCGTTTTGCGCGTATCAAGTAATTGGGTTTTTAAACCGGCAAGACGGTGAACATAATGACTGGTTTCCGTTGCAACGCCAGAGAGAGTCTGAATAAAATTAAGGGCAGTTCGTTCACCGGTCAATAATATCTGTGCTGGACCTCGTAATATGCAAAGTTTTTGGTTGGCTGCAATTGCATCACTATCTTTAACTAACCATTCAATGGAGATTTGGTCGCCTAATTGAGTAAAAACTTCATTCAGCCATTGTTGTCCACAGAAAATACCATCTTCACGAGTGATAATAACGGCGGTGGCTTGTTTGTCTGCGGGAATTAATTGGCCGGTAATATCAGAGGTGAAATTTGTATTTCCATCCAGATCTTCTTTTAGTGCGAGGGTGACACTGGCAGGAATGTCGTTTTGCAAGTGTTCCATAAGCACAGCACGGCGCTGATCTGTATTGTAATTTTGTTTTGTCATTAAAAAGCTCCAGAGGTGATAACAATATTAATGGTCTTAACATGCTACCCTGTTGTGTAGTGAACAACTACTATCTTGGTTTTATCATCTGGATTTAAGAAGGAAAAAAATGTGGTTACATGATGAATTGAGTTAGAGAAATTCTTTCACACGATTCGTGTCCACAGGGTGAGCAACTGTTTTATTAGTTATACTCAAGATACTTCAAAGTGCATGTTTGAAAAACGATTATGTTGTTGAATTTAAATGTTTTTATGTCTGGCGGCTCAAGCATCTTGAAGTTCATTCGGTATATACCCAATGGATTTCAAGATGCATTGCGACGGCAAGGGAGAGCGAATCCCCGGGAGCATAACAAACTATGTTACCGGGGGTGAGTGAGTTCAGCCAACAAAGAGGCAACTTGAAAGATGACGGGTAGATTCATCGTATTAGTTTGTCTCCAGGAAAGCTTTGTTTGTACTGATACAATGACTTATAGGTAGACCCGGATATAAAAGAACATATCACTGACTATAATGATGTTGTTCTGGGAAGAAAAATTGATCTGGGACTTTATTTCGATTGGACACATTACCAGCAATTGTTACAGGAGCAGAAAGAATGACTCTCTTTATACTGTTGTTAGTGTTGGCATGGGAACGGGTTTTTAAAATGGGTGATCATTGGCAATTGGAGCACCGTCTTGAGCCATTGTTTACCGATTTGAAGTCTTTTTCGTTATGGAAAAGTCTTTTAATGACGTTAGTCGTCATGATGATTACATGGGTATTGATTGAAATATTAAATGATTTTATGTTCGGCATTTTTGAACTGGTTTTATGGGTGTTTATTTGTTTGCTGTGCATCGGAGCGGGGCGCTTACGGCATGATTATCGTGAATATTTTCGTACTGTTCATCAGGATAACAGGGAACAACAAAGAGAATATCTTACGCGTCTCGCCATTATTCATGGTTTACCTTCTGATACTAGCAAAGAGAATATGTTGCGAGAGATACAAAATGCGTTGCTATGGATAAATTTTCGCTATTATCTGGCGCCGATTTTTTGGTTGATTGTAGCGGGTGAATTAGGGCCGGTTGCTTTAATGGGATATTGTTTCTTAAGGGCTTATCAGGGATGGTTGGCACAATATGGTACACCGGTTCAGCGAGCGCAATCTGGCGTTGATGGCTTGTTGCATTGGTTGGATTGGATTCCCGTTCGTTTGGCTGGCATTACTTATGCTTTATTAGGACATGGTGAACGAGCTTTACCGGCGTGGGTTGCTTCTCTTGGTGATTTAAGAACCTCACAATATAAAGTGCTCTGTCAGCTTGCTCAGTTTTCATTAAGTCGCGAGCCCCATCTTGATTCAATTCAAACGCCTATTGCTGCGGTGATACTGGCGAAAAAAGTGACGTTCTCTATTATCGTTGTCGTTGCCTTACTGACAATTTATGGGGCATTGGTTTGATGACTCTGATTGGTTCGGGTTTTATTCATCCCGTGTATGGAGTTGTTTGACGTATATTTAGCTATTAGAGTCGGTTTATGCAGCGCCGATTGGCGCTGCAACAATCGCAATAACAACAATCGCAATAACTAAGCAGATGGTTCAACGAAGTTAACATCCGACCACACGGAAATAACTGCGACAGCCCGGGCTAGCCCTCCAGCACCGTCAGTCTTCAACAGAATCGGTACCACAGACACTTGTGTTGATGCTGTGTAGTTATCGTTCCCTTGTTTAACGTATCTTGCGTTCTCTCCTTCACCTCGGTGGCCGACACTGAGTGATAAGGGTTTGTTGGCTGCATCAGTAAACATGAAGGCGACATCTTCTATTGAAGAGGCTAAGGCATTCGGTTTCCCCGGCACAAATGGCCCATCAATCCGGTAGAGTAAGCGTGAATTTTGAAATACATCTTCATCGCCGGAACAGGTGCTGCTTATCCCTATTTGTCTCGCTGATTCCAGTGTATCTCCCGCCTGTTTACCGGCTCTTTTCACTGTTCCCCAATCCACTGATGACGGGGTAAGGACAACGGCACAAGTGGACGGCTTTTTAACGGATGAAAGGATGATTGTGGTCCACAGGGGTTTCAGCATGCCGTTAGAGCCGGATATGGCCGCAGGAGTCCAACCGATCGCGCCCACTGACAAATGACTTCCAGCCGGTTTTGCATTGAAATTACCGTCACTGTCCGGGTAAATCGCCCCTGTTACTGTACGAATACTGACATCAACCAGGCCGTTGGCATCTGGGACGCAAGGAATATTAATTCCGGTATTCCCACCTGCCAGATTGGCGGAGTGGTAAGTATCGGATAAACCATGCGTCTGGCAAGAGAGTGAAGATTGTCCAATATCAACCATAAAGTCGCCAGCTTTTCCTACTCGGACGCTACCCGGTGACGACGAAGAGATCGATGGGCTGGTTCCCGATCCCACGGTGTAGGCCATAAATTGCGTTCCAGTGGGAACGCGACAGGTTGTCGACCAGTCAAGAGGGCCGCTGGTGGTATAACCCACTATTTCATCCCGTGGATAATCACGCTTATCTTTGTTGTTCGGCATCATGGCATAACCAGTGACATTGTGAGCCATATGAACCAGTTCAGACTCACAATCCTGATAAGTCTCTGCCGCCTGGAGGGGTAATGCGGTCAATAAAAAGAACAGTGACGCCCCCAGCCCCATGATAGTTGGGACGGGGTTTGCTGCATGACCGCCCCACAAACGTTCAGTGTTTAACATCCTTCTCTCTCCAAATTACTTATCTGTTCACATCTCTCTTTCACTGCCGGGGTTCACCTCGCTTTTGGTGGCGCCCCGGATGTAAAAGCGATATCGGTGATATCTCATCGGGCACACCGGTCAAGCTGCCCATATGAGGGTCACGCTTATAGACATATGGCATCGGCCTGCACCAGTTTCCCGGGGGTATCGGACGACACCTGATAACGGGTGGTGCATTGTTGATTTGCTCCGTTTCCCCATTTAACTTTCACATGACCGGCGGATGGCATGCCGCTCAGATAAACCCGGCCGTTATCACCCACAATGCCGCTGCCGGCTTGGGTTGCATTTCCTGTCAGCGTTGCGGTGGCGCCAAAGGGCACGGGTTTGCCATGATGTGTCAAGGTCAGCAGCAACTGGCTGCCTAGCCGAACCTGATAATTAGCCAGCGTCACCGCCCCTTTGGTCGGGTAAACGTTGCGGCTGGTCTGGTCAATATCGACCCCTTCCGGCAGGGTGGACGGGTCCAGATTGATGGTGTTTTTATGGTAGACCGATCCGCCTGGCAGTACGGCGTAGCCGCGCCAGTCGGTCTGTACGTTGCCGTTGCTGACTGTCACTCCTTTCGCACCGGGGGCGCGAACTAATACCGCAGTATCCCCCAACGAACGTGACAGCGTTATCCCGTAAGGATGGATCAGAAGAGCGCCGGAAGTGCCATAGGTAACATGCTGGCTGTTTGCGCTGTCGTTGTAACCCAGATTAACGCTCCCCTGACTGCCCTGATAACCTAGCGACAGGGACCGGCTGTTTTGCTGGCCGCTGTGCCCCCAGCCTTGCTGGAGGTTATAACTCAGGCGGTTATCCCATAACATGCCGCTGATGCCGGTTTGCTGAGAAAAGTTACCCTGCGAGTCGCGCGAGGCCGTATAGCGGGTGTAAACGCTCCGTAACGCCGGTGATGATCCAAAGAGACTCAGCGGGACTTGCATATTGAATGATACCTGACGGTTTTCCGGCCAGTGGCCTTCGCCCTTTATACGAGAGATGTTATAGCTCAGGTTATAGCTGATCCCCATCAGCATTGCGTTGTAACCCAGACTCAGGTTGTTGTCGGTACGGCCATTCCAATAATCGTTGCGTGTCCCGGAGGCGTAAAGACTGCCCCAGCGTCCCAGTGTTTGACGCAGATTCACCTGCCAGGTGTTCTGACGCCGGTCAAGCGCCCACGGCACCTGATATTCATTCAGGCTGTAGCCCATGCTGTTAGCATCACTGAAACTGTAGTAATGCTGAGTCGAATAGCGGTAGGCGGCCAGATCAATGCCGGTGCCGGTACTGATCAAGTTCTTGGAATATTTCACGCGATAAGATTGGCCGAATTGTCCGCTCTCTTCCTGATCTTTGCTCCCCTGTAACTGTGCGCGGGCCAGCGTCACATCCGTAGACAGTGCGCCAAGTACCCCCAACGAAACGCCGGTGCCTAATACACCCGACTGGTAGTTGCCTGCGACCAATCCCCCGCCGTACAGGGTGATACTGTTGGGTAAACCGTAGACCAGCGTACCCATTGCAAATACCGGGGAACGGTTGCCATTGGTAAGGCTGCCACCGTGATATTGACCGGTCGTTAATTCATATTTAATACCACCGGGCCGCTGCATCACCGGGACAGATGAAGAGGCTATTGTTGAGACACGGGTACGGCCATTTTCCTCTTTAATTGTCACCGTCAGGTCGCCCGCACTTCCGGTGGTATAGAGGTCGGTGAAACGAAACGGCCCCGGGGCCACCGTGGTTTGATACACGATATTGCCATTCTGGGATACCGTCACTTGCGCATTGGAGTTCGCCACACCGGTTATCTCCGGGGCAAAACCGCGCTGACTGTCGGGTAACATCGCCTCCTCAGAAGCCAGTTTCATGCCGCGAAATGGGATGCTGTCAAAAATATCGCCACCGGTATAGGTTTCACCCGCCGTGAACTCACTGCGCAGTGAGGGGATATCACGTTGCAGATAGGTATTACTCACCTGCCATTGGGTCTGTGCCGGTGTGGAAAAACCGGAGGCGCCCTCGTTGCGCTGACGATTGTAACTGTAAGTTTGTGTACTGCGCAGACGCCACGGCCCCAGATTCAACCCGTTACGAAAAGAAGCAAACAGATTACGGGAGCGTGATCCTCGCCAGTTTCCCTGACCGTCATAACGCCCTTCCGAACCGTTAACGGTGTAATTCATCAAAAAGGCCGGGATCCCGTTATCCCACAGTGACGGATCAACCATCCCGGAATAGTGGGGTTGCATGGCGACCTGCGGGACGCTGAGATCCAGACGCAAACGGGCGAAATCCAGTGTTGCGCGGGCATGCGGGATCTGTTTCGCCAGATCCGTGATGAGGCTGTCGTCCGCTTTACCCTTAAAAGCGGGTAATCCGCGGGTATTGACCCCATACCCTTCCAGTTGTGCGACGGTTAATACCGGCTGGAGATGGCCGTTAACCAGCCTGAATTCAATCTCGCGGTTGTCTACCTTACTCTGGTTCATGTAGATATCGACCAGATAGCGCCCGGGCGCGACATAGCCTGCGTTTTCATACGCCGAGAGATCGACATGACTGCGTTCACCATCAGCGCCCATCAGGAATGCGGGATTAAAGTATTCCCGTGCCGAGGCGGGCAGGATTGTTGCCGTCAGTGAACACAGCAGACATAGGTATACCGGACGGGGCCGGAAACTGCCCGGCTGACCGGGCGCGCGTTGATTACTCGCCCGCAGTGCAGACGGAAATAAAGTGTTTATTGCCATAGCTCATCTCTGCTTCTAATTAAGCTTATGCTGTTAATCTTGAGGTCGCTCTGCCGGTACACCGTCCGCAGATGCGGCGGGTTTATAACGGGGCGTGGCGATCCTGACTGTCGCCGGGAAAACGCCAGATTAGTGGCCCTTGTCCCCCGGCGGTAAACGAATAGGTTTGTATGCCTTTCGGGGGCACCATCGTCTGGCGTGTGTGGTCATCCGCATGCTGTGTTCCTACTTTCAGGACCGAAAAGGCCAGAAAATAGGGTGTGGGATTTTCCACTCGCAATTGTGTTCCCCGAAGGGAAAATTTCACCTGTTTAGCCACCGTGGCGTTATCTCGGGCGGGGACTCCCGGAGGACGATAAAACAGCCGGATATTCATCTGTAAAGCGACCTGCACTTGCGAGTTCTTGCCAGTCTGGCGTTCAGGTGTGCTCGTGTTCGGTACAGCGACGCCGGGGATAGCTCGTAGCGAGACTACAAAGGCCGATTCCCGATCCGGCGGTAACTGCCCACCAAGCTGGCGAATACGGAATGAGAATTTCCCGCCAGCCTCAATCCGCTTTAACGGCGGCAGGACAACAAAAGGGGGAACTTGCCCGGTTTTGGTGTCAAAGCGGCCGGTATCGGGGTCCATCGGGCTGACAAATCCCTGCACCAGATAGCCCTGCGCCGTGTGATTGGTCATACTGAGGGTCACACCGCCCGGGTTGTCTTTAGCCACATAAGACAACTGCATCGGGGAGAACGATAACCCCTGATTCTCCGCTGCCTGCGCCTTTAACAGGCCGCCCAGCAGCAGGGCGAGACAGAAAGGGTAAATCATTGATCCACCGTGTGCTCGTCCATTCCCGTTACTGACTCTCTTCACTTTCCACCTCTGGATAAAACAAGGGCGAATTTAACGCGCCACTTTGGCGGTAAACAGGTTTGAAGCCCCGCCGTAATCATTAATCATCGACCAGCTCACCGAGTTTTTGCCCGCCTGTCCGACATAGGTCACACAATCCTGCGGTGCTATCATGGAGGGATAGCGATTCAGATCGAGTGTCTGTCCGTCCAGCGTGAGGCTGTCCAGCGACAGGAAATACGGCGTGGGATTGCACGCCTTAATGCCATCGGGTTGCGACTGAAATCGCAACTGTCCATACGCCTCTTCCGGCAACATCGGCAAGTCATGCGGCCGCCAGAAAAACTTAATTCGCATTCCCACGCTCATCGACGCCTGATCCCGAGCGTGCTCACCTGCCATCTGATGGGCGGCGGGGATAGCATTCATCTGGACATACCCGAGCGATTCCCGATCCACTGGAAAAGGGGACAGATTAAACGTCGGCAAAATACGCAGGCTGTTCTGACTGTGGGCCTCCAGCCTGAACAGCGGCGGCGTCACCACAAACGCCGGTGCGGTTTTCTCCTGATCCCCTGTGATTCTCACCTGAACCAGCCACGCCTGAGGTGTAGTGTTAACCACCGTTAGCGTCTGTGTCCGCGCCCCTTGGGTAAAAATCACCCGGGTTTTATTCAGGCTGATACCGGTTGCCTGACAGGGTTCTGTGCCGGTTATGCCTAACCCCAGCCAGAATAGTAGTGGTGCCAGCCTGTACCGCGTTGTGCGCATCCGACCTGTTTCCACAACGCCTCCTGAAACCTGTTGCCTGAGCGACACTCAGTGGTAGTCAAATTGAAATTGAATGTGCGCGGTCAGCTCTCCGGGGGTGGGGACCGCCGTGCCGGATTCATGTCGCATATCCATCTGGAAGGTAATTTGGCCGTCTTTAACGGCGTTACCAGGTGATGCCAAATCCACATAATCGCCATTTTTCAGGTAGCTCCCCAGCCCGCCTCCCGGCGATTGATAACGCAGGCCAAAACCCACATTTCCCGCCGCAGTGGAGGCTTCATCCCGAAATAACGTCGGGTGGTTTTCTGGCGTGGGGCCGGCTATTTTAATCGCCGGGGTACGGCCCGCTCTGGCTGATCCCGCACAACCTGACAACGCCAGCGTAACAGGCTTGTTGTCTGCTGCTTCGATATGTTCCGCACTGCGCTGCACTTCGCTAAGCGGTATGGATGAAAACTCAACATGGGATGTCTGTACGTTGAGTTCACAGGTTGGCTGTTCCAGCGTCAGTGCCAGCGTCAGTTCTGCGGTGTTTGTACTGGCTCCCCCGGGCAGGGGGATGGTACAGAGCAGACCGGCCAGTGCTGTCCGTCCGATAAGAGTCCACGGTTTTAACATTACGGTATCTCCCCTTGATAGGATGATCCTCCACCGAGGTCATTAATCACTGTCCAGCTCACTTTGGCCGGGTAATTCACGCCTTTGAGGGGGAAAAACAAGGCAGAGAATGGTGAGACCATGCTCTCTTTCTGTTGTTTCGTCATCAGCTCTTGGCCGCCCACTTTTAAGGAGGCGAAGGTGATATAGTACGGTGACGGATTCGTGACCGTTATCCCCCCGACTGTCGGTTTGAAGCGCAGTGAACCAAATCCTTTCTCCGGTGCAACTGGCAGCCCTGACGGGCGATACATCAGCTTAATTGTATTAGCCATAGCAATCTGTATACCCCCGGTGACTTGCTGCCGGGAGGGATTGTCGATTTCGGGGCTTAACGGGATGGCTTTCGCGGTAAACCAGAACAGGGATTCTCGGTCGGCAGGCAGTGCCTGGCCGGTTTTGATGATACGAACCTGATTCTGGCTGCCGGGCTCCATACGAAACAGGGGCGGTGTCACCAGAAATGGTGCGGTTTTGCCCCCCTCTGGGGTAGAGCTGACCGTCACCTGCATCAGATAGACGGCCTCTTTACTGCTGTTGCGTACTGAAGCGGTTGTCGCGTAGCTATCAGCCGGGTAGATAATGCGGGTGGCATTGATCCCCACTCCTTCCGCCTGTACGGAAGTGACCGGACAGCCTAACAGACCGGCCACTATCATCGCTGTCATCAATCTTTTCACTGAGTCACCTGAAAATGTCTGTTTTGGTATTACGTAAGCAAGAATTGGACCTCCCTGTCCAATTTCACTGCTATGTTGTTCCTTGCACCTGATGGTGTTGATTAATGATATTGATTATTTCTGAATAAGTTGAAACGTTAGCGGCACACTTATGTTCCCAGCGTTTACTTGATTAGGGTCCTTAACAACCAGCCCCACGTTAAATTCTTTCTTAATATCAGCAAGATTAGAATCGCTAGCAAAGTCAAACTCTGTTTCGTTTTGCAGAAGTGTGCCAGTAACTTTCGTGTCTTCCAGACCCACGGCTACGTCACCTGCTTTTGCGTCGGGGCCAAGATTGCCAAAGTAAGTATTCTCACCGTGGATTGTTGTCCCCCTAACTACTAACTTAGCGGCGGTAGTGGATCTTTTAGTTTTACTATCGATGATTCCATCACACTTCTTGAGTGAAACAGTTAATGGCTGTTGTTTGACTAATTTGCCAGCTTTACCTGCAAAGTCCGCATCTGTAGCCATTCCCAGATCGAGAATGTCATTTGATAAGCTCATTTCACAAGACACAGCACCTACCTTAGCGTTTACAACCACTGAACTATTAGCAAGCACATCGCCCGAAGCAGCATGTGCCATCCCCATCCCCATGCTCAGGAGCACTGCGGCTAATACGCTGGTTTTCATCATTTGCTTTTTCATTTCATTAATTCCTTATCTACATCTCGTCGTTAATACATTTTGCCTAAAACAACACCATGACAGATTAAACAGCCGGGCCGCTAGCGCGGTGCATTTACTGGTCATTTAGAGTTATTTTGTTCAGTTATTAACTTGATGAAATATATGAATATAAATATTCTCCTTATGAAATCATTTGTGGCTTATGCCATCTGGTTTCAGGATTTCAGCCTTTTGCATAAGAAAATGAATATTAAATTGCTCAAAAAACGAGCTTTGTGCGGGCCGTAATATACGTAATGAAAGAAATAATTTCTTTTTGAAATCAAAAAATTAAGTAATTTTTTACAAAAAAACACAAAAAATCGCTTTTCAGTGATGAAATTTTCCGTATACTGCCCCGGCGGTTGAAGAAAACCGAACAAAATAACTCTAAATGTTCGGTTTTTTGTCCCATATCAGAAATTGACGTCATTGAAAGTCACACCACTATTTTGAGTAACGCTTTTCCTCACTCTTACACCTTCTTACCCTTGCGCAGAAACACGAATCTTCAGAATCGCAAAAGTGTTACATTAATTATTTTTATTAATTTCAGTATTGAAGGAATTGGTTAAGACCTGATATCAGGTTCGTTTTGAGCCATCATCTTCGATTCACTTTGTATTGAAATCGACCGGCATTGGCGGGTTTTGAAAGGTGCCCTGAGTAAACCGTTCTATATTTGTCATACAATCTTCACAACAAATTATCGCTGTAAACCATGTAATGGCGGGATGATAGAACAGTGACCAAGTAACATATACTGCTTGTTGTTTACTGTTTCAGGTAAATGATGACTTTTTTCCTTTTCTATCAATAAATTAATGATATTTTTCAATGATTATCACTCTGATTTATCTATCACCCTGAATCATAATCTGTCTATTTAGTGATAAAAAATTATTGTCATACGATAATTTTTAAAGTACTTTAGCGACAGTTTAGTTAAACATGTATATGGAATGACACAAAATGTGTGGTGAACAGGAGTTTGTAACTAATCCCAGAATCAAGCTACTCAGCTTTCTGGCTATTATTATTGCTTCCGTTATGGCAATTGGTGATATGGGGTTCCATATTGCGTCTTGGTCGATATGGTATGATACCACTCGTCAGGCTGTTCTTGAGGCATATAGCGATCTTATGCCGGCATTGACTGCAAAAGGATTTAAGCAATCTTTATTAAGTCAGGTGCTTTATATCTCGCTGGATACGATACCGCGGATTATATCAACGTCATCTTATATATTAATTGGCATTCTATTTTTCCGGTTTGCTAAAGGTGAAATATGGAGTAACCGTAATATTTCCGCTTCATTTATTATTGGTTTCCTGATGATTCTGGAGCAACTTCTTTACCCTGTGATTAATACATTACAAGGAATGGCGTTATCTGTGGATTTAGTAAAAGGACAACGGGTATTTAGTTTCTCGCTTGGTGTTAATTCAGAGTCTCTGTTTATTATTATGTTTGGTGTATTCCTTCTGATATTTAGCTTAATTATGCGTGAATCTAAGAAAATAAGCGATGAGCAGCGTTATTTTATCTGAGAACCATCATGAGTATTATAATAAGATTGGATGTGATCTTAGCGAAAAGGAAAGTGAAGTCTAAAGAGTTGGCTGCAATTATTGGTATTACCGAGCAAAATCTATCATTGCTGAAAAATGGCAAAATAAAAGGTATCCGTATCGAGACGTTGGAAAAAATTTGTAAACATTTACAGTGTCAGCCTGGAGATATATTGGAATATGTGGAAGATGGAGAGGATAACCGATAATACAATAAATGAAGTTATTGTGTATCTTTTGGTATCTTATACTCATTAGCTAGTTTTAAGTGCATGAAAATATTAATTATTTCATGTTTTTTATCTAGCCTGTTGCTCTTCGGTGTTAATGGAACGCCAATAAAGCAGGTTTCTCCTGGCGATAAGAATATATATTTCTCTCTGGGGGAATATTGTTCTGATATTCCTTGGAATGCCAGAAAGATAAAATGCATATTTAGATATTACTTACTCGATCGTAAAAAATAATTTCTTTTTTATATGATTTTTATTTAAATTAAATTTTTATAATATATACAGCAATTTAAGGATATTAACAATGAATAAATTTCTCATTGCTTTATTATCGACATTTTTGGTTGCGGGATGTTCCATGCCACGGCTTACTGATAGCTATATTTCAACTTGTGGTTATTTTGAATGTAATGTCACGGATATAGTTTCAGGCAGTGAAGTTAAAGTAGATAATATACGTTCTATTCCTGATATTTACCGGGATATCTCAAGCCAAGACAGACAAATTATACAATCTGGTGGAAGGCCATCTTTTGAAGATAAGAGTTACCGTATTAGAGGGACTTTTAAATTCTAATTTAATTTCTTTGGTTAATTCTTTATTTTTAGTTAAGGTATTTTTATATGAATTTTATAAGAAAAATAGCTGTTATCCCTTTATTTACCTTATTTACTGTATTGGCGGGTTGTACATCGTGGGAAAAACCAGGCGCAACTAAGTATGAAAGAGACAGGGATTACGCTGAATGCAAAGCATTGGGTTATTCTCAATTACCATCAGACTGGACCAGCGAAGTCGTTCATTCTTTCGAGACAAAACATTTTCCCTGTAAAGATAAAGACGAAAAAGAAGATAAATCTTGTAATCATTACATTACTGTGCCAAAAACTGAAATTAAGCGTTGGGATAAAAATGAATCGTCAAGGCGTTGGATAATTTCATCCTGTATGTATAGAAAAGGGTGGCATGAAGAGACGCGCTATTGGTTTTAATATAGTCCATTTTTTCCATCAGCAGGAGTTATGTGTAGCTGTTGCTGGTGGTTCCTCACATATTTGTCATTATTCCTTTCTAATAGCCAGTTTTAGCCTCTCGGTCTTATCGATTTGAGCTACATTTATAACCTGATAGCATGCAATTGTATTTAAAATCAACAGGTGATGATTTGGTCGCTATATTTTTTTATAGAGATTCAACTATTTTATTGCTGTAACGATTCAATATGCCCATTTATATGTTTAAAAAGGTTGGTTAAAATATTATCTTAGGATGTTTATTAACCTACAGGTTATCAGCTTTTGCTAATTTTTAAAAAAAATTGTTAAAATTTGCAGGTTTTTATGATTTAGCACAAGGTCTTTATGGACAGTTGGTGAATACTTTGTTACTTTTATGGCCCGGTAGTTTAAATTGGTATTACCAATTGACTTCGGCGAAGACCGAAACAATGTTTATCCATATAAGTACCTACCTTAAGTAGGCGTTATTGATGCAGGCTGTTTGAATACTGCCTAGGTTCGAAACGACAAACAAAATAGCCTAATGAGATAGGTTCTAACTGGCTTGGTTCTAACTGACTTATAGTAAATATGGCTTATAGCAAAATCCGCCAACCAAAATTATCAGATGTCATTGAGCAGCGTCTTGAACATCTCATCCTTGAAGGATCTGTGCGTCCAGGGGAGAAGTTGCCGCCTGAACGCGAGTTGGCGAAACAGTTTGATGTGTCACGCCCTTCACTGCGCGAAGCCATTCAGCGGTTAGAAGCTAAAGGTTTTCTTTTTCGCCGTCAGGGTGGGGGGACGTTTGTTCAGAGTAACCTCTGGCAAAGTTTCAGTGACCCGCTGGCACAACTACTGGCTGGGCACCCAGAATCTCAATTTGACCTCCTTGAAACCCGCCATGCTTTGGAAGGTGTTGCTGCCTATTACGCGGCACTGCGTGGAACTGACGAAGATTTTGCACGCATTCGGCAATATCACCTTGTTATTCAACAAGCTCAGGAAAGTGGTGATGTCAATGCGGAATCCGAAGCTGTTTTGCAATATCAGCTTGTCGTTGCCGAAGCTGCGCATAATGTAGTTCTCCTTCATTTATTACGCTGTATGGCACCTATGCTGGAACAAAATATCCGGCAGAATTTTGAGTTTTTGTATACCCGCCGGGAAATGCTGACGGCTGTCAGCGATCATCGGGCGAAGATTTTTGAAGCGATAATGGCGAGACAACCAGAGAAAGCCCGTGAGGCATCCCATCGCCATTTAGCTTTTATTGAAGATGTTTTATTGGATCTCAGCCGCGAGCACACTCGCCGCGAGCGATCATTACGACGTCTTCAACAGCATCAGGAATAAAATTAGCTGTGTAGATCTTGAAGTTTGCTGCGTCTGCACAGCTAAGTTGAGTCCCTTTACTGAGGGCGCTAGCGGCAACAACAGTGAGGGCCTATCTTCCAGTCATGACCGGCTGAACGTCAAAGGGTATGACGGGAAGATAGGCTCCAAAACAATCATTAGAAACAGATAACAGATAAGGAATACACCATGTCAGACATTTTGAAAAATGACGTGGATCCGATCGAAACTCGCGACTGGTTACAGGCGATCGAATCGGTCATCCGTGAAGAGGGTGTTGATCGTGCCCAGTTCTTGATTGATCAGGTACTGAACGAAGCACGTAAAGGTGGCGTGAGTGTTGCAGCCGGTGCTGCTAACCGCGATTATATCAATACCATTGCTGTTGAGGATGAGCCTGCTTACCCTGGCAATCTGGATTTGGAGCGCCGTATTCGCTCTGCTATTCGTTGGAATGCTGTGATGACCGTGTTGCGGGCATCCAAAAAAGATCTGGAATTGGGTGGTCACATGGCTTCATTCCAGTCTTCGGCAACCATGTATGAAGTTTGTTTCAACCATTTCTTCCGTGCCCGTAATGAAAATGACGGCGGCGACTTGGTTTATTTCCAAGGTCACATCTCTCCAGGCGTCTACGCGCGTGCTTTCCTTGAAGGCCGTTTAACTGAAGAGCAGATGAATAATTTCCGTCAGGAAATTCATGGCAATGGTCTCTCTTCTTATCCGCATCCGAAATTGATGCCTGAATTCTGGCAGTTCCCAACTGTTTCAATGGGATTGGGGCCAATCGGGGCGATTTATCAGGCTAAGTTCCTGAAATACCTGGAACACCGTGGTCTGAAAGATACCTCCAAGCAGACCGTTTATGCTTTCCTGGGCGACGGTGAAATGGATGAACCAGAATCTAAAGGGGCGATTACTATCGCAACTCGTGAAAAACTGGATAACTTGGTATTTGTTATCAACTGTAACCTGCAACGTCTGGATGGCCCGGTTACAGGCAATGGCAAAATCGTTAATGAGCTGGAAGGCATTTTTGATGGTGCCGGCTGGCAAGTGATCAAAGTGCTTTGGGGCGATCGTTGGGATGAACTGCTGCGTAAAGATACCAGCGGTAAATTGATCCAACTGATGAACGAAACGCTGGATGGTGATTACCAGACGTTCAAATCCAAAGATGGCGCTTATGTACGTCAGCATTTCTTTGGCCGTTACCCAGAAACTGCTGAATTAGTTAAAGATATGACTGATGACCAGATTTGGGCGCTGAACCGTGGTGGTCATGATCCTAAGAAAGTCTTTGCCGCTTTGAAAAAAGCGCAGGAAACTACCGGCAAACCAACGGTTATTCTGGCTCAGACTATCAAAGGTTACGGTATGGGTGATACGGCGGAAGGTAAAAACATCGCTCATCAGGTTAAGAAGATGAATATGGAAGGCGTTCGCCATTTCCGTGATCGTTTCAATGTGCCTGTGGCTGATGAGCAACTCGAAAATCTGCCGTATGTGACTTTTGATAAAGACTCTGAAGAGTACAAATATTTGCATGAGCGTCGTGCAGCGTTGGGTGGCTATTTGCCAAGCCGTCGTACTCATTTTGAAGAGAAACTGGAACTGCCAACGCTGGAAGATTTTGGTGCGTTGCTGGAAGAACAAAACAAAGAAATTTCTACCACTATCGCGTTCGTTCGTGCTTTGAATGTGATGTTGAAGAACAAGTCAATCAAAGATCGTCTGGTTCCAATCATTGCCGATGAAGCGCGTACTTTTGGTATGGAAGGTCTGTTCCGTCAGATCGGCATCTACAGCCCTAACGGCCAGCAGTATACTCCGCAGGACCGTGAACAGGTTGCTTACTATAAAGAAGACGCTAAAGGTCAGATTCTGCAAGAAGGCATCAATGAACTGGGTGCTGCTTCATCGTGGCTGGCGGCGGCAACGTCTTACAGCACTAATAACCTGCCAATGATTCCGTTCTACATTTACTACTCTATGTTCGGGTTCCAACGTATTGGCGACATGTGCTGGGCAGCAGGTGATCAACAGGCTCGCGGCTTCCTGATTGGGGGTACTTCCGGTCGTACAACCCTGAATGGTGAAGGTCTGCAACACGAAGATGGGCACAGTCACATTCAGTCTCTGACTATTCCTAACTGCATCTCTTACGATCCGGCATTTGCTTATGAAGTTGCTGTGATTATGCATGATGGTTTGGAGCGTATGTATGGTGAGAAACAAGAGAACATTTACTACTACATCACCACGCTGAACGAAAACTACCACATGCCGGCGATGCCAAAAGGCGCAGAAGAAGGTATTCGTAAGGGTATCTACAAGCTGGAAAGCTTGGAAGGCGACAAAGGTAAAGTTCAGCTATTAGGTTCTGGTTCTATTCTGCGTCATGTTCGTGAAGCTGCACAGATTCTGGCTAACGATTATAGTGTGGGTTCTGATGTGTACAGCGTGACTTCATTCACTGAACTGGCTCGTGATGGTCAGGATTGTGAGCGTTGGAACATGTTGCACCCAACAGAAGCGCCACGCGTACCTTATGTTGCTCAGATCATGAATGAAGCGCCGGCAGTGGCTTCTACTGACTACATGAAGCTGTTCGCAGAACAAATTCGTAACTTCATCCCTGCAAGCGAATTCCGCGTATTGGGTACTGACGGTTTCGGTCGTTCCGATAGCCGTGAAAACCTGCGTCATCATTTTGAAGTTGATGCTTCTTACGTGGTAGTTGCTGCTTTGGGTGAATTGGCTAAGCGCGGCGAGATCGACGTGAGTGTTGTGGAAGAAGCAATCAAGAAATACAACATTAACCCAGAAAAAGTTAACCCGCGTCTGGCATAAGAGGTAAAGAATCAATGGCTATCGAAATTAAGGTACCGGATATCGGTGCGGATGAAGTTGAAGTCACCGAAATCATGGTGAAAGTCGGCGACACAGTGGAAGCTGACCAATCGCTGATTACCGTGGAAGGTGATAAGGCTTCTATGGAAGTTCCATCCCCTCAGGCGGGTGTTGTTAAAGCGATCATCATTGCGGTTGGCGATAAAGTTGAAACTGGCAAACCGATTATGATTTTTGATTCCGCGGAAAGTGCTGTAGAAGCTGCGCCAGCGGAAGAGCCAGCAGCGGTAACATTGTCTTCGCGTATGGCAGAGCCAGAACCAGTAGCTTCTGCGGCTATGAATGTTCATGTACCAGATATCGGCGGTGATGAAGTCGAAGTTACCGAAGTGATGGTGAAAGTTGGCGACGCAGTGGAAGCTGAACAATCGCTGATCACCGTAGAGGGCGATAAAGCTTCTATGGAAGTACCCGCGCCATTCGCAGGTATCGTCAAAGAAATTAAAATCAAAGCCGGTGATAAAGTAGAAACCGGTTCTATGATCATGATATTCGAAGTCGCGGGTGCCGCGCCTGCTGCTCCGGCTGCCTCAGCTCCAGCGCCAGCGGCTGAACCAGAGAAAGCGGCAGCACCGGTTATTGCTAGCAGAAGCTTCGCAGAAGAAGACAAAAATGACTTCGCTGAAAATAGCGCTTATGTTCATGCAACGCCGGTGATCCGTCGTTTGGCGCGTGAATTCGGTGTTAACTTGGCTAAAGTGAAAGGTACAGGGCGTAAAGGCCGTGTTCTGCGTGAAGACGTTCAGGCTTACGTGAAAGACGCGGTTAAACGTGCTGAATCTGCTCCTGCATCAGCCGGTGGTGGTCTGCCTGGTATGCTGCCTTGGCCGAAAGTTGATTTCAGCAAATTTGGTGAAATTGAAGAAGTTGAACTGGGCCGTATTCAGAAAATCTCTGGTGCTAACCTGAGCCGTAACTGGGTGATGATCCCACATGTTACACAGTTCGACGAGACAGATATCACTGAAGTTGAAAACTTCCGCAAACAGCAGAATCAGGAAGCTGAGAAGAAACAGCTTGGCGTGAAGATTACTCCGCTGGTATTCATCATGAAAGCGGTAGCAAAAGCGCTGGAAGAGATGCCGCGCTTTAACAGCTCTATCTCGGAAGATGGTCAGAAACTGACGCTGAAAAAATACATCAACATTGGTGTGGCGGTTGATACGCCTAATGGTCTGGTGGTTCCAGTGTTCCGTGACGTTAATAAGAAAGGCATCATTGAATTGTCTCGTGAGCTGACTGAAATGTCTAAGAAAGCTCGTGCTGGCAAACTGACTGCATCTGATATGCAGGGTGGATGCTTCACTATTTCAAGTCTGGGCGGTATCGGCGGCACAGCATTTACGCCAATCGTTAATGCGCCAGAAGTGGCTATCTTGGGCGTATCTCGCTCATCAATGAAGCCGGTATGGAATGGTAAAGAGTTTGTACCACGTCTGATGTTGCCTCTGTCGCTCTCCTTCGATCACCGAGTGATCGATGGCGCTGATGGTGCGCGTTTCATCACATTTATTAATCATGCGATGAGCGATATCCGCCGTCTGGTGATGTAATCTCAAAGGCCGGCCATGTGCCGGCCTGATTGTTATTGCGGTGACAGAGGAACTACTTACATCTGGTGAGTTTTGTTGCGAGTTCTGTCACGTTAACGCGCTTTTCAGGTTATTAACAATTCTGTAAACTGCTCGCGGTGTGTAGGTCCCGGTGGAATATATCGTTTTTGGCGCCTGACCCGCCGGACAAACAATTAAGAGGTCATGATGAGTACTGAAATTAAAACCCAGGTTGTGGTGCTTGGGGCAGGTCCAGCAGGGTATTCTGCTGCTTTTCGTTGCGCGGATTTAGGTTTGGAAACCGTCCTGGTGGAACGTTACTCTACCTTGGGTGGTGTTTGTCTTAACGTTGGTTGTATCCCTTCTAAGGCATTGCTGCATGTAGCAAAAGTTATTGAGGAAGCTAAAGCGCTGGCAAATCATGGCATCGTTTTTGGTGAACCCAAAACAGACATCGAAAAAGTCCGTGTTTGGAAAGAAAAAGTTATTAATCAGCTAACCGGTGGTTTGGCTGGTATGGCTAAAGGCCGTAAAGTTAAAGTGGTTAATGGTTTTGGTAAATTTACGGGAGCTAACACCTTGGTTGTTGAAGGTGAAGGTGGCGCAACAACGATTAATTTTGATAACGCCATTATTGCCGCGGGTTCCCGTCCTATTCAACTGCCATTTATTCCTCATGATGACCCGCGCGTTTGGGATTCTACCGATGCTTTGGCGCTGACAACGGTTCCTGGCCGCTTGTTAGTGATGGGCGGCGGTATTATCGGTTTGGAAATGGGAACCGTTTACCACGCTCTGGGCTCTCAGATTGATGTCGTTGAAATGTTGGATCAGGTGATTCCTGCGGCTGATAAAGACGTGGTGAAAGTCTTTACCAAACGTATCAGCAAACAATTCAATCTGATGCTGGAAACCAAAGTTACCGTGGTAGAAGCTAAAGAAGATGGTATCTACGTCACGATGGAAGGCAAAAACGCACCGGCAGAACCACAGCGTTATGACGCGGTTCTGGTTGCCATCGGTCGTGTACCTAACGGTAAAATGCTGGATGCAGGTAAAGCCGGTGTTGAAGTTGACGACCGTGGCTTTATCCATGTTGATAAACAAATGCGCACCAATGTACCGCACATCTTTGCTATTGGCGATATCGTTGGTCAGCCTATGTTGGCGCATAAAGGTGTTCACGAAGGTCACGTTGCGGCGGAAGTTATTTCCGGTAAGAAACACTATTTTGATCCAAAAGTGATTCCATCTATTGCTTACACTGAACCAGAAGTTGCATGGGTTGGCTTGACTGAGAAAGAAGCGAAAGAGAAAGGTATTAGCTATGAAACGGCAACTTTCCCGTGGGCAGCTTCTGGCCGCGCAATTGCTTCTGATTGTGCTGACGGCATGACTAAATTGATTTTCGATAAAGAAAGCAATCGTATTATCGGTGGTGCTATTGTTGGTACTAACGGTGGTGAACTGCTAGGTGAAATCGGTCTGGCAATTGAAATGGGTTGTGATGCGGAAGATATCGCGCTGACCATCCATGCTCACCCAACGTTGCATGAATCGGTAGGTCTGGCTGCTGAAATCTTTGAAGGCAGTATTACTGATTTGCCAAATGCGAAAGCAAAGAAAAAGAAATAATTTCTTAAATCGATTAATCTAATTTGCTCAATCGGCCTCCATTTATATGGAGGCCGTTTTTTATTCTGGTATGACCTGTTTGAAGAAACATGGCATAAAAAGTATGGTTTTTGTGGGTGTTACTGGCAAAAATCAGCGGAATAATCTGTTTTAATAGCTTTGTCTGCTGTTAATTCAGAATATTACTATCAGTTAATGTTACTTTTATGTGAACGAATTAACATCGCATTCAAATTTTGGTATGCTGGATGCCCGAAGCTGGGCATAACTTGTTTGCACTTATTAAGTTATGCTGGCAATCCTCTGACCTGGCACCCGGAACCATAATTAACAACCTGTCCCTGGAGGGGCTATTGTTGCGAAAACATATGTTGTTACGCAAAGATAATAGCTTGTGAGGCAGGTTCCAAGGCGGGTGCAGAGCCGGGTAGATAAAATGACAATGAGAGCGAGGAGAAAGTCGTGCTAGAAGAATACCGCAAGCACGTAGCCGAGCGTGCAGCCCAAGGCGTCGTCCCTAAACCATTGGACGCGACACAAGCGGCGGCGCTGGTTGAGTTACTGAAGAGCCCACCAACAGGTGAAGAAGATTTCCTGTTAGATCTGCTGATTAACCGAGTTCCCCCTGGCGTTGACGAAGCGGCTTATGTAAAAGCCGGTTTTCTTGCCGCTATTGCGAAAGGCGAAACTATTTCACCACTAATCACGCCAGAAAAGGCGATTGAACTGCTTGGAACGATGCAGGGTGGTTATAATATTCATCCTTTGATTGATGCTCTGGATAATGAAAAACTGGCTCCAATTGCAGCTAAAGCGCTCTCTCATACTTTGTTGATGTTTGACAACTTCTATGATGTAGAAGAAAAAGCAAAAGCAGGTAATCCACAAGCCAAACAAATTATGCAATCTTGGGCGGATGCGCAGTGGTATCTGGAACGCCCGGAATTGGCAGAAAAAATTACAGTCACGGTATTTAAAGTGACAGGTGAAACAAACACTGACGATTTATCTCCTGCGCAGGATGCATGGTCACGCCCTGATATTCCGCTGCATGCTCTGGCAATGTTGAAAAATGCTCGCGAAGGGATTGTCCCAGATCAAGCCGGTGTTATTGGTCCAATCAAACAGATTGAAGAACTGAATAAGAAAGGCTATCCGCTGGCTTATGTCGGTGATGTTGTGGGTACAGGTTCTTCCCGCAAATCGGCCACTAACTCAGTGCTGTGGTTTATGGGCGAAGATATCCCCTTTGTGCCAAACAAACGTGGTGGTGGCGTTGTTCTGGGCGGTAAAATTGCGCCAATCTTCTTCAATACAATGGAAGATGCTGGAGCACTGCCAATAGAGATAGATGTAACCAAATTAAATATGGGTGATGTGATTGATGTCTACCCATATAAAGGAGAGGTGCGTCACCACGAAACCAATGAGTTGCTGGCTGAATTCGAACTGAAAACCGATGTATTGTTAGATGAAGTTCGTGCTGGTGGTCGTATTCCACTGATTATTGGCCGTGGTTTGACCAGTAAGGCGCGTGAGTCTCTTGGCTTACCCCCCAGCGATGTCTTCCGTCAGGCGAAAGCGGTTGAGGAAAGTAGTCGCGGTTTCTCCCTGGCTCAGAAAATGGTTGGCCGGGCATGTGGCACGACGGGTATTCGTCCAGGTGAGTATTGTGAACCTAAAATGACCTCTGTTGGTTCTCAGGATACAACTGGCCCAATGACCCGTGATGAACTGAAAGATCTGGCGTGTTTGGGTTTCTCTGCGGATCTGGTAATGCAATCATTCTGCCATACGGCTGCTTATCCTAAGCCAGTTGATGTCACTACACACCATACCTTGCCTGACTTTATTATGAACCGTGGCGGCGTTTCTCTGCGTCCGGGCGATGGCATCATTCACTCATGGCTGAACCGTATGCTGTTGCCTGATACGGTTGGTACTGGTGGTGATTCCCATACCCGTTTCCCAATAGGTATTTCTTTCCCGGCAGGTTCTGGCCTGGTGGCGTTTGCTGCTGCGACGGGGGTGATGCCTTTGGATATGCCAGAATCGGTGTTGGTTCGTTTTAAAGGGCAGATGCAACCTGGTATTACTTTGCGTGATTTGGTTCATGCGATTCCTTACTATGCGATTCAGCAAGGTCTTTTGACGGTTGAAAAGAAAGGTAAGAAAAACATCTTCTCTGGTCGTATCCTCGAAATCGAAGGTTTGCCAGATCTGAAAGTTGAGCAGGCGTTTGAGCTGGCGGATGCTTCTGCGGAGCGCTCTGCGGCGGGCTGTACCATTAAATTGGATAAAGCGCCGATTATTGAATACCTGCAATCTAATATTGTGTTGTTGAAATGGATGATTGCCGAAGGTTATGGTGATCGTCGCACACTGGAACGCCGCGTAACGGGTATGGAAAACTGGCTGAAAGATCCTCAATTGCTGGAAGCCGATGCTGATGCAGAATATGCAGCAGTTATCGAAATCGATCTGGCCGAAATTAAAGAACCTATTCTATGCGCGCCGAACGATCCAGATGATGCTCGTTTACTGTCTGATGTGGCGAACAGTAAAATCGATGAAGTTTTTATCGGTTCTTGTATGACTAACATTGGTCATTTCCGTGCAGCCGGTAAGTTATTGGATCAACATAAAGGTCAATTACCAACTCGTTTGTGGGTTGCTCCGCCAACGAAAATGGATGCGGCTCAACTCACAGAGGAAGGTTATTACAGCATCTTTGGTAAGAGTGGAGCACGGGTTGAAATTCCTGGTTGTTCCTTGTGTATGGGGAACCAGGCACGTGTTGCTGATGGTGTAACTGTGGTTTCTACTTCGACTCGTAACTTCCCGAATCGTCTGGGGACAGGGGCGAATGTTTACCTGGCATCGGCTGAACTGGCTGCTGTAGCTTCTCTGTTGGGACGTTTGCCAACACCGGAAGAGTACCAGCAATTTATGGCTAAAGTTGATGAGACCGCGGAAGATACTTACCGTTATCTCAATTTTGATCAACTAAACCAATACACCGAAAAAGCGGATGATGTGATTTTCCAAACTGCGGTGTAATGCCGATATATTGCAATACGAATGAATGGGAGGTAAAAACCTCCCATTTTAGTTACTGGCTTTTAATGTTTCGCCTATCACTGCTGAGTGTTTATCAATGATAAAACAAGTGCTAAGAAAGGTCGTTTTTTGCTTATCAGTGTGGTTTTAAAATCAGGAAAAAAGAGTAAGAGTGTCGTTAAAAAACAGATAAAAACTTTAATCATTAAAGGTAAAAAGAGTGATTAACGATTTTTTAAAGTGGGTGAAAAATTTGATGATATCATTGACATTAAAAGGGAAAATGTCTGGAAAAATGGATTTTAAATTGATTAATAAGGGTGGGTAATGACAATATTAACCGTGTTGAGAAAATTAGTGGCGAAAAAAATAAAAACGCTTGTCGGCATTAAAAACCATTAAAGAAGTTGGCTGTAATTTTAATGTTACTAACAAACCTGTTGCTCTTTTTGGTTTTAAACCTAAAAAATGAAAACAGAAAAAGCCTGATTTTAGGCATAGCAAAATTCACAAATAAATGATTTTACAGTGTATGAACTGGATTACTTACAATGTTATTATGTTGCATTTATTATGCAAAATCATGATAACTTAAATACGTTGGTTTAAATGGGTTTTACACTGTTTTAATCTGTCCGATTGTTATGATTTTTTCTCTTTTTTCAATGGTATAGAAATTCCTCTCCTTTTTTAAATGGTTTTTTCAGTATCCTAAAATGGAAGGTAAAATCCGCTATTTTATTATCTCATTATCTTTTATAAATGATGCTGATTTTATAGCAAACTGTCATAAAATAGGCGAGGTTAAAAACTTTTTATGCAGTATTTAATTGTTGATTAAACATTTAAATTTCTCATGAAAATTTGCGTAATTCTATTTATAGTGATAATTGGCGCGTCTAATTATTCTTAGACGTGCCAGCAATATTTGTGATGTTGAACATTGATTAGTAGGATAGTTATTCCCAAAGAATGAAAATTATATTTCATAATCAAAGACGATGATATCGTTGACAGAATCTATAAGCAGATCTTTTAATTTGTCATGCTTAGGGTGAGACAAATAATTTGAAATAGCCTTTTGATCATCAAATGTCATGGTGATGGCATGTGTAAAACCTTTATTTTTATTTTCACTACTTACATTACTTCCCCATTCAACGGCAGAAATACCTGAGATTTGATGCTGCATAGAAATTGCTGTGTCTCTTATCATCATTAATTGTTGTTCTTTTATTTCGGGTGTGAATTTTAACAAAAGAATATGACGTATCATAATGGCTCCTAAGAAGTGGCTTTGTTTTTCCAGACAAGATAGAAAATAACTGGTTGTATTGCAAGATTCTTGAATATACCTCATCGATTAGCGGATGTGTGTTCGATTTTGCTGTTTTTGTTTCTCTGAGATATTATTAATTATAGTGTATTTGTTTATATTTGCACTGAGGCTGAACTCTTCTCCGATGAAAGCCATAGCGGACACAAACTTCAAGGGTAGCTTAGGGTGGACATTGCGGTTATCTAGGTGCAAACCATATCGTTGTGTCAGCATAGAGGCGTTAATCTCACACTTCTTGTCAGTTTGTGGGCTGATTCTGGGGCGGAATTGCTAGAAAATTTAGAACGGAAAGAACGCACCGGAGGTTAATGATGGACTACGAATTTTTGCTGGATGTCACTGGGAAGGTGACTAGCCGATTCTCAATGGATCATGAAGCTATTGGTCAGTGGCTGAATGAAGAAGTTAACGGTGATTTAACGGTGATCGATAAGGTTGCCGCAGCGCTAGCTGAAATTAAAGGTAGTGAACGTCAATGGCAACTTGTGGGTCACGAATATACGCTGTTAATGGATGACGAAGAAGTTATGATTCGCGCTAATCAGCTTGAGTTTGAAACTGATTCGGTGGAGGAGGGCATGAGCTATTACGATAATGAGAGCCTGGCTTTTTGTGGCACCAAGGATTTTCTTGATATGTTGACTGATTATCGGGACTTTATTTTAAAAAACGATTGGTAAGAAGCTGTATATAGGCAAAAAGAATTCTCTGGCACGATAGGTTTTGTTCTTACTGTTAACGGTTGCTATGAAGGATAGTCATTGAGTCATTTTACTCACTTATAGTTGAATAGCTAAAGAATCAAGGTGGTTTTAATGGAAGATATCAATCTGTCTGGTGGCATTAATGAAGCTACAAGCTGGCTTATTAATCATCAGGATTTAATCATTCAATATCTGGTCAATACTGTTGCTGCTATTCTGATTCTTGTTCTGGGATTGATGGCGGCGAAACTCATTAGTAAAGGCGTAAGAAGAGTTATGTCATTGCGTGGCATTGATGTAACGGTATCAGATTTCTTGGCTGCTATTGTTCGTTACTCGATTATTGCGTTTACTATTATTGCAGTTTTGGGCAAATTAGGTGTTCAGACGGCTTCTGTCATTGCGGTTATCGGTGCTGCTGGTTTGGCTGTTGGTTTGGCTTTACAAGGTTCTTTATCCAACTTTGCCGCGGGAGTATTGCTGGTGGCTTTTCGTCCAATCCGTGCGGGCGAATATGTTATTCTGGGCGCAGTTGAGGGCACGGTTGTTCAGGTGCAGATTTTCTCTACTACATTGCGTACAGCGGATGACAAGATCGTCGTAATCCCGAACGGGAAAATTATTGCTGATAATGTTATTAATACCAGCCGTGAACCGAATCGCCGAACTCAGATTATGGTCGGTGTTGCGTATAATGCGGATATTGATGAAGTTAAAAAAGTATTAGGTGATGTTATTGCCGCAGACAACCGTATTCAGCATGATAAAGGCGTGACGATTCGTTTGCATGAAATGGCGCCTTCTTCACTGAATTTTATTGTGCGTGTATGGACGACCAATGGTGATGCTTGGGAGGTTTATTGGGATTTGATGGAAAATTTTAAACGTACATTGGATCAACACAATATCAGCATTCCTTATCCACAAATGGATGTATATTTGCATCAGAACCAAGCTATGGCGCGGAATAAGATGAGTGATTAGTCAGAGGACATGGGATAATAACCATCTAATAGTGTGAATAGAATGTAAGTTTTTACCAGTAAATTAGCGCCGCGTTATGAATAGCACGGCGCTCTGTTCTCCTGACTTATTTTATTGACATAAGGTATTAAAGTTGTTTTTGATAAAATCATCGTTGATATCTTCTGTCAGTGCTATTTTCTTGTTATCAGATAAGCAAAGGACAGCGGATGAAACATCTGAAGTATGGAAATTAATGTCAGCAGTGACTATGCCATCACCTTTTTCACCTTGTATTTTTAGAATAAAACGCTCACAGCCTTTTTTACATAAGAAAGGCTGATAGTTACTGAGTTCTACGTCTGTAATATTTGCTGTACCAATATAATATCCAATTATTTCATGGTGGTTTAATGTCTCTTCAACATCATTTCGCAGCAAATAGTAGTTTCTGATAGTAAGAGTAGCAATAATAATGATGACTAATAGCATGAAACCGGTAATTTTTTTCAAAATAATCCCTTCCTCTTAATTTTCATAGCATTGATAGATTCATTAACGCTTTTAATGTGTATTGGCTTGATTTCCTTTGAATTAATCAAATAGTTTTCCTATAAAAATCTGCTTTTTGGTTGGTTATTAAAATTTCTTATGATCAATTAGAAGCATTTATTTCCTCTAATGAGCTATTCTTCTTAATATTCTGAACATTGAAATAGCAAAGTGAATAATTATTGAGGAGTTTTTTTATGTTATCGACATTTGTGCAGGGTTTTTTTCTTAGCGCAGCAATGATTTTGCCTCTTGGTCCACAAAATGCCTTTGTGATGCAGCAAGGTAGCAGGAGACAATTTCATTTGATGAGCGCAACTTTGTGCGCGATCAGTGATGGTTTTCTGATTGGTGTCGGTGTATTTGGTGGTAGTGCATTACTTAGTCAGTCAACTTTACTCTTGCAATTTGTCACCTGGGGGGGTGTTGCTTTTTTATTCTGGTATGGATGGGGGGCTTTACGGGTGGTTTTGTTTGCCAATATTGAACAAGTGCAGGCCAGTAGTACAGCAAAAAACCGTTGGCGGGTCATTGCGATTATCTTTGCGGTCACTTGGTTAAATCCGCATGTTTATTTAGATACCATTGTTGTTCTGGGCAGTATTGGTGGTCAGTTATCCTCAGAACTCAGGCCCTGGTTTACTTTTGGTGCGGCAAGCGCTTCTGTTAGTTGGTTTTTTTCTCTGTCATTGTTGGCTGCATGGTTTTCCCCGGTGTTAAGTAAGCCGCTTTCTCAACGGATTATTAATGGGTTTATCTGTGTCATTATGTGGTATATCGCATGGCAACTTGCTAAGCAGGGATTACTAATTTCTGATTGAGCTGGACACTTTTTTGCATGCAGTCTCTGTGTTAGTGTTTTATTCATCCCATATATATTTCGGTTTTTCCGTGGGATGAACATTTTCTGTAACAGGTTTTCTTCGGAGGTTGTGTGAAATTGAAATCATTAGGGTTGGCCGCCATGTTAAGTGCCGGGGTGCCGCTTGCTGCACAGGCTGCTGATTTACCCGGAGTCCCTCATATTATTACTTCTGGTAATGCGATAGTGAAAGCTGAACCGGATATAGCAACGTTGATGATTAACGTCAATATTTCTGCTAAAGATGCATCTGGAGCTAAAAAGCAGGTTGATGAGCTGGTTGCTAAATATTTTGATTTTCTGAAAAAGAACGGTATTGAAAAGAAAGATATTGATGCCGCGAACTTGCGTACTCAGCCTGATTATGAGTATGACAATGTATCTGGCAAATCAGTATTGAAAGGCTATCGTGCGATCCGTACAGTGGAGGTGAAGGTTCGTAAGTTAGATCAACTTAATGATCTGCTAGATGGTGCATTAAAAGCGGGTTTGAACGAAATCGTATCTGTTCAGTTTGGGGTGGACAATCCGCAAAAATATCGTGATGAAGCCCGCCAGAAAGCCATTGAAAATGCGATTGAACAAGCTGGTGCGCTAGCGAAAGGCTTTAATAGCAAACTTGGTTCGATATACAGTATCAATTACCGAGCGCCAGAGATAATTGACCATATGAAGTATCGCAATGCTGATGTGATGATGGCGGGAGGCGCTGCTGCTGGAGTGGGTGAAACTTACCAGCAGGATAGCATCAATTTCAACGATCAGGTTGATGTTGTGTTTGAACTAAAACATTAATCCATGTCATCTTGTCTTAACATCTGACGCCCAAGTTTCAACAGGGCGTCAGTCACTTTTTTCATGGTCCTGCTTTCCGGTGCGAAACGATGCCAATAGAGCATCCGGCGCTGACATAAACCCGGAGTCAGGTCGATCAGTTCACCATTCTTCAATTCCTGATCAATCTGTAAATGAGGGATCATACAACAGGTGGAACCCTGTTTTGCCAGTTGTACAAAGGCTTCAGATGAGTTGACGATATGACATGGAACGCTACCCGGAGATAACTCGAAGTTCTGTTGTAGAAATGCCTGATGCATATCATCCAGATGATCGAATGCAACCGCAGGAGCTTTTAGTAACGCTGAACGGGTAACTCCATTTGGGAAATAACGGTCAGCAAATTCTGGTGAGGCGACAAACAGATAATCCAGTGCGCCTAATTTATCGACCAGACAACTAGGTAAGGGTTGTGGTTGAATACTGACCGCGCCAACGACTTCACCTCTTCTTAACTGTTCCTGAGTTCGAGTTTCATCTTCAACTTGAATATTGAGTCGGATAGGCAAATCAGCAAGTACCGGATGTAGTGCCGGTAACAGCCAGGTTGCTAAGCTGTCAGCGTTGACTGCCAATGAAAGCAGCAATGGCGTATCTGTCCCTTGTTCATCGCCTAACCATTGTTCTTCCAACAACTCTACCTGATGTAATAGTGCGAGTAGTTTTTGTCCTTGTTCGGTGGGGCGCGGAGGAACGGTGCGTACTAGCAGAGGCTGACCGAATAGATTTTCCAACTGTTTGATACGTTGAGAAACCGCGGATTGAGTGATACAGAGTTTCTGGGCGGCGCGTTCGAAACCACGTTCACGGACAACAGCATCCAAGGCTTGCAGTGTTCGATAATCAGGACGTTTCATTACAGAAAGATTCTCCATTTATGTTTCCGTATAGCACTATGCCATATTTTTCTGATGGATGAGGCAATTTATCTGATGTGTTGTAAAACCTCACCTGCTAAAGATTACGGATGTGGCATCCAATTTTGAATAAATTTCGTTGATTGGCGGCCCTTATGGGAAGGTGGTTCCATTTTTTGAAGATTACGTTTGTTAACGTGGTTGAATAAATAATATGCTCAGGGAACACCAACTGTGTGAAGTTGTTTTGGTTAGCTTAATAATTAGCTTTTGATTGAATTAAGGTGAGTGAATTAAGGATTGTTTGCATGTTTCGTTTAAGTATGGATTTTTCATAAAATTGTCTAAAAGACGTTGCTTTAGGCTATTTAATAACAATAAAAATGTAGGTAAGGTTGCTTTATTATGCTGTCACTGAAACATGTTGCACAATTAACATATAATACTTTGCAATCATATATGGATCAGAGAGGAATAGATTTGGCTGTTGGTCCTATCTCTGACAGCGATGCAAACATGCTAACGGGAGTGTATGGTGAGCTTAACTGGGGCTATTATATTACAGAGATCGGTAATCGACATGACTGTTTCAGCTTATGTATAAAATTTGTCATATCAAGGGAAAATCTTCAAATTGAGTCTGCTCCGGCTGGGGTCGCTTTGTCTACATACGATTTAAGCGATAAGAGTTTTAACATCCATGTATTAGAAAATTTTGTGAAGGATACAGAAAATCATCCATTGCATAGAAAGATGCTTTTGTATACTCTGTATGCGACATTGATTTTTATGAATATGTCTGGTGGTGAAGATATTAGAATTCATGAACCTGTTAAGGATAAAATAGCTTACTATCGTTTGTTTGGTTTTGAGCTAGAGCGCTGCGGATATGTAATGTCATGTGATATTAAGACATTAACGGCAAAGTTGAAGAGTAGGTCTAAGGGGTTAATTCTTTGATATCTCTGTGTTTATATGTGCGTTATGGTATCCAAGTAGACTAGGTAGAACCAAGTAAAATAGCTATTTTGTTCATTTAGATTTGTTGCGATGGTCATAACAGAGAGATTTTGTCGGGAATTTTTTGTCTTGTATGACGAAATCAGTTCAGTAATGTGAAGTTGTTTTATGAGGTGTTGCTAATGAGAACACAAAAAGAACCGATGTTCGATACCATTCAAACGTATAAAAAAGCTGGAGAGACCTTGGATTTTCTCATGAAAGTAGGTCCGGCTTTGGAAGAACATGCGCGGGCACCAAGCCAGGAAAAGCAAGGTCGTCGTCGCAACAAAGAAGCAGCATAAACATCACTCTTTTTGTCGCCCGCCATATGGCGGGTTTTTGGCATCATTTAATCTTATATTTCCCGTGGCTTATCCTATCCAACTTTAATTGAATTGCGGTTTCTTTGTTGCCATCAAAGTTTATACTAGTCGAGGTCTTTCCTTGTAACTGATATAGGCAATGAATTGATATGACTCAGGACGAACTAAAAAAAGCAGTAGGTTGGGCAGCACTCGAATTTGTTACGCCAGGAACAATTGTGGGTGTGGGGACAGGTTCAACGGCTTCACATTTTATTGATGCCCTCGGTTCCATTAAAGATCAAATTGAAGGGGCAGTATCCAGCTCTGAGGCTTCTACTGAGAAGTTAAAAAGCTTGGGAATTCCTGTATTTGATTGTAATGAAGTGGATTCCCTTGATATCTATGTTGATGGTGCGGATGAAATCAATGGCAATATGCAGATGATTAAAGGTGGCGGGGCTGCATTAACGCGCGAAAAAATCATTGCTGCAATAGCAAAAAAATTCGTTTGTATTGTTGATGCTTCTAAAAAAGTTGACGTATTGGGTAAATTTCCTCTGCCAGTCGAGGTGATCCCAATGGCTCGCGCTTATGTTGCTCGTGAGTTGGTTAAGTTGGGGGGAGTACCAGAATATCGTCAGAATGTGGTGACGGATAACGGCAATGTGATCCTTGATGTGCATAATCTAGCCATACTCGATCCTGTTGAGTTAGAGAATAAAATTAATCGTATCTCCGGTGTAGTGACTGTGGGCTTATTTGCTAACCGTGGTGCGGATATTATATTGATGGGAACACTTGATGGAGTGAAAACCATCACTCAATAATATTATTCATAGGGGGCGAAGTTTTTCGCCCTTAAAAATTTTTTCACTTTTCAAATTGGTGAAGAATTTAGTGATATATTTCATATCGCTGGTTGTTATTTAACCTAAATCCTAATTTTGTTCTCTTTCAGATCATTTTATTCCGCATAATAACTACTTTATTAAGACTTATGTGACGGGAATAGCAATCGTTTATATTGCTGTGTTCGTTTTTTTTGTTATGTTGAGAGAATGAATCTTAAATGTAACGAAGAGTAACAATAGGCAGGATAAATGGTTAAGGTATCTCTGGAAAAAGATAAGATTAAATTTTTGTTATTGGAAGGTGTGCATCAGAGCACGGTAGAAAATCTGCGGGCAGCCGGTTATAGCAATATCGAATATCATAAGGGAGCATTAGATTCCGAAGAGTTAAAAGAGACAATTCGTGATGCCCATTTTGTTGGTATCCGTTCCCGCACACAACTGACCGAAGACATTTTTCAGGCAGCCGAAAAATTGGTTGCTGTAGGTTGTTTCTGTATTGGCACCAATCAAGTTGATCTGAAAGCGGCTGCGAAACGTGGTATCCCTGTCTTTAATGCGCCATTTTCTAATACCCGTTCTGTTGCTGAAATGGTCCTTGGTGAATTGTTGTTATTGCTGCGTCGTATCCCTTTAGCGAATGCGAAAGCTCATCGAGGGGTATGGGATAAGCAGGCTAAGGGCTGCTATGAAGTGCGTGGGAAAAAATTGGGTATCATCGGTTACGGCCATATTGGTACTCAGCTTGGTATTCTGGCTGAAAATATCGGAATGGATGTCTACTTTTACGATATTGAAAACAAATTGCCATTAGGTAATGCCCATCAGGTACGTCATTTGTCAGAATTACTGAATATGAGTGATGTGGTTAGTTTGCATGTACCGGAAACGCCATCGACTAAAAATATGATTGGCGCAACCGAACTTACACTGATGAAACCGGGTTCTATCTTGATCAATGCTTCACGTGGGACGGTGGTGGATATTCCGGCATTATGTGATGCATTGGAAAGCGAACATCTATCAGGGGCGGCTGTGGATGTGTTCCCTGTTGAACCGGCAACCAATAATGATCCGTTTGAATCACCGTTGTGTAAATTTGATAATGTGTTGCTGACGCCACATATTGGTGGCTCTACCCAGGAAGCGCAAGAAAACATTGGTTATGAAGTAGCAGGAAAGTTAGCGAAATACTCTGATAATGGTTCTACCTTATCAGCAGTAAACTTCCCAGAAGTGTCTCTTCCTGTTCATGCTGATGATACCAACCGGTTTTTGCATATTCATGAAAATCGTCCGGGTATATTGAACAGTATTAACCAGGTGTTTGCTGAACAGGATATCAATATTGCCGCTCAGTATCTGCGTACCAGTGGGGACATGGGTTATGTGGTTATTGATATTGTGACTGAAAATCCGGCTCAAGCTGAAATGGTATTTCAGAAACTGAAAGCATTGCCAGGGACTATCCGTTCTCGTCTGCTTTACTGATTATTTTGATATGTCACAAATGGGCGTTTTGTGTAGGCGCCCATATTTTACTGCCACTGCCAGATTTTTTCAGGAGTGATGATTTCTGGTAATGGGATATCCCATTCGGCTGTTGGCAATGTATCGACTAATTGGCAGTTATGTGCCAAACCTATCGGATAGAAGTTTTTTTGTTGCCATTGGCTCAGTGTACGATCATAAAAACCACCACCCATGCCAAGCCGCTGCCCTGTGCGGTCAAAAGCAACCAGCGGGACCATCATAATATCCAGCTCTGATAACGGTAAAACCTGGCTAACATCTAGCGGCGGCTCTTCTATATTGAAGCGATTTCTGACAAGCGAGGTGTTGGGTTGATAGTTTAAAAACAGCAGATGGTGATGACGGAAAGGATGTAATACGGGCAGATAGATCTGCTTATTTTGTTGCCAGAGTTGGTTAATCAGTGGACGGGTATCAAGTTCACCATCAAACGAAAGAAATAGCGCGATTTTATTGGCTTGGCAAATTTTGGGGTGGTTGATTGCTCGCTCAGCAGCTTGTCTTGCAAACAGCGATTGTTGTTCAGGGGTGAGTTCACGGCGTCGCTGGCGTATTTTCTTTCTAATGCTCTGTCTGAGTGATAATAGAGACTCTGATTGCATAGAACCTGCGATTGGATAGCAGCAGCGATTAAGGTTGAGATTCTCCAAGATGCCGTTACAGGTAGTAACCCTTGAACCCTTGGTTCAAGGTGAACGCAGCGTCGCAGCTTTAAGGCTTCTCGGCCGAACCGAGCATGCACACCAGACTACGGAGCACCACATTCTATCATGTATGAAATATCGGCTCAGGGGACTTTCCCCGTTCACGAACATCTCAGAGAAATTTATTCAGCGCTTGTAAGCAACTTTGTGACACCTATTGTATGAAACTAAATACAGAAAGCAACTAATTCTCGAATGATTCACTCACTAATGTATGATTTATCAATAGAATTCATTCATTTGGTGAAGTAGTGCTCTCCGTGATGCGACCTTGTTCCACTAATGCTTGTTCTATAGTCTGTTGGAGCATCTTTATTTTCTGTTCCATATTATAGGCATAGTCACGGGTTTTCACTTTTTCTTGTGCCAATTCGTGACAGATATTCAGTGCCACAATAAAAATCAGTTGTTCAGTATTGGTTACTCTGGTGCGTTCTTTCAAATCTTCTAAACGTTGCTCAAGTTCCACAGCCGCAGCCAGTAATGCTTCTTTTTGCTCTGATGGACAATTGACACGTAGTGACCGCCCAAAAATCTGGATATCTACCGGTTGTGCAGACATGACCCCTTCCTGACTTATTACTGCGCGTCGGTTTTAATTCTGGATTGTAGAATTAAAACCGGCGCCAATCATTGTAACGCGATACCGACAGACAACTAACGATTAGCTAGGTTGTTGTCTGGTATAGCGACTCCCCTTGGTGGTAGCATAGCATGAACTTACACCGTCAACGATGACCAATACACATGTCTATACAGAATTCATTACCAGATTATCAATCTTTTGACGAAATATTGCATCAACAGTCAGTAGCGCTGACGGCAGCGGAGATGCATGGGTTGATTAGCGGCCTGCTGTGCGGCGGTAATCGCGACAGTAGTTGGCAGGTCTTAGTTCATGACTTAGCGAATGATGGGTTAGCTTTTTCCCATCCATTAGCTCAACAATTGCGTGAATTACGTGAAATCACATTTGAATCATTGGATGACAGTAATTTTGCATTCAGTTTATTGCTGCCAGATGAGGACGATAATGTGTTTGAACGAGCAGATGCATTAGCGGGATGGGTTAACCATTTTTTACTGGGATTAGGTGTTGCTCAACCGAAGTTCGCGGATAGAAAAGAGATCGGTGAGATTATTGGTGATTTGCGCAATATCGGTCTGCTTGGTTATGAAGAAAGTGATGATCAAGAAGAGCTAGCCCAGGCACTGGAAGAGGTCCTTGAATATGTGCGGGTGGCTGCACAGCTTTGCTATATCGCCTTTACTGAACCTAAAACTGTTTTAATCGCCAAAAATGATAAACCAACATTGCATTAATCGGTGTTTATTGAACGCAAAATAATTATAAGTCGCAGGAGAGGGTATGATCAAACAAGAATATTTATCCCGCCGTCAGGCTTTACTGGCAAAAATGGCTCCGGCCAGCGCAGCGATTATTTTTTCTGCCTCGCCTGCGCCACGAAATTCAGATAATGAACATCCCTATCGTCAGCATAGTGATTTCCTTTATTTGACCGGGTTTAATGAACCGGAAGCGGTGCTGATATTAATTAAGAGTGATGATACGCATAATCATAGTGTGCTTTTTAATCGAGCGCGTGACCTGACTGCGGAAATTTGGTTTGGTCGTCGTCTTGGGCAAGAAGCGGCGCCGGAAAAACTGGGTGTTGACCGAGCTTTGCCTTTTGATGAGATCAAGGAGGAGCTTTATCAATTACTGAATGGTTTGGATGTGGTTTATCACGCACAGGGCGAATTTGCCTACGCCGATGAAATTGTCTTTCATGCGTTGGATATATTAAGAAAAGGCGGTCGCCGTAATCTTTCTGCGCCTTTAACGATGACTGACTGGCGCCCTTGGGTGCATGAAATGCGGTTGTTCAAATCCAAGGCAGAAATTGAAGTTATGCGCCGGGCAGGTGAAATCAGTGCGCAGGCTCATATGCGTGCGATGAAAATTTGCCGCCCAGGTATGTTTGAGTATCAACTGGAAGCCGAAATTCATCACGAATTTACTTATCAGGGGGCTCGCTACCCTGCTTACAACACGATTGTCGGGAGTGGTGAAAATAGCTGTATTCTGCACTACACCGAGAATGAAAGTAGGATGAAAGAGGGTGACTTGGTGTTGGTTGACGCAGGTTGTGAATATCTGGGTTATGCCGGAGATATCACCCGTACTTTCCCTGTCAATGGCAAGTTTACCCGTGCTCAGCGTGAAATTTACGATATCGTCCTGAAAACGCTCAATGTCTCATTGGAATTGTATAAGCCGGGAACCAGCATCAACAAAGTCACAGAACATGTCGTTCAGATTATGGTAGAAGAGTTGGTGAAACTGGGCGTTATGCACGGTGAAGTTGAACATTTAATCGAAACTAAAGCCTATCGTCAGTTCTTTATGCATGGCTTGAGTCATTGGTTAGGGTTGGATGTGCATGATGTCGGTGACTATGGTGTAGAGCGTGACCGTATTTTGCAACCAGGGATGATATTGACTGTTGAACCGGGGCTTTATATTGCACCGGATGCCGATGTGCCGATGGAATATCGTGGTATCGGTATTCGTATCGAAGATGATATTTTGATCACTGAAACAGGTAATGAAAACCTGACGGCCAGTGTCGTTAAAGAAGCTGATGAGATTGAAGCTCTGATGGCGGAAGCAAAACAGGGTTAAGTTAAAGAATGAACGTGATTATCGTTGGTGGAGGCATGACCGGCGCGACGCTTGCGCTGGCGATATCTTCCCTGAGTAAGGGGCAGATTCATGTGTCCCTGATTGAAGCAGCAGAGCCGGAGCAGACACATCCCGGTTTTGATGCCAGAGCGATAGCGCTGGCTTATGGAACTTGTCAGCGTTTACAGCAGATTGGCGTTTGGTCTGCTCTGGAAGATTATGTGATACCAATAACTCACGTTCATGTTAGTGATCGTGGTCATGCAGGGTTTGTGAACCTTTATGCAAAAGAATATAACATTCCAGCTTTAGGTAATGTTATCGAATTGTACGATGCAGGTCGGTGTTTGTTCAGGTTGCTGAAAAATACGCCTGGTGTAACCCTCTATTGTCCATCCAGGGTTATGGCTGTTGAAAGAACGCTGTCATCGGTCGCTGTCACTCTGGACAGCGGCGAACGACTGCAAGGTGAATTGCTGGTAGCGGCGGATGGCAGCCATTCTGCTATTGGTCACGCCTGTAATATTCAGTGGCGACGGCACGCTTATGAACAGGTTGCCGTGATTACCAATGTACTGACCTCAGAGCATCCGCGAGGCAGTGCATTTGAACGTTTCACAGAACATGGCCCGCTTGCTTTGTTGCCAATGTCTGGGGGGCGAAGCTCGCTGGTATGGTGCCATCAGTTGGCGCGGAAAAAGGAGATAGCGGGTTGGAATAATGAGCAATTTCTTCGGCAGTTACAGCAAGCATTTGGCTGGAGACTAGGGAAAATATTGGAAACCGGTCAGCGTCATAGCTATCCATTGACTCTATCTACTGCAAATCAACAAATTAGCCACCGATTAGCATTGGTGGGAAATGCCGCGCAAACATTACATCCGATTGCAGGTCAGGGTTTCAATCTTGGTATGCGAGATGTTATGACACTGGCTCAGATTGTTTCTGAGGCTTTTGCTGCGGGTCAGGATATCGGTGATTATCAGGTTCTGGCTAACTATCAACAGAAACGGGTTTTAGATCGGGAAAACACCATCGATATTACCGATGGATTGATACGGATATTTGCCAATCGTTATTTTCCATTACAAGTCGGGCGTCACTTCGGCCTGATAATGATGGAAAAATGCTCTCCTATGCGGGATATACTGGCCCGTCAGACTCTGGGTTGGGTCGCCCAAAGATAACCGCAGATCAAGCAGACAAAATAAGAGGACATTATTATTATGCAATCATTTGACGTGGTTATCGCTGGCGGCGGTATGGTTGGTTTAGCGCTTGCCTGTGGTTTACAAGGCAGTGGCTTGCGGGTGGCCGTGGTGGAGAGCTATCCGCCTACTCAACCCGTTATTGCTGGAGAAGAGTATGCTTTGCGGGTTTCTGCAATTAATGCAGCCAGTGAACGCTTATTACAGCATCTTGGCGTGTGGCGACATATTCTGGATATGCGCACCAGTCCTTATCAGAAAATGGAGGTTTGGGAGCGGGATAGCTTTGGCCGTATTCAGTTCAGCGCGGCTGAATATGGGCTGGAATATCTTGGTCATATCATTGAAAACCGGGTTATTCGTGAAACATTATGGAAAAAAGCGGATAGCTTATCTGATGTAACCATTTTGGCGCCGGCGGCTTTGCAACAGGTTGCCTGGGGTGAAAATGAAGCTTTTATGACTTTATCCGATGGTCGCATGTTAACTGCTCGTTTAGTTGTTGGTGCTGATGGCGCTCATTCATGGTTGCGTCAACATGCTGATATCCCTCTCACATTCTGGGATTATGAACATCATGCATTGGTAGCCACTATTCGCACCGAAGAGCCGCACGGCCGGGTTGCCCGTCAGGTCTTTTATGGTGAGGGTATTTTGGCGTTTTTGCCCCTTGCCGATCCTCATTTGTGTTCTATCGTCTGGTCACTACCGGGTGAAGTTGCTGAACAGTACAAACAGTTTGATCATCAGCGTTTCAACCAGCAATTGGCGGTAGATTTTGATCTGCGCCTTGGTCAATGTGAACTGATGGGTGAACGTCTGACAATCCCACTAACCGGTCGCTATGCCCGTAATTTTGCGGCTCATCGGCTGGCTCTGTTGGGAGATGCCGCTCACACTATTCACCCATTGGCAGGTCAGGGAGTAAATTTGGGCTTTATGGATGTCGCTGAACTGATAGGTGAACTGCGTCGTTTGCATAGTCAGGGAAAAGATATTGGTCAGCACTTTTATTTACGTCGCTATGAACGCCGACGTAAACATGCTGCTGCTGTGATGCTGGCTGGAATGCAAGGTTTTCGTCAATTATTTGATGGCAATAATCCGGCGAAAAAACTTTTGCGGGATGTCGGGTTATCTCTGGCAAATAATTTACCGGGAATTAAACCTAAATTACTTCATCAGGCAATGGGATTGAATGATTTGCCGGACTGGCTCTCTTCTAAATCCTATTCGGCTGAAAAAATCTAATTTAGCCTCTGCTTATCGATAACTTTTTCTCATATCTTGCTGAAATATGAATAGGTGATTTTATTCATATTTCAGTTAGCTTGTAACAGAAAATGGGTGTTTTCTAAAGTTAATTGTTAATTTTGAGTATTATGACTCATTTTAATAGTTGAAAATTCTGCATACTCATAACACGTTTTTTGATGGTCACTGGATTGAACCCTATTTTTACTTATGGTTCATTTTGGTTTTCAGTGATAACTTTCATTTTAAGATATCGTTTGCGTCGCGTTTTTTAGCCGCTTTTTGTTCATGATTCACAGTATCTGTCGGTTAATACGCGGTATGTTTTCATGTAGGAAATGAAAAGAGGGAAATAATGGCAAAACAAACTCCATTGTATGACCAGCATCTGGCTTGTGGTGCGCGTATGGTAGATTTTCATGGCTGGATGATGCCTTTGCATTATGGTTCACAAATGGATGAGCATCATACTGTTCGCACTCATGCCGGTATGTTTGATGTTTCCCATATGACGATTGTGGATCTGCATGGTACTGGTTGCCGTGATTTCCTGCGTTATTTGCTGGCAAATGACATTGCTAAACTGACAGAAAAGGGCAAAGCCTTATACACCGGGATGCTTAATGCTTCTGGCGGTGTAATTGATGACCTGATTGTTTATTACCTTAGCAATGATTTTTATCGATTGGTGGTCAATTCTGCGACTCGTGAGAAAGATCTGGCATGGATTAATGAACATGTAGCCAGTTACCCGGTTGATATTCAGGTTCGTGATGATCTGGCATTAATTGCGGTTCAGGGGCCGGAAGCTCAGGCAAAAGTAGAGTCTCTATTGGATGATGAACAAAAACAGACGATTGCCGGAATGAAACCTTTCTTTGGTGTTCAGGCGGGGGATCTGTTTATCGCAACAACGGGTTATACCGGTGAAGCGGGTTATGAAGTGGCATTACCAAAAGAGCAAGCAGTGGATTTCTGGCAAAAATTGCTGAGTGTCGGCGTCAAGCCCGCGGGGTTAGGTGCGCGTGATACATTGCGACTTGAAGCCGGTATGAACCTCTATGGGCAGGAAATGGATGAAACCATTTCTCCCCTTGCGGCTAACATGGGCTGGACAATCGCTTGGAAACCCGAAGATCGCCAGTTTATTGGTCGTGAAGCGCTAGAAAAACAGCGTGAAGAGGGTACCGAGCAGTTAGTTGGCTTGGTGATGAGAGAAAAGGGTGTGTTACGCGGTGGCTTAATAGTTAGTTTTACTGATGAGATGGGCGCCTTACATTCTGGCGTTATTACCAGTGGTACGTTCTCTCCAACATTAGGATTCAGTATTGCCCTTGCCCGTGTGCCGCAGGGGATTGGTGAACAGGCGGTTGTCCAAATCCGCAATCGTGAAATGCCGGTTCAGGTAGTCAAACCTAGTTTTGTACGGGCGGGTAAACCTCTCGTATAGTCATTTTTATCGAATAATAACTTGATGAGTAAATAGCAATTTATCCCAGTAGGCATGATTGGCGTAGGGGCACAACATAGCCTAATAGGGATAGATTCTAGGATTGAAGGAGATGATGGTAATGAGTAATGTACCCGCAGAGTTAAGATATGCCCAATCACATGAGTGGGTTCGTGCAGAAGGTAATGGTGAATACACTGTAGGTATTACCGAGCATGCACAGGAGCTGCTAGGCGATATGGTTTTTGTCGATTTGCCGGAAGTAGGTGATGAAATCAATCTTGGCGATGATTGCGCGGTTGTTGAATCAGTGAAAGCGGCTTCTGATATCTATGCGCCATTGAGTGGTGAAATTATTGCCGTCAATGAAGCGCTAAATGACTCGCCTGAATTGGTTAACAGTGAGCCTTATAACGAAGGTTGGCTATTCCGTATTAAAGCCTCTGATGAAAGTGAACTTTCGGGTTTGCTGGATGCCGAAGGATATCAGGCACTTCTGGACGAAGAAGAATAATATGCTTACCGTCGCCCTGTTTCACATTGTGAGCAGGGCGTTTTTATTTGTATGCCATTTCTGGCCAGCTTCAGGAATTAGTAACAAATGACCCAGACACTAAGCCAACTCGAAAACCAGGGCGAGTTTATCCGCCGTCATATTGGCTCTTCCGCCGAACAGCAAAAAGAGATGCTGGCGACGGTGGGGGCAAGTTCCCTCAATGACTTAACACAGAAAATTGTTCCCCGTGATATCGTGTTGCCAGAGCCGCCCGATGTTGGCGGTGGCGCAACTGAACAACAAGCACTAGCTGAACTGAAAGCGATTGCCAGCCAAAATAAACGTTACCAATCCTATATTGGTATGGGGTATGTGCCTGCGGTGCTTCCGCCGGTGATTTTGCGTAATTTATTAGAAAATCCCGGCTGGTATACCGCTTATACACCTTATCAACCAGAAGTTTCTCAAGGTCGCCTTGAATCACTGCTGAATTTCCAACAAGTGACGATCGATTTGACGGGGCTGGATATTGCTTCTGCCTCTTTGCTGGATGAAGCTACCGCGGCGGCTGAAGCAATGGCAATGGCAAAACGTACCAGCAAACTGAAAAATGCTGACCGTTTTTTTGTGGCTGATGATATCCATCCTCAAACATTAGACGTTGTTCGTACCCGTGCGGAAACCTTTGGCTTTGATGTGATTGTGGATAAAGCAGAAAAAGTCTTGGAGCTGGACGGTGTATTTGGTGTGTTGTTGCAACAGGTTGGCACAACCGGTGAAGTTCATGATTATGCTGATCTGATCGCACAACTGAAACAGCGCAAAATCATTGTCAGTGTTGCCGCTGACTTGATGGCGTTGGTGCTTTTAACCGCACCGGGTAAACAGGGGGCTGACATTGTATTTGGTTCTGCCCAACGCTTTGGGGTACCGATGGGTTATGGCGGTCCCCACGCAGCATTTTTTGCCAGCCGTGATGAATTCAAACGCTCTATGCCGGGACGTATTATTGGCGTTTCCCGTGATGCGGCAGGTAATGCGGCACTGCGCATGGCAATGCAGACTCGTGAACAGCATATCCGTCGTGAGAAAGCGAATTCCAACATTTGTACGGCTCAGGTGCTGTTGGCAAATATCGCCGGGATGTATGCGGTATATCATGGTTCTAAGGGGCTGAAACGCATTGCGGGCCGTATTCATCGTCTGGCTGACATCTTGGCGGCCGGGTTACAAAAAGCTGGATTTACTCTACGTTACAAAACTTGGTTTGATACGCTGACGGTTGAAGTCGCTGATAAAGCGGCAGTATTAGCACGGGCAGAAAAAGCTGAAATCAATTTGCGTACCGATATTTATGGCGCGGTGGGTATCACATTGAGTGAAGCTACCGGTCGTGATGATCTGGTCAAATTGTTCTCTGTGCTGACAGGCACGGATGACAAGCTAGATGTTGAAGCACTGGATCAAGCGCTGATGACGGAAAGTCACTCCATTCCTGCATCCATGTTGCGCAGTGATGAAATCCTTCAGCATCCAAATTTCAACTGCTATCACAGCGAAACAGATATGATGCGCTATATGCATCGTCTTGAGCGCCGAGATTTGGCACTGAATCAGGCTATGATCCCATTGGGTTCTTGCACCATGAAACTTAATGCTGCGGCAGAAATGCTACCGATCTCTTGGCCTGAATTTAATGAACTACACCCATTCTGTCCGCCAGAGCAAGCGCAGGGTTATCAGCAAATGATCAGCCAATTATCTCACTGGCTGGTGCAACTGACAGGTTATGATGCCGTTTGTATGCAACCAAACTCCGGTGCACAGGGTGAATATGCCGGTCTGCTTGCTATTCGCCGTTACCACGAAAGTCGTGGAGAAGGGCATCGTCATATCTGTTTAATCCCAAGTTCTGCTCATGGTACTAACCCGGCTTCTGCTCATATGGCAGGCATGACAGTGGTGGTAGTGAGTTGCGACAAAGAGGGCAACATTGATCTGGCAGACCTGCGTGAAAAAGCGGAAAAATCCGGTGGCGAACTTTCTTGCATCATGGTGACTTACCCATCAACCCACGGCGTATATGAAGAAACTATTCGTCAGGTGTGTGAAATCATTCATCAGCATGGTGGTCAGGTTTACCTTGATGGCGCGAATATGAACGCGCAGGTTGGCATCACTGCGCCCGGTTTTATCGGTGCTGATGTTTCACACCTCAACCTGCATAAAACATTCTGTATCCCACACGGCGGCGGTGGTCCAGGAATGGGGCCGATTGGCGTAAAAGCTCATTTAGCGCCGTTCTTACCGGGGCACTCGGTAGTTCAAATGGATGGCATTACGGAACAGAGAGCTGTGTCTGCGGCGCCATTTGGTAGTGCTTCTATTCTGCCTATTAGCTGGATGTATATCCGTATGATGGGTTCACAAGGATTAAAACAGGCAAGCCAGACGGCGATTTTGAATGCTAACTATATTGCTGCTCGCTTAAAGAATGATTATGACGTGTTGTATACCGGTCATAATGGTTATGTGGCGCATGAGTGTATTTTGGATATTCGACCGTTGAAAGAAGAGTTTGGTATCAGCGAGATGGATATTGCCAAGCGCTTGATTGACTACGGCTTCCATGCGCCAACCATGTCATTCCCGGTTGCTGGCACGCTAATGGTGGAACCTACAGAATCAGAAAGCAAAGTAGAAATTGATCGCTTTGTGGATGCGATGCTGGCGATCCGTGCTGAAATTGGCAAAGTGGCAAAAGGCGAGTGGTCATTAGAAGATAACCCATTGGTCAATGCGCCTCACGTACAAGCTGAATTGGTTTCTGACTGGAGCCATAGTTACAGCCGTGAAACCGCGGTTTTCCCAACCCTGGAAACCAAAACCAATAAATATTGGCCTGCGGTTAAACGCCTTGATGATGTTTACGGTGATCGTAATCTGCATTGTTCCTGTGCACCTATCAGTGATTATCAATAATCACTAAGTCATGGCAACACCGGTATAATTACTGGTGTTGCTATTGTTTATATTTATTGGCGAAATTGATTTAAATATAAAATTATTTTATATATTTAATGTCTTTTTCTCCCGAATTTTACGTGCCATTTCTAACCTAATAGTATCTTTCATTATTACTATTGTTATTTAATAAAATGTTTTTATTGATATTTTATTTAAATAAGTTTTTATGGGTAATGATATTTCATTAATAAATAATTGAAACTATTATTAATATAATAATTTATTATTACTGTATGATATTCATAATCTTTAGTCTTTTCCTTCTACTCCGTCACCATTTAGCATCTCCAACCTTAACGCTATTTTCTGGCATTTAATATGTCAGATTCTCCATTATCAGGATTAAAAATCCAGACGCTGATCACATTTTATACTAATGATTTAGACGGACAAATAATTAGCCATTAGAATAGTTTAATTATGTCACTATCGAATTATTAATATTTTCTATGGAAAGATTATCGCTTTATCACCGCAGTCTGGCAGCACTTATCCTGCTGGCCATATCTGAATGGACTCATGTTTCAACATCGGGTGCTTTGGGATCTATTTATCTCACTATTCACCGGATTGAATTTGCAGGGACAGAAAGTTTGTCCCGGTTAGACCAAGAATACTCGATGCATCCTTATTTATCCGCTGGTTTAACTTTGCTGGATATCAACGCACGGGTACGAAAAACCGTTAATACCTCATTGGGTAATTTATTAGTCAGCATTACTGACTTTGCCGCACTTAAATTAAGAAAAGGGACAGTACGATGGATAAACTCCACAACTCGATGGCCAGGGTCACGAGTTATCTTTTAATTTACCTGACGGCAATCCAGCCATTGCACCCGGCTATGGCTGTCGGCATAACACCGGATAACAACCGCACACAGGTACAAAATCAGGGCAATGTACCGGTGGTGAATATCGCCACGCCGAATGATGCAGGGATATCTCACAACACCTATCAAGAATTCAATGTCGCCTCTCAGGGGGCCGTACTTAATAACGCGACACAGGCGGCTCAATCGCAACTGACAGGGCAACTCAACGCGAACCCTAACCTGAAAGGCAAAGCGGCGGAACTGATTATTAACGAAGTCACCGGCAGTGGCCGCTCTGACCTGCAAGGCCAGTTGGAAATTGTTGGCAATAAAGCCAACGTGATGATTGCCAACCCTAACGGCATTACCTGTGATGGTTGTGGTTTTATTAATACCACCGGCGCAACCCTGACCACCGGTAAGCCCCAATTTGATCAACAGGGCGCACTAGAAGCACTGGAAGTGAAAAAAGGCCAGATTACCATTGGCGGCAAAGGGCTGGACGGCAAGACGACGGATTATGTCGATATCATCAGCCGGGCGACGGAGTTGAATGGAAAAATTCAGGCTAACACCCTGTCGCTAACTCAGGGGGCCAACCGTATTAGCTTGAAAGACGGCACGGTTAAACCTATCGCCGGAGAAGGGGCAAAACCGCAATTAGCGGTTGATACCAAAGCCTTAGGCGGCATGTATGCCAATAAAATCCGACTGGTTGCCACTGAAGACGGGGTTGGGGTTAATCTCACCAATCTGACCACAACCCAAGACGCTATCAGTTTAACCGCTGAGGGTAAAATTATCTTGGGGGAGGTACAAGCTAAGGCCGATATCAACATCAACAGTAAAGCCATTGAAACGGCAGAACAAAGCCATGTACAAGCGGGTCAACATCTGAGATTGACTACCGAGACACTGCGCAATCAAGGCCGAATCCGTGCGGGTGGCGATGTCGCGATTAAAGCGACTAAACTGGATAATGTAAACCCGACTAAGAAAAGTCACCCTATTATTACCGCGGGTAAAAACAACAGCATCACTGCTAACGAGATAAATAATGTTGGCGAGTTAAGCGCGGCGCAAAACCTCACCCTGACAGGCAAAAATTTTTCAACCAAAGCGATAAAAGACAGTCAGGAAAATATCATCGGTAAACTGAGTGCTGGTGGGGATCTGACGGCGACATTTCAAGATACATTTCGTTTTGATTTTGATAAAGAACATTTTAAAGCGGGAAACAAACCCACGGATCTGGCGTTAATCACCGGGAAAAACATTTCTCTCACTGCCCGAGATTTAGTAAATCGTGCGTCAATGAGGGCAGGACAAAACTTAACCGCTGACGCGGAAACGATCTATTTAGGCCAGGGGAATTTACAAGCCGGGAACCATGTCATGTTGGATGGAAAGTCACACCTTGATGTGAATGGTTATGATATCTCCGGTCATGATGTGACCTTGCTTGCCAGCCGGGGAATGCTGTCTGTTGTCTCTGGGGACGACTATACCCCGGAAGGAACAAGGGTATTAACCACGCTTTCTGCTGATAACCTATTACGCATTATCGCCGATGGTCCTATTGATATTGCAGATACCCTGATTAACCGGGCGAAAAATATCTTTTTGGCAACCAATGATAAACTTGAGATTTATGCCTCGGGTGATTTAATTGATGAACAGAGTCCACTTAGTGACGACGCTAAACAAGAATTAATTAATCAGCGTCTGCGCCAGCTTAGCCAATTGCAAGCGGATGAAAATATTGAGATCCATGCAGGAAAGATTGTCGATCTGAGAAGTATTTCTTTAACCGCGGGGAAGGATATCACGCTGACCAGTGGCGGCATACTTGATGTGAGTAAAATCACAGCAGAGAACCCCTATGAATATTCAAATGAGCATGGAGATAACTATGAAAAACATGATGAATATGAAAATGCCGATGACGAGGAAGACGAACAATCTTACCCACAATTTCAATTCCCGATAATAAAAAGTACCCTCACTGCCGGCAATAACTTAACCATTAATACCGGTGGTGACATTATTGATACTGAGGCAACGTTATTGGCAAAAGGGACAACTGCCATCACCAAAAACAACGCAGAGTTGCATTCACCGGCGGGGAAGTATAACTCAGTTGAAGGGAAATATACGCCGGTGACTTCTGCGCTGATTGAAAGTGCGTTAAGTCATGCTCCTCAACTGACAATAAACTTCTCAGAAGTAGAAGGAGAAGTCCCGGGGATTAAACTGGCGGATAAACAAACCCGGATCACCTCGAAAAACAATCGCCCTATTATTCATATTGCGGCACCTAACGCCCGTGGTGTTTCACATAACCGTTATCATGAATTTAATGTTGGCGCTGCGGGACTGGTATTGAATAACGCGACCCATGATACGCAGTCTCTACTGGCGGGGCAAATTGGCGCCAATCTTAACTTCAAAGGTCAATCAGCTGAACTGATTATTAATGAAGTCGTGGGGACCTTAGCTTCAAATCTGCAAGGGCTGTTGGAGGTGGTGGGGCAAAAAGCCGATGTCCTCATTGCCAACCCGAACGGCATTACCTGTAATGGCTGTCGTTTTGTGAATACCCCGGCTGTCACCTTATCGACCGGGAACCCGGTGTTTGATAAAGAGGGCGCGTTAGCGGCTCTGGAAGTGAAAAAAGGCGCCATCACCTTGGGTGAAAAGGGACTGGATGCAACGGCGCAAGATTCTATCGATATCATCAGCCGGACCACTAAGCTTAACGGTAAACTACAGGCGAAAAACCTGACATTGACACAAGGCCCCAACCGGATTGATTTCAAACGCGGGACTCTTGTCCCTATTGCAGAAGAAGGTTATACCCCTTGGAAAGCGATTGATACCGGGTTATTGGGGGGAATGTATGCCAATAAAATCCGTCTGGTGAGTACCGAGCCGGGTAAGGCTGTCAATCTGACTAACCTGACGGCAACCCAAGGCGACATCAGTCTGACGGCGGATGGAAAGGTGATTCTGGGGGATGTACAGGCTAAAACGGATATCACCGTTAACGGTAAAGACATTGAAACGGCGAAACAAAGTCATATGCAAGCCGGTCAACATCTGATACTGACAACCGATACATTGCAGAGTCGGGGACGAATTGGCGCCGACGGTGATGTCACCATTAAAGCGAAAACCTTGTCTTTAGATGGGGGAAATATCACCGCCGGGAACCAGGTTCTGCTACAGGGAAAGAACAGTTTTACGGTGCGTGGCACTGATATTTCAGGTCATGACATTACCTTAATCTCCAGCGGTGGTGGTATTTCTGTTTCATCTGGAGGCGATAATTCCACTGCGGCAGGTACACGGGCGCTATCTACTATTTCTGCGGCTAATACGTTACATATTCTGTCTGAGCAGGGAATATCGCTTTCAAATACGTTAATTAACCGGGCAAAAAATATCTTTTTGGCGGCTAATGGTCGGGTTGATATTAATCAGCATTTGGCAGCGGATAAGAATATTGATCTTCACGCTGGATGGGGGATAAATTTGGATGGGATTTCCCTGACCGCCGGGAAAGATATTACCCTGACCAGTGGTGGCTCGATTAATATTGGCAAGGTCACTGCCGACAACGATTTAGCCTTGATTGCCCGCAGCAATATAACGGAGACAACATTATCGGCAGAAGGAGCGACCACAGTCGCCCAATATAGTACCGCGTTGCACTTAGCCGACGGGAAATATACGCCGGTGACTTCGGCGTTGATTGATCTTGCATTAAGCAATGCCCCACAACTGACCATCAATATCCCAGAAATAGCCGGTGGAATACCCGGGGTTCAACTGGCGGATAAGCGAGCGCGGATTGCTGTGAGAAATAACCTGCCTATTATCCATATTGCGGCGCCTAATTCTCAAGGTATTTCACATAACCGTTATCGAGAGTTTAATGTTGGGGCTGCCGGGCTGGTACTCAATAATGCTACCGAAGCTACCCAATCCGTACTGGCGGGACAAATTGGGGCAAACCCTCACTTTAACGGTAAATCGGCTGAGTTGATTATTAATGAAGTGGTGGGGACTTTAGCCTCAAATCTACAGGGCCTGTTGGAAGTGGTGGGGCAAAAAGCTGCTGTCTTCATCGCTAACCCGAACGGCATAACCTGTAATGGCTGTGGCTTTATCAATACCCCGGCTGTCACCTTATCGACGGGTAAGCCGATGTTTGATAAAGAGGGCGCGTTAGCGGCCCTGGAAGTGAAAAAAGGCGCCATAACCTTTGATGAAAAGGGGCTGGATGCAACGGCGCAGGATGATGTCGATATTATCAGCCGGGCCACGATACTTAACGGCAAAGTGCAGGCGAAAAACCTGACATTGACACAAGGGTCCAACCGGATTGATTTCAAACGCGGGACTCTTGTCCCTATTGCAGGCGAAGGTAATACCCCTTGGAACGCGATTGATACCGGGTCATTGGGGGGAATGTATGCCAATAAAATCCGTCTGGTGAGTACTGAGGCGGGTAAGAAAGTTAACCTGACCAACCTGACTGCAACGCAAGGCGACATTAGTCTGACGGCGGATGGCAAGGTGACACTGGGAGATGTACAGGCCAAAACGGATATCACCGTTAGCAGTAAAGACATTAAAACGGCGGAACAGAGCCATGTACAGGCAGGGAAAGATATCACGCTTGCCGCGAACACGCTAAACAACACTGGTAAGATTATCGCAGAAGGTGACGCGCGGTTATTTATCGACCATTTATACAATCAGAATAAGGGGCTGATTCAGGCAAATAACCATCTCTGGTTGCAAAAAGATGCGAGCGGTAATTTAAGCACTGAAATTAACAACACTTCAGCGACGCTAAAAACCCATAACGGCGATATTATTATTCGCACAAAAGCGTTAAATAATGACAGGGATGCTAGCGTCGCTGCGGGAATGAACGCTTATATCAATGCGACAAAGCTGGATAACAGCCAAAGCCAGTTTCATGCGAAGAAAAATCTCATCTTAACCGGTCACGACTTTAACCACGGGATGGACGGTAAACTTTCAGCCGATCTAAATGTGGTGGCCGATTTTATTAATCAATTCAACGGAACGGCATTCATACTGGCGAAAAATATTCTGCTTCATGCCGGTGAAATTATCAATATAGGCCACCTCAAAGCGGACAATGATCTGTCCGTCATCGCTGAACGTAGAATGAATGCCCGCCAAAATACACTGGAAGCAAAGAGAAATCTGACTTTGATTGCGGGCAAAGATATTGAGGCATTTCAAGTCGGGTTGAAGGGAGAAAATATTGAACTGCTTACGCACGAAGGTGACATCCGTATGTGGGGGGACGGTTCGCGTATTTCGGCCAGCGACAATTTGCAGATATTCGCGGATCACAAACTGGATCTCTATGATCTTTTGTTCGATAAATCAAACACGATAACGTTAAACGCGGGTCATGAAATTGATGTCAGTCAGATTAAATTGGCCGCACAGAAAAATCTGACACTCATTGCGGGCAAAGGCATCACTGCCCGTGAAACTGGGCTGAAAGGGGAAAATGTTGAGCTTCTCGCGCGTGAAGGCAATATTCAAATGGGCGGGCATGATTCGCGTATTTCGGCCAGCAATAATGTGCAGATGTTTGCGGGACACGAACTGAATATCCAGGATCTTTTGTTCGATAAAGCCAACAATATGACATTAAACGCGGGGAGTGAAATTAATGCCGACCGGGTTAAATTAGTGGCAAATAAAAATCTGACCTTAATTGCGGGCAAGGATATCACCGCCCGTCAGGCAGAATTAAAGGGAGAAAATGTTGAACTTCTGGTGCGTGAAGGCGATATCCAAATGGGACGGAATCGGTCTCATGAGTTATTAGCCTCAATTTCGGCCGATAATCATTTGCGGATTTCAGCAGGCAACGATCTGGATCTCTCCGGTACCCGGTTGGATAAATCACAAAACCTGACATTAAGTGCGGGTCGTAACCTGAATGCCAGTCGAAGCCAATTGAACGCGGCGGGCAATATTAATCTGTTTGCGGGAAATGATTTAATGTTGCGGCAAGCTGGTATCCGGGCGGGGCAACAAGTCATGCTCAGTGCGGGCCGCGATATTGATATATCTCGCCCCAATACGCCAGAGAGCCTGTTTTATTTATCCGAATTAGATGGATTAGACAAATTCTCTGAATTAGGCACGCAAATTACCGCGGGTGATCACCTGCAACTCAGTGCAGGGGAAGATATCGCGGGTATCGCGAGATTAACATCGACTAAAGGAAATGTCTCGGTTAACGCTGGCCGAGATTTACTGTTCTCTGCCCGGAAATATTCGCCGATTAATGATGGCGATAAACAATACCTTTATGCCGCCAGCGCCATCAACGCGGCCCAAAATCTCACATTAATTGCGGCAGGCAACCTATTGACATCCGGGGCCAGCTTGACATCCGGCAGTGATATGCGGCTTTCCGCGGGTGGAAATGTTCGTTTTGAGTCGCGACAAGAATTTATCCGCGAAGGGAATATTGAGCGCTTTACGCAACACGCCAGCCGGTTGAATAGTGGCGGCGGATTAACTATCCGCTCTCAGGGCAGTATTTTATTCCAGGCGACGGAATTAATCGCCAAGGGTGTAATGGATATCGCGGCAACAGGCGGTTTTCTCTATGCGCAAGCAATGGAAGAAGTCTATAGGCGGGAAGAAACAGAGAAAAGCTGTAAAGGTTTGGGGCCCATAAAGTCGTGTAAAGTGTTTGGGTCTAAAACAGAACATCGAGTACAAATCAAGAAGACCAACAAAGTCACGGAATTTACGGCCGGGGGTGATATTAACCTGATGGCAAAAGATGAGGTGACATTGGAAGCGAGTCGGATAGAAACCAGTAAAAACGCGAAAATCACCAGCCAGACAGGGAAAGTGAACTTCAAGGCGATGCTCAATATTGATTTTGAGCAGACCATCACGACGTCAAAAGGCTTTTTTATTACACAGCGCGATAAAGGTCATCGTGAAGAGACCTGGATAATTCCGTCAGTGCATGTTGGCGGTATGCTGACGGTGGATGCGGCGAAAGGCATCAATGCGGATGTGAAAGTAAAAGAGGGGCAGTTACTGGAAGACGCGTTAGGAGTACTGGGTAACACCCCCGGCACCGAATGGTTGAAAAATCTTCAAAACCGCAATGATGTCCAGTGGAATCAGGTTAAGGACGCTTACAGTAGCTGGGACAAAAAAAGCGAAAGCTTAAACCCCGTAGTGGGTGCGGTGATTGCGATTGCGGTCGCTGCGGTCACGGCGGGTTCGGGTTTGGCGGCTTGGGCGGGAAGTGGCGCCGTGGGGGCGACAGGCGCCACGGGAGCTACGGCGAGCGCGGTTTATGGGGCGGCTTATGGCGGAATGATAGGGTTGACCTCGCAGGCGGCGGTGGCCTTAGTTGAAAATAAAGGGGATCTCACCAAGACACTGGCAGCCTTAGCGAAACGTGAAGCCGTCAAATCCCTTGTTACCCAAATCGCCGTGGGTGGCGCATTAGGGGGCTTAGACCACACGATGGGCTGGGGAAAATTAGTGGAGGGAAAAGGCGTTGTCGATCCGATAAAAGCGCAGCTTCCCTTATTGAGTAATCAGAATTGGAGTCAGGTGGCCCAGCGTGTTGCGGCGCAATCCATCGTGAGTTCAACAATAGGGACGGCGATTAACGGCGGCAGTTTTACGGATAACCTGCAAACCGCGCTGTTGAGCAATATTGGTAATCAGATTAATGCGGAAGGTGCCAAACTGATTGGTGATCAGGGGCAGATTCTGGATGTTCCGGGTAAAGCGATTAGCCATGCAGCAGTGTCTGCGCTGGCGCGGAGATTAGCGGTGGAGATGCTAAAGGGGCGGCAGTGGGCGCATTAGCCGCAGAACTGGCCGCCATCACCTTGGATAAAACCTTTAGCGATCCGATGGCAATTCAGGCCGGTGGTAAAATCATCGGCGGCGCTGCGGGAGCCATTGCAACCAACAGCGCAGAAGGCGCCAACAGTGGCGCCAATGCCGGTGAAATGGTGATTGTCTATAATTCACTGGCACATCTTCTGTCCGCCGCAGAGAAAGAAAAGTCGGGAACACTCAAAACCTACGAGGAAAAGAAGCAAACTTTTTGTCAGCAGTCACCGGAGGCATGTAAACAAGCTGGAGGTGTCATCAGTTTTGGTACTGACTTCGTGCCGATTGTCGGAGATATCAAAGGTTTTGTTGAGGCTGAAAGCGCGTTAGATTATCTGGCCGCCGCAGTGGCGATTATTCCAGGTGCGGGAGATGCCGCCGGGAAAACTATCAAGGCGGTAGAGAAAGCCTTACAGAAAGGTGATATTGGGGAAGCTTCTAAACTGCTTAATAAGGCCAGTGATGAAATAGCCTCAGTATCACGCCCCGGTCACAAACAGTCAGAAATTGATGTAGGAAAAGATTTGGGAGATGGCTGGAATGGTCAGGTTACATTTAAAGAGGGCAAAGAAGTTCCCTATGGCACTAAAGGCAGTGTTCGTCCAGACTGGTGTCAGGGCAATATTTGTAGTGTTGAAGTGAAGAACTATAATATTGCAACGAACAAAAATGGCTTGATTAATAATGTTGCCAAACAGGCGATTGAACGGCAGAAGAATCTACCTGCGGGGATGGAACAACGGATAGTTATTGATGTTCGAGGGCAAGCAATGACATTTCAGCAAGAGGCTGCTATCAGAAAAGGTATTGTTGAAAAATCTAACGGCATGATTAGCGCCTCATCAATTAGGTTCAAGACATAATGAGAAATATAGGATTTAGCGGTGGAAGTTCTACAAAAGAGCTTGGAACAGTCAATGATGTTGTATTGTTTTTTGAATGTTTGAAACTCTTTGTTGAACAGAAGTATCCAGAACAAAACTGGCATCTTTTAACAGATAGACTTTATAAACGTTATTTACGTCAAGAAGAGATAGAGGATGCTAAGGCTCAGATGGAACAAGTACGTCAACTATTTATGAACTTGCCAAGTTCATCAGTTGAATGGGGCACGGTAAGCTTGGCTAATGTTGAAGAAAGCAGATTGGATCTTAGCTTTCCTATGTTATCAGACGTATTTTTTCGTTATTTTGACGCTTTTTCATATTGCATTGAATCTGCAAAGGTAAATTATGAGGAATTTAAGTCATATCCAGACTACAAGTACGAACCTGTAAAAATAGTAATTACTGATATGCCTTTGTATATGGAAGATCAATATCGTTCCTTAGAACAATACGATGCTTTAAGCCCAGATGATCCGCCATTCTGGTTACGTTAAAGAAGTTCTCGATATGCTGAATTGACCAAAAAATTGGAATAGCTCAGGTTACACTAAACAGCTAATGATATCTGAGTTCGGAATTCTACCGGACTCAGGCCATTCAATTTTAAAGGTTTTGTAGAGGCTAAGAGCGCGTTAGATTATCTGGCCGCCGCAGTGGCGATTATTCCAGGTGCGGGAGATGCCGCTGGGAAGGCTATCAAGGCAGCAGAGAAAGCCTTACAAAAAGGTGACGTTGGCGAAGCTTCCAAACTGATTAATAAGGCCAGTGGTGAAATCTCTGCATATAACTCGGCAACCTATCCGAAATTGAAACATGACTTGGCAAAACAAAATTTGCACAATATCGCTTCACAGGATTCAAGACTAGCCGCAGCGATTAAGGGAGATAATGGTAAGGTTAACTTTGGCATAGGAAATGGAAGTCGTGAAGAAGCTGATCGGTTAGGTAAGATATGGGTTGGTGATGGAGCAAGACCAACCAGTGACGGAACTGGATTAGTTAGTGCTGATGGCACTCGTATATATCGTTTCCCGGCAGAGAAGAAAAATAGCAAGCATTCCTCAACAGGAGTTCAAGCTAATTTTGAAACCTTTAAAATAAACCCATCTACGGGCGATAAGATTAAAGTAGGAAACGGTCATTTGGATATTCAATAGGATAAATTTTTATGAAAGCGGAACTAAAAAGCATTTCTAGTGATGATTATGATCTAGATTTATATTTTCCTGATGACGACGAGAAATTTTTATTAAAGGTCATATTGCGCATTGGTGAAAAAGATAGCAAGGAAGCAGATAATTTTGATTTACTTATTTGTACTCCAAATTGGTTAAAAAATAACCACTGGACTCCTCAATTAATCAGGCACATGTTACTAGTGCGTAAATATGATCTGGATGAAATCACAAAGACGATTACAGATTATATCGACCAGTGCGAAGGTGATGATTGGATGGGAATAGCCCAAAAGCTTTCCCGAGTTTTTGCCTGGGAGTATGAGGATTACCAAGATTAACATTGATAGCCCCGGCCTTATACCTGCCTCTCAATCCGATCTCTTGGTTAAGAGACAGAACTTGGCTGGGGTTTCTTTACCCTCTGGTTACTACTTACCTATCAGCGAAAATTAGTCACAAAGCTGACGGCAATAACATTGGATGAAACCTTTAGCGACCCGATGGCAATTCAGGCCGGTGGTAAAATCATTGGTGGCGTTGCGGGAGCCATTGCAACCAACAGCGCAGAAGGTGCCAACAGTGGTGCCAATGCCGGTGAAATGGTGATTGTCTACAATTCGCTGGTGTCAGGGCAATATTTGTAGTGTTGAAGTGAAGAACTATAATATTGCGACGAACAAAAATGGCTTGATTAATAATGTTGCCAGACAGGCGATTGAACGGCAGAAGAATCTGCCAGCAGGAATGGAACAACGGATAGTTATTGATGTTCGAGGGCAAACCGTGTCACTAGAACAGGAGAGGGAAATTATTAAAGGCATTGTTCAAAAATCAAATGGAATTATAGACCCAGCAGTGATCGAATTTAAAGGGTAACTAACATGAAACATATCGGTTTTTATGGTGGTAGTTCTATTGTGGAACTTGGTTCTGTTTCAGAAATGACCCAATTTTTTTCTATTTTAAATGAACAGATACACGATATTAACGATCGAAAAATCTTGTTTCAGTTTTACCAGAAGTATCTTCATCTTTATGAATTAGAAACAGCATCTTCGCTAGTAACACAACTCCAGCAGAAATTATCAAAGGAGCAGAAATGCAGATTTTTTAAATATTTTGAAGGAATAGAGCGTTGTATAAAATCCGCTCAAGTATTTCATGAAGACTGGGGTATTTATAAGCCAGTCAGAATAGTGATAACAGACATGCCTGATTTTATGACAGATAGAGATCGCCCTCTTGAGCAATACGATGCTTTAGGTCCAGATGACCCGCCATTCTGGTTACGTTAAAGAAGTTCTCGATATGCTGAACTGACCAAAAAATTGGACAGGTTACACTAAACAGCTAATGATATCTGAGTCTTGGAATTCTACCGGACTCAGATCATTCAATTTTAAAGGTTTTGTAGAGGCTAAGAGTGCATTAGATTATCTGGCCGCCGCAGTAGCGATTATTCCGGGTGCGGGTGATGCTGCCGGGAAAACTATCAAGGCGGTAGAGAAAGCCTTACAGAAAGGTGATATTGGGGAAGCTTCTAAGCTTATTCAAGAAGCAAGTCAACAGATATCTGTGAAAACCCCAACAGGTTCTAAAGGTAATCCATTGAATGTTCCAGACGGAATCAATAAACCAACTACAATTGGAAATCGTGACTATTCCAGCCATTCACTTGATCGTATGCAAAGGCAAGGAATTACTCCTACCGTAGTAGAAAATGCGATCAAATCAGAAAATGCAGTGAAAGGAAAAATTCCAGGAACAATGGCTTACCACGATAAAACGAATAACCTCACAGTAATCGTTGACGAAAAATCTGGCCGTGTAATTATAGTAGATTTCGGAATTATAAGACAATGAATAAATTAAATAATATTACTCTTACTGAGTACGACTTTAGACAACTTAATTTGATGAAAGAAACTCTAGGAGCATATGTTGAAAATAAAATTCCTTTAAATGTACTAATTGATCGCTTAAGAGATTTATTGGATTGCTTACAAGATGTGAATAATGAATGGAAGGAGCAGTTTTATGAGCATTGGCTGAGTTTGGAGCAAGTTTATGCTGTAGCTTTAGATAGAAATGAACCACTAAGTCAATATGAAAGTTATATTAATGATTCAGTTAAGGGACTGAATAGCCTGTTAGGATTGTGATTAAAAGATACCGATTTTTTTAGACTATACCCTAATTTCTGGATAGTTTTATCCGATGGTTAGCATGACTTGGGGCCGGTATTGTGTACCGGACTCAGGCCATTCAAATTTAAAGGTTTTGTAGAGGCTAAAAGCGCATTAGATTATCTGGCCGCCGCAGTGGCGATTATTCCAGGTGCGGGAGATGCCGCCGGGAAAACTATCAAGGCGGTAGAGAAAGCCTTACAGAAAGGTGATATTGGGGAAGCTTCCAAACTGCTCAATAAGGCCAGTGATGAAATTACATCAGTCTCACGCCCTAGCCATAGAAAATCAGAAATTGATGTCGGGAAAGATTTGGGGGATGGATGGAATGGTCAGGTTACATTTAAAGAGGGTAAGGAAGTCCCCTATGGAACTAAAGGCAGTGTTCGTCCAGACTGGTGTCAGGGCAATGTTTGTAGTGTTGAAGTGAAGAACTATAATATTGCAACGAACAAAAATGGCTTGATAATAATGTTGCCAAACAGGCGATTGAACGGCAGAAGAATCTACCTGCGGGGATGGAACAACGGATAGTTATTGATGTTCGAGGGCAAGCAATAACTGCCAAGCAAAAAATGCAAATAGTTCAAGGAATAGTGCAGAAATCAAATGGTTCTATAAATTCATCATCCATCAGGTTTAAAACAGAATGAAAAATGTTGGTATACATGCCGCTATGACATTAGCTGAAATAGGCACTGCATCTGATATAAATGGATTTTTCAATTTAGTGGTAACGTTATTGGAACATTGTAATAAAGGGAGTAAGTACCCTTGGGTCACAGAAAATCTCTATCGGCGTTCTTTGAAGTATGAGGAATTATCAAGTGTCAAAAGAGATCTTGACAGTATAGAAAGGTCATTTTCACAGATATCAGCTAAAGGTATTGATTGGATGTCGTTAGGAGTGAACGTAAATAATACGAAATTAAATCTGAAAGGAGAGTCGCTATCAATTGTTTTCAAAAGGCTTTTTAGTGCATTTTCTGAAGCATTAGAATGTACTGAAGTTTATTATCAAGAGCTTAACGAATATATCCCTGTAAGAATAGGTTTTACTGATACACCATATTATATTGATGAGATTAATCGCCCCCTTGAAAAATACGATGCTTTAGGCCCAGACGATCCTCCATTCTGGTTACGTTAAAAAAATCCCGGCCACTGTGAACTGTACTCCAAAAGTTGGATACTCAACTTATAAAGGTGCAGTTCATACGGTCAGGGTTTCTTTGTTATTAATTGCTACTTACCATCTGCAAAGATTATTTAAAAACTGGCAACCATAACGCTGGATAAAACCTTTGGCGATATAGTGTTTCTTGAGAAAGGTAATTCATCTGCGGAGGGTTAAATATATTGTAGAACGCTATGTAAATGACTTCGCCAAAATAGATGTTTCAGAATCGCAAATATCAAATATAGTCATGGATTATATTTTAAAAATAAGGAATACTCTTAAATCGTCTAAAACTTTCAATAACGTGTTGTCGGTTAATCAGCTTTTCTTTAATACTTAATAACGCTTTATTCTATCAACAAAGGTTAAAAGTTTTTAGGATTAATAAATCAGAAATGTGATAACGGTTAGATAGGTGTTTAACCGTTAACAGCGAGTGAAAACAACTCGGAAAAATAATGATATTAAATTGATTTTAGCGTTAAATCACACTGACGGTATAAAAAGAGAAATGGTTTAAATTAAACAGTAAAAAAGAGATGTTATTAGATGGGATAAAAAAGTCTAAAGCTGGTTTAAGCTATTATGGTTTTGTATAATCAATGTAAAATAATAATGCTGAAAGTAATTTAATTCGTATGCCGTTAAATCATTTATTTGATGGCTTTGTTATTCATATTTTTCATGATTGATGATTTAATTGGTTTATGGAAAAGCTTATTCCTTGGTTTAAGGCGTTATTAAAGACGATTCCTGTTGGAAAAATAGATTATATGATTAACTTATTCATGTTTTTATTTGTCAGTTTTTCCCAGCAGACATAAGCATTAATAAAATCAATTTTTGTTTTTCATTTTTCACTGATGGCTTTATAATAGGTAGGCTTTAGACTGTTATTAAAATTAAAAAACATTGTCTTAATTCTTGGGTTAATCGGTATGAAGTTTTAACGATAGTTTTAACGATAGTTTTAACGATAGTTTTAACGATAGTTTTAACGATAGTTTTAACGATAGTTTTAACGATAGTTTTAACGATAGTTTTAACGATAGTTTTAACGATAGTTTTAACCTGTAAAACCTGTAAAACCTGTAAAACCTGTAAAACCTGTAAAACCTGTAAAACCTGTAAAACCTGTAAAACCTGTAAAACCTGTAAAACCTGTAAAACCTGTAAAACCTGTAAAACCTGTAAAACCCTTTTTCTGCCTGTTTTTTATTGAGTTTAATCATCATGGCATATTGTGTTTTATGTTTATACCCGTCATCTTTCAAGTCGCCTCTTTGTTGGCTGCACTCACCCCGGTAACAGAGTTTTCTATGCTCCCGGGGATTCGCTCCCTTGCCGCCGCGATGCATCTTGAAATCCATAGGGTATATGACAATAAATAGGCTTTTTAAAATCACGCTGTACCTTTTAAAAGAGGGCATTAATAATGTACTGATTTTTTTAACCCTTAGTTGAATCATTGCCGATAAAAAGGTGTTTACGAACGCTAAAAAAGGGAAATGAAAGTAAAAAGAGAAAGTGAATAATGTTAAAAACATAATGTGCTTGTTCTTTTTTCCTGATTTTAAAACCACACTGACAGATAAAAACGGATTTTCTTAACACCTGTTTTATCACATTGGGATAAAGGTGGGATTAATCATTATTTTAATGAGTGAAAGTTGCTATAACCATTTGCTTTCAAATGGAATGAAAAATGGCAATCCATATGATTTAACCTGAGCAAATTGGATCGTTGGAGTTAATAGAAAACGCGACACTGAAAGATTAAAGGCATTAAAAACAGTGTTAAATCCCTCCGGTGGTAACAAAATACCATTCCCATGCAGATTGCTAATACAAATTTTCTCGTTTTATTACTGAGGAAAACTCAGCAGTGATAGTTGAGACGTTAAAAGTCAATAATCTGGAAGATCGATGTTCAGCACGTGTACGTTGATCATAAATAATCACTAATATTATAGTCAATAAAGATATAATAACTTATGTTTCCTACTGGCCTATATTGGTGAAAGTTGATGGAAAATATAAATTTAAAAAAACACCTTTCTTAAGAATTTTTGTTTTTTTATTGAAGAATAAAAGGTATTTAGAATATTGTTCCCCGTAACAATTTAAATATAAATTGTTTTTATTTCATACTGAAAGTATTGATATGATTTTTTTGTTTATAATATAAGACTAAATTTATTTGACAGTTTTGTATTTGATGATTATTGTTCATCCCTGATTCGCAGATGTTATTTAAAATACAATAATACCTCTTGTTATTATTTATTTTAAATATAAGGAAATTTTGTTATGTTGCTCAATTTGTTGTTTTTATTGTGATTTTTGTTTTTAGAAATTAATTAATATGGGTGATTGTATTTGCTTGATAATAAATTGAAACTGTTTCCAATGTGATGATTTATTATTGCATATTTGTTTTTCAATTTAAGTGTAAATCTGAGCGTGATTCGTCATTTTAATTACTGATGAATGCATGGTTATTTTTTACAATTGATGTAAAGCAGTAAAAATATCCTCACTGTAAGAGGACGGTAATTATTTGTCCGTCGTTGTTGACAAAATATTTAAAATAAATTGGCCACAGGCCATATAGGAGTAAATAAGTGAAATACGACTTTATTGTCGTTGGTTCAGGGGCAATTGCAGGTTCAATCGCCTATGAGCTGGCAAGTAGAAATTTTTCAGTTTGTAGGGTTGGAGAGACCGATCGAACTAATGCTGCCTCCAAAGCTGCTGGTGCAATGAACGGTTGTTTCGGCGAAATTACCAGTGGCTTATTAGCGAGTGAACACGGTAAGTTGAAATTGAATATGGATTGTATCTCCAAAGAGCTTTGGCCGACCTGGGCGCAACGGTTAGCCGACGCTTCCGGTGATACCCGATCGCTGTTCACCGCTCAAGGCACTCATGTGATCCTCAACACTGCCGGGATGGAAGAGGTTGACACTATCAATTATGAAGCTATCGAGCAAACCTTGATTGAGTATGCGGCTCCTTATGAAACCGTTGATCCGCGTGAAATTGAGTGGTTAAAGCCCAATGATCTAGTACGTCCGCTGCGTGCTTTGTATATCCCTGATGAACATGCACTGAACTCGCATTTATTGCTGGAAAAGCTGGATGCGGCATTGGTGGCTGAGGGTGGGGTTCTGAAAGCAGAGAATATTAAATGTGTGCTAATCGAAGAGGATGTAGCCACTGGCGTTGAACTGCTAAGTGGCGAGCGTTTAATGGCAGATAAAGTTGTTGTGGCTGCCGGTGCGCACTCGTTGGATCTGCTATCAAATATACCTTCTATTGTTCGCCAGATTCCGCCAATTTTTGCCGGCTATGGGGTATCCATTCTGGTCAAGATGCCGAAAGGCAGAGAATTACCGACCTCAGTCATTCGTACCCCGAATCGAGCATTTGCCTGTGGGCTGCATTGTGTACCTCGCGGTGATGGTGTGCTGTACCTTGGAGCGACCAATATTCTGGCTGAAAAACCACGCAGTCAGGCACTGATTTCTGATGTGCAGTTCTTGTTGGATTGTGCGTTAGATCAGTTGGATATCAACTTACATGATGCTGAAATCCTTTCAATCCAGGTTGGTAATCGGCCAATCCCGGCTGATGGATTCCCGCTGATTGGCGAATGTGGCGTGAATGGTCTTTGGCTGGCTACCGGGACTTATCGCGATGGCTTACATCAATCGCCATTACTGGCGGATTATATCGCCAATGCTTTGACGGGAATAGAAAATACACTGATTAATCTCGATGATTTCAATCCAGTTCGTCCTCCGTTGGTGGGTTTCTCCCGTGAAGTGATGGCTAAAGAGACCGCCCAACAAATGTTTGCTACCGGTTATGAATATCGTTGGGATATCAAACCTTACTGGCTGCCGCTGTTGAATGAAGGGATGATGCGCAATTATCAGAATTTAATTGAGTCTCTTCATCCGCAGTTCACTCCACCGCCGGAGCTGGTTGCTTTCTCTCATATTTATGAATCCATGCGCGAACGGTTACGTAGTTATTATGAGGCATGGTCATGAGTTTTTCGCTGAAAGATCAAGTTGTCATTGATAACGCCAGGAAATTACTGTCAGAGGCAGGGGTCTGGGATGTGGAAACTGATCTCACGTGCCTGATTGACCGTTATCTGGAAAGACGTTGTAAGGACCGCGCCCGTGATGAGTTTATGCTTGCGGTTCATGAACGCTGTAACCGGATACCACTTGGGCATATTGTCGGTACTGTGGATTTTGATGGATTGCCTCTGACGGTGGGGACAGGGGTATTTATTCCACGCCCTCATAGCCAGGTTATTCATAAGTGGTTGGAGAATGAATATCAAGCACCTCACGGGGCAGTGGTTCTGGACTTATGTTCCGGTAGTGGCGCCATCGGTTTAGCTATTGCTAAACGTCGCCCGGATTTGAAGGTCACTTGTGTCGAATATGATGATGTGGCTTTTCAATATCTGACGCGCAATATCTATCGGTTGGCAAATTGGGCGATTAAAGCCGATGCATTAAAAGCAGATTTACGGGATTGGCAAGCATTTTCTCAATTTAACGGATCGGTAGCGTTGATTGTGGCGAATCCACCTTATGTGCCGGAACAGCAGGAAATATTGCCGGAATGGGAGGAGCATCATCCTTATGCATCGGTATATTCGGGGGATGATGGGCTTGATTTAACGCGGTTGATTATCAAACAAGCTAAACAGCTACTGCAATCAGAGGGTTGGTTAGTTATTGAACATGGTGAAAGCCAGGGAGAAAGCGTCAGAGCATTATTTGCAGATGCTGGTTTTTCTTTGGTACGAACCATTATTGATGAAGATGTTTCTGACACAACGGGCAGTTCGGTAATCACTGTTGGTTGTAAGCTCATTTGAACTTAACAGTTGGAATCTAAATAATGAATGTAAAACACAAGCAGGATTGGATGACAATTCGCCGGTCACGGACAACCGGAGCTTTAGCGCAGGCTATCGATGAAGGTTTGACCAGTTTCACTGTCGTAGAACGTCAAGGCAAGCAAATTACTACAGAGGAAGGAAACGTTTTTACTGAATTTGTTTCCTGTTCTTATTTGGGATTAGAACATCATCCTGCCTTAATTGAAGCGGCAAATCAGGCAATGTCTCGCACAGGGATACATTTGTCATCGTCCCGTGGTGCGATGCGGCCACAATATTTGGGGCAATTAGAGAAACTGTTGGCAGAGATTTATCAGGGTGGTTCTGTTGCTGTGTTTACTTCCACCAGTAATGTTCACCTTGGTGTATTGCCGTTATTGGGTAGTGGTTCTTTACCTAGCTATCCCCTTTCCCGGCCTGTACATTGGTTGATGGATAAAACTGCTCACGCATCTATGCAGGTGTTACGCGGCATTCTCGAACAGTTCGGTCCGGTATCGCGGGTTGATAGCGCAAACGCACAATCAGTACAGCAAGCTTTGCAGAACTGTAAAGAGAATCAGCGGACGCCTATCCTGCTGATTGATGGTATTGGTTCAATGAATGGTTTAATTCCGGTTGCGGAGTTAACTCGACAATTGGCCGCTGCTGGAGGCTATGTCTATGTAGATGATGCTCATGGTATTTCCATTATGGGGCGTCATGGCGCGGGCTATGCTTTTGCTGCCCTTGACCACATTTTGCCAGCCAACTTCATACTTGCAGGTTCATTATCCAAAGCATTTGGCGGCGCCGGGGGTTTTGTGGTGGTTGCCGGTGCCGATGATGTCGAAGTGATCAGTACCTTAGCGAATCCTCTGGTTTTTGGTCATTCGATCATGGTGCCGATGTTGGCCGCTAACGTTGCCGCCGCAAAACTTCATCTCAGCCTTGAGATAGAAATCCGACAGGAACAGCTATGGAAAAACATTAATCTATTTGATTCTCTGATGGGGAACCATTTGATGAATGCGGGCGTCCAATCTCCCGTTCGTGGCGCTTTATTTGAAAATGAAGCAGAAGGGCTTGAAGCGGCGCGTTTGCTGCGTGACAACGGCATCTTATTATTCCCGGTGTTTTATCCACTGGTTCCAGATGGCAATGCGATGTTGCGTTTTGCCTTCTCTAGTGAGCATAAGACTGATGAAATCAAGCACTTAGTAAATACCTTATTTGAAATAAGGGAAAAAGGGCTGAATTGGGTTGAACCACAGGCTGTGGTTCCACAGGTATAAATGACGCCAGCTTATCGATAAAGAAGATAATTGAAATGAATCAGTGACGAAGATTAAACATATGACTCAATCAATAATAAATAAGCAGGACATATTACAACCTTACAGGGAATCTCTGGATGTTATTAATATGCAGATTTTGGCGCTGCTTTCCGAACGTATGAAAGTCTGCATGAAAATCGCCGAGGTAAAGGCGGAACAGGATATTCCGATGATGCAGCCACAACGTATTACCTCGTTATTGGATATGTTGCGGGATAAATCAACAGATTTTGGGTTACGGCCTGAATATACTGAATCACTATTTCAACTGGTTATTGAAGAAACTTGCCGTCGAGAAGAAGAGCTGATTGATCAGTTGGTAAACGAGAAAGTAAAAAATAATGAAAATACTGCTCATTGATAATTATGATTCCTTTACGCAAAACATTGCTCAATATCTGTATGAAGTGACGGGCAGTGTGCCGTCAGTAGTCACAAATTCTTTGACTTATGAAGAGTTAACGATAGACGAATATGATGCGGTAGTCCTTTCTCCAGGGCCAGGACATCCGGCTGAAAGCAGTGATTTTGGTGTCTGTGCTGATGTTATTGCCCGTGCCAAAGTGCCACTGTTAGGTATTTGTCTCGGCCATCAGGGAATTAGCCTGGCATTTGGCGGCTGTGTAGAACATGCCCCCAATCCGGTACATGGCTATCGCAGTCGCATCAGGAACACTGGAGAAGGATTATTCCGCGGTCTGCCTGAGCAGTTTGAAGTGGTCAGATATCACTCGTTGGTATGTACCCGCCTTCCTGACAATCTAAAATGTACTGCCTGGACTGATGATGGCTTAATCATGGCAATTGAACACACCGAAAGGCCGATCTGGGGTGTCCAATTTCATCCTGAATCAATTGATTCTGAATATGGGCGTGAGCTACTCAGTAATTTCGTGCGTATAGCGGAGAGGTATAAAGAGAATCACAAACAGGAAGTTGCCGCTCAGAATATATGCACTTATGTCAATGAAGCCTACCTTGCAGTAGGTGGAAGACAATATCTCAACCTGAGTTATCGTGAATATAAGGAGATAGTCGATCCTGAGTCCTTGTTTATTCAACGTTATGGCAATGATACCCATGCTTTCTGGCTTGATAGTGAAAATTCCGACAGACCTAATGCTCGCTTCTCAATGATGGGCAGCGGTAATGAACAGGGCGCTGTCAGACTGGAATACAGTGTACAGACTGAGAGTTTGCGTTTGGTTGGTCCTGATGGCGAGAGGATTGTTCAGGGAGATTTTTTCTCTCTGATGTCTGAATTACTTGGTTTTGTGGAAATTTCGACGCCAAAATCGATGCCATTTGTATTTAAAGGCGGCTTTGTTGGTTATTTAGGATATGAATTAAAGGCGCTGACAATTGGCAGCAATAAATACCGTTCAGAACATCCTGATGCCAGCTTAATATTTACTCCGCATTTTTTTGTATTCGATCATCAGCAGAGTAAACTTTATGAATGCCTGATTACACCAGTAGGGCAGCCACAAAATTGGCCGCCGGAACTTTCAGTTGCCAAGGCAAAAAATACCGGTGAAGTGATGCCTGACTTTATTCCTGGCGCTGTTGATCAGAGCAAAATTTGTCTGGAATATGGCGCTCAGAAGTATATGGATGAAATCCAGAAATCACTGCAATACATCACAGATGGCGAATCCTATGAAATCTGCCTGACGAATAGGGCCAAGATGACTTATTCAGGGCATCCATTGGATGCTTATCGGCGTATGCGTTATGCCAGCCCTGTACCTTATGGCGCTTATCTGGCATGCGGGGATTTTTCTGTACTCAGTGCATCGCCAGAAACGTTTTTACGTATTGATGAGACCAGAAATATTGAATCCAGACCGATTAAAGGGACCCGGCCACGAGGAAAAACGATAGCAGATGATCAGCATTTGCAGAGGGAATTGAGTCAGTCTACTAAGGATAGAGCGGAAAATCTGATGATAGTAGACTTGGTGCGCCATGATCTTAATCAGGTCTGTCGTCCAGGCAGTGTGCATGTACCTGAATTATTTAAAGTTGAAAGTTTCTCTTCTGTACATCAATTGGTTTCGACCATCCGCGGTGAATTATGCGAAGAAACGTCATCAATGGAGGCTATCCGGGCATGTTTTCCTGGAGGATCAATGACCGGCGCGCCGAAAAAGCGCACGATGGAGATTATTGATGCTTTAGAGTCATCAGCTCGCGGTGTTTATTCCGGCGCGCTTGGATGGTTATCTTTCAGTGGTGAAGTGGAATTAAGCATTGTGATACGTACGGCTGTATTACATCAAGAGTGTGCTGAATTCGGCATTGGGGGAGCAATTGTTGCTCATTCTGATCCTTATGGCGAATTTGAAGAGACATTGGTCAAAGCGAGTGTGCCATATTTCAGTTTTAGTCATATGGCGGAGGAAGTGTGTGAGTAACCATAAAGTGGTCATTCTTGGTGGGCAAGGCGCTATTGGTTCTTTATTGAGTCGCCTTTTCACCCGCTGTGGTCACATAGCTTACAGTGTTGACAAACGAACGCAGGGAATGCGTTCTCATCACGATCATTCTCATTACTATCAGATTGATATCTTAAACCCGGCGGCTGATGCTGGAGAGGTTTTTAGCGGGGCAAAGGCGGTAGTCTTTGCCTTACCGGAAGCCGTTGCCATACAAGCGTTGCCTTGGGTGTTGTCTGCTATTGGCGATGATGTACAGATTGTGTCAACCTGTTCAGTTCAGGCCCCTTTCTATTCTGCGTTAAGCGCTGCCGCCCCCAGGCAGCCTTTTATTGGTGTTAACCCGATGTTCTCGCCATCTTTGCCGGAGCAAAAAAGGCCGGTTGCAGTCATCCTCGATAACTGTCATGTTAGTGAACATTGGATTGAGCGGGTATTGATGCGGGCTGATATGCGTATCAGTAGGATGATGCCAGAGGAACATGATCGGGTTATGGCGCTTTGTCAGGCTTTGCCTCATGCCGCGATACTGATTTTTGGCTTAGTGCTGGCGAAAAGTCCGTTAGATATTCGAACTTTGGCAACTATTGCGCCACCGCCTATGCGTACAATGCTGGCGCTGTTATCAAGGATCTTACGTAATCCAATAGAAGTGTACTGGGACGTTCAATATGAAAACCCGATGGCTGCCGCACCACGTCAGGAGTTGCTGCATGCCATACAACAGTTAAATTCGATAGTACAGGCTGGCGATCAAACTGAGTTTGGCAATAACCTCAGAGATATTGCGCAACAACTGGGGGAACAGCTCGATATCAGTGCTGCTGATTGCCAGCATATTTTTTCAACGCTTGAATGATATAGGAAAGGAGTTGAGGGGATGTCGTTAAATAGAGTTGCTGAGGCTAACGGGCGGGCAGGACTCAGAAATTGGCTGGGATTACTGATATTGATGTTACCAGTATTATTGGTGACGGTGGACAATACGATCTTAAGCTTTGCTTTACCAAAAATTGCGGAAGCTCTGGGGCCCAGTGCAAGTCAGCAATTATGGATAATTGATGCCTATTCATTGGTATTGGCTGGTTTATTGGTATCAATGGGCAGTATTGGCGATCGTGTCGGCCATCGTTCATTACTGTTATTTGGATCTTTGGGATTCACGGTTATTTCGGTGTTCACAGCACTGTCAACTTCACCTGAACAACTGATTATAGGGCGAGCCGTACTTGGATTTTTTGGTGCGATGCTGATGCCTTCTACTTTGGCTTTGATAAGTGTTCTTTTTGAGGATCGTGAACAGCGTCGGTTGGCTGTTGCTATTTGGGCGACAACATTAACTATTGGTTCAGCTTTGGGTCCTGTAGTGGGTGGTGTTTTATTACAATTCTTCGACTGGAGCTCAATTTTCCTATTGGCAGTACCGGTATTAGTACCATTGCTAATTTTCGGACCGATGTTATTGCCTGAATCCGATAAAAAACAGACTGGCATTGTCGATGTGTATAGCGTTCTGTTATCGATCATTGCTATGGGTGGTATTGTTTATGCGATTAAACACCTTGCCAGTGATGGGTTTGAAATAAGTGTAATACTCGAACTGTCGGTTGGTCTTATTGCTGGCGTGCTATTTGTTCGCCGACAACAGCGTTTGCCTGTGCCGTTGATGGATCTTTCCCTATTCCGTAATGGTATGTTTACTGGTTCGGTTATTGTTAACTTACTGAGTTTGGCATTGCTGGTTGGTTTTGTCTTTTTTGCCACACAGGTCTTGCAAATCGTACTCGGTATGGAGCCGATTTTAGCTAGCCTGGCGCTGGTTCCCGGACAAATAATGGCAATTGTTATGGGTATGGCGATAGTACCCATTGCTCAACGGGTGCCTGCCCATTATCTGGTGCCAATTTTGCTGAGTATTGCAGGTATTTCATTTCTTTTGGTCGCGAGTATCGGCAGTGATTTAGTCACTTTGATTGTTGCTTTCGCATTATTGGATATTAGTGTGGGAGCAATTGCTTCGGTGTCTAACGATTTGGTGCTTTCGTCAGTACCCTCCTCTAAAGCAGGAGCGGCATCATCAATAAGCGAAACGGCTTATGAAGTGGGTGTTGTACTCGGTACGACGATTTTGGGGGGATTGGTTACTGCTTTCTATCGTATAACATTACAATTGCCGAATGAGGTCTCTCAGGAGCAGGCTGGATTGGCTTTAGAGACTCTGGCAGGAGCTTACAGTGTAGCAAACTCATTAGCTGAATCAGAAGGGCAAAAACTGATGACAGCGGCGGCAGAATCATTCACCAGCGCTATTCATATGATGAGCTGGTTGACAGTGGCATTGACTGCGGGGGTGGTATTGCTAGCCTGGCGTTTGCTGAAAGCGCCGCAGAAAGAGCAAGTGCTTGAATACTGATAGTTTGACGTGCAGCCATTGGAAATGGCTGCACTACTGTTTTGAGTGATTACCCGCAGTTATTAAATATCCTGAAAATAACATCTCATTCCTCACTGTTCCTTGTACTTCTCAAGTGCTAAATAAATATGATAAATAGAGTAATTAATGAGTGGGAATAAGTTGAAATTTATCATGTTTATTGATTTAACAATATGAACTTAACCACATTAAAAAAGTTTTCTCAAATAAAATATTTTGCATGACAGCACTGTAATTATAATAATTACAGACCTGACTCTATTGTTAATTCAGTTATGTTGATTTTCTCCTTATTTCGCCGGAGCTACTTAATTGACTTTTTCTGGCATTTAAGTGTTTTTTTAATGATTTTATTTAAAGGTTGAGGTCTTTTGTAGAAAACATGCTTATTGTAAAGAGGGATTGTTTTTCATCTTTAATTTAAATCACATTCATAATTTCAATATTCAATAATATCTATAGGTTTTTATTTTATTGTGATTTTTAAATGCAATCTATTTGTTGTTTTTATTTGTATTTTATAATAATACCTCGTGAGATAAATATAAAATTGAAATTTTTAATTAACACACATTAAAAGGTAGCGATATATCACAGAAATACTCTCTTTAATTAATGAAAAAAGTGGGGAATTACATTAATATTTTAGATTGTGTAATTTAAATATTGTATCCAATCACTTTCTGTAAAGTGAATAAATATTTACCTAATTAATTCTCATCGTAATTATTTTTCTGGCATACCCGTTTATCGAAGTGCCTGTATCTTTTGCCAGGAAAAATTGATGTTTTCGCTATGGATAATCTGGTCATTAGCCGAAAGCAAAGACTTGGCTAAATGAACAACGGATATATGAAGTTATCCTAAATGTATAAACTTAAATTCAGAGGAATTCTCATGGATCAAATAAGAACGTTTTCTGAGGCTTTAGCAGTATTACATCAACGTCACCATCTGTTTGGTATAGAACGACAGCCAAAGCAACTTAAGACCTCCGACTTTGATGGGCCGGTAGTATTTTCTAATGATCTGAAAACGGCTACTGTGCCGCCTGCATTTTTTACGGTACAAACGATACAAGAGTTGAAGGCGCTCGGTGGTGTGCCTGACAGTCAGTATGGCTCTGGAAAAATGGAACCCCGTCATCCGTTACCTGAACCGTTTTCTGCTGAACGACTGGCAGACGCCTCTGGTAATCATATTGATTTATGCAAAGCCTTTCGTGCCTATATCTATGGTGATTCTACTTTGGTCAAAGATTATGAAGAAATCCTTAATGCTAAACGTTTTCCGATGAAAATTGCGTTCTTCGGTGGCGAAGAGCTCACGATAACTGAAAGTAAGCCATTGATTATTCAAGATAAAGATTGCCATGGTGAACCTGTTGTCTTGGTGTACGACCAGATAACCATTGAACCAGGAGGGGAAATTATTTACTGCACTAATGGTACGGTTAAAGCCAATACTATTATAGGTCATGGAAGCGCTCAGAAGCCGAACTTTATCAATAAAGGCAGTAATGGAATTGATGGTTTTGATGGTGAGTCGGGGCGTAATGGGCTTAACGGCAGAGATGGTGTTGCTGGTATAGATAAGGCATACGGTTGCGCCGTTGAATCCACTGCCGGTACTGATGCAATTGACGGCTCTTCTGGTGGATTGGGGATGGGGGGAGGAAGTGGTGGAAATGCAAATGACATAGTTATTGATGTTCAACTTCTTACTGGGCCAGTCAGTGTGTTATCGATAGGCGGCGACGGTGGAAATGGCGGTAATGGAGGAAATGGCGGGAATGGTGGGAATGGGGGCAATGGAGGGAATAAAGTAGGAAAATGTAGTGCAGGGAGTGGAGGTAACGGAGGAAATGGCGGAGATGGAGGGCATGCGGGCAATGGAGGGAAAGGTGGAGATAGTGGCAATGTATATATTCATTTGTCTGAAGGTCAGCCAGTAATTAATGCTCAGTCATATGGAGGAAATGGCGGTAATGGAGGGAAAGGCGGGAAAGGTGGAGAAGGCGGGAAAGGTGGGGCTGGCGGTAGTAGTCAGCCAGGAGTATCTGGCCAGGATGGTATTGATGGAAAATCAGGAGGGGCAGGTATAGCTGGCAAGATATATGTTAACGGTAATGTACAGGGTTAATCCTTAGGGGCGCAAGAATCAGACTGGTTTAAACGACTATAATTGAGCTGACGATTTGGCGTCGATGAGTAAATATAAAAGTGATTAATCGAAGTAAGGAATATCAATGTGAATCGGTTGCGGTTCTGATGGCTTATGAAATTGGAAGCTGTGCTCGGCAGAGCCGAGGAACCGCCATCATGTTAAATTGCCGATTTGCCTGTGTTGAATTACAAGATGTGCAGCTATCGCTAATAGCTGCACTATATACCCAATGGATTTCAAGATGCATCGCGACGGCAAGGGAGCAAATCCCTGGGAGCATAGATAACTATGTTGCCGGGGTGAGTGCAGCCAACAAAGAGACAACTTGAAAGGTGACGGGTATATCATGATAATTATTGCTTCGGTTCTATTATCTAATTTAGTCATTTTGATTTGCTGATTATTTTACTAAGGTTATTTTATTGAATTTTTTGTCGGTCATTTAAGCGTTTATTTGTACAGTGAGCTTATTTGAAAGTTGAGGTTTATTCGTAGAAAAATCCTCTTTTTGTAAAAAACTATTTTCTGACTTTGATTTAAATCATATTCATAATTTCATTGTTTAATATTATTTGTGAGTTTTACCCTTATTGTGATTTTTGAAAAATACAATCATGCTTACTGTTTTATTTGTATTTTATAATAATACCTCATGATATAAGTATAAAGTTGAAATTTTTAATTAGTATCTATTAAAAGGTAGTGATAAATAAGATTCTAAAATAGTGCTACATCTTATACCACTCATAATTTCATATATAACAATGGGTTGAAGAAGGCCATGTGTGGTGGAATTATGAAACGCTATTTATATCACAGAAATATTTTCCATAATTAATGGAAAAAATGGGGGTTTATATTAATATTTTAAATTGCGTAATTTCAATTTTGTATCTAATTACTTTCTGTAAAGTAAATAAATATTTACCTAATTAATGCTCGTCGGAATTATTTTTTCTGGCCTGCCTGTTGTTAAGGTGTCTATATTCTTTATTTTTTGCCAGAAAAAATTGATGTTTTCGCTCTGGCTAATCTGGTGATGAGTCAGGGGGAAGATTCTAGTTATTAGCCATTTAATGACATAACCGGTAGTGATAGTAGTAAAGATTTTGGAGCTTGGTTAGATGGATAATTGGTATATGAAGTTATTCTAAATGTATAAATTTAAATTTAGGAGAATTTTCATGGAAAAAATAAGAACGGTTGCTGAGACGTTGGCAATATTACATCAATATCATCATCCGCTTGGTCTGGAACGACAGCCAAAGCAATTTAAGACCGCCGACTTTGACGGGCCGGTAATATTTTCTAACGATCTGGAAACGGCTACTGTGCCGCCTGCATTTTTTACAGTGCAAACGATACAAGAGTTGAAGGCGCTCAACGGTGTGCCTGACAGTCGGTATGGCCCTGGAAAAATGGAATCCCATTATCCGTTGCCTGAACCGTTTTCTGCTGAACGGCTGGCAAACGTCTCTGGTTATCATATTGATTTGCGTAAAGCTTTTCGTGCCTATATCTATGGTGATTCTGCTTTGGTCAAAGATTATGAAGAAATCCTTAATGCTAAGCGTTTTCCGATGCAAGTTGCGTTATATAGTGGCGAGCAGATCACGATAAATGCAGATAATCCATTGATTATTGAAGATAAAGAGCATTGTGACGAACCGGTTGTTTTGGTGTACAGCCAGATAACCATTGAACCGGAAGGCAAAGTGATTTGCTACACCAATGGCAGGATTGAAGCAAATGTCATCCAAGGGGTTGGATTAGGTCCACAGCACTTTGTCAATAAAGGGAGAGATGGAAAAAATGGTATTGCCGGTACAGGTGGGAGCAATGGCGTTAGTGGCGCTAGAGGTCAGGATGGCCGTGAGGATAAAGATAGCTGTGTAACTTGGCCTACACCCGGTACTCATGGAACTAAAGGTTCTTCGGGAATGAAGGGAACGGATGGTGAACACGGTCAAGAGGCGAATAAACTAACTATCACATGCGGCAAGGTACGTGGGACAATTTTTTTGCAGTCGGATGGCGGGGATGGGGGTAATGGTGGTCATGGTGGTGATGGGGGTTATGGAGGGGATGGTGGTGATGGGGGCGGGGGTTTTATTAAAACACGGTGTGGCTTTGCGGATGGAGGAGATGGGGCAGATGGCGGGGATGGAGGGGATGGCGGTAATGGGGGGAATAGTGGAGATGTGGGGGACATAGAGTTTAACTATTCTGTTGGTTATCCACAGCTTAGTTATTCGTTAAGACCAGGTTCGGCAGGGGCTGGCGGTAGAGCGGGAAGGGGAGGGAGAGGCGGTGAAGGTGGTTGTGCGTTGTGTTATGTTGGGGATCAAACTAAAAACGTCAGTTACATAAGTTGTTGCGGAAGGTCTGGTGTAAAGGGGAGTGATGGAAATCCAGGGAAGCCAGGACAGCCAGGAAAGAAGGGGCAGATATATATCAACGGCAAATTGCATGAATCTTCCATCTCCTAAATATAAACTGTTTGGAAACGAGTAAATTTGGGTTTTTGCCTGCATCGCATTAGTTTATCAGGGAGGTGATATTGACCACGATAATAGTGCAATGATCTGATTGACTTTTTTATCGGTCATTTAAGCGTTTTTTTGTAGAATGAGTTTATTTAAGGGTTGAGTTCTTCGTAAAAATCTTCTTTTTGTAAAGAGGAATTATTTTCTACCTTTAATTTAAATCATATTCATAATGTTATTGTTTAATAATATCTATAGGTTTCTATCTTGTGGCGATTTTTGAAAAATACAATCATGCTTATTGTTTTTATTTGTGTTTTTTGGTGATTATTTTTCTGGCATAGCTATTGTTGAAGTGATCATATCTTTTGCCAGAAAAAATCGATATTTTGGCTATTGCTAATTTGGCAATTAGTTAAAGGCAAAATTCTGGCTATTTAGTCATTCAGTACCACAACCGATAGTAATAACAGTAGATACTTTAAAACTTGGTCAAATGGACAACGGATATGTGCAGTTATCTTAAACAATGTATAAACTCAGGAGAACTCCCGTGGATAAAAGAAGAACTGTTGCAGAAACTTTGGCGAAATTACAACAACATCATCATCTGGTTGGTATAGAACGGTAGCCAAAAACTCAAGACCTCGGATTTTGACGGTAAGATAATATTCTCTAACGATCCACATACAGCTACTGTGCCGCCTGCATTTCTCACGGGACAGACAATACAAGAGATGAAGGAACTCGGCGGCGTGCCTGACAGTGAATATGGCCCTGGCAGAATGGAACCCCATCATCCGTTGCCTGAGCCGTTTTCGGCTGAACGACTGGCGGATGTCATGGGTTATCATATTGATTTGTGCAAAGCTTTTAGGGCCTATATTTATGGTAATTCTGCTTTAGTCAAAGATTATGAAGAAATGCTTAATGCGAAACGTTTTCCGATGAAGGTTGCATTATACAGTGGAGAAAAAATCACTATCACCGCAAATAATCCATTGATTGTTGAGGATAAAGATAACTATGGCGAACCGGTTGTTTTGGTGTATGACGAGATAATCATTGAACCGGGAGGTCAAATTATTTACCGCACTAATGGTCGGATCGAAGCTAACACTCTTGTAGGGAACGGAAGCTCTATAAATCAAGGCATTATCAATAAAGGCAGTAATGGCGCCAATGGTGTTGATGGCGCAATGGGATCTCGTGGAGCCACTGGCAGCGATGGTAGTGACGGTATAGCGGATAAATATGGTTGCATAGTTGACGCTAAGCCAGGTAATGATGGCGCCCCTGGCCCTGCTGGAGTGCCTGGCGGTGATGGTGCTCCGGGGGGAGGTGCAAATGACCTAACGATTGATGTTCAATATGTTACTGGGAAAATAAGGGCGACAACGTTAGGCGGCAAAGGGGGTAAAGGCGGCGACAGTGGTAATATATATATTAATTACTCTGACGGTGATCCAACACTTGAGGTTGCGTCATATTGTGGTTTTGGCGGGGAAGGTGGAAGGGGGGGATTGGGCGGAATAGGTGGATTTCCTGGGCGGAATCCTATTCCACACTTTCCTGAAAAAAATAAAAGATATGGGTTCAGTGGTGAAACTGGTCATACGGGAGAATTTGGTGATGACGGTATCACTGGCAAGATATATATCAACGGTCATGAAAGAAAACCTGAGCGCTAGTGGTGCAGCAATCAGACTGGTCTGAACTAATATATACTCTATGGATTTTAAGATGCATCGCGACGGCAAGGGAGAGAATTCCCGGGAGCATAGAGAACTATGTGACTGAGGTGAGCGAGTGCAGCCAACAAAGAGGCAACTTGAAAGATAACGGGTACAAATAAGGGGAGATGAGGCCAGATCTTGGTTTTGCTTATCGAATTAGCCCAAAAATCTCCCTATGATATTAATCTGCCTTGTTGTCTGGCTCAGTTATTTTGATTTACTTCGTGACTTCATTAAGGCTATTTTATTTGCCTTTGGCAGGTCATTAAAAAATTGAGGGTTGTTCGTAAAAAATCTTCTTATAGATAAGAATTATTTTTTATCCTGTATTTAAATTACACTCATAATTTCATCGTTCGATAATATCTATAGATTTATATCTTGTGGTGATTTTTGAAAATACAATCATATTTGTTGTTTTTGTTTCCTAATAATAACCAGTGAGATAAATATAAAGTTGAAATTTTTAACTAGCATACATAAAAAGATAGTGATGTATCACAGAAATATTATCTTTAATTAATGAAAAAAATGGATAATTACATTAATATTTTAAATTGTGTAATTTAAATGTTATATCCAATCACTTTATATAAAGTGAATAAATGCTTACCTAATTAATTCTCATAGAAATTATTTTTCTGGCATACCTGTTGTTGAAGTTTTATATTCTTTGCCAGAAAAAATCGATGTTTTCGCTATGGCTAATCAGTCATTCAGTACCACGAACTGTAGTAATAACAGCATATATTCTGGAGATTGACCAAATGGATAATGGATATATGAAGTTATTTTAAACAACATATAAACTCAGGAGAATTACCGTGGATAAAAGAAGAACTGTTTCTGAAACTTTGGCGGTATTGCGTCAGGATTATAATCTGATTGGTGTAGAACGGCAGCCAAAGCAACTTAAGACCTCGGATTTTGACGGCAAGGTAATATTCTCTAACGATCCGGAGACAGCGACTGTGCCGCCTGCGTTTTTTACAGTACAAACCATACAGGAGTTGAAGGCTCTCGGGGGGATTCCTGACAGTGAGTACGGCCCTGGCAGAATGGAACACCATCATCCGTTGCCAGAATCGTTCTCTGCTGAGCGACTAGCAAATGACACGGGTTATCATATCGATTTGTGCAAAGCTTTTAGGGCCTATATCTATGGTGATTCTGCTTTAGTTAAAGATTATGAAGAAATTCTTAATGCTAAGCGTTTTCCGATGAAGGTTGCGTTATACAGTGGCGAAAGGATCACTGTTACCGCAAATGCGCCATTGATTGTTGAAGATAAAGATGATTATGGCGAACCCGTTGTCTTGGTATATGACCAGATAATCATTGAACCGGGAGGTCAAATTATTTACCGCACTAATGGTAAGATCGAAGCTAACACGGTTGTAGGGAATGGCAATGATAAAAAGCAGAGCATTGTCAGTAAAGGCTCTAATGGAGCCGATGGTTTTGAGGGCGAACAGGGAAGTAATGGGGTTAATGGCAGTAATGGAAATATTGGTTCGGATGATAAACACGGCTGCACTGTTAAATCCACACCAGGTACTGATGCAACTGGCGGTTCTTCGGGAGCGCAAGGGATGGATGGCAGAAAGGCTGGAAATGCAAATGACGTAATTATTGATGTTGAACTTTTTACTGGAGTAGTTAATGCGGCATCGATAGGTGGAAATGGCGGAAATGGTGGATATGGCGGTAATGGGGGGAACGGAGGGAATGGTGGAAATGGTGGATATGGAACAAACAAATGCAGTGCTGGATATGGAGGAAGGGGAGGGAATGGCGGAAATGGAGGGGATGGGGGTCATGGAGGTAAAGGTGGGGACAGTGGCAACATATACGTGAATTTCACTGAGGGGCAGCCAGTAATTAATGCTCTGTCATATAGAGGGGATGGCGGAAGAGGGGGAGTAGGTGGTAGGGGAGGAATAGGCGGAGCAGGAGGGTCAGGCGGTTCCGGTAATAATGAATCAAATAGTAATGGTCATCCCGGCGTATCTGGTGAAGCGGGTACTGATGGAAAACCCGGTGATGCGGGTGTTTCTGGCAAGGTATATGTTAATGGTAATGTACAGAAGCATGGCGATGATCGGGCTTTAGACTGGATAGTCTATAAATAAGGGAGAGATGGGGTCAGAGCTTTGGTTTGTTTATCTTGCCAAAGAAAATTTGAATGATATGGCAATAATGGTCGCCAATTTGTCCTATGTTGCTCTCTAGGATGTGACACTGTTTAACGTTGATTTAACTGATATCAGCGTTAATGATTGCAAATTAATGGCCGAATACGGGTATCACGATTAATCATTGATAATACTTGGCTTACCACCTCATCCGCCGAAATGTATTCCTGGTCCGACAGAATGGGGTTGATGAGTAAGCGCGATAATCGGGTAAGTAACAGATCGGAGTAAAGAATCCCATTATGGATATCAATATGATGAGAAGTGACAATATGCCGATTGCCATTATCGGTATGGGTTGCCGTTTTCCGGGGGGCGTTAGCTCTCCAGAGGAATTTTGGCAACTGTTGTGTGGTTCAAGTGACGCGATTACCCCAGTACCGCCCGAACGTTGGTCAACTCAGGTTTATTATTCTCGGGATCGCAATCTACCAGGTCGAATGGTGGCGCGAGAAGGCGGATTTATCACTGATATAGCCGGCTTTGATGCCGCGGCGTTTAATATCAGTAGTACAGAAGCGCCTTTTATTGATCCACAACATCGTCTGATGTTGCAGGTGACATGGGAAGCGCTGGAGCGTGCAAGAATACCACCAAAATCGTTGGCGGGTCAGGCAGTTGGTGTCTATATTGGTGCTTTCACTCATGATTATTTGCACCTGCAATTTACTGATTTGCGTCAGATAACGGGTTATACCTCAACCGGCACAATGGGAACCATGCTGTCAAACCGTATTTCCCATGCGTTTGATTTTCAAGGGCCATCTTTGACCATCGATAGCGCCTGTTCATCGTCCTTATTAGCGGTACATTTGGCTTGTGACAGCTTGCGGCGGGGAGAGTCACAATTGGCGCTGGCAGGCGGCAGTCAGTTAATGCTGATCCCTGATTTTTCGATAGTGGAAAGCCGTACTGGTTTTCTGTCACTTACCAACCGTTGTCGCAGTTTTTCAGCTAACGCTGATGGTTATGTGCGTAGTGAAGGAGTGGGCGCTGTTTTGCTGAAACCCTTGGGTGCGGCTTTACAGGATGGCGATCCCGTCTTGGCCGTGATCCACGGTTCGGCCGCAAATCAGGATGGCCGTACTCCCACGATGACCCAACCAAGTGGCGTGGCACAGCAGCGGGTGATTCGGGCAGCTTGTGCTCAAGCCGGAATTTCGCCAGAAGAGATTGATTATATTGAGGCTCATGGTACTGGAACGGCGATCGGCGATCCGATAGAAGCAGAAGCTTTGGGGCTGGTATGCCGTCCAGAACCGACAGATCGCCCATTACTGATCGGTGCGTGTAAATCCGTGATTGGTCATACAGAAGCTGCGGCGGGCATTGCTGGATTGATTAAAGCGGTATTGTGTTTACAACGAAGGCAAGTGCCGGGCAATTTACATGCAGATCCGCCTAATCCCTATATCCGTTTCGCGGAATTAGGATTGCAAGTTCCGCGGCAGTTAACGTCATTGCCCGAAGGTAGAGTTGTCGCGGGAGTGAATTCTTTTGGTTTTGGCGGGACGAATGTCCATGTGGTATTGAGCAATCATGCGGCTTCTTCCGTACAACTTCGCGAAGCCGAAGGGCAGGCATTCATGTTGCCATTGTCTGCCCAGTCTGAGTTTTCCCTGAAACAACAAGCACAGCGTATTGCCGATTTACTACAGCAGCAGCCAGAGATTGCCCTTGATGATCTATGTTACAGTTTAGCGATGACTCGTCACCGTTTCCCGCTGCGTAAAGCCATAATATTTAGTGACCGAAAGCAGTTGCAACAACAGTTAACTCATCTGAGTCTGTCGCCGAAGCATAATAATAGAAAGGTAGATCACCTGGCTTGGGTGTTTCCTGGCGTTGGCGGTGAAGGGTGGCAGGAGGTGGCCGCCTGGTTTCAGCCATTTCCTGCATTTGCTGAGCAATTCAGGCGTTGCGAAGCCATTTGGGCTGAGTTTTCTGCGCCGTCTCTACGTGCTGCATTACTGGTTACTGACGATTTAATGGCGCCGCCGGTGCAGTTTGCGGTACAAATATCTATGGTCGCTCAGTTGCAGCAGTGGGGGCTTAGACCAGCGGCATTGCTTGGTCATAGTACCGGCGAGATGGCGGCTTGCTATCTGGCAGGGATTTATGATCTGACTCAGGCATTGACACTTTTATATCATCGTTATTATCGCTATCGCTATCGCGATCTGCAAAGCGTGTTGGATCAGCAGGGAGGATTGTTGATGGTAGCGGCTGCGGTGGAACAGATTCAGCCCTATTTGTCTACCTATGACGTTGATCCCGCTGTAGTGATTGCAGGAAGAAATAGCGCCAATAGTTGTCTGTTATCTGGCCCGGTAAGCGGATTAACTGCCATTTCCCATCGTTTAAAACATCATCGTATTGCTAGCAGTCGCATTAACTATGGTATTGCAGCCCATTCCCCATTGCTGGAACCACTACGGGAAGGGTTAATTGCCGATGCTGCGACGATTCCGGCCTCAAAACCCTTATTGCCCGTGTTCTCATCAGTCACAGGGAAGGAAATTAATGATAAGTTGGGCCCTGAGCATTGGGCTGACAATATGATCGAACCCTTCCGTTTTGATAATGCGATGGAAAATATGCTGAAAGCAGGTTTCCACCATTTCCTTGAAATTTCACCCACATCCCTGTTGAGCGGTGGATTGCAGGATTGGAGTAAACCTTATTGCGGCCAGGTGTTTGCTTGTCGAACAGGGCAGAACTGGTTACAGTTATTGGGCCAATTATTTGAAGCTGGTATTGAACCTGATTGGCGGACTATCACGCCTACGGCTCATTTAATCGATCTGCCAACATATCCCTGGCATCAGCAATCTTATTGGCATGAACCGAAAATCAGCCGTCGCCATCGGCTGCGCAAGTTGAGCGGTGTGCTATTGGGCGAAGCACAGCCTGGTAGTGAGAGTTGGCAGGCTGAATTGGTTGTTGAGCAGGTGCCTTGGTTGCTCGATCATGTCGTTATGGGAAATGCGATGTTCCCTGCCGCGGGCTATATTGAAATCATGTTAACGGCGGCGGGTATCTGCTTTCCAGGTGTTGGATTGGCGCTGAATAATATTGTGTTGCAATCGGCTTTACTGCTGGAACCCGGCATGGAGTTCAGACTAAAAACCCGCTTGGATCGTCAGCGCATGGAAGTGCAGGTATACACTGCCAGTAATCTGGATGAAGATACTCAATACCAATTTGCCGCCAGTGCACAAGTGAACATTGTCGTGCCGGGCGCGACTGTCTGTGTTATCCCATCATCAGTTGTAAATGATCGCTATCTTGGTACGCAGAATCAGGAGGAGCTGTATCAGAAAGAATTGTATCAGGCGTTTCAACACCTGCATTTTAGTTACAGCGGGGTATTCCGTACTTTGCGCCAGGCGATTATCGGTGAAAAGGAGACGATCTGTGAGATTGAGTTGCCACCTATACCAGAGGGAATGCATTTCCACCCGGCGGCTTTGGATGGCATTTTCCAGTCTCTGCTGGCGATTCAGTCTGTTGGCGTTAATGCTCCAATCCCTGCTAGCGATTTCCGTATTCCGGTAACTATTCGACATCTGCGCATTAGCGGTAAACTATCAGGTCGAGTAAGAGCCCATGCTCGAATGACTGAGCAGACACAACAACAGTGGCTTGGTGATATCGATGTATGTACTGACCGCGGCATACTGGTTTGCCAAATCAAAGGGTTTTGCGTTCAGCTTGTCAGTAACAGGAGAAGCGATTTATTGCCAGTACCTCACAATCTGGTGATAGGTCAGCTTCTGTGGCGTGAAGTGCCTTCTTGTCCATCGATAGCGCCTTTGGCGCCATGTTTAGCACGATGGGCTATTCTTGGCGATGAAACTGTGTTGGCAGAGGAATTGGCGAGTGAATTGCAACGGCGTGGTGGATATGCCTACCTACGTTCCGGCCTGCCTGACAGTGAGCAGAAAGTTCAGGAGTTGGTTGCTACTCTTCCTTCTGAGGTTGAAAGGATACTGATCCTCTGGCCGTTACATAATCCACGCAAGACTTATCATGTTTTGATCCATTTGTGTGCAGCACTGGCAGAACGGGCGGTGAAACCACGCTTGTGGGTCATGACTCGATATGCTCATCGGGTGACTGAACAAGATCGGCCTGATCCGTTTGCTGCGGCATTATGGGGAATGATGCGGGTTATTGGTCAACAGGAAGCAACTTCACTCTGGGGAGGGTTGTTAGATATTGACAGTACGACTGCGCCAGCCCAGTGGTGGAACGCATTATTAACCGATGATGGTGAGGATCAATTAGCTCTGCGTTGTGATCAACGTTATGCACTACGTCTTGTGCCATTGCCAGAAATGCCGCCATTGTTGCCATTGGTGCATTTTCGTCCAGACGGCAGCTATTTGCTGACGGGAGCTTTCGGGGGAATGGGACGTCAGTTGATTTCCTGGATGGTGGAGCATGGTGCTCGTCATTTGTTGTTGATCGGCCGTTGTCATACTCTTGATCCGGATGATCAGATGTTACTGGAAATGCTACGTCAACAGGGGATTGAAGCAGAATATCTGCCGGTTGATCTGGGTGATGTGAAAATGACTAATAATTGTCTGGCTCAGTATCGGCAACGGGCCAGTCAGCCGTTACGAGGCGTAATTCATTGTGCTGCGCATGTTGAAGCGCAAGGATATCGTGAACTGAGTACTCAGGCTTTCGATAGAGTATTTGCCGCTAAAGCACTTTCTGCTTGGACACTGCATCAAGCATTAGCTGATGCGCCGTTAGAGCATTTCGTCATGTTTTCCTCAATAAGCTCATTATTGTCTCTGCCGGGGATGGCATCTTATGCAGCAGCGAATGCCATGCTGGACAGCTTGGCCTATTTGCGGCGTCAGCAAGGTTTACCTGCGTTGAGCCTGAACTGGGGGCCGTGGAAAGCAGGCATCGCTTTACGAGATAGTCGCATGCTTCCGGTGTCCAAAGACAATGGGCTGCCGCTATTTACCTTAGAGGAGGGATTAGCCACGTTAGAGCGTCTGTTTGCCCGCATTGAGCCGCAACTGGTGCCATTCTTGGCTGATTGGTCAGTGTTACTCTCTGGCCCAATGCGCCATCTGGCATTATTTCGTGATATTCAGCAGGAAAGTGCAGCTCAGGCTTTACCAGTAGACACGGTGCTTGAGGTCAATAACTTGAGTGATGTTGTCAGTCTGTTACAGGCTTTCTGCGGTGAAATTGTTGGGACGAAAGCTGAGGTTTTTCATCCGGATCAACCACTGATTGATAATGGTATTGATTCGCTGAATGGGTTGATGTTGGTGCAAAAAATTAACAAACAGTTACGTGTGGATATCCCATTGGAATTGCTGTTGAACAATAAGCCACTGTCGGAACTTGCGTCGTTAATTACGTATCGATTGCAAGTGAAGTTAATTGCGAAGTAGGAATAACCTGAGTGAACTGTTCCAAAGTATTTTCTGAAAGCCCGATAGGGCTTTCAGGTTATTAGCTTTTTAACTCCTCGACTATCACTGCCGAGTTTTCACCAATGATAAAATAGGTAAAAACTTTAACCATCAAAGGTAAAAGCAATGATTAAGGATTTTTTGCAGCGATGAAAAATCCGATGTCATACTGATATTAGAAGAGAAAACATCAGGGAAAATGGGTTTTACATGATGGAATTATTTACAACGTCTTATTTTTAAATGGGTTTTTCAACAACCTGATGTACAGGCTCGTTACACTGTATCAGGATAATTATTACTCCGGTTCTATTATTCTGGTTGACTACTTATTTCATTATAGCTATTTTATTTGCCTTTTAATTGGTGATTTAAAAATTTCCTTATAAAATTAATCAACTTAAAAGTTGAAGGTTGTCCGTAAAAAATCCTCTTTACAAAAAGAAGAATTATTTTCTATTCTTAATTAAACTTGCGTTCATAATTTCATTGTTTAATATTATTTGTGAGTTTCTATTCTTGTTGTGATTTTTGAAAAACACAATCATGCTTATTGTTTTATTTGTATTTTATAATAATACCTCATGATATAAGTATAAAGTTGAAATTTTTAATTAGTATCTATTAAAAGGTAGTGATATATCACAGAAATATTCGCCATAATTAATGGAAAAAGTGGGAAATTACATTAATATTTTAAATTGTGTAATTTCAATATCGTATTTAATTGTCTTCTGTAAAGTGAATAAATATTTACCTAATTAATTCTCGTCGGAATTGTTTTTCTGGTCTGCCTGTTGTTGATGTGGCTATATCCTTTGTCAGAAAAGATCGATGTTTTCGCTATAGCTAATCTGGTGATTAATCAGGGGCAACATTCTGACTATTAGCCATTTAGTGACATAACCGGTAGTGATAGTAGTAGAGATTTGGGAACTTGGTCAGATGGATAATTGGTATATGAAGTTATTCTAAATGTATAAATTTAAACTTAGGAGAGTTTTCATGGAAAAAATAAGAACGGTTGCTGAAACGTTGGCAATATTACATCAATATCACCATCCGTTTGGTCTGGAACGACAGCCAAAGCAACTTAAGACCGCCGACTTTGACGGGCCGGTAATATTTTCTAACGATCTGGAAACGGCTACTGTGCCGCCTGCATTTTTTACAGTGCAAACGATACAAGAGCTGAAGGCGTTCAACGGTGTGCCTGACAGTCGATATGGCCCTGGAAAAATAGAATCCCATTATCCGTTGCCTGAACCGTTCTCTGCTGAACGACTGGCAAACGTCTCTGGTCATCATATTGATTTGCGTAAAGCCTTTCGCGCCTATATCTATGGTGATTCTGCTTTGGTTAAAGATTATGAAGAAATCCTTAATGCTAAGTATTTTCCGATGAAAGTTGCGTTCTACAATGGTGAAGAGCTCACTGTTGCCGCAAATAATCCATTGATTATTAAAGATAAAGAGCATTGTGGCGAACTGGTTGTCTTGGTGTACAACAAGATAACCATTGAACCAGAAGGCAAAGTGATTTGCTACACCAATGGCAGGATTGAAGCGGATGTCATTCAAGGACAGGGAGGCAGGCCACTGCGCTTAGTCAGTAAAGGGAAAGATGGAGAAATTGGTGCTCCTGGTGCAACTGGAAGTAGCGGATCGAATGGCGTTGATGGTTTACCTGGTCGTAAGAAAAAAGATACCTGCGTAACTCCCCCTACATCGGGTACCAGTGGAACTAAAGGTTCTCCGGGAGCGAAAGGATCGGATGGAGAATCAGGTGGAGTGGCGGAGAAATTGAATGTTTCAACTACTCTCCTGGATGGGATTGTATATTTGGCGTCTGAAGGAGGGGCTGGGGGAAATGGCGGATCTGGTGGTGATGGCGGCGGTGGAGGGAACGGTGGAGATGGAGGCTTTTGTTATAATGGTACCGATGGGGATTGTTCTGGTGGTCATAGTTACGTTACTACGGCCACACGGTATCTTTCTGGGCATGGAGGGGATGGCGCAGATGGAGGGGAGGGTGGGAATGGAGGTAATGGGGGGAATGGTGGAGATGGGGGTGACATAGAGTGTAACTATTCTACTGGTAATCCAAACATGAGTTATTGGTCATCAGCAGGTTTGCCAGGGGATGGTGGTAGAGCGGGAAATGGAGGGAAAGGCGGTGACGGTGGTTCTGCGTGGTGTAATATCGAGGATAGAATTAGAAACTTAAGTTGTTCAGGAATTCCTGGTAAAAAGGGGATTAATGGAAAGTCAGGGGGGCCAGGGATGCAAGGAAAGGGGGGACAGATATATATCAATGGTAAATTGCGTTGAACGTTCTGTTTCCTAAATACAAATTATTTGGAAATGAGTGAGCTTGGGTTTTCTCCTGCATAGCATTAGTTTATTAGATATGGGTGATATACCCGTTATCTTTCAAGTTGCTTCTTTGTTGGCTGCACTTGCTCACTCCGGTAACATAGTTACTATGCTCCCGGGGATTCACTCCCTTGCCGTCGCGATCCATCTTGAAATCCATAGGGTATATTTAAACTTGTTTTACTTAGACATTAGAGAAAACTTATTAGCCAACAATACGCTATCTGAAATTTTCGATGATGCGAAAACACCCTGTTTTTTAAATGGGTTTGTCAGTAACCTGATGTGTAGCCATTTCCAATGGCTACACTGTATCAGATAATTATTGCTTCGAATCTATTGCTGATTCAGTAGGGCGATTTTATTAACCTCTTTGTTGGTCATTTAGGCGTTTCTTTGTAAAATGAGTTTATTTAAAGGTTGAATTTTATCCGTGAAATAATCTTCCTCTTATATAGAAGAATTATTTTCTATCTTTAATTTAAATAATATTCATAATTTCATTATTCAGTAATATCTGTAGGTTTCTATTTTGTTGTTATTTTTTAAAATTAAAATAATAATGATTATTATTTTCTAATAATACAATGAGATAAATATAGAATTGAAGTTTTTAATTAGTATCTGTTGAAAAGTAGTGATGTATCACAGAAATATTCTCCATAATTAATGGAAAAAGTGGAGGTTTATATTAATACTTTAAATTGTGCAATTTAAATATTGCATCTAATTGCTTTCTATAAAATAAATACTTGCCTGATTAATTTTCATCGGAATTGTTTTTTTCTGGCCTGCCTGTTGTTGAGGTGTCTATATTCTTTATTTTTTGCCAGAAAAAATCGATGTTTTCGCTCTGGCTAATCTGGTGATTAGCCAGGGGCAAAATTCTGACTATTAGCTATTTAGTGACATAACCGGTAGTGATAGCTGTAGAGACTCTGGAACTTGGTTAGATGGATAATTGATATATGAAGTTATTCTAAATGTATAAATTTAAACTTAGGAGAATTTTCATGGAAAAAATAAGAACGGTTGCTGAGACGTTGGCAATATTACATCAATATCATCATCCGTTTGGTCTGGAACGACAGCCAAAGCAACTTAAGACTGCCGACTTTGACGGGCCGGTAATATTTTCTAACGATCTGGAAACGGCTACTGTGCCGCCTGCATTTTTTACAGTGCAAACGATACAAGAGCTGAAGGCGCTCAACGGCGTGCCTGACAGTCAGTATAGATCTGGAAAAATGGAATCCCATCATCCGTTGCCTGAACCGTTTTCTGCTGAACGGCTGGCAAATGTCTCAGGTGATCATATTGATTTATGCAAAGCCTTTCGTGCCTATATCTATGGTGATTCTGCTTTGGTCAAAGATTATGAAAAAATGCTAAATGCTAAGCGTTTTCCGATGCAAGTTGCACTCTACAGTGGCGACGAGATCACTATAAGTAAAGATAATCCGTTGATTATCAGAGATAAAGATCACCGTGGCGAACCGGTTATCTTGGTGTACAACCAGATAACTATTGAACCGGAAGGCAAAGTGATTTGCTACACCAATGGCAGGATTGAAGCGAATGTCATTCAAGGTAACTCATATTACTTTACCAATACAGGGGACGATGGAAAACATGGTGCTGCTGGTACAAATGGAAACAGTGGAGCTGATGGCGCTAAGGGTAATCCTGGTATTCAGAATAAACATGAGTGTACAACGGACGCTGCGTCAGGCTCTGATGGAACTAACGGTTCTTCGGGAGCGCGGGGAGCAAATGGTGAGCCTGGTAAAGCGGGAGATAAACTAACTATCGCATGCCCTTATGTGAGAGGTACAGTAAATTTGTGGTCGGCGGGAGGTAACGGAGGTAATGGTGGTGATGGCGGTCATGGAGGTAATGGTGGTAAGGGGGGAGATGGGGGTTATGGTAGTGTTGATAAGGCTGTTGGTGATCAGAATGATTATAATACTACTACCTCTCTGTGTAAGTCTGGGAACGGAGGGAAAGGAGGAGATGGGGGCGATGGAGGGGATGGGGGTAATGGAGGTTGTAGTGGGGATGGGGGGAACATCTATTTTAACTATTCCGAAGGCAATCCGCTCATTAAATGTTTAGCATCACCAGGTATTGCGGGAGCGGGCGGTAATCCGGGAATGAGAGGGAAAGGTGGTGATGGTGGCTCTACATTGACTAACTCTGGGGGTGGAGGTACAACGTCGAGTATTACCGGAGAATTTGGTCAAGCGGGTACTGATGGAAAGCGGGGAGAGCCAGGAGAGCAAACAGGAAATGTAGGGCAGATATATGTTAACGGTAAATTGCAAGATAGCCATTAAAGAAGGTTTATTTCCGTTTCCTAAACACAAACTGTTTGGAAATGAGTGAGCCAGGATTTTTGCCTGTATCGGATTAGTTTATTGGATATGGTGATATTTAAACTTGTTTTACTTGATGTGTAGCCATTTCCAATGGCTGCACTGTATCAGATAATTATTGTTTCGAATCTATTGCTGATTCAGTGGGGCGATTTTATTGACCTTTTTGTTGGTCATTTAGATGTTTATTTGTGAAATGAGTTTATTTAAAGATTGAATTTCATCCATGAAATCATTTTCTTCTTGTATAGAATAATTATTTTCTATCTTTAATTTAAATAATATTCATAATTTCATTATTCAGTAATATCTGTAGGTTTCTATTTTGTTGTTATTTTTTAAAATTAAAATAATAATGATTATTATTTTCTAATAATACAATGAGATAAATAGCTTTTCATAATTCTGCTACACATGACTCTCTTCAACCCATTGTTATATATGGGATTATGAGTGATATAAGATGTGGCGCTATTTTAGAATCTTATTTATAGAATTGAAGTTTTTAATTAGCATCTGTTGAAAAGTAGTGATGTATCACAGAAATGTTTTCCATAATTAATGGAAAAAGTGGAGGTTTATATTAATATTTTAAATTGTGTAATTTAAATATTAAATTTAATTGTTTTCTGTAAAGTAAATAAATACTTGCCTGATTAATTTTCATCGAAATTATTTTTCTGGCCTGCCTGTTGTTGAGGTGTCTATATTCTTTATTTTTTGCCAGAAAAATTTGATGTTTTCGCTCTGGCTAATCTGGTGATGAGTCAGGGGCAACATTCTGACTATTAGCCATTTATAGTGACATAACCGATAGTGATAGTAGTAGGGACTTTTCAACTTGGTTAGATGGATAATTAATATATGAAGTTATTCTAAATGTATAAATTTAAACTTAGGAGAATTCTCATGGATAAAATAAGAACGGTTGCTGAGACGTTGGCAATATTACATCAATATCATCACCCGTTTGGCTTGGAGCGACAGCCAAAGCAACTTAAGACCTCTGACTTTGACGGGTCGGTAATATTCTCTAACGATCTGAAAACGGCTACTGTGCCGCCTGCATTTTTTACAGTACAAACGATACAAGAGCTAAAAGCACTCAATGGCGTGCCTGACAGTCAGTATAGCTCTGGAAAAATGGAATCCCATCATCCGTTACCTGAACCGTTTTCTGCTGAACGGCTGGCAAACGTCCCGGCTAATCATATTGATTTGTGTAAGGCATTTAGTGCTTATATCTATGGTGATTCTGCTTTGGTCAAAGATTATGAAGAAATGCTCAATGCTAAGCGTTTTCCGATGAAAGTTGCGCTCTACAGTGGCGACGAGATTACTATAAGTAAAGATAATCCTTTGATTATTAAAGATAAAGATGACTGTGGCGAACCGGTTGTCTTAGTGTACAACAAGATAACTATTGAACCGGAAGGCAAAGTAATTTGCTACACCAATGGCAGGATTGAAGCAAATGTTATTCAAGGTAGCTCATATGACCTTACCAGTAGAGGGAAAGATGGAAAAGATGGTGCTGTTGGTACAAATGGAAACAGTGGCGCTGATGGCTCTAAGGGTACTCCCGGGCTTCAGGATAAGCATAAGTGTATAACGAACCCTTCGCCAGGTTTTGATGGAACTTATGGTTCTTCGGGAGGGCGGGGAACGAATGGCGAATCTGCTAAGGCGGGGGATAAACTAACTATTGCGTGTCCTTATGTGAGAGGAACAGTAAATTTGTGGTCGGCGGGTGGTAATGGAGGTAATGGTGGTGATGGCGGTCATGGAGGTGATGGTGGTAAGGGGGGAGATGGGGGTTATGGCAGTTTCTTTGAGGTTATTGACTCTAATCATCGTCATATTACTACTAACTCACTGTGTCAGCAGTCTGGGCTTGGAGGGAACGGAGGAAATGGAGGCGATGGAGGAGATGGAGGTAATGGAGGTCATAGTGGGGATGGGGGAGACATATATTTTAGCTATTCCGAAGGCGATCCGCGCATCAATTGTGGGGCATTCCAAGGTTTTGCGGGAGCGGGTGGTAGGCCGGGATGGAGAGGGAAAGGCGGTGATGGTGGTTCTACATTAACTAATACTGGGAATGGAGGTACAACGTCGAATATTACCGGAAAGTTCGGTCAAGCGGGCATTGATGGAAAGTCGGGGGAGCCAGGAGAGCGAATAGGAAATGCGGGGCGGATATATGTCAACGGCAAATTGCAAAACTGATTGCGATAAAGAAAGTTCGTTTCCGTTTCCTAAATACAAACTGTTTGGAAATGAGGGAGCTAGAGTTTTCGCCTGTATCGCATTAGCTTATTAGGGATAGCGAGGTTGACTACTATACCCGTCATCTTTCAAGTTGCCTCTTTGTTGGCTGCACTCTCTCACCCCGGTCACATATTGAGGTGAATAATTTGGATGATGTTGTCAGAGTGTTAAGTTGGTGTTGGAACGTGCATTGTTGATTACCTGTCTAGTGTTAAAACGACCGTAGTTTGTAGTTAATTCAGTGCACCATGTGGTTAATGTGTGCACTGAATTCTGAACGCTCTCAAATTTTTGAGAAAAGTTACTTCAACCAACCTTTCTTCTGTGCGCTTTCCAGTTGTGGCAGCAGATATTGCCATAATTCGGGATAGACATCGGCAATGAATTTATTGCGGTTAATCACCTGCTCAAAACGAATACCATCTTCTACCCAACTCTGCCCTTTATTATACAGATTCATCAGCATCGGCATTAGTCTATCCAGTGTAAGAGCAAAACGGGCGTCTTGGCTTTCTCCTGCTTCATACTCTTGCCAAAGTGACATAAAATGGCTTTTCTGTGGCTCGGGGAGTAAACCAAAAAGACGATTGGCGGCTTTGATTTCCTGTTCATGAATGGCTGCACGGGCTGCTAAATCGTAAACCATCACATCACCCGCATCAATTTCTACAATATCGTGAATTAATGCCATTTGAATAACACGCTGGATATCGACTTCTTTTACATAGGGAGCAAAACTCATTGCGGCGATAGCAAAATGCCAACTATGCTCGGCTGAATTTTCCCGGCGATGGTTATCCAGTAACTTAGTTCGCCGCTCAACTTTTTTCAGCTTGTCCAATTCCATCAAAAAACCGATGACATTCGTAAAAGGGCCAAAGTCAACGGCAGGTACTGCTAACGACATATAAACCTCATTAATTATTTTTCTTCATCGAGAGAATAAGGCAGAGGCTGAATGGCGAGTGAATGCCCTTCATCGTCACGGACACGGAATACACTATGGCTTTCCATATTATTATTCATGACGACTTGTACCCAGACACTATTATCATTCAGCCTAACGGCAGCCAAAACGGTGCCCGTTCTCCGCCACTTATCTCCTAATTGCCATTCCAAATCATCTCCAGCCATAGGAGTTTTGGTGGCATTGCCAGCCAGCCAGTACATGGCGCGTTTATTCGCACCGCGATATTTAGCGCGGGCCACCATTTCCTGACCGGCATAACACCCTTTTTTAAAACAGATACTTCCTGCTAGTGCCTGGAGGTTAGTTGCTTGAGGAATAAATTGCGCACTATTGGCGGCATCAATGACCGGGAAGCCTGCTTCAATATCCAGAGCTAACCACTGTCCGCTGTTATTAAGTGGAGCTTGAAGTTTTTCTGTTAACTGTTCAGCGGTTGCGATGTTTGTTACCAAGAGGAAACGTTCAGACGGCAAGGTAAAATGGAGCAAAGTCGTCGTTTCATGTGCAACAACAGCGTTATCAGCATCCGGCAAAGTTGGGAAGAAATTGCTTAATGCTTCCCGGCAGTTTTTACCTGCAACGCCGAGCAGTACTGCGTTTTCATCTTGAACTAGCGTAATTTTAGAGAATACGGCATATTTTTTCAGTTCTGTAAGCTGGTTTTCCAACACACTGCGACGTTCAATATAAGCAAGGCTTTCACCATGATGGAAGAGGCGCAGATTACTCCACATTTTGCCTTTTGCATCACAATGCGCACTAAGTACATGCTGATTCGTTGCGAGTGTGGAAATATCTGCTGTAACCTGACTTTGTAGATATTTTTCTGTATCCGGTCCAGTTGCGGTTACTAGGCCCCAGTCATCCAATGATATTAGCGTCAGGGGAAGGGTTGATGAAGACAATGGAGATTGTGAAGAGAACGGAGTTTTATAAGCCATGACACATCCTGCCAGTCAGATATTTGAGCCAATGATGCATAATGGTAAAAGAGCTGAGGCACAATGCAAGTAGTTATTATTGCTATTAGCTGGCATGATGCATGAGTTGGCCGGGCGACTTAATGGCTAATGGCGTTAAAACTAACAATGAGAATTAAAAAGGGGATTTTTTGAACATGGATATTGATAATAAAGCACGTATTCATTGGGCATGTCGGCGTGGAATGCGCGAGCTGGATATTTCAATTATGCCGTTTTTTAAGTATGAATATGACTCACTCAGTAATGATGATAAACGACTTTTTATTCGCTTGCTTGAATGTGCTGATCCTGATCTCTTTAACTGGCTGATGAATCATGGACGCCCAGAGGATGAAGAGCTATTTCGCATGATTAAACTTATTCAGAATAGAAATAAAGATCGTGGTCCTGTGGAAATGTGATCTCAGGGTATCTTGGCATACCCAGTTAATTTCCACCTGTGTTCATGGTGCAATCGCACTTATCGTGCTACTTGCCCCGTGGCCTGCGGATGGCGCTATTTTCTGGATTTTCTGGCTTCCTTTAGTTCTGTTAATTATTGCCAGTTGGGGGCGTAGTCAGAAAAATATCCGTAAATCACAAGGGCTTTTAGTTCTGCTCAGTGATAATAAGTTGCAATGGAAGAAGCATGAGTGGCGAATTATCCGACGACCGTGGCCGTGTCGTTATGGCATATTAATTACGGCTCAATCTTTTTATAACCAGAAAAAAATCCGTTTATGGGTCGCATCCGATGGTATGTCACAGGATGAATGGAGGCATATTAATCAACTGTTGTTGCAATATCCTGATCTCTGATTGAGCTGAAATTTTTCTGATTTAAAGCAGAGGCTCCATTTCTTGCAGGATTTGCATACACCATTGCGATAAACGATCATCAGTTTGTTCATACTGGTTTACGTCATCTAATGCCAGCCCGACAAATTGTGAGCCATTATCCGTTAATGGTTTCGGGCTGGTAAATTCATAGCCTTCGGTTGGCCAGAAGCCAATGAAATGTACACCTGAAGGGCGTAAATGGTGATATAGCATACCGAGAGCGTCAAGAAACCAATCGCTATAATCAATTTGATCGCCCATACCATACATGGCGACAATTTTCCCCTGTAAATCGAGGGAAGGAATTTGATCCCAAATAGCCAGCCAATCTTCCTGTAATTCGCCAAAATCCCATGTCGGAATGCCAAGAATCAGTACAGAGTACTCTTCCATTAATTCCGGTATTGTCTCTTTGATATTGTGGAGATCAACTAAATCTTCACCGAGGATATCGCGAATTTTCTCTGCTACCATCTCGGTGTAGCAGGTGCTGGAGCCGTAAAAAAGACCAATTTTCATCATTAATCATTATGGTTTTTGAATATCTGGATTGGCATTGTAACAGAATAATTGCTTTTTCAGGCATAATAGCCGACAGAGATGTGCAGATTTAAGGAAAGTGTTTCGTGTCAAAACAACCAACTCAGTTGACTAATCCACTGATAGAACAATTTCTTGATGCTATCTGGTTGGAACATGATCTCGCGGAAAATACGCTTGCTTCTTACCGATTGGATTTACAAGCACTGGATAACTGGTTGATACATCATGGTCATAATTTATTATCTGTCCAGACGATAGATTTGCACTCTTTTCTGGCGGAACGCATGGATGGCGGGTATAAAGCCAGTAGCTCGGCCCGTTTACTCAGTGCCATGCGCCAGTTGTTTCTCTATTTTTATCGGGAAAAAATGCGGGAAGATGATCCGACAGCGCTTTTGTCCGCCCCGAAATTACCAAAGCGATTGCCTAAAGATTTGAGTGAAAAGCAGGTAGAGGATCTACTTAATGCACCCTGTACAGATCAACCGGTGGAGCTAAGGGATAAAGCCATGCTTGAAGTGCTTTATGCCTGTGGTTTGCGAGTATCTGAGCTAGTAGGGTTGACGCTTTCCGATGTCAGCTTGCGTCAAGGCGTGGTGAGAGTGATTGGTAAAGGGAATAAGGAGCGGTTAGTTCCTTTAGGGGAAGAGGCGATTTACTGGCTAGAGCATTATATGGAGTATGGGAGAGCCGGGTTACTGAATGGTGCAACGTTGGATGTTCTTTTTCCTAGCAAACGGGGGCGACAAATGACCCGGCAGACTTTCTGGCACCGTATTAAACATTATGCGCTGTTGGCTGGAATCGATACTGAACGGTTATCTCCTCATGTTTTGCGTCATGCATTTGCTACACATTTGCTTAATCATGGCGCTGATTTGCGAGTTGTACAGATGTTATTGGGGCATAGTGATCTATCCACAACACAAATATATACTCATGTAGCAACAGAACGGCTCAAATTGCTACATCAACAACATCATCCGCGTGGGTGAGCACGGATTTAAAGGAACCGAAAATGAAAAAAAGCGTGTTATGTTTCCCTCTTTTACTGGCCTGGTTTAGCGGAAATGCGCTTGCTGATGATGCTGTCCATAGAACAATGCAGAAACTAGGGATAAAAGCAGAAAACATCCAACCATCGCCTATTGTTGGTTTAAATACGGTAGTGACCGAACAAGGGATTATTTATCTGTCTGATGACGGAAAATATTTATTGCAAGGGCCAATTTATGATGTCAGTGGTAGCTCCCCTGTGAATGTCAGTAATCAATTGTTGATGAAAAAGCTGGAAGCAATGACAGATCAGATGATCATCTACAAAGCGCCAGAAGAGAAGCATGTCGTTACCGTTTTCACGGATATTACCTGTGGTTACTGCCATAAATTGCATGAAAACATGAAAGAGTACAATAAACTGGGTATTACTGTGCGTTATCTGGCGTTCCCCCGTCAGGGTATGCAGCACCAATCTGCTAAAGATATGCAATCTATCTGGTGCAGCGCAACACCGCAGAAATCATTAGATGCTGCATTTAAAAATGAAGGTGTTTCGCCAATTAAGAGCTGTAAAGTGGATATTGCTAACCATTACAAATTGGGTCTCCAGTTTGGCGTCCAAGGAACGCCAGCGATTATCCTTGAGGATGGTAGTCTGTTAGGTGGATATATGCCGCCAGAGGCTTTGGCAGCGGCACTGGCGCAACGTGGTAAATAAGTTTAGTGAATATTGAAACACAACTCCGCCGCCGCCCGGTGGTGGATGACAGTCATCTTCCACAACAGATTCATCCATTACTGCGTCGTTTATATGCCATTCGTGGTATCCAGCAAGCTAATGAATTGGAACGTGGCGTTCAAGGGTTATTGAATTACCAGCATTTGAGTGGTGTGGAACAGGCGGTGGCGCTCTTGTTGACAGCGCTTCATGAACATTGGCGCATTGTTATTGTCGGTGATTTTGATGCTGATGGGGCAACTAGCACGGCATTGGCGATCCGATCATTACGCTCAATGGGATATCGACATCTGGATTATCTGGTGCCAAATCGTTTTGACGATGGTTATGGTTTAAGTTCACAGGTAGTCGAAGAGGTCGTCAAAAAAGGCGCTGACCTAATTATTACCGTGGATAATGGTATCTCTTCCCATGAAGGAGTTGCGGCTGCCCATCAGCACTGTATGAAAGTGATTGTCACGGATCATCATTTACCGGGCGACATTTTGCCGGCTGCTGATGCCATTATTAATCCCAATTTATCCGATTGCTCGTTCCCATCTAAATCACTGGCCGGGGTTGGCGTCACATTTTATCTGATGTCAGCTTTAAGGGCGGCGCTGAGAAAAGATCAGTGGTTTGAAAAGCAAGGAATTGCGCTGCCGAATCTGGCAGAAATGTTGGATTTGGTTGCGTTAGGCACGGTTGCCGATGTTGTACCTTTGGATGCCAATAACCGGATTCTGGTTTATCAGGGATTGAATCGTATTCGTGCAGGGCGTTGTTGCGCGGGGATACGTGCATTATTGGAAGTTTCCAAACGCGATGCTTATAAGCTGACAGCCAGCGATTTGGGGTTTTTTCTGGGGCCAAGACTGAATGCCGCCGGTCGCCTCGATGATATGTCCATTGGCGTCACGTTATTGCTAACTGACGACATGGCAAAGGCACGCCAGATAGCTTGTGAATTGGACGGTCTTAACCATACCCGGCGTGAAATAGAGCAAGGAATGCAACAAGAAGCACTGCAAATCTGTGACAAACTTGAACGTACCAGTACTGAGCTGCCTTATGGCCTGGCGCTTTATCATCCAGAGTGGCATCAAGGGGTAGTCGGAATTCTGGCTTCCCGTATTAAAGAACGTTTTCATCGGCCTGTTATCGCCTTTGCGCCAGCAGGCGACGGTATTTTGAAAGGTTCTGGCCGTTCAGTACAGGGATTGCATATGCGTGATGCGCTTGAGCGGCTTGATACTTTGCATCCGGGGTTGATACTTAAGTTTGGTGGTCATGCAATGGCGGCCGGTTTGTCACTTGAACAGGATAAATTTGAACAATTTCAGCATCATTTTTCTGCGTTAATGGCGGATTGGTTAGATATTTCGCAACTTGAAGGTGTTATCTGGAGTGATGGTGAACTAGCGATCAATGAACTGTCATTGGACATTGCAGAGATGTTACGTGATGGCGGTCCTTGGGGACAGGCATTCCCGGAGCCGGTTTTTGACGGTAAATTCAAGCTACTGCAACAGCGCATTGTTGGAGAACGTCATTTAAAAGTGATAGTGGAGCCATTAAACGGTGGGCCGATGCTAGATGGGATCGCGTTCAACATCGATCCTACCCGCTGGCCGGATAACAGTGTCCGTGAAGTAGAACTTGCCTATAAACTGGATGTTAATGAATTTCGTGGCAACCGTAATGTACAGCTTTTGATCCAGCATCTCTGGCCTTATTAACCGTTTGATGGATAGGTAGTCAGTCACTGTCACGTACTCTCGTATGAATACGTGACAAATCTGTTGAAATGCTATAAACCCTGTGCTGAATCCGTTACAATACGCGGTTCGAAAATTATCCATTTATCTACGACTACACAACGTAAGACACGAAAATATGTTTGAAATTAATCCGGTAAAAAACCACATTCAGGACCTGTCTGAGCGGACAACGGTTCTGAGGGGGTATCTTTGACTATGATGCCAAGAAAGAACGCTTAGAAGAAGTTAATGCTGAACTGGAACAGCCTGATGTTTGGAATGAACCGGAGCGAGCACAGGCTTTGGGTAAAGAGCGCTCTTCACTGGAAGGGATTGTTGAGACTATCGATCAGCTTGAGCAAGGTCTGGAAGATGTACAGGGCCTGCTGGAATTGGCAGTAGAAGCTGACGATGAAGAGACTTTTAATGAAGCGGTGGTAGAGCTGGAACAGCTTGAAGAAAAATTGGGTCTGTTAGAATTTCGCCGCATGTTTTCTGGCGAGTACGACAATGCTGACTGTTATCTTGATTTGCAGGCAGGCTCTGGTGGCACCGAGGCTCAAGATTGGGCAAGTATGCTGATGCGTATGTATCTGCGTTGGGCTGAATCCAAAGGCTTTAAAACGGAAATCATTGAAGAATCAGATGGTGAAGTTGCTGGCCTAAAATCAGCGACCATTAAGATCATGGGCGATTATGCTTATGGTTGGTTGCGTACTGAAACCGGAGTTCACCGTTTGGTACGTAAAAGCCCATTTGATTCTGGCGGCCGTCGTCATACTTCATTCAGTTCTGCTTTCATCTATCCCGAAGTGGATGATGATATTGATATTGAAATTAATCCGGCAGACTTACGTATCGATGTTTATCGCGCGTCTGGTGCGGGTGGTCAGCACGTTAACAAAACAGAATCTGCGGTGCGTATTACCCATATTCCAACCAACATTGTGACTCAGTGTCAGAATGATCGTTCTCAGCATAAAAACAAAGACCAGGCGATGAAACAGCTAAAAGCGAAGCTGTATGAACTGGAAATGCAGAAAAAGAACGCCAATAAACAGGAAATGGAAGAGAATAAATCCGATATTGGTTGGGGTAGCCAGATTCGCTCTTATGTTCTGGATGATTCACGCATCAAAGATTTGCGCACCGGCGTTGAAACACGCAATACACAAGCGGTGCTGGATGGCGATCTGGATAAATTCATTGAAGCAAGCCTGAAAGCTGGCTTATGAGGAACTAAAATGTCACAACAACAACAGGGTGCGGAACAGGCCCCCGATTTAAATAATGAACTGCAAACCCGTCGCGAAAAACTTGCTGCTTTACGGGAGAGCGGAATTGCATTCCCGAACGATTTCCGTCGTGAAAATATTTCAGAGGATTTGCACGCTAAATACGACGACAAAACTCAGGAAGAGCTGGAAGCACTGAATATTGAAGTGACGGTTGGCGGTCGTATGATGACACGTCGCATTATGGGTAAGGCTTCTTTCGTAACGCTACAGGATATGGGCGGTCGTATTCAGTTATATGTTGCCCGTGACGATCTGCCGGAAGGTATTTATAACGAACAGTTTAAAAAATGGGATCTGGGAGACATCCTGGGCGCGCGTGGCAAACTGTTTAAAACCAAAACCGGTGAACTTTCCATTCACTGTACTGAATTGCGTCTGCTGACAAAAGCGCTGCGCCCATTGCCGGATAAATTCCACGGTTTGGCTGATCAGGAAACTCGTTATCGCCAGCGTTATCTGGATCTGATCGCCAACGAGGAATCGCGCAAAACTTTCCAAATTCGCTCTCAGGTTTTATCGGCTCTGCGTAGCTTTATGGTCAGTAAAGGCTTTATGGAAGTGGAAACGCCAATGATGCAGGTAATCCCTGGTGGTGCGGCGGCTCGTCCATTTATTACTCACCATAATGCGTTGGATATTGATATGTATCTGCGTATTGCGCCGGAACTTTACCTGAAACGTCTGGTTGTTGGTGGTTTTGAACGTGTATTTGAAATTAACCGCAACTTCCGTAACGAAGGCGTATCCCCGCGCCATAACCCTGAGTTCACCATGATGGAACTCTACATGGCGTATGCGGATTACAAAGATCTGATTACCCTGACAGAAGAGCTGTTCCGCACGCTGACGCAGAATATTTTGGGGAATACCCTGGTTAAATATGGCGAACAGGAATTCGATTTCGGTAAACCATTTGCCCAAATGACCATGAAACAGGCCATTTGCAAATATCGTCCTGAAACCAATATGGCTGATTTGGATGATATGGACAAAGCGGTGGCTATCGCTGAATCTCTTGGCATTGAAGTGGAAAAAGGTTGGGGCCTTGGTCGTGTTCAGTGTGAAATCTTTGAAGAAACAGCGGAAAGCCATCTGATTCAACCGACATTTATCACGGAATATCCGGCAGAAGTTTCTCCGCTAGCGCGTCGTAATGATGCAAATCCGTTTATCACTGACCGTTTTGAATTCTTTATTGGTGGACGTGAGATTGGTAATGGCTTCTCGGAATTGAATGATGCCGAAGATCAGGCAGAACGTTTTGCTGAGCAGGTTCGTCAGAAAGACGAAGGCGATGACGAAGCCATGTTCTACGATGAAGACTATGTGACGGCTTTGGAACATGGTATGCCGCCAACCGCTGGTTTGGGTATTGGTATTGACCGCATGATTATGTTGTTGACAGATAGCCATACCATCCGTGATGTCATTTTGTTCCCGGCAATGCGCCCGCAGAAATAACAGTTTGAATTAAATTTCAAATTCCAACTCCCCTGCGGCATAGCTGTCAGGGGAGTTTTTATTTTCAACTGCCTTAAATATAGACAACTGAAACAGATAGTGGCTTGCTGATGCCAACGAAGTCGCTATAATAATTTATGTTACCCCTAAGCGAGCGTAGTTCAATGGCAGAACGAGAGCTTCCCAAGCTCTATACGAGGGTTCGATTCCCTTCGCTCGCTCCAGTTCTGTATTCTTTCTAGAAAATGCTGTCGCACTGAAAATATACCTTTTGATATGATGTAAATTAAATCAAAAGAATTTACGAATGATAATCAATATAAGTTAATAATTAACTCATTGTCTAATATGAAAAGAATCCCATTATTAAATCAACCCCGAATCAGCCAGGCGTGATGTATTTTGAATGTGAATACATCACCATAGAAAGCATTCTATGGTAAATGAATAATTAATAGAGACTATTTACCATGAAAGAAAAACATTGGTCAAAAATCCAATTTTTACATGAAGCTATAACTAATCCGAATATTGTCATCAAAGGAACTCATAGCTATTATAGCGATTGCTGGAGCGGCGGTTTTGAAGAATCTGTCGTTCGCTATTTGTACGGTGATAAAATCAGTCTTCAATGGGAGTCTAAATGGCCAATTGATAAATTGTATATCGGCGATTATGTTTGCATAGGCGCTGAAACCATCATCCTTATGGGTGGAAATAATACACACAGAGCGGATTGGTTCTGTTTATATCCATTCATGGAATATATTGAAGAGGCATATGTAGGCAAAGGTGATACGCATATTCATGATGGTGTGTGGCTTGGTATGCGTTCAATGATTATGCCTGGCGTTACTATTGGAGAAGGCGCTATCGTTGCTGCTAATAGCGTTGTCACTAAAGATGTTGAGCCATATAGTATTGTTGCTGGAACGCCTGCGAAATTAGTTAAATATCGCTTTGAGCCGCACATTATCAATGAGCTACTTGCGTTAAAAATATATGATTGGTCAGAAGAGAAATTTAATGCTTTAAAACCCTATCTCTGTGCTTCGGATATTAAGGCATTAAAATCTGCTGTAAGGTCATATTGATGGGAATAGTTAATTAGTTCCGTAGAATAATTAATTAGGCTTGATTAAACTAATTAAATTTGATTTTTAAAACGTTCTATTATTGAATTATTTAACTGAAATGCATTAATTATTAGTTTAAATACCGTTTCGGCATTCAAGCTGCAAACGGTATTTCTCCTAAAGGAGTCTATCTTTAACTAGTCAAATAAAAAACATTGTACAACAGTATAAAAGAGAGATGAGACAGAGTTTATTGTTATTTATTTAATATTCCTTCAATATAAAAGAAAATATGCTACTATCCTCTTATGAAAAGAAAAAATACACCGACGCCACATGATGCTATTTTTAAAAAGTTTTTAAGTCATATTGATACCGCCAGAGATTTTCTAGAGATACACTTACCTGCGACATTACGGGCAGTTTGTGATCTTGATACACTGCGATTGGAATCGGGGTCATTTATTGAGGACAATCTGCGGGTACATTATTCCGACATCCTGTATTCACTAAAAACTACGCAGGGTGAGAGCTATGTGTATTGCGTGATTGAACACCAGAGTTCCCCGGATAAGATGATGGCATTCCGGCTGATGCGTTACAGTATTTCAGCAATGCAATGGCATCTGGAGCAGGGACATGAAAAATTGCCGCTGGTTATTCCAGTGTTGTTTTATCACGGAAAAGTGCGGCCGTATCCGTGGAGCACCAACTGGCTCGACTGCTTCGATGCTTCGGCTCTGGCGGAAGAGATCTATTCCAGCGCGTTTCCGTTGGTAGATGTGACGGTAATCCCGGATGATGAAATCCTGACGCACAAACGAGTTGCACTACTGGAAATAGTACAAAAACATATCCGGCAACGTGATATGGCGGAGTTACAGCAAGAGCTGACCATGTTGTTTGCGTATGATTATTATACATATGAGCTGCTAAAAAGCATGCTAAACTACATATTACTGGTGGGAGATACCGCCGATCCAGAAGGTTTTATCCGGCAACTGGCAGAACAGTTCCCGAAGTATGAGGAGGTACTGATGACAATAGCGCAGAAGTTGCAACATAAGGGACATCAAGAAGGGCTTAAGGAAGGACATCAAGAAGGGCTTCAAGAAGGGCTTCAAAAATGTCAAGAAGCACGCGAAGAAGGGCTTCAAGAAGGATTACAGAAAGGTGAAAAAAAAGGTGAAGAGAAAGGTAAAAAACAGGCGGTTCTGGAAATCGCCTGTAGAATGATGAACAATGGTATCGATCATGAAACAATAATGAAAAACACAGGGTTGAGCCAGAACGAACTTGAACAAATACATCACTGATTCGTGCTAAGAGCCGTAATCGGTATTTAAAGATTCGTGTTAGAAGAGGGGCTTATCCGGCAACTGGCAGAACAGTTCCCGAAGTATGAGGAGGTACTGATGACAATAGCGCAGAAGTTGCAACATAAAGGACATCAAGAAGGGCTTAAGGAAGGGCTTCAAAAATGTCAAGAAGCACGCGAAGAAGGGCTTCAAGAAGGATTACAGAAAGGTGAAGAGAAAGGTAAAAAACAGGCGGTTCTGGAAATCGCCTGTAGAATGATGAACAATGGTATCGATCATGAAACAATAATGAAAAACACAGGGTTGAGCCAGAACGAACTTGAACAAATACATCACTGATTCGTGCTGAGAGCCGTAATTGGTATTTAAAGATTCGTGTTAGAAGAGGGGCTTGTCCAGCGAGTAACGGGACCGTCCCCTAGAAATATGAGGAGGTAATTGATGACAATAGCGCAAAAACTGGAGCAGAAAGCGTTCCAAGAAGGATTTCAGGAAGCATACCAAGAGGCATACCAAGAAGCATACCAAGAAGGATTACAGATAGGTAGAAAACTGGCGCTTGTGAAAATCGTGTATGCAATGATAGACAATGGTATAGACCATGAAACGATAATTAAAATCATTGTAATGAGCCGGAGTAAGATTGAACAAATAGCCGATTAACTTATGCTGACACTTTATTGGCATGAAAATTCGTGTAAATAAGTGGGCAAAACTTTACATATAAGCGGTATATTATTTGGATAAGTTTGAAATCATACTTTTTCTGTCGGGTATTAAGCTTTTTAATTGAAATAGTATTTGAATAATTAAAGAATATTCCTCAAATAGAATATTCGAAACATCGTAATCCGATAAATTTTCTCTTGGAAGCGGCAACCGGATTGGTTGCCTATACCGTTTAATCTAAAAAAACAAATCTGGATCTATGCATCTCTGAATTAGCCGTTCTTAGAATAGGAAATATTTCCGTTATTGGTAAATAATCGAATGCTGAAACAGGTTGAATTAAGCCATCATACGAAAATAGATTCAGTAGATATCTGATATTCTTTTGGCGCTTTTAATTAAGATTTCTTTGTAATCAGGCGTCTGTTTTTCCACATTGGAAAATATAGCTTGAAGTGTGGCATGGGTTATTTCTTTGTCGGCGAATTCTGGCATGCCGCTATTGAACGGGGGGGCTGGGCTATATTGTATCGCTAGTTGGACTGCTTGGGCATATTTTTCACCTTTGATTTCAGCAAGCAATGTTAAACCGAAATCAATACCTGCGGTGACTCCACCTCCAGTAACCCGGTTCCTATCAATAACGACTCTTTTATTAACCGGTATTGCCCCGAATTCGTTGAGATCGTCTATCATCGACCAATGAGTTGCCGCCTGATACCCTTTTAGCAAGCCTGCGGCCCCTAACAGGATAGATCCTGTACACACGCTTGTGACCCAAGATGCTTTACTTCCCACTTTATGTATCCAATCAAGCATGTCTAATTCGGCAAGCAAAGCATAAGGATTTCCTGTACCGGGAACACACAAAATATCCACTTTATCTAACTGCTCAAACGTAATGCTTGGTGAGAATGATATGTGTGCCAGCTCAGTACGTACCGGAAGTAAATCGCGCCAGACATATTCAATATTTAACCATCCTCCTACTTTAAGAACTGTCGCGGGACCAATCATATCAAGTGGCGTCATGCCTGGGAAAATGACAAAAGCGAGAGTGGGTTTTTCTCCAGACGATGTATTCATTAATGAAGATAATGCCGCAGGATATTCCTTAGATGTGTTTTTCATGGAGAAGTTTTCCTTAATCGAGATTGAAAAGAGAACTGAAATTCATATGCCGCTATTGTTAGCGATCGCTGAACATCTGTATTCCCGGTAGTAAATTGATGGAACAACTGTAACCGTAAACCAATTGGCGTATATACTCAAGATACTTCAAAGTGCATGTTTGAAAAACAATTATGTTGTTGAATTTAGATATTTTTATGTCTGACGGCTCAAGCATCTTGAAGTTCATTCGGTATATGCCAATATTGCGACGATTTACGCCAAGTGCCATAATTGCCTTATGGACATTAAAACTCTCTATTTTCTGATTTTCCCCAACGTAAATCTGCTGGACTTCTCAGGGCCATTGCAGGTCTTTACCTCAGCTAATGAGCTGGCAGAGAAGTTTGGTTACAGACGGCCCTATGCCATAAAAGTCGTGGCTTGTGATCCCGGACAGGTAATGACGCAGGCTGGAATAACTGTGCAGGCAGAACCTCTACCTAAGCTGGATTCTCCCGCTGATACTCTGATTGTTGTAGGGGGCATTGGCGTTGAGTCAGCGGCGAACCATCCGCCATTGCGTCATTGGTTAAAGGGACATGCATCGCTGGCTAGGCGTATTGTGTCTGTATGCAGTGGGGCATTCATTTTGGCTGCTTGCGGGTTGCTTGATGGTCGCAGAGTCGTTACGCACTGGAGTAGCTGTGCTGAACTGGCTCGGCGTTACAGTAAATTGCGGGTAGAATGTGATCCTATCTTTATTCAGGATGGTCCGGTGTGGACTTCTGCTGGTGTCACCGCAGGCATCGATTTGGCTCTGGCATTGCTGGAGGAAGATTTCGGTCATAAATTGGCACTGGATGTTGCGCGGGAACTCGTTATGTTTCTTAAACGTCCTGGTGGACAGGAACAGTTTAGCGCTCCACTGGCATTACAAAGCAGTACGAGTAAATTTGCAGATCTGCACGCTTGGATGACTAACAATTTGGCGGGGGACCTTTCAGTGGCAACTTTGGCCGCCCGTGCCAATATGAGTGAGCGTAGCTTCGTGCGCCACTACAGCCGACATGCGGGGATTACGCCAGCCAAAGCGGTGGAGCGATTCCGCCTGGAAGCGGCGCGTCACCTTTTAGTTGAATCTACGCTATCGCTCAAGTGTATAGCTTCCCGTTGCGGTTTCGGCTGTGAAGATACTTTACGCCGTAGTTTCTTCCGGGCGTTCAGTAGCACTCCACAGGACTATCGTAAGCACTTCAAGACGACATTTTAGCTATTTATTTTCTTTATTCTCTTTCTCTGCCATCTCCTTCTTCAATCGTCGCCATAACGTAGTACGGCTAATCCCCAGATATTTTGCGGTTGCATGGTGATTGCCGGAAAACTGTTTCAAGGTTTCATGGGCTGAAAGTGGCGCAGCAAGTGAGGATTGTTCAGTCAACGAAGGTTTTATACTTTTTTCTGCCAGCTTGAGTGTAGATTTACGCTCCGGTGAAAGGGCTAATATCAACTCCGGTGTTAAGGTATGCTCAGGATGAGCACTGAGGTATAACGTGAGCCGCTCCATAAGATTACGTAGTTCCCGGACATTGCCGGGCCAATGATAGGCTTGCAATGCCTCCTGACAGGCAGCAAGCTCTTGCACTCTCGATTGTGATACCGGTAAGTTCAATGCGGCAAATGCTCGTCGCAGATATTCCAGCGCCAATATACCAATATCGTGATCTCTTTCTCTGAGGGCAGGAATGTTGATGCGCAATACACTCAGGCGATAGAACAGGTCTGTTCGAAAACGCCCTTCTTGCACCCAAGTATCCAAATCGCAATGTGTGGCGCAGATAATCCGAACATCAACGGCAATAGGGCGGTGTCCTCCTACTCTGACAACGGATTTTTCTTCCAGCACCCGCAATAGCCGTGTTTGAAGAGGCAGTGGCATTTCACCAATTTCATCCAGAAATAGCGTGCCTCGATGGGCAACTTCAAAAAGACCTGCACGTCCTCCACGTCGTGAACCGGTGAAAGCTCCTTCTTCATAACCAAACAATTCAGCTTCCAATAGGGATTCGGCAATGGCGCCGCAGTTAACGGCGACAAACGGACGTTGATGTTTACCTGCAATCTGACCATATCGCAAGGCATATTCATGGTGAATGGCTTGTGCTACCAGCTCCTTCCCTGTACCGCTTTCTCCTTGTATTAGCACTGTGGCAGGCGAGCGGGCGTATAGCATAATAGTGTTGCGTACATGTTCCATTACCGCTGAATCTCCCCGGATATCATTGAGAGTATGGCGGGTACGTAAACTATTCTCGGTTGGATAGGCAGAAATTGAAGCTTGGTTAAGCTTGGTCATTCTGGCGATATCCAGCGCATCATGGAATGCCTGGCGAATAGAATCCGCAGAGTAGATGAAGACACCCACCAATTCAGCTTCATAGGCGAGATCGGTAATTAGCCCGGGACCGACAATCACTTTAATACCGATGGCTTTTAGTGCATTGACTTGGGCCCGTGCATCTTCTTCCGTTACGTAACTGCGTTGTTCAATACGCAAGTTGAACCGCTGCTGAAATTCTTCTAGCGCAGGTAATGTATTCTGATAGGTGATAACACCAATACGGGAGCTGATTTGTCGTGCACGGGCCAATGCCTGCATAAAATCAAAACCGCTGGCCTTAGCAATGATGACTGGTACTGACAAACGGCTTTTGAGATAGGCGCCATTAGAACCGGCACAGAGCACGGCATCACAACATTCAGTTGTTAACCGCTGACGAATATGTTGAACCGCATTTTCAAACCCAAGTTGGATAGGCGTGATATTGGCCTGATGATCGAACTCTGGTGTGATATCACGGAAGAGATCAAAAAGGCGGGAAATAGATACTGTCCAAATGACCGGCTTATCGCGGTTATCTCGTTCTGCTGATGGTGTTTCTGCCATGCTATTCCTCTTATCTGTACGTTGTTTTCCTGTACGCTGTTTTCGTTTTTCCCGCCACAATAATTCAATGTTTCTAAATTGTTTCGATCGTGTTTCATGGAACGTAATTGATTCATTATGAAACAGATGAGTTTCTCTATCAATGGTACTTTTTCACAAGGTAATAAATATTTTTACTGCTATTTTTTTACTAAAAAACAATTAATTAAATTTTTATTGTGTTTTGTTTTTAAAAATGCCAGCCATTTTTCGTTTTGTTGGCACATATATTGCTTGTTAACAAATATGTTTCATTATAATAACAATGAGGTCATGTATGACATTTTCCTCGGCCGGTTTGGCATTTCGTCAGGCTATAGAAGCTGAATCCCCACTACAGGTTGTTGGCGCTATTAATGCGAATCATGCGTTACTGGCGAAACGGGCGGGCTATAAAGCTATCTATCTTTCTGGTGGCGGTGTATCGGCGGGTTCGTTGGGTATGCCTGATCTGGGAATTTCAACGCTGGATGATGTGTTAATAGATATCCGTCGTATTACAGACGTATGCGATTTGCCATTGTTGGTGGATGCTGATATCGGTTTTGGCTCTTCTGCCTTTAATGTGGCCCGTACAGTGCGCTCAATGATCAAAGCAGGAGCTGCGGGGTTGCACATTGAGGATCAGGTCGGTGCGAAGCGCTGTGGTCATCGCCCGAATAAAGAGATTGTATCCAAAGAGGAAATGGTTGATCGCATCAAGGCCGCAGTCGATGTCCGTACTGATAAAAATTTCGTCATTATGGCTCGCACTGATGCTTTAGCTGTTGAAGGATTAGCTGCGGCTCTTGATCGGGCGCAAGCCTATATCGAAGCCGGGGCAGATATGCTGTTTCCTGAGGCGATCACTGAATTACATATGTATAAAGCATTTGCGTCAACAACCGGGGTTCCTGTACTAGCCAACATCACTGAATTTGGTGCGACGCCACTTTTCACGATTGAAGAATTGAAAAGTGTGGATGTCTCCATTGCCCTTTACCCACTTTCTGCTTTCCGGGCAATGAATAAGGCAGCCGAACAGGTTTACACCACACTCCGCCGCGAAGGGACACAGAAGAGTGTGATTAGCATGATGCAGACTCGCAACGAGTTATATGAAAGCATCAATTACTACGATTTTGAACAGAAACTGGATGTACTTTTCTCCCAGAAAAAATCTCAATGACGGACGGCTCCACCCAATTTCATCACTTTGTATGGCATAAAAACGGTAGAGGTGATACCCATGAACGAACAGAACACGATGACTGAGTTAACCACTTTCAAGCCTAAAAAATCTGTAGCCCTTTCTGGCATCATTGCGGGTAACACGGCACTTTGTACAGTAGGAAAAAACGGTAATGATCTGCACTACCGTGGTTACGATATTCTTGATCTTGCAACCCAGTGTGAATTTGAAGAAGTTGCATATCTGCTGATCCACGAAAAATTGCCTTCCTACGCTGAATTGGCTGCCTATAAAGCGAAATTAACCGCATTGCGAGGTCTGCCGAGTAGCGTAAAGGCAGCACTGGAAGCATTGCCCGCCGCCGCTCATCCGATGGATGTTATGCGTACAGGCGTCTCCGTTCTGGGTTGTACGTTGCCTGAGAAAGACGATCATAATCTTGCGGGAGCGCGTGATATTGCTGACAGATTACTAGCTTCTCTCAACTCCATGTTGCTCTATTGGTATCACTATAGCCACAATGGACGCCGCATTGAGGTAGAGACTGATGCTGAGTCGATAGGCGGACATTTTCTGCATCTCTTGCATGGTAAAAAGCCCAGTGAATCGTGGGAAAAAACCATGCATACCTCTTTGATCCTTTATGCGGAACACGAATTTAATGCTTCGACATTTACCAGCCGGGTTATTGCAGGAACTGGCACAGATATCTACTCCGCCATCATCGGGGCGATTGGTGCGCTGAGAGGGCCAAAACACGGTGGAGCAAACGAAGTCTCTTTTGAAATTCAACAGCGCTATGAAAATCCTGATGAAGCAGAGAGTGATATTCTGGCTCGCTTAGCGAGAAAAGAGGTCATTATCGGTTTTGGTCATCCGGTCTACACCATCTCTGATCCCCGTCACAAAGTGATTAAAAATGTAGCTCTGCAACTTTCTGAACAAGCAGGAACCACCAAAATGTTTGATATTGCGGATCGAATAGAAGCGGTGATGTGGGCCAATAAGAAAATGTTCCCGAACCTTGATTGGTTCTCAGCGATTTCCTATCACATGATGGGCGTGCCAACTGCAATGTTTACACCGTTGTTTGTGATTGCTCGCACTGCGGGGTGGGCAGCTCACATTATTGAACAGCGTATTGATAACAAAATTATTCGTCCAGCAGCCAACTATACCGGGCCAGAAAATCAAGTATTTACGCCAATTAGTAAACGTGGGTAACGCTATTTTTGATGCAGAGTTCCCTGCATGCGTGTTTTTTTAACAAGGAATTATTATGTCTACCTCTGTTGCAAACAATCGCCCTGAATATGATCAGGTCATTGTGGATATTGTGGATTATGTTATGGAATACGCCATCACATCATCCATCGCCTATGAAACGGCTTATTACTGCTTTCTGGATACGTTAGGTTGTGGGTTAGAGGCACTGGAATATCCGGCCTGTAAGAAATTGCTAGGGCCGATTGTGCCGGGGACAGTGGTACCCAATGGTGTGCGTGTGCCGGGAACTCAGTTTCAACTCGATCCGGTTCAGGCGGCATTTAACATTGGTACGATGATCCGCTGGCTAGATTTCAATGACACATGGCTTGCCGCTGAATGGGGGCATCCATCCGATAACCTGGGGGGTATCCTGGCAGTGGCTGATTGGCTATCAAGAAATGCCGTTGCTGGTGGGAAAAAGCCTCTTACGATCAAAGACGTTTTGACGGGTATGGTTAAAGCGCATGAAATTCAGGGATGCCTTGCACTGGAAAATGCATTCAATAAAGTTGGTTTAGATCATGTTGTGTTGGTAAAAGTGGCTTCGACGGCTGTTGTTGCTGAAATGTTGGGATTGAATCGGGAAGAGATCTTGAGCGCGGTATCGCTGGCTTGGGTTGATGGTCAATCACTGCGAACTTACCGTCATGCTCCTAATACCAGTTCACGCAAATCTTGGGCTGCTGGTGATGCGACATCCCGCGCGGTGCGTTTGGCTTTGATGGCGCAAAAGGGTGAAATGGGATATCCCTCGGTATTAACCGCAAAAACGTGGGGATTCTATGATGTGCTGTTTAATGGTCAGCCTTTTAAATTCCAGCGTGCCTATGGCTCTTATGTGATGGAAAACGTGCTGTTCAAAATCGCTTTCCCGGCAGAGTTTCATGCACAAACCGCTGTGGAGGCTGCAATGAGCCTGCATCAGCAATTGAAAGATGTGGGTAAAACTATCAATGACATTACAAAGATCACCATTCGTACCCATGAAGCCTGCATTCGGATTATCGATAAGCAAGGCCCGTTAAACAATCCTGCGGACAGAGACCACTGTATTCAGTACATGGTGGCGATTCCTTTGATCTTTGGTCGCCTTACCGCGGCGGATTATGAAGATAGCATTGCGGCAGATCCTCGAATTGATGCACTGCGGGAAAAAATAGTGTGTGTTGAAGATCTTGATTTTACCCGTGATTATCACGATCCAGAAAAACGTTCTATTGCTAACGCATTAACTGTTACGTTTACAGATGGCAGCCAGCTTGATGAAGTTAAAGTTGAATTCCCTATTGGTCATGCTCGTCGCCGTAAGGAGGGCATTCCATTATTGCTGAAAAAATTCAGCACTAATCTGGCACGTCAGTTCCCTGAAACACAGCAAAGCAGAATCTTATCTGTTTCCCTTGAACGCCCGTTACTGGAAAACATGCCTGTAAACGAATACCTCGATTTGTACGTTATTTAGATTTGTAATGCTATCGGCGGCCGCTCTCCCAAGTGCCGCTCTATCATCTACGGCTGCACTAGGAGAGATTATGTCATTCAACACTTTTTATCAGCAATCTATTAATGATCCCAATGTATTCTGGGCTGAACAGGCGCAACGTATTTTCTGGCAACACCCTTTTGAACAAGTGTTGGATTATAGCAATCCTCCCTTTGCTCGTTGGTTTTGCGGAGGAAAAACCAACCTATGCTACAACGCGGTGGATCGCTGGCTGGAAAGCCAGCCCGATGCCAAAGCGCTTATCACGATTTCAACAGAAACCAATAGTGAGAAAGTATTTACTTTCAGAGAATTACATCAGGAAGTGAATAGAGTGGCTGCCATGATGCTCTCTTTGGGGGTTAAAAAAGGCGACAGAGTTCTGGTTTATATGCCGATGGTTGCCGAGGCGCTGTTTGTTTTGCTCGCTTGTGCCCGTATTGGTGCTGTTCACTCTGTTGTCTTCGGTGGTTTTGCTTCTCAGAGCCTCGCTACTCGGCTGGATAATGCTGAGCCGGTGTTGGTAGTGTCTGCTGATGGAGGATCGCGCGGCGGCAAAGTTATTCCTTACAAGCCATTGTTGGATGAGGCTATCGAACTGGCGAACCACAAACCCCGCCATGTGTTGATGGTTAACCGTGGGCTGGCGGAAATGGTTTGGGCGCCGGGGAGAGATATTGATTTCGCTACATTGCGGCAGGAGTACTTCGATGCTGATATTCCCGTTACCTGGCTTGAGTCAAATGAAACCTCCTGTGTGCTCTATACATCCGGCACGACGGGCACGCCGAAGGGGGTACAGCGTGATGTTGGTGGTTATGCTGTCGCACTGGCAACATCTATGGATATCATTTTTGGTGGTAAAGCGGGGGAGGTGTTTTTTAGCACCTCAGATATCGGCTGGATCGTCGGGCATTCTTATATTGTTTATGCTCCTTTAATTGCAGGAATGGCGACGATTATGTATGAGGGGTTGCCGATACGGCCAGATGCGGGCATTTGGTGGAAAATAGTGGAGAAATATCAAGTAACGCGGATGTTTTCGGCACCTACAGCGATTCGTGTACTGAAAAAATATCCAATTGAATGTATTGGTAAATACGATATTTCATCACTTAAAACATTGTATCTGGCGGGAGAACCGCTAGATGAGCATACCGCCCGCTGGATTGCTGAGGCTATTAATGTTCCTGTCATAGATAATTACTGGCAGACAGAGACCGGTTGGCCAATTATGGCGATTGCCCGCGCTTTGGATGACAGGCCGAGCCGATTTGGCAGTACTGGCTTCCCGATGTATGGCTTTCATGTCAAGCTCATCAATGAACTGACTGGTAAGGCGTGTGGTGATAACGAAAAAGGAATGCTCGTTATTGAAGGGCCTTTACCCCCGGGTTGTATTCAAACTATCTATGGTGATGATTCACGTTTTCTCAATACCTATTGGCGACACTTTGATCATGCTGTTTATTCCACATTCGATTGGGGTATCCGTGATAGTGACGGCTATTATTTTATTTTGGGGCGTTCGGATGATGTGATTAACGTGGCCGGGCACCGTCTGGGAACAAGGGAGATAGAAGAGTGTATTGCCGGGCATGAAGATGTTGCCGAAGTCGCTGTTATTGGCATTAAAGATGTTATTAAGGGACAAGCTGCGGTTGCTTTTGTTGTCCTTAAGGAGGGAAAGGAGATCCAGAATGCTGAGCATTTTGCTGTTTTGGAAAAAGTTTTGATGGATTTGGTCAATAAACAAATTGGTAGCGTAGGTCGTCCGGCACGAGTCTATTTTGTCTCTCAGCTTCCCAAAACACGTTCAGGAAAAATGTTGCGTCGGACCATGCAAGCAATATGTGAAGGGCGTGAACCCGGTGATCTTGCCCTGATTGAAAATCCTGCTTCATTAGAAGTCATTCGAGAAGCTGTTTTTTGTTAACAGACCTTGAAATCTGTAGCTCTAATTTCATCTTCGCAGAACATGGCCGTAAACATTCCAATGTCGCGTTTACGACCATGATATAGTATAGAAAACCCAGCATTATCAATAAGCGGCTGTGTTTGACTCAGCTAGTGTAATGGTTATTGCACTAGATAGAGTGGGTATTTTGTTGGATAAGAATCGTATTCAGCTAACGGAACCATCTTAATAGATGATTTATTATCTCTGATGATCTTTATTCCATTTACTGGCCACTTAGCGGAATTGAGAAGAAACGCGGCTGGTTGTCCAGTTGCGCCAATAACGGGAGCGCCGGTTTTTAATGAAGCGCCATATGGAATGGCATGGAAAATCTCAGGTGTAACTTCAACAAAGTTCTTAGTTAAGAACTGAATTGATCGAATGGAATCAGCTTGCAAACGAGTTCCAGATACAACAAATGTCAAAGGTAAACCGGCCGCTTTAATTCCATAACCTTCGTAGATATTCGCGACCTGACTAGGACGCATATTTTCACAGTTCATTCCAGCACTGACGTCGATACCAATATGCGCTAAGTCTGTAGGCGACCTACGAGGGAAATTACGCGCAGTCGCATTGATAACATCGATTGGCAGCGTACTGCACTGTCCGGTACTTGAGACAACTGAGTGCTTATCTGGTCTTGATACAATACCGGGACCTTCTACAGTGGAGGTGCTTAATTGGACATCATTGTAGATTTTCGTAGAGAAGTCTGGAGGATAAAAGCTTAAAGATAGTCTGGGGCCATTATTGTGGGCCACGATCCATGCATTGAGTGCATCAGAAAATTGCATATCGACGCTTACCCAATAGTTTTGCTGGTATCCGGTGTGATTCTCTTCCGTTTTTGTGACGAAGCCATTAGGAGTAAGTTCTTCCACTTCACTTTGAAAGGTTGGATCGGGAGATCTTAAGACATATTGCCCTCCGCCACCGTAAATTTTATCTAGGGAATCTGCTCCGGTCGTATCGGTGTACATAAGGTAAAACATACCATTGAGATAGGATATGGATGGTTGCCCTGCTCCATAAGGATTTCCATCTAGCTTCTTGTTAGCGGGTAAGATTATCGGATTACCATTATTTGCACGTGTCCAGTTAATTCCGTCAGTACTTGTTGCGAGGCCAATTTTTGTTATACCTTCAGCATCAACGCGGACGCTGTTCCATCCACCATAATACATATAGTATGTGCCATTAACTCGTATGACAGAAGGATCGCAAGTATGGACTTTATCGAATGCGGTTGCTTCCTTGTTAGGGGAAAAAACAATCTGGTAGGGGGCGCTACTTCCACGTGCGTGGAAAGGGCCATCAAGAGATGAAGATTCGGCATAGAAAATATGATCACCGGGATAAGTGCGATCGGAACCACACCACCACATCCGATATACCCCGTCCAACATCACGGAAGGCGCATAGTTGTATACCCCCCCCTTAACTACAGGACCGATAGAAGTTCGAATACCTGATGTTGTTAAAGGTATCTCTGTTTGTGCTAATGATGGGGGAACCAATAATAATCCGCAGAGAATAGCCAAGCTTAAGGTGGCCAATAAAACATTTCGATAAGTCACACATAAATGGCGAAACAGTAATCCACAATAATGCAAGGAGCAAACTAAAGCATCATTTAATGTGGATCTGCGATTATTTGTCCGATCTGACATTTTAAGTACATAGTTATTGATATTTAATTGCTTGATGATGCCCCAAATTTTGGGGGCTTTTTTGATACACAAAGTCACAATTTTCTCCAGAGTTGTAAGTTGAAGTCACGGAGCGAGAAAAGTTCTTAGTAAAACCTCCCTCAAATATGCTCCTAAAAAAGATGCAATGGCTGTTAACCCGCATTCGTCTCACTAAATTCAGTCGGTGATTGGTAACTTAACCTGTTATGCAACCGTGCTAGTTAGTGAATTGCATAATTAGTGCTGGTTTATGCGAGCAGTTCTTGTGCTGGTCTTCTGGCGTGCCTTTATAGGCATCTTCTTACCAATGTCACTATGACAAAACATTGTTTATCAGCGCTGATGTAGTGCAGCAATCTGCTGTCACATCGGTGGTTATAAAGGTAAATTTTTTGTATCTTTATCCTTCTATCATCAAATCATTAGAGTTAAATAAATCAGTATAAAAAATCATATGGTCATTGTTTGTTTGGTGGTGAATAACTGTTCAGGACAAAAAATGTTACATGAATCACAAAAAATATCAATGAGTTTATTTTTAAGACTATTCCTAATGAATCAATCAGAAAAATTCTGACTGAGGACTGACTCTCTTATTCTGTTTTATCGTGTGTTGTATTTCAGCCATAGAAAACGTAGCCTGCGTGTTCACAACTGTAAAAAGTTGCATAACTTAAGGTTCTTCTAATGAGTGTTTTTGTGGAGGATAAAAAATGCGGTTGAAATATGCAGGTCTATGGGTTATGTGGTAAGAGTTAATATGGAAAACGGCACTGCGTAGACATGCTGAATCAAGTCTGCCTTATTTGCACGTGGGGAAATACTTTTTTCGTGACGTAAATCTCTGTGATTTTACTCGATGTTCATTTGGAGTCCACTTAGATTATAGGCATTGTTGCCATTGATTTAGGGCGTTATATTGGATATTGCTGAATACTTGAATCCGATGCAACTATTCTGCTTGAAACTGGATGGTATTTTGGTATTTGATTGGTATGGCATACTCATTCTCTTTATAAAAAGTTGTTGACATCAATGAAAATTATAAAGTCGCTTCGCACATTTGAATGGCATGTTCTTCCAATTTTGGTGAAAGGCTTGGTAGGGCATGGTTTTCTAGCTTTATTGCGCAGGCAACGGGAAGATCGTTGGCTAGAACGGTGGCTTCCACTTATTCAAGACCGAGCTATGGGTTTAGCAGTGTTAGAGCTTGGTTGTGGAAGCGGACGCGATACCGCCATTATTCATCGTGCTGGGTTAAAAGTGAAGGCGATCGATATATCTTCTACAAGGATCGAGAAGGCGCGTATTCGTACGCCTTCAGCTGTTTTTTTTGTTCAAGATTTACGAGATCCTTTTCCAATAGATAGCAGCGGTGTGGTGATTTCTAGTTTGTCACTGCATTACTTTTCTTGGGACGAGACTCTGGATATTATTCGACGGATCAGGGCGGTTTTACGGCCTGGGGGTCTCTTATTATGCCGACTGAATTCTACAAAGGATGTTAATTTTGGCGCGAAAGGACACGCTAAAATTGATAATAATTTCTACCAGGTACATGGAACACCAAAGCGTTTTTTTGACCGTTCCTCAATTCTCAAGGCTTTCTCTGGGTGGAAAGTGTTGCATATAGAAGAAAGGGAGACATATCGTTTTGTTCTGCCAAAAACTATCTGGGAAGTGATTTTGGAAGTGGAGGTAAATTGAAAATATTCCACCACGAAACTCTGAGTCAGGGCATGGCTGATGTGATCGAATACGTTGATGATTTTATAAACGAAAAAATGTCATTTTTGGCTGTTAGTATCTCTCTGGGGGAATGTAAACGACTATTATAGCAACACACCTAAATTGGTACCTTAAATTACCTGACTGTCACAGAATCATTACAGCCAGATTAGCCGTCAAAATTAGCCTCTCCAGCGTTGTCATTTAGTGTATTAATGGCATTTTTTATGTTACTTAAACGCATATTCATTTATTTTTTGGATTTTGTGATCTATCTCCCTGGTCTTAGGGCACTTTTTGCCACATTAAAGGTAAAAATAGACTATAAATTAAAAAGAAATATCACAATATGTAGGGGTAATCCCTCCTGATGATGTTTAAGTGTCAAACTTTCACTTAACGCTGTGTCGGTAATTCTAGCCATATCATTCGATGAATGGGCCAGCGGATGAGTTGTTAAAATGGGGAGTTATAATGACAACCTCGGCTTTGACTTCTAATTGTTGTATCGCTTTGACATCAGAAATTTCACGTTGTACTCAACCTAATGTGGCTCTTTTACGTGAACTATCCTTGAGAGTCCGAACCCGCTGTTTAGAAACAACCTACCGAAGTCAGTTTGGACATATTGGTCCAGATTTCTCCGTTACCGATCTTTTGTGCACGCTCTTTTTGACCACCTTGCGGTTTCCCTCTAAAAGTTTACGTCATCCTGACCGAGACCGGTTCATCCTTAGTAAGGGACATGCGGCTTTAGCATTGTATTGTGTTCTGATTGAACTCGGTTGGTGGTGTCCTGAAATCCTAGATTTTTATGGTCGTAAAGGAGGTTCTCTGGGAGGGCATCCGTCATGTGCGAATATAGGGATCGAAGCGTGTTCAGGTTCTTTGGGACATGGTTTGCCATTCGCAGTTGGGGCTGCCCTTGCCGCTAAATTAGAGAAATCAGAACGCAAAACCTTTGTTTTGGTGGGTGATGGTGAGCTTCAGGAAGGCAGCAACTGGGAGGCTGCTATGTTAGGCGCGACGCACCGACTGGATGGTTTGACGGTGATAGTTGATCGTAACGGTCTACAGCAAGGACGCGGTACGGAAGAAGTTAATCAACTTGGTGACTTAGCCGGAAAATGGCGAGCCTTCGGTTGGGCTGTAACTGAAATAGATGGTCATGACCATAGCGCTATATGCGCTTGCCTTAATCGTCTGCCGTTTAGCGCCGGGCAACCCAATTGTATTATTGCCAAAACGGTGAAAGGGAAAGGGGTGTCGTTCATGGAGAACAATGCATCATGGCATCATCGTCTGCCCTCTAGGGACGAGGCAAATAGCGCATTAAAGGAGTTGTCGGAGACCGCAATGCTATGAACCAACTATTTGATTTAAGAGAAGCCTTCACCTCAGCTTTACTTGAGCTTGCGCGAGCCGATTCTCGAATTTGTATTGTGTTGAACGATTCATTGTCATCTAGTAATGCGAAAGCTTTCTTAGATGAATTCCCGGAGCGGCTTTTCGACGTAGGCATTGCCGAACAAAATATGGTTGGTGTTGCAGCAGGCTTAGCTAACAGTGGGTTAATCCCTTTCGTATGCGCCGCTTCATGCTTTCTTACCGGTCGTGCGTTGGAGCAGATTAAAGTCGATGTAGCTTTGAACAATGCGAATGTGAAATTGTGCGGTTTTAGCAGTGGTTTTGCGTACGGCTCGTTAGGAGCTACTCACCATGCGATCGAGGATGTTGCATGGACGCGAGTTCTTCCCCGATTACAGGTGGTAGTGCCGTGTGATGACATAGAAATAGCTAGCGTAGTTAAAGCTGCGTATCAACATCAGGGGCCTGTTTTTATCCGAGTGAATCGTATACCTGTTCCCAGGCTCTATCACAACAATCAAAAATTCGAATTTGGCGTAGCAACGTGCCTAAGGGATGGGCGAGATTTGACGTTAATCGGCTTTGGCCTAACGACATATCGTGCATTAGCCGCGGCAGAATTACTCTCTGAACATGGAATTGAATGTCGTGTCTTAAACATGTCCAGTGTATCACCACTAGATTCTATGGCGGTTGACAGTGCATGCAGAGACACGAAAAGAATCGTTTGTATAGAGGATCATCAGCTAGTGGGAGGGTTGTTTAGTGCAGTTGCAGAAACTGTTGTACAACGGACGCCTGTCCCGGTACTCGGAATCGGAGTGCCTGGGGTCTTTGCGCCCGTAAGTGATACTGAGGAACTGCTGGAGTTGTTTGGGCTCGGAGCTCAGCAAATTGCTAAAAGGGTTTTGCAGTGGTTAGAAGATGTAGATAAAAACTTCAAAATACGAACTGAGTGTACATAACAGGACACTATAGGGGGATGTAGTGGAGGATATCGATTTCTGTGCCAACGAAGTGAAAAGTGTTTTCTTGGTTCTTTCTGGGCCAGGAGGAACTGGCAAAACTAGCCTCATAAAGCGATGGTTAAATGATTGTCCCGATCTTGGCTATGTACCAAATATCACAACTAGAGCACCACGGCCAAAGTCTATCGTCGACGAAAGCGGCTTTTATAAGCACGTATCTCGGTCTGAATTCCGGGAAATGGTGAGTAAGAATATGTTCGCGCAATGGGTCAACCCATCAAGTGGTAAATACTATGGAACACCCATTGCGCCATTACAAGAAGCCATATCGTCAGGGAATGATCTTGTATTCGACTATACACCTCAACTCTATCTTAATTTGCGAAGACAATTCCGACAGCATGTAGTTGGAATATTTATCGTACCTCCTACTTTATCGGAACTGATGAACCGTCTTTCAAAAAGGGGCACAGAACAGGGGGAAGAGCTTCATATCAAACAGAACATGGCCTTGCAGGATCTGGCATATGTAGATGAGCACGATTACCACGTTGTTAATGATGATTTCGAACAGACACTTCAAACACTCAAATGCATACATACATCTGAGCGCTGTCGAATGAGTCGTATCATAGGACTACAGGAGCGTTGCCGGGCAGTGTCGCCACACTCAATGATGTTCTACTACGATCCGTTGAATGAGCGTTTGGCAAATATGGCAGATGAATAATGAAAATAACGACGTATGCCGATGCTCTTCAGCTTCTCACTATGCAGTCAGATAAAATCAGGGCATATCAGAACGATTTTGTACCAGAAGAAGCTTGGCGAGTGATCCTTTCTCAGTATGGAAAAGATGTGAGGAATTTCATTTTTGGTCACTCATTCATATTGTTAAAACCAGAAACAATTGCTAGAAGGTTGTCATGTCAGGCTATTTCCTATTTAGCCCAACGAGGTTTTGCGCCGGTAGGCATTACATGCGTGGAACTGTCACGTAATGCCGCTCATCATATTTGGCGATTTCAGTGGAACGCGGCCACCACGGACAGAATCGAGCTAACGAATTGGGTTAACGCTCAAAGTCCATCAATATTGATTATGCTACGTGATTGTGTTCCAACTTCGGTGCCTGCCTCGGTGAAACTTTGGCGTTTAAAGGGGTCCGCTCACGCAGCACGACGAAAAGCAGATCAGTTGCGTAGTGTACTTGGAATGCATAACCGAATGCTTGGCTTCGTACATACTCCAGACGAACCTGCCGATCTCGTGAGGGAATTGTCCATCTTATTTGATTCAGATGAACTGAGCGCGTTACTGCACACTTGTCGATTAACAGAGCAATCAATAGATGATTTAGTCACGCAGTGCTCGCGAGTTGCGGTTGAATTGGAATCACAATATTCCGCTCATATGATTAATCCTAATGAAGTGGCTCAGCGACTCAGCCTGTCAACAGAAAGTCATGTGTTATCTCCTATCTGGCGAGATTATGCTCAAGGACAACCGATGCCTCTAGCAAAGGTTTTATCGTATTTCCGAGAGTACGGGCTTGGGAAAGATTCATGGGATGTACTAACTATTGCAGCAGAATTAATTGAACATGACATAAAGGGTGTGCACGCTCTGCTTGATGCTCGTGCTATTGATGAAGTATTTACTCTGTGGGCTGCACAACACTCTCAATAATGTAAGTTTGGCAAGGGCTTGTAAGATGAAAAATTATGTGGTGGAAAACAAGCATGTAGAAATCTTGAATGGTGAGTTGACCTTTCCCCTCAAATTTATTTTTGATAATGCCTATCTGAAAAATTCTGACGCGGCTTTTTTGGGGGGATCATTAATTGAAGGTACTGGAAACCGCTACTCTGACATCGATGTTCATGTGGTAACAGAGACACTTTTGCGTGAGAAGGACATTGAGCCAAAACGACACTATCGAGTATTAAGTTCGAGCCGATCGATCCTTACAGGGAAAAATCCTGAAGATGAGGTGTTCTTAATTCACACGGTTATACCTGGAAGTCATGTGAAAGTGGATATTGAGTATAGAACCATACAAGAGATTGAACGATTGGCATCTGTGGTGCGGGAGACTTTTGACTATGCGGTGCGGTCACTCGTACTTCTGACTAAGTATATGGACAATCGCAATATGGCTTTTATTCATAGATTATTTAACTCCATTGAGTTGTGTGGTGTCGATAGACTTGATGAATTACGCCAGCAAATTGGCAAACATCGTTTCGAGTATCTGATGTATAGATGGAAAGCTTCTGATTTTTCTGTGCTGCTTGATTTACTGGGCGCTTGGGAGAGTAAAGATTGGATTCGCTGTGCGGATATGGCGAGAGAGAATATGGTGACTCAATTTCAAGCATATACTCATTTGTGCGGTAACACCCACTATCACCGAAAGTGGATTATTACTTACGCTAAACGATATATCGAATATTCGCCGTTGTTTCAACGATTTCTCACGTTGATCATAGCTAGTTGCGGCACGACTCCTGAATCCCAGCAGGCATATATATTAGCTACCATTGATTTCGTTGATGACATATTTGAAGCCAGCCATGAAATTCTTCAGATGGAGCGCTCTTTCCCCTCTGGAAATGCAGCATGTGCTTTAATCGATGAGTATTTCCGATCAGAAGCTGATGCATATTCGGAAATGGAAATCGAATATAGGAAGAAAGCCTATGGCGTTATGGGTAAGCCTACGAGGGCCTGGTTTAATGATTAAACGTCCTATAATTGGGATATCTTGCTGTCTAAGGTCTATTGCTTTTGGCGATTATCCCCCTACGCCACACCATACTGTGTTTCACAAGTACGTGGATTTTATTGTGAGGCAGTTAAAAGCCGTTCCCATATTACTGCCAGCTACACGAGAAATTGCCAATAATCCTGATGGATATACCGCGCTCATTTCACGATTAGACGGAGTTTTACTGACTGGATCACCCAGTAATATAGGTGTGCGATGGCAGCAGGGTGAGCTCAGACGTATTTCACCTGTAGGGCTTGCAGACTATGAAAGAGACTTTACAACCTTCCGCTTGATTCATAATTGTGTGGATGCCGGGGTTCCATTACTGGGTATTTGCCGTGGAATGCAAGAGATTAATGTTGCATTCGGAGGGGAGCTTCATAATGAGATTCATTCGTTGGAAGGATTTCTTGATCATCGCTCAGACAAGTCATTGCCTTACGAGAGAAGGTACGATCCTCGACATTCAGTAAAGGTCTTGGAAGGAACATTATTGGAACATCTGTTACGCAATCAGAGCGTCAGCAATCGTGTTTTTGATGTTAATTCCCTACATGGACAAGGCATTGCTTTGGTTGGGCAGAATATAGCAGTAGAAGCTGTAGCAGAAGATGGGATCATCGAGGCGATTTCACTCAGTTCAGCAAGTGCTTTCACTATGGGGGTTCAATGGCATATTGAATGGGCCGATAACGATCGACCACTGGATCTTTGTATCAGTAATGCATTTAGAACAGCATGCGAAGAAAGACTTCATACAAACGAGGGGAAAAGCGAAGGCAGTTATGATTACAGAACCTAAACTCAACGGAAAGGTGGCTATTGTTACCGGAGCATCCAGCGGTATTGGGATGGCTTTGGTACACAAGCTGGCTGCTGCTGGAATGAACTTAGTGCTACATGGGCGGCGAGAAGATCGGTTGCAAGCTTTGGAACAGGAGTTAGGGGGATTATGCTGGTTCGCGGGCGATTTAACTGATGCGTTGGCTCCAGGCACTTTAATTGATGCAGCCATCGAGAAATTCGGCAGATTAGACTTTGCGATCAATAATGCAGGCATTAATCACACTGGAACCATTAATGAGATCGATATTGACAAAATGTGTTCTATGGTAAGAATTAATGTGGAAGCCGCATATCGGTTTACTTATACCGTCCTGAAACACTTTTTACGCGAAGGAAAAGGGCATCTCATCCATACGACGAGCGTCATGGGCTATAAAGTACGTGAAAATGCAGGTGGATACGCGGGTACTAAGCATGCTGTCGAAGCTTTATGCGAAGCGTTGCGCCTGGAGCTTGCAAGAAGTGCGGTTAAAGTTTCATGTGTTGCACCAGGTTTAGTCCAGACCGAATTGCATCGTGATCTCATGGTACATCCATCAGTATCAAGAAATATCGCTCGGCCATTAAGTGCAGAGGATGTGGCTCAGACAATTATCTGGGTGATGACACAACCAGTACATATCAATATTCCCCAGATAGTGGTGTTACCGCAAGATCATCCAATATAGCGATACAGTTAATGTAGTTGATATAGTTAATTAAACGCCTTTTTAGAGCGGGATAAAAATATATATGGATTCTCTTTCACTCGGATTAGTCATGGTCGCTGCGATCATGCATGCAGGTTGGAATCTTTTTGTTAAAAAGGATGAAGATAAATTCTTGTCCCTTACCGTTATGGCTGCTACTTCTGGCGTGCTTTGTGCGTTGTTGCTTTTATTTATGCCCGGTATAGATATGAGTGCCTGGAAGATCCTTATTATCTCTGCTCCGCTTCATGCTGGATATCGAGTTTGCTTGAGCCTTGGCTACAAATATGGAGACATGAGTCAAGTTTACCCGATTGCTCGTGGAGCAACACCCTTGCTCGTGACATTAATCTCTGTCATTTTGCTCGATGTTCAGCTCGAATCCACGCAAATTGTGGGAATTGGCGCCATTGCTTTAGGGATCATGTGGCTGACTTTTCATGGTGGTTTCCCGAATCGTCATGAGGGTCGAGCAATTGGTTTTGCGCTTGGCACTGCTACCTTTATTGCTGTGTTCACATTACTCGATAGCAAGGGAGCACGCCTCAGCGGCAATCCGTTTTCATATGTGCTTTGGCTGTTTGTACTGGAAGGGATTTTGATGTTTGTGCTTGCCATGTCGATAAATAGACGCCGATTATTGGATTATATCAGTCGTAATGGGCGAACTTGTATGGTCAACGGTGTAGTCATGTCTGTCGCGCATGGTTTAGTTATTTTGGCCCTTTCTCGCAGCCTTGCCGCGTTAGTTTCAGCATTGAGGGAAACCAGTGTGATTTTTGGCGTTATTTTCAGTGCATGGATTCTCAAAGAGAAGATAGGGCCGGTAAGACTGATTTGTACTTTGATAGTCATGGTTGGCATTTTTTTAACCATTTTAAAGTGAAATAGCATTTGTGTTTTACCGGGCATAGCTCCTTCGTATAAAAATTCTTCTTGCAAAGAAAAACGGTATTGTTGGAAATACGACGGTTATGGCGAGCTGAAATTTTGGTCGAATTTAATGGAAAAATTCCATTGGTTTTAGAAAAATAATAAATTTTGTCGCTAAAACGACATTCCTGCATAAAGTGTTTTAACATTTGGTCGTTAAATACGTACAATCCCGTCCCTGAATGTGTTCTCTACAGAATAGGCTTAGTTTGTCACTGATCCAATTTTATACATCGCGGAGTCGTCTGCCAGCTTGGCTCGGTATATTCGCGATACTGATGTTGTTCATTGCGCCAGTGATCTCCCGGTCACTGGAACATGCGCGCATTGGTGAGGCTCATTCATCGAGAGTGGTCGATTGCCATAGTGTGATGTCATCTGACGATGATATATCTCGCAATATGTCTCATTCTGACATTTCTTCCGCATCATATGTTACTAACCATCATGATGGCATGCAGATGAGTATGCATACTGGTGGCGGTATGTCGATGTTGGAGGATATTGCCTGTGGATACTGCGTTTTTCTGATCCATGTACCTATGCTGGATTTGGCGAATACACCGCTATTTTGGTCAACTTCGCTGACCGCAAGGCCACCACCGATTCAAACCGTAGCTTCATTTCTGCCGCATTTCATCTTTTCTGATTCGTTGCCTCGCGCTCCGCCTGAACAGATCTCATCTCATTAATTTAAACATAATGAAATGTCTTGTCCTGCTCATTGTTGAGTCAGGAAGAGCTTGTTCTACCAAAAATATTTTGGTTGGATTCTATAACGTATTCCGCTTTTGATAGAAATATCACTTTGGAAGGTGGATTTACATTTAAGGCAAGATGATGATGTTCGAAAAAAATATTTCTCATAAAAAAAATACGCTATCCCGTTGTATTAATTCGGCAATGCCACTTTTTCTGTTAGCTGCTTTTAATGGCTATGCGGCTGAAACCGCATCAGATGCACACGACCATGTAAAGGGTGCAAAAACCAATGATGGAGATGTGATTACCGTAACCGCGCCTTTGTACTCTCCTTTGGCGATTGTCACCTCGCCAAAAACCCCCCGTCAGCCCGTTCCGGCCAGTGACGGTTCTGATTATTTAAAAACCATACCCGGATTTTCTCAAATCCGTAATGGAGGCACCAATGGTGATCCGGTATTTCGCGGAATGTTTGGTTCGAGGATTAAACTTCTGACTGATGGCGCAGAAATGTTAGGCGCTTGCCCTGGCAGAATGGACGCCCCTTCATCCTATATTTCGCCAGAAAGTTATGATTTGCTGACCGTCATTAAAGGGCCTCAAACGGTATTGTGGGGGGCCGGTGCTTCCGCAGGGACAGTAAGATTTGAGCGTGAACATCCGCGCTTTGATCAGCCAGGGGTGAAAATCAACGCCAGTGGACTGACGGGCTCAAATGACCGTTGGGATGGCAATGTTGATGCTAGCATTGGTAATGAATTGGGATATTTACGTTTAATGGCGAATAAATCCCGCGCCAATGACTACAAAGATGGCGATGGGTATCGCGTTCCTTCACGTTGGGATAAATGGAATAGCGATCTAACATTAGGATGGACGCCGGATAAAGATACGTTGCTTGAGTTCAACGCAGGGAAAGGGGATGGAGAGGCCCGCTATGCTGGACGCAGCATGGATGGCTCACAGTTCAAACGTGAAAGTCTTGGTGTCCGTTTTGAGAAATCTCACATTGGTGAGGTGCTCGATAAGGTTGAAGCCCAAGTTTATTACAACTATACCAACCATATTATGGACAATATCACGCTGCGTTCCCCGAATAGCCCCATGTCAATGGGGATGCCTTCTTCGGGTTGTAAGCATGGATGTGGTATGCATATGAATATGAACCACGGTATGTCGATGCAACTGGATCGTCGCGTTATCGGGGGGCGAGTCATGGGCACCTGGTTATGGCAAGACTTCAAATTGGAGAGCGGCGCAGATACACAAACCAATACCCACCGTAATAAAGCAGGTAATGGATGGCAAAAGGATGCGCAATTCTATAACTATGGCCTATTTAGTGAGCTAACTTGGTATGCCACAGAACAGAGCGAATTAATAACCGGTGCTCGTCTTGATCGCAGCCGAGTAAAGAAATTTGCTGGTAATAGCGAAAAAGAGCGTAATGATACTTTACCGAGTGGTTTTATGCGCTTAGAGCATACTTTGGCTGATATGCCAATGATGTTTTATGCCGGTATTGGTTATACCGAACGTTTCCCTGATTATTGGGAACTGTTTTCGCCTACACATGGTCCGGCGGGGAGTGCCAGTGCTTTTGATGGGGTAAAAAGTGAGAAAACCACTCAGCTTGATATTGGCGCTCAATATACCGGGGAACGTTTTAATGGTTGGGTATCCGCCTATATAGGACGTGTAAATGATTTCATTTTATTTAGATACAGTCCTAAAAACGCCCGTATTAGCCAGGCTGATAACGTTGATGCCAATATTATGGGTGGGGAAATGGGCTTTGGTTATCAATTGACAGATCATTGGAAAACGGATGCCAGCCTTGCCTATGCTTGGGGGGAAAACCGGACGGATAACAAGCCGATGCCTCAGATCCCGCCGTTGGAAGCCCGCTTCGGATTGACCTATGAGCGTGGCGATTGGAGCAGTACCGGCTTGTGGCGATTGGTGAGCAGCCAGCATCGGATTGCCGTGGGGCAGGGGAATGTTGTCGGCAAAGATTTTCAAGATAGCTCAGGTTTCGGCGTACTTTCTGCAAACGTTGCCTACAAGGTTAACAAAAATGTAAAAGTTAGCACGGGTATTGACAATATTTTGGATAAAGAATACAGCGAACATCTCAACCTTGCCGGTAATAGCACCTTTGGTTATTCAGCGAATACCTCAGTGAATGAACCCGGCCGGACGGTGTGGGCGAAAGTCGATGTAAAATTTTAATGAGAAAATGGCGTCCAATAATTGGACGCCAATTATTTATTATCTCGATGACTATTTCTTATTACCGATATATGGATAAACTTTTACATAATCCACATCGAATGTTGCGGTTGTTGTATTTATCGGGCCGTAACCTTGTGCAGGATAACTGCGCGGTACTTCGGAACTCAAAATAATATATTGGTTGGCGATTGAAATAGGGACTTGATCTAACCCCGACAGATTTTGAGGAATATCGTCAACATAAAATGTATAACCTTTTGGTGTCCATGCCACAGCAAATTTATGGAACTTACCGTCAGCAAGTTTACTGGTAGACAATCTCTTTGACCACTCCTTATGAGCGCTGCCATAACCATTCCAGTGAATAGCGTGATCATATTGATCCTGTGTCGCTTCGGCTAAATGTTCAAATACATCAATTTCGACACCTGATTTTTCTGGATTTGTTAAATCGAGGCCCATTGTCGGTGACTGGACCCAGAATGCAACTTGATTACCTTCTGCACGATTAAATCTGATAGCGGCTTCCCAATAGCCATATGATTGTAGAAAACTTTTTTGTGTTGAAATCATGCCGCAATAATTCTGTAGCTTGCCAGAAGAACTATCGGAATAGGTTTTTATGGTTAAATGACCATTTCGCACGATAACCGCTGATTGAGTATTAATACAATTTTTTCTGACACCCAGGCCACGATAATCCCATTTTTGGGTATTAAGCGTTGTGCCATCGAAATTATCTTCAAATGACGGTGTAGGGCTGAATTCATTGGGGATTTGTGCTAGAGCATATCCACTGAACAATGTGCTGAATAACAACGTATAGGCTAACTGAATTTTCATCTATTTTCCTTGTATATTTGACGTGAATAACCGTTATTTATCCGAGAGCTATTATTGATTTCCTCTTCTTGTCACGGAGATATGAATTACTTTATCGAATATTGGCGACAGCGTTACCGATTTAATTTATTACCCCTATGCTTTTCGTTTTAGTTATTCAATATGGTGTTAATATTGGTTGATAAAAATGAAAGGTAATTAAAGTCGACAACATGAGTTGGGAAAAAATAATTGAGATAGGTAGAATAAAAAACAGTGAAGATTGATGAATAAAACCCCGTTCGTCAGAACGGGGTATATGACAATTTAAATTATTTCGATGCATCCAGAGCTTGGGCAAGATCGGCAATAATATCGTCGATATGTTCAATGCCGATTGATAAGCGAATCATATCCTGTGATATGCCGGCTTTAATTAACTCCTCATCATTTAATTGGCTATGGGTTGTTGACGCTGGATGACAGGCGAGTGATTTAGCATCGCCAATGTTAACCAGTCGTACAATCAATTTTAGTGCGTCAATAAATCGTGCGCCGGATTGTTGCCCGCCTTTAATGCCAAAAGAGAGGAGCGCGGATGGCTTCCCATCCACATACTGTTGAGCCAGTTCATGTTCTGGGTGGTCTGGCAACCCGGCATATTTCACCCAACTCACTTGAGGATGATCTTGCAGATAATGAGCGACTCTCAGCGCATTTTCAGTATGACGCTCCATTCTTAATGCCAGTGTTTCCAATCCTTGCAAGATAAGGAAAGCATTAAAAGGCGACAATGCAGCGCCCATATTACGTAGCGGTACCACACGGCAATGCCCGATAAATGCCGCTTTACCGAATTGCTCGGTATAAATGACGTTATGATAGGAGGGATCTGGGGTAGTCAATAGAGCAAACCGTTGCTGATATTTTTTCCAGGGGAAATTGCCGGAATCCACAATGATGCCGCCAATAGAGTTGCCATGCCCGCCCATATACTTGGTCAAAGAGTGAATAACAATATCAGCGCCATGCTCGAAGGGGCGACAAAGCACAGGCGTGGCGACGGTATTATCAACAATTAAGGGGACGCCATGACGATGAGCGACTTCGGCAAATTTTTTCAGATCAACAATATTACCGGCCGGGTTACTAATAGATTCACAAAATACCGCCTTGGTACGATCATCAATCAGTGACTCCAGGGCTGCAATATCATCGTGTTCAGCAAACCGTGTCTCAATCCCGAATCTCGGCAATGTGTGAGCTAGCAGGTTATGAGTGCCGCCATATAACTTAGCAACAGATATAATGTTATCTCCAGCGCTGGCAATGGATTGAATCGCACAGGTGACAGCCGCCATGCCAGATGCAACCGCTAAAGCAGCGATTCCTCCTTCAAGTAGAGCAACCCGTTTTTCTAATACATCATTAGTCGGGTTCATAATGCGGGAATAGATGTTGCCCTCAACCTTTAAATCAAATAAGTCGGCGCCGTGTTGGGTATCGTCAAATGCATAGGATGTCGTTTGATAGATAGGAACGGCAACGGCTTTGGTTGTTGGATCAGGGGAATATCCGCCGTGGATAGCAAGAGTTTCTGGTTTCATTTTCGATCTCTTTTTTTACGGTAAGATGACATATATCTTTCATGAATAGGTGTAAGCGGCTTTTGTTAAAACATAGCCCTACTTACTATTGCTCATAAGGAATTGCTCACAAAGAACTTGATTTCTCTCTCTTTTTGATTGATGAACAGTTAGAATAGATATCTGTATAGACATGATATTTCCGCTAATTATTTATTAATTAAAGAAATAATTTGAAAAAGTTACTAATTATCTACTTTTAGTTGTGTTGGTATCTTTATTTTTTAAAAATGTGGATGTTATCACAAAACACTTCAATAATTTCAGCCAAGTAACATTAACGATTAAAATATAAAATTGAAACAAAATAATTAAATAAATATTCAATCTTTTATAAAGATCACAAAAATTTTTGTGAAATAGTTAGTTTTCGTTAGATTGTTTTAATTTATTTATTCGCTGTTGCCTGAACGAAAATAGAAGGTATACTCGTGATTCTAATTTTTTCAGACTTTTTTAAATGATTTTTGTCGTAATTTATTGTTAGTATGATCAATTATTGGAACTAACCAATAAATTAATGGGATTCTTATGGCTAAGTTTTCAAACCAGCGGGAGTTAAAACAACTTTTATTTTTCTCTTTCCCTATCATTGTTAGTCAGATAGCACGTACAGCAATGAGTTTTGTTGATATTGTGATGTCTGGTCACTATGCTACGGCTGATTTAGCCGCGGTAACATTAGGAAGTAGTATTTGGTTTCCTATATTTGTATTAGGGTATGGGACCATTATCATGCTGGCGGCAGATGTAGCCAAGCAGAAAGCACAACATGATGACGAAGGGATTAAATCCAGCCTTAAAAATTACTTGTTTCTGGCGGTGATACTTTCGATACCAATAATTCTTTTATTAATGTTAGTTAGCTGGCTACTTTCGTTCATTGGTATTGATGAGCATATGTTAAAAATTACACAGGGCTATGTTATTGCTCTGGCCTGTGGTGTTCCTAGTGTTATGATATTTAATGTTTTTCGTTCATTTCTACAAGGATTGGAAGACACAAAAATCGCAATGTATTTGTCTGCGGGTTCCTTATTATTGAATATACCATTAAATTACATATTTATTTATGGGAAATTGGGTTTGCCAGCAATGGGAGGCATTGGCGCGGGTATTACAACTGCAATTATTAATAATCTAATTGCTGTATGCCTGATTATCTATTTCTTGTTAAAGAAGGAATATCGTCGATATAGGATAGATTTTAGTTTGCCGAAATATAATTCTTTGATTAAGACTTTTTATATTGGTATGCCAAGTGGATTGGCTCTTTTTGTTGAAATGGTTTTTTTAGATGTAATTGCGATAACCGCTGCTCCTTTAGGTGCTCAAGTCATTGCTGCACATAATATTATGCTGAATATTACCTCTATCATCTATACCATAACTGGGGGGATTGCAGCCGCGGTGACGGTGAAAGTGGGTTCTTATATTGGGAAAAGAGATAGAACAGCATTAACAGGGACTATAAGGATCTCAATTGCTTTAATTTTATCTATTTCCGCCGTTATTGGTGTTTTAATCTACTATTTCGCCGGTTCATTTATTTCGCTCTATACTAACGATAATGGCGTCATAATAATTGCGCTAAACATAATCTTTCTGTTATGCCTGTTCCAATTCTTTGACTCCTGTCAGGCGGCTTTATCCGGTATTTTACGGGGTTTTCATGATACCCGGTCGGTATTTTACGCGCCGTTATTCGGTTATTGGCTAGTGGGTTTGCCATTAGGGTTTGTTTTGGCTTTGACAGACTGGATAACCGAGAGTATGGGAATTATAGGGTTTTGGTATGGGTTGGTCTTGGGGCTTCTGGTGAATGCTATTTTGCTGTTTATCATTTTAAGGGTTAGACAGAGAGGAATGATTTCTCGGTTAATTTCGCATTAGCCTAAGAGCTATTATATCTACATGAATTCCCTGTCGAAAGGTAGGGGATTTTTCTGAATTTATTTAAATAACTTAATTCAACTCTTTAATCTTAGAGCTAAAAGAGTATCAATTTTGTTATTTAATTATTTATTTTATAAAAAATTACAGTGAATGAAAATTTACTCTCTAAAACTGTGGTTATTTTATTTTCCATCAATGGGAAATTATATTTAGTTATAATTTAAGTCATGTTGGTAATATTTTTGTTTTAGTGAATTTAATAATTGATATATTAGTGATCATTCTCGGAATAAATATATTTATATCTGGGGAGATAATTTTTCTATTTAAATCATTTAGATGAAATATATATTTTTGATTTTTATTTCTTATTGTCAAATATTTCTTAATTAATGTGAAATAGCTAATTTGACACCATATAGTAACAATTTAAATAATAACTATTAAATTAATTTTTTATTGAAATAATTTCTTATTCATCTATCTGTGTGTATTGATATTTTTACACTCATTATTGGGTGATTCATCTAAGATTATATCCATTATTTTATTAAGGTTATGATAAATATTTATTTAATAATTAAATAGTTATCTATATTAATTGCCATTCTATACAAATAGATACAATTGTTTTATGATAATGATTATCATTTCATTTTTTATTAAAAGTACGTTAGTATGCGCGCCAGTCTTCGGACGGTACTAAAACTATGTAATAAGCAATACTCTAACATTTAATTAGTTAACATAAGGAATATGCTATGAACAAAGTTAAAGTGTTAATTGCAGTATTAGGTACATGTGGGTTAGTAACACAGGCAATGGCTGATCCAGGTTTTGGGCAAACTCAAGATTTTGATAGTCAGAAGCAAAGTGTTCGGGTAGGTGTGACTGATCCACGTGGTGGCGGTCATCCGACTCCGGGTGGAGAACCGGGAATAGGGGTTCAGTCTATTGCGGGTGGTAAGATTACTAGCTTCTCAAATCTTGTAAGTTATGCCGCAGCGGATGCAAATGGAATTCATAAAATTTCTATGCCTGGATCGGGTAGCCATAGTGGTATGGGGGTGTTCAATTTCAGTAAAGTGGCTAATGCTGATGTCTATTTTGGTGAATGGTCACAAACCGGCAAGGTGACTGATACTACTCATACCGCCTATTATTCCGGTAAAGATGTCACGACTAATTTACCTACCGGTGGTATCGCAACTTATACGGTTAAAGGAGTTAACCAATATAGTGGTAGCAATGCCCTGCATGGGACATTTACTGCGGATTTCGGTCAGAAAAGGCTGACTGGTTCAATAGCAAATAGTGCGCTCACTGTCGGTATTAATTCCGTTATTAAAGCTGATGGTTCATTTACGGGTAGGGCAACCGCTGGAAATCTTGTCGGGACAAACAATGGTCACTTCTTTGGCGATAATGCATCTAGTTTAGCTGGTGTGGCTAAATTTAATGCAGATCACAGTAAAGATACTGCCTTTGGCGGAACTAAGAACCCATAATATGAGTTTGTGGTGACTGGATAAGACAAAGTTCATCTGGGCTTTGTCTTATTTTTGTTTATTTTTGGTTCGACAATTAAGCAGTGATATTAACGATGTTAAATACCCCAATTGTTCGTTTTGCTTTACTCATTAGCTGTTTGTTTATAAAGCCATCTCTGGTGTTGGCAGATGAAGATACCGGTAGAAGATTGTGGCATAACGTACAGCGAAATTTGCAAGATCAAGAAAAAGCGCTGGTTACAGATGAAACTGTAAATAAAAAGACAGATCATTTATCGATAGTACTTAATGGTCAAACGTTTAGTGTTGAAAATAATGTGAATGATATTGGTCAGGCGCTCTATTTAGCCATTAATCATCAACAAGTGAAGGATGTTGAGCGCTTTTTGTTGATATACCAGAAGTTACCTGGACATGATACCCAATTGGTCCATTTTGCTCAGGCAAATCTGGCGCGTTCTCAGGGTGACTTGGCAGCAGCAGAACTGCATTATCAGGCCATCTTGCAGCAACAACCTGATTTTACCCGGGTTAAATTAGAGTTAGCCCGGGTCTATTATGAGAATCAAAAAAATAGAGAAGCCAGTTTACTATTTAATGAGATTTCAGCAGTTAGTCGCGATAATGAAAATAAATTACCACCGGCAGTCATTAAGAATATAATTAATTATCAGGAGGCGATTAATTTGCGCAATTCTTGGCGTGGATCTTTCTCCGTGGGATATATCTTTAACGATAACACGAATATGTCGCCAGATAAGCCCCCTGCTTGTACTGAATATCATAAAGATGTTGGTTGTATAACTGAACGTAGGTTGCCTATGGCAAAGAAGGCAAACGGTATTAGTTATGATGCTACGTTACGTAAGATATATCCACTAAGTGGTCATCATGGTATTTTTTTACGTTCGATGACTTATGGAGAAAGCTATCGTCATCACAGTGAGGAGAATGAAAATACTACTTCTGCTTATTTGGGATATAGTTATAAAGCACAACAAAATGATTTCCTAATGGGGCCAGTCGTTGAGTTTAATTATGTTGGTAATCATTCCCGTTATCGTACTACGGGAGTGAAAACCGAATGGATGCATATTCTATCTAAAAATCTGGCATTAAATTTGGAAGGTGAATATAAGCAGTTTCGTTATCATAAACTTTATAATCATAATGACGGTAATATGACTTCTGTTTATACTACCTTATCTTATTATTTAACTGATCAAACCATTACCTTTGCGGGTGGTGATTGGGTTAATAAAACCAGTGTTGAAAAAGTGGATGATTATCAGCAAAAAGGCGTGCGAGCAGGCATTTCTACTCAATTGTATCCGGGAATTAATGCAGTAGTATTTACTGCATTGCGCCAACGGCAATTTGGTGATTACAGTGTACCTTTAAATGCGCGTCGTAAAGATAATGAACAATTCTATGCGGCAATTGTGAGTATGCCTAAATTTGAGATTTTTGGTTTAACCCCAGTAATTACTTATCGATTTAGAAAAAATAGTAGTAATGTTGATTGGCTCTATTCCTATAATAAGAATGAAGTGTTAGTCAAGTTTGAAAAGTATTTTTGATACTGGTTGAAGTAATAAGTTATTTCAATCCACACTATGGCAGATAATGATTATGTATAAATTAAATAATAAATATAGCAAAATAACATTCATGCTGGCATTGGCCTACAGTATGATGCCCTATCGTTCTGATGCAGAAACACGAATAACCCCGGATCAATCATCTAAACAACCAGCTGAAAATAAGGCTGACCTTGGTAAAATTAACGTTTCAGCGACCAGTGAAAAAGATGAGGCAGGTTATGATGCGGTTTATGATAAAGATATTACCAATATTTACTTGGGTAAGGATTTGGTAGAACGTTATAAGGGTGCTTCACCGGCGGATGTTTTAAAAAGCGCAGTCGGCGTATTTAGTGGTGATTCGCGAAACAGTGGTGCATTAGATCCTAATATTCGTGGCATTCAAGGGCAGGGACGGGTTCCTGTTACCATTGATGGTACTGAGCAGGCAATTACCACTTGGCGTGGTTATAACGGTGCGAATAATCGTAACTATATTGATCCTAACCTGATCAGCAGCATTGAGATAGAAAAAGGCCCATCACTGACACGTGGAGTAAAAGGTTCGATCGGTGGGGCGGTAATGATCAAAACTTTGGGTATTGATGATGTGGTACCAATAGACGAACGATTTGGTATTAACTTGAAATTGGAAACCAGCAGTAATGCTGTTAAGGAACGAGTACCGCATCTGGAATTAGGGCAAGATTATCGGGATATTCCCGGTTTTAATCAGGGATTTAATTATGTTGATCCTGCGTTAGAAATTACCCCCAAAACTTCAAAAGATAATAAATTATTGGGCCTAAAAGATAATGCGATACGTCTGGCGTTAGGTACCCGACAGGAATATTTTGATTTAATGGCAGCTTATAGTTATCGCAGTAAAGGAAACTATTTTGCCGGTAAGGGTGGTGCTCATCGCTATAATGATCCCATCAGTAAAAAGGATATAGAGATCCTTGATGGTGGTACCCGGTCATATGATCCTTATCTGCCTTTTATCGCGCGTATATATCGCCCTGGAAATGAGGTACCTAATACTTCCAGTGAAATGGAATCCTGGTTGCTTAAAAATAACTGGTACCTGGCTAATCAACAGACGATTGGGTTTGGTATTCGCGATACTAAAACAATTTACGGGGAGATTATGCCTTCGCGTCTGGGGTGGGTTCGGGCTGAAAATAATGTTGTACCACAGTGGCCGCTGGCGAATGTACATCAGCAGGCATTTAATCTGGATTATAAGTGGAAACCTGACGGGAACAAATGGGTTGATTTTGATATGAAGTTTTGGATTACCCGTACTATCAGCGATACCAATACTGCCGGGGGATATCCACGTGAACCGCGAGAGCGGGATGAAGCTTGGGATGTGGGTAGTCAGGAAAGAAATCCGAATAAAGATGGTCGTCTGGTCGATACTGCTTCTACCAATACCCATAATAATCGTTGGGGTGTTGATCTCTCTAATGCTTTCGAATTGACTTCAAATTTAGATTTAACCTTGTCGGCTAGCCTGCAACGGGAACGTTTAGGTTCCCATGATGATTATGAAGGGAAGAATTTTTCTAGTTTTCGATCGCCACCAAGAAAGGGGCGCCGTCAGGAAAATAATATTGCCTTTAATTTTGACTGGCGTCCTACTCCGTGGCTGGCATTAAGTGCTGGCGCTAGACGGGTAAGCTATTGGTCTAAAGATGATTTTTTAAATGAACGTTTAGCTGCTCGTGATATTGGTTATAGTAAGGATAAAAAGCTGGTTGGCCAAGGGTTACGATATTTGAGAACACTTACTGAGCGGGAAGCTATGTTGTATAAGAAATATAGTAATTGTGTTGATGATTGTTTTGATGATTTAGATGAATTTTTAGAGTATGAAGAAAAAAATATTAAAGAATCAGAAGAACGAGATTCAATTTTTCGTCCTATGGTACCGGTAGAAGTGCTTTGGAAATATCATGACGATGGTAAGTTATATAAACAAGATAACCCTTATTTCAATGGGGAACTTGATATGAATGAGCGCGTTATTGATCCTGTGACGAATAAAGAAGTGTATAAATATGAATACAGTTATGCTCAACAGAATAGCCGTTATGTTGATGATTCTGGAGAAATATTGAGTACTGGTGATAGTGGCGTTTATAAAGCAAAAAGTGAACAGGAACGTTGGTCTAAACAACCTAAACGTAAGGCTCATGCCTGGGCCCCGGTATTTTCCGCAACGGCCTATGTGAGTGATAATGCACGTATTTATACCCGTTATGCCGAAGCAGTACGTATGCCGAGTATTTTTGAGGATACCGTTGGCTTTTCTTCCGGTTTGACTGATAAACCTGCACGTGCTTTTAAACCTGAACGTAGTAAAACAGTAGAAGTGGGTTATGTGCATGATTTAAGTCAGTTATTGGGTGCGGAACGTAATGCGGATATTAGATTCGCTTATTATAATACCATCATTGAGCATGTTTTTGACCGTGACAGTAACTTTGTATTTACTCAATTAGATAAACAGAAATTATCCGGTTTAGAACTACAAGGACGTTATGATAACGGTAGTTTCTTTACCCATTTTGGCCTATCTTATAATCTTAAGAATAAAGTTTGCGATAAAACCGAATCGCTGATGTTAGATCCAAGAAACCAATTTGGTGTTCCTGAATGTATTGATGGCGGTTTTCCCGGTGGTTATTTAAGGACAACTATTCCACCTCGTTATTCTCTTAATCTGAATATTGGTGGTCGGTTATTGGATGAAAATTTAGAAATCGGCAGCCGAATATTATACCACAGTCGTGTGGAGAATAAGGATGAAAAATGGTTAATGAAAAAAATGCCCGCTGTTTATAAAGGGATAAGTAATAATCCAATGCGCTGGAATTCAGTAATGACTGTAGATGCTTATATTAATTATCAGGTTACGCCAGATGTGGTCGTCGAATTATCCGGTACTAACTTAACTGATCGCTATTATCTGGACCCGTTAACTCGCTCCATGATGCCAGCGCCTGGGCGGACGTTTAAGCTTAGTGTCACCAGTCGGTTCTGACTCTTTAAGAGAGATTCGCCAGTTGTCATTAGGAGAGCTGGCAATCTCCATAGATAACGAACGGAAAGATGGCTTGAAGTTATGATGAAAAATCGTTTTTATATTGGCTTGTTTGCTTCCTTACTGCTGCACGTGGGTATTGTTGGGTTTATGGCGCGGCATTTACTGCGTGATGACAGTGCGAATAATCAATCAGTGAATTCGCCAATAATCAGTATGTCAATAGAAATGGTTGCTTCAGCAGCACCGGCCGGACAGGAACAACCTGTAGAGCCGGAACCTGTTCCGCCCCCGTTGCCGCCAGAGATAGTGGTAGCGGAATCGCCACATGAGGCAAAAATAGTCCTTAATAAGCCTGCGGATAAGCCACGGAAACAGGAACGCCTGAAGCCACCGCCAGAAAAACAGGCAGATGCTAAACCGAAGAGCAAACCTCAGCCACAGAAAGAACCGGTAGAAGATCCTCAACCAAAACTGGCAGAGCGTGGGCGTAAACTGGGAACAGAGCAAAATCAGCCAGAGCGAACGGAAGGCAGCGCCCAATTAGCGGGGAGAGATACTGCGGATTCACAAGCTGGCGCCCGTCAAGCGACGACCAGCCAACCGATGACTGGCATGGGGGCCGATGAGTTACAAAACTATCAGTCGGCCTTGCGTCGTGAAATTGAAAAACATAAACGCTATCCGCGTCGGGCTAAGAAGATGAAGCAACAGGGGATAGTTCAGGTCAGGTTTAGCTTGTTGGATAGCGGCGATTTGACGAATCACCAATTAGTGCAGAGTTCAGGCGTTGATGAGTTGGACCGCGCTGCCCTTGCGGCGATCCAACAAGCTCGGTCGGTAGGGTTGAAACCAGCCGGTTTGCCAAGGGAGTTGACTTTGGCAATAGAATTTAATTTGAAGTAAATAAAGAATTGGGCAGCGAAGAGATTGTCGCTGCCTTGGTAATAGTATCGTCATGTGGGGATAGTATGAGTCAGATAGCTTCGGCGTTCGGCCGTTCAATTCGCATATGTAATAACGGAAATGGATTACCTTGACCATCAATTTCTGAGCGGTTGAAAACGCTAAATCCTTGGTGCTGATAGAAACCTACTGCTTGAATATTTTGTTCATTAACATCAAGTTCATTGATACCTAATTCGCTAATGGCAAAATTCAGCAACGATTTGCCGATGCCTTTACCTCGGGAATCCGGGGATATGAATAGCATTTCAACTCGATGCTGATCAACACTAATAAAACCCTCAATTTCGTGTTTGTCATTTATCGCTTTATAAACAGTCAGTGCTGGTAAATAAGTATGCAGAATTAATGGGCGCAATTCATTAATCTGTTCGCCAGATAAAAAGTCATGTGTTGCTCGTACCGAGGCTTCCCAGATTTCGATCAGCTTATTGAAATCGGCCTTTATTGCTTGCTGAATTCTCATATTCATTCTTCTTAATGTTTTATTTTGCTAAACCGATGATGAATTAATGCTATCACGTTTATTGTGATGGATCGCTTCAGATATTACTCAGACTTAATCATTATTCTTATCAGAATCTTCTTCTGTCTGTTTTGTGATCTATTTCATGAAACAAAGGAGAGAATTCAATCTATTTGGTCTAATATTACTTTTTATAGATAGTTGAATTTTAACCAATTTGGTTAATTGAACAATCAAGCAACACTAAACTTTAAAACCTAAAAAAATTATGCGGGATTCTCTCTGTTACTAACTATAATGAGGTATTGGTTAATTAAAAAGGGGATTGCGTCGTATCTCATTAACGTAGTTTCGATTTGGATTGATCATTTCAATTGAACGGCTAGTTCAATGATAAATATAAAATAACTTCTTGAGGATCATATTAATGAAAAGGGCATTTATATTTACACCAGGCATGTTAGCACTTTCGATAAGTGCAATTTCGAATGCACACGCTTATGACCATCTATATGTTTTTGGTGATAGCTTGAGTGATGGTAGAAAAGGTCATCGATACATGATAAATGGTAAAACCAATGAGTTGTATAATGATCTTATTGCTCAACATTTAGGGACTAAACTGGAGCCTTTCGATGAAGGTGGGACTAATTACGCCGTGGGTGGATCGACGGCTGTTCCTGATGTGAACAAAGATAACAATACTCAAAATCAAGTAGATAATTATTTGGCAAGCCACGGTGGTCGTGCTGATCCTAATGGCATGTATATTCACTGGATTGGTGGTAATGATCTTAAAGCTGTCATGTTAGGGGGAGATCCGAGAATTGTTGGAAGTAGCGCGATGGAAGCCTCGGCACAGGTGCATAAACTTCTTGATGCGGGAGCTGGGATCGTTATTGTACCTACTGTTCCTGATATCGGTAAAACACCAATGATTATGAAAGCCGTCGTTTCTCAGGCACTCACTAAGCTCCCGATTTCTCTCACTCCTGACCAGGTTGAGGAATTAAAGGATATGATCCGTGCGAGCACTAATGCATATCCAACGATAAATGAAGATACTCGCTCTCAAATTATCCAAGGGATCTTTGAAAATCTTGCGGCCAAGGCTTCAAAGGGAGATGCTAAAACAGCGGAAGAATATAAGCGACAATTACTTGATAAGTATAACGAAACAAGCAGCAAAGCCTCTGGATTGGTTAACGAGTACAATAAATTAGAAGATACCGCACTTAGCAAGAAGGGCGGCAATATTGTTCGGGTTGATGTCAATGCACTTTTGCATGAAGTCATTGATAATCCTTTACGCTACGGTTTTTCCAATACCTTAGGCTATGCTTGTGTTCGGGATAGGGATGCTAATATTTGTAGTTCTGATGATACCGGTTTTGATGCCAGTAAATCCTTTTTGTTCTCTGATGATTTTCATCCAACTCCAGAAGCACAGCGTATGGTTGGTCAGTACACTATTTCAATCCTTAATGCTCCACATCAGGTTATGTCACTGACGAATACCAACAATGTGCCGGTGAAAGGAGCGCTTGCCTCTCTTGACAACCGTTTGCAGCAGCTACGCAGCGTGGGTAACGAGCAGGGTAAAATAGGCGTATTCGGTGGTTATAGTGGTAATCACAACAGTACACTGACACTGGGTAGTGACTATCAACTTACGGATAATATTCTGTTAGGGGGAATGATCTCGCGTTATCAGGATAAGCGCTCAGTGAATAATTTCCGCGCTGATGGTCGTGGTTATGTATTCACCACTTATGGCTTATGGCGTTACTACGATAAAGGTTGGATTAGTGGCGATCTTCACTATTTGGACATGAAATATGAGGATATTACGCGCGGTATCGTGCTCAATGAGTGGTTGCGCAAGGAGCATGCTTCGACTACCGGTCATCAGTGGGGAGGACGCATTACAGCAGGTTGGGATATTCCGCTGACATCTACGGTTATGACCAGCCCGATTATCCAGTACGCTTGGGATAAGAGTTATGTTAAAGGTTATCGTGAATCAGGTAATAGCAGTACGGCTATGAATTTCGGTAATCAACGTTACGATTCTCAGGTCGGAACATTAGGCTGGCGTCTGGACACTAATTTTAGTCGTTTTAACCCCTATGCTGAAGTTCGGTTTAACCACCAGTTCGGCGATAAGCATTATCAGATTAGTAGTGCCATTAACTTAACTGAGACATCTTTCGTTAGTAAAAGTCAAAAGCAGGACACCAACTGGCGTGAATACATTATCGGCATGAATGCTGCTATTACAAAAGATTGGGGCGCTTTTGCGTCAATATCACGTAATGATGGTGATGTTCAGAATCACACTTATGCTTTCAGCTTAGGTGTTAACGCCAGTTTCTAATTTCTGGTTAATAAAACAGTAGCTTCCTATTTATCGCAATAGTGTGGCTATTGTCGTAGTAATGCCCGGCCACCTTGTCGGGCATTTTTCATGACTAATTGATATGACTACTTCATTGATTAGATTGTTTGTAAATATCTGGTCGAACAATTTGCCAAACAAAGTTTTCTTCGTTTACCGGGGAATAACCCATTTTTTCATATAGCCACGGCGCCATCGAAGTGACCAGCATAATATGACGAAGCTGTGCTACTTGGGAATGTTCCAGGCAACATGTCATTAACCAACGTCCTAATCCCAATCCTCGATAATCATCCAAAACAAAAACATCAATAAGATAACCAAAGGTTGTGAAGTCAGTCACGATACGAGCAAATCCTATTTGCTGAGTATTTTTATACAAGCCAAAGGTCAAGCTATTTTCGATCGACAACTTAACCGTCTCCTTGTCGATTCCTTCTGCCCAAATGGATTTCGTCAGAAACTGCTGTATGATCGTGATATCTAATTTATTCTTATCTGTAGAGACAACATATCCATCCTTTTCCCAACGATGCAATTTTTCCATTCTGACTACCTCTGAAATAAAATGATAATAATTGATTATGATATCTCTGCGCTTGAATGCGTTGTTGAGATTTTTGTAATGGAAAGAATATAGCGATTTGAATGAATAACACCATAGGGCCGTATGTTGTCTCTTCAAGTTTTCGACTATATAGACAGGCCCTACTGTACAGAGCAGACATCCATTTCTTCAGATTTGCTTGACATTAGACAGACTTAATTTTGTCTTCCGGTATATACCATCGGAGAGAATTCTTAATGGGAGATGGAGTTACCATAACTAATCCTTTGTTAGCCAGTTTCAATAACAGATAACGCGCTTTGTAAATGGTGAAATCGCATTGTTCTGCTACATCACGCGTACTAGGCCATGATTCTGGCGGGGGAGCCGCTTGCATTTTCCGAATAGTACATAATTCGGATATGACATTGAGTACTTGATCCGTCTGGGAAGGTTGAGTCGAATCTTTCCGATTTTCCATATTAACTCCAGGCTTTATTGAACCCAGTTGGATATCTTGGGCAATTCGGATAATCCAACGGTTAATTTCAACACATGAGGGCAATCTGAATGCTCTCCAGTCATAAAGAATTGCCGGGCATATCCTGTTTTGTCAAGGTTGGTTTTTGTACGATGCAGATCAATTATATCGAAAAATTAAAATTTTAGATCTTTTAATTTGAAAAACAAACTGCATAAAGTATTTTATACTTATATAGATATAATTTGCGACACTATAGATCGCAAATGATCGTATTGAAATGTTATCTAAGTATTTTGTTGTGAAATTATTTGAATTTGTATTTTTTGTTTTTATTAATTGAATTATTCTGTAATACTTGAAAGGTCGATAAGGTCATTGTTCATATATAAATGTTTTTGATGATTTATTCCTAGGGTGAAATTTTTTTATATTCTTCATAAAATTAAAATAGGATTGACAATGAAATTATTTAGAATATGTTGTTGTTCTATACTGGTATGGACCATTATTAGATAATCGTAATAATTCGAAATGAAACTGAGTAAAATTATAATAGCGGCCATATTAATATTGGGCGTTGTGTCTATTTTAAATAAAACTGATCTAAGTTATATCGCAGTGACCCTTAATGGCGCTATTATTGCTGTACCTTATTCTACCGATCAGGATTTTCTTGATAAGACTATCAATCCGAGAAGAATTTCTAACATAATATTGAAAAAGGTGAGAGCTTCAACTCATAAGAGTCTTGAGAATCAGTTGGTAAATTGTAGATTACAGCCAGTGGTTCATCAGTTATTATCCCGGGCAACATTGAAAATATTGCTGGCTTTACCTTGGGGAGCTAATAAGGCTGATAAATCTCCGAAGCTGTGTCAGAGAAAAAAGATTCATATATTCAGATTAATGATAAACTTTACTTTCTAATTGCTATTTCTTAATTATGAGACAGTTGAGGTCTGATTATTTTCAATAAAATTGGCGCTTAGGTTATCCTCACTACATTCCTACTGTATATATCCATGATATATAATTTTTCATTCATTATGCCTCCCAATATTGAATTATTTTCATATCGATTTTATCTATTTTTTATATTAACCACTTTATATAATTATATAGTTTAAATGAGGAGTTTAAGATTATTTATCCAATCTAAAATTAATCTTATAAGCTTGTAATGGGATCATTTATTCATAAAAATAATTGATTTATCGGATATTAATTGTGTTTTTATCGCACAATAATATTGATGTTTTTAATAAATTAATTTATTTGTATAAATAAGTAGTATGTTTATTAGATAAATATCAGTAGATATTAATTGAGAAGTAGTCTTATAACATATCATCTGTAAATAAAATTAAACATTAATAACGTGACTTTATTGTTGATTCATGTTAACAATTATAAAAATAAGGTTTCTATTTTAATGTTAATTTTTCCTTGTTAATTGTTATCGAAGAATGAATATAGGTTTTTAACCGTTTAATAACGTTGTAAATACCTGCTTTCCTTTAGCATTGATTGTTATCTGCTCTGATAAAATAGTGATTTTGGTTTTGTATTTTCTAACGAAAAAAGCATGAAAAATAACAAAAACGTGAACAAACATGGCAAAACATCGTTTTTCGGACAATATTTTCTTGAGCTGTATATGGATCATGTGGAGCATTGCTCTGGGATTCTATCTGGCTGGTAATCTTTTTGGCTGCGCAGTGACCGCGATTCTCTCTTTTTTGGCGCTAATATTTTGCTTTATTCACATGAGGTCGAGATTAAAAACTATGTTTGGAAAAAAATCAGAGGCAGTGGCTGTTGAACCCATGTCTCAATCTGTTGATGATAAAAAGAACGCTAGTGCGGAAGCGCGTCGTTGTACTATTGTTGCCAAAAGCTCGGTATTTAAGGGTGATATTGATGTAGAAGGTGATATACAGATCTGGGGTAAAGTAATTGGCAATATCCGGGTGAAAGAGGGGGCGATCCGCATTATGCACGCTGGACGGGTTGAAGGTGAACTTAGTGCGCCGGAAATCATTATTGATGGCGATGTTGAGGGGACCTGTTGTGCAGCGACGTTGGATATTCTTGAACATGGAGAACTGCGCGGAATCAGTCGTTGCAGCAGTATGTCTATCAAGCGTGGAGGCTTGTTTTTTGGGCAATCGGAACAAGTTGAAAACAAAACAGCATCTGAACGTGTTGTACCGATAAAAGATACCAATAATGATAAATCTAAAGATAAGGCCACGGTAAAAACAAGTGCCTGATAAACCAGGCCCGTGTGACATCTGATTCAGATCCTTCCGGCACGGGCCACTTCTTTGTTAGTTTTTAACGAGTTGTTCTATTTCCTCTTTAGTTTTGTTTACTATAGCAATCTACCTATTTAATTGCTTTAATTACTCTGATTGAAGTATGTGGTTTGTCGCATGGTAGGTATCTTATTTGTTAACTAATATTGGGAGGAGAAGAATATGACTGTGGTGTTGGAAACAGACAGATTAATCATGCGTGCATGGAGAGAGGAAGACAGATTACCATTTTGTTATTTGAATAGTAACGCAGAAGTCATGGAATATTTTCCTGCCACTTTGACAGCGGAACAGAGTAATACGATGGTAGATACGATTATCCAGAGATTTGAGCAACAGGGAGGTTGGGGGTTATGGGCTGTGGAGCTGAAAGAAACTGGGGATTTTATTGGTTTTGTCGGTTTGAATATTCCTGTGGCGGAATTACCATTTTCACCTTGTGTTGAAATTGGATGGCGTCTTGATAAACCATTTTGGGGTAAAGGTTATGCCAGTGAAGCCGCACGTAAAGCTTTGGATTTTGCTTTCACCCAATTAAAACTTGAGGAAATAGTTGCATTTACGACAATTTTTAATTTGCGATCTCAAAAAGTTATGGAGCGGCTTGGTATGGTGAAAGATGAAAATACTTTTTTACATCCTTTATTACCGGATGGACACCCACTTCATGAACATGTGCTTTACCGGATTCGTCAATAATAGCGTGATTCTCTTTTCTGGTTTTCGTTACTTTGATGTTTTATACTATCGTTGCATAGATTGTATCTTGGAAATTCAAATGAAATATGAATTAGCTGTTATGGCGGCCTTGACGAAGTTAAATCATCCTAACACGCGTTCAATTGTAGAAGCGACAGGGATATCTGAACGTAAGGTACAACAGGTCTTGCAAATATTGCAACAAGACTTAGAAGTAAAAATTAATCGTATTAGGGATGGGAAAATCAGTTATTTTGAAGTTATTTCTTGGGGAATATTTGAAAGCGGTCAGGCGATTAACTGTAAATTAAGCGATTTGGATCTGGCTAAGTTTAAATATTCCCGCCAACAAGAGAAAGGTATTAGAAACCAAAAGAATAGAAAAACAACAATGACAACTTATAATGAAAAAAAGCATTATTTTGACAGTGTTAAATTAAAAAACTATAGAGAGAGTATGCGTCTTGAAGGGATAAATATTATTATGAATAGTTTGCCTGAAACACCGAAAGAACAAAAAAATCTTAGAGATAAACTAATTAGAAAATATAGTTTACAATGAGGTAATTATGGTAGATAAATATGGAGCAGGGCAAGATCCTTACACATACCCGGGTATCGACACACTTATTAATAAATTAGGTATTCGTGATCCCGTTATGCTTGAGCAGGCAGAAAGAGAACTCACTGAACTTGCTATATTGAATATTTCATTCCAGGAACCACCTTACAATTTGGTCTTTTGGCGTCAACTCCATAAACAGATATTTTCTGATTTATATGATTGGGCTGGTCAGCTAAGGATAATTGATATATCTAAAGGGGATACCCGTTTCTGTCATGCTAAATGTATTGAGATGGAAGGGAATAGGATATTTAATATGTTAGAGAATGAGAATTATCTTGTGGGGTTAAATTATCAGGAACTTATTAAAAAACTTGCTGAATATTATGCGGAATTAAATGTAATTCATCCTTTTAGGGAGGGAAATGGGCGAACACAGAGGCTGTTATTTGAATATATTGTTATAAACTGTGGATATAAAATTTCTTTTGAATCTATAAATGCTAAGCAGTGGATTGATGCTAATATTTCTGCTTATCAATGTAACTATCAACCATTAATAAGAATTTTCAAGGATTGTGTTTCTATTTAATATTTTTGGCTATTTTATTGATTATTTATGAGTATGGCTTTAAGAAATAATAAGCTTAAATAAGCAGAAAAATAGCTTTAATTATGGCCTTATGTTGATTGCTATTAGATTATATTTTATAAAGAAATTTTCGTATTTAAAATAGTTCCCTATCGATAGTTTCATATTTTATTAGATTTAATGATTGTGCAAATTATCTAATTTGGATTTACTTAATGTGCTGGATGATCAGAAATCGTTAGAATAACTTAACAGTGTAAAGATATATCATTATGAATGAGAACGATAACCACATGGTAAAGTGACAAGAACAAAATTATTCCTGTCACTTTTGCTTGCTATTAATTGATTTAAAAACAAGCTATTGAGAAAAAAATACTATAAAGAGCTATCGGTCCGCATACTTGAGTACATTTGGTCAATGGCTTATTTTCTTGCAAACAGATAGTTGCGAATGCTTGGTTGGAAGAGAAAGTGGTAATACTTAACGCTAAAAGGCAAGCTGATAACTTCTTCATAGTTGGTACCTCATCAGGGGTTTATTGGAGATCGAATAATTTATCTGCGTTACTAATTATTGTTTAATAATAGGTAATAAGTTCCCTTTTCGTATAATTTTTTGTTGTATTGTTGAAAATCTGTTGAGGTAACGTTGGTGGATTTGTGAAAAAAGATGGGAAAATAATTGCTACTGATTAATAATAATGAATAATTAAATGCTGATTTTCTGATGCTTTATCTTTTAATATATTGTTTTTATTATTTTTTATATGAAAAATATTCATTTTATATTGATATTGTGGAAATTATAATAAAAATTTTTTATTTATACTATTGCATCCATATTATATGTGACAGGCGCAGCGGGACATCATACAGGGAAAACAGTAGGAAGTGGGAAGGTCGCTTTCTGATATTATTAATAAATAGTTTTGTATATTTTTTGTCTTCAAAATTATTTATTAATCTTAATTACTCCGTAATGGTTAATCACTATTAGCGATAAAAATAATTCATCATACTTCATTTAATAACTACTATAGTTAAAGTGTATTACCAATGCATGATTTATGTAATTAAATGATTTAGTCGGTAGATCTCTGTTGAAGAAAATATTAATTGTTAATACTAAGGAGAATCCATGATTAATATCACTGAAAATACCGCCCTAAAAGCTGTAAACGGTTGGTGGAAATGTGGTGATACCGGAATAATTTATCAATGGGGATATAATCCGAAAGGAGGCCCTGGGCAAATTACAATAACGTATCCAATCCCGTTTCCTACAGCATGCTTATCTATGCAAGTTAGTGTCTATACCAATGGTACTCCAGCGGATAACTACTCGACAGTTTATGAATTTAATGCTGCCGGTGCTGTCATTGGGCGTGATGTTTTAGGTTCATATTGGTTCGCAATAGGATATTAAGTAATACGTTATTACAGAGTGGATTAATATATTCTAGCTTTGGAGTTGAAGATAAATAATATTGAAAGCTATTTAGTGAATAGCTCCCATAATATTGGATATCAATCTATATATACATAGGGAGCAGTTCTTATGGGATGTTCGTTGGGATTTAAATTAACCATTGTCCGCTATTATCTGGTTGGGTATGAGGGAGAAGGCTATAGTTAGGAAGTTTAGGCAATACTTTCCATTGAAGCGATATATGAACATCACAGATTGAATAGATTAATTTCTAAATCTAATTTCTATTAAGAAAAGTGGTTGTGGAAATTAATTCATTCTAGGTGGATATAAAGTGCATATAGGGAATAAAAAGCCATCTCCCTAGAAGACAATGCTATTTGGTTAAGGTTTCTTGTGACGGTCAGGATATCTTTTTGATGTATCAAAGCTACAATACCTTAAATCGATTCTTTGACGTCTAGATCAAGAAATATTTGCAATACCAAAATACTTGTAATGAACTTCTATATGAGGTCCATAATGATGATTTTTTTTCTTAACTTGTGATGAGTTAAGTGGGAGATATTCTAGCATGGATTTCACTGAGGTTAGAGTCTCATAGGAACAATTACCACCACTTTTAGTGGTGGTCAGACCGCTGACAAACCTCATTGAAAATAGTGGGGTTTGTTCATTTCATTATGGATCCTAATACAACTCATTTTCCTCATTGACCCGATTTAATCACCCGTCAGGGGGGGATTTTCGCTTCTCTTGCATTGATGGGCCCGCTCTCCAGAGATAAAAATAACAAAGCATTGCGACCAGCAATGCTATCTTCTTGATATTTTGGGTGGTTGCCGCCAAAAGACACTGTGTTTGCACTTCTTTGGCTATCGCCGGTTCGACAGTGTGGTCAAAAATCTGCTGGAAGACCGCCGTATGATTAAAACGGCGGCGGCGATTCTGACTCAGGGTTGACGTATCTGGCACCTTCTCGGTCAGTCCGAGGCGCAGAAACCAGCGATAAGCGACATTAACCTGAATTTCCTGTACCAGACGGCGTTCACTGGGAAGGCCAAATAAATAGCCTAGTAACATCATTTTGAGCAACATGACCGGATCGATAGCTGGCCGGCCATTATTGTGGCAATACAACGGGGTGACTAATTTGCGGATAAATTCGAAATCAATAGCGGCATCGATTTTACGGACCAGATGATCTTTTGGCACCAGCTCGTCAAGCGAGAGAGTTTTTGGAGGGAAAGTCTCTGGGGAGGCGGTGTTCTTAACATAGTGGCAAGCTCCGTTTGGTGAACGGACCTTAATAATCTGACCATCACTTTTAGTGATGGTCTTTTGTGAGTATAGCTGGGTCAATAGTGGGTTAACCGTTATTGTAACAATAGTGGAGAAACAACGACATCGTGAGTGAATCAATTAATCATTTCTGAGGATTTTCATAAACTAAGTTTTTTCCAGTGTTCTGCTTCGCATTTCAGGTATTTAGTTATTGGCTTGAAATGAAATTTTGATTGGTTACCATTAATATTATAATCCGTAAAATAATATTTATTTTCATATGGTTACAATAAAGTTAAATTTTTGGTTGATCTATTCATATGTTAAGGTATGATTCAAAGTGTTTAATATATAAAAGAGATTAAAGATGAAAAATGAAGTTAAAGTTCAATCGAATACAACTACTCTAAATATTCAATCATTATGTAGAGAAATTGATGCAGGAAAAGCGGAGCAGGGAGGTATTAAATTAAAGCCTTTCTATCAGAGAGAATATAAATTTACTAAAAAAGATGAAAGTTTTTTAATTGAGTCTCTATTGATGGGCATACCTATTCCTACTATATATTTAGCTTCTGATACAACAAAGTATCCTCATGTATCAAATGTAATAGATGGTCAACATAGACTTAGAGCGATACATCGTTATGTAAATAATGAATATCAATTAACTGGATTAGAAACATTGAAACATTTGAATTCAATGTATTTTAATGATCTTCCTGTTGAATTGAAAAATAAATTGTCAGTTCAGACTAGTTTAAATGTAAATTATATTCATGTTCAGGATGATCCTAGTTTGGAATTAGAAATATTTTTACGTTATAATAAAGGTACTAATCCGATGTCTAAACAGGAAATTCGTCATGTTTTATTTGGATCTCAATTTAATGATTGGGTTATAAATAAAGTTGATGAATTGAAGCATGATAATGAAATGTCGAAAGTATTTAATATGGTGAAAAAACGTCTTTCAGATAAAGCTGTTCATGCGGATTTTTTCTTAATGTTTTATATATTGCATTATGGGTTAAATGAAAAATATGTCGGAACACCTTATTATGTTGATTCGATTATGGATAAAGCAAGGAGAATGAATAATGATGAAGTAAAAAAATTTATTGAGCGCTCAGAATATGTTTTTGAGCAGATGCTGAGTTTTTTAAAATTCATAAGAATGCAAGGTATTGAACATCCTTTTTCTAAAGAAATATATTCTCCAACAGAAAAGAGACATCTTTTTCAGTCAAGTATTCTCATGATTATGACTGCAATTTTTAAATATATTATGTCGGAATCTATACCTTATGAAAGGATAAATTCTCATGAAATATTAAGTGCAATAGAAAATGGCTTTAAAAATAGTGCTTTTTATGGCGCTAAAAGTGCAACTACCAATTATGACTTGGTTCATAATGCTGTCGAATCTATAAAAAAAGAAATTCAATTTATAGATTACTAAAATGATTTTTCATACCATCATTATCCTTTTACTCTACCTGGTTAATTTTCGGAAAAAGGTGAGGTTTAAGTTATAGAGATCCTCACTTTTATCAACGTCTTTCATCAATAATAGTATTGATGAACGTGAGGAGCGATTGCGTGTAATAAAAATTCAATAGTCCTATATTATTCAACCTAAGGGAATAGATAAGTAGAGCTAAAAATAATAATTTACAGATAAAATCAGAGGTAAGGTGAATTTATGGGCTTTTTATTGGTAAAAAAATTTATTTTGAAATATTAAATTAAGTCGAGAGAGTAGGGATTGAGGTATAAAGATGGATAGCAACTCTGGTTATTACATATGAAAACACCTCAGATTAATATCTGGAGTAAGAGAAAGTTAAAACAGACGTTGTGGATTTAGTTCATCTAAGCATGAAACAATCTGGTTTTCAGGATAAAGTCAAAAAAATGTACGTCTAATGGCACGGAAGAATACAGAATAGTATTGCGCTTCATTTATAGACATGAGTTTATGGGACAATGCTGAATGCACATATAAATTTTGCCAGATTGAGATGTTAATAGCGCGTGATACAAGAAAAAAAAGAGGATGAGAGAGGGAGTAAGATAGTTGAAGCTGAAAATAAGGATGATAAATATGTAGAAATGAAGAAATCTTTGTGAAACCTAGGTGAATTTTTTATTTTTCTCGGTCATTGCTTTAACAGGTCACAATATTATGCTGAGCTGTGAAACTGGAAAAGGTTACGAGTATGTGCAACTCGGAAAAGAGCTTCTTTTGACTGATATAGAGATAGAAGCAATTGTTCCGTACTATAAAGTCAATCACATTGAAGTCAACATTATTTATTCTAGCTGAAGTTTAGATAATAAAATATAGAGAACGGTAAGTTATAAACCTTAGTCATGCTCGTGGATATAGCTATCCTTGGTTTTGGGTTAATTATTAACTCACTTGTCATTGTTAAATAGTGCACATTTTAATGGCAAGAAAAGTTAAATAGCATATGAAATAATCACAAAAAGCTGTAAGATATATCAATCAATTAAATATGAGAGATAAAGAATGTTTAATCTTGAACAGATCGGGCATGTGGTAAGAAATAGCATGCAGATTATTGTTGATGAGCTTAAGCTTAACCTTGCTGTAGGGGATATCTCTGATGATGATTACAGAATCCTTTCTCGCGGATACGGCGAACTAAACTGGGATGAATGTTTGTCTAGGATCGGAAACAGAGAAGATAAATTTGAATTTTGCTTAAAGCTGGTAGAGTGTGGAAATGTGCAAGGACCTCCTTCTGGGCTAGCTTTATGTACATATTCCATTGATGAGGAAAGTTTTGAAATTCATATGATAGAGAACTTCTATCGTGATGACGTAAAACATCCTTTAAATGGGAAAATGTTTCAACTTACCCTGATGGCTGCTTACATGTTTTGTAAATCTGCACAGGGTAAATATATCCAGATCATTGAGCCTGTTGAAGAAGTAATCTCCTATTACTCATCTTATGGATTTAACATGATGAAGTGTGGTTACATTATGGAGGCTGATATTGATACGTTTGAAACAATATTCAAGACAATCAAAGATTGATAAAAAAAAGACTAGACACTAGAGTTTATAGTGATAGCATACGGGGACCAACAAGTATTAGTTTGTTTTTTGTGCAAGAGAAAACTTTGTTAATGTGAACACCCCTTATGGGCCCAGGCTCAAAGCTATTGGAGAGAAAATCTCTTAGGAGTCATTATGTCAAAGCAGAAAGCAGCCATTAAAGATATCAAAAAATTTGATACGCAGCAGGTGTATACTGCTGTGGGTGGAGCTATTGACTTGTTGATAAAAGCTGCCCCAAAAATGTTTGAGCATAAGCCAAAAGTTGAGCTTCAAGGAAAGCGTAAGAATCATCGCCAAGCTGCTTAAAATTTTTTGAGTAGTCGTCAATAAACCCGCCCACAATGCGGGTTTTTTCATATCTACACCTCTTAATTACGGTTTTTTTATTTCCATAGGAATCGAAAATGCGAACTCGTTCACTTCTGCTTGATACCGAGTCATGGGATTTAACACTCAATGACTCCGGAAATATCGTCATTACTGATAATCCCTATTTTGTAGCGCAGGATGTCGCTTGTGCCTGTAGTACATATCTGGGTGAGTGTTGGTATGACACAGCATTGGGTATTCCTTATTACCTGCGAATTTTGTGACATTGGCCGGGAACTCAGCTAATCAACAGCAATATGCAACAAGAAGCAATGAAGTTACCTTATGTTCAATCTGCCACTTGTAAGGTTATAAATGGGAAGGAGAGAACTATTGCGGGTATGATGACAATAACGGACACGAACTGCTGTGCTACAGACATAAAAAAACCAACCTAATCATGGTTGGTTTTTCCAAAAGCTCCGCGGCTCCTTTGCGTATCCTTTTGTGTCCCTTCATTGTCCGGTCAGTGTCCAATCAACTTTGCTAACTCACTGTTTTTAAAGCTGTTGTCCTATCACTGTCCCTACTAAATTGGTGGAGCTGGCGGGAGTTGAACCCGCGTCCGAAATTCCTACATCCTTGGTACTACATGCTTAGTCTAATCTTTACATTCACTTGCCAGCTGCGGACAGACACGCCACTAACAAACTAGCCTGATTAGATTTAACGCTTCAACCCCAGGCAAGGCATCCACGCGATCTCTTTTGGGTTTGACCTCTCTTGATCCCCGTCCTAAGAGCGGAGGCTAGGGAGAGAGGGCTCTGCGCAGGTTATTAAGCTGCCAGTGCGTATTTTTCGTCGTTTGCGACTATTTTTTTGCGGCTTTTTACGAGGCCAACCGCCCCTCGGCATGCACCTTGGGTTTCGCGAATCCCGTCGAATCCAGAATCAGCCCCAAGTGTCTTAAAAGCAAGTATATCAGAATACTAAACTATAATGCCAGAATTTATCGCCCAGAATTCTTCATAATACGTGCTTTGTCTAATTTCCATTCACGTTCTTTGATGTCTGAACGTTTGTCGTGTGCCTTTTTGCCTTTTGCTACGCCAATTTTGACTTTGCACCAGGCGTTTTTCCAATAAAGAGATAAGGCAACAACGGTATAACCATCACGATTGACTCGACCATATAATGAGTCAAGTTCGCGCTGATTAAGTAAGAGTTTGCGTGAACGCATTGGATCACAGACGACATGGGAAGAAGCTACATTTAACGGGGTGATGGTGGCGCCAAAAAGATAAGCGTCTCCATCTTTGAGCAAAACGTAACTGTCGCTGATGTTAGCTTTACCAGCGCGCAGTGATTTGACTTCCCATCCTTGTAACGAGAGACCCGCTTCAAATTCTTCTTCAATGAAGTATTCGTGACGAGCTCGTCTATTCATGGCAATGGTTGCCGAACCGGGTTTGTGTGCTTTTTTCTTTGTCATAGTGTATGCATTATACTGAATGCTTTGGTGAAAGAAATCTTTTCCCGCACATATTTGCTGATTAATGAGTGTTTATTGCATTATACGCTGACAGATTTTTCTTTGATCACGTATAGGTGATATTATTCGCTACAATTAAGCCTTACAGGAAATTATATGCCACAGATTAGTCGCTCTGCGTTAGTACCGTACAGCGTGGAACAAATGTACAAATTGGTCAATGATGTTGGCTCTTACCCGGATTTTTTACCGGGGTGTGTCGGTAGTCGGGTGCTGAGTGTTAGCAATAATGAAATGACTGCATCAGTCGATGTTTCGAAAGCGGGTATAAGTAAGACTTTTGTTACCCGGAATATTCTGGCCGATAACCAAAGCATTAATATGCAACTGGTCGACGGGCCTTTTCGTAAGTTAATGGGCGGTTGGCGCTTTATCCCTCTGAGTGAAGATGCCTGTAAAGTTGAGTTACAACTTGATTTTGAATTCACTAATAAGCTGATTGAATTGGCTTTCGGTAAGATTTTTAAGGAACTGGCCGGGAGTATGGTGCAGGCTTTTACTTTGCGTGCACGCGAGGTTTATCGTGTCTGATATCAATGTTGAAGTTGTTTATGCATTGCCTGATCGCCAATATCTGCGTACGGTGAAATTGGCTCAAGGCGCAACTGTCGAGCAAGCAATAGTTGCATCAGGTTTGCTGACTTTGCGTAATGATATTGATCTGCAAAAGAATAAGGTTGGAGTTTATAGCCGTCCAGTTAAGTTGACGGATATTTTGGAAGAGGGTGATAGGGTGGAAATTTACCGCCCATTATTGGCTGATCCAAAAGAAATGCGTCGTAAGCGTGCTGAGCGGGCTAAAAATAATGCTCAATAGCTACCATAGACAGCCAGTCATCCATTTTTTTGACTGACTGTCTATTTAACTCTTTGGTTATTGAAGATCTTCGGTGAGTGAATTTTCGTTTTTAATGTCAGTCAGTACACCATTACTGTCAAATGTCAGTGTCAGAGTTTGCTGAGTTACTTTTTTGTGCCCAGGTTGCTGACGAAATACATAAAACCACGTTTGAGTTCCAAACGGGTCTTGTAACATTGGTGTTCCTAATGTGTAAGCTACCTGTTGCTGGGTCATTCCCTTATGAATTTTTGATACACTAGTAGGTGTTAGGTAGTTCCCCTGATTAATGTCAGGGCGATAAACAGCCCGTTCCAGCGTAGAGCAACCCGCAGTCAGCATGACAAATGATACAGCAGCGGCAGTCAACATTTTACAGCGCATGGTAATTACATTCCTTTAGGAGTCAGGGTGTTGATAATAATAGACCTTGACGAAATTGAAAACCTTTATACCCGTTATCTTTCAAGTTGCCTCTTTGTTGGCTGCACTCGCTCACCGCCGCGATGCATCTTGAAATCCATAGGGTGTACAAGCTTTAGCTATGACCTTAAATATACGCAAAAGTTGTGTCAAATTATGCTGCTAGCAGTTCTTTAGCGTTTGCCAGGGTATTTTTTGTCACTTCACTGCCTGCGAGAAGCCGCGCCAGCTCTTGTAATCTGGCTTTTTTATCCAGCAACTGCATTTGAGTTTCAGTTTCTTCACCGTCAGTCTGTTTACTGACATAAAAATGTTGGTGGCCACAACCGGCTACTTGAGGCAGGTGGGTGACGCACATAACCTGGGTAGATTCGCCTAATTCACGTAATAGACGGCCGACGATTGCGGCTGTTGGGCCGCTGATACCAACATCTACTTCATCGAAAATCAAGGCGGACGTTTCCATTTTCTTAGCCGTTATAACCTGAATTGCCAGCGCAATACGGGAAAGCTCACCACCCGAAGCAACTTTCGCGAGAGATTGGTGTGGTTGACCAGGGTTAGTAGTGACATTAAATTCAACTTTATCTGAACCATCAGCATTCAGATGTTCAGGTGCAAAAGAGACATCAATGGTAAAGCGACCATGTGGCATGGCGAGCTGATGCATGCTGCGAGTAATGAGCTCACTTAATTCTTTGGCATATTGCTGGCGAACCAGATGCAATCTTTTTGCGACTTCCAATGCCTGCTTATGGTGTTGATTAACCTGTTCACTAAGGTAGGTGCAGTCATCTTCTTGCTGCGCCAGTAGTTGCTGTTCTTCCAATAATTGTTGATGAAGTGAAGGAAGTTCTTCCGGAGCAACGTGGTGCTTACGAGCCACTCTAATTTGTTGTGAAATTTTTTGTTCCAATTCAAAAAGACGATTTGGGTCCATATCCAGTTGATCACCGTAGTGGCGGAGTTCATCGCTGACTTCATTAATTTGAATGGATGCTTCTTCCAGCATAGTGAGTAACTGGTTGAATTTATCATCCATAGTGATGAGTTCTGACAGTTCGTGTTTAGCGTAATTTAGCAGGCTGATAATATTTTGTTCATCGTTATCACTGAGTAGCTGGAGTGCGGTTTGGCTGACAGAGAGTAACTGACCACGGTTTGCTAACCGTTTATATTCATTATCTTGTTCCTGATATTCACCTGGTTGCGGTGCCAACTCATTGAGTTCTTTTAAATGATACTCCAGCAACTGTTGACGGGATTGACGTTCAAGCGCCTGTTGTTGGAATCGAGCAAGATCCTGACAACTTTGGTGCCATTGCTGATATGCCTGTTTCATTTCATTTTGTAGATTGGATTGATTAGCATAAGTATCAAGCAGGCGTTTTTGGTGACTATTATTCAATAGTAATTGGTGAGCGTGTTGACCATGAATTTGAATAAGATGGGCACCTAGTTCACGTAATTGGGAAAGCGGTACGGCAGTGCCATTGATAAAGCCTCTGGAACGACCATCTGACGTTATTGTACGGCGTAGTAAGCATTCATTGCTGTCATCAAGTTGGTGATTTTCTAACCATTGATGCGCAGAAGGCGTATCAGAAAGAGAAAACCGGGCGCAAATATCAGCACGAGAAGCCCCGCTACGCACCATATTGGCCTCACCACGATTACCCAGACATAAACCTAATGCATCAATTGCGATGGATTTACCCGCGCCGGTTTCACCCGTGATGGCTGTCATACCTGGCTGGAAGTCAATTTCCAGCTCACGAACAATGGCAAAATTGCTAATGGTTAACTGGGTGAGCATCACACTTCTCCTGTGTATAAAAACACCTCTGTATCTTCATACAGTATAAACTGGTTTTTTATACAGTAAAGTAGTGAAATCTTATTTTTTTAAAACATTTTTTTAGACCAGCTTAGTTTTGTACTTAATGTATTGAAATAATTATAGTCTTTAGGGTGAATGAGATTAAGCTTCTGTTTGCTGCGGCTAATAATCACATCTTCTCCATCCTGTATAGGTAGAACTATTTGGCTATCGCAACTGACTTCATAGTCGTTGCTATTTTGGGAAAATTTCAACCTTATGTTACTTTCGCTACTGATAACTAATGGCCGGGAAGACAATGTATGTGGAAACATTGGTACCAGGACGATAGCATCCAAGTTAGGTGTGAGAATCGGCCCACCTGCGGAAAGCGAGTAAGCTGTGGAACCCGTTGGCGTTGCGATAATGAGTCCGTCAGAACGTTGGGAAAAGGCAAAACGTTCATCGATATAGACTTCGAATTCAATCATATGTGCCACTTTCCCTGGATGGAGTACGACTTCGTTGATTGCGGTACTGATACGGGGCTTCTGTCCGTTTCTTCGGACTTGGGCTTCTAGCAGGAAGCGATGTTCGTTTCGATATTCGCCATCTAATACTTCAGAAAGTTGCTGTAGGGCATTATCTGGATCTAAGTCCGTTAGAAAACCCAGATTGCCTCTGTTAATGCCAATGACTTTAATGTCATAGCGGGAAAGGACTCGGGCAGCACCCAACATATTGCCGTCGCCACCAACGACGACAGCTAAATCAGCTTGTTTACCAATTTCGGTCAGACCGCCAGTTCGTGCATCTTTTAAACCAATGTCTTTGGCAACCTGACGATCAATAATGACAGAATAACCTTTGGATTTTAACCAATGATAAAGCATCTCATGAGTAGCAAGCGCTTCTGGATGGCGAGGATGGCCAACAATACCTATGCATTTGAATTTTTTATTCATCGTTGTAATTTCCTTCTAGCAAGAGGTTTTATCCTCACAATATGGCGGGTTCCCTTGAATCCCCAGTTTAGATCCCCATAATAGGCTAAGTAGCGAGATTAATGCCAAATACGCGGAGATATTCATGAGTAGTAAAGAACAAAAAATGCCTGACGAGCAAGTCTCGGAAGATATGGAAGTTGTATCTGAACAGCAAAACAGTGCGGATAAAGCAGAAGCATCGGAGACTGAAAGCGTTGTTGATCTGCGTGTCGCAGAGCTGGAAGAACAGCTCAAGCAGGCGCAACAACGTGAACGTGATGCCATTTTGCGTGCTAAGGCTGAAGTTGAAAATATCCGTCGTCGTACTGAGCAAGATGTGGAAAAAGCCCATAAGTTTGCGTTAGAAAGATTTGCCAATGAACTGCTACCGGTGATTGATAATCTTGAGCGCGCTTTGGAGGCAACAGATCGTACTAATACCGAAATAGCGCCTATGGTTGAAGGCATCGAGCTGACGTTGAAGTCTTTCCTTGGGGCTGTGGGTAAATTTGGTATTGAAGTTGTTGGCGACACAAATGTTCCTTTTAATCCTGAAATTCATCAGGCCATGACCATGATGGAATCCGATCAGCATGAACCGAATCATGTCATGATGGTCATGCAGAAAGGGTATACCTTAAATGGCCGTTTGTTGCGCCCGGCAATGGTAGCCGTATCGAAGTAATTTTAGCTTAGTCGTAATTTTAATTCAGTAATAAGTATCAGTGCCGCTCCGACAGGGGCGGCATTTTTTTATTGTGGCAACTCAGGTGTCCAGTTAATTGGCGCGATGCCTTGTTTTTCTAGCAATGCATTGGCTTTTGAAAAGTGTTTGCAGCCAAAGAACCCTCGGTGGGCAGATAGTGGAGATGGATGAGGTGCTTTGAGAACATGATGTTTATTAGCATCAATAAAGTAGCCCTTTTTTTGAGCGTGGGAACCCCAAAGCAGAAAAACGACGCCTGAACGGTGCTCATTGATAGCGGCAATGACTTTATCAGTGAAAGTTTCCCATCCCAGATTCGCGTGGGAGTGTGCATTACCACGTTCTACGGTGAGTACGGTATTGAGTAGTAACACTCCTTGTTTAGCCCAACTGACTAGGCAACCGTGATTTGGATGCTGGAAGTCAGGTATATCGGATGCCAATTCTTTGTACATATTAACCAGAGAAGGTGGTGTAGGAATACCCGGTTGTACAGAAAAAGAGAGGCCATGTGCTTGATTGGGGCCGTGGTAAGGGTCTTGCCCAAGTATCACCACCTTAATATCAGCCAATTCGGTGTAGCGGAATGCATTAAATACATCCTGTTGTGGCGGATAAATGGTTTTACCTGCCTGACGTTCTTTTGCGACATAGGCCAGTGTGTCGAGAAAATAGGGTTGTTTTTTCTCGTTACCGATTACGTCGTGCCATGTGAGAGGTGCGGACATAGTAAATCCTTTTTATAGATTACCAAATGGATGCTAGCTGACCGATTACAAAATCAGAGGAAAACCTTTGATGCACACTAAAACTAAATTCTTGATAACTATTTCAATGTTGTAAAGTATTTTTGAAAGTTTATCCAAAGAATTGCTTTGTGGTTAGCTATAGAAACTTATTTAAAACATAAGGTAGCAATATGTTTTATAGTAACTATATGAAATTAACTGTTCTGAATCAATGAGTATCCTCATTTGTGTGAGTATATCGGAATGAGACATATTGGCCTGACCGAATACCCCAGATAATTCATTGATAATTTTGTTTATTGTGCGGGCGTAGAGATAGAAATGATTACGGGTATGCAATACCGTGAAGGGCCAGATTGTGGTTAAGGATAAGCTGGATCGTTTGAATATCGTATGAAATCAAAACAATACTTGTTGTAAGCAGTCAGTTCACTTTGGCTCTTTTCTGGCTATTTATCGACAAATAATAGGTAGAAATTTCTCTGTTATCAGAGAGAAGAATCACAATTGCTTAATTTTTTTAACAAAATTTAAACATTTATTTAACTTAATGGTATTCCCTGCCGATAGATTAGTTGTACTAATTAGATCGTCGATTATTTTCAACTATCTTTAGGGGAATTTTATGAGTTTATCAATTGAAATGAATCTATCAGTCGATTCAAGTTTTCCCGTTTTAAATAATCTTCAACTTGTTACACCGCCTTCTGTTCCAGATCAGAATATTGAAAAAGCGACCACAGAAGTTTTTTCCCTCTCTGAAACAACTAAACAAAGTAATAGAGTCTATCAATCATTAATTAATGAGCAGAGTATTAACATTAATTTAAAGTCAATCACAGGAATTAAGTCTGAACAAATTAGTGGTAAACAATCTCATGAAATTGATTATATGTTGACCTTAATTTCTGATGATGTCTACATACGCACCACGATGGGAATAGGTGATTATGTTCGTCTTTCTGACGGTGAATTATTAAAGGCAGGAATAGAACCGGCAAATTTAAGGGATGAAACAACAGGTTTTCAGGCCGGTATTTATCGGAAAGATGATCTCTATATAGTTGCTTTTGTGGGCACTAATGATTTGAAGGATATATTAACTAATTTACGACAAGGTTTTGGATTTGATGAAGCTCAATATCATCAAGCCATTGATTTAGCTCGTACCGCCAGAATGGCATTTGGGGAAAACTTATTATTTACCGGGCACTCTTTGGGAGGGGGATTAGCCGCGACAGCCGCATTATCAGTTGGAAAGCCTGCGGTAATATTTAATTCAGCCGGTGTTTCTGACAATATGATGAAAAATTTGGGGTTTTCACCCCAAGAGGGTAGGGCTATCGCTGAAAATGGATTGGTGCGTCATTATGTTGTGGAACATGATTTGCTTGATACATTACAACAGAAACTGCCCGTATCTCAGCCGATAGGACATAAAATCTTACTGAAATACAATGATAATTCAGGAGAATCAGATCAAGGGTTTCCTCATAATCTGATACGTGGACTAAAAGCACATTCTCTTAAAAAGATGCTGGAATTATTAACGATATACAAACCTTGGTCATCTTTAAATGATGAACAGCAAGAAGAATCTCTAGTCAAGCTTAATGAACCGGATCTGAGTGTTTCCACATAATTAAAGAGAGGCGCGATGAAAATGAAAATTGGTGAAGTAATTGAGCCTGAATCGGAACTGGATTGTCAGCGGAGTGAAGAAAATATAACTCCGTTACAATGGGCTATATTCAATCAGCGAATGGATGATGTTAATAATTTGCTGAAAGAGGGCGCTGATCCTACTCAACCTGGTTTGCAACAAGAAAGTGCTTTACATACGGCTGCAAAAATCAACAACCCTGATTATCTTAAATCTTTGTTATCAATCGTGCCGGATGTGAATATTATGCATCCTGTAACCTTAGCAACACCTTTACATGTTGCAGTTCAGGTAGGAAGAAGAATGCAGATTGAATTACTGTTGGCCGCCGGTGCTAATCCTAATCAGGCTAATCGGATTGGAGATACTCCGTTACATATTGCAGCCAAAATCAATTCGCCGGAACTGGTGCTGATATTGTTGAAGTCGGGCGCTGATCCTAAATTGCAAAACAGGCAACAATCAACGTTCCAGATGTATCTCAATCTCACACCGTTAAAAGCGCAGAGCTATGAGATGCAAGCGGAATATAATGAAGTCAATCATTGGCTGAAAGCTCAGCAAGTCAGCCGGTATTATTTGAAGTAAGATAAAAACGGGCTATTTGGCCCGTTATTTTTCATTTAAATATCAATAAATTAAATCAGAAATTGTGGGTTGGAGCATTAGGATCAACTCACAAATCACCATGTTTTTATCGCATTTTATATATTCATTTATTTTCCTTAATAAACAATGTCTAAAACCCACTGTTGCTGGATATATTACCTTAAATATATTTCTGTTTTTCACAGTGAGCTTATATGATAAATGATATCTACATTGCTATAAGTATCCTTAGAGTGAGCCAAGATATCATTTGCTACAGGAATATCTGCTTAGACAAATATCACAAGCCTAAAAGTGTAAATGCGTCTGGATCTACGGGGCAGAGTCTAGAGGATATATTCAAAGTTACCGATAATGGCGGATTCGGCTAATAAATCGCTTCCCATAATACCAATACACCTATGCCTTTTATTTTCTTTTTAAGCAATAATGCTTTATTTTTGTGGGTAACGACTTATGGTCAGTATACTTGCAGACGGTATCATTGACATCTACTGTGGAGGGAAGAAACTCACTACCGAATGTTGTCCAGATGGACGTATCTATTATTTGTGGAGAAACATATGACTTCATTCTCTGGACGAGCATCGCCTTATTCCGAGGCATTACGTTCCTCATCATTCCGGAAATTGCTCATTGGTCAAGGCTTGTCAATGATTGGTGATGCAGTCTGTTTAGCTGCCCTTCCTGTCGCGTTGATTCATGCCAAACTTAGTGGGGAGGTTTTTGGCGTCATCATGGCTGCGGTAGGATTAGGGACGGTCATTGGGGCTGTTGCTGGAGGTCTGTTAGCAGACAGAAAGTCACCAAAACACATTCTCATTGCGACAGATACTGCCAGAGGGTTAGCGCAAGTTGCTGCAACTATGTTACTTATGTTAAACGCCCCATGGTGGGGATTAGTACTTGCCTATTTAATATTTGGTATTGGCATTGGCGTCTCTCGCCCATGTGCTCAAGTTCTGCTTGTAAACTTGCTACCCAAGCAAGCCTTAGTGGCAGGAAATGGAGCCATGAATTTTATAGATAACTTTGTGGCAGTAGTCTTTCCTGCCACAGTAGGAGTTATGATCATATTGTGGGAACCAGCATGGGGAATACTGGTTGATGGTATTACGTTTTTCGCAGCAGCTCTTTTTACTGCCCTGATACCCGATATAGGGGTTCGTGGTTCTGATGATAAATTCTCTATACGTGAGGTATTGAACGGTATCACAGTTATTACTGGTAACTCTGTATTGCTACTCGGATTTATCGCGACATTGATCCTGAATGTCTTGTGTTTCCCTATTTTCTTAGTCATCGCTCCATACACAATCAGTGATCGATTCAGCGATACAATGTGGGGGTTTTGTCTGGCAGCTTCGGGAGCTGGTGCATGTATTGGATCTGTTATAACAGTACTTACTGCTGGGCACCAACGTCTAATAAGACTTGCCGTGATCTGTGGTTTATTTCTCTGTAGTGCAATGTTTTTATTGGGTATAGGGGGCTTCTCTTGGATGGTCATTCTGGGGGCAATGTTTGTTGGGATTGTTGAAGCATCCTGGCTTACTGGTTGGGCCACTGCTATGCAAACTCTCTCTCCGGAAAAAGACCTTGGAAAAGTTGTAGCAGTAGATACTTTTGTTACCAGTGGTGCACACCCATTCATTTATCTTGGTGCAGGAATCATCGGTGCAACAGTGGGATATTCTGAAACACTAACATTGACTGCAATTGTCAGTGCTATTGGAATCATTGCCATCGCATTTGCTGCGATCATTCGCAAAATATGAAAGGAGAATAACATGTCACTGACCACCATTATTAAAGATACCCCAATATGGGTCTGGATTCTTTTTGCTTTTCTCATCAGGCGCGGGATCAGTGCCTTGTATGATCGTGAAATGCGAATTGATCGTCTTTTTTTACTACCAATAGTATTCCTGGTCTGGGGAATATATAACGTCATTTATGAAACAACATTCTCAGAGTTAGCCTTGATAGCGATGATAGCAGGTTTACTTGCCGGGATTGTAATGGGATGGGGTTTGTGGCGTTCTCAACCAAGGTTACGCGAAAAAGCAGACAGTGATTTAATCATCCGTCCTGGTACTTCGTTAACGCTGACGCTGATTGTTATCACATTTATCGTTAAGTTTATTATTACGACTATGTTAAGTATTCACCCTGCGTTGTTGCATTCGTTACATTTCAATCTGTTTTTTGGCTTTAGCAATGGTGTGCTTGACGGTATTTTCTGGGGAGGAACGCTAAATCTTTTTATTCCTTGGTACAGAAATAGGACCAAGAGTGTCTACAAATAGTGTTTATGAAACTCTAATACTCTCTGTTCTCCCCAGCCATGCTGTATACCTGATGAATTATTAATAGAAATAAAGAAGCGTTTGCTGAGGGTCCTATTTACTTACAGAATAATCTTACTACGTGAAACTGCATATTATAATTAACGGGCCAATCGGCCCGTTTAAAGATTTACTCATTGTTATTGGTTGGCGCTTCCGATTTTGGATTACCGGAAGGTTTACGGCGTTTACCGATATTTTTGCTATCCCGATGACGTATTTTGGCTTTTTTCTTCGATTCTTCCGCTTTCTTTTTCTCTTTGCGTTTAGCCAATACTTTTTTCGATGGCTTATTGCGAGCTTTGTCACTTGGTGCTTTGGTTGTTGGGCGAAGTTCATCAACCAGCCGCGATTTTAGTGGTTCATTCAGATAGCGACTGATTTTGCCTAATAAAGGATAATCATGTGCTTCCACTAAGGTAATTGCAGTACCTTTGCGACCTGCACGAGCTGTTCGGCCGATGCGGTGTAGATAAACATCGGCGGTGCGCGGTAAATCGAAGTTGAATACATGACTGATATCATCAATATCCAATCCACGGGCAGCAACGTCTGTTGCAACCAGAACAGTGATGCTGCCATCATTCAGGAGCTTAACTGCTTCCGTCCTTTTCGCCTGTACCATTTCCCCTTCAAGGAACCGGGCTTTAATGCCGGCTTGATGCAATTCACTTACAAGTTCGTGTACACGTTCACGTTTGCGAACAAAAATAATGGATTTAGTGACATCAGGTTGTTTCAGTAAATGGCAGAGCAGGGCTGTTTTGTGTACCAAATTATCTGCACGGTAGTAAAATTGCTGGATTTTTTTACGTTCACGACGTGATGGTTCCGCATCAATCTCAACTGGATCTTCCAGTAAACGTTCAGCAAAATCACGAATGGCTTCCCCTTCCAGAGTAGCAGAGAATAGCATGGTCTGTTTGCGCCAACGGGTTTCACCCGCTATGGTTTCAATATCGTTGGCAAAACCCATATCCAGCATACGATCGGCTTCATCAAGGATCAGTGTTTCAACTGCCCGGCAATCAAAGTTTTCTTCCTTGATATATTGCAGCAGACGGCCTGTAGTGGCGACGACAATATCTTGATTCTCGCTGAAAATTTCTGCGTGATTCATATAGGCTACGCCGCCAGTAATGGTAGCGATATCCAGATTGGTATGCGCAGCGAATTCTTTTGCCTGATCTGCCACTTGCATGGCTAGCTCTCGGGTGGGTGTCAGAATCAGAATGCGTGGTGGTCCAGATTTTTTGCGTGGAAAATCCAATAAATGTTGCATAGCTGGCAGCAGGTAAGCCGCGGTTTTACCGGTACCGGTAGGCGCTGATCCTAATACATCACGCCCGTCCATTGCTGCTGGAATAGCCGCAGCCTGAATGGCTGTTGGGCGGGAGTAACCTTTATCATTTAGGGCGTCAAGCAGGCGTTCATCAAGCTCAAGTTCAGAAAAGTTTGTTGCAGTCATTATATACCTCTGTTTAGGCCGCCGATTATAAACAGGTTGGGCGTATTGTTCATCTATTAAAGCGGTCAGTTAAGAGTAGATAGCTTTTATCGAAACATAATAACCCTTATCCTATGGCGAAATTTATTGAGCTAAATAGATATAGGTTATTAATTTGAAACAGAAACGACCTTTACGCCGGGATGGATTTACTTTCAAGCGATTTTTTGTTGGTCATGATCGGTGTGCGATGAAAGTCGGGACTGATGGCGTTTTATTGGGAGCATGGGCTCCGGTGAGTGATAAAAAAACGATTTTAGATATTGGCTGTGGCAGTGGACTCATTGCGTTGATGCTAGCACAGCGTGCGGATGAAAATACTAAAATTGATGCAGTGGAACTGGATACAGAAGCCGCATTGCAGGCGCAAGATAATGTAGAACAATCTCCTTGGCGGAAAAGAATAGATGTTTATCAGCAGGATATTGGTGATTTTGCTGAACAGTATTCGCAATGTTATGACTTAATTGTCAGTAATCCCCCCTATTTTCAACCGGCTGTTGCTTGTCGAAATGAGGCAAGGGAACAGGCTCGTTATACGGGGTCACTGACTCACCAGCGATTATTACAATATGCAGAGAAGTTGATTACAACGGATGGTCTGTTTTGTGTGGTACTGCCATATGCCATTGGTGAGGAATTTGAAACAATGGCATGTCGTTTGGGTTGGTTTTCCCATCATCGGGTCAATATTCGCGACAGGCAAAGCAAACCATTGCATCGGATATTATTGGCATTTTCCCGTAAGGAAAAAACCGGCTTAATTAGTGAATTGACTATTCGTCAGCCAGACGGTACATATACGCAAGAATTTCAGCAATTGGTGACGGATTTCTATCTCTATTATTGAATTATTGACAAAACCACGCCGGAGCGTGGTCATGCAGAGGTTTTGCCAGCAAAAATCAGGGGATCAAAATCGTTGGTTTTGATTCTGGCAGTAAATCGGGATAATCCAGTGTGAAATGCAGACCTCGGCTCTCCTTCCTGTCTAACGCACAACGCACGATTAATTCAGCGACTTGCACCAGATTTCGTAATTCCAGCAGATTGTTAGAAATCCTGAAATTGGAATAATAATCGTGAATTTCCTGTTGCAACATATTAATACGGCGCAGTGCTCGTTCCAGGCGTTTGGTTGTACGCACAATGCCGACGTAATCCCACATAAATAAGCGTAATTCGTGCCAGTTGTGCTGAATGACGACCTGTTCATCTGAATTGTCAACCCGGCTCTCATCCCAGAAGGGGAGTGGTGGTACTTCTGCTATTGTTTCAATCTGTTGTTGGATATCTTCTGCGGCAGACCAGCCGTACACCAGACACTCCAGCAGAGAGTTAGATGCCATACGGTTTGCACCATGCAGACCTGTATAGCTGACTTCACCGATAGCATATAAATTGTGGAGGTCTGTGTGTCCCTGATGATCGACAACAATACCACCGCAGGTGTAATGGGCGGCAGGAACGATTGGGATCGGTTCTTTTGTTAGATCAAAGCCCAGTGTCAGCAGTTTTTCATAAATCATAGGAAAATGGTGGATAATGAAATCCGCTGGTTTGTGGCTGATATCCAGAAACATGCAGTCAGCACCAAGGCGTTTCATTTCATGGTCAATCGCCCGTGCTACGATATCGCGAGGGGCTAATTCAGCACGTTCATCAAAATCAAGCATAAAGCGGCTGCCATCTGGTCGTTTCAGATATGCCCCTTCACCTCGCAAGGCTTCTGTCAACAGGAAATTGCGTGCCTGTGGATGGAAAAGGCAAGTCGGGTGAAACTGGTTAAATTCGAGATTGGCGATGCGGCAACCCGCGCGCCATGCCATTGCAATGCCATCGCCGGATGAGATATCGGGATTGGTCGTATATTGATAGACTTTAGCTGCGCCGCCTGTCGCTAATACCACGACTTTGGCGCGATAAGTTTCCACCTGTTCTTGCTGACGGTTCCAGATATAAGCGCCGACGACTCGGTTTTCACCATCTAACCGGGCTTTATTGGAAGTAATTAAGTCAACCGCGTTGTAGCGCTCTTTCACCGTAATATTCGGATGAGACATCGCTTTATCAACCAGTGTCGTTTCTACCTCTTTGCCGGTTGTATCAGCATGATGCAGAATACGACGATGGCTGTGACCACCTTCACGGGTCAGATGATATTGTTTTTCTCCCTCTTCGCTGGTTTCTGTATCAAACATAACCCCTTGATCAATCAACCATTGTACGCAATGACGGGCATTGCTGGTGATAAACTCAACAGCGCTTTTATCGCAAAGCCCAGATCCGGCGATAAGGGTATCTTCAACATGAGATGCGATACTGTCTGTTTTATCAAATACAGCGGCGATACCGCCCTGAGCATAATAGGATGCACCTTCGCTGAGAATACTCTTACTTAATACAGTGACTTTATATTGTGAGGCCAGCCGTAAAGCCAGAGACAGGCCAGCGACACCGCTGCCGATAATAAGTACATCGCTGTAATGTTGTGAGAATAATGATTGCATAATTGATGATGTATGAAGAAGATGGGTAAAAATCATGTTAGCCTATCAGATATGAGAAAGGCGATGATTGCAACAAAATGATGGCAGAAATTGAACTTCGCAGAATTTTATTACTTAAAGCCATGCTTGCTTGGGAATAGGACATCATGGTTAGTTCAGTAAATATCAATGTGGAGCTTTGCTTCGGGAGATTTAACCTCGGATGAGCGAGCAGTTAACGGATCAAATGCTGGTTGAGCGAGTGCAGAAAGGTGATCAAAAGGCGTTTAACCTACTGGTAGTCAGATATCAGCATAAAGTGGCGAGTCTTTTATCCCGCTATATTCCGCATGGTGATGTTCCTGACGTTGCTCAGGAAACATTTATTAAAGCCTATCGGGCATTGGCTTCGTTTCGTGGCGATAGTGCTTTTTATACTTGGTTGTACCGTATCGCAGTAAATACTGCGAAGAATTATCTGACCTCTCAAGGGCGCCGTCCGCCGTCCAGTGATTTGGATGCCAGTGACGCAGAAAATTATGAAATTTCGAATGGATTGAAAGAAATTTCGAACCCTGAGAATTTAATGTTGTCAGAAGAATTGAGGCAGGTGGTTTTCCGTACCATTGAATCTCTTCCCGAAGATTTGCGAATAGCAATAACGCTGAGGGAATTGGATGGGTTAAGCTATGAAGAAATAGCTACCATTATGAATTGTCCGGTAGGTACGGTTCGTTCCCGTATCTTCCGTGCAAGGGAAGCCATTGATGATAACATTCAACCACTGATTTAAAATTAAAAATAGTGGAACAATACTGAAGGGTACTTTGGCATGCAAAGAGAAAAACTTTCCGCATTGATGGATGGCGAAACTCTTGATAGTGAAGTCGTTAGTATTTTGTCTAAAGATTCTGTAATGCAGAAACGCTGGGAAAATTACCACTTGATCCGTGACACATTGCGCGGTGATGTGACAGAAGTATTGCATCTGGATATTGCTAGTCAGGTTGCATTGGCGCTTGAAAAAGAGCCGGTTCATTCCATTGCTGGGGCTATTCCTGAATCTCAGCCTCAACCAGAGAGCTGGCAAAAAATGCCGTTCTGGCAGAAGTTGCGCCCTTGGGTGAGTCAAATGGTTCAAGTGAGTGTTGCAGCCTGTGTTTCGCTGGCAGTATTGGTTGGTGTGCAGCAGTACAACAGTCATAGTGCTGAGGATCTTGAATATCAATCTGATACGCCCGCATTTAATACTTTGCCAATGATGGGATCGGCTTCTCCGGTGAGTTTGGGAGTGCCTTCCGGTGATGATCTGTTTGGTAATGATCAGCGCATTCAAATGCAGGAGCGTAATAAACGTATTAACATCATGCTGCAACAATATGAACTCGATCGCCGTGTGCATTTTAAGCAAAATGACGAACGGGGAATTTCACCACAGGTTGCTATTCCGGTTCCCGGAACGCAATCTTTAGGAACACAATAGCAGTAATGAAACATATTTGGTTTTCCGTTTGTTTGCTGGCAGGTTGCCTGTTTGCTCCTTTACAAGCCTCGGCGCAGTTTAGCAGCGCTGAGGTTTTGTTACAGGAGATGAGAAATGCTACTCAGTCTCTGACTTACGAGCTTGCTTTTATCAATCTTAACCAACAGGCTATCGTCTCAGTTCGTTATCGCCACGCTGTTATAGATGGTATTCCAATTGCTCAGATTATGCAGATGGATGGCTCTCGTCGGGAAGTTGTTCAGCGTGGTAATGAGATCAGTTATTTTGAGCCGGGATTGGATGCTTTCAGTCTTAGTGGTAATCATATTATTGATTATTTACCCTCCGTCATTTTTGCTGACTTCAATCAGTTGAAAAAGTATTACAATTTTATTGATGTTGGTCGTACCCATATCGGTGATAGGCCGTGTAGGGTTGTACGCATCACCTCCAAAGACGAAGTGCGTTATAATTATATTTTACTGATCGACGAAGAGACGCATTTACCATTACGTATTGATTTACTTGATCGTGATAGTGAGACGCTTGAGCAATTTAGGGTTGTTTCTTCCACCATCGGTGGGGGTATCAATGATGCAATGAGTGTGATTACTCGCTTGAATATGCCGCCAATGCTGGTCATTCCACCATCAGAAAAGGTCATATTCAATTGGAAAGTGGGTAAATTACCGGCTGGTTTCGTTGAGGTTTCGCGTAACCGTCGTAAATTATCAAATAGTGACTCACTTGAATCCATTATGTTCAGTGATGGCCTGTTTAGCTTTTCCGTGAATGTGGCTAATGTTAATAAGACCGGTAAGTTGGAATATCCTCTCCGTCGTGGGCCCCGAACGATTTATAGTGCGATACGTGGAGCAAATGAGGTGACAATTATTGGTGAGTTACCATTGGCGACTGCCAAGCGTATCGCTGCTGGTATCGCATTTATAGGAGCTAATTGATGGTCAAAGAGTGGGCAACAGTAATTCGCTGGCAACAGGGGCGGGCATTATTACGTTATGGTTCCTCTTCTGGTTGTGGCAGTTGTCAGGCGCGAGCGACGTGTGGCTCTTATTTACTCAATAAATTAGGGTCTGATGGCATACATCAGATTGAACTGGAGATTTTACAACCGTTGCAGCCGGGGCAAAAAGTGGAAGTTGGCATCCCCGAAGGGAGCTTGCTGCGTTCGGCGTTGCTGGTTTATCTGACTCCGCTTATTGGGTTATTCCTTGGTGGCGCACTTTTTCAGTTATGGATGACCAATCAATTGTGGGTGTTTTGTGGTGGCGTTTTAGGAGGCGCGTTAGGGTTCTTCTTTGCTCGCAGAATCGCCACTTACTGGGATAATCGGCAGGAATATCAACCTGTCGTTTTGCAAATTGGCTTGCCTCCTGATGCCATTCACATTCAGCATCGGGAATAAATCTATTTTAATCATCCAAAACGTTTAACAACTCATACTTTAAAGCCGCAGGCATGACTAGGTTTTCGTAGATTTGGCATGTAGAATACAGCCTTTCAGGCCGGTGGCCGACCTAATAAACCGTCGCTTTATGTCCCTCGTGTGTCCATTAGGCGAATGACTCAGAAATATCAAGGCAGAAAAATATTTATAATGAAGCAAATACGAAATTTCTCCATTATTGCTCACATTGACCACGGTAAGTCGACGTTATCTGACCGTATTATTCAAATTTGTGGTGGCTTAACAGATCGTGAAATGGCAGAGCAAGTGCTGGATTCTATGGATCTTGAGCGTGAGCGTGGTATCACCATTAAGGCCCAAAGCGTCACCTTGGATTACAAGGCGAATGATGGGCAACTTTATCAATTAAACTTTATCGATACGCCGGGGCATGTTGATTTCTCATATGAAGTTTCCCGCTCACTAGCTGCCTGCGAAGGGGCGTTGCTGGTGGTTGATGCGGGACAGGGAGTGGAAGCTCAGACGCTGGCTAACTGTTATACCGCATTGGATATGGATCTGGCGGTTGTCCCTGTTCTGAACAAAATCGATTTGCCGGCGGCAGAACCTGAGCGTGTAGCGGAAGAGATCGAAGATATCGTCGGTATTGATGCTACCGACGCCGTGCGTTGTTCAGCCAAAACGGGGGTCGGCGTACAAGACGTCATTGAGCGCTTGGTTAAAGAGATTCCTGCGCCGGAAGGCGATCCTGATGCGCCATTACAAGCTCTTATCATTGACTCATGGTTTGATAACTACCTTGGTGTTGTCTCCCTGGTACGGATTAAAAACGGTACCTTGCGTAAGGGTGATAAAATCAAGGTAATGAGTACCGGCCAGGTATATAACGCCGATCGTCTTGGCATTTTCACCCCTAAGCGCGTTGATCGCGATGTATTAGATTGTGGCGAAGTGGGCTGGTTAGTTTGTGCAATTAAAGACATTCTTGGCGCGCCTGTCGGGGATACCTTGACATTGGCCCGTCAGCCTGCGGAAAAACCACTTCCGGGCTTTAAAAAAGTGAAGCCACAGGTTTATGCAGGGCTATTCCCCGTCAGTTCTGATGACTATGAAGCATTCCGTGATGCACTAGGTAAATTGAGTCTGAATGACGCTTCGCTATTTTATGAGCCAGAAAGTTCTTCTGCATTGGGTTTTGGTTTCCGTTGCGGTTTCCTTGGCCTGTTGCATATGGAGATTATTCAAGAACGTCTGGAGCGTGAATATGATCTCGACCTTATTACAACGGCGCCGACGGTTGTGTATGAAGTGGAGACAACTAGCCGCGAGGTTCTCTATGTGGATAGCCCCTCTAAACTACCACCGCTGAATAATATTGAAGAGCTGCGTGAACCAATTGCTGAGTGTCATATGCTGTTGCCTCAGGAGTACTTGGGGAATGTTATTACATTATGTGTTGAGAAACGCGGGGTGCAAACCAACATGGTTTACCACGGTAAACAGGTTGCACTGACTTACGAAATACCGATGGCAGAAGTGGTTTTGGACTTCTTCGATCGATTAAAATCTACCTCTCGCGGTTATGCTTCGCTGGATTATAATTTCACTCGTTTCCAGTCATCTGATATGGTTCGTGTAGATGTATTGATCAACGGTGAACGAGTTGATGCATTGGCGTTAATTACTCATCGTGGCAATGCACAGTACCGTGGCCGGGAGCTGGTGGAGAAGATGAAAGAACTTATTCCTCGTCAGCAGTTCGACATCGCAATTCAGGCTGCGATTGGTAATCATATTATTGCTCGCTCAACAGTGAAGCAATTGCGTAAAAACGTCTTGGCGAAGTGTTATGGTGGTGACGTCAGCCGTAAGAAAAAGCTATTGCAGAAACAGAAAGAGGGTAAGAAACGTATGAAACAAGTGGGTAACGTTGAGTTACCACAAGAAGCTTTCTTAGCCATTCTTCATGTTGGTAAAGACAATTAATAAGCTTGTAAGGAGTCTAAATGGCTAACACTTTTGCCCTGATCCTAACGTTGGCAACGTTAGTCACCGGCATTATTTGGTGTATTGATCGTTTCAAATGGGCACCAGCGCGCAAGAAAAAACTTGCCAGATTGCAAGAGTTGACTGAAGGCACAATGGATCAGGAGCATCTGGCTGAGACTATTAACAAGCCAACATGGGTGGATACTTGTTCATCTATTTTTCCTGTGTTAGCTGTGGTTCTGATTCTGCGCTCTTTTGTTTATGAGCCTTTTCAGATTCCATCGGGTTCCATGATGCCAACTTTATTGATTGGTGATTTCATTCTGGTGGAGAAATATTCATACGGATTGAAAGATCCCATCACTCAAACAACACTGATTAAGACTGGTGAACCAAAGCGTGGTGATGTTGCCGTATTTAAATACCCGTTGGACCCTAGTTTTGACTACATTAAACGGGTGGTTGGTTTACCGGGCGATAAAATTATTTATGATCCGGCGAAGAAAGAGCTGCGTATTTTTTCTAATTGCAGCAAGACAGGGAATTGTCAGGAAGAATTACCGGTTTCTTACGGTTCACTATTCCCAAGTGAATGGACAATGCAACAGTATGGCGTCAATTCCAAGGGTGAAAGTTTGAGGAAGGTAGGTGTTTTCCAAATCCCGGTTGAAGAAACGCTGCCGCCTTACAGTATGCGGCAGGGTGAACGAATTGAGAATCTGGATGCGGTAACTCACCATATTTTGGAGATTCCAGGTGTACTATCGGTACCTAATTTCCGTCAGCCTGGCTTGCCAGAGGGAATGTGGATCGTACCCGAAGGCCACTATTTTATGATGGGTGATAACCGTGATAATAGCGCTGATAGCCGTGTATGGGGCTTTGTCCCGGAGAAGAATTTGGTGGGTCGCGCTTCCGCCATCTGGATGAGTTTTGAAAAACAGGAAGGAGAATGGCCTACCGGAGTTCGCTTCAGCCGTATTGGTGGAATTAATTAATATTTTTATATTAGCGAAGCATTAATTTTACTCGCAGTGTAGAATGTCCTTTCAAACTTAATAACTGGCTCCTGTAAGGAGCCAGTGCAAACGCAACAGTTTTGTCAGGGGTTCCTGTAACAGGTCTGTTGCGTGTGCGTTTTTATTTGACGAATTCTGACCGATATTGGTAGCACATGAATCCCATCGTAATTAACAGATTGCAGCGTAAGCTGGGGTACACTTTTGATCAGCATGATCTGCTGATACAAGCGTTAACTCATCGTAGTGCCAGCAGTAAACATAATGAGCGGCTGGAATTTCTTGGTGACTCAATCCTGAGTTTTGTTATTGCCAATGCGTTGTATCATCGTTTTCCTCGTGTTGATGAGGGGGATATGAGCCGTATGCGTGCCACATTGGTGCGTGGTAATACACTGGCTGAATTAGCAAGGGAATTTGAATTGGGTGAATGCCTGCGTTTGGGGCCTGGGGAATTGAAAAGCGGTGGCTACCGTCGTGAATCAATACTGGCTGACACCGTTGAAGCATTGATTGGTGCGATTTTCCTTGATAGCGATATCCAGACTATTGAAAGAATTATCCTGAGATGGTACGAAACTCGCTTGAATGAAATCAGCCCTGGCGACAAACAGAAAGATCCAAAAACTCGTTTACAGGAATATTTGCAAGGGCATCATCTGCCTCTGCCATCGTATCTGGTTGTTATGGTTCGTGGTGAAGCTCACGACCAAGAATTTACTATTCACTGTCAAGTGAGTGGTATCGAACTGCCGGTTAAAGGAACAGGCTCTAGCCGTCGCAAAGCGGAACAGGCAGCGGCTGAGCAAGCATTAAAACAACTGGAGCTTGAATGAGCGAACAAGAAACCTATTGCGGATTTGTTGCAATAGTTGGGCGGCCTAATGTGGGGAAATCCACACTGCTAAATCAGCTTTTAGGCCAGAAAGTGTCTATCACTTCCCGTAAACCGCAAACGACCCGTCACCGTATTATGGGTATCCATACTGAAGGTGCTTATCAGACTATTTATGTGGATACGCCTGGGTTACATATTGAAGAAAAACGGGCGATTAACCGGCTGATGAACCGTGCCGCCAGCAGTTCTATCGGTGATGTGGAGTTGGTTATTTTTGTTGTCGAAGGGACTCATTGGACCCCGGATGACGAGATGGTACTGAACAAACTGCGTAATCTGCGGTGTCCGGTTTTACTGGCTATCAATAAAGTGGATAACGTGACCGATAAAACCAGCTTGTTGCCACATATTGGTTTTCTCAGTAAACAGATGAGTTTTCTTGATGTTGTCCCAATGAGCGCTGAAAAAGGCATGAATGTTGATACGATTGCCAAAATTGTGCGCGGATATATACCGAAAGCGACTCACCATTTCCCGGAAGATTATATTACTGACCGTTCTCAGCGGTTTATGGCTTCTGAAATCATTCGAGAAAAGCTTATGCGTTTTCTTGGTGACGAATTGCCATATTCTGTCACGGTTGAAATTGAGCAGTTCGTGGCGAATGAGCGCGGTGGTTACAATATCCACGGTTTGATTCTGGTTGAGCGTGAAGGCCAGAAGAAAATGGTTATTGGTAATAAAGGCAGTAAAATCAAGACTATTGGTATTGAAGCCCGTCAGGATATGGAAAGGCTGTTTGATGTCAAAATCCACTTAGAACTGTGGGTTAAAGTTAAAGCGGGTTGGGCTGATGATGAGCGAGCATTACGTAGCTTGGGTTACGTCGATGATTTGAAATAAGGCATCCCCTGTGGACGGTTGGCAACGTGTTTTTGTTCTTCATGGGCGACCTTACAGTGAAACTAGTTTGTTACTGGATCTGTTCACTGAAAATGAAGGGCGGATTAGCGTGTTGGCAAAAGGTGCGCGTAGCCGTCGTTCCAACTTGAAAGGCTGCTTGCAGCCATTTACCCCATTGCTGGTGCGTTGGAGTGGGCGGGGGGCAATTAAAACGCTGCGTGATGCAGATCCTATCTCTCTGGCCCTTCCTCTTACCGGCAGTGTGTTGTACAGCGGTTTATATATCAATGAATTGTTGTCAAGAGTGCTTGAACAGGGAACGGCTTATCCTGCCTTATTCTTTGATTATCTCCAATGTTTGCAGGTTCTTGCTGCCAGTGAATATACACCGGAATATGCATTGCGTCGGTTTGAACTAGCGTTGCTGGCAAATCTTGGTTATGGCGTTGATTATCTGCATTGTGCGGGAAGTGGTGAACCTGTCGCTGACACGATGACCTACCGTTATAGAGAAGAAAAAGGATTTATCGCTAGCTTGGTTGTTGATCATTACAGCTTTACCGGGCGCGAATTAAAATCACTGGCGACTCGTGAATTCCCTGATTCTGCGACATTAAAGGCAGCAAAGCGTTTCACACGTATTGCATTGAAACCTTATCTCGGTGGCAAACCTTTAAAAAGTCGTGAATTATTTCGGCAGTTTGTACGTCAGAAGCCTGAACAGAAAGAAAACTAATGAATTTGTTTCTCTTCAAGATGGAAAGTGTAAACTTGTCATATTCTAATATGACTACAGGAGATAAATGTGGCTGAAGTATTATTAGGCGTTAATATCGATCACATTGCGACGGTACGCAATGCTCGCGGCACCAATTATCCTGATCCGGTTCAAGCGGCTTTTGTTGCGGAACAGGCGGGAGCCGATGGCATTACCATTCATTTACGTGAAGATCGCCGTCATATTACCGATCGGGATGTAGAACTGTTGAAGAAAACCATCCAGACTCGGATGAATCTTGAAATGGCCGTGACAGATGAAATGGTGGATATTGCCTGTCGTATTAAACCTGAATTTTGCTGTTTGGTGCCTGAAAAACGGCAGGAAGTGACAACAGAAGGGGGCTTAGATGTTATTGGTCAGAAAGATAAGGTTGCTGCGGCGGTTAAGCGTCTATCTGATGCGGGTATTCTTGTCTCGTTATTTATTGATGCGGAACATCGACAAATTGATGCGGCTAGTGAAGTTGGCGCACCTTTCATTGAAATTCATACTGGTGCTTATGCCGATGCAGAAAATGAAGTAGAACAGGAAAAAGAGTTTCATCGTATTAAAGAAGCCGCGACTTATGCAGCGAATAAAGGTCTAACGGTTAATGCGGGTCATGGGCTGACATATCATAATGTACAACGTATTGCTGCTCTGCCGGAAATTTATGAGTTGAATATTGGTCATGCCATTATTGGACGTGCGGTATTCAGTGGTTTGACCGCTGCGGTGGCGGATATGAAAGACCAAATGCGGAAAGCTCGCCGTTAATGGCTATTATTGGGTTAGGTACAGATATTGTTGAAATTGCCCGTATTGAAGGGGTTGTCGAGCGCTCAGGCGAGCGCTTGGCAAAACGCATTCTCAGTGAATTAGAATGGGAACAATATCAGCAACATGAAAAACCGGTTCGTTTTTTGGCTAAGCGTTTTGCGGTAAAAGAAGCCGCAGCAAAGGCACTGGGAACGGGTATCCGTAATGGGCTGGCATTTAACCAGTTTGAAGTGGTCAATGATGCACTGGGAAAACCGATTTTGCGGCTCTATGGTGCGGCGGCGGCGTTGGCTCAGCAATTGGGGGCGACCTCTTTGCATGTGACATTGGCTGATGAGCGCCGCTATGCCTGTGCGACCGTTATCCTTGAGCGTTGATTTCAGATTTTATCTGCATGATGCAATAGCACAAATTTATCCCACAGTTGCTCTTCTGTTTCTTGTCGGTCTGGATCGATGATAATGGTATTATTTATCGGACAGACTGATTGACAAGTTGGAGCATCATAATGACCGATGCATTCGGTGCAACGGTCAGCATCAATCTCATAAATTTCATCTCCCATCGATATCGCCTGATTGGGACATTCGGGTTCACACATATCACAATTGATACAGCTTTTTTTGATTAATAACGACATTTCAATAGATTAACTTATTTTTCATTTTATATTTTTTTCATTCTCTTGAGGAAGAGCAACTCGAATAATAACAAAATATTTATGGCTGTTGTAGTATTAGTAATAACAAAATAATTAAGACCGGGTTCTATCTGAATCCCGGTCTTTTTGTTAATTACGACAATGGCGGAGTTGGCCAGTCAATTTCTGGGGCTTTTGACGTATCAACTCGGTTAAGCATAACTCGGTATTTTTTCCATTCTTTGAGTAATAGCATCTCTCCGTCTGTTGCGATATCAAGTTCTTCCGCATCAGAAAGTGGGGTTATTTTTTCATTCGCGTGAGATATAAATTGCGTTCTTTGGCTTTCCGCTATGGATATCAATTCCTCTTTTGTTGGTGGTGGAATATCTTCCCAACAAGGAAGACCATCTTCGCCAGAGGAAAGTATTTTTCCTATGGGAGGTATTCCCGAAAATTCATTGAATATATCATCAGTTACAGATATAGAATCGTTTGGCCATGAGCCTGCTTCAATGTAATCCTGCTGTAATGATAGCGGATAAAATGCTTTATTTAATGCGCTAAATACATAGTTTTTATCGTTCATAATTTTCTGCCAGTTTTAATTAGTATCCTATTGCCATAAAAAATGTAAAAGTAGTGAGTTTATGATAATTAAGATTTTTATAACATCGAAATTGATGCCGATCTTCTATCGTTGCTGAGAATATACCTGCTGCTTGAGGGTCATTACCACGGTGAGTTAACGTGATACTAAAACATGCATTTGGGAATGGTATTGGAAAATTATTTAAATACCCTGCTTGAGGATCGCTATGGTTATAAACTTGTGCTAATCCCCACATTAAAATTAAACCCGAAGGCAATTTTTGCCAACCGTTCTTAACCAAGTTTGCTGTGAAAAACGACATGTCTGGAATTTGATTAATTCCATTTCCCACTTTCAGGTTTGCAGCTTTATCTAAACCTAAATTTTTCACAAACTCATTTTTATTAGGAATATCTGCGCCGTTTTGCGTTTTTTCCAGTCTGTTATTGGCGTTATTATTTATATCGGAGACAAGCTTCTGTGTTGCAGCCAGTGTATTACTATTACCAATTACATCTGTGAGTTGAACAACACCTTTTTGTGTTAATGAGGCATCGGGAACTTTCTTTATAAATTTTTGTTCTAGCGCTTTATTTAATTGCTCAGTGAGTTTGGCTATATTGCCATCATCCAAAACATCACTGCCAGATTCTGTCGCAATAAAATCAGCTACAACAGAGGCTATTGTGGACGATTGGCGTAATGCTTTATTTAAAACATGACGAGAAATCGTATCATCTGGTGGAAACCCATTTTTTAAATCTTTCTCTCCTTCATATCTTTCTTGACTCACTACATTAGCGTTATTACCAATAGAAAACGCTTTAAAATCATTTTTGGGATTCATATGTATTTTCCTGGAATTCAATAGCCTGTTTTATAGATAATATCTTAAATTATTGTAGAGATAATTTCTCAACGCCCATAGTCTAGAGATAAAGAGGAATAATTAAATATCTTTATAGCTTATAAGGTTAATTATTTTTCGTATATTTTTGAATAATAAACAACCCGATATGTTTCAATTGAAATAATATCTGGATAATTGATGCTTTTTTACATAAACTAACTTAAATAATTTATATGTTGAAAGATTTATTCTGGAAATTAAATTTCGATAACGTACAATAACACTAATATCGTATGAACTAAAAAATCTTGGTGGAGAATAGTTTGTATGATGACAAAATCTTTACCATTGTATTATTGGCAATAATACAATAATTAAGACCGGGTTCTATCTGAATCCCGGTCTTTTTGTTAATTACGACAATGGCGGAGTCGGACAGTCAATTTCTGGTGCGTTTGAAGTGTCAACTTGGTTAAGCATCATTCGGTATTTTTTCCATTCTTTGAGTAATAGCATCTCTCCGTCTGTTGCGATACCAAGTTCTTCTGCATCAGAAAGTGGGGGTATTTTTTATTTGCGAGAGATATAAACTGCTTTATTTGATGAGCTAAATACATAGTTCTTGCCATTCATATTAATATCCTACAGCTCTATAATATGCTGCTACAGGGTTTTGCAAGTCTGTAATACTGCTAAAACATTGGAACTGAGTATTATCGACTATCATTACTGAGAATATCCCTGCGTATTGAGGAGCAGTACCAAGGTGAGTTAACGTGACATTGAGACATTTATTAGGGAACGGAATTGGAAATTTATTCAAATTACCAGGTGAGGAAAGAGCATTACCTTTAACTAATGCTGTTCCCCACATTTCAATTAACCCTGAGGGTAATTTTTGCCAGCCGGTTTCAGCCAAATTTTTGGTGAAAAAGGACATATCTGGAATCTGATTAACCCCAATTCCTACTTCCCGTTTTGCCGCTTCATTTAAACCTAAATTTTTTACAAACGCATTTTTATTGGGAATGTCTGCCCCGTTTTGTGCTTTTTCTAATGCGGAGTCGGAAATTTTAGTTATAATTTTTCGCTCTAACGCTCTATTTAATTGGGTGGTGAGTTTGGTTATATTACCATCATCCAAAACATCACTGCCAGATTCTGTCGCAATAAAATCGGCTACAACAGAGGATATTGTGGAAGACTGACGTAATGCCTTATTTAATACATGAATGGTAAGATCTGTCGGGGGAAATCCAGTTTGCAATTCTGGACTATTTTCATATAAATTTTGAGCCACCACATTAGCACCATCTCTAATAGAAAATGCTTTAAAATCATTCTTTGGATTCATATCAATTTTCCTAAGGTTTAATAGTGGGTTTATATTAATATCTTAAATTTTTGTGAGGACAATTTACTGCCTCTTATAGTTTAAGGATAAAAAAACAACAATTAAATGTTTTTATAAATTATGGTATTAATGGTTTTTGTATGTTTTTAGTAATAAATAATTCGATACTATCTAAGTAATTAATGCTTATTTTATAGAAACTATCTTAAATAATTTCCCTATTAAAAGATTCATTGTTAGAAGTAGATTCCAATGACGTTCGTGGTCATTAATATCGTATGGAGAATAGTTCGGATGATAACAGAATATTTATTGCTGTAATGCTGGCAATAATACAATAACAAAATGATAAAGGCCGGGGTTTGCCTTAATCCCGGCCTTTTTATTAGTTACGATAATGGCGCAATTGGCCAGTCAATTTCCGGTGCTGTTGAAGTATCAACCCGGTTAAGCATCACGCGGTATTTTTTCCATTCTTTGAATAATAGCATTTCTTCGTCTGTTGCTATATCAAGTTCCATAGCATCAGCAAGCGGCATTATTTTTTCATTTGCAATAGATATAAATTGCGTTCTTTGGTTTTCCGCTACGGATATCAATTCCTCTTTTGTTGGTGGTGGAATATCTTCCCAACAAGGAAGACCATCTTCGCCAGAGGAAAGTATTTTTCCTATTGGAGGTATTCCCGAAAATTCATTGAATATATCATCAGTTACAGATATAGAATCGTTTGGCCATGAACCTGCTTCAATGTAATCCTGCTGTAATGATAGCGGATAAAATGCCTTATTTAATGCGCTAAATACATAATTGTTATCGTTCATATTAATACCCTATTGCTCTGTAAAATGCTGCTACAGGAACTTGTAAATTTGGAATACTGGTAAAACATTGGAATTGGGAATTATTGACTGTCATTATTGAAAATGTGCCAGCATGTTGAGGTGCGTTACCAACGTGAGTTAACGTGACGTTGAGACATTTATTCGGGAATGGGATTGGAAAGTTATTTAAAGCACCAGATTCGGCATAAGCATTGCCTTTAACTGATGCTATTCCCCACATTTCAATTAAGCCCGAAGGTAATTTTTGCCATCCGACCTGATTCAGGCTAGAGGTGAAAAACGACATATTAGGAACTTGATTTTCACCATTCCCTATCGTGATATTTGTTGAATCTGATAAACCAAGGTTCTTTATAAATGCAGCTTTATCAGGAATGTCTGCGCCGTTTTGGTCTTTTGCCAATCGATTATTAGCATTATCATTTACATCAGAAACAAGTTTCTGAGTTGAAGCGAGTGTATTACTGTTGCCTATTTGGTCTGTGAGCTGAATGATTCCTTTTTCTGTTAATGAGGCATCGCGAATTTCGGTTGTATTTTTTTGTTCTAAGGCTTTCTTGAATTGGGCGGTGAGTTTGTCTATATCTCCATTATCCAGAACATCTTCGCCAGATTGTGTTGCGATAAAATTAGCGACGGCAGTGGATATGGTTGACGATTGACGTAATGCCTTATTTAATAGTTCAGCGGCAATATCTCCCGCTGGAAATCCAGTTTGTAATTTTTGTTCTTTTTCATATGTTTCTTGGGTCATTATATTTGCATTTTCACTAATAGAAAAAGCCTTAAAATCATTCTTTTGACTCATATATTTTTCTCCAATTAAGTACTGCATTTTATAAATAATATAGTGAATTTTTATAAAAATAATTTTTCCCTATTCACGCCAGCTATAGTTTAGTTAGAAAAAAGAATAATGGAATATTCTTATAACTTATAGGGTTAACTATTTTTATATAATTGTTGGTAATGAACATGTTAATTTTTTGTAATCTGAAATGGATATAAACTATTTGCATTTAATATTTGAAAATGATGTTTATTAATTCCATTTATGGTCTAAGGGAGTTATGTGGTATAACTGAATTGGTTTAATATTTTAATGATTATTGATGTTGAATAACAACAAAATACCAGAGTCAATAAAATGATTAAGATCGGGAGTTATTACAATCCCGATCTTTTTGTTTAATTACGATAATGGCTCAATTGGCCAGTCAATTTCTGGAGCTGTTGAAGTATCAATCCGGTTAAGCATGACGCGGTATTTTTTCCATTCTTTGAGTAATAGCATTTCTTCGTCTGTTGCTATATCAAGTTCTACAGCATCAGTAAGCGGTGTTATTTTTTCATTTGCCAGAGATATAAATTGCGCTTTTTGGCTTTCCGCTATAGATATCAACTCCTCTTTCGTTGGGGGGGGAATATCTTCCCAGCAAGGAAGACCATCTTCACCACAGGAAAGTATTTTTCCTATAGGCGGGATGCCCGAAAATTCATTGAATATATCATCGGTTACAGGTAAAGGATCATTTGGCCATGAGCCAGCTTCAATATAATTCTGTTGTAATAATAGTGGATAAAACGATTTATTTAATGCACTAAATACATAGTTTTTATTGTTCATGATTTTTTGCCAATTTTAATTAAATAATCATCATGGTAAATTAATTGTTTTTAATTAATATCCTATTGCCCTAAAATAGGTATAAACAAAAGTTTGACTGTCACCTGAACCTCTATAACATTTGAATTGACTCTGATTTACTACGGATGCCCCGAATATTCCTGCTGCTCTCGGGTCCCAATCATTGTGAGTTAATGTGATGTTAAAACATTTATTTGGGAACGGTATTGGGAAGTTATTAAGATATCCGAGATCAGGTCTTCCTCCGGCAGAAACTCGTGCTATTCCCCACATTTCAATTAAACCTGAGGGTAATTTTTGCCAACCACTCTGAACCAAGCTTGAGGTGAAAGATGACATATCTGGAATTTGATTAATTCCAGTTCCCACTTCACGTTTTGCAGCTTCATTTAAACCTAAGTTTTTTACAAATGCATTTTTATTGGGGATATCGGCACCGTTTTGCGTTTTTTCTAGTCTGTTATTGGCGTTATTATTTATATCGGAAACCAGCTTCTGAGTTGCAGCCAGTGTATTACTATTGCCAACCACATCTGTAAGCTGAACAATACCTTTCTGTGTTAATGAAGCGTCGGGAATTTTTGTTGTAATTTTTTGTTCTAACGCTTTATTTAATTGTGCAGTGAGTTTGGCTATATTACCGTCATCCAAAACATCACTGTTAGATTCTGTCGCAATAAAGTCAGCTACAACAGATGATATTGTGGAAGATTGGCGTAATGCCTTATTTAATATATGAGTGGTAATATTTTCTGGAGGAAATCCAGTTTGTAAATTTTGACTTTCTTCGTATCTTTCTTGGCTTACTACATTAGCATTATTGCTAATAGAAAATGCTTTAAAATCATTCTTATGACTCATATATATATTCCTTAAGTAAATAATATTCTTTTGTAATTAACATGTTGAGTTATAGTATAATTAATTTATTGAGATTAATTCAGATTATAGTCTACTTAAAAAAGAGGATAGGGGTATTATATTATAAATCAAACGGTTAATTGTTTATGTATAACTGCTGGTAATAAATCGTTTAACTCCTTGTAATAGAAATCATATTCAAGATATTTGTGTTTTATATTTTTAAATTGTTTTTCTTTATTTATTTTGGCGATTTTTTAATGGCTTTCAAAAGTTTTATTAAAATATAGGGGGCAGAATAGAGGCTGCGAAAATACTATGGTTTTGTCTATTGGTTAGATTATTATATTTGTTCAATAGATATGGAGAAATATCCTTATCAAATAGAGAGATAAAATTTTCATAAAAAATAAAATGGGAAAAGGGCTGCCATGCAGCCCATAATTCTAATCAGCAATATAAATTTCTGTAATATCAGGGCAATCATCTTTGTTTACTATAGATAACCTCAGTCCTGCATCTGACGAATGCACAACCAGCCATCCTCTTGAACCATATCCGACGCCAACCAAAATATTATCGATTGGAGGCATTTGTAAAGGTAAAAATATACCTGGGCTACCAGTACGTAAAAATATACATCTTCCTCGTATGTCCTGACTCAGTAATATGCTACTTCCGCTATCTCCACCGGCTCCTATTTTTTGCCACCCCTGATTAGGGCCTTTCCTTTGATATCGCTTGTCAGCTTCCGAACGTGAATATGCTCCGACATCTCCGGCTTCCAGATTGATGTCTTCAACCAATACTTTGCCGTTAATTTTCCTGTTATTAGGAACCGCATTTTTCGCCAATGCTACGGTTTCTGATAAACCAAGTTCATTTACAGTAGGTTTGTTCTTGGTTGTATAAATACTAGTCCAATCTTCTTCAAATCCATAATTATCACGAGCCGAGCGATAAGCAATACCCCCGTTTTTGTAATGCACTTTCAATTGAAAAGCGGGACAACTTCCAACGCCATTATAGAAATGCACAACATGATCACTAAATTTCGGAAGCAATAAGTCATATGACCCTGAATCTGCATTCCACGGGACCTGGTTATCAACAGAATATTTTCCTGTTAATCCGAGCCTAAATGCTCCCACATCGCCAGCCCCTAAATTGATATCTCCAGTCAACGATTTACCATTAATTTTCCTACTACTTGGCACAGCATTTTTCGCCAAATTGACGGTTTCCAATAAGTCGAGATTTTTCACAAACTCATTTTTATTGGGAATATCCGCCCCATTTTGGTTTTTGGCTAATCTATTGTTAGCATTATCATTGACATCAGAAACAAGCTTCTGAGTGGCAGCGAGTGAATGACTATTACCAATCACATCTGTAAGCTGAACAATACCTTTCTGTGTTAATGAGGCATCGGGAACCTTTGGCGCCATTTTCTGTTCCAGCGCCTTATTTAATTGAGCGGTGAGTTTATCTATATTTCCGTCATCCAGAACATCATTACCAGATTGTGTCGCGATAAAATTAGCGACGACAGAGGATATTGTGGATGATTGACGTAATGCCTTATTTAATATATTAGTGGTGATACCGTCGGGTGCAAACCCAGTCTTCAAATTCTGACTGTCTTCATATTTTTCTTGGCTTACTATATTAGCATTATGACTAATAGAAAACGCCTTAAAATCATTTTTAGGACTCATACTATACTCCTTAGATTAAGTAATGAATTTTATAAATAACATATTGAATTATTGCAGAAGTAACTCCTTATTTAATGTGCTGAATACAGGGTTTTTATTGCTTATGACTTTTTGCTAATTTTAATAAAATAATTATAGTAATTTGATTTTATTAAATTAATATCCTACTGCTCTAAAATATGCTGTAACAACGGGAGTCCAATTAGTAGGACTTCTAAAACATCGAAACTCACGCTGATTTTCTATGATGACTGAAAATATTCCTGCTGCGTTAGGACTATGCCCATTATGCGTTAACGTGACATTAAAACATTTATTTGGGAATGGTATTGGAAAGTTGTTTAAATATCCAGACGTGTAAGAGCCATAACCATTAATTTGAGCTATTCCCCACATTTCAATTAGACCAGAAGGTAATTTTTGCCAGCCAGTTTCATTCAAGTTGTTGGTGAAATGCGACATATCTGGAAGCTGATTAATTCTATGATTCAAATTATTATTGATATCGGAGATAAGTTTCTGTGTTGCAGCCAGTGTATTGCTATTGCCAACTACATCTGTAAGTTGAACAACACCTTTCTGTATTAATGAGGCATTGGGAACTTGTGTTGCAAATTTTTGTTGTAACGCCTTATTTAATTGGATATTAAGTTTAGCGGTATCCCCATCATCAAGAACATCTTCACCAGATTGTGTTGCAATAAAGTCAGCTACGGCAGAGGCTATTGTTGACGATTGACGCAATGCTTTATTTAATACATGAATAGTAATATGTTCTGGTGGGAACCCGGTTTTTAAATCTTGTCTGTTTTCGTATTCTTGTTGACTCACTACGTTGGCATTATTATTAATAGAAAAAGCTTTAAAATCATTCTTGGGACTCATATATACTTTCCTTAAATAAAAATAATGTTCTGTTGTAATTAATATGTTGAGTTATAATATAGGTAATTTATCGAGATTGATTCCAATTATAGTCTACTCTAAAAAGAGGATAATAAGATTATATTATAACTTAAACGATTGATTATTTATGTATGATTGATGACAATAAATTGTTTAACATCTTGTAATCGAAAGAATATTTAAGGTGTTTATATTTCATATCTGAAAATTATTTTATCTTATTTCTTTCGGTAATTTTTCTAATGGTTTTCATAAGTTTTATTAAAATACAGGGTGTAAAAGTAGCAGTTACGAAAATATTGTTATTTCATCTATTCGTTAGATTATTATATTTGTTTTATGTTATGTTCCATAAATATAGAAAAATACCTTTCTCAAATAGAGAGAGGAGTTATCTCCTGAAAAAATAAAAAAGGGCTGCTATGCAGCCCATAATTTTAATTAGAAATTATGTTTGACCGGATTGATACTTCAAAGGCATTGGAAATTGACCGGTCAAAACAGTCATTATCATCACTGAAAAAAGATCGGGGATGGAATAATGTCTGGTCTTGATAATTTTATTATTCTGGTATTTGTGGCCACTCAATATCTGAAACCATTGAAGTATCAACACGGTTCAGTAATACCACATACTTCTTCCAGGCAAGCAATAATGCTTTCTCTGCGTCTGAGGCCATCTCAGTCTCAATAGCATATTGTAATAAAATGATAGCTTCATTAGCTTGTTGGCGAAGAATGACACGTTGTTGTTCTGCCTGTTTCATCTGATTGGCTTTTTGAGCTTCAATATCTGTTACCCATTTTTCGCCATCCCATTTATCAAAATCGGTGCTTGGTTGTTTGAATGTCAGCGTTTCTGGTAATTCACCCGGTTTAATAATTTCCTTCTGTTCCCCAGTTTGGGTGTTGTAAGCTATTTTCCCTCGATAATCTGGCACCATTTGCCAGCCGGTTAAATCAGGTGAGCGACAGGCGACATATCCCTCTTGGGTTTCAGGTGGCGCGTCTGTGCAGGAATTGGCAGGAAGGCCGATACCAACGGGAAGGTACTCATCAGAACTGTTTAAATATTCCAGCGTAATCGCGTCGTAATTAAACACAACGATATTTCCGGCACTGATGGCAATATTATTTTTATCCAGTATAGCCTTATTCATCATGCAATCCTCACAATGTAATTAAATGCCACATTTCGTGGACGTGTTTCTATTCCCGTTGAAGCAGCAATCGCATTATCCATATAACCGTAACCCCCAGATCCCATACCGATAGCGATGCCTATTCCGCGAGGATCAATGCCGTAGTTAACATTTTGGTAGATACTATTGAGAATACGGCCTGCTGCACCCACTCCGTCGGTTCCACCATTTGAGTTGGACCACATCCGGACAACCCTGTGACTATGTGGAGCAATATCTGCTAGTTGCCCGGATAATAGATATCGGCCGATATCCACCCCACGCCCATCATCCCAGCCCCGGATAAATTCACCCCGTAAATCAGGTAATCTACCAGTAGGATAAGCTTGCGCTAATTTTGGATATAAAGTTTGATCAAAGATTGCTCCATTGCATTTCACCCACCCATTTGGTGGTATGTCAGCCGGCCAAGGAAGTGGTATTCCTACCGGGATTTCTTCAAGTACCAACGTGCTCATTATGCTGCCCTCATCATATAGTTAAACGTTAGATATAGTTAAACGCTAGGTTATGTGGCTTTGATACCCCGATATCGGTCATCCGCCACTGGGATAAACTGCCGCTAATTTTGGATATAAAGTTTTATCGAAGATTGCTCCATTACATTTCACTCACCATTTGGTGGTATGTTAGTTGGTCAAGGAGGTGGTACACCTACCGGAATTAACTTTTCCAATAAGCTTCGGTTTTTCACAAGTACATTTTTATTAGGAATATCTGCAACATTTTGTGATTTTTTCAAAGCGTAATTGGAAATTTTAGTTATGATTTTTTCGTATTTTTCTTGATTTACTACATTATCATTATTGTTAGTAGAGAAATTATTAAAATCATTTTTGGGACTCATATATTTTCCTCAAATTATGTTATGTATATATAGACCACATCTTGAGTTGTTGTAAAGATAGTGTCCCTTCATTTATAATTTAGTTTAGAAAATGAATAATGGAGTGATTTATAACTTAGGATGTTAACTATTTGCATGTGGCTGGTAGTAATAAATAGTCAATGTTTTATAATTGAAAACATATCAAAGCTATTAATGTCTTATTTCTGAAAATTATATTCAATAGTTTTTATACTTAAAGATTTATATTGTAAATTGGAATAAAAGGTGGGTAAAACAAAAAAGGTTTAGATGGTTTATTTAGTGAAAATCCGCCTATGGGCCGCTGTTTATTATAATTGCTAATATCCAAGATTATATTTTGTTTAATGAGGTTAAAATCAATAAAATTAGCTTGGTTATTTCCAAAATGGCGTTGTTTTTATTTAAATAAAAGAGTTGATTGTGTTACGTTATAATAATGTTTTGTTTTATTTTCTTTAATAACATAATTATTAAAATAAATTTATTGATTATTTTTACACTGATGTTAGCTTTGTATTTGAAAGTTTCTATGTAAGTAAGTTTTTAGTAAATGAAATCTATTATTTTTTTGTAAGGTGGGTAAATGAGTAATAAAAATGATTTTAAAGCGTTTTCTATTAGTAATAACGCTAATGTCGTGAGTCAAGAAAGATACGAAGAAAGCCTGAGTTTGTATTCTGGGTTTCCACCAGATAATGTCCCCACTCACTTATTAAATAAGGCACTACGTCAGTCATCGACAATAGCCTCTGTTGTGGCTAATTTTATGTCCACTCAGTGTGGAAAGGATGTTTTAGATAATGGTGATTTGGCAACCCTTAATAAGACTTTTACTGATTCATTAGAGTGTCATGCGAACAAAAGTTTCCCCGGTAGTTTATCATTTAATGGTTATCAACAACTGCCGGGTGGATTAATACTTCAATGGGGAAGACATAATTTTACTCCGTTAACGAGAAACAAAGTTATTTTACCAACGTCTTTTAAGCGTAGTTGTCTGAAGGTTTTTATATCACCTGTTGGTGATTGGATATTTCCGATGTCAGCTGCACCTAACGGAACATTGGATACTTTTGACTCTTGGGTTGCAGCACGAACTATTAATGCTTATGGAACTGAAATCAAGTTATCTGCTAGTGATACTTATGTATATGGAGATTATTTTGCAATCGGGTTTTAATTAGTATTTTAAAAGGAATAGTAAGCTGAACTTTTTTCGGCTTATTATTCATTTGAAGAAAATATAATAATGTCATAAAATAGAGTGCATTATATATTCAGTTATTAATTTCTGGGTGTTTTATCAGCAATAAATATATAAAATAATCTCGGGTATATATTACCAATGGATTAATAAGAAAATATATCTGGAAAACAAGTAAAATAAATCGTTATAATTGTTCCTGACGTAATCAAATGAGATACCGCAGTGACTGAAATATATAGTGATGAATATTGGATGCAACAGGCCATCGAGCGAGCAATAAAGGCGTGGGAGCAGGGGGAAATACCTGTTGGCGCTATATTGGTTGCTGATAATAAAATCATCTCGGAAGGTTGGAATCAGTCTATTATCGCGCATGATCCTACCGCTCATGCTGAAATTATTGCGTTACGCAAAGGGGGAGAACAGTTACACAATTATCGTTTGATAAATACCACTTTATACGTCACGCTTGAGCCTTGCACTATGTGCGCCGGTGCTATGATACACAGCCGAATACAGCGGCTGGTTTATGGCGCCAGTGATATGAAAACTGGCGCCGTAGGTTCTTTAGTTGATATATTGCGCCATCCTGGCATGAATCATCAAATTGATATTACCGGCGGTGTGCTTGCTGAGGAATGTTCGACGATGTTGAGCGCTTTTTTCAAACAACGTCGGCAACAACATAAAGCATTAAAAGCCGCCAGAAAACAGCAGGAAGAAAATCAATAGGCATTTTTGATTCACTCTTTTAGTACCCATATATGGTACTCGCCGTTTATCATCTCTGCACCTTCCAGGATTTTTTCAAAACCTGGGAACCTGTTATTCCATTCACCTATCTGGCGAATATATTGTAACCGGGGAGCATGTTCATCACCAAAACGTTCTCCCGGTAGGATTATTGGTATACCTGGTGGATAAGGAATGACACTAACAGCCGATATGCGGCCTGCTAGTTCATTAAGTGGTAGATGTTCAGTACGGCCTCCCATATGATCAAGGTGTGCTTGTCGGGGGAGTTTCACTATCTCAGGTAATTGGCTAAATGATCTCTTTTGCTCAATATCCATTTCATATTTTTTTATATACCCAAATATTTTATCCGAAATATCTTTGAGCCCCATATTTTCATAATATTCAGGGTATTGCTTCGCGAGTTTTGGTAAACATTGTTTAAGTGAAGTATTAGCGTCATAATGTTTCTTGAAATTCAATAATACGTTGATCAATGTTCCCCATTTACCTTTGGTGACGCCGATAGAAAACAGGCAAAGAACAATAAAATCGGTGGTACGTGCCGGTACAATATCATGCTGACTGAGATAAGCGGAAAGAATTTCGGCTGGAATGCCATTTTCCAGCAATTCATCATTGTCATTCATTCCTGGGCATAAAATACCAACTTTTGTTGGATCTAGCAGGCACCATTCTTCTGATAGATTGGTAAATCCATGCCATTTGTCTCCTTCTTTTAATACCCAACAGGAAGGGTCCGTTGCTAATTGTTCTCTGTTTGCTTCATGGAAGGGAATTAATTTACCGCTATCTGCGCTGATAATCTCTCTGGCATTCCAGGGTAAGAAGAACCAATCATCTTTTTGTTTAAATTGATGATGGATTTTTGCTAATGTCAGACGGAAGTCTACGGCTTCATTGATAGCGTTTTGTATCAGTCTTTGCCCCTGCGGGCCATCCATCATGGCGGCTCCAATTTCATTAGTGGCGATAAGCGAATATAGCGGTGACGTTGTGGAGTGCATCATATAAGACTCGTTGAAACGGGAATGTTCAACCGGTTTTTTACCATTGCGGATATGGATATACGATGATTGTGATAGCGCTGCCAACATCTTATGCGTGGATTGAGTGGCAAATATTGTCGGGCCATTATTGTCAAAATCATTTGGATCATCACGCATTGAGTAACGATGTTTATACATAGGATTAAAACGAGCATAAGCAAACCAAGCTTCATCAAAGTGAATTTGATCAACACTTTTTGCTAGTAAATCTTGTGCTTGTTCTGCGTGATAACATATTCCATCGTAAGTACAGTTGGTGATGACCGCATAAACAGGCTTATTGTCTACTGCGCACTCTTTTAGTGGGTGTTTATTAATGAGTTGTTGGATATATTCTGGTTGAAATTGATCTTTAGGAATCGGACCGATAATGCCATAGCGGTTGCGTTGAGGAATGAGATATACGGGCAAAGCTCCAGTCATTATTAAACCTTGTCCAATAGATTTATGGCAATTGCGATCGCATATAACAATCTCTTTCTCACCAATAATGGCACCCATGATAATACGGTTAGAACCCGAAGTGCCATTAAGAACGCAATAGCTTTGATGGGCGCCAAAAATAGTTGCAGCATATTCTTCTGATTCTTTGATAGCACCGGTATGATCTAGCAATGAGCCAAGTATTTTTCTTTCTATGCCAATATCACTTCTGAATAGATTTTCCCCAAAGAAATTAATTAATTCTCTTCCTGCCGCCGTCTTGGTAAGCGCGACGCCGCCTTGATGTCCGGGAGCAGTCCAGGAATATTCTGGTGATTCTTGGGTATATTGCAGTAATGCACGAGTGAAAGGAGGTAATAATTGAGCATGATATTTCTTAATTAGCGAACTGGCGCGAGAGGCGATAAATCCAGCCGTGTCTTCAAGCATCCAGACGAATTCATCTGCTAATCCCATGACTTCAAGTGTCAGCGTGTCGATGCTGGAATATTCCGCGGTCAACAATACCGGAATGGTTGTATTGTGTTTACGTATTTCTTTCAGTAATTCTAAGACTTGTTTATGAGATTCGTAGTTATTATCTCCTGAAGTCCAATCAACAAAAATACAGCATAGTGAAGAATCAGAAGAAACTGTGGCTATGCCATCTTGGAATGTAGCAGCCAGGATAACAGCGAAATTGTTCTTTTTTAATGCTTCTATTAACTCTGTAAAAGCTCGACCATTCGCAGTCGTCGGACTAAATACATGGCTGCTGACAACCATAATTTTGTTTTGTTCGTTAATATCTAAATTAATCATGATTTATCCTCTGGGAGAGATAGTGTTTTGACGAATTTAGTATGGTTAGTTGGATTAGCTGTCAAACATAATATAACTGAGGATATATAATGGCTGTAATTGACTGCTTAGAGCCTTATATTTGTTTACTTTTATTTTGGTTGGTTTTCTTGGGAAATTAATTTTTTCCGATTTTCTTTGGCCTGTAAATATCCGACTAAACTAAGCTGATAACGGCGAATATTTTCAATATAGCGATATGCTTCATGTCCACGGGCATAGCCATAGGTGGTATTTGTATAATATTTTTTCTGGCTTAATAGCGGGAGCCGTTTTTTGACATCGAGCCAACTATCAGGATTTCCTTTCTGTGATGCTGTCAGCTTGCGGGCGTCTAACATATGTCCATAACCCATATTGTAAGCAGCCAGTGCAAACCAGATACGTTCATCTTTAGGAATATTTTCAGGTAATCGTTTCATTAGATTTTGCAGATAAATCGCGCCGCCCTTAATACTCTCCTCTGGATCAAGGCGATCAACGACGCCTAACCCTTTAGCCGTCTGGCTGGTTAACATCATCAGGCCGCGCACACCTGTGGGTGAGGTTGCCTGTGGGTCCCAATGAGACTCTTGCCAGGCAATAGCAGCGAGTAATTGCCAACTGATATCACCGGAATATCTTTCAAATAGTGGCCGATAGGTAGGTAGAATATTATCGATGGCGCTTAGAAAAGAGAGTGTATCGAAATAGTCAAATGAGTGGACGTGACCAAAATATTTCTCCTCCAATCGTGGCATGACATTTTTTTCCGTTAGCTGGCTGAAAAAATCCAGCATGGCAGCGTAAAGGCTGTAGTCGTCAAGGCGTTTTAAATACCATGTCAGCGGGTTATCTTCACTCACATCAAAGGCGACAGCCAGGTTAGGGTGAGTGCGTTGTTGCAACGCAACATTAATCGAGTCGCCTAACGTATAATCCAGTTTACCTTCTGATACCTGTTCCAGTAGTTCGCGAGTGTTATATTGTTGTGTCTCCTCCCATTTAAGCTCAGGGAAATCTTCTGTCTTTAGCTTTTTCAATGTGCTGGCATGAGCAGAACCGGAAGCGACCAGCAGTTTACCTTTTAAATCTTTAAAAGAGCGAGGGCGTGGAGTTCCTTTGCGATAAATCAGTTGTTGGGATACCGAATAGTAAGCCGGACCTGCGCGAGTTTGAGCCAGCCTTTCTTGATGATAGGTCAAGCCGGCGGCCAGAAAATCAGCGTCGCCATTTTCCAGGTCATCGAATAACTGATTGATATTTTTTCTGAATTTGATTTCCAATTTGACGCCAAGATAATCAGCAAAGCGTTGTGCCAGTTCGTAATCGAATCCATTTGGTTCTTTCTTACTGGTAAGGTGGATCAGAGGTGAGCTGATGGTGCTTATCCGTAGCTCTCCTCTGGTCATGATCCTGTTAATCTGCTCCTGCTGTTTATTCGGCCAACTGATGTTCAGACTGATGATAGCGGCAGAAAAAAGAGCGATAACAATGATAACGAAATAATTTATTTTTATATTATTCAATCTGTTATCTCTGTATAACGCGGTGTGGTGCTATGTGGAAACGCGCTATATTGCTATGGTTAAATTTCCAGTGATTGAGCATTTTGCGGAACAAAAACTGGCTGTGCAACCTAATTGATACTATTTTCATGACCTAACCATCGGATAATTGGCTGTAATAATCGTCACGCAAACGGTTTCGTCATGGATGACAATCCTCTATAATGTACTCATTTCCCCTTAGACATCTATTAAGCTTTGCTTCTAAGATGAGAGAATTGATTACTATGAAAATTCTACGTGGTTCACCTGCTTTATCTGCATTTCGTATCACTAAGCTCCTTTCTGTGTGTCAAGAACAGCAACTTCCGGTCAATGATATTTATGCCGAATATGTTCATTTCGCAGAGATTAATGCACCTTTGAGTGATGTTGATTCAGCAAAGTTACAACAATTATTAAAATATGGACCTTCGCTGGCTGAACATGAACCCCAAGGTACGTTACTGTTAGTGACGCCTCGTCCGGGAACGATTTCCCCGTGGTCTTCCAAAGCAACCGATATTGCGCACAATTGTGGTCTGTCCCAGGTTGTGCGTCTGGAGCGCGGCCTGGCTTATTACATCCAAAGTGGTGAAATGAGTGATGCACAGTGGCAAATATTGTCATCACTGCTGCATGATCGGATGATGGAAACGGTCTTTACTCAATTGGAACAGGCGGAAAAATTGTTTTCTCGTCAACAACCCGTTCCGTTAAAACGCATTGATATTCTGCAAGCAGGACGCGGTGCGTTAGAAACTGCCAATATTGAACTTGGATTGGCATTGGCTCCAGATGAAATTGATTATCTGATGGAGGCTTTCCAGAAATTAGGCCGCAATCCAACAGATGTTGAGCTTTATATGTTTGCTCAGGCTAACTCAGAGCATTGCCGTCATAAAATCTTTAATGCTGACTGGGTTATCGATGGTGAAGCACAGCCCAAATCATTGTTCAAAATGATTAAAAACACCTATGAGCAGACACCTGATTATGTCCTGTCAGCCTATAAAGATAACGCTGCTGTGATGGAGGGATCTTCTGTTGGCCGTTTCTTTGCCAGTGCGGAAAACGGTTTGTATGACTACCATCAGGAACAAGCCCATATTCTGATGAAAGTGGAAACGCATAATCACCCGACGGCGATTTCTCCCTGGCCGGGCGCATCGACAGGTTCTGGTGGTGAAATTCGCGACGAAGGGGCGACCGGGCGTGGCGCTAAGCCAAAAGCGGGTCTGGTGGGATTTTCAGTATCTAATCTGCGGATACCGGGTTTTGAACAGCCGTGGGAAGAGGATTTCGGTAAACCGGAGCGTATTGTCAGTGCTCTGGATATCATGATGGAAGGCCCTTTAGGGGGCGCGGCATTTAATAATGAATTTGGCCGTCCTGCGTTGTTGGGCTATTTCCGTACCTATGAAGAAAAAGTAAACAGCCATAATGGCAATGAATTACGTGGTTATCACAAGCCCATCATGCTGGCAGGTGGGATGGGTAACATACGAGATGAACATGTCAAAAAGGGTGAAATTTCTGTTGGCGCAAAACTGATTGTGCTTGGCGGTCCGTCCATGAACATTGGCTTGGGGGGAGGCGCTGCATCTTCTATGGCGTCGGGGCAATCCGATGCTGATCTGGATTTTGCTTCGGTTCAACGGGATAACCCGGAAATGGAGCGCCGTTGTCAGGAGGTGATCGATCGCTGTTGGCAGTTAGGTGAAAACAACCCGATTCTGTTTATTCATGATGTTGGCGCGGGTGGACTTTCCAATGCAATGCCTGAGCTGGTCAGTGATGGTGGTCGCGGTGGACGGTTTGAGCTGCGCAAAATTCTTAATGATGAGCCGGGGATGAGTCCGCTGGAAGTCTGGTGTAACGAATCACAAGAGCGTTACGTACTGGCGGTGGCGCCGGAACAACTTCCGCTGTTTGAAGAGATTTGTCGGCGTGAGCGTGCGCCTTATGCCATTATCGGCGAGGCAACAGAAGAACGTCATTTACTGCTTAATGATGAACACTTTGATAACCAGCCAATCGATATGCCTCTGGATGTACTGCTAGGTAAAACGCCAAAAATGTTGCGTAATGTCAGTACATTAAAAGCTAGCGGTGAAAGCCTTGAGCGTCGGGATATCGATCTGACAGAAGCTGTTAAGCGCATTATGCATTTGCCGGCGGTGGCAGAAAAAACCTTCCTGATAACGATAGGCGATCGCTCTGTCACTGGCATGGTTTCCCGTGATCAAATGGTGGGTCCGTGGCAGATCCCGGTTGCGGACTGCGCTGTCACCACCGCCAGCCTTGATAGCTACTATGGCGAAGCGATGTCTATGGGGGAACGTGCGCCGGTCGCTTTGCTGGATTTTGCGGCTTCCGCCCGAATGGCTGTCGGTGAAGCTTTGACCAATATCGCTTCTGCTTATGTTCAGGACTTAAAACGCATTAAACTTTCAGCGAACTGGATGTCTGCTGCGGGTCATCCTGGCGAGGATGCTGGTTTGTATGCGGCGGTTAAAGCAGTGGGTGAGGAGTTATGTCCTGTGCTAGGGCTGACTATTCCGGTGGGTAAAGATTCCATGTCGATGAAAACCCGCTGGCATGAACAAGGTGAAGAGCGTGAGATAACGGCGCCTTTGTCGCTGGTGATTACCGCTTTTGCCAGAGTGGAAGATGTACGTCGTACAGTAACGCCGGAGCTTTCCACCGATGAAGATAATGCATTGTTATTAATCGATCTGGGGCAAGGAAAAAACACACTGGGCGGTACCGCATTAGCACAAGTTTACCGTCAACTGGGTAATAAAACCGCGGATGTACGTAGTGCTGAGCAATTGGCTGGTTTCTTCAATGCGATTCAGCAACTGATTGCGGAACAAAAATTACTGGCTTATCACGATCGCTCTGATGGTGGTTTATTGGTCACGTTGGCTGAAATGGCTTTTGCCGGGCATTGTGGTATTGAAGCTGATATCAGTGTGTTTGATGAAGATATTCTGGCTGCGCTCTTTACAGAAGAGTTGGGCGCTGTAGTTCAGATTCGAGCATCGGATAGAGGATTTGTTGAAAACGTTTTGGCAGAACAGGGTCTGGCCGATTGCGTACATTATTTGGGGAAAGCCAAAGCAGGTGATGATTTTGTTATCTTTAGTGGCAACACGGAAGTCTATCGCCAGAATTGCAGTACCTTGCGTTTATGGTGGGCAGAAACCACATGGCAAATGCAGCGTCTGCGCGATAACCCGGAGTGTGCAGATCAGGAACATCAGGCTAAACAGGATAATCAAGACCCTGGACTGAATGTAAAACTGACCTTTGATATTTCAGAAGATATTGCAGCGCCTTACATTTTGCGGCAGGTAAGGCCGAAAGTGGCTGTACTGCGTGAACAGGGTGTTAACTCCCATGTTGAAATGGCCGCGGCGTTTCACCGAGCAGGTTTTGAGGCGATTGATGTTCATATGAGTGATTTGTTGTCTGGGCGTATTGGATTGAGCCAATTCCAGACACTGGTTGCCTGTGGTGGTTTCTCGTATGGCGACGTATTGGGAGCAGGTGAAGGTTGGGCGAAATCAATTTTGTTTAATGAACGGGTTCGTGATGAATTTGCCGCTTTCTTTGCGCGACCTGATACGTTGTCGTTGGGTGTTTGTAATGGTTGCCAGATGATGTCTAACTTGCGGGAGTTGATCCCAGGCGCAGAACATTGGCCGCGTTTTGTACGTAACCGTTCAGAGCGCTTTGAAGCACGATTCAGTTTGGTGGAAATTACTGACAGCCCGTCACTGTTCTTACAGGATATGGTAGGTTCTCGTATACCTATTGCGGTTTCTCATGGGGAAGGGCAAGTAGAATTCCGTGATAGACAGCATCTTGAGATGCTTGAAAGCAACCAGTTAGTGGCTTTGCGTTATGTGAATAACTATGGTCAGATTACGGAAAACTATCCAGCTAACCCGAATGGTTCAGTGAATGGTATTACCGCAGTTACCAGCCTTGATGGTCGAGCAACCGTGATGATGCCGCATCCAGAAAGGGTATCCCGCACGGTGAATAACTCTTGGCATCCAAAGGAGTGGAGCGAAGATGGCCCGTGGATGCGAGTTTTCCGTAATGCTCGTAAGCAGTTAGGGTAAGTACCGCAGTGTAAGTAAATGGTGTCAGCCGGTTTTTCCGGCTGATAGTGTTCATTGGCTTCATTGTGATCCTTTGTTTCGTAACTGACGTGAGATCACAATTGAAGCCATTTTTTTATTTGTTTTAGCATTCCATACATAGGGTATATATTGAGCGTATGGAAATGCGCTGGTATTTGTCGAATGCGAAGTTGATAGATATACCTAATAGATTTCGAGTTGCAGCGCGGCGGCAAGTGAACGAATCCCCAGGAGCATAGATAACTATGTGACTGGGGTGAGTGAAAGCAGCCAACAAAGCAGCAGCTTGAAAGATGAAGGGTATAAACCGATTTCGATTTCAGTCGTGTTGTTTGAGGATAGACCTATTAATAAGAAGTTGGAGTCCAATAGAACGAATAGGAAGAATCACATCATCCTGACCTCAGAGAGTAAATCGGGGTGACGATCCAACACCTTAAGCAACTTCACCAAAGCTAGAGATGGCTTGGTCTTACCGTTTTCATAGCGCGAGTTTCTTACGTACTCTGGCAATGAACTTAAGATCGACTATGGCCGCGTTGACTTGCTTCGAGAATGTCCGCATTTCGCACATGACACGTTCCGATTCCACAGCATCCAAAATAGATTCGGCGCAGGCAGGGCAGAAGTCGCCTGTTACCGCAGAAATGATTGTGGTTTCGCTCTTGTAAGTATAGGGCCGCTCGTGGGTGTCATGGATAAGTTCCGCTGCACCGCAAACAGGGCATTTCATGTTCATAGCTCCCATTCATAACTCTTTGAAGGATACGATCAGCACGTCATCAGTGACCGTCAGTTTCAGATACACGTTTTGCCAGACGGGTGATTCTTTTCTCTAAATTAATAAACTTCGTAGTTTTGTCCGGTTTGAGCGCCGTCGACGCTTTTTTTAAAAGCAAGTGCTACACGGCTAGCAGGAACAGCATTAAAACCTGGGAAAAACTCACCGTATTTATCCAATGATTCCTGTAAGACATTAGGGCTAACGCTATTTATGCGAATTCCCCTTGGCATTTCAATTGCCGCAGATTTTACAAATGCTTTGACACCACCATTAGCCATCGCTGCTGATGCTCCTTGAATAATAGGATCATCCATCATAATTCCAGTTGTTAAAGTAAAACTTCCGCCATCGTTAATATAGTCCATACCTAACAGTACTAAGTTAATTTGGCCTTTGAGTTTACTGTTTATTCCTATTTCGTTTAACTCTGGAGTTAATTCTGAGATTGATCCAAAATGTGCGCTACCTGTTGCACTGACTACAGCATCAACTTTGCCAATTCTCTCATACATACTCTTAATACTATCAACGGAAGTGATATCAACTACAACATCTAAGCCATTTCTTCCGGCACGAATGACTTCGTGATTTTTTTCTAATTCTTCCGAGATTGCTTTTCCTATTGTACCGCTTGCTCCAATAACAATAACTTTCATTTTTGTTTACCTTTTCCTAGTTAATAAAATTTTCTCGACTACATCGTTGCATAATGAATATTACTTTTAACTCGAATATGTTGAACTGATACGAAAAATGGTGAGCAGAAATTGCACACCCTTTTGTCAGTCATTGTTGATTAAATTCCGTAGGTTATTTCGTAGTTCATCAGGTGATACTACTCGTCCAGATTTTATATCTTTCTCAGCCAAAGAGAGCAGGTGTAACAAAGCTATTTGTTCTTTTTGCATCTCAAATTGAGTCGGATCTTGAACCATATATGGAGGTTCCCCATTTTTGGTTTGGTGCATAATTTTCTCCCGAATAGAGACTTTTTACTTCTATCTACGATGGTACATTATTGGCTGATAAAGGCCAGATTATCGGTGAATGTTTAGGCGCATAGATGCCCGGTTGCTCTATTGTCTCAATTACCCGACAAACATGCATTATGGGTGTCTCAAAAAAGAGACATTTAATTATTTGATTTTAATCTATTTTTATTTGCATGATTTTAGGTGTCTTTAATTGGCGACAGAAAATAAATTTTCCTCATATTGGAAAGGAAGCTATTCGGTCGCTGAAACGTGACATTTAATTTTTTATAAAGTAAAAACAGTGGTTTATGATTATTTTTTTAATGTTGGCACGGAATCTGCATTAAGCTGGCACAGTTGCTCATTCAACTTCTTATGTCGGCCCACATTTGGGTGGAGAAATGCCACATAAACTATCGAATGATGCCAGAGTAAGGTGCCTACCGTCCAACTCAGTGATATCGCTTTCGGGCCTTATCAAACATCGGGCGACACGTGGAGTGAGGCACCAACCTATGTCTGACTGTTGTCGATAAACAGCGGGCATGCGTTATCCTCACTGGCGGGATAGTAGCGAAAACTATTATTCCGCCGTCATCGCTCAGGTGTTTACCTGCCCCTTTGTACTGTTTGCGTCTTACACTGATTTTCAGGCACAGCAGAATTTATCAGCCGATGGGTTTTTCTATCCGCCCTTTGTCGGTTAGCATTAGTGTACTGACAGGTTACGAGATGATTTCCTTGAAAAAATGGCGTTTATTTCCGCGCTCATTGCGCCAATTAGTTGTCATGGCCTTCTGGCTAGTGTTATTGCCATTATTGGTTCTGGCTTATCAGGCTTATCAGAGTCTTGATCAACTCAGTGAGCAAGCGGCTGATATAAATCGTACCACGCTGGCGGATGCCCGCCGCAGTGAAGCTATGACAGGTATTGCGTTGGAGATGGAGCGCAGTTACCGCCAATATTGTGTGTTAGGGGATAAGACGCTGGAAAACCTCTACCAAAGGCAATATCAGCAATACTTTAAGATGCTGAAAGATCAGATGGCTATACTTGATGATCAACAGCATATTAAGACGCTTAACAGCTTATTGTCACAATTGACAAAAATCAGTTGTTTCAATAGTGAACCTACCCAACCTGCCGCTCAATTACTTGAGCAATTCTCCAATGCTAATAGTCAAATGGTACAGGCTACCCGTGATATTATTTTCAGCCGAGGAGAACAGCTACAGAGAGATATTGCTGAAAAAGGACAATTTTTTGGCTGGCAGAGTCTTATTTTATTTCTACTGAGTGCGTTATTGGTCGCGTTATTTACTCGCATGATTATCGGGCCGGTTAAAGGGATTGAACGCATGATTAACCGATTGGGAGAAGGGCAATCATTAGGCGTTCGCATAGATTCTTTTCAGGGGCCGCGAGAGCTCCGCTCTTTGGCGCAGCGGATTATTTGGCTTAGTGAACGTTTGGCTTGGTTAGAATCACAACGCCATGAGTTTTTACGTCACATTTCTCATGAACTGAAAACTCCGCTGGCAAGTATGCGGGAAGGAACAGAATTACTGGCTGATGAAGTGGCAGGGCCATTAACGGCTGATCAGCAAGAAGTGGTTGCTATTCTTGATAATAGTAGTAAACATTTACAGCAATTGATCGAGCAATTACTGGATTATAACCGTAAGCTGGCAGATGGCCCGACGGAGCGACAGCAGGTTTCTCTGCGGGAAATTGTTAATGAAGTGGTTTTATCACACAGTTTACCCGCGAGATCGAAGAATATTCAGACAGAAATTCAGCTTGATGCTGATATTTTATGGGCAGAGCCTACGCTATTAATGCGGGTTATTGATAATCTCTACTCTAATGCGGTGCACTATGGCGCCGAATCCGGTAACATTTGGGTTTCAAGTCGTCAGATTGGCAAATATGTTCAAATTAATGTTGCTAATACCGGCACGCCAATTCCTGAATCAGAACGTAGTATGATTTTTGAACCGTTCTATCAGGGAACGCTCCAGCGCAAAGGCGCAGTGAAAGGCAGCGGTCTTGGGTTAAGTATTGCACAGGATTGTATTAAGCGTATGGGGGGCGAACTGATATTGATTCAGAGCGAATTTGCTGACGTATGTTTTCGTATTAAATTGCCATTAACTGCTGAGAATGAATAAATAATGCATAACAGGTCTACTTACCGTTTTGTACAAAAGACGGATCGGCAGAATATTGCAGTACAACCTGGGAAAAACGTGTTGGTTGCCAGATTGTTATTACCTCGAATTTCAATTTGGGGTTTTAGCATGATTCTGCTGATCTTCGTCGTTTTTTTATTGGCGGGTTGCGTCAAAAATCCGGTTAATAATAATTTAACCACAGTTGCGCAAATGGTAATACCAGAGCAACGGGTAACGGATTACCGTATTGCAGAGTGTGAGTTAATGTGGGATTTAGAGACGCCGCCATCGATTGAGAACGCGCTTTACTGGCTGCGATTGATGGACTGTTCAGATCGCCTGACATCAGCTAAAGCACGTAATATGGCGAAGTACACTCTTCCGGTTACTTGGGATACGGCTTTTAAACAAAGTATCTTACTTAATAGTGCTGGTCCTACGTTGTCTGAACGTCGGAAAATGGTTGAAAATTTCAATAAATACCGATTGAAATTCCCAGATTCGTTGCGAGCATTATTACAGTTATGGCGCGAACAGCAGGTTCAGCAAATTGCAGTGGCTGAGGAGCGGGCAAGATTCCAAAAATTACAGGCAGATACGGATAATAAACTTGATCATCTGCGTGAAAGTCGCGCACGATTGGAATTTGAGTTACAAGAAACTTCTCGTAAACTGGAAAACCTGACAGATATTGAGCGTCAGCTCTCTTCCCGTAAGCAAAATCAAGGGAGTGCTGGATCAGGCAATTCAGATAAACATGCTGAAACACCAGAGACGACATTACCTAATAAAAACGGTACGCAAAATAATACCTCTGAATCAGATAAAGGAGCCGCACCATGACAGCGCGTAAGCCAGCCCATCTTCTTCTGGTTGATGACGATCCTGGTTTGTTGAAATTGTTGGGAATGCGTCTTACCAGTGAAGGGTTTCGTGTCACAACCGCGGAAAGCGGCGCTGAAGCGTTGAGACTGTTAACTAAAGAAAAAGTTGATTTGGTGATCAGTGACCTGCGTATGGATGAAATGGATGGTATGGCGTTGTTCGCTGAAATCCAGAAGCAACAACCGGGCATGCCGGTTATTATTCTGACTGCGCATGGTTCAATTCCAGAAGCAGTGGCGGCCACTCAACAGGGTGTCTTTAGTTTTCTGACTAAACCGGTTGATCGGGATGCGCTTTATAAAGCGATTGATGGCGCATTGGCGTTGACCACGCCTGCCAGTGATGAACAGTGGCGGGAGCAGATAGTTACCCGCAGCCCTGTGATGTTGCGCTTGTTGGAGCAGGCGCGAATGGTCGCTCAATCTGATGTCAGTGTACTGATAAATGGTCAGAGTGGCACCGGGAAGGAAGTATTAGCCCAGGCAATTCATCGCGCCAGTCCACGAGCGAAAAAACCCTTTATCGCGATTAACTGCGGCGCTTTGCCAGAACAACTCCTTGAGTCAGAACTGTTTGGTCATGCCAAAGGCGCATTTACCGGTGCGGTCAGCAGCCGTGAAGGGCTATTCCTCACTGCGCAGGGAGGAACGCTGTTTCTTGATGAAATCGGTGATATGCCGCTGGCTTTGCAGGTTAAATTATTGCGGGTATTGCAGGAACGTAAAATACGTCCGCTCGGCAGTAACCGCGATCTGGATATTGATGTACGGATTATCTCCGCGACTCACCGTGATTTGCCGAAGGCGATGGCAAAAAATGAATTTCGCGAAGATCTCTATTACCGCCTAAATGTGGTGAACTTGAAAATTCCAGCTTTGAATGGTCGGGTTGAAGATATTCCTTTATTGGCGAATCATCTGTTGCGTGAGTCAGCGAAACGCCATAAACCTTTTGTCCGTAGTTTCTCCGTTGATGCAATGAAATGCTTGATGGCGGCAAGTTGGCCTGGCAATGTGCGTCAGCTTGTTAATGTGATCGAGCAATGTGTTGCGTTAACTACTGCGCCGGTTATTAGTGAAGCCTTAGTTATGCAGGCGCTGGAAGGGGAAAATACAGCGTTACCCACTTTTGTAGAAGCCAGAAATCAGTTTGAACTGAATTATCTGCGTAAATTACTGCAAATGACTAAAGGGAATGTGACTCATGCGGCGCGTATGGCGGGACGTAACCGGACTGAATTCTACAAATTACTGGCGCGCCATGAATTGGATGCGAACGATTTTAAAGAATAACTTTTCTGCTGATCAGGAAGTTTTTACACTGGTATAAAGATTGGTGGCTTGGGAGAGCCAAATTTTATGAGCCGTACTCTTAATATTGCCCTTGCACAGCTTAATTGGATGATTGGTGACATTGAAGGCAACTGTGAACGTATGTTGCAGACAGTACAGGAACAACAGCAACAAGGTGCTGATTTGGTCATGTTTTCTGAACTGGCGATATCCGGTTATTCTCCAGAAGATCTCTTATTCCGTGCTGATTTTCATCAGCGTTGCCGTGAGCAATTGGCTCGTTTACAGGCTGCCAGTTGTCAAACTGCTATTTTAGTTGGTCATCCTTGGGAACAGGACGGGGAGATTTACAACGCCCTTTCCCTATTCTGGCAAGGGAAAATCTTGGCCCGTTATTTCAAACAACAGTTGCCAAATTATGGTGTTTTCGATGAAAAACGCTATTTTAAAGCGGGCGATCAAAGCTGTGTTGTGCCATTTAAGGGCTACAATCTCGGCTTATTGATTTGTGAAGATTTATGGTTTGATGAACCGATTGATGCCTTGAAACAGGCTGGCGCAGACTTAATTCTGTCTATCAATGCTTCGCCATATAATCGTGAAAAACCTTATATTCGTTATGAACTGATTAGAGAACATTGCCAACGTACAGATTTACCTATGATTTATCTTAATCAGGTGGGTGGTCAGGATGAGCTGATTTTCGATGGCTGTTCTAAAGTTTTTAATGCAAGTGGTGAAGTGACTCATCGATTAGCCGCATTTAATGAACAAATCCAACAATGCTGTTTTAATGAATTAACGATTGAACCTATGGTTAATCCGGCGCCTGAACTACTGCCATTGCAGCAGGTATATCAGGCATTAGTCCTTTCAGTGCATGATTACGTTCGCAAGAATGGCTTTCAAGGCGTGTTATTAGGCTTATCCGGGGGGATTGACTCTGGCTTAACGCTGGCAATTGCGGTTGATGCATTGGGCAAAGATCATGTTCAGGCTGTTATGATGCCATTTCGCTATACGTCTGAAATGAGTATAGAAGATGCGAAAGAACAAGCTGAGATGTTGGGCGTTGAGTTTAATGTGGTGTCGATCGAACCGATGTTTGATGCATTTATGGCGCAATTTGAACCTCTGTTTGCGGGTACGGCTAAAGATACCACCGAAGAGAATTTACAGGCGCGTTGCCGTGCCGTTATTCTGATGGCGATGTCTAACAAACGCCATCGTCTCGTGCTGACGACCAGTAATAAGAGTGAATCCGCGGTGGGATATTCCACATTATATGGTGATATGGCGGGTGGTTTTAATGCGCTGAAAGATGTACCGAAAACATTGGTATTTGAATTAGCAAAATATCGTAATACCGTTTCGCCGGCGATACCTCAACGAGTGATTGATCGTCCGCCATCGGCGGAATTGGCGCCTGGACAGCTTGATCAGGACAGCTTACCGCCTTATGACATTCTGGATGATATTCTGGAAGGTTATGTGGAGCAGGATAAATCGGTTGATGAGCTGGTGGCTGCGGGGTTTGATGAACAGATTGTACGTAAAGTTGTTCGTTTGGTTGATATTAACGAATATAAACGTCGTCAGGCGCCGGTGGGGCCGCGTATTACGCCGCGTAATTTTAGTAAAGACAGACGCTACCCGATTACCTCTGGTTTCGGCCGTAAAAACTGGTAACAACAGGAAAACTTCATGAAAAAGATTGATGCGATTATCAAACCTTTCAAACTGGATGATGTGCGTGAAGCTCTGGCGGAAGTGGGTATCACCGGAATGACGGTAACAGAGGTGAAAGGTTTTGGGCGCCAGAAAGGCCACACTGAACTGTATCGCGGTGCGGAATATATGGTGGATTTTCTGCCAAAAGTGAAAATAGAAATTGTCGTGCCAGATGATATTGTCGATACCTGTGTTGAAACCATTATGCAGACGGCACAAACCGGGAAAATCGGTGATGGTAAAATATTTGTATTCGACGTGGCGCGTGTTGTGCGTATCCGTACCGGCGAGCAGGACGAAGAGGCGATTTAACTTAATTTAGATTTTTAGGGGGTGGTGACAGATAGATATAAGACGCCACTCTCAATAAAAGTAGCCGGAATTCTTCGATGACCGTTTAGACGGTCATCGATAGTAGATACATTCATTTATAATCTTATATACCGAATGAACTTCAAGATGCTTGAGCCGTCAGACATAAAAACATTTAAACTCAACAACATAATCGTTTTTCAAACATGCACTTTGAAGTATCTTGAGTATATACTCAATCAAGGCGATGAACTACCTTACAAGTAAAGGTTCTATCACATACCCATTTTCTGTAACTCGATTTTCTCCGACAATAATCTTAGTGTCAGGTAAAATGAAATATGAATATATGATTTTAAGTCTTCTGACTGACATGATATAACCACGCCAATCGTCGACAACCCAAGAATCTCTATAACCTCCAGAAACTATAGTAAAATAATCGTCGGACACTTTGAATTGTGCTTGATCAGTGCTCCAGTAGTTAATTGCAACTTCAATCGTGTCACATTTCGTATTGTTGGTAACGTGAATCATGCCCATATTACAACTCCCTTACTATTTCAATCTGATTTCATTAAGATTTGACTTTATTAGGATGCCGTTTCGGACTAACAACATTAAATATAAATGAACTAGCTTACAAATAAAGGTTTTATCACATACTCATTTTCTGTAACTCGATTTTCTCCGACAATAATCTTGGTGTCAGGTAAAATGAAATATGAAAATGTAATTCCTAGCCTTTTGACTGACATGATATAACCGCGCCAATCGTCAACAAACCAGGAAGCCCTAAAATATCCAGGACTGATATTAAAATAATCGTCGGACACTGTGAATCGTGCGTAATCAGTGCTCCAGTAGTTAATCGCAACTTCAATCGTATCATTTTTCATATTGTTGGTAACGTGAATAATGCCCATATTACAACCCCTCACTATTTCAATCTGATTTTATTAAGATTAGACTTATTAGGATGTTGTTTTGGACTAACAACATTAAGTATAGATGAGAAATTCTTATTTAATTTAATATTCTTTATCGTTTTTATTTCATAAAATAACTGATCACTATAATTAATGTTTGGAATAAATTATCAAAATAGTTTTTAATTTAAACTATCGGATGATTTATTACGGCTTGAAATTAGTTAAATCTTCTCAAACCGTAAATAGTGGTAAATAAGAATTGCGGGAAAACCTCTTGCCTGCTGAAAATATGTTGGATCATTTTTGCCTTGGCTTTCTGGACAGGTCATCATAAATATCATTACTATAAATTAAATACTGTTTCTGTTCACTTCACTTTATTGGTTATTATCACCGTAATATTAAGTTGAAAATTTAAATCACCTTATGTGGGCCAAACATTCATAGTGAATAAATTGTTTATCATTACTTCTGTCCTCTGTCTTCTGTCTTCTGTCTTCTGCTATTTCATCATATTTTCTTATGAACTGATTGCATGATTGATTAAAAAACATCATAATTGCTTCTTTTGTGATCATTTCGTTTAGGGATATATTGTGAGCTGACGATTCAATATAGGTAATCATCGTTATGGTTAATAATTTTGATGTAGAACGAACGGGGCTGGTTTTTACTCTTACAGCCGGTAATCTCCCTGTGAAAACTTTTGCTGTGGTTGAATTTACACTGAATGAAGCCTTATCAACGCTATTCAGTTTGCAAGCCACAGTGACTTGTGCCAATCCGGATATTGATTTTGCAGATGTTCTGGATCAATACGCCACATTGACCGTTTATCGTGACGGGCAGCCTGAGCGTTATATCACCGGGATTGTGACTCATTTTGTACAGGAGACAACGGGACGTTATCGTAGTTGTTATTACCTGACTCTCCATCCTTCCTTGTGGCGTGCCGGATTGCGGGTTAACTCCCGTATTTTTCAGAATCAATCCGTCACCGATATTATTGATAGACTATTGAAAGAAAATGGCGTTCGGCAATTCTCTTGTCTATTGCGTTATGAACATCCAATGCGGGAGTTCTGTGTTCAGTACGATGAGAGTGATTTGTTTTTTTTGCAGCGTTTGTTAGCTGATGAAGGGATCTTTTATTACTATCACTTTGATCAGGATAAGGGCGAGCCGACAATGATTTTTGTCGACTCTTATGCCAGGAATGGCTCTCTTTCACTGCCCTACAACCCAGAACCTGATACCACAGGCAACCAGTGTTGCATCAGCCAGTTTCGTTGGGGAGAAAGGGTGGGCGTTGCTGAAGTTTCGGTGAGAGACTACACGTTTAAACATCCCCGGTGGTATTCTGATTTTCAATTCCATGAAAATCACAGGTACATCAGTAATCAGCGTTCGGATTTAAATAGCTACTATTACTATGACTTTCCCGGACGTTATAAGGATGGAAATGGGCAACGGATAAGTCAATATCGGTTGGAGGCGTTACGTAATGATGCTTTGCTCGGCTGTGGGCAAAGTGACAGCTTTGCTCTCTTGCCGGGCATGTGGTTTACGCTTACCGATCATCCGAAAGAAAAATTTAATGCACCGTGGCAAATAATCCAAATTACTCACCGTGGCCATCAACCTCAAGCAGATGAATCTCATTTTGATAGCAGAGGGACGATTTTAACGAACAGTTTTACCTTTGGTAGTCCCAATCGGGTATGGCGTCCCTTGCCTTACCCCAAGCCAAGTATTGATGGCCTGCAAATTGCCACCGTGGTGGGGCCTGAGGGAGAAGAAATATTTTGTGATGAATATGGACGAGTACGGGTGCAATTTGCCTGGGACCGGTATGGCAAGCTTAATGATCAAAGTTCTTGCTGGATAAGAGTTAGCCAAGCTTGGGCTGGACACTGTTGGGGAATGATGACTATCCCGCGTGTTGGTCAGGAAGTACTGGTTGATTTCATGCATGGCGATCCTGACCAGCCGATTATTATTGGTCGTACCTATAATGCCATTAATCTCCCACCGAACCGTTTGCCGATGGCAAAAACGCAGATGGTAATCCGATCAAAAACCCATAAAGGGGAAGGGTTTAATGAACTGCGTTTTGATGATGATAAAGGCGGTGAGGAAATCTATATTCATGCTCAGAAGAATATGAAAACGGAGATTTTAAACGATGAAATGGTCAATATTGCACATAATCGGACTCATCATATTAAACACGATGCTCACTTACGTGTTGATAATGAATATCGTGTTCTGGCGCAGCAAGATATTTCCGTTTCAACCGGACAAAAACTTCATATTAAAGCTGACGATGCGTTGTTGGTACAAAGTGGCAATGAAATTCATCTCAGTTCCGGGGCGAAGGTGGTTATTGATGCCGGCAGTGAGCTCACATTACAGGCTGCGGGGCATTTTATTAAAATTGATGCCAGTGGCATCAGCAGTAGTGCCGGGATTAGTTTTGCCAGTGGAGCACCGGGTACAGGTTCGGGTTGGGGAGGAAAACTGCCGGATATGCTGGATAAACTGAAACAGGTCAGCGCTGAAATATCCACTCCTGTTGCTCAAGAACCACTTAAAGAAATTTGTCTCAGTTGTTTGATGAAAGCTGAGCTTGAAGAAGCAATAACCGTTATCCGGGGGTAATTATGACACCTGAATTAAGCGAAAAATTGGTTAATTACCAGAAAAAACATCCCGGCATTCGGCTTTACGCGCTGGTGAATGGTTTGCAGTATGAACGCTGTTTTAGTGAGGAGATTAATTATATCGTGGGTGTCAACAATCCACTATTCCGGCACTATCCAGATTCAAAACTTGCATTTGCAGGTCCGTGGCTGTTTGATATGGAATATGCTCATCAGTGGCAAGATAAATTATCAACCCTCGAAGAAACATATCCGGCAGTATCATGGTTATTAACCTCTCTGTCATTAGATAAGCTGACCCGACATCTTGTGTCATATTTAAATATTCAACTGCCGACAAAACAGACGGCACTGCTACGTTTTTATGATCCCCGTATTTTGCATCGCATCAGTGACATTTTTAGCCATGAACAATTGTCTGCATTTACGCATGATATTGATAAATGGGTTTATCAATACAATTCCACTTATTATTCGGTGTCAGGAGTTCCATTATGATTGAATTGACTCAGGAACAATTTGATATTATCACCAAACTGGAAAAACAGACGGTGATTGATCGTATACAGGCCGAACTTCTTACCAAACATGCGGATTTAATTCCTTCCCCATCTTCGCTGAACGAACGGCTAATGGCTGCTTATGATTATTTGCTGACATTAAACTTTCAGGATAAATACTTGATTCAATCCTATTTATCTTTGGTCGCGTTTAATCCTGATTTTCAGCATGCCTTGCCAATCAAGTCTGCTCTGGAATCCTCTGATCAGGAATCCGAGCAACAGTTTAAAGATATTCTTTGTATTGCAAAAAATAAGATGAACAGGAGACGTTAATATGCCAATACCCTTATTAGCCCCTGTCGCTGTGGGTGCGGCTGAATATGTCGCCAGCGCCTGTGCCGGGGTATTAATTGCAGTCGGTATCATGGAAGCGGGTAAAGATAAATCCGTAATAGACGATGACAACATTCAACATAAGAAAACGGATTTTGTAATCAGCCCTGACATCACGGATGAAGATCGAAATATTGTCTGGAGTGCCGAAGCTTATGCGGATTTCTGGGAGGATGATGATTTAGGGGATGAATCTGTTGATGCCAGTGCGGTTCAGACTAAAGCCCAGTCTGAGACGGAAGAGTGTGAAAAAACGGAAACTGAAAAAGTGTGCAAAGCTTGCCTTGCTATTCCGGTGACAAGTGAAAAATATCGCAAGGTGAGTCGTTGGAGCGCCATCACGATTAACTATCAGAGATTTATTGCGAAAACTAAATATAACCCGCTCACACAAATGATCCAGGAATTTCAATGCCTGAAAGTGACGTTTGATGGCTGGCGGCCAGCATATTGCTTATTTCTGGAGGCCAAAGCGCGGTATGACCAGTTTTTTGATATTCAGGGTAAACCTAAAAATTGGTGGAAGGGGATGAAAGCAGGAAGAAAACAAGGTGCTCGACAACAAGCTGTATGTGACGTATTAGATAATACTCCTCATGTGGAATGGCATTTTTTACAGCCCATAAGTTGTGCTTATTTTAAGTCACTGTTTATTGAACATAAAAACATTAGTGTTCACTATACACCCTGCTACGATTTGATGGCAACAGTTTAACCCGAGGTAAATATGGCGATAATTCGTATAGAAATCAATGTACGTTATGAACAGCAGGAAACCATTATTGTTAATACTGCGTTAATGGATTTATTTCGTATCACACGACAAGTTGATATATTTTTCGGGCGGAAAAAAACGTGGTATTTAACTGGTTATTCACGAAAAGAAGCACTAACGCACATTGTGTTTGATGAACAAGGGCCAACAGAAAAGACCGTGAGCTATTTTGAAAAATCTTATAAAAAGGATTTTCCATTACTTATTGAAGATATGTGGGATGGAGAAGAGGACGAACTATCTAGTAGTATTAGCTATAGTAAACAGTCAATAAAACGTCCTAACTGGGTTAAATTGGAACTGAACCTAAAAATTGACAGCAGTCAGCTTGGTATTTCCCGGTTAATTGAACTTGTCGAATACCTAGTGACTAGCCGTGACCTCTCTTATATTCAGGTCGAAACCAACGAATATACATTACGGAATAAACAAGTTTTCCCTGATCGCCTTAGTGTAGGCTGGATGCTTTACCAGCCTCACATTATTGACAAATCTTACTTACCTATGGCGGAGGATGTACTCCCTGTGTATCAAAATAATGAACAGGTCGGAACCCTGATTATCACCAAAAAAGGCATTTTTGATGGAAGGAATCAGGATGATATTGATAAATCCAATGATGTTGAAATTCAGTTGGTGAATTTGGGATTACTGCCGTTAATTACCGAAGTTTAATGGGAGTGATGTTATT
>NZ_RCWB01000002.1 GCF_018448885.1 Photorhabdus caribbeanensis
ACGAAGCCGCTTTTGTTTTCTGCAATAAGGCCCGCTCCCGTCTCAAGGTGTTGCGCTGGGACCGACACGGCGTCTGGCTGTGTACCCGCCGTCTGCACCGGGCCCATTTTGTCTGGCCGAAGCAGGGTGAGCGCAGCTGGGTGATGACGCCCGCCCAGTTTGACTGGCTCATCCGCGGCATTCACTGGCAACAAGTCGAGGGAGATGACCTGTCCGGCTGGCGAAGCTAATTCCGCTACCCCGGTAACACTTTTACCGGATAACGGCGGGGAATTATCCGATACACTGTCGGCATGACGCTCAATGACTTAATCGCGCTGGATGACTCCGGGCAGTTCCGCCTGCGGGCACTGGCGCTGCTTCAGCAACAAGGTGATTATATTCGCCAGCGGGAAGAGGCCCTGAAACAGGCGCAACGCTGGCGTTTTGGCGCGCACAGCGAAACCCTGCCTGCCGGTCCCAAACGCAGTCAGTTTGAGGAAGATGCCGATACCGATATCGCGGTGCTGGAAACCCAGCTGTCACGCCTGCATATCAAGGAAAACGCGACATTACCGGGTGTCAACTTGACCGTTAAAAGTTCCCTACAATCATTAATAAACCAAATGAAGCTTTAAAGCCATAAAACCCCCTGTACTGGTTTTCCCTCGCTGTGCCATGCCTTCAAATACCCGATGCCGGGGAATACAAAGATTGTGACAAACCGTAAATTTGGTTGAGTCAATAAAAGCGATCCTGGTGGTTTTAGCCTTGCGATATGATACTTGGATATTGAAATCCAAGTCATTTACCTAAAGTTTTGATATTTTTCTCATCAGAAAGCTCACTGTATTTCATCAGGTTTTTATTACCATCGATCACTATTAGCTCTTTTTGTGATTTGAAACAATTGCTTAATGGTGAGCGGCAGTATTCTGGAGATTTATGATAAATACCTAGCCAATTACTGATAAGGTAATAATTATCTGAAGTTGAGAAAGGGGTATTTATTACACCAGTATGACGATATCTTGGATTAACATTATCGTTATACCAGATAAATAAGGGGATATTATAAGCCTCTTTCCGAGGATGGCTAACTCCGTGGTGATAACGAATGTCACCGTTTTTATCTAAACGTTGTAATCCATGATCTGAAAAATAGAGAATAGATGCTTTATAGTCTTTGATTTTATTAATAATTTTTTCTATTAGTTGATCTGTATAGACTATTGAGCTGTCATAGCAATTATCATCTTCGTTCGATGAGAAAGATACCAGTTTATTTTCGGGAAATTGGTTACAGGATGGCTCATGACTGCCATAGATATGCATAATAATAAATTTTTTACCTTTCTGTTTTAGTGCATCATCTAAATAGGGTAGTAACTCTTCATCATATCCAATATATTCATTCCATTTTTGGCTTTCAGCCATATTAGCAATAACTGTGATCAGGCTATTGCTTTTACCAGATCTTCCTTGGTTACTTATCCAAGTTGTCTTAAATCCTGCATCTTTAGCTAAAGATATAATATTGTCAGCATAATGGATCTTATTTCTGAGCTGATATAGAGTAATATTAGAAAGCGAAATAGGTAAGGATAATATAGTAACTGGAGCAGGAGAAATAGCTTGATTGAATATCAACATATTTCTTTGCATCGTGTCTAATGTTGGTGTTGTGGTTTTGTTATAACCGTACAGAGACATATGATCTCTTCTTACTGATTCTCCTATCAGCAATATGTAAATATCAATATCTTTATCTTCTTTTATGTAATTAAAATTCACATTAACAGAAGAAATATTTTTAATTTGTTGATTTTCATATATTGCTTTTACCATTGCTGATGAGTTATGGAATGGTGTTCCCATTAAAAAGTGTTCAGATAGAATAATATCATCTGAATATTTTTTTCCTGAGATATAGTAGTCAACAGGCACTAACAGGCAGACAAAAATAAAAACCCATGAACTGGATTTGAGTAATCTTTTGTCTATATTTTTTGATAGCCATCTAATAGACAAAAAATATATTAATGACATGAAAATAAAGAAAAGCACATAGTATTTGTTGTAGGACAACATACCTACAGCTTCATTGCTATTTGTATTAATAAAAGTGTTGGCAATAGTTGAAGAAAAGCTTATCTGATGTTCATTAAAGAAGAAAAAAGATGTGGATATATTAAGCGACCACAATAGAGAAATAAGTAAAATCAATGGCTTAAGATATTTATAACAATAAAAAAATGCGTTAACACCTGCTAGCAAGAAACTCAGTAATATTATTTTTGACTTATACTCACTTGTTAAATTACTAGTAAAAATTATCGGTAGTAAAGAGAGAGTCAAAATAATAATAATCGGCCATTTATTTCTCATATAGATTAATAGTTTAATTAATAAATTTAAATAAAAGAGTTAATCATTAACCTGGGATTAAAACAAGAGGCTAACTCGTGAAATAGCTCTGAATTCAGGTGGCTTCTAATGAAAATACCTCTCCCGAAGGAGAGGCTGGACATACAAACTAATTAATGTGTTTTTCCTTGAGCGATACCAAGCCCTGTTTGTGATTGAATAAACTGGATTCTAAATTGCTCTCTTTCTTGCATACCTTGTTGTGAATTATCGGTGATAGAAAATAGCCATGAGCCAATAAAAGCGATAATCATTGAAAATAATGCTGGATATTCATAAGGATAGATTGGTTTCTCGTGACCGAGAATGCTGACCCAGATTGTTGGGCCGAGAATCATCAAAACTACCGCTGTAATTAATCCTAGCCAACCCCCGACTAAGGCACCACGGGTAGTGAGTTTACGCCAGTACATAGATAAAAGAATAATTGGGAAGTTACAGCTTGCAGCAATAGAAAATGCCAATCCAACCATGAAGGCTATATTCTGGTTTTCAAATAAAATACCTAATCCGATTGCGATAAGCCCAAGTATCACAACTGTTATTTTTGATACTTTCAATTCATCTTGTTCATTGGCTTTACCGCGTTTAATGGCGTTTGCATATAGGTCATGTGATACTGCTGATGCACCAGCCAGCGTTAGCCCCGCAACAACGGCTAGAATTGTGGCAAAGGCGACAGCAGAGATGAAACCCAGGAACAAGTTGCCTCCAACTGCATTAGCGAGATGAACGGCTGCCATGTTAGTACCACCAATGAGCGCGCCGGTAGCATCTTTAAAGGAAGGGTTTGGACTAACCAGTAAAATAGCACCGAAGCCGATGATAAAGGTCAGAATGTAAAAATAACCAATAAAGCCGGTAGCGTAGAAAACGCTTTTTCGTGCTTCTTTTGCATCGCTTACGGTAAAGAAACGCATAATAATATGAGGTAAACCAGCAGTACCAAACATCAATGCAAGACCGAGAGAAAGTGCGGATATTGGGTCAGATACCAACCCTCCTGGGCTCATGATGGCTTCACCTCTGGAGTGAACAGCAACAGCTTCTTTGAATAATGTATTGAAATTGAAGTTTACTGCTTTCATGACCATAAGGGCCATAAAAGTGGCGCCAGCTAGCAATAGGATAGCTTTGATAATTTGTACCCAGGTCGTTGCTAGCATACCGCCGAACAGAACATAAAGTACCATCAGGATGCCAACCAATACGACCGCTACATGGTAATTAAGCCCAAAAAGCAATTCGATAAGTTTACCTGCCCCGACCATCTGAGCGATAAGATAAAGGGCGACGACAAACAGTGAACCAATTGCAGATAACGTACGGATTGGGCGTTGCTGTAACCGGTAAGAAGCGACATCAGCAAAAGTATAGCGTCCAAGATTTCTTAATCTTTCGGCAATCAGAAATAGGATAATAGGCCAGCCAATCAGGAAACCGATAGAGTAAATTAGTCCATCATAACCAGACGTATAGACTAAAGCGGAAATGCCAAGGAATGATGCTGCGGACATAAAATCTCCCGCAATTGCCATTCCATTTTGAAAACCAGTAATACGTCCACCTGCCGTGTAGTAATCAGTACGGGAGCGTGTTTTTTTTGAGGCCCAGTAAGTGATATAGAGTGTAAAACCAACAAACAGGACAAACATGATAATGGCCTGAATGTTGATAGGTTGCCTTTCTCCAGTTTCAGAGATTGCGTTAGCCCAAGAGAGATGAGGAAATAGCACTATTGCTAATAGCAGGAACTTTTTCATTTCTTTACCTCGCTGAGAATTTGTGAGGTAAGGTGATCAAACTCGCTATTGGCTCTGATTACATATAAACCGGTTAAGATGAATGAAATAACAATTAAACCGATACCAACTGGTATTCCACGGGTAATACTGGAATCATTATAAAGGGGAGTACCTAGCCATTCGGGTGCAAACGCAATGAGAAAAATAAAACCGACATACAGAATTAATGTGATTATTGATAGTAACCATGCAAAATGTCCTCGTCTTTCAACCAATTCTTTGAAACGAGGGTTATTCTCGATCCCTTGGTAAATGTCGTTATTCATCAGAGTATATCCTCTTATATTTATTATATTTTAATTACAGCCGCCTTACGGCGGCATGATCTGTCACGAAATACTCATTGTTTGCTTTTCTTCCAACAATTTTTCTACTACTCCTGGATCTGCTAGTGTTGAAATGTCTCCTAAATTGCTGGTATCGCCGGAGGCTATTTTGCGCAAGATACGACGCATAATTTTTCCTGAACGGGTTTTTGGTAAGGAGTCTGTCCAGTGTAGGATATCTGGTGTAGCAATCGGGCCGATTTCTTTACGTACCCAATTACGGACTTCTGTATATAGTTCTGGCGAGGGTTCTTCACCGTGATTCAAGGTGACATAGGCATAAATTGCCTGCCCTTTAATATTATGTGGGGTGCCTACGACAGCAGCTTCTGCAATTTTAGGATGGGAGACTAAAGCAGATTCAATTTCAGCAGTACCTAGACGGTGGCCGGAAATATTCAACACATCATCAACACGGCCAGTTATCCAATAGTAGCCATCTTCATCACGGCGTGCGCCATCACCACTAAAATACATTCCCTTAAAGGTAGAGAAATAGGTTTGTTCGAAGCGGTCATGATCGCCAAATAGTGAGCGTGCTTGTCCAGGCCAGGAATCGGTAATAACCAAGTTTCCTTCACAAACACCTTCTAATAGTTCACCAAGATTATCGACCAACGCGGGCTGAACGCCGAAGAAAGGTAGCGTTGCAGAACCTGCTTTCAGTTCGGTTGCGCCTGGCAGTGGTGTAATCATGAAGCCACCAGTTTCTGTTTGCCACCAGGTATCGACAATCGGACATTTGCTGTTACCAATTTTCTGGTAATACCATTCCCAAGCTTCCGGGTTAATCGGCTCGCCAACTGATCCCATAATCCGCAGAGAAGTACGTTTCGTTCCTTCAATAGCTTTATCACCTTCAGCCATTAGGGCACGAATCGCTGTGGGTGCTGTGTACAGGATATTTACCTGATGTTTATCAATAACCTGACTTAGACGGTTAACCGCAGGATAGTTTGGTACGCCTTCAAACATTAGGGTAATAGCGCCGCAGGAAAGGGGGCCGTAGAGTAGGTAGCTATGCCCAGTAACCCATCCCACATCTGCTGTGCACCAATAGACTTCCCCCGGCTGATAATCGAATACATATTTAAATGTTAGAGATGCATATACAAGATAACCTCCAGTGGTGTGCAGTACACCTTTAGGTTTACCGGTAGAGCCTGAGGTATAGAGAATAAACAGCGGGTCTTCTGCATTCATCTCTTCAACTGGACAGTCGGCACTAGCGTCTGCGACCAATTCATGCCACCAAAGGTCACGGCCAGATTGCCAGTGACTAATATTTCCAGTACGTTTAAAAATGATCACATTGGATACATTGACAACAGCTTCATTATTTAATGCGTCATCAATATTCTTTTTCAGGGGAATGGTGCGTCCGGCTCTCAATCCTTCATCGGCGGTAATAACCAATTTGGTGTTTGAATCGATGATACGCCCGGATACGGCATCAGGAGAAAAACCTGCGAAAATAACAGAGTGAATAGCACCAATACGGGCACAGGCTAACATAGCAACCGCTGCTTCTGGCACCATAGGCATGTAAATAGCAACAACGTCGCCTTTTTTAATACCCAGATTTTTTAATACATTGGCAAACTGACATACATCATGGTGTAGTTCACGATAGGTTATTGCTTTGGATTCTGTCGGATCATCACCTTCCCAGATAATAGCAGTTTGATCACCACGTTCTTGTAGATGACGATCGAGGCAATTTGCGCTTAAGTTTAGTGTTCCATCTTCAAACCAGCGGATATTGACATGTCCAGGATCAAAAGAGGTATTCTTTACCTTGGTGTAAGGCTTAATCCAGTCAACAATTTGGCCTTTCTCACTCCAGAACTTTTCAGGATCTTGCAACGATAATTGGTAATCTTGTTGGTATTGTTGTTTATTCATCAGGGCATGTTCTGCAATGGCGACAGGAATAGGGTGCTTCATTATTTTGGTCATATAATATTCTCCTTACGAATGTTAATATTATGTCAAATCAAAGTTAACTAAAGTGTAAAGAGAATTTTTGTTTTTTTTTTGCGCGGAAGATCACGCAATAAAAAGAATATTTTTCACGTAATTGTCATTTAGTGTGGCAGGTTTATTTAGTTTTAATTGCTAACCAAAAATAGTAATTCAAAATCCTAATCCGATAATAATGTCAAATATAGATAAATTGACTGATAAGTCGCTGAAACACAGTTATATAATAAAACCATAGTATTGGTGTGGTATTGATAAACATTTCCAATAATATTTAATTAATTATAATGATCACGTTGTTCACAAGGTGTGGACTTTGAACCATTCTTATATGACTGGAGTACATGATATGAGCTATTCATTACCTTCTCTCCCTTACTCTTATGACGCTCTGGAACCTCATTTTGATAAGCAGACGATGGAAATCCACCATACCAAGCATCATCAGACTTACGTCAATAATACCAATAGCGCCTTGGAAGCTTTCCCTGAGCTGGTGGGGCTGGATATTGATGATCTGATTCAGCAATTAGATAAGATACCTGCTGATAAACGTACTTTTGTACGTAACAATGCTGGTGGACACGCTAACCATAGCTTGTTTTGGAAAGGTCTGAAATTAGGTACAACTTTGCAAGGCCCATTAAAAGAAGCTATTGAACGTGATTTCGGTAGCATAGATTCTTTTAAAGAGAAATTTGAGCAGGCGGCGGCTACTCGTTTTGGTTCTGGCTGGGCGTGGCTAGTACTGAAAGATGATGGCAAACTGGCGGTTGTATCGACTGCTAACCAGGATAGCCCATTAATGGGTGAAGCTATTTCTGGTGCATCTGGTTATCCGATTATTGGTCTGGATGTTTGGGAACATGCTTATTACTTACAGTACCAAAACCGTCGTCCTGACTATATTAAAGCGTTCTGGAACGTTGTTAACTGGGATGAAGCAGCAATACGTTATCAGGAAAAAGTGAAATAACTTGCTAAATAATTTCTCTTTTCTGCTATGCCGGCTGATATGACTGCCGGCATTTTTATTGGTTGAATGTTAGTTTATGATGGTAATGTCAGACTGATTTCAATAAGGAAAGTGCATTATGTATTGTCCGCAGGTATATACAGGTAAAATTGAAATATCAGGAAAACTTTCTGCCAGCGCAATTAACAAACGGATGGTTGATGGTAGCCTGCGTCTGACTTCTCTTGGATTAGAAGGTGATGAGCAGGCCGAAACCCGTTTCCACGGCGGCCCTGATCGTGCACTTTGTCATTATCCTCGTGAACACTATGATTTCTGGAAACATCAATTTCCTGATCAAGAAGATTTTTTTATTGCTCCAGCGTTTGGTGAAAATATTTCCACAACGGGATTGACAGAAGAAAATGTTTGTATTGGTGACATTTTCAGTTGGGGTGAGGCAATGATTCAGGTAACTCAGCCTCGTTCGCCTTGCTACAAACTTAATTGTCATTCTGGTATCAGTAATTTTTCGGCCATTATGCAGGATAGTGGCTGTTGTGGCTGGTTTTATAGAATTATTGCCGCAGGAAATGTTAGCCCAGATGAGCCTCTTATTCTTGTTTCCCGTAATAGTGATGTCTTAGTTAAAGAAGCAATAGCGATTGCTTTTAATATGCCATTTGATGAGGAGCAATATCGTCGGCTGATGAGTGCCGCAGGGTTATCTGCTAGTTGGAGCCTGACTATGCAAAAGCGGGTGATGTTTGGAAAGATTGAAAATTTTAACCGTAGATTGTTCGGGAAGTAATAAAATGTGCACGTGATGAACGTGCACATTAGTCTTGATACCACTTCCTGCTTTCAGATGTTCAATCGCCACCCGTTGTTGTTTCTCATTCAGTACCGAAAGGCGTCCTATGCGTTTTTCTGCTTGCAATACCAGAATGAGGGCGCTCATCAGTAAATCTTGTTCAAACTCTATCATGAGCTATTATCTGTATGGTCATTCTCTTGGCAGAACTGGTCAGATTCCACTTCCCCGATTGCGAAATAATGAACCTTGATTTCCTTAGCAGTTAGTTCTGCCACTGTCTTTTTGATATCCATTGCATTTCGTCATAATCTGTTAGTTGAGTAACGACAAGAATGCCCCCAGCCTCCAGGCGATCCAACAGACGGTTAAACCCAGTTGCTCGTTAGCAGTTACTGAACTACTGATACCATCCTCCATGACTTGATGAGGGTGAATGAAAAATAAGCTGCTCTCGGAAAAAGATACTTCCCTTGCTGTACAAAAAACAGATTTAATTTAGAATTACCTTCATTCCCCAAACGGCCTCTAAGTTATGTGAATCAATTTAAACGATTCTGCCAATAATATCCGGTTATACAGAACAATCCTGTTGAGATAGAAACCAAGATGTCCGATATCAGTAAGTTGCTGCGGGATCCGCAGTTTTTTTCTATGCTGCATAAACAAATGTTGCAGTTTGCCAGCTTGCAGTTGAATGATTTTCATCAGGCGGAAGATGTTGTCCAAGAGGCGCTGGAAGGGGCGATGAAGAATGCCGCTTCTTTTGCCGGGCGAGCAGCCTGGAAGAGTTGGGTGTTTACGATCCTGCGCAACAAAATCTCGGACGCCTTGCGTATGCGTTATCGGCACAGCAGCGTGCAACTGACTGATGATGTTGATGAGCAAAATTTCGAAGCGCTGTTTGATGAATCTGGTCACTGGCCGCGAAACGAGCATCCTCAGCGCTGGCATTTACCGGATGAAGCGGCCGAGCAGGAGCAATTCTGGACAGTTTTCGAACTTTGTTTGACACAATTGCCAACGCAAAACGCTCGGGCATTTATGATGCGCGAATTTATTGGTCTTGAGACTCAGGAGATCTGTCAGGAAATGGCGCTTTCTGTCAGCAACCTGAATGTGATGCTCTGGCGTGCGCGTATGCGTTTACGCGAATGTTTGTCACAACGCTGGTTTTCCCAGGAGGGTAAATATGCTTAGTTGTTATCAAGCTACGCGCCTGATGTCTCAGGCGCTGGATGAAAAAATCGTACTTTCCCAACATGTTCAGCTGATGCTGCATTTGCGAATATGTGACGGGTGCCGAAACGTCAGACAACAGCTTGCCGATCTGCGCACTATCACTTCCGCATTCGCTCGTGGCGAAAACGAGAATCAAAATAAAGTAACGTAGGAAGGGGGAATCAGGTACGATGGCGGTGAATCAGGCGATCAAGCGAAAACTTCCCACCGCCATATGTCACCAGATACAACTGAGCCGTCAGCCAGGTAGCGTGAACAGGCCAGGCATCTGGGTAAACAAATATCTGAATCACCAGCGTCATCACCATTAATGCTAACGCGGAGAAGCGTGTCGCTAATCCGACAATCAGCAGCAGCGGAAACAAGTGTTCTGCGGTCGCGGCCATGATGGCAGCAACATCGGGTGGTAGCAGAGGGAGCTTGTACTCGCTGGTAAAGAGCGACACTGAGCTGTCGGTAACGCGCGGAATCCCTAGTTGCCAGGGTGTGCTTGTCTCCAGAATATCTATGTTTAATCCCACCACTTTGCTTTGGCCTGACAGCCAGAATGTTGCGGCAAGGCTAATGCGTGCCAGAAGGGGGATAACACTTTCCTGTACAATGTCTTGCCCTTTTAACACTAATGTTTTGAATAATGCCATCTTAGCGCTCCGTGTTGCTATATAGAGAAAGGATCAGCTCATAGTGCTGCATGCGTTGTAAAACCGGCTGAGGTTCAAAAGTTGCATCCTCCTTGGCGGCGATATCCAGGGCTTCGGTAAGACACCGACCGGACTGGAGCATGGCAACAAATTGCATTTCCGCACGGCTGAGCGACATTATTCGCACGTCGTCGGCAACGCGGCACAGTAGCATATGTTCAGGCTGGAATGGGTCCAGCACCATCTCGTTTTCCTCGTTTTCACTTTGTTGGTGTGAGGCCCACAGACTGAAGACGGCATAATCTGAACTGAAGAGCCGTACCGAAGGATGGAGCACCATCCGCAACTGTGCGGGATCGTCAACAGGGGCCGCTTCTGTCGTCTGTTCGGTAGGGTCCGCCGCGTGCAGCGATTCAATAAATAACATTTCCAGCCGGGTGAGATCACTCAGCCAGGGCCAGTCTGCCAACGGCTGAAACGTTGCAATCCAGTCTGGTAATTGTGCGCCATAGCCCGCCAAAACAGGAGAAGAAGGCGGTTGTTGACGTATAAACTCCGCCGCCATCGCACGGAAAAAGCACTCTCCGAGCTGGGCGAGCAGGATGGGGCAGTTTTCGGCCAGTGCGTCGATCAGCGACGCCATGACATTATTACGATAAACCGCAAAACGTACCGCTGGATCGCTACCGTTCCAAGCTGTCAACCCCTCTGGTACCATGAGGTCGGGGTCAAGCAGTGCTTGATACAGTTGTTGTTGCATGTTTCGTGTTCTCCGTAATGTAACGCTGGGCATAGCTAGCTTCGTTCAGCAACACGTCTAATGGTGGAATATTGCTGTCCCATTCGAGCAGGGTGGCGATCGGCCCCGTTTCACGTAAGGTCTTGTTATAAAGATCCCAGACAGGCTCGGTCACATGACTGTCATGTGAATCAATCAACAGCAGGTCGTTTGCTCCATCGCGGCTTTCCGTATAGCCCGCCAGATGAATTTCACCGACGCAGTGAAGTGGCAGCTCGAATAGCATCTGACACGGGCAGCGATTATGGTTGACGCCACTGATATAGAGATTGTTCACGTCCAGCAGTAGTCCGCATCCGGTGCGGCGTATCACTTCGGAGATAAAATCAGTCTCGCTCATGGTTGAGGCACTGAACTCGACATAGGTAGACGGGTTTTCCAGCAGAATGGGGCGACGCAGCGCATTCTGTACCTGATCGATGTGTTCGCAGACCCGAGTCAGTGTGATGTCAGTATAAGGCAGCGGCAGCAGATCATTGAGAAATAGATCGTTGTGAGTCGACCAGGCAAGGTGTTCAGAAAAAACGGCTGGCTGATAGCGTTCAACCAGCGCAGCAACACGTTGTAAATGGGTCTGATTTAGAGGATTTTCTCCCCCGATGGACAGGCCCACTCCATGAATAGAGAGCGGATAATCTTGGCGAATGGCGGTCAGCGCCTGATGAAACGGACCACCTGCAACCAGATAATTTTCCGCGTGAATTTCAAAAAAACCAATGTCGGGTTTATCGCGCAAAATAGCGCGAAAATGCTCCGGCTTTAATCCGATCCCTGCTCTGGCCGGAAGCTTATTTACCATGAGGCGGTCAGGAGCATCACGAGAGACGCTGTGTGAGGGTAAAGAAATTGTCATCATATGAGCTCCTGCCTAATACCGGAATTACACTTCTTTAAATGCGTCTAGTTGACCAAAACCGGTCGGGGAGGTAGGAGACTTCATTTTTACGCAGGAGCCTGCCGGTACCATTTTCCAGGCATTACCCTGATAATCCTTTTTTGAGGTACCAGCACAGGTGGTGCCTGCACCTGCTTTACAGTCATTTTTCCCTTTCAGAGAAACGCCATAGCATTTCTCCGTTTTGCTGCCGGAATCCGCCATTGCTGAAGTGCTTCCCGCAATAAATACGCTGCCTAAAGCCAGAGCCAGTAATGCTTTTGTTGTTTGCTTAGTCATAGAACGTTCCTTTTATATTTGTGTAGAAGGTGAATTACTGCTTTGCTGAAACAAGCATTTGCTTCACCCAATTAGTCGCACTACACATCAATTTCTTACAGTGAATATGAGAAAAAAAACGATTTTTTTATAGTTAACTGATTTTTAATGACTTATTTTTTGAATCAGATATCGGTCTGTATAAGAAACAGACTTGTTTTAGGATCTTTTCCGTATGTTCATCGTAGTAGGTGTGAAAGTGGGGTGGGTTGTGGTCGTCATAGTACATCTGTATCAAGATGCAAAAAAACTTCCGATTAAACCTTATAAAAAGCAGGTGTTAAAAGTGGTAAAAATAACGGTCAAAACCTTGTACTGATTAAAACTAGAAGGTAAAGCAATGGCCTTTAATAATGGCTTAAAATCTGCCTGTCATGAAACTATTAATGGAAAATGAACTGCTTTAATAATATTTTCAACCGTAGAATAAACTTTTTAATAAACCAGTTAAATAATCGAATATGAAAAATCGGAATACCTTAATAGGTCAGTTTAGGCTTGCTTTACACAGTTTTAATCTTGTCCAATTGTATTGCTTTTCTGTCGCTTGAAATGTGCACGTAGTGAACGTGCACATTTTATCGATTTAAGGATGGGCAATAAAGCCAACAGCTTCATACACTTTATCTAGCGTGATCTGAGCGCGGGCTTTTGCCTTCGCTGCGCCTTCCGCCATGATCTTATTCAGCAGGACTTCATCGTTACGGAAATGATGGAAACGTTCTTGTAACTCAGTCAGCATACCGGAAACGGCGTCAGCAACAGCACTTTTTAGATGACCATACATCTGGCCTTCAAATTCTGCTTCCAGTTCAGGAATGGTTTTGCCGGTAACACCCGCGAGGATATCTAATAAGTTGGAAACTCCCGGTTTTTGTTCCAGATCATAGCGAACTCGGGCAGGTTCTTCTGAATCTGTGACGGCGCGTTTTATCTTTTTAGCGGCTGATTTTGGATCTTCCAACAAAGCGATAACGTTATTGCGATTATCATCTGACTTGGACATTTTCTTTTCTGGATCTTGAAGAGCCATAACACGGGAGCCACCCGTTGGGATAAACGGCTCTGGTACAGCGAAGATATTGCCGTAGATGGCATTAAATCGTTGAGCAATATCACGGCTCAATTCAAGATGTTGTTTCTGATCGATACCTACTGGAACTTGGTTTGTTTGGTATACCAAAATATCCGCAGCCATCAATACCGGGTAGTCAAACAAGCCTGCATTGATATTTTCGGCATGACGAGCTGATTTGTCTTTAAACTGAGTCATGCGGCTGAGTTCACCGAAATAGGTATAACAGTTTAGAATCCAACTTAACTGAGCGTGCTGTGGGACATGAGATTGGACGAAAATAGTACTTTTCTCTGGGTCAATGCCACAAGCTAGGTAGAGCGCCAGTGTATCCAGAGTGCGTTTTCTTAATTCTTTTGGGTCCTGGCGGACTGTGATTGCATGTTGGTCAACAATGCAATAGATGCAGTCATAATCATCCTGCATTTTAACCCACTGACGTAACGCACCCATGTAATTACCGATGGTTAATTCACCGGAAGGTTGTGCGCCGCTGAATACAATAGGTTTTTGGGAGTTGAGTGTTTCAGATACAGTGGGTTCATTCATTTTATTATGCTTCCTGAAGTTTTAAAGATGGGAGTCCAATTGTGGATAGCAGATCCGAAAAATTCGTTAATATGCAATCTGGATTGCTTAATGCTATAGATTCACCGTAGTTATATCCATAAGTTAAACCAACACAAGGACAACCAGCCGCTTGTGCTGCTAAAATATCATTACGGGAATCACCGACAAAGAGCAGCTCTTCCTTACGCAGTCCAAATGTGCCCATTGTTAAATAAATAGGTGCCGGATGTGGCTTTTTCTCTTTAACATCATCACCACCTAACACTAATGAGAAATATTCACTGATACCTAAAGAAGCCAGCAGAGGAGCAATGAACGGTGTTGGTTTATTAGTGATGATACCCATTGGCAAATTGTGTTTTGCCAGTTCAGCCAATGTAGCTTTGACTTCTGGGAACAGTTGACTGCCTGTTGTTACAGTTGTTTTATAGAATCGGTCAAATAGCTCACGGGTTTCTTTATGCAGTTGCGCAGTCAATTTGACGCTGGTCCATGTTAACGCCCGTTCGACCATAATATCTGCGCCATTGCCTATCCAGGCAGCAACCCGCTCTTTTCCCGCAGCAGGGAGACCTTTGGCTAACAGCGCTTGATCCAATGCATCAGCCAAACCACCGGCACTGTCTACCAGTGTGCCGTCCAGATCAAAAGCGATAGCACGAATACCTTTTAATACCTTACTTGCCATGAGATACCTTTGACAATTCACTACGCATATTATCAATAACAGTTTTGTAATCTGGTTGACTGAAAATGGCGGAGCCAGCAACAAACATATCCGCCCCCGCGGTTGCTGCCGCGGCAATATTGCTAGCTTTAATACCACCGTCTACCTCAAGACGGATATCATAACCGCTTTCATCAATGATTTTACGAACCTGACGCAGTTTCTCTAGTGTTCCAGGGATGAAAGATTGGCCACCGAAACCGGGATTTACCGACATCAATAGAATAATATCCAGTTTATCCAGGACATAATCAAGATAACTCAATGGAGTTGCAGGATTGAATACCAAGCCAGCTTTACAACCATGCTCTTTGATCAGTTGTAAACTGCGGTCAATATGCTCACTGGTTTCTGGGTGGAAGGTAATGTAAGTCGCTCCTGCTTTGGCAAAATCAGGGATGATGCGGTCAACCGGTTTTACCATCAAATGGACATCGATTGGCGCGGTGATGCCATAATCTCGCAGTGCCTGGCAGACCATCGGCCCGATAGTCAGGTTAGGGACATAATGGTTGTCCATAACATCAAAGTGAACAACATCTGCCCCTGCTGCCAGCACCTTAGCGGTATCTTCACCCAGTCGTGCAAAATTTGCAGATAAAATGGATGGGGCAATCAGAAAATCTTTCATTATCTTCTCCAAATCGTTTCTATCATCCCTTAATTGCCAGGCAAAAGGGGAGTGGATAAATCAGCGATATAATGCCAAGAGTTCGTCTACCTTACTGCGGGCAAGGATATTCCTGCTGATAGTACGACGTGCTTTGACAATATGAAGTGAAGCCTGATAGTACCATTTTCGTGTCATTGGCGTATCGTGGTTGGATATCAAAACAGGAATTGCACGTTCTGATGATAACTTAAATGCAATATTTGCCAGATTTTCCTGATCTGCAATGTTAAAACTATTGGTGTGATACGCCGTAAAGTTCGCTGTTGCTGACAAAGGAGCATAGGGGGGATCGCAATAGATAACCGAGCCTTCATGTGCTTCGTTCAACGTGTGTTGGTAATGCTCACAGATAAAAGTCGCATTTTTGGCTTTTTCAGCAAACCAGTGTAATTCTTCTTCAGGAAAGTAGGGCTTTTTATAACGGCCAAAAGGTACGTTAAATTTACCATGAGAATTATAACGACAGAGACCGTTGTAACAATGGCGATTGAGATAAAGGAATAACACGCTGCGATAGAACGGGTCAGTGCTTTGGTTAAATTGCTCCCGTAACTGATAAAAATGTTCGGCTGTATTGTATTCTTGGGTAAACAGAGGGCGTGTGTGGACGATAAACTCATTAGCCCTGAGTTTTACTGTGTTGTACAGGTTAATCAGGTCACTGTTGATATCAGCGAGGATATAAGAATCGTAGTCGGTGTTCAAAAAGACAGAACCTGCGCCAACAAATGGCTCTATCAGACAACTACCGGCTGGCAGATGATGTTTGATGTCATCTACCAACGGGTATTTTCCACCGGCCCATTTTAAGAAAGCGCGTTTTTTTTTCATGCTGTCAATAATTACTCAATCATTCCAGAGCCGCAGATTGTACTCTGTTTAGGACAGCATATCAGCGCCTAATAAATATTGTTTTATTTTCTTAGGTCTTGTTGCACTTGCTGCATCGTTCTGACCCAAGGTTTTTTCGCCTGAATCTCGGCCGGTAGAGATGAAACAGCCCGTTTGGCTTCAGAAACGGAACGGTAATCACCATGAATTAAAACAAACCAAACTTTTCCATTACGTTTAGTTTCATAAACTTTGTAATGAGTGAGACTATACTTTTTAGCAAAAGCGGTCAGTGTATCTGAGCGGCTGGCACTGCTTAATTGCAAAGTATAGTGGTTTGCCGGGGTTTTCAATAGATCATTACTGGTGCTGCTGACCTCATGGTTTTTACTGTTAGTATGACTTGTCGATGGTTTTGATTTAGCCGGTGTTTCTGATTTTAGTGGACGGATATTTTCCGATTTCTGTTGTATCACTGGCGGCGGTGTTACTGTCTGTTGTTGGGCTTGATTCAGATTTTGCACCGCGTGATTTATATTACTTTGTTGTTGAGTCAGTGCATCAGGAATATTTCCTGGTAATTCAAGGCGCTGATTTTGGTTTTCGCCATTGTTAGTTTGAGGCTGATGAGGTTGAATTGCAGTACCACTAACAGGAGGAACATGAATTTCCTGTGGCCTGTTAATTGTATTTGTGGTGTTACTCTCTGATGTTATGGATTGATTGTTATCGTTGTTGGATGATGAACCTGATAAATCAATATTCTTCTCGGCAACATTTGGCGATTGCTGTTTTTCATGCTCAGTTGGGGCTTTTAAGGCAGAACTGATAGCAATAATCAGCAGTAGCAGCACTAAAATCCCAATGCCGAGCATCATTTGCTGACGTGAAATCGCAAATTTAGGTTTGTTTAATGGCTGACGCGAGCGTGGTGAAGGACGGCGATCTGAGGTATCTGGCCTAAACTCATTATCCGCTCTTTGTTCATTTTCTGGTTTGAATTCGTCCATATGCCCTCCAAACAGAGCCAATACCGTCAATTGCAATTGAAGCCAGTCTGGCTGACTTAACTAAGATAGAAATTTGTCTGATAGAATAGTTATTTTATGACACAACAATCAGATGTATGCAAAGAAACATTTAATTTAATACGATAAGCATACAACTTACTTAAAATTTACGGTAAACATTGACGAATAGCGTCAATAACACAATTGTGTTCAATATCTGATCGGAAATCGGCTTTACCTATTTTGGTTGGAAGAACCAGCCGTAATTTACCTGCTATCACTTTCTTATCTCGCATCATATGTGGGAGATAGGTTTCTGGCGGCATGTTTTGTGGCCCGTGTACCGGCAGATTTGCCCGCTCTAACAATCGGATAATGCGTTGAGTATCCTGTTCAGAGAAGTTATCAGCAAGTTGAGCTGTTCTTGCTGCCATGACCATTCCTGCGGCAACCGCTTCTCCATGTAGCCAGACACCATATCCCATCTCTGTTTCAATGGCGTGACCAAAGGTGTGACCAAGATTCAACAGGGCACGCAAGCCACTCAATTCTTTCTCATCTGCTGCGACAACTTCAGCTTTCAATTCGCAGCAACGACGGATGCAGTAAGCCATTGCTTGATTGTCGAGAGTCAGGAGTTTATCCATATTATCTTCAAGCCAGCTAAAAAATGCGCTGTCGAGAATGATGCCGTATTTAATGACCTCAGCCAGACCGGAAGAGAGTTCGCGGGCTGGAAGCGTTTGCAAGCAGTTGAGATCGACCATCACAGAGGCTGGTTGATAGAATGCGCCTATCATATTCTTGCCGAGGGAATGGTTTACTGCGGTTTTTCCTCCGACAGAGGAATCAACTTGGGCAAGAAGGGTGGTAGGCATTTGAATAAAACGGACACCACGTTGATAACAGGCAGCGGCAAAACCAGTTAAATCACCGATTACGCCGCCACCGAGAGCGATAAGTGTTGTGTCCCGGCTATGGTTATTTTCCAACAAAGCAGAAAATACGTCATTCAATACGGAAAGAGATTTGTACTGTTCACCATCAGGCAGAATCACTTCATCTATCCGAATCCCGGCTTGCTGCAAGGTGGCTCTTACTTTTGCCAAATACAGCGGGGCTAGGGTTTGATTCGTTACCAGCATAACCTGCTGGCCTGCTTTTAGTGGTGCAAAAGCAGAAGGATCGCAAAATAACCCTTTTGCAATGGTAATTGGGTAACTACGTTCCCCTAAAGTGACAGTGATCTTTTCCATAAGCAGCCTTCGCCTTAATTATTTATCGCTGTACAGACTTGCTTGAATCAGTTTTTTTCCAGTAACTCAATGATTTGGTTAGCGACAACTTTAGCGCTTTGTTCATCGGTACGGATAGTGACATCAGCAATTTCCTCATATAGAGGATTACGTTCGCTTGCTAAATTTTCTAAAACTTCGCGTGCTGGTGCATCAACTTGAAGTAAGGGGCGTTTTTTATCGCGCTGGGTGCGTGCTAACTGTTTTTCAATGGTGGTTTCCAAGTAGACCACGACACCACGGGCAGACAGGCGATTACGGGTTTCTCTGGATTTCACAGAGCCTCCGCCAGTCGCCAATACAATGCCTTGTTTTTCAGTGAGTTCGTTAATCACTTTTTCTTCGCGTTCGCGGAAGCCTTCTTCGCCTTCCACGTCGAATACCCAGCCCACGTCAGCTCCGGTACGTCGCTCAATTTCTTGATCGGAGTCATAAAACTCCATATTGAGTTGCTGAGCTAACTGACGACCAATAGTGCTTTTGCCGGCACCCATAGGCCCAACCAGAAAGATATTACGTTTCTCTGCCATGTTTTTGGTATTACTAAGACTATTCGTTAATGATAACCCGCCCCGCTAATCAAATCAGCAGCGGGACCTAAACTGAAACCTCATGAGCGGTAATGTGAGATCAGATAACAAAATTATCTCAGTACATCAGCCAGTTTTGCAACTATATAAATCAATGATGAGCTTTTTGTAACGAAAGCTCTGGTTTCATTAGCTGATTATTGTGATGTTAAACCCGACCACTCAATTAGCTAACTCTTGTATGCTAAATCGGACCCAGCGTCAAATCTATAAACAAGATTAGTTGGAAAAATCTGCGTATTATCATATGGAATAGTTAAGTTTTTTATATCCAACTTACTGATATAATGGTTATATTTTTCTTTGTGATTAAATATCCATCAGTTGAGGCGTAATAAATATTACTAACTCACGTCGGCTGTGTTTATGGCCTTTTTGGTTAAATAGTGAACCGATTAATGGGATGTCTGATAGATAAGGCACCTTTTGGGTTTGTTCGCCTTTTTTCTGTTGAAAAATTCCACCGAGAATAAGGGTTTCGCCATTCTTTACAGTAACTTGAGTTATGATTTCCTGTTTGTCGATGGTTAAATTCTCACCTCCTCCTTGACTTATTGAGATCCCTGGCATGTTTTGGCTGATTTTCAGAGAGAGCCTGATTTTGTTTTTTCTCAGTATATGAGGGGTAACTTCCATACCTAGTACGGCTTCTTTAAATTGCACGGTACTTTTCTCTTTTTCTTGGCTGACGTAGGGAATATCAGAGCCTTGCTTGATGCTGGCTAGCTGTTGATGTGAGGCGGTTAGTCTTGGACTAGCGATAATATCTAGTTGGTTTTCTTGCTCTAAGGCACTGAGTTCCATTTCCAGCAAACTGGTGTGAATGCGGGCAATATTGAGCGCAAATCGATGCATGTTATCGTTGGCAGCTTGGTTGATATTGAGGCGGTTTATACCCGTTGTTGCGTTAATTTGTTCTCCTATCGGCATGCCCCAATAAATACCGAGTTCATGTAGTGCTTCCCTGCTGCTGGTCACGATATGTGCTGTAATTTGCACTTGCTGTTGTGGTGTATCTATCTCTTTCAGCCAGCTTTTTATCTGCGCGATAGCGATGGGAGTATCCTGTAAAATCAGACTATTAGTTTCAGGATCAAAATCAACTTTACCCTCTTTTGTTATCAGTGCGGGTCTATTTTGCCTGAGATTCATGGCGATTCTTTCTGCGTCTGCATATTGTAATACGGTTGAGAGGGACTGAATTTCGGTCTCATTGACTGATTGATCAAATAATTCAACCGATTGCTCTTCTGCCTCTATCATCGGAGGTGCAAAAGGATTTCTTATTTCTGCAACAACAATAGCGGGCAGAAAGAGGGTAAACAGAATAAATTTTTTAGTCATAAAATTCCTCATGTGAGGTTTCTGACAGAGTGATTTTGACGTTTAGGGATTCACCTGATGGCGAAATGGCAAGCTGTTTAATCAACAACGGTGGATACAACGTTTGTAACGCCGCAAGAAAATTCAGCATCTGCTCGTAGTTCAAATAAATTGTGATTTGCCAGAGCGTTTTTTCCCCTTCTTTTTTACGTTGCCACTCAAGAACTTGTGCGCCAGAATTTATCAATGGCTGTTGTAGTTGTTTTATTGCGGTAATTTTTACCGCATTTTGTCGTGGCTTACTGAGTTCGTTTTCTATTTGGTTGATGTGTTGTTGTATATCTTCCAATAGCGGTAGCTGATTTAGTCGTTCATTGGCTGCTTTGGTATTGATTTGTTGAGCTGCTATTTTTGCTGTCAGGCTACTTCTCTGTTCAGCTTTTTCTTGCCAGAAGAAAAGATAAAACAGAATCAGAAATGGCATGATGATAGCTTGCTGCCAGATAAAGAGCAGCCAGGTTGGCTTGGCAAACCACCATAGGTAGTCACTTTTTATCATTGGCAATCTCCGTATGCCAGTTAGCGTCAATAATAAATTGTCTGATTTGTTGTTCGGTGGTGGTCATCTTTTTTAGTTGAATTTCAGACAATTGCTTGTTGTTTTCAAGGTTATCCAGCAGAGATGTCATACTGGAATAATCCAGACTATTAGCAACCAGTTTTAATTGACCGGCCTGATCATCGAAAGCAGTTAACCAACTTCCTTCCGGTAATAATTCAGGTAATTCATTGAATAATTGCCAATGTTGTTGGTTCTGTTTCAGCCATGCTTGTTGTTGTTTTAATTTATAGGTCAGTTTGTTGTGAAGATTGATAGACTCCTCGGTCTGAGTTATCTGTTGTTGCAAATGTAATTGTTGCTGGCTGAGTTGTTGTAATTGCCTTTGATACTGATTAATCGTTTCCTGTTGCTTTAGTAGCATCCAGACGAGTACTGTCAGCCACAATATCAATTGCAATAAGAGAAGAATTGCCCACCAACGATAACGATGTCTTAGCCGGGTTTGTCGCCAAGGCAGAAAATTAACCTGATACATCGTTACTTATCATCCGGTCTGAGTGCTAAACCACCGGCTATCACATATTCCATCAGTTGAACTGGCAGTGGTGGTTGATAGTGGCGAAATGCTGTCAACATATCCCAAGAGTAGGTTCCTTCCGGTAGGGCTTCTTGCTGGTAGCTACTGTAGTAAACCGGTTGTTCAGCCATCGATGAGGCAGATAATTGACGGATAATCTGTTGTGGAGAAGCAGCGGTGTTTGCTGATATCAGATCATAAGCGAAGGGGGCATTGGCAGGAGATACCCATAGCCAACCAGATTGTTGCCTGTGTAACAGCCAGCTATCAGCGGGAACGCCGGCGTATTGTGCTATATAGCGAAGAGCACAGGGGGCAATATCAATAGCATCTGGAAATATTCCTGCTTGTGCAAGACATTGTAGCCAGAGGTTGAGATCTTTCTGGCGAGCAGCGCTGACGTAGGCGTTTTGTTCAATGATACGGTAATCCAACGCTAGCTCTCTGGTGTTAAAGGGAAATTGTTTCTCGGCACTGGCGTTGATAAACCAGCCTTGTTCCGGCTCTTTAAGATTGATATCTGGAGGTAAAATCAGACTCCTCTGCAATGTTTGCTGTACAGGTAGGGCGAGTCTGAAACTGATTTTTTTAGGTAATTCTTGGCGCCATTGATTTAAAATATCACATAATATTTCTGGCCGTTGTAAACGGCCTTCTGGCATAACCGCATCAGATAAAAGATATTGCCAGCAGTGGCGAAGCTGCCAGCCATCTCGGCGTTTTATAGCTGCGACGGCGCGAAGGGTGCCATCTTGGATGTCCAATCCGACATACCATTTTGGTGAATACATATATCGATCTCCATATCAGTAATTTTAATAAAAGACCATATTCAAGGTGCTGTGTAACCTTTATACTACGCGCCGATTGTTTATAAACCACCCGACTAACGTGGCATGGGAAATTTCAGGTGAAGTTCGTAAAGTATTTTCTAGTCTTTGTCGTGAGTTGCATTTTTCTGGGAACGGCCTCGATTTTTGGTATGTACAAATATATCGAGCCTCAGTTACCTGATGTGGCGACATTAAAGGATGTTCGATTACAGACACCAATGCAGGTGTTCAGTGCAGATGGCGAGCTTATTGCCCAATATGGTGAAAAACGCCGTATGCCTCTTGAGCTGTCCGAAATCCCACCCATTATGGTGAAGGCATTCATTGCAACGGAGGACAGTCGTTTTTATGAGCATCATGGGGTTGACCCTGTGGGGATCATCCGGGCAGCGTCTGTCGCAATGAGTTCAGGCCATGCATCACAAGGGGCAAGTACCATTACTCAGCAACTGGCGAGAAATTTCTTTCTCACTCCTGAGAAGACGTTGATGCGTAAAATCAAGGAAGTCTTTCTGGCTATCAGGATTGAGCAATTGCTGAATAAGGATGAGATCCTCGAACTCTATCTCAATAAAATTTACCTTGGGTACCGGGCTTATGGTGTCGGGGCGGCGGCTCAAGTCTATTTTGGTAAGAATGTCAAAGAGTTGACATTGAGTGAAATCGCTATGATTGCTGGTTTGCCAAAGGCGCCATCTACGTTTAACCCACTTTATTCGTATAGTCGGGCGATTAACCGTCGGAATGTGGTTCTGAGCCGTATGCTCAATGAGGGCTATATTACTCAGCAGCAATATAATCAAGCTAGAAGTGAAAAGTTGGTCGCTAATTACCATGCACCCCAGATTGCTTTCTCCGCGCCTTATTTGTCTGAGATGGTGCGTCAGGAGATGATTGAGCGTTATGGTGAGAATGCTTATACCGATGGTTATAAAGTTTACACTACGATTACCCGTAAACTTCAATTGGCAGCCGTGGATGCGGTGCGTAATAACCTCATTGATTATGATGTGCGTCATGGCTACCGTGGAGCGCAGGAAGTATTGTGGAAAGTGGGCGAACCTGCTTGGAATCGGGAACAGATTGTCAAGAAGCTTAAGACCTTGGCAAGTTATGGGTCATTAATGCCGGCTGTGGTGATCAGAGCGGGTAGTGATCAGGCGATAGTGATGTTGCCTGATGGCAGTAGTGCGGAATTGCCAATGGCGGGTGTCCGTTGGGCCAGAAAGTTCAGGTCTGATAGTGCACAGGGTGCGGTTCCTCGTAGTGTGAATGAAGTGGTTCAAGTTGGTGAACAGGTTTGGGTTCGGAAAGTAAAGGATATTTGGTGGTTGGCACAAGTGCCGGAAGTTAATGCGGCTTTGGTCTCTGTTGATCCGAATGATGGTGCTGTGAAGGCGTTGGTTGGTGGGTTTGATTTCAACTTGAGTAAATTTAACCGTGTCACTCAGTCATTACGTCAGATTGGTTCCAATATTAAACCATTTCTCTATACCGCGGCGATGGATAAAGGGCTGACATTGGCTTCATTGCTGAATGACTTACCAATTAGCCGTTGGGATGCTGGGGCCGGTACTGACTGGCGTCCGAAAAACTCACCACCAACCTATGTTGGGCCAATCCGTTTGCGTCAGGGATTAGGGCAATCAAAGAACGTTGTGATGGTGCGAGCAATGCGAGCAATGGGGGTCGATTATGCCGCTGATTACCTGCAACGGTTTGGTTTCCCGGCACAAAATATAGTACGTACAGAATCTCTGGCTTTGGGATCGCCATCATTCACACCAATGCAAATGGTACGTGGCTATTCGGTCATGTCCAATGGCGGCTATCTGATTGATCCTTACTTCATTACTAAGATTGAAAACCAAGATGGCGATGTTCTCTTTGAGGCTAAGCCTAAAATTGCGTGTCCGCAGTGCGATATTCCAGTAATTTATGGGGATACGGTACGTTCAATCGAACTTTCTGAAAACTCGATTGAGAATGTTGCTCAATCTCATGTAAGCCAGCAAGAGATATTGCCGTTACCTGAATTGGAAAGAGCGCCGGTAATTGATAGCCGTGAAGATGCGCAAGAATATGCTCCTCACGTTATCAGTACTCAGTTGGCATTTTTGATCCATGATGCTTTGAATAGCAATATTTTTGGTGAGCCGGGTTGGTCAGGTACGGGTTGGCGTGCCTCACGCGATCTGAAACGTCGTGATATTGGCGGCAAAACTGGAACCACTAACAGTTCAAAAGATGCCTGGTTCTCAGGTTATGGGCCGGATATTGTTACGACGGTTTGGATTGGCTTTGATGACCACCGTAGAAGCCTTGGCCGTACAGCAGCCGGTGGCGGTGAGGCGGGTGCAAAGAGTGCGCAGCCAATTTGGGATGACTTTATGAAAATCGCACTGGAGGGGGTTCCTGAAAAAGAAGTTACACCACCTGCGGGAATTGTTTCTGTCGTGATAGATCGTAAGACGGGTAAACTTGCTGGCGGAGGCGGGGATACCCGTAGTGAATACTTTATTGATGGAACTCAACCTACAGAGAGTGCGGTACAGGAAGTTGGCACAACTTTAATTGAGAATGGTGAAAGTCAGGAATTATTCTGATGATAAAACAGGCACAACGAAGTGCTGTTGTGCCTGTGAACTTTAACGGTGTTTTAAATATTTTTGTGCCAAAAATAGGGCGCAGACATTACGTGCTTCGTTGAAATCAGCGTGATCCAGTAATGACATCATATCTGCTATTGGCCAACGTATTTGTGATAGTGGTTCAGGTTCATCCCCTTCCAGGCTTTCTGGATAGAGATTTTCAGCAATAACAATGTTCATTTTGTTAGAAAAATAGGATGGGGCCATCGTGAGTTTGGCTAATTGTTCTATTTTTCTGGCGCCAAAGCTGACTTCTTCTTTTAATTCACGGTTAGCGGCTTCGAAGACACTTTCCCCAGGGTCGATTGCGCCTTTAGGAAAGCCCAATTCATACTGCTCAATGCCGACTGCATACTCACGAATAAGCAACAATTCATCCCCGATGACCGGGATTATCAGAACAGCTTCCCGATTGATCGGACGCATCCGTTCATAAACGCGTTTTACACCGTTACTGAATTCGAGATCAACTGACTGAATATGAAATAAACGTGAATGGGCAATGTCCTCTATGTTTAGGATCTTAGGGTTTTTCAGGTCATTCATAATTGCCCCTGATGGTTGAATAGGTTGAGTTGAGTGCCTGTGCATTATTACGTCATAAATTATTTCATTAACCTTAGATTTTATGATGAAATTAGGTACACTCCATAGCTTGACTAAATATGGCCGATTATTTTGATAAATGATAGTGATTATCGCTGGTTATTGTTGTTACTGTTATCTTTATCCTCGTTGGAAATAGATCTATGTTGTAGATAGTTTAGTGCGTGATTATATAACTGATTGTAAAATAAATTAAAAAATAAATAGAAATAACCTAATTCAGAATTTAACGTGTAGTTGCTAATTTGCAAACAACAATAGCAAGATTGTCATGGGTGTGGGGATAAAATGAGCGTAACAGTCGTTATATTGGCTATCTTGATAATTAGCCTGATTGTCATGGCTTCCTTTCTGATTTTCAAATGGAAGCTACATGATAACGCCTGTTATCTGCCTTCTGTTGCTGCGCCAACCTATCGTAAACTTAATGCTGATGAGTATCAGGCTATTGAATGTTATTTGAGTCGAGTGTTGCCGCCGGTTGTAACAGACCGTATTAATAAAACAAGTTGGCCAATTCTGATGGGTAAAAATGATATGGTTTATACTATCTGTCATTCCATTACCCGGTTTTCTGTTGCCTCGGATGAACTACATAGCTGGCGTTATTATATTGATATGGCAGAAGTTCATTTACCGTTTTTCCTTGAGCCTTTTATTAAACAGCAGAATATTATTGACGTTGTTCACACCGCGACAATACCACTGGTTATTTCGATTAATGGTCACTTTCTGAAAGATTTTCAACAGGATTTTCCTTCTGCTCCGGTAATTTCAGATGTCTCTCATCAACAGGCATCTATCCAGAAAAATGGTGAAACTAGCGTAAAATTACAAAATATCCGTAAAGAGACATTGGAAGAATACCGGTTAAATCACTCATCGGGTATTTGGGAGGGGGGGTTTTTGTGTTTTGGATTTTTCATTTGGTTTCTTGCATTACTTTCACCAACACTGCTTTTGCCGTGGCTGATGTTGATTGCAGGCAGTTTAGTCGTTGTCAGTTTTTGGCCGCTATTTTTCCCACTCTCAATATGCAGGCGTCAGGATATTCACTGTTTTACTGGTATACCAAAACGATGGGGATTATTTGGCGAATTTGAACAAGGGCAAATGAGTAATATTTCACTTGGTGGAATAGATTTGATTTATCCTTCTCATTGGGAGCCCTATGTTGCTCACTATCTTGATCAAAAAACCAATATTGATATTTACACTAACGGTCAGGTAGTCAGGCAAGGGCATTATCTCTCTTTGCATGATGAAGAGAAAAATTACCCTTATCGTCGTTATGGGAAAAATCTCATGATGATTATTAGCAGCTTGCTGATTATGTTACTGCTCTATTTTTATCAACCGGTTAGTGTACCGATGAAACTCAGTTTTGCTTGGTTGCGTGGCAGCAGCACAAAAGTCGTCACCGACGCTAGTATGATGGAAGGGATGGAATTGCGAGTTGGGGATATCCTGAAAGCAAAAGGGGTTGGTATGTGTTATATGCCCCCAAACAATATGAACGGTAAAGGCGACACCTATTTTTCTCCATTCGATTGTTCGGGGATATATTGGAATAGAGTTAATCCACTGCCAATACCAGAATCAGAAATTATAGAAAATGCAGCTAAACTGATTGCCACTGTTAATAAGCAATTACGTTTACAGGAAAATGACGATGTAATAAATCCAGACCTTGCTCAGGAGATTTTCAAATCTGGTATGATCTTATTGGATGATTTTTCTGATATTGTATTGAAAACTAAAGAATTATGTGAAAAAGAAACAGACTGTTTACGATTGAAAAATGCTTTGGTTAACTTGGGTAGTGTTAATGACTGGCTAACTTTGTTAAAGAATGCAGAAAGTGGCAAACTGGTTGATACTCATGTTTTATTGCGTCCGGCGGGTGCTGAAGCTTTGGGGAAATTAGTTGATGCAACTACATCATCATTTATCTACCGGGAAATAGATAAAGTCGCAATGCTGCTTAATAGCCCTTCTCCTGGCGGTGTTCTACTTATCAGTGATGAAGGTAAACAACTGGTTGAATATATAACGCCGGCTATCATCTCTTATGACCATAGTGCGTTGGAGCAATGGCGTGAATTACAGCGGTTATCGGATATGGTATTGCAAACACCCTTTGAGACAACGGGAATTATCACGGAATTGTCCATAGATAGTCATGGAACCCGCCGGATTGTGTTGCATAATGAACTGGATTCCATGACGCTTGCTCGTTGTATTGGCACCACTGTTTTATTCTTGGCTCTTTTTACGACCTTAATCATTAATTTTGTGCTGGTGGTTAAGAAAAATCGGCAGAACAAACAACGTCTAAACAAAATCAGTCAATATTACGATAACTGTTTTAAGACACTTTTTCCGCCTACGCGTTGGCGATAATCGACAATGGTATGTTAGTCTTTGCGTTATTTGCCAAAGCTGATAGTGAGAGGAAAGATGAAGGGTAATTCAGACTCCGATCAAGCTGTCCGTCTGGATAAGTGGCTGTGGGCGGCCCGTTTTTATAAAACACGGGCTGTTGCACGGGAAATGATAGATGGTGGTAAAGTTCACTATAATGGTCAAAGGAGTAAACCGAGTAAATTGGTTGAACCAGGGGCTGAAATTAAACTGCGTCAGGGTAATGATGAACGTATAGTTGAAGTTCTTGCCCTAAGCGGTCATCGGCGCAGTGCGCCAGAAGCGCAGCAACTTTACCAAGAGACGGAAGCGAGTATTGCTAACCGGGAAAAAATGGCAATTGCCCGTAAAATGAATGCATTAACTATGCCTCATCCTGATCGCCGACCGGATAAAAAAGAAAGACGCACGCTGATTAAGTTTAAAAACGACAAATTAAGTGGGCAGGAATAACCTGCTCGAATGAGAGATATTTATGTTTGAACAAGACCAATTACACCGCTTTTTATTTGAGAATTATTCTGTACGTGGTGAGCTGGTTTTAGCCAGTGAAACTTACCAACATATTTTGGAAAATCATGATTACCCGCAGCCGGTACAGCAATTATTGGGAGAGCTGTTGGTAGCAACCAGTCTATTAACTGCAACCCTGAAATTTGATGGTGATATTACGGTTCAGATTCAGGGAGATGGTCCGGTTAAACTGGCAGTGATTAATGGTAATCATCAGCAACAAATGCGTGGTGTCGCTCGTATTGATGGATTAGTGACTGAAAATAGCAGTTTGAAACAGATGGTTGGCACCGGCTATATGGTCATTACTATTACGCCAACTCATGGTGAGCGTTATCAGGGCGTGGTTGCGCTGGAAGGTGAAACACTGGCGGATTGCCTCGATGATTATTTCAGACAGTCTGAACAGCTACCGACTCGTCTCTTTATTCGTACTGGCATTCAAGATGGTAGAGTTGCTGCTGGTGGTATGTTGTTACAGATTCTGCCAGCGGCGGAACAGGGGAGTGCAGAAGCTTTTGATCATCTGGTGCAACTGACTGCAACCATTAAAGGTGAAGAGTTATTTTCATTGGAAGTTAAGGAGATCTTGCACCGCCTTTATCATGAAGAGGATGTCATATTATATGAACCGCAAGCGGTTGAATTCCGTTGTACTTGTTCTCGCCAACGTTGTGCTGACACATTAGTGACACTTTCCGATGAGGATGTTAACCATATTTTGCAGAAAGATGGCAACATTGATATGGAGTGTGAGTATTGCGGCACGCACTATATTTTTGATGCTGATGATCTTGCTGCAATCAGAACAGAAAAAAAGAATCGGCTCCATTGATATTCTGTCTAAACAAATTTTCTCATCTTTTTTTAAGGCGCGGATCTGCGCCTTTCTGTCAATATCCATAATACTCAGAACTACTTTTGTGCTTTTAGCTCCAGATTAAACTTAAAAAAATAGTGGGTTTTCAATTTTTTGATAACTATCGCTGTTAATTAATCATAACTATTTATTATTGCTCATAGAAAAAGCGTGACTACCCAGGAGCAATTACATGAGTGTTAAAGGTATTACCCCGCAGGAACTCGCGGACTATGGAATCCATGATGTTAATGAAATTATTTATAATCCAAGCTATGAGTTGTTATTTTCAGAAGAAACCAAACCTTCACTCGAAGGCTGCGAGAGTGGCACTCTGACCAACCTGGGGGCTGTGGCTGTCGATACGGGGATCTTCACGGGTCGTTCTCCCAAAGATAAGTACATTGTTCGTGATGATGTCACTCGTGACACCGTATGGTGGGCCGACCAGGGAAAAGGTAAAAATGATAACAAGCCATTACAGCAGGAAACATGGACATACCTGAAAGGCTTGGTAACTAAACAGCTTTCAGGCAAACGTTTGTTTGTCGTTGATGCTTTCTGTGGTGCTAATGCAGATACACGACTGAAAGTCCGCTTTATCACAGAAGTTGCGTGGCAGGCCCACTTTGTTAAAAACATGTTTATCCGTCCGTCAGATGAAGAGTTGGCTGAGTTCAAACCAGATTTTATTGTGATGAACGGTGCAAAATGCACCAACCCGCAATGGCAAGAACAGGGTTTGAACTCTGAAAACTTTGTTGCGTTCAACCTGACAGAGCGTATGCAGCTTATTGGCGGTACCTGGTACGGTGGCGAAATGAAGAAAGGGATGTTCTCTATGATGAACTACCTATTGCCACTGAAAGGTATTGCTTCGATGCACTGTTCTGCCAACGTGGGTGAGAAAGGGGACGTTGCGGTCTTCTTCGGCCTGTCTGGTACAGGTAAAACTACACTTTCTACTGATCCAAAACGTAAGCTGATTGGTGATGATGAGCACGGTTGGGATGATGACGGTGTATTCAACTTTGAAGGTGGTTGTTACGCGAAAACCATCAATCTGTCCAAAGAGGCGGAGCCTGATATCTACCATGCAATTAAACGTGATGCGTTGCTGGAAAATGTTACTGTACTGACAGATGGCTCGGTTGATTTCAATGATGGCTCAAAAACTGAAAACACCCGAGTTTCTTACCCTATCTACCATATTGAAAACATTGTTAAGCCGGTTTCCAAAGCGGGCCATGCAACTAAGGTCATCTTCCTGACTGCGGACGCATTTGGTGTGTTGCCTCCGGTATCTCGCTTGACGCCTGAACAGACTCAATATCACTTCCTATCTGGGTTTACTGCAAAATTGGCAGGTACCGAACGTGGTGTGACTGAACCAACACCTACATTTTCCGCTTGTTTTGGCGCTGCATTCCTGACTTTGCATCCAACCCAATATGCGGAAGTATTGGTAAAACGTATGCAGGCGGCAGGTGCTAAGGCTTATCTGGTGAATACTGGTTGGAATGGGACGGGTAAACGGATCTCGATTAAGGATACTCGTGGAATCATTGATGCCATCCTAAATGGTGATATTGAAGAAGCTGATACCATTACATTACCTATTTTCGATCTGGCGGTTCCGACAGCGTTGCCGGGTGTTGATACCGACATTCTTGATCCACGTAAGACTTATGCAGATAAATCTCAATGGGAAGAGAAGGCGAAAGATTTGGCTCATCGTTTTGTCGACAACTTTGATAAATATACCGATACCCCGGCGGGGGAAGCTTTAGTGAAAGCGGGTCCTAAACTGTAATTATGAATTTTTTAGCCTCATCCATTAGGGTGAGGCTTATTTGATATTTATATTGGAGGAAGGTCAAACAACAATATTTCACTATCACGGCTGGTGCTAAGTTGAAGATTGACTTCATCCCGGATAGCCAGACCATCGCTGGTGGTGGCTTTGACGCCATTAACCGTCACTTCGCCACGAATGACTTGTATCCATATGTAACGGCCTTTTTCTGCGACATATTCGGTGGCTTCGTGATCTTTAAGTACCCAACGCCATAAAGTCATATCCTGAAATACTGTCAGTGAACCATCCCGGGCATCAGGTGAGAGCACCAATTGGCGGCCTTGTACATCATCAAAGCGACGTTGTTCATAGCGCGGTGTTAAACCCGTTTTACTTGGCATGATCCAAATTTGATACAGATGCAATTGGCAATCACTGTTCGGATTATATTCTGAATGGCGAATGCCGGTACCTGCGCTCATAATTTGGAATTCACCAGCGGGTACCTGTTCTTTATTTCCTATACTATCCTGGTGTTCAACGGCGCCGGAGAGAACATAGGTCAGTATTTCCATATCCTTATGCGGATGGGTACCAAAACCTTGGCCTGCTTTGATGAAATCTTCATTAATGACTCTCAACGCTGAAAAATTCATAAAGTTGGTATCGTAATAGCTGGCAAATGAGAAGGTATGCCAGCTAGTTAACCAGCCATGATCGGCATGGCCGCGATCTGATGCTTTGCGTAAATGGATCATATTCAAATCTCCTCAATAGTTTTTACAGTTTAATTGAGAAGAGATAGCATTAAAGCTTAAAAACTTGACTTAAAAATTCAAATATTTTGAACAATAGGTGATTGGATTAATTAATAAAAAAAAGCCAGCACCCGGCTGGCTAAAGTAAACACTGGAAGCAATGTGAGCAATGTCGTGCTTTCATCTGTACCCTGAAGGCAGTTCATCTGAAAGCGATACGAATGATAATAATTATCACTATCGATTGTAAAGCGTTTTTTCTGGTCAAATATAGAATAATGGTGAGTTTAAACATTAACTATTTGATAAATAATACTATTTTTATAAATGTCGGTGTAATGTTCAAGGGAAAGAAAACCCTTTCACCGAGTCGATTTATTAGGTGGTTACTTTAGATTGTTCAGTAAATTTGACATGATATTAAGAGCCTTGACAGAGTTACCGTAAACCCTTAGCTGAGGTCTATCTGTCGAAATAATTTGATTAGGCGCTGAAACATACTTGGACAAAATAAGCTAGTGCTAGAATTTCATTTACCATAGCCAACTATTTATTTTAAGAAATGTTTTGGTGAAATAATTACGCTATAATGAATTTTAATATGCTGATCAATGCCAAATGTTCTCTAAAATTCAACTCATTCTGAATCTTTTTACTCTAATAAGCCGTTTCCTTTATATATTCTGACTGTATTTTCAACGTCATGAAAGATATCTTTTCAGGTAATTATATGTGGCATTTTTTGGCATGGATTATGTTAACAGGTTTGACTGTTTGGGGAATGATTAATCATTCACTAAATCAGAATTATCAACAACAAACAGTTTCATTTAATATTCTTTATCGAGAGATGAGTGAAAAGTTGGCACAACATGACGCTATTGTATCGCTAACGGATACTAATATCGAATTAGATCAGCTACAGGAAAACTTTCCGCAAATCGTCGGATTACAAGAGATGCCAATGAATGTATTAATCTTCCCTATAATCAGTGAAGAGGGAAAGGGAAGATATTGGCTTAATAGTAAACGTGATAGTATCCGGTTATTGATAGATCTCAATATTCTGATGAAAGATCTATCATTATTGTCACAATTTCGGATGGTACAATTGGATTGGAATAATCGCCCATTGATTACGTATGGGCTGGAGGAAGAGCACTATTTTTGGAACTGGGAGAAAAAATTAACCAATCGTTTTCAGCCTTTTGTACTTAAAGTGGGTAACGATCAACAATGGTCTAAACTTCCGTGGGGCTATATTGTTTGTTTGAGTTTTTTATGGGCAGTGATTATCTGTTTTATCTTTTTAATTCAGAAGAATAAAAGATTGAGGAAAATTTCTGATTTACGAGCACGTTTCTTTGAATTTACCCGCTTAAATACAATGGATGAAGTGGCAACGGGTGTTGTTCATGAATTAAATCAGCCTTTGACGGCGATTATGAGTTATAACCAAACCGCATTGCGGTTAATGAAAAAGCAGCAATATGATAAAATAACGCCAATACTGGATTCATCAATTCTGCAAATTCAACGCATCGCAAATTTATTAACGCAATACCGCCAAAAACTGACAGCCGGTAGTATTATTTTTCAATCTGTAAATATTCAAGCGATATTAGGTCGAGTTGAGATATTGCTAGAAAGTGAAATTAAGGCCGGTAAAATCAAGATAATAAAGCATATTTGTGATGAACTGCCAATGATATCTGCCGAGCCGTTATGGATTGAGCAAGTATTCCATAATTTAATCAGCAATGCCATTCAGGCACAGCAAGAGCGAGATCAGTTAGAATATCAAAATTGGATCTGCATCGATATTGCCTATATTAATGAAATGATAAGAATCACGATAACAGATGGTGGTCCTGGATTAAGTGATGAAGCTTTAAGAAACGTATTTATTCCATTCTTCACAACACGCCAACAAGGTATGGGGTTGGGAATGACATTAACGGAGACATTAATTCATAAACTTGGTGGTGATATTAATGCTGAAAATTGTGAAACGGGAGGAGCGCGTTTTATTATTTGGCTACCAACTAATAAATTTAAGGAGAAATAATGGCGGCAGTGATTTATCTTATTGATGATGATGAAGCGATCCGTGATTCATTATCTATGTTATTAGAAACAATGAATTGGCAGGTAAGTTCATTTCCTGGTGCGCAAGAATTTCTTGATGGAATTGATAGCGAGAATATTGCAGCGCTTCAGGGATGTATTTTATTGGATATTCGTATGCCGGGAAAACCTGGATTGGCATTGCAGGCCGATCTATTGAAACTCAATAGTACATTACCGGTCATTATTATGACTGGACACGGAAATATTGATATTTGTCGTCGTGCTTTTAAAAATGGTGCTTTCGAGTTTTTAACCAAACCTATTGATGCTGATTTGCTAATTGAAACAGTTTCAAGTGCATTATTATTTCATCAGAAAGTATTTAAGCAACGTCAGATATATGAGCAGTTGAAAACGAAATTTAGCCAATTATCTGAACGTGAAAGGGAAGTGATGAAAATTATTTTAGAGGGTAAAACCAGTAAACAAATTGCTCAACAGTTATCGTTATCGCCACGTACTATTGAGGTTCATCGTGCCAATATATTTCATAAATTGGATATACATTCTTTACCGCAGTTAGTCAAAGAGTATGAGTTATTTAAGTCATTATCTTATGACTAAGTATTTCTACTGAGTCGAATAAGTAATTGGCCGAATAGCTATAGCCGATAAATCTCATTAAGTTAAAGCACGATAATTCATCAACTTAAACTTAATGAGGTTTACCTATGAAACATTCTCTTTTCTATACTGTCTTGGCAGCAGGTCTATTCGCTCAAACAGCATTTGCTTCATCACTAATTACTGAACGTAATATTACCCTTGAGGTAGCAAACAAATTAGCTTCTGAGGCAATTCAAGCTTGTGCGGCTAATAACTACAACGTAACGGTTTCTGTTATTGATAAAAGTGGGGTTCTGAAAGCGGTTCAGCGTATGGATAAAGCCGGGTTGCATACCGTTGAAGCGAGCAAAATGAAAGCTTATACCGCGTTATCTACCCAGAGAACGTCAGAAGACGTAATGAAAACCGCACAATCAAATCTTGGTGCTCAATATTTAGGGGATATTCCAGGTTTCCTATTACTCGGTGGTGGTGTTCCTGTTAAATCTGGTGATGAAGTGATTGGTGCAATTGGTATTGGTGGCGCACCGAGTGGTTCTTTAGACCAACAGTGTGCTCTTGATGCAATTCAGAAAATTTCATCAGACTTATCTTAATAATAATGATTTATAAAATGTACAGGGGGTAACGATAATGAATTAAATCGCTATTGCTACTTATGATTTCAATATTCGTTGTATTGATATTAGGAATGTAGAATTTAGGTTTAATATCTTTCATTATCGTAATTTTCACAGGGGCAATAACTGGAATGAAGTTATTGCCTCTCATTGATTTTTTTATGGTTAATAGGTTGTATTTAGCCTCAGTTTTATTTTAAAATAGCGATTATTATAAATAAATATATTCTTGGGTAATGTATATATAATTAGTTCTGTTGTTGATTTTATAATAATATTGAAAATTAAAATACGTAGAATAGGCTATTTGGAAAGTTTTATTTATTTAATCAAATATTATTTCAATTTAGTTAGCTCTATAGATATGCTTTTGGATTATTATTCTATAGCACTATAATATCGTTATTTCTATGATTCATGTCCTGTCATTTAAATTTTTTATAAAACTCTATTATATTACGGCTCTAAACTATAATTGAAAACTAATTTTAATCTTAACAGCTTCTCATGGTGATGATCTTGGCTTTAATTAGGATGAAAATATAAATATACGTAGAAGGATGATCTTGCATGAAATATCATTTTTTAATGAAGACAGAGGTGATAGAAAAGGTAGTTATAATGTAAGCAAATAAATACATATTAAAGATATAAGAAGTTCTACATATCGAGAGATGCAATATTATATTAATTCTGCCGATTATAATTTTATTTTAGGCTATTGTTCTGGTTGCAATGATCAAACTTTACGTTTTTACTCCGGCGTAGGTCTTGTAACAAGTTACATTTATATCTAATGCAAGAAAAAACGTAGGATTAGAAGTAAAGGAATTACTTAATAATCCGGCATCACAAAAATGCTTTTTTGCAGAAATAATAAAGTTTGTGAAAATATATAAAAATGACAATGACGGTATTTGACATCATTTTAATTTGTATCTAATGAAATAATACAAATAAAATCACACTAGACTTATGTAATAAAAGATTATTACATTATTATCGTGCTCAATATCACGAAAAAGTATCTCCTCCTAACTCCTCCTCCCTCTTAGTGTCAAAACTAGGAGGATGCTGACTCATCTAAGACATTATTTAATATTTCATTCCTATTTTATTAACAATAATATCGGCGACGATTTATTTCTATTAAAAAGGTCTGATTATGGTAGCTCCCTTCTGGAAAAGGGCTTACCTGGCCCTATTAAGCAGTACATTTGTTTTTCTATTGGCAAGCTGTGATAACAATAGTTCTTTACCCGAAACCCCGGAGGAACCGATGGCGCACATCCCTAATAAAGTACCCAGTGAAGCTGCCACTGCCGACAATTTTCAGGCAGTGATCCACTTGGTGGACATTGCTAAATTAAGTCAAAGTCCGACAACAAACCGTGATTACAGTACCAACACCCTCTACTTATGGAACGATAAAAATTGTGATGCCTTGGCTTCCCCTTCATCGAGCTGGAACGACACCAATGCAACTCCCACTGGCAGCGATAGTTATGGGCCTTACTGGGTGATACCGTTAACCAAGAACGAGGGTTGTATCAATTTTATCGTGCGTGATGGTAACAACAATAAATTGATCGACAGTGATCTGAAAATCTCCTTCTCTGATTTCAAGAACCGTACCATCTCTGTGATACCCGGCAATTATCAAATCTACAGCAGTCGTGCAGCAGCCTTTAATTCCGTGTTTGGTGTTTCTCAGGCTTCGGCACATTGGGTCGACAACCAGACTTTGTTATGGTCGGGTGGAGCGGATAAGCCTTATGTCCGCTTATATTACAACCAGAATGGCAAGGTGGAAGCTAATAATGAAGGAAACTTCATCGATAGCTATCTGACGTTAACGCCGACGACTCTGAGCCAGAAGACGGCTGAGCGCTTCCCACACTTGAAGAAATTAACAGCGTTCCGTCTGCCAGAGGACACGGATGTTGATACTCTGCTTACCGGTGATCTGGTGGCGTTGGCCGCCAATGAAGCTGGCTTGCTATTGTCGGCTACTCAAGTACAAACGGCTGGTGTGCTAGACGACCGCTTCGCTAACGTTGCTGACACACTGGAATATGGAGCGCTGATCAACGATACCGGTGTTACCTTCCGTTTGTGGGCGCCTACTGCTCAGCATGTTGGGTTGGTTATCTATAATGAAAATAAACAGGTCATTGCCAATCATGCAATGAATCGTGATCCTGCTAGTGGTTCCTGGTCATGGCAAGGTGATAAAGAGCTGGTTGGTGCTTACTACCGCTATGCTTTAACGGTATACCATCCATATTCCCGTAATCTAGAGCACTACGAGGTTACTGATCCCTATTCCCACAGTTTGTCCACTAATTCGGAGTACAGCCAAGTCATCAACTTGGACGACGAAGCGCTAAAACCACAAAATTGGGATAGCGTTCTTATGCCACATTCGCAAAATACACCGGCGGATATTGCGCGTATGACCATATATGAAGCTCATGTCCGTGATCTCTCCGTTGCAGATAGCACGGTACCAGAAACTTGGCGTGGTAAGTATCTAGCTCTCACTGCTAACAACAGCGATATGTTCAGACACCTTAAGGCATTAAGTCAGGCAGGGGTGACTCATATGGAGCTGTTGCCGGTATTCGATGTGGCTTCCATTAATGAATTCAGCAATGAAGTGGCTGATCTGAATCACCCGTTTAGTCGTTTGTGCCAGGTTAACCCAAAGGTGAAAAATAGCCGCTTCGCTAATTATTGCAGTAGTTCACAGACTGTGGGTGAGGTATTGCAGACGTTGCTGCGTGGTGACAGCGCCAATAACCCGCAGGTACAAGAGCTGAATGCAATGATTGCAGAAACCGACTCCTACAACTGGGGCTACGATCCGTTTCATTACTCGGTACCGGAAGGTTCTTATGCCACTAATGCGGAAGGTTCGGTACGTATAAAAGAGTTTCGCGCCATGATTCAGGCCATCAAGCAGCAATTGGGGATGAATGTAGTCATGGATGTGGCGTATAACCACACCAATGCTGCGGGCCCTACAGACAGGTCTTCCGTGTTAGATAAGATAGTTCCTTGGTATTATCATCGCCTGAATGAAATCAGTGGAAACGTTGAATCCAATACTTGCTGTCATGATACGGCTCCAGAGCATCGCATGTTCGCTAAACTCATTGAAGACTCATTGGTGACTTGGGTTAAGGACTATAAAATCGACGCATTCCGATTTGACTTAATGGGCTATCATCCGAAGGCTCAGATTTTATCGGCGTTAGCAAAAGTACGTGCGATTAACCCATCGGTCTATTTCTTTGGTGAAGGTTGGAACTCGGGGCAGGAAGACCGTTTCGAGATCGCTTCACAGATTAATCTTAAAGGTACAGGGGTGGGTACTTTCTCTGATCGGCTACGAGATGCGGTACAGGGGGGCGGGCCGTTTGATTCCGCTGATAGCATTCGCATTAATCAGGGGGTAGGTAACGGCGCTGGAACGTTACTTAACGAAATGGCGTGGTTCGATGCTAATGAGACGCGTCATCTGGCGGATCTGATACGTCTTGGCATGGCGGGCAATTTGGCTGATTTTGTGCTGATAAATAAAGATGGGGCGGTAAAAACGGGTCGGGAAATTAACTACAAAGGCGCTATAGCCGGTTATGCCGCTGATCCAATTGAGGTGATTAATTATGTCTCTAAACATGATAACCAAACGTTGTGGGACATAATCAGCTACAAAGCTGCACGTGAGGCGAATCTGGCAACGCGAGTTCGTATGCAGGCAATATCTCTCTCCACGACATTCCTTGGACAAGGATTGGCCTTTGCTCAACATGGATCGGAGCTACTGCGCTCAAAATCTTTTACCCGCGATTCTTATAATTCCGGCGATTGGTTTAACCGTGTTAGCTACACCTACCAGGATAACAACTATGATGTTGGTATGCCGGATCAGCGTGTTGATGGCGAAAATTATGCATTGATTGAAAAAGTGAAAAATATGGTAGATAAGCCGGGTCGGACTGAATTATTACAGATGACGGCTTTTTATCAGGAATTGTTGCGCTTGCGTCAATTTTCACCACTGATGACGCTTGGTGATGGTGTATCGGTTAAACAACGTGTTGATTTTCGTAACGTTGGGCCGCATCAGCAGCTTGGGTTGCTGGTGATGACCATAGATGACGGTAATACTGCTGGTGATGACCGTGATTCGCGGTTTGACGGCTTGGTGGTGATGATTAATGCGGCTCCATATCCTGCTACAGTAAGAGATCTTAACGTCAGAGGGTTAAAGTTGAATGATATTCAGAGGGAACTGGGACACTCATCTCTGGCGGCGGGTACCAGAATTGAGAAAGATGGCACGGTCACGCTGCCGGCTTGGTCAGTAGCGGTGCTGGTTTTGCCGCAAGATGGGAAGCGCGGTACTGGTTTGCCTGTCCGTAGAAAGTAACGCATAGGAATTTTCCATTGTTTGCATCGGGGCGGTTTGTCCAGACCGCCCATATTTACTTCGAAGGATCTTCCTTTGCTGATAATAATTGAGATATTGCTTATCTCCTTATTATATTCCTGCATTATCACTCTTTATTTTTCATTATCATATTGCTGCTTTCTTCACAAAATAGATGGCCTTATAAGCTTAATTTTCCCATTGATAACAGCACTTAATCGTTATAAAAGTCAGTAATTTGTGTTGACATAGTAAAAAAATGTGATGATATGGTTTTATTCGATTGCGAATTATACAAAATTATTAGTGGTAGCTTTTTACTTATCACCACACAGAGGGAGGCAAGTTGAATTTCCAAGGGTTACAGGCAAAGTATCGCCGTCTATTTCAGGAAAGTGCTGCCTGGAAACTGTTAAGAGCTGATAATGCTCCTATAATTTTGGCATTTTTGGGGGAGTTATTTTCCGAGGATAGTGAAGTCCCTTTTAGTCGCGCCCGCGTATCACTTGATGCAGAGTTGGTACGCTGTCGTGAACTTGGCCTTTGGGAAACTGAAACGGGAGCGGGCACTTATCTCAATAAATGGATTCGGGAAGGCTGGTTGCGTGAGATGGATGACACATTAACTAAAACGGATGCCAGTGAAATTGCACTCCGTTTTAGTCAGGGGCTTGATGAACGCAATTCAGGAACCACTGCGTCTCATCTTCGAATTGTACAGGAAGCGGTCAGGGACTTTGCAGTAGCGATTAGCCCAAATGCCGATGAGCGAGTCGCGCTTTTGGAAGATAGAAAATCCGAGATCCAGAGAGAGATTGATGCTCTGAGAGCTGGTGTTGTGACCGAATTAACTGAGGCTGAGCAGCGGGAAAGAATTCGTGAAATTTACCAACTGGCTTCTGTTTTAACAGGTGATTTTCGTCGTGTTGAAGATGAAATTCGCCAACTGGATCAGGAAATTCGTATTCAAATTATTGAGGGAGACTCCACCAGAGGGGATGTGCTTCTCTCTGTTTTAGAAAAAGAAGCGCTATTGGCTAAAACGGATGCCGGTAGTGCGTTTGAAAGTTTTTTTGATTTGTTATGTGATCAAAATAGAACTATGGAGCTACGAGATCAGCTTCGAAGTATTTTAAGTCGTCCGGTCGCAGAACACTTAAGTACCCAACAGCGGCAATTCTTAAGTCAGCTCATGAGAGAACTGAGCCGCGAGAGTGACCGAGTTTTTCAAATCAGGCGAAGAACGGAAGAGAGTTTGCGTGCATACATAGAGAGTGGCACGGCTCAAGAAAATCGTGCTGTTGATAGATTGCTTGGACAATTGGAACGACTCGCCATTGAATTGAAGAACTCAGGTTATGACTTGCAAACGGCGACAACTCTGTCACTGCCCGTTGGCGCGGCAAGTATTAGCTCTCCTGAAAGCATGCTGCTTAAATCACCTGATGAAAAGTTGGATACTTCAGGTGCCGAAGAACAGCTCAACTCTCGGGAACCGAGTATGCAAATGCTGGATTGCCTTGATGTTGTCCAAATTCGATTAATCGCTGAGAGGACGTTAGCAACGTTAAAAGAGTTTGGTCCAATGACGATTGGGTCTATTGCAGATTATCAGCCGATTAATTCAGGATTGGAGGAGTTAGTTGCCTATTTGCGAGTGGCTAAATCTGTCGGGGCTGCATCATTGGAAGAAAAGGAATCAATTGAAATCAGCGATAAACGGGGAGTTCGCTTGCGGGCGTCTATACCTACTTTCCTGTTGAGTGCCGACCTGTTTCCAGACAGTTTGGATGAATTGGTTCTTTAAATGGTGAAGAGAAAGTGGCTGTAGATTTATATAGTGAGGGTTGAAATGCACAAAGGTAAAAAGTTGAATAAAGATAATGGCATCCTCGCTACCCTTGGGAAGTCTAATTCTGATCCTCAAGAAGAACGGAAAGCCGGGTTTTTCGATCAGTTGATAAAACACCATACTCAATCAGAGTATGACCCGCTTACAGATACAGCCAGTGTTGGATCTGATGTTGCTTTTTCGGTTGTCAATCAAAGCCCAGCTTGTGAAGTTGATGATGTATTAGTCAGTAAGCACGCTGAAAACTCAAATAGTGATATGCCGCCTGATGCGCGCCGGGTGCTGGTTAGTTTGCTGCGTCAGGGCGTTATTTTGTCTTCGCAGAAAGCCAAATTGTTTGAATTACTTTGTCGATACCAATCTGCTGTCCGCAAACATCTGTCAGAAGTCTATTTAAAGTTAGTTTTAGATGAAAAAGCAGGCGTTGCCTTTATCGCTGGCTTTCAGAATGAGGAAGATACTGAATCATTGGGTATAGATGATGAAGAGGTTGTCTCTCTGATTAGCCGAAGGACGCTCTCTTTATACGATACCTTGTTGCTGTTAGTGCTGCGTAAACACTATCAGGACCGGGAAACATCAGGAGAGCAAAAGGTTATCATTGATATTGAACGTATAGAATCCCATTTGACGCCGTTTTTACCGCTAACAAACAGTACTAAATCTGACCGGAGAAAACTCAAGGGCGCTCTTGATAAAATGGTGACGAAAAAAATATTGAGTTCGGTCCGAGGAAGCGAGGATCGCTTCGAAATTACGCCGGTGATCCGCTATGTAGTCAGCGCTGAATTTCTCGAAAATATGCTTAATGAATACCTGAAAATGGCGGGAGAGAAGGGTATTGAGCTAAATAAAAATGGCAGCAACGCTGTTGATTATCAAGATGAAGAGGAATAGACAGGAGATGAAAATGACTGATCAAACTCTTTCGGCTAATTCATTATTTCACGTTGGTCAAATCAGATTAGCTGAACTCTCAGTTTATAACTGGGGGTCATTTAATGGCTTGCATACCGCGTTGATAGATCCTATGGGAACGCTGGTTACTGGAGATAATGGCGCCGGAAAATCGACGTTTATTGATGGCCTGATGGCTTTGCTGCTTCCTGCCGGAAAGGCCACTTTTAATGTGGCTGCGGCGCAGGGTGATCGTTCTGACCGGACTTTACTTTCCTATATGCGAGGAAGTTTTGGATCTGCCCATGACGGAGCGGGGACGAGAGTCAGAAGTAAGCGTGAATTTGGCGTGGTGACTGGGCTTAGGGCTTTGTATCAAGGTGATGATGGGTCAAAAATCACACTTGCGGCGCTTTTCTGGATTACTAAATCGACGAATGTGCTGGCGGATGTGACACGTGTTTATGTTGTTGCCAAAAGAGACCTGACTCTTAAAGAAATGCTTAATGCTTTTGGGAACGGTAATGCCCGGGCATTCAAGCAATGGCTTCGTGATGATCCGACGATTACGTGCTGTGATGATAATTTTTCTGATTATCAGGAGTTGTACCGAAAGCTCCTGTATATGGACAATAAGAATGCGCCTGCACTTTTGTCACGGGCGTTAGGTCTGAAAAAAATTGATGATTTAACCGGGTTGATTCGTGAGTTGGTACTGGAACCGAGTACGGTCAAGGATGATGCTAAAAAGGTAGTGGAAGAGTTTGCTGATCTGGTGGCAATTCATAGTCAATTAGTGGATGCAAGAGCACAAAAGGTGCACTTATCTAGATTACCTGAACTCAACTCAATTATTGAAAAAACAACGAAAGAATTTGAAGAATTAACGGTCGAAAAAAATAGTCTCCCGGCTTACTTTGGGGAAGTCTTCGCGCAACTGTGGAGTGAAAAAATTGCCGATATTGAGTCGGAACTTGAAGCGCTACTCCTCGAAATTAAGCAAGTTGAAGAGCAGAAAGCAGATGCGGATAAGCTGGTTGAGCGAAGGCACGAGGAATATCTCCAATTTGGTGGGGATAAAATAGAGTCGCTGAGAAAAGAGGTTGATCATACCCAAGCTCAGTTGAATCGGGTGGTTAGGAATTCATCGCAATATCAAACTCATGCCAACGAGCTGGCTCTCCCTTCTGTGTTAGAGGAGGCTGTATTTCTTAAAAATCAATCCACAGCATCAACGCGGCTTGCCAGTATTCAACAAGAAGAGGGCGAGTATCAGGACAGGTTTGCCACCATCAGTGCTAAATTCAGTGAGCTACAAGCAAATATCCATGATATTTCTCAGGAAATTCGGGAGATCGAGGCAAGGCCCGATTCCAATATTGATGTGAAATATCAGCAATTACGAGATGAACTGGTTAATTCCTTAGAATTAAGTAAAGAGCAATGTGTATTTATCGGTGAGCTTATTGATGTCGAAGATCGTGAAAAGAGCTGGCAGGGCGCGATAGAGAGGGCGTTAGGCGGGTTACGAACAACACTTGCTGTGCCACATCATTGTTATTCGATGGTGACTCGCTGGTTGAACGCCCGGCATACGGGTTTACATGTCCGTGTTCAAGTTGTGAACGATTCGACAACTCAAGGCCAATCGGTGGCGTTTAAGTCTGATGGTTATCTAAGGAAACTGGTATGGCGTAATCACCCTTATCGGGAGTGGCTTAAGCACCATTTGCAGCGATTTGACCTGCAATGTGTTGCAAGCACGGAAGAATTGGATAAAACCCCGTTTTCGATGACACAGCAGGGGTTAATACACATGGATAAAGGGCGCTTTGAGAAAAAAGATCAACACCGAATAGATGACAGAAGACGCTGGTGTCTGGGTTTTTCGAACAAATCACGTTTAGCCATTCTTAATAACGATAAAAAAGAGTTAACTCTGCAACTGGCGGAAACCGAGAAAAAGGTGAGTCAGGCCCGTCAAGATTTGAATTCTGTTTCTGATCGTAAAATTCTTTGGGAGAAAATCCAAAGTTACCGCTGGGATGATATTAATGCTCCTTACTGGCACGAAAAGCTTTCTGATTTACAGGCTGACCTTAAGATGTTGGAACAGTCAGGGGGCGATCTTGATAAGGCCAGAGAGCGTTGGGAGTCGTCTAAACAGCAGTTAGCTCAAATTCAATCGGTATTAAATCAGCTCAACTCTGATTCTGGCGGTGTTAAAAATACGCTGAAAAATGCAAAAGAGGAGTGGAGCAAAGCGCAGGCAAAGGCGTCGAAAGGATTACCTGATTCAGCCAGACAGTTACTTGCAATTCGAGTTGGCGTACTTAATACAAACGATTTAGGCCGAACGTCTGAATTGGTGTTGAAAGTTGAAGAAGATTTAGAACGTCTGTTAGATATTAGCCGAAACGGTAAAGACAGAGCGGAAAGGTCAGCCATCAGCATTATGGTTTCATTCAGGTCTAACGATAAATGGCAAGTCTTCACGGTTGACTGGCAAAGTAATATTGATGGCTTACCTGATTATCTTAATCATTTGCGACAACTGGAAGAAGAAGGGCTTCCCAACCTTGTGGAGCAGTTTATTGAACGTTTGAATAAGCATGCAACGCAGTCACTGGCGCGGATTAAAACTAAGCTTGAATCTGAACGGGAAGATGTCCTTGAACGGATTGATATCATTAACCGGGTCCTCAAGCGTACAGAGTTTCGATCAGGGACACATTTAAAGCTAGGCTCAAAGAGAGAGAAATTCCCACATGTTAATGAGTTTGAACAACATTTGCGCAAGGTGCTTAGTCAAGTAACCAGTGATGACCATGAAGCACGGTTCCGTCAATTAGCTAAAGTAGTTGAAATACTTGGGAAAGCAAGTGCGCCAGGCTCTTCAAATACATTGGAAAGTTTAAGGCTGCTTGATCCTCGTTATCAGATGTCATTTTATGCTGAAGAGTTGGATAGTAATACCGGTGAGATTCGTGATGTATTGGAATCATCCAGTGGAAAGTCAGGCGGGGAGAAAGAGTCATTTGCCGCGACTATTGTCGCGGCAAGTTTGGCCTATGTTTTGACGCCGGATGGCTATGATCGACCGGTTTACTGTACTGTTTTCTTGGATGAAGCATTCTCAAATACGGCTGAAACAGTAAGTCGGCGGGTGCTCCGAGTATTTAGAGAGCTTCATATTCACGTTAATTTGATTACGCCTTATAAAAACCTGAATCTGGCAAGGGAATCTGCTCGTTCACTGCTCATTGCGGAAAGAGATCAGGAAAACCATGACAGCCATTTATGTGAAGTGACTTGGGAAGAGATTGACCGGAGAATGGGCGAAGAGAAGGCGAAAAAGTTGCTTGATGAAGCGGCTGCTCTGGATATTGATCTTGAGAAACTGACATGAAAAGAGGGCAGTATGAGGTGCGTTGGGGGTTATTGCCAGCACAAGTTAAGAGCATCATTAGGCAGCGTGAGTGGGATAACCTTTCCTCACTAAAAGCCCGGCTACTAGGCATCAAGGCATTCCCTATTCGCGTTGGCTTGAAACCACCCAAAGGGAACTCTGCCATATTAGATATAGCTCATTTTCAACGGCTTATTGATGAGTGGAAATCATTTCCCCATCAAGATCTTGTAGAGTGGTCTTCTAAAAATTTCAGGGAGCTATCTGAGCAGCGCATTCCAACTTTTGTTGTCATTGAATCGATGCAATGTCTGATTCAATTTTTAGGAAATGATGCCCTTTCCCGAAGTAAAGTGTGGGAAAGAAATATGAAGCCATTTTTGCGGGTTAATAAAGATCTCTATCCTGCATTGGTTAAGTGTATCGATATTGTGGAAAAACTCTCGTTGAGAGATGCGGAATTATTAGCAGAGTTGCTGCCACAATTAAAGCGAGGCTTAGGGGAAGGGCAATATCTAAGAGCACTGCCACTCATTGGGATTGATACTAAATTTCTTGAGAACCACCAAATCCTGATCGAAGAGCTGGCCGATATTATTCACAATGGGGCTGTTTCGGCATCAGGAGGTCTTATCGCTTGGTTGGGGTGTGCAATAAATCCCAAAGGTTGGTTAACTATCAGGCCGCTTTGCCATGCTGCGATGGCTGCGCTTGGGGGAATGCCTATATTACAAATACCTGGCGAATTACTTAGAAAGCACGAGCTTCCGGCTTCGAATATATTAGTAGTTGAAAACTTACAGTCTGGTTTAGCATTACCCGAAATGCCTGACACGATAGCGGTGATTGGCGGCGGGAAAAACATTGCTTGGATGGATGCGGCATGGTTGAGAAGTAAACGTGTAGGATATTGGGGAGACATTGATACTTGGGGGTTGTTTATTCTCAGTGATGCCAGAAACAAGTTTGTAGATATTGAGCCTCTGATGATGGATGTTGAAACCGTTAAAGCTCATGAAGAGAGAATGGTTCCTGAATCAAATCCAGTTGAATCCAATCCTTCATCGCTAAATGAGGATGAAGCAAAGCTGTTTAATGATCTCATTTCTGGCCGGTTTCAATCTTCACGTTTAGAGCAAGAGCGCCTTTCATCTGATTACATTAGAAACAAGCTTATGAATTGGCTGTCCTAACATAGAAGGGAAGCCGCCAGACGCGATGTGTTTTCTATTTATCGTTATCAGAAATCGTCACTTTCTTGGTGTACATAGAAACGGTGCGTGATTAGATTGGCGAATGCCTGGCTTGCAGCGCTTCGATATGCACCACGGCGCCACAATAGCACCGCATTACGCTGTGGTAACGTAGGTTGAAGTGCGATGGAATAGAGTCCGGCCTGCTCGTGGGCTATGACATCAGGTAACAAAGTTGCGAGTCGTCCTCGACGGACAATTTCTACGATTGCACTAATGGAGTTGGCCTCAATTGCAATACGCGGTGTGATTCCCTGTTTCTGGAAGTACAAATCAATATGGCTCCGCGTTGCAAAGTCTTTACTTAGTAATGCTAGCCCTTCATGTTCCAACATTTTTGCCGTCAATGATGTTTGTTGACCAATGAATCGATGTGATTGACCAACGATCAGGCTGAGTGTTTCGATGAACAATGGTTCGCTATCAATGTCGGGGGAGCGTACGTCTGAGAACGCGATACCGAGATCGAGTTGATTCTCCGCTAAAGAGACTTCTATTTGATCTTGCGTCATTTCCTTGATATTCAAAGCAATTCCTGGATAGAGAGCATTGAAACGCTCTACCCAATGGCCGATGAAGTAAGTGGTGAAGGTGGGTGTCATGGCTAGCCTGAGCAACCCACGGCTTAAATCCTGTACATCATGAATCGCACGCTGACCAGCATCCAGATCCTGCAATGCACGACGGGCGTAACTTGTGTATACCTCGCCAGCGTCAGTGAGTCGCACACTCCTTCCAGAGCGATCGAACAGTTGCACATGCAGTGACTCTTCAAGTTGTCTGATTTGTTGCGATAGGGTCGGTTGCGAGACATGAAGTTCCTCTGCCGCGCGTGTGAAGTTCTGATGTTCGGCAACTGCCAGCAGATAACGAATATGTCGCAGCAGCATATCAATTAACTATTTGAAGATAGTATGGAAATAATGACATCCTGATCTTTGAGACAATAGAAAAATTCGTTCATTCTTCACCTGCTAGCTGTCTTATCGGCCACGATGGGGTGAAGACTATAAGGGCTTCCTGAACATGTCAACGCCGGTTTGCCGTTCTGTACGCCAGAGCCTGAAATAAAGAGGGTGATTACTGGTTTGTTAACAAATACGTCGCCGCAGAACAGCAATGAACTATTGGAAAATACTATAGAGATGATAGTAATCCGATCTTTGACGCTATAGATAAATTCGTTCATTCTTCATCCATCCGCTTTCTTATCGATCACGATGGAGTGAAGACATGCAGGATATTATTGAAGGCTTTTTACAATTTCAGCGCGAGGTATTCCCAAAACGCTGCGAGCTTTTCAAGCGGCTTGCCACCAGCCAAAATCCACGTACTTTGTTTATTGCGTGTTCCGATAGCCGCGTGGTTCCAGAGCTTCTGACCCAACGTGAGCCAGGTGATCTGTTCGTGATACGTAATGCGGGTAATATCGTTCCGTCGTACGGTACAGAATCTGGCGGTGTTTCCGCTACCGTTGAGTATGCGGTCGCTGTGCTTGGAGTCACCGACATTGTGATCTGCGGACACTCAGATTGTGGTGCCATGACCACAATTGCAACTTGTAAATGTATGGATCACCTTCCCGCGATTACAAGCTGGTTACGCTATGCGGATTCTGCGAAAGCGATTAATCAGGCACAGGCGCACGTTAATGAGGCTGCTCGAATTGATTCGATGGTGCGTGAAAACGTAATCGCTCAAATTGCTAATATCAAAACCCATCCGTCCGTGGCGCTCGGGCTGGAACAGGGACACTTGAATCTACACGGCTGGATTTACGACATAGAGACTGGTTCGATCGATGCTTTAGACGGCTTGGTCGGCCAATTTGTTTCGCTTGCGGACTATCCGCATGTTTCTGCAACGTAATCCGTGTCTTACCACGGCATTTAAATAGCTTATTAATCCAAAGGAATCATTATGACACAATCTCAATACTCCCAAACTCCCCGTCAGGCCCTGACCGATGCTATCATCGACGCCAAAACACGCAAGAATTTGACGTTTGAGGATATTGCGCAAGGTACCGGTCTGAGCCTTGCATTCGTCACTGCTGCACTGCTCGGCCAACATCCTTTGCCCGCCGATGTTGCGAGGATTGTAGTTGACCGACTTGAACTCGACGAAGATGCTTTCCTTCTGCTGCAAACTATCCCTGTACGCGGTAGTATCCCCGGAGGTGTGCCGACAGATCCGACTATTTACCGATTCTATGAAATGGTGCAGGTTTACGGCTCAACGCTTAAGGCGCTTGTCCACGAGAAGTTTGGTGATGGCATTATCAGTGCGATTGACTTTAAACTTGATATCAAAAAGGTCGATGATCCTAATGGCGGTTCACGCGCTGTAATTACGCTGGATGGGAAGTATTTACCGACTAAACCGTTCTAAAGTCATTGTAATTATTGGCATCGGCAAGAGGTTTGAATTTGAGAGACAAACCCCTTGCCGTTTCAAAATTACTGAGTGTTAACTTGACCGCTAAAAGTTCCCCATAATCCTTGATAAAGCAATGCCTGCTATAGCTCTCCAGAAAATCAAAGGGATTATGGCAGGTCTGAAGGGATTATGGTTCCAGCAGGATAAAATGAAGGGTTCGCGCAGAATTGGTCAATAACCTGCATTAACTGCGCAGGACGTTCATAAACGACCGCATGCCCGCACTCTATCTCTGTAAAGCGTGCATCCGGAATTGTTCCAAACAGAGCTTTGCTGTGGCGGATGGGTGTCATTTGATCATGCGTACAGCCAATAATCAGTGTGGTAGCTTTTATCGTAGGAACAATTTGAGTGATATCGACCCGGCCATTAAGGTCCATTTGTAACGCTTCAAATTCCCCTGGTATGGCATTGTCGAAGCTGATTGCAAACTGATCTGGAAGCATATTTACATGATTGGGAGAGCTGAAAGCGCAAAACATCACAAAGTCTGCAATAGCTGGTGATTGGATCTCATATAACTGACGCCAGACAGATAAAAATCGTTCTATCTGTAAATCTGTTTTCATCCATCCTGCGATCAGAACCAAATTACAAACCAAATCCTGACGCTTAGCGGCAACAGAAGCAGTAACGACAGCTCCCAACGAGTAACCTATTAGTGTGACAGGTTCTCCTAACGCTGCTGCTTCAATAACAGCTTCGACCTGTTTTTCAAGATGTTCAAGGGTAAGCGTTTCGTTTGCTTTTACCGGTTGAGAAAAATCCAGGGATATAACTCGATTTTCCGCGGCAAGCAGTTGAAAGAGATAACCGAAATGTATCTCGGTGCTGCCGCCAGTGCCATGTACCAAGACGATAGGATTTCTCTTGGCGTTATTCTTAATTGGATCGAGAGGTTGGGATGTGAAGAACTTTACCTCTTTTCCATCTACGTTTATGACACTTTCGTTGATATTAAATTTTTGTTCGGACTTATTCATGGTAATGAAATATCTCCTGATAGATATGGATTATATAGAAGCCAAATATAGATAATTAAACAATTTCCTTGTTAGTTGCTTAATTAAATTAATAACCAAGTATAGAGTTATTGTCAAATTATAAAATTAAAATAGTGTCGTGCTTGAATATTCATATTATTACAAATCTCAATATTAGAGCTTATTTATTGTGTTTTTACGATATTTCAGGTAGAGAAAATAAGTTGCAACCCATTAATTAAGCTATGAATATTTTTTCAAGCGGAATAGAAGAAATATCAAAATATTAAAAAGCCCATATGCAGGGTTGTCTTATTAATTTCTTGTTTCACATTGACAGATTTTCATCCTCATACCATAGTGATTACATCACTTTTTTTATGTGATTGCATTGTTAAATAATTTTCTTCATCTATTGCTTGGGTATTATTGATTGATAATTTATATAATTAAGAATTATCAGTAATACACCCAAAATCATTTTTCGAAATATTTTATAAAGTATTTTTTTCGCTCTGACAGCATTCTGCTATAACGTTCGACTCTGTTTATACAATTCATCAGCGTGTGTAGTCTGCTTCGGAGAGATAAAACTGAATGGCATCATCGGATATTTAACACACCTATTCAGGAGATGAAAAATGTCTACTCAAATCGTGAATGAACCAGATCCGCAATATGTAGTGGCAGAAGGCGAGAAACGTGCCATACGCACGATTAAGCTATTTATTTCTCTGGGCTTTATCGCAGAAGCTGGATTTCTTTTAATGGGGCTTATTTTATTTCCCGATAATGGCCCTTTGGTATGGCGTCTCGTATGGGCGCTTGGTTTATGCGGTATTGGCATGGGGGCCGCCGTTGGGGGACTGACTTACTTGGTATCAGCACGTTTCACGCCAGGAAGTACCGGCGCTTATATCATGACCGCAGTAAGTAGCACTCTGTTATTCAGTGTTTGCCAAACACTTTGTTGGGGCTTGGACCACAATGTGGGACTGAATTATTGGGGTTCAATAGAAATGCCGTTGCTATTCCTGATTAAAGGATACACTGCTGCACTCATTGCTGGCATTTTGGGCAGCTTTCTTCTTAATTCTGTAACAGGTGCGAGATTCCTTGCTCGTCTCAAGGTTTTTTAGTGGATAAGAAATTAACTTTGCCTAATAGTTTCGCCGTTTCCGTATTTCTGGCTGTATTAGCTGCATGTTTGAATCTTATATTGTGGCGCGCTGATATTCTGGAGATGGCACATAGCATCCCGCTGAAGGGGTTAATGATTATTTGGTATCTTTTGGGATGGGGTTTTGCTCCGGGTTGCTTGACCGCGCTCACCATCAATTCAATCAGGGGAAGATTATCTCAGAGGGTGGGGTCGGTGATTGCCACGCTTATAAGCTTTCTGTTGGTTACAGGGATTTGCGGTTTGGTTTATGCTTACCTGACAAACTCTGTCTTTATGCAAATTGCTATGGGAGGAGAGGCTCATCATCATTCCTTGGTAAATCACGGAACTATTCTTGGTTTTATTACGCAACTACTGCCCAGTTTATGTGCAACGGTTATTTCAATCATGAATGCTTTTTCGATAAAAATGGGGAAGCCGTTTAGGTGATAAAATCCAAATAAATTCTTGGTGGCTAAACATTACTTGTGAATTAGCTTCCAAAGCGTAGCTAGTCGACGGTTCTTCTCCTATCTTGTCATGGTGCTCAGTTCCCCGACGGTAAGGCGAAAGATATTAAGCCCTTGTTTTGCGAATGCAAGATTGGGGCTTCCTCACCAATACAGCTTTACAGTAAGCTTTTTAAGTCCGCTGGCGTCGATTCTTCTACCGGCTGATATTGTTAGATTTATTCCTCCAATTACCCTAGTTTTTCGTTACAGTCGTGCCTTTAAGCCCAAGGGAAGAGTTTTGACTGACATGGTAAGAACGTCAGAAATCGACAAATAGACGGAATGAAACCAACAAATAGACGCTATCAAAACCAGCATTTGGACGATGTGATAGCCAGCAAATAGACGCTGTACAAACCAGCATTTAGACGATAGCATAGCCAACAAATAGACGGAGCAATTTAAGCTTCATTCTCCACATTGAACATAAAAGAACAACCTTGAATAACGCACTACACCCAAGATACATAGCACCACAGCTCAAGGCAGCATTGGCTGATACACCAGTGGTGTGCTTGCTTGGTCCTCGCCAAGTCGGCAAAACAACGTTGGCGAAATCTCTAGAGCTTGGGCGGGCTTACCTAACTTTCGATGACAGTACTTTGCTTAACACAGCTAAATCCGATCCCATTGGATTTGTACAAAGCTTGCCGGAACGTGTCACGCTGGATGAAGTACAGCGTGTGCCAGAGATCCTGCCTGCCTTAAAAGCAACTATAGACATTCATCGTCGACCGGGGCGGTTCATACTAACCGGTTCAGCTAATTTGCTACTGCTGCCTGGAGTACAGGAATCCCTAGCGGGTCGCGTCGAAGTAATCTTTTTGCAGCCACTTTCTGAACAAGAAAAGCAGCATAGTCCAACATCGCTACTCGAACAGCTGATCACTAATAAAATTTCTCCTTCAATCAAAGGGGAACAAATCCTCATTGAAGGTGTAGCAGAAGCTGTAGTACAAGGAGGTTATCCAGAGCCGAATACGCGCAGTGAAGCGCGAGCTCGTCAGTGGCACAAGCAGTACCTGAACGCCATTATTCAACGTGATGTGAAAGACATTGCAGCGATTCGAGATGAAGACGAATTACTGAGACTCATTAAGATCCTCGCATTGCGTACTAGTAACCTTTTGAACATCAGTGGATTAGCGAAAGATGTAGGTCTTCAGCGAGAAACCGTTGATAAATATATCACCATTCTAGAGCGTTTGTTCTTAGTGAGGCGCTTACCGGCTTGGCATAAAAACCAAGCCAAACGTTTAATAAAAGCACCTAAAGTTCATGTAGTAGATTCCGGTTTAGCTTGTGCTTTAAACAACCTGAGAGTTGATGATTGGCATAACCTTAGTAATGACTTTGGTGCAGTACTTGAAAGCTTTGTGGTACAACAATTGATCTGTCAATCGGGTTGGAGCGAACATGAACTACACTTCTCCCACTATCGTGATAAAGATCAGGTTGAAGTTGATCTGGTTATTGAAGATGGTCGAAGAATCTGGGGGGTTGAAGTTAAAAAAGCGGCTAGTATACAGCCGAAAGACGGTATGGGGTTGGCAAGATTAGCTGCATTGGCTGACAGAGATTGGCAGGGTGGCATCTTACTTTACACGGGTAACAATTGCCTGCCAATTAGCCACATACCGAACACATTTGCAGTACCAATGAATGCTCTTTGGGGGCATTGATATCTACCACGTCCTAAAGGACGTGGCTCCCTACAGGTTTCAGAGCGTAGTCTGGATATCTTCAATGGGTTCATGCTTCTCTTAGTTTCACAACAGTTTATTTAGTGTGTTACTGCACCAGTTATGCAGGTTAAATAAAATCTGCCTAAAAACAAACTCATGTAAGATAAAGCTTGCCAAAATCATCACTACGATTAGCGTAGCACATTTGGCAAATTATCTCCCTACAGTCACTACAGCTTCGATCTTTAATAGAAATTTACCGCTATCTTTGAGGAAGCCAAAAGGAGCTGGCATTCTCACTATTATCATATGACTAGATATGTATGACATCATCTGACTGCGAGATCTTTCTATTGCTATTTCATAATAGTATTTAAGATTACATATCAACGAACGCCGTCTAGCGCCCCATGTAGAATGATTAGAGTTTTATTTTTTTAACAATCCTGTAGGTATAAGATCAATATAGTCATATGGGCAGAGTTCTTCATTGAAAAAGATATAATTAAAAATAGCGTCCTTAGCACAGACTGCAAAGTACAAGTCAGTTCTAGAAAAAGGGGAATTATCATGTTCAACCGCCCTCCAAGAAACTAAGCTACCAGCTACTGACTTCTTGCCCTTAATAGCTTCACTCGTCTCGTTTAATGACAATCCTATTCTCTACAACATTAAGTTGCTCATTATGAATATGGCAACCACTAGATTTAAGCCAATCAGATTTGAAGTATGCATATCCTAAGTTATATAACTGCTTTTCAATACACTTTTGGCAATAGCAAATTTAGACATGCTGCCCTGAGTAGCTTTTCTGTTTCTCCGGGTAAAAAACATCAATAAAAAGGGACCTTAGTGAAAAAGGGGAGGAAAAGTAAGTGCGATTAACATATTTGTTTTTTTCATATAGGACGAATAAATCATTAGGATTAAAAGTCTCAAATTCACTTCTTGCTTGATAGGGAACACTAGGTTTATCCCCCAACCTCCATTAGTTAAAACTATATCCAGTCCGTTTTAAAACTCGAAAAATAAAGCTCTGTAATGATTCACCTAACGCCAGGCCAAAACCGTTTTTCCTTTTACTCATACCAACCTTCCCCCTGATTTTAGCGCATTCAGAAAAACCAGATTAAGTAGCCTTCTTTGCAAAGGCCGGCGCACAACGCAGCGGCCAATATTAGTTGAACACTACATACCAGAAATGAGCATAACTTGTAAGAATTAAGTGAACACAACCAAGACTATTGGAACATATTGTTGGAAAACGTTACACACAGAGGATAGAGCGAACCAATCTCACCCTACGGACACGGTTAAAGAGGTTAGCGAGAAAAACGATTGGCTTTTCCAAATCAAAATCTATGCACGACAAAGTGATTGGTACGTTTATCGAAAGAGAGTATTACTATTGAATCAACTAGTTGAAGAAATAATTCATTGCATTCAGTTTGACTAATTAAGGATACACTGCTTTACTTAATTACATTCGGCATACAAGTTGATTGCATCCGAGTAACAACACACTCATGGCAAGACATTCATTCATAATTTATAAAAACAAAAACCGCGAGCACTCCGGCCCCGCTGGTCAAAATTCGCTGTAAATCCACGTACTCCAAGCCGTGCAAGACATCATCACCTGTGTTGCCAATGGCATTGTTGAGGTATTTGGCGTCAACCGGGATGAGATCTATATCGTTGTCGATCGGGTACATCCTGACCATTTATTCGTAAGAGGGCAGCTATGGAGCCAGTAGATACCACTGTATTTACCCTACACCCGATTGGCTGGGTGAGAAATGAGAGAACGACCACTCAAGACGATTTCTGGGGCAGCGTGATCTCAACCATCACGCTCGATAGCAACCAGTTCACCCCGGCAGCGACGCAAGGTTTGAGTGAGTTTTCTCACTTGGTAATCGTGTTTGCGATGCACAAAGTTCCTGCTGAAAAAATCGTCACCGGTGCAAGGCACCCGCGGGGTCAGACGGAGCTGCCGCTAGTCGGCATCTTCGGGCAACGGGCCAAAGCGCGCCCCAATCGGCTGGGGGTGTCTTGCTGTGAACTGCTGGCCTGTGATGGGCTGACCTTAACCGTCAAAGCCCTTGATGCCATTGATGGCACACCGGTGATCGACATCAAACCTTACATGCAAGCCTTTGAGCCACAAACAGCAATACGTGAGCCTGCATGGATCTCGGCCATTATGGCACAGTACTATGACTAACGAGGGATTCATGTCCTGAATCATCACTGACATTCGAGGAGCATCATCATGATGCGCATGGCCCATCCGACTGTTTTAGAAACATTGTTACACAACAATCCAGAACTCAATATTCCGGTCCACGAGTACAATATCAACGTGACCTCAAATCACGGGGATATTCTCAAGACACCTTTCAGACCTACAAAGACTTTGATGGTACCGGCAAAGAGACCCATCTCTACCTGCTCTTGCCTTTGTGTGATTACATCTGTCACTACTGCAATTACGTCAAACGACGGATCAAAGCCAATGACAAAATGCATGAGCTGGAGATTTGGGCAGATTTGCTGATTCAGGAATCCAATTTGTATCTGACGCAGGTGCTGTGGGTGAGTCAGGCGCAGAACTCCACGAAGAAGTCATGTATGTCTATTTCCATCAGATGATTGGCGATGCGGATCAGATCCTGTGTCGGCGGGTTTCCAGTGCATAAGGGCGAATGACTATGGTCAGCAAATCCGTGACTCAGGCGGTCCCGACATCGCCCAGCGAGGCCGCTAATGAGAGAATCTTTTAGGCAAAAAAATGCTCCTATCCCTAAATACGCTCTAATTTCGAATATTGACAGCGCAAAAATAGAAGCAGCCAAAATTGGGTATCCAAACATTATAAAACCTATTAACATGGCCGGAAGTCGAGGTGTTTTACGTAATGATAATGTCATCGAATTGGAAAGAAATTTCCGTGAAGTCTGTGAAATAACTCCTCCATTCGGAGTAAAAAAATCTTCTTTATTTTTGATAGAAGAATATCTAGAAAGACAAGAATACAGTATTGAATCTATTTCCTTTAATGGTGTTGTGAGCATTATCACAATTACTAAAAAATACGTATCAAATAATGGTTATTTTTTTGAATTAGGACATACATTGCCTGCTAATATACTATTGCAACAAAAAATCGAAATAGAAAAAGTGGTAACACAAGCCTTGTTCGCGTTAGGTATTTATACCCAGAGGCAACTTGAAAGATGACGTGTATATAATGGAGGAGGACATACGGAGGTTAAGGTGACAAGTGATGGTGTCAAAGTCATTGAAGTAGGAGCTCGGTTAGGAGGAGATCATATTCCTGAATTAGTGGAAATGGCTACTGGTATTGATATGTGGAAAGCAGTTATCCAAGTTTCGTTAAATATTTCACCTGACTTGAGTAAGAAGTTCAGTAAATATGCCGCTATTTCTTATATCACCGCACCTTCTGGCATTGTTAAAAAGATAAATTACACAAAGAATGACTTTATCCATTTTGATGTTAACGTTGGAGAACATATTGAATCACTTAAAAATAGCTCTCAACGATTAGGGTATGCTATTGCGTGTGGTGTAACAGCGGAGCAGGCTGAATTTGAAAGCCACCACCTTAAAGAAAATGTTATTATCGAAATAGAGTCAGAGTAACTCAATACGTATCCTGGTGAACCAATGGCATCTCTATTCAGATTATCTTTATTAAAACATTTACCTCCCCCAATTTTTATCATGTTACTGGGGACACTGTTAACAAGAGCCGCCTATTTTATGGTTTGGCCTTTTTTAGCGATGATCCTTTATCGGCAGTTTAACATGTCAGCGACAGGGATTGGCGGATTATTGGCGCTGTCAAGTATCTTAGGATCAGTGACAGGCATTTATACCGGATATTTATCTGATATTTTTTGCCGCAGAACAATAATGCTTATCGGGGTGATGATAAGCATTATTTCGTTCATCATGATGTCTTTCTCATCTTCACCTATCTTATATTTAATCGCTATATCCGGAATTAGTATTGGGCGTGCTCTGTTAGAAGCGTGTAGCAAAGCCTTAATTGGCGATTATATTGACTCTCCTAAAGAGAGAGAGTCAGTACAATACTATCGATATTATTTGGTCAATGTTGGCGCTGCAATTGGTCCTTATATTGGATTAGCTTCTGGCCTATCGGCACAGAGAGAAACTTTTCTAATTATAGCTATTGTTTATTTTGTTTATGGTATTATGTTGCGTGTCTTTTTATTATCTTCAAAAAAGGAAGAGAAAATAAAAAAAGTCAGCAATGACATTAGCTTTACAAAAACATTGAGCATAATTATTTCTCACCGAACATTCGTGATACTTCTATTATGTAATGTTCTTGTTATGTTTGTTTATGCTAACTTTGATTCTACGCTTGTTCAGTATTTATCTAGATCAAATATCAACAATGTTACCAACTTTATTGCTTTATTAGTTATTGTCAACTCATTGACAATTATCACTTTGCAAATCCCAACTTTAATTTTATTAAGAAATTTTACACCAAGAATAAAAATATTAATTGGTATCGTGTTAATTGCCATAGCTCAAATCATTTTTGCGTTCTCACCTATTAATACAGTTTATTATCTCTGTGTCGCAACTGTCATTCTGAGTTTTGGGGAAATAATTGCCATACCTACGTTTAATGTCGAAGTTGATAGGCTCACACCTCACCATTTAAGGGGTGCTTTTTTTGGTGCTTCCAATATGTCAAGTATCGGAGCAGCTTTAGCACCTATTTACGGAGGGATCATGCTTGATTTATTTAATGCTACTCTACTGTTTTCCTTATTATCCCTAATTAGCTTGATAACTCTATTGATTTATTATAATTTTTTAATTAAAAAAAATAATTAATGGTGGATGTATGAATTGCAATTTTGATGTTGTATTCGATCGTTCTGTTTTTTCATCCACTAAATGGACATACCCTCAAGACCCACTGTATGCCGATAACAAGCCAACACCATTATGGGTAGTAGCTTATCAACATTAAATGCGATTACAGACTGGCAAAAAAACAGGCATGACTGGACAATTGAACCCGACTGGATTGTTCAGATCACATATTATGGTTGCCAGTAAGAACATAAGGAAAATTGCTCTTACGGGCAAACTTTATTATCTTTCCACAACAGTCACAACGCTTGCGCACATGCCCAGGCGGAGCTCCACGCCCACTGGAAGTTATAGCCACCAAGCCAGCCGGTGACGTCTACCACTTCGCCAATAAAATAGAGTCCTTTTACCTGGTTAGCTGCCATCGTTTTGGATGAAAGCTGGTGAGTATCAATACCTCCCATCGTCACTTCGGCGGTGCGATAGCCCTCAGTTCCGTTAGGCTGTACTCGCCATGACTGGAGGTTTATCGCCAACTGTTTTTGCTGATTTGAGGTTAGTTGTTTAAGAGCAATATCTGGGATTTGACCGAGCGTTTGCAGGCATTCTGTCAGCCGCTTTGGTAATAATTTTGCCAAAGTATTTTTGACGCTTTGGTTTGGGTGAGAACTCCGTTCCTGCTCCAGAAAAGCTTCCAAATCACTATCTGGAAGTAAGTTAATACTCACAAACTCTCCCGACTGCCAGTAACTGGAAATTTGTAAGATTGCTGGACCAGAAAGTCCCCGGTGGGTAAACAGGATATTTTCTTTAAACCGAGTACCGTTTTCGGCGGTAACAATAGCAGGAACAGACACACCAGAGAGCACATGAAGTTGCTCCAGAAGTGGTTTATGCAGAGTAAAAGGTACGAGAGCGGCGCGGGTTGGCAAAACTTTCAAGCCAAACTGTTCTGCAATCCGATAACCAAAAGGAGTTGCTCCAAGGCCCGGCATAGATAATCCACCGGAAGCGATGACAAGTGAGCGTGTACTTACTTCTTTTCCGTTAACGATGATAACGAAACCCTGCTCATTTTTTTCTACGTGGCTAACTTCACTGCGCAGGCGAATAGTAACCTGACCGGCTTCACACTCTTTCAGTAACATATCAACTATCTGTTGGGCGGAATCATCGCAGAAAAGCTGCCCCAGTGTTTTTTCATGGTAAGCAATGCCATGACGTTGAACCAGTTCGATAAAATCCCATTGTGTATAACGGGCCAGAGCAGATTTGCAAAAATGGGGGTTAGTAGAAAGATAAGCTGATGGTTCTGTGTACATATTAGTGAAGTTGCAACGTCCACCACCAGACATCAAAATCTTACGCCCGGCTTTTTTACCATTATCCAGAACCAGTATCCGTAAACCGAGCTGTCCAGCCTGAGCTGCACAGAACAAACCTGCTGCACCGGCGCCAATAATCACCGCATCAAATTTTTCCACTGTTTTTCTCTTTATGACTAAATAATTTAGTGGGGAATTGCCCCTAATATGTTGCATTTTTGATAAGTTTGTGGGGAAAAAGCCCCTTATAACTTAAAATTGTCAATTTTTTAAAAGATATGTAATTTAATGATATATAAGGAGTATTCCTATTTCTTATTGTTATCTAGTTGTCATGAAATCAAAAAAAGTTCATATTTCACTTCCCCCGCTAGCATTTGTCACTGATAATGCGCCGCGTTCATGTCCAACTAACTGGCTTAACGTTTATGCTACATCTTTTTACTGGCCTGGATTTTCACACCAGCCTAATGTTAGTACTGGCACTACTGTTTGTGCTATTTTATGAAGCCATTAATGGCTTTCATGATACCGCGAATGCGGTAGCAACAGTTATTTATACCCGTGCTATGCGAGCACAGTTCGCCGTCGTTATGGCTGGGGTATTTAACTTCTTTGGTGTTCTTCTTGGTGGATTAAGTGTCGCTTACGCGATTGTGCATTTACTTCCGACCGATCTTCTTCTCAATGTCAGTTCTGCTCATGGTCTTGCTATGGTGTTTTCCATGTTGCTGGCTGCGATTGTCTGGAACCTTGGTACCTGGTATTTCGGTTTACCAGCATCCAGTTCTCATACCCTGATTGGTTCCATCATTGGTATCGGTTTGACCAATGCCATCGTAACCGGTTCTTCTGTGGTTGATGCGTTGAATGTGCCGAAGATGATACAGATTTTCCTGTCGTTGATCCTCTCTCCGTTAATCGGATTGATCATCGCCGGGGCAATCGTGTTTCTGCTGCGCCGTTACTGGAGCAGTACCAAGAAGCGTAAGCGTATTCATCTGACCCCTGCTGAACGTGAAAAGAAGGATGGTAAGCGTAAGCCCCCTTTCTGGACACGTACAGCGCTGATTTTGTCTGCGGTAGGCGTAAGCTTTTCTCATGGGGCGAATGATGGTCAGAAGGGTATCGGTTTGATTATGCTGGTGCTAATTGGTGTCGCTCCAGCGGGATTTGTCGTAAATATGAATGCCAATGGCTATGACATTGCCCGTACCTACGACGCTATTACTCACCTGCAACAATATTATCGGCAGCATGGTTCAGCGTTATCCCATGCAATTGAGCTGACGCCATCAGTGGCTGTTGCGGAAGATGAGCCAGAAGGGCGATTCCATTGTGATATTACACGTGCTGTCGTTGTTCTTGATCAGACAGAAAGCCTATTGAAGGGCATTCAGAGCTACAGCGAGCTGAATGCTGAACAGCGTAACAATATGCGCCGTATGTTGATGTGTATTGCTGATACGGCTGAGTCTCTGGCTAAACTGCCGGAAACCCGTGCGGAAGATGCCCGTTTCCTGAATAAATTGCGGAAAGACTTATTACATACCGTTGAGTATGCACCTGTCTGGATTATCATTGCGGTAGCACTGGCTCTGTCTTTGGGAACGATGGTTGGCTGGAAACGTGTTGCAGTCACTATTGGTGAGAAGATTGGCAAAAAAGGTATGACCTACGCGCAGGGTGTTTCAGCCCAGATGACTGCTGCTGTTTCTATTGGTGTTGCGAGTTATACCGGCATGCCGGTCTCTACTACGCAGGTGCTTTCTTCTGCGGTAGCAGGAACGATGCTGGTCGATGGTGGTGGTGTTCAGGGTAAAACCATCCAGAATATCATGCTGGCTTGGATACTGACGCTGCCGGTTTCAATCGGGTTGTCCGGTACGCTTTACTGGTTCGCTTTGAAACTGATTTAATTATTTTAATGGATAATTTGAAGGCGGTATGGATCAACTATACCGCCTTTTTCTTTAATACCAAATCAACATAGAAATCAGGCAAATAACAACTAGTCCACTCAGTGCACTGGTCAAAATAAATTGTCTCCTCAACCTTTCACAACGAAGAACAACTTCTGGATCATGATGATCAAGGTAACGTTGTGAATTGATATAGTTCACTAGCCGAATTTGCTTATTAAGTTGCCCATGAGTAGTGAAAAAGCCGTTACCGTCTACTGATTGATAAAGCAAGGGATCAGATTGACGAAGAATGGACAGCAATGCTCGTAGTGAAGAGAAGTAGCGCATCATATTGATAATGCAGACAAGACACAGCGCCCAAAACAGTGCGATTGTACTGAACATAATCCCCTCCTTAGAATGGTTAGCCAAAGCTGTCACAAAAAAGAAAAAAGAAAAATTGCAGGTGGTAACACCTTTATATTTATTGTAGGAAAGATAGCCAGATAGTACAAAAAACCTGTTCTGCGTGAGTTGGGACAAAACTAACAGAAAAACGTCATAAACACTCATCTAGTCAGTTCTATCCAGCCATGCAATCCCAGGAGACTGGTTAGTTGTTCAGGTAAATATATTGGGTATCAAGAAAGGCCATAAATTCAGAGTAGGATTTTGCTATCCATCAAGTGGCAGGAAGAGCAATTGTGGTATATGTTGTTTGGTGGATGTTCTTTGTCCAGTCGTTAAATACGATGAGTTGTGATCGAAACAGGACTTGAAGAACATTCTAAGTAGTAATAAACACAGGATAGTGGCAATTTGCCCTGCCAACTCACTAACTCGGCATTATGGAAGGAGTTCGCTTATGGCTTACAAACATATTCTTGTTGCGGTTGATTTATCCCCGGAAAGTCAGGTTTTGGTGAGAAAAGCTGTTTCTATGGCTAAACCGGACAATGCCAAAATTTCCCTGATCCATGTTGATGTTAACTATTCCGATCTCTACACCGGTTTGATTGATGTTAATCTCGGTGATATGCAGCAACGTATTACTGACGAGACCCGCAGTGCGCTGAAAGCTCTCTCCGCAGATTCAGGCTATGACATTCAGGAAACCCTGAGTGGTAGCGGTGATCTGGGGCAAGTACTGGTTGATGCAATTAAGAAATATGACATAGATATGGTTGTTTGTGGTCATCATCAGGATTTCTGGAGCAAATTGATGTCTTCCGCTCGTCAGTTAATTAACACGGTTCATGTTGATATGCTGATTGTTCCTCTGCGTGATGATGAATGACAACAGATTGAAAATTTATTCGATAAAATCGCCTGCTTATGCAGGCGTTTTTTTGGATGAAATAGAGCGCTGTTTGGTTTACGTCCGGTGCAATCAAGAAATTTTTTTTACCTTTCTGCGAAAAAACTTCTTGAAAGATGAATATAGAACAGTGATATATTCAAAGGGCAAACACAACTTACCTCACATTTTCGACAAAAATAATTATTAGAAAATGACTGAGGGTCCATCACAACCGAAGTAGAAATAAGGAATAACTAAATGAGCTGTTTACTATCTTTGTCTTCATTTCTTGGATCGATTCAACGCAGGGATGAATATCAACCAGAATATCTCCAGGCTGTTCGGGAAGTATTCACCTCTCTTTGGCCGTTTCTTGAACAAAATCCGAAATACCGCGAATACAGCTTACTGGAGCGTATGGTGGAGCCAGAAAGGGTTATCCAGTTTCGGGTTTGCTGGGTAGATGATCAGGGTAAAGTTCAGGTAAACCGGGCATGGCGAGTGCAATTCAACTCCGCCATTGGCCCATACAAAGGTGGCATGCGTTTTCATCCATCGGTGAACCTCTCTATTCTAAAATTCCTGGGCTTTGAACAAACCTTGAAAAATGCACTGACAACTTTACCAATGGGGGGTGGTAAAGGAGGTTCAGACTTTGATCCTAAAGGAAAAAGTCAGGGTGAAGTCATGCGTTTTTGTCAGGCATTAATGACAGAATTGTACCGCCATTTGGGGCCAGATACTGATGTTCCCGCAGGCGATATTGGTGTTGGTGGCCGTGAAGTGGCTTTTATGTCAGGGATGATGAAAAAGCTTTCTAACAACACGGCTTGTGTATTTACTGGCAAAGGGCTCTCTTTTGGCGGTAGTTTGATTCGCCCGGAAGCAACTGGTTATGGTCTGGTCTATTTCGTCAATGCCATGCTGAAACGTCATGGCATGGGCTTTGAAGGTATGCGCGTATCGGTTTCCGGTGCGGGTAATGTTGCACAATATACGATTGAAAAATGCATGGCGTTGGGTGCGAAAGTAGTAACCGCTTCGGATTCCGGCGGTACTTTAGTTGATGAGGATGGGTTCACACCGGAGAAGCTGGCTCATCTTGAAGAGATAAAAAACCAACGCTATGGCCGTGTGGAAGAATATGCTAGAGAGCGGGGTCTGACTTTCTTGAAAGGGTTACAACCTTGGTCTGTGCCGGTTGATATCGCTTTGCCATGTGCCACTCAGAATGAACTGGACTTGGATGCGGCTAAGGTCCTTATCAAGAATGGCGTCAAAGCTGTTGCTGAAGGGGCGAATATGCCAGCAACTATTTCAGCGACGGAAGCCTTTATTGAAGCAGGGGTGTTATTTGCACCAGGTAAAGCAGCCAATGCTGGTGGCGTGGCGACATCTGGTCTGGAAATGGCACAAAATGCGGCCCGTCTAGGCTGGAAGGCTGAAAAAGTGGATGCACGTTTGCACCACATCATGCTAGATATTCACCACGCTTGTGTTGAGTATGGTGGCGAGGGCAAACAGATCAATTATGTTCAGGGGGCGAATATTGCTGGATTTGTGAAAGTTGCCGACGCTATGCTTGCTCAAGGTATTCTGTAGGCTAAAAGATATCAGCCGCAATATACGGCTGATTTTTTCAACTAGGATAAATGTCAAAACGGTGGTTTTTCGTGGTGATAGCCGCTGATGCAGCGACTCCAGCTAAGGGTTCTGCATAATCAGGTCGCTTTACCACGACGCGGCGTTTTGCCAAAGCGCGTGCGGGGGCTAGCAAATTATCAGCGTCTTCATCAGCGCCAACCAGAGATTGGAACACTCGCATCTCTTTTTTCACCAGTGCACTTTTCTGCTTATGTGGATACATAGGATCAAGATAAACGACATCGGGCTGTGGCGTAATATCGGCCAGCGCTGTAATGCTGGAGGCATGGAGCAGCGTCATGCGCTCTTGCAACCAGCCACCAATTTCTTCATCCTGATAACCTCGTTGCAGCCCATCATCCAGCAATGCCGCGACCACCGGATGGCGTTCCAGCATTCTTACATGGCAACCCAGTGATGCCAGCACAAAGGCATCGCGCCCCAGGCCGGCGGTAGCATCCACGACTGTCGGCAGATAATCTTTTTTGATCCCTATGGCCTTAGCGACTGCTTCGCCGCGTCCGCCGCCAAAACGGCGACGATGTGCCATTGTACCTGATACAAAATCGACATAGATGCCGCCTAACTTTGGTTCATCCCGTTTGCGAAGTTCAAGGCGTTGAGGGGTAAGGACCAGCGCCATAATCGCGCTTTCGTCATGGACCAACCCCCAGCGCTCTGCCAGTTGAGATAAGGCGCTGTTATCAGCGCCTTGTTCACAGATTAAACAGATTCCCACCTTAAATTACCCTTTAATACCGGCCTTGCGCAGCATTGCATCCAGTTTTGGTTCACGGCCGCGGAAGCGTTTGAACAGCTCCATTGGCTCTTCGGAACCACCACGGGACAGAATGTTATCAAGGAAAGATTGCCCGGTTTCGCGGTTAAAAATGCCTTCCTCTTCGAAACGGGAGTAAGCATCGGCTGCCAACACATCAGCCCACAGATAACTGTAGTAGCCAGCGGCATAACCGCCGGAGAAGATGTGGGTGAATGAATGCGGGAAACGCCCCCATTCAGGTGAAGGCACTACGGAGACCAATTTCTTCACTTCTTTTAAGGTCTTCATGGTTTGAGCGCCTTTCTTTGGATCGTAGTTAACATGCAGACGGAAATCGAACTGACCAAACTCAAGTTGACGCAAGATCTTCATGGCGGCCTGATAGTTTTTGGCTGCTAACAGATTATCCAACATGGCTTGTGGTAGAGGTTCTTTAGTCTCGTAGTGACCGGAGATGAATGCCAGTGCTTCTGGCTCCCAGCACCAGTTTTCCATGAATTGGCTTGGCATTTCGACTGCATCCCACGGTACGCCATTGGTACCGGAGACACCGGCAGTTTCAATCTTAGTCAGCATCAGGTGTAGACAGTGACCAAACTCGTGGAACAGCGTATTGACTTCATTGTGGGTGAACAGCGCTGGTTTATTGCCAACAGGTTTGTTGAAATTGCAGTTCAGATAAGCAACCGGCTTTTGCAGTTCGCCGTTAGAACGACGCATGCTGCTGATACACTCATCCATCCAGGCGCCGCCACGTTTATTCTCGCGAGCATACAGATCCATATAGAAGCTGCCGCGCAGCTCATTAGTGTCATCGTACAGATCAAAGAAACGGACATCTGGATGCCAGGTTTCTACATCATGGCGCTCTTTGGCAGTAATACCATAGATACGGCGAACAACTTCAAATAGCCCTTCAACAGCCTTTTGTTCAGGGAAATAAGGACGTAACTGCTCATCATTGATAGAGAACTCGTACTGTTTTTGTTTCTCGCCATAGTACGTCATATCCCAGGCTTCTAGCTTGTGGGCGCAATGATGCCATTTAGCAAAACCTTTTAATTCATCTACTTCTTCTTCACCCTGAGAGTGTGCTCGTTTTGTCAAATCATTCAGAAAATCTAATACTTCCTTAGGGGTTTTTGCCATCTTGGTTGCAAGGGATTGTTCTGCATAATTTTTGAAACCAAGCAATTGAGCCTGTTCATGACGCAGTGCAAGGATTTCGGCGATCACTTCGCTGTTATCCCATTTACCTGCGTTTGGCCCTTGATCGGATGCGCGGGTATTGTAGGCGTGGTAAATTTCCCGACGCAGTTCACGGTTATCTGCATAGGTAATAACCGGCTGGTAACTTGGTGCTTCTAAAGTTAATAGCCAGCCTTTTTGTCCTTTAACTTCTGCTTGAGCTTTAGCGGCGGCAATTGCGCTTTCAGGCAGACCAGACAGATCTTTCACGTCAGTAATTAATTTGGTCCAACCCATAGTGGCATCAAGCACATTATTGTTGAATTGCGAGCTTAAATCGGACAAACGTGCACTGATCTCGCCATAGCGTTTCTGCTTCTCCTCAGGCAGAGCAATACCTGATAGCTTAAAATCACGCAGAGCATTTTCGACAACTTTGCGTTGAGGCACAGAGAGCTTTTCAAACTCTGCACTTTCACGTAATGACTTATAGGCTTGATAGAGTCCCTTGTGCTGACCTAACCAGGTACTGAATTCAGACAGTAATGGCAAACTTTCTTCATAGACGGCGCGTAATTCTGGGCTGTTTTTAACCGAATTCAGATGATTGACTGGGGACCATGCACGGGACTGTTTATCGCTTGCTTCGGCCAGTGGCTGACACAGATTATCCCAGGTAAAAACAGTATTCTCGGCCAATATTTTTTCGACGGTTTGGCGATAATTGGCAATCACTTCTTTTACAGCGGGAACAACATGTTCTGGTTTAATAGAAGAAAATTTGGGTAAACCTGATGGAACGAGTAACGGATTAGTCATATAAAGCGTCCTTTTTATGTGTTGGATACATTGCTGAGCGGAGCAACCTTGTATCGTAATGGGTATCGGCTAATAAGATGTAGGTAAAATTCGACAAACTCAACGCGAATGTTGAGTTTATGAACAACAAAATTTAATGCTTTTTAGGAAATTGAGAATGATTTCAGCAAACGGATTCAGAAGCCAGATAATATGCGCTATGATTAGCTCCTTTTTATAATTCTTTGTATTTATATGGAAGATCATCGTCCCCGGTGGGGCGGCTGGACTTCAAATCCAGATGGGGCCGCCAGCGGTCTCTGGCAGGTTCGACTCCTGTGATCTTCCGCCAATTGAGTTCTTTTGAACACCACTAAGTTCGAAAAATCCCTTATATTACCTGCAATTAATCTACTTTATAGGCCGTAATGATCATAGGAAACCGATTAGCAAGGAAAGCATGAATCAGGTTATTGAATTGCTTGGATATAAAGGAAGGCTGACAGGACATGGTTTCCGCCACATGATGAGTACAATTTTGTATGAGAAGGAATTTAACTCAGCATGGATTGAAACCCAGCTAGCGCATATTGATAGAAACGCGAGCCGTGGCACGTATAACCATGCTCAGTATCTTGATGGGAGTAGGGAGATGATGCAGTGGTATGTGGGCTACATGGGTGAGTTGGAGGGGAGCTTGGATTGTGTATTAGTCGTGACTTGCTCTGTTTGGGCATTGAGGCAACCCGAGCGACCATTTCATCATTAGAAATTATGTGTGCTGATATTGCTGAATTTCAGTTAGTCAAAGCAGTAAAAGATCAGAATGGGTGGAAGGTTGAATTGCCGATGGCAATTTTTGATCCCATGAATCCGGAACTGGTGAAGATGTCGGTAACTGGCAACTAATTGGTTTGAGTATTTTAACATTTATTCTTCCGGGTATATTAGTACCGTTGGTTTTTCACCTACTTGAGATAACGGTCAGTAAATCGGAGGTAATTGATGAGTGATAATCTTCCTGAAGCACCACATGGCGAATTTATTTTGTTCCGAAGTGAGGATGGTCAGACACACGTCGAATGCCGTTTTGAATCCGATACGCTGTGGTTATCACAAGCGGAGATAGCCAATCTTTATCAGGTGACGCCTCAGGCGATCACACAGCATATTAAGGTTATCTATGATGAGGGTGAACTTGTACAAAATTCAACTTGTAAGTCTTTCTTACAAGTTCGACAAGAGGGCAATCGACAAGTTAATCGTAATACATTGCATTACAACCTCTCAATGATCCTCGCTATCGGTTATCGCGTCCGATCTACTCGTGGTACTCAATTCCGCCAGTGGGCGACACAGACCTTGCAGGCATATTTGGTCAAAGGGTTTGTGATGGATGATGAGCGGTTGAAAAATCCGCCTGTCGGTCAGTCTGTTGTGCCTGATTACTTTGATGAGATGCTGGAACGCATCCGTGATATTCGTGCCAGTGAACGGCGCGTTTACTTGCGGGTGAAAGAGATTTTCACGATGGCAGCAGACTATGAACCATCTAATAAAGAAACAACACGTTTCTTTCAGGCAATTCAAAATAAATTACATTTTGCTTGTACGGGTATGACTGCTGCTGAACTTATCGCCAGCCGTGCGGATGCCAGTCAACTGGATATGGGATTGACCAATTACAGGTATGATGAAGTGCGCAAAACGGATGTCACTACTGCAAAGAACTATTTACGTGAGAATGAACTCAGTGAGTTAAATCGTATCGTCAATATGTGGCTCGATTTTGCTGAAGACCAAGCGCTGCGCCGTAAACAAGTTTTTTTACAAGATTGGAATACAAAGTTGGATCAGTTTTTGGATTTCAATGAACGTGAGGTATTACAAGGTGCTGGTAGTATCAGTAAAAAAGCCGCTGATGAAAAAGCCAAAGAAGAATTCGATCTTTTTGCTCAAAAACGTCGTCGTTTAAAAGAGGTAGAAGGAGCCAAAACGAATATTGCGGCGCTGAAAAATTTACTGAAAAAAGGTGAAAAGAGGAAGTAACATCACTGCTCATTCGTTACTGGCGACTGAAGTACTGTTACGTCGGTAAAGATAAAACTATCAGATAATTTAGAGGCAGATAAATCAGTTTTCTGTTTTTTTATCCGGCACTTTGTTTTAATTAAGTTCCGTTCACCAAACGGAGCTTGCCACCATGTTAAGAAAGCCATCTTTCTAGACTTTCCCGCTAGAAACGCTCTCACTTGGCGAGCTAGCCCCAAAAATCATCTGGCCCGCAAGGAGACGTTAGAGCGCAGTTTTACGGATGCGAAGCAGCATTACGGGCATCGTTATTCCCGTTTTCGTGGGTTGCTGAAAGTGCAAACTGAGGGTCTTTGTACAGAGGTCCTTTTTTGTTTTAATGAGAGGGGAATATAAAGATGTAATATCCTTATAATTACAGTTTCATCTTATTAGGTAATTAAATTATTCATAGGATTATATACTGTGAAATATTATTGTGTTTTCATTGAAGTGGATAGCGTAAATGAAACAATTAGGAAAAAGTGAAAAATAAATTATTGAGCGACCAAGTTATAAATTTCGTGCTATTAGTCAAGATTTTGTCCATACTACATAGACTATTTTACATGAATATGAGTTTAATGGTGATTATATGATTGGTAGAGTAAAGGAATATGTATGTCTTATTTTTTTGATACAGCAGTTAATATTGAGGGAAATAAGAAATTAAGAACGCCTCAGATTGAGGCATACATCAAGATTAGAGAATATTTTAATAAATCAGATAATAAAAAGGCATTAGCGGGAATACTTGAAGAAGTTAAGAGGATGATACGATGATCGACTCATTAAAAGTAAACGAGATTATAGAAAGAATGGTAGCCTTTTGCTTAGTGAAAGGTGTTCAGCCTGATGAGCTCATAACTGCTATTTTTGAGAGTGAATACGATAGCATTGAAACCATTAATAAATGTAATGAGTTGTTTTTTAATAAAGAAAGTTATTTTATAGTATAGGCAAAATTATTTTCACTTATTATGCTAATGCAATGTAGTATGTAAATTTTAATTTACGCTGAGAAAATTAGGTAATAAATTTTCGTATCCGGTAAAAGATTTCATTAAATTTAAAAGTAAAATAAAAGAGAGATAGTTTTTTATGAGTAATAATGACAAACCTAATGTTGCGGTTGGTGGTTCAATGAATACTAAAATAGGTCCATATGATGTTCATATTGAAGGTGTTCATCCAATTTCATATTATGAAGGTAGTACTCCCTTTGATTCTAATGATCAAGAAATTGAAATTCAGGATAAATTGCAATTACATTCGGAAACAAGTTTTTTGCCAAATTTTTCAGCAACTGGTGGTTACATGAGTTCTGGGCAAATGGTAAAGGCACTAACAGATGGTGCTAAATATGCTCCGATGGGAGGGATTAGTTTTGCTGATATAGTTAATACTTATAAGGATAAATATAACAAAGAGAATTGCCCTATTTGTGAAAAAAAAGATTGTCCGGTTTTAAAAAGAGATTGTGAGAATATATTGAGGGGGATAAAAAAATTTGGCTCAGAGAAAAAAGCATTTCTGATGGGTAATCCAAATATCACCAGGCCAATTATGGCTAATAGGTATGTCTTTAATTCAACATTACCTGTTATAATGAGTTATGTATCTAAGTTTGAAGGAAGAGTTAATTCAAATGTAAATACTCTGAGAGAATTTTTTGATGATCGATTCTTTTTAGAGCAGAAGATAAATTCATTTAGATTACTACCAGTTAAAATTCAAGCTGTTTTACAAATATTTGTTTATGGAAGGGATGCAAGAGATTCAAAATATGATAAATTTTATAATAACCTTAAAGGATCTACAGGAGAAGTAAATTATAATAAAGCTATAAAAGAGCTACATGATAATATGCCGCTGACAGAAAGAAATCTTTTTGTTTTAAATGAATTAATAAAAGCAAATAGTAATATTAATAATGAGGTAGGGAAAATAAAAAAATTAACTACATACCTGGCTGATTTTGATAAAAAATATGGGTATGGAACAGAAGAAGATTCTAGTTATCCTGAAGACTGGTATGGTGCTTATACTGGTGAGAGCAATAACTTGCCTCAGAAAATGAAGGAAATCTTATTTGCGATGCGGCACCCTATTGCAGCCTATGATATTGGGCTCTACGAAAGAGGTGCTACCAATATCACGACTAATGCGGTGCGTTTTTCAACCCAGGGGAATAGTAAAACGAACCCCAATGGTACGTTACTGGATAATAAATATAAGGAAGGCTCCCAGGTCAATGCCTTCCGGCATACACTATGGCAAGCTACCATTGCTGCTCGGTATGGTGAGGAAGTCGCACTCCATGCAGGCAATGCTCATGAAAGTAATCCTAAAATAGATCTTAACATCCGGCAGTTTGCTGCCCTTAAGGACGCTGATCAGACAATTGATTTACTCAATAACCAGATAGGGCGTAGGATTGGCCTACAGAGCGAGAACTCGTCAATGAAAGCGCAGGCCAAGGCAGTGTTGAATCGCTTTCATAAAGAGGGACTGTATGTTGCCAAGAAAAATGCGATGGGGTTTGAGATTGTCAAAGAAAAAATCACCGATGAGCAGTTTTCTTATATGAACTCGGTATTTGAAAGAGGAAATGAAGATGGCTTTTCACCTGAATAACTATTGGCGATGCAATTGGAACAGCAGAAAAAATAAAATCATTTTTTTTTCATGTACATTGTTGATAGTTTTTTTTGTGTTCAATAGTAACCGACAGTTTAGCATTGTTAAGAGTATGTTTGATTATGCTGATAAACATTGCCAGCAAAACACAGACTGCGTGGTTAACATCAGCAAAATCACGCCGTTTAAATGGGACACTTTGTATGTTATTGATAGTGGTTGGGATCTTGACGAAATTAAGTCTGTCATTGGTGCTGAGTTAAAGGAAAGGACTGATATCTTTTCCAAGATTATCTTTGTTAAGGATGGGCAAGTGGTTTATTTCGAAGAGTATTATTATTATCCGGATTCAGGGGATGAAAAAATTTTGGTTCTCGATTTTGATTATGAGAATCAGGAAAAAGGGCTTATAGCTTATTATCGTGTTCCCAGAGAGGCTCCCAAAATTGTCATAAAAATGAAAGGAGACCCATCAGTAGAGGACAAAATTTACTATTTATTTTCTTCCGCTAATGAGCAGCAGGTTCAGAGGAACCCCTCATCATTCCGAAAACCATCATGATGCCTTGATGTTAAAAAAACGCATCATAATACCCGGTGATATTTGCCGGGTTTACTAAATAATAGCAACAATACACCATACCAGCTAAAGAAATGAAAACTAACAACAACATCAATACCCTGCACTTGATTCTTGTCGCCATAAATGTGCGGCTAATAGGGCTTTCCAGGGGGCGAAGTCTGCCAACCATTTTTCTGCCTGTTCTGCGGAAACTTTTTCATTTTGATTGAATAATCTTTGGATATTACGTCTTACTGCGACGTCGCCATGCAATGAGCCATTTAAATAGTTGAATCCCCGTAACAGGGAATAATTAATTGTCCACATACCAATGCCTTTTATAGTGAGTAGATTATCTGTTAATTGCTGAATATCTTGCTCATCATTAGAGATGGCTAATGTTAATTCACCAGATTCAATTAATTGGCTTAAGCGGAGTAATGCTTTGGCTTTGCTGACAGAAAGTCCGCATTGGCGTAATTCATCTTCTGAATGATTGATGATTTGTCTGGCGGTTGGAAAGCACCATAGCCCGGCGGAGTGCTGAACGCCCATTGCCTGAATAAATCTCCTGCGAATAGAGATGGCTGCACTGACGCTGATCTGTTGGCCTATAACCGCCCAACTTAATGCTTCAAACGGTGTGGCCGATTGATAAATTCTTAGACCTGATTGTCTGGCAATAAGTGAACCAATAACCGGGTGTTCTTTATATAAACACTCAAATAGATGAACTGGTTGTAGAAGCCCTAGCATATGCGATGCTAAAGCAGATAAGCGCTCATCAGGGCCTGTGGTGTCACCATCAACTTTAAGTTGTATATGTGCGGTTTTTGCATTAATAGCTATGGTTAATTCCGCAGGTTTGTCATCCCACATCATTCCTTTTTGAACTTTATTTTGTTCCACAATTTCAGCGATATTTTGTTTATCTCTTTGATGAAGGGCGAAAAAATCGTGGGTATGATAATTATCGGGTAATGCGATTTTGCTGGATAAGGTGGTTTGCATTTCTTCTCTCCAAATGTATGGGTATTTTAGTGATTATAGTTAGCATGCTGGATAAAAAACTCTGAAACTTGTTCGCAAATTTTAAAAATTTTTCTGACAGGAACAATATCGTAAATTTGTGGTCTTTGTATATGTCAATTAAAGGAGAGACTAATGAAAGCATATCGTTTTAATCTACGACAGAAAATTATGACATCTGTTTTGCTTTTTTTGTGTTGTATAAGTTTCGCTTACTCAAATACAAATGTACATAAACAGTTTTTGCGTCATGATGGTAGTGAAATAACTTACTATCTTAAACAAAAAGGTGGTAAAAATCTATTAGTGCTGATACAGGGCTCTGATTGTAATAGTATCGCTAATAATAAGTTTGTGAATGATACGTTCAGTGATATTTATCCTGATAGTGATGTTCTGACTGTGGAAAAATATGGCATTAATTCATCACTCCCTTGGTCTGATGCTGTTGAACGTTCAGATTGTCCTAAGGCTTATATGAGCTCGGATACACCAGAACAAAGGGTTAAGGATTATATTCAGATCATTGATTATCTGAAACATCAGAATAAATATAAGAAGATCGTTATTTTGGGTGGAAGTGAGGGGGCAATTGTTGCTAATTTAATTACATCACAAGTCAATTATATTGATAGAACCGTGTCACTGAATGGAGGTGGGCGGTATTTCGCTGATGATGTTATTCATAGTATAAAGAGTGAGGTGCCACCAGAATATCTCAATGAAGAGATTAAAGGGTTTAGGGATTTTCAGAAAAAAATAGCTGCCGGGGATAATATGAGTCATATAGAGATGAGTAATCACGGTGCTAATTGGTGGAGAGTCTCACTTAGTATTGACCAATATAAAGTGTTAAGCCAGACTAAAAGCCCTATATTGATTATTCAAACACTAAATGATAATTCAGTTAGTCCTGATTCAGCGATAAAAATGGAAGAGCAATTAAAGAAGGAGAATATTACCTTTTATCAATATCCTGGCCTGGGTCATGGATTTAGAAATAGTGAGGGTGTTTTGCAGATTACTCCTATTGTTGAAGATATAAAGAATTGGTTATCCAAGGATTATGGATAAAAGTCTGTTATCTAAAGTAGTATTAATTCGTCGGTAATTTTTCTATATTGGAAAGTAATATTAAATTTGGAAATAAAACGTGGTATAGTCAAAATTGACACCACGTTTTTTCTAGGATTATTTTCGCATAGTAATTGTTGTTAATTTCATATCTCATTTGGCAATAAAAATATATATAAATAACAAGTTGATGATTAATGATTTGTAATAAATTTAATAATAATATAATTGCTTGAGATTTATTTTATATTCTTGTTATTATAATAGATAAATGAGATAAAATTATAATATTTACTATAAATCATCACTTGATTAATATACCGCTTGTTATTTCTAGGAAATATAGTAATAAAACGTTATGAATTATTTTTTGCTTCTGAGATGATTTTTCTGGTTTACCTTTTGTAACATAGAAGGGAAATAGTGGCTTATTTCTCATTATCATTTATCGCTGTCATTATATTTGCTAGGAAAAACTACTGAAAATATCCTGTTCATTACATGATGTAATATCTTTTTTATTTTTTATTGGGTAATAAAATATTGATTTTAAATTAATTAAATTTATTTTCTTATTTTGTTGACAATACATTAATCGCATCTATAGTTATATGTATTAGATAAATCGTCAATATGGCATCAGAAATGCTGTATATGTTATCTAAATGCTGGATAAATTCCTGATAAACACCTTGTTTTCTAGTGAAAATGGTTAAAATTTCATATGGGCAAGATGAATAGCTTATTGTACGTATTCTTGAGTAATATAAGTTATTTATCAATTGGTTAGATTAAATTTTGGAGTTTATATCATGATAATTAAGAAAGATATTTTGTTAAATGAAGAACTGATTGTCGATGATGAGCTTAAAGTGGGTAAAGTAGAGAAGGTCAATATTGATATTCTGTCACCCAGTTCAGTTATTGTTAGTCTGAATATTTTAGGCGTAGTTGATGATTTTCATCTATTACTAGTTGACGGTGATAAAGATAAAGACAAGATTGTGCTGCTCTATCTTTCTCTTTTACGTGTTCTTCATGAAAAATTAGAAGTGAAAGTAAAAGTCGCAAAAAGTAATCTTACTAAGCTAAAATATATAGTAGGTGTTGAAATTTAAGAAGTATTTGTTAAATTTCTAAATGAGTGCGTAGAATAGTTGAATTTAGTTTGAGTGATATAATCAGTTGCCAAATATAGCATTATTGCTAATTGAAATTAAGTGTAGTATTTCTTCATAGAATGGGACTGGTTTTATTAAAAACATAAATATGTTTTCTACCAAATGCACCTAACTGTAGGAAGAACGTGAATATCCACGTTCTTCCTGTCTTTATTTAAACTAATTATTATAAAATTAAGAAATAAACAAATGGTAGTTTGTTTATTTGTAGTGATATTTTTTTATAAAAATAATGACATTGGAAATAATAACAAGGATTTTGTTTTATACACGGTTAATTTAATTTCATAACGGAAGTATGTTATTACAGTTTATCTGTTATTTTTTTGATAACACTTTTGCACTTACTATTTTAAATATGGAGATAAATAGATCTATTATTTAAATTTATTGTTTTTATATGTGATTTTTTCGAACGAAAAATTTACTGAGATATTATTTTTTCTCATATAAAACACCCATATAACTTATTTTTTCTATATTAAAGATTTTATTATAAATTAATTATATTAAATTTTTAAATTTAATTTGACAATGCATTAATGGCATCTATATTTATAAGTGTTAGGTAAGATGTTAATGCAGTATCAAAAATGATAACTATCTTATCTGACTCGTAGATAATCTTTTAATGCATATTGATTTTGTAGTAGAAGTACAAACTATCTTATATTTCTCAAGTGAACGATTTGTTGTGCTGTATTTTGAGATAATATAAGTCTATTTATAAATTAATTACATTATGGAGTTTGATATGATAGTTAATCCTGATCTTAATCCTGGTCATAATGAAGGAACGGTAACTAAAATTGAAGGTGAATTTAATTTAGGAACCACTAAAAGCATAACGTTTCATATGTCAGGTAGTGTTTTTATGCTAGATTCTGCCTTGTCTGATGCTAATTATTTGTATGCTTATATTCTTATTGTAAAAGCTTTTTATAACAAAAAGAAGATATCTGTTAATGTTGATGATAGTACTGGTCTTAATATTGTTAATAAGATAACAGTTAGTAATGATTCTTAGCAGTTTGTTAACTTAGGGAAATAAACAGAGTTGCTAAATATAAACTGTTACAAATAGAAACCAATAATACGATTTATATTATAGAATAGCATTGGTTTTAATTAAATGACAAAGGGGTTTTATATAATTTATAATTAACTATAGGCGGGGCGATAATATTAACGCTCTGCCTGTTTCTATTGAGGTTAATTATGCGGGGTTAAAACAACAATATCTTATAAATAAATTTTGGTTTATTTTTGGTAATGTTTTAACAGTAATAATGATGTTGCAAATAATCACATTAACTCTATTTTACAATCCTTAAATTTAATTCCTTTACAAATTTAAATGTCCATATATTATTGCTCGCAGACAAGTTTATATTCTTATTTTAGAGTTATAAAATTACAGTGAAACTATAAAGTTGTTTCGTATATTATTACCTTGGTTGAACGTTTTATAACGGAAAAATAAATTTTTTGACAGTTTTTTACTGTTTTAAATAGCCAATATTATGATTTATTGTTGGATTTATTAGGTCTAAAAAATTGTAGTTAATTTGATTTTTTAAACTGGAAGAGATGTAAATCCATAATATTATATATGATGACATATTGAAATTGAATTTTTTCTAAGAGGTTTATATTGATGAAAATAGGGTCGCGATTAATACAGTTGTTATAGTTTTAAAGCGACATAGTATTAAAATATCAGGAGACGACATGCTTGATTCAAATTTAACAGATTGTAATAGTAAGAATTCCTCCCCAGTTTGTTCTTTTAATGAGTGGGACCCACTTGAGGAGGTTATTGTCGGTGTAGTTGATGGCGCTAGATTTCCCGGCTGGCATATGGCGATAGAGCCGATATTGCCACCGAATCAAGTCACTAATTTTTATCGGTATGCAGGTCGGTCATTCCCGCAAGAGCAAATTGATGCAGCATCTAGAGAATTAGAAGAGTTTGTCCATATTCTTGAAGGTGAAGGTGTGACAGTTCGTCGTCCAGATCCGCAAGACCAATCTCAGGTATTTGGCGCGCCAGGCTGGAGTAGTACAGGGTTTTATTGTGCAATGCCGCGCGATGTGCTGTTAGTTATTGGAAATGATATTATTGAATGCCCGCTAGCATGGCGTTCCCGTTATTTTGAGACGGCGGCATATAAGACTTTACTTAAAGATTACTTTAAGAAAGGTGCAAAATGGAGCGCCGGGCCAAAGCCGCAGTTGACTGAGGAACAATATAATTTCGAATGGCATCGGCCTAATAGCAATGAGCGTGTTCCCCTTGCGATAACTGAATTTGAACCGACTTTTGATGCTGCGGATTTTATTCGGTGTGGGCGAGACATCATTGCTCAAAAGAGCCATGTCACAAACGAATTTGGTATTGAATGGCTTCGTCGTCATATAGGTGATGAATATCGTATTCATGTTTTTGAATTTAACGATGATAGTCCTATGCACATTGATGCCACCTTTGTTCCTATGGCGCCAGGAAAACTGTTAATTCACCCAGAAAAAGTATTAAAAGTTCCTGAGCTATTTAGGAAATGGGATGTATTACATGCACCTAAACCGGTTATTCCTGATGACCATCCTCTGTATACCACCAGTAAATGGATCAACATGAATATCCTGATGTTGGATGAACAGCGGGTGATTGTTGAAAAGCAGGATGAGCCAATGATCGCTGCGATGAAACGCTGGGGCTTTACGCCAATTCCATGTAATTTCAGGAATTTTAATACCTTCGGCGGTTCTTTCCATTGTGCAACCGTGGATGTAAGACGGCGCGGAACTTTACAGTCTTATCTTGATTAGGAATGAATAATGATGGCTATCTAGAGATATTCCCTTTGGAATGCAGCAATGTTTGCATATATGGTAGCCATTGTTACGCGAGTTGTGTATTGGGGTATAAAAGTGATTATAGAATTGAATATTCTCCCAATATTTCACCATGATAAATATGCCTCTACATTTATATACGACGGATGTAAATGTTAGAGATAAATATCCGCATGCACACAGTCACTTTCAGGTTAAGATTAATCACAGTGTGTGCATGCATTTTGCTTGTATTTCTTCCCCCTTCTTCCGATCATTTCTATAATTAGGAATAGTAACAGGTTATTTAATTCTGGATTTAAGTATGAGCTCTGAAATAATTTCTGGTAGTGAATCGCTGCTAACATGAATTCAAATGACCGTAGTCACTTTCTGTTTCTCTTTATATATTAAATGATAATCACTGTTACTTGGATGTTGGTTATTTCCGTCTTACAGTACTGCCCGCATATATCGTATTACCAGATTGCATATGTGCCCTATTTGTATAACATTAAATTATTAGGAAATTAATGATGGAATCGATGATATCTAAAAATAATATTCAGTTGTTTATCAATAAAATAGATGAACTGGTTAATATTGAAAATGAAAAAAAAGGTGGTGCTCTCGCAGTCGCTATTATCCATGATGATAAGATAATTTATCAGCGTCATATCGGGCAAGCTAGCATTGAACATGCTGTTGCTATACAGACTAATACCAAATTCTATTTAGCGAGTGCTTCAAAACAATTCACGGCTTTTTGCATAGCTTTGCTGGAGAAAGAAGGAAAGCTCAACGTCAAAGATAAAATCGGACAATATTTGGATTATTTACCCGCGCGTTTCTCTGATATTACTATTGAGCATCTTATTCATCACACCAGTGGATTACGGGATGTATTTTTACTCTATAGTCTGGCAGGTAAAAACTCAAGTTTTGACTACTGCAATGCTGATTTAGTGGAAAAACTGATCCAGCGACAACAGACATTTAACACCCCCACTGGGGAATATTATATTTATAGCAACACAGGCTATTATTTGTTGGGGGAAATTATCCATGTAGTTTCAGGTAAGCCGTTGAGGGAATATGCAGAAGAAAATGTTTTCGCTCCATTAGAGATGAAAGATACCATTATCTGTGATGATATAACCGAGATTATCTCTAATCGGGCGATGGGTTACACTTATAATGAGAATTCGAAACAGTGGATAAGAAGCGATATCAACAATTCTGTGATGGGTAGTGCAGCGGTTCACTCCACAGTGAATGATTTATGTCGTTGGGCCAGAGCGTTTTATTCGCCATCAATTGTTCAGGATCTACTGCCTCAATTATCCCGTACACCAGATTTAACCAATGGTAATCGTAATAATTATGCTTACGGTTTGATTATGGACCAACGTGAAGGGCAAAGGATAATACAACACAGTGGTACCTATGCCGGCTTCCGGGCGAATATTTGTATTTTACCGGATGCTAAATTAGGTATGGCGATAACTGCTGCAAGCAATGTTGATGTTGGTAAATGGACGGATAAGTATATTGATATTTTGTTTAACACCCATATTGAACCGGAAAAACCACATTGCCTAACCAGTGATATTGATATCACCGGCATTTTCCGAGGGATAGAGCCTTATCCTTATATTATTACCAAAGAAGATGTTTATTTTTTAGGTAATTTATTTACAAAAGGCAACCCGATTATTTTTAACTCTGATGGTACATTCCAAGAACAAGGAAGTAGAATTCAGTTCAGACCCGTTATTGAAAATGGCAGTGTTATCGCACTGGAACATATTGATGAAATTGGTAACGTTTTTTATTTAAAGAAGATGAACAATGAGGATAGTGTCGATATTCAGCTATTGTCAGGGCGCTATTATAGTCACGAAACAGAGGCAATAATCAATATTATATCGTCTGGTGATGATGTTTATATTGATGGGATTATCCATCCTGTAAAAAAAGAGGCTTTACGACATATTTATGGGAATAGTTATTTCTCACCCAGTGCTGAGTTTGTTGTTGATTTTAAATTTGATCCTGATACCAATAAACCTCGTCTCTATGTCGGTAATGCGCGTTGTTTGAATGTAGAATTCGTTGCAGTTTAATTGTAAGATTAGTAAATATAAATTTAGAACAGCATTTCATTAGCAGGATAGAGTTAATGTCATTGATGGCTTAAAGATACTTTTTATTAGATGCACTTTGTTCCAGACAGAATTATTATATTTATGTTCTGTCTGTTTTTTATATACCCGTCATCTTTCAAGTTGCCTCTTTGTTGGCTGCGCTCTCTCACCCCGGTCACATAGTTATCTATGCTCCCGGGGATTCGCTCCCTTGCCGTCGCGATGCATCTTGGAATCTATAAGGTATAAATAAGGTTTCATAATAGTGCTATATTCATTTTTTCCGGGGTGATAACCCGTTTTTGTTGTCCTTTGAAACACCAGTCTGCGCCGATTTTCGGGTTTAAATCAATATTCACTTCATCTTCATAGAAAACGGGATGTTTTTCTGAAATATTCGCTTTGGCTTCCGTGATCTTTGCCATTTTCTCATCGTATTCAGGATCGGGTTGTTTTACCGTGGGAGCCGCTCTGCGCCAGACAATCCCCAACGATAGAGGACATTTTGTGTCAGAGAGAGGTTGAGTCATTCATTAAGGGTATGAGTCATGAGCTTAAGGCTCTAGCGAGAGCGAAGATAGCTGAACTCTCGGGGAGATTGCTGTAATACGCAAAGCAATAGGTTATAGAGAGGGGTGAGATCCCAGACAGCAGGTCGGCCAACCAGTAAATTTTTGAGCCCTTCGAGCCCATATAATGTAAACCACTCAACCCAACGATTGATGGAAGAACGTGCGGCATGAAGGGTTTTGGCGACATAAGTCACTGTCAATTTCTCATTGAGCATCAATCATACCGTCAATCGACGGGAATAGTTTTTATCACGGGTTTTATAGATAAGTTTTCTCATTTTCTGGCATTCATTTTAAGGTATGGCTACTATGATAGGTATCACTCAGTCCGTGTTGGGGTTTGGGATTTTTCGCGATTGATCAGATCGCAAAAATCGGACTGAGTTCCCTTCCAATGATCTACTATTTTGAAAGTTTATTTATTAGGAGATTGATTATGAAACTGACAATATCCGCAGATAATATTAAACTCTTTATTAAGAAAATAGACGAATTAGTTAATATTGAGAATAAAAAGAAGGGGGGCGCTCTCGCCGTTGCGATTACCCACGGTAATAAAATCATTTATCAGCGTCATATCGGACAAGCTAGCATTGAACATGCTGTGGTTGTAAAACCTAATACTAAATTCTATTTAGCGAGTGTTTCAAAACAATTCACGGCTTTTTGTATAGCTTTGCTGGAGAAAGAAGGAAAGATTAACGTCAAGGATAAAGTCAGACAATATTTGGATTATTTACCCGCGTATTTCTCTGATATTACTATTGAACATCTTATTCACCACACCAGCGGGTTGCGGGATATGTTTTTACTTTATGGTCTGGCAGGTAAAAACTCAGATTTTGACTACTGCCATGCTGAATTAGTAAAAAAGTTGATCCAACGACAACAGGCACTTAACGTCCCGTCTGGGGAATATTATCTTTATAGCAACACGGGCTATTATTTACTGGGGGAAATCGTCAGCGTGGTTTCAGGCCAGTCGTTGAAAAAATATGTAGAAGAAAATGTTTTCGTCCCATTAAAGATGAAAAATACCTTTATCTGCGATGATGTAACCGAGATTATCTCTGACAGGGCGATGGGTTACGTTTATAATAAGGATTCACAACGGTGGATAAGAAGCGATATCAACAATTCTGTGGTGGGTAGTGCAGGGGTTCACTCCACCGTGAATGATTTGTGTCGTTGGATGAGAGCATTTTATTCACCATCGATTGTTCAGGATCTGTTACCTCTATTATCCCGTACACCAGATTTAACCAATGGTAATCGTAACAATTATGCTTATGGTTTGATTATCGACCGACGTGCAGGGCAAACGATAATACAACACGGTGGTACTTATGCTGGCTTCAGAGCAATTATTTGTATTTTACCGGATGCGAAATTAGGTATCGTGATTACCACTGCAACAGGTGTTGATGTTGCTAAATGGGTGGATCGGTATATTAATATATTGCTTAACTCCGATGTTGAGTCAGAGAAGTCGCATTATCTAACCAGTGATATTGATATCACCGGTATTTTCCGAGGGATAGAGTCTTATCCTTATATTATTACCAAAGAAGATGTTTATTTCTTAGGTAATGTATTTGAGAAAGGTAATCCGATTACTTTTAACTCTGACGGTACATTCCAAGAACAAGGAGGTAAAACTCGATTCATGCCTATCATTGAAAATGACAATGTTATCGCACTGAAACAGATTGATGAAAATGGTAATATTTTTTATTTTAAAAAAATGAATGATGAAGGTAGTATCGATATTAAGCTATTGGCAGGTCGCTATTATAGTTACGAAACAGAGGCGATAATTAATGTTATATTGTCTGGTAAAAATATTTATATTGATGGGATTATCCATCCTATGAAAGAAGAGGTCTTACGGCATATTTATGGGAACAGTTATTTGTCAACAGGAACTAATCTTATTATTGATTTTAAGTTTTATCCTGATGAAAATAAATGTCGCCTCTATGTCAGTAATTCGCGTTGCTTGAATTTGAAATTCATTGCAGTTTAATGGGCACGTTAGTAAATACAGATGTAGAGCAGTATTTGGCTAGCAATATAGGATTGATGCTATTGTGAGAACTTGGAGATATTTTCTATTAGATACACTTCATTCTAGGCAGAACGGTTATATTTATGTTCTGCCTGTTTTTGTAAACATTAGATCCAAAATGATTTCTGAAAGAAAATAATGGTTATAAAATTTAGTTAATTTTAATTTTCATCCGCAGTTACTTTATATTGTCATTCACACATTAAATGATAGTCATTATTACTTGGATATTTCTTGTTTACGTCTTACAGTACTGCCCATATATGTACTGCTATCAAGTCGTATATATATACCCGTTATCTTTCAAGTTGCCTCTTTGTTGGCGGCATTCGTCCACCCCGGTCACATAGTTATCTATGCTCCCGGGGATTCACTCCCTTGCCGTCGCGATGCATCTTGAAATCCATAGGGTATATGTTCTGTTTTGTAACCTTAAATAGGGAAATTCATGATGGAATCGATGATATCTAAAGATAATATTCAATTGTATATCAATAAAATAGATGAGCTGGTTAATATTGAAAATGAAAAAAAAGGTGGCGCTCTCGCCGTCGCTATTATCCACGATGATAAGATAATTTATCAGCGTCATATCGGGCAAGCTAGCATTGAACATGATGTTGATATACAGCCTAATACTAAATTCTATTTAGCGAGTTCTTCAAAACAATTCACGGCTTTTTGCATAGCTTTGCTGGAGAAAGAAGGAAAGCTCAACGTCAAGGATAAAATCAGACAATATTTGGATTATTTACCCGAACATTTCTCTGATATTACTATTGAGCATCTTATTCATCACACCAGTGGATTACGGGATGTATTTTTACTTTATAGTTTGGTAGGTAAAAACTCAAGTTTTGACTACTGCAATGCTGATTTGATGGAAAAACTGGTCCAACGACAACAGACATTTAACACTCCCACAGGGGAATATTATATTTATAGCAATACGGGCTATTATTTGTTGGGGGAAATTATCCATGTGGTTTCAGGTAAGTCGTTAAAAGAATATGCAGAAGAAAATATTTTCGTTCCATTAAAGATGAAAGATACCATTATTTGTGATGATGTAACCGAGATTATTTCTAATCGGGCGATGGGTTACACTTATAATGAGAATTCGCAACAGTGGATAAGAAGCGATATCAACAATTCTGTGATGGGCAGTGCAGCGGTTCACTCCACCGTGAATGATTTATGTCGTTGGGCTAGAGCGTTTTATTCGCCATCTATTGTTCAGGATCTACTGCCTCAATTATCCCGTACACCAGATTTAACCAATGGCAATCGTAACAATTATGCTTACGGTTTGATTGTCGAACAACGTGAAGGGCAAAGGATAATACAACACAATGGTACCTTTGCTGGCTTCCGAGCTAATGTTTGTATTTTGCCGGATGCTAAATTAGGTATGGCGATGACTTCTGCAAGCGATGCTGATGTTGATCAATGGACGGATAACTATATGGATATCTTGTTTAACACCCATATTGAACCGGAAAAACCATATTGTCTAACCAGTGATATTGATATCACCGGTATTTTCCGAGGGATAGAGCCTTATCCTTATATTATTACCAAAGAAGATGTTTATTTTTTAGGTAATTTATTCGGAAAAGGCGACCAGATTATTTTTAACTCTGACTGTACATTCCAGGAGCAAGGAAGTAAAAGTAAGTTCAGACCCGTCATTGAAAATGACAGTGTTATTGCACTGGAGTATATTGATGAAAATGATAATGTTTTTTATTTTAAAAAGATGAACAATGAAGATAGTGTCGATATTCAGTTATTATCAGGGCGATATTATAGTCACGAAACAGAGGCGATAATTAATATTATATCATCTGGTGATGATATTTATATTGATGGGATTATCCATCCTGTAAAAAAAGAGGCTCTGCGACATATTTACGGCAACAGTTATTTCTCGCCCAGTACTGAGTCTGTTATTGATTTTGTATTTGATCCTGATAATAATAAATATCGTCTTTATATTGGTAATTCACGTTGCTTGAATGTGGAATTTGTTGCGGTTTAATTGGCTAGTTAATAAATATAAATTTAGAATAGAGTTTCACTAGCAGTGATACCATTAATGCTATTGAGGGCTTAAAGATATTTTCTATTAGATGCACTTTGTCCCAGACAGAACTATTATATTTATGTTCTGTCTGTTTTTTTAAATATCAGCTTCAGTAGTTACTTGATATTGTCCTCCATATATTAAATGATAATCATTATCGCTTGGATGTTTTCTGTTTACATCTTACAGTACTGCCTACATATGTATTGCTATTAGATTGAATAGATATGTTCTGTTTTATACCCTTAAATGAAATAAGGAAATTAATGATGGAGTTCACTATATCTACAGATAAGATTAAATTGTTTCTCAAGAAAGTAGACGAATTAGTTAATATTGAAAATAAAAAAAGAGGTGGAGCTCTTGCCATTGCTGTTACCCAAGGCAATAAAGCCATTTATCAGCGTCATATCGGGCAAGCTAGCATTGAACACGCTGTAGCGGTAAAACCTAATACTAAATTTTATTTAGCCAGTGTTTCAAAACAATTCACAGCTTTTTGCATAGCCTTATTAGAAAAAGAAGGAAAGCTTAGCGTCAAGGATAGAGTCGGGAAATATTTGGATTACTTCCCCGTAGAATTCTCTAACATTACCATTGAGCATCTTATTCACCATACCAGTGGGTTACGGGATAAATTTTTACTTTATCAACTGGCAGGTAAAAATTCAGACTTTGACCACCGTGATATTGATTTGGTGAGAAAACTGGCACAACGGCAACAGGCACTTAATTTCACGCCTGGGGAATATTATCTCTATAGCAACACGGGCTATTATTTACTGGGGGAAATAGTCAGAGTAATTTCAGGTAAATCGTTGAGGAAATATGCGGAAGAAAATATTTTCGTCCCATTAAAGATGAAAGAGACCTTTTTCTATGATGACATAACCGAGATTATTCCTGATCGGGCAATGGGTTATGCTTATAACGAAAAATTACACCAGTGGGTAAGAGATGATATCAATAATTCTACTGTGGGTGATGGTGGGGCTTACTCCACCGTGAATGATTTGTGTCGTTGGATCAGAGCATTTTATTCACCATCGATTGTTCAGGATTTGCTGCCTCAATTATCTCGTACACCAAATTTAACTAATGGTAATCGCAATAATTATGCTTACGGTTTGATTATCAGTCAACGCGAAGGGCAAAAGATAATACAACATAGTGGTTCTTATGCTGGTTTTAGGTCTTACGTTTATATTTTACCGGATGCTAAATTAGGTATCGCAATTACCGCTGCAACAGGTGTTAATGTTTCTGCATGGGTGGAACAGAATATTGATATATTGTTTAACACCCATATTGAACTGGAAAAACCGTATTGCTTAACCAGTGATATTGATATCACCGGTATTTTCCGAGGGGAAGAACCTTATCCTTATATTATTACCAAGGAGGATTGCTATTTATTGGGTAATGTATTCGAAAAAGGAAATCCGATTACTTTTAACTCCGACGGTACATTCCAAGAGGAAGGGGGTAAAATCCGATTCAGACCCATCATCAAAAATGGCAGTGTTGTCGCATTGGAACAGATTAATGAAAATGGCAATGTTTTTTATCTTGAAAAGAGGGTTGATAAAGGTGGTATCGATATTCAGAGATTGTCAGGACGTTATTATAGCCATGAAACAGAAGCAACGATTACGGTTTCAGCTTCTGGCGATGGGATTTATATCGATGGGGTTGTTTATATTGGTAAAAAGGAAGTCTTACGTCGGATTTACGGGAATAGCTATTTCTCTCCCAGTACTGGACTGATTATTGATTTTAAATTAGATCCTAATACCAATAAACCTCATTTGTATATCAGTAACTCACGTTGTTGGAAGATAGAATTTATCACAGTTTAATTTATAAAGTAATAAATTAGAATGAAGGACGACATAGTTATAGCAGAATGGAATTAATGTTATTGAGGGGTTAAAGATATTTTCTATTAGATGAACTTTGTTCCAGACAGAACTATTATATTTATGTTCTGTCTGTTTTTTTAAATATCAGCTTCAGTAGTTACTTTATATTGTCCTCCATATATTAAATGATAATCATTATCGCTTGGATGTTTCCTGTTTACATCTTACAGTACTGCCTACATATGTATTGCTATTAGATTGAATAGATATGTTCTGTTTTATACCTTTAAATTAAATAAGGAAATCAATGATGGAGTTCACTATATCTACAGATAAGATTAAATTGTTTCTCAAGAAAGTAGACGAATTAGTTAATATTGAGAATAAAAAAAAGGGTGGCGCATTCGCTGTTGCGGTTGTCCACGGCAATAAAACCATTTATCAGCGCTATATAGGACAAACTAGCATTGAGCATACTGTGGCTGTAAATCCTGATACTAAATTCTATTTAGCGAGTGTTTCAAAACAATTTGTGGCTTTTTGTATTGTTTTGCTAGAAAAAGCAGGGAAGCTTTGCGTCAAGGATAAAGTTGGACAATATTTGGATTATTTCCCCGCAGAATTCGCTGATATTACTATTGAACATCTTATTCACCATATCAGTGGATTACGGGATGAATTTTTACTTTATCACCTGGCAGGTAAAAATTCAGATTTTGACCACCGCCATATTGATTTGGTGAGAAAACTGACCCAACGGCAACAGGCACTGAACTTTACGCCTGGGGAATATTATCTTTATAGTAATACGGGCTATAATTTGTTGGCAGAAATAGTCAGGGTGGTTTCAGGTAAATCGTTAAGAGAATATGCAGAAGAAAAAGTTTTTGCTCCATTAAAGATGAAAGATACCTTTTTCTATGATGACGTAACCGAGATTATTCCTGATCGGGCTATGGGTTACGCTTATAACAAGGAGTCGCATCAGTGGGTAAGGGATGATCTCAACGATGCGGTAGTGGGTGGTTCAGGGCTTCATTCTACGGTAAATGATTTGTGTCGTTGGATCAGAGCATTTTATTCACCATCGATTGTTCAGGAACTGTTGCCTCAATTATCTCGTACACCAGATTTAACTAATGGCAATCGTAACAATTATGCTTATGGTTTTTTTCTCAGCCAACGAGAAGGACAAAAGATAATACAACACGGTGGTTCCTATACTGGCTTCAGATCTCATGTTTGTGTTTTACCTGACGCTAAATTAGGTATTGCGATTACCGCTGCAACAGGTGTTCAGGTTACTGAATGGGTAGAGCAGCATCTTGATATCTTATTCAACACCGATATTAAGCCAGAAAAGCCGCATTGCTTAACCAGTGATATCGATATTACCGGTATTTTCCGAGGGGCAGAGCCTTATCCTTATATTATTACCAAGGAAGAGACTTATTTGTTAGGTAATTTATTCGAAAAAGGTAACCCGATTATTTTTAACTCTGATGGTACATTCCAAGAGAAAGGGGGTAAAGTCCGATTCAGACCTATCATTGAAAATGACAGTGTTATTGCATTGGAACAGATTGATGAAAATAACAATGTTTTCTATTTTAAAAAGCGGGTTGATGACGGTGGTGTCGATATTCAGCGATTGTCAGGGCGTTATTATAGCCATGAAACAGAAGCAACGATTACGGTTTCCGCTTCTGGCGATGGGATTTTTATCGATGGGGTTGTTTATATTGGTAAAAAGGAAATCTTACGGCGTATTTATGGGAATAGCTATTTCTCACCGAGCACTGAATTTGTTATCGATTTTGAATTAGATCCTGATACCAATGAACCTCATTTGTATATCAGCAATTCACGTTGTTGGAAGATAGAATTCGTTGCAGTTTAATTTATAAAGTGATAAATCAGAATGAAAAATGGCATTATTATAGCAGGATGGAATTAATATTATTTAGGGCCTAAAGATATGTTCTATTAGATGTATTTTGTTCCAGGCAGAACTATTATATTTGTGTTCTGTCTGTTTTTTGTAAACATCAGCTCCGGTAGTTACTTTATATTGCCTAACTGATGATTATTATCATTTGGATGGTTTGCTATTTACGTCTTACCGTATTACTCGTATATGATATTGCTATCAGGTCATATATATGCTCTGTTTTATAACCTTAAAATAAGGAGGTTCATGTGGAATCTACTATATCTACAGATAAAATTAATTTGCTTCTCAAGAAAATAGACGAATTGGTTGATATTGAAAATAAGAAAAAGGGTGGTGCTGTTGCTATTGCTGTAACCCACGGTGATAAAACGATTTATCAGCGCCATATCGGAAAGGCTAATATTGAACATGCTGTGGCCGTAAAACCTAATACTAAATTCTATTTGGCGAGTGTTTCAAAACAATTCGCGGCTTTTTGCATTGCTTTATTGGAGAAAGAAGGAAAGCTCAGCGTCAAAGACAAAGTTGGGCAATATTTGGATTATTTTCCGGTAGAATTCTCTGATATTACTATTGAACATCTTATTCATCATACCAGTGGATTACGTGATGAATCTTTACTTTATCGTCTGGCAGGTAAAAATTCGCGTTTTGATTACCATGATATTGATTTGATAAGAAAACTGACGCAGCGGCAACGAGCTCTTAATTTTACACCTGGCGAATATTATGCTTATAGCAACACTGGCTATCATTTGCTGGCGGAAATAGTTAGTGTGGTTTCAGGTAAATCATTGAGAGAATATGCAGAAGAAAATATTTTCGCTCCATTAAAGATGAAAGATACTGCTTTCTATGATGATGTCACAGAGATTATTTTTGATCGGGCGATGGGTTACACTTATAACAAAGAACCGAATCGGTGGGCAAGATATGATCTCAATGGTTCCGTGGTAGGTGCCACAGGGCTTTATTCTACAGTGAATGATTTGTGTCGTTGGATCAGAGCATTTTATTCACCATCGATTGTTCAGGAACTGTTGCCTCAATTATCTCGTACACCAGATTTAACTAATGGCAATCACAATAATTATGCTTACGGCTTGATTATCAGCCAACGAGAAGGGCAAAAAATAATACAACATGATGGTTCCTATGCGGGTTTCAAATCTGATGTTTGTATTTTACCGGATGCTAAATTAGGTATCGCTATTACCTCTGCAACAAATATTAACGTCATTCAATGGATTGAACAGTGTCTTGATGTGTTGTTTAACACGAATATAACTGAACCGGAAAAACCATATTGTCTAACCAGTGATATCGATATTACCGGTATTTTCCGAGGGGCAGAGCCTTATCCTTATATTATTACCAAGGAGGATTGCTATTTATTGGGGAGTTTATTCGGAAAATGTAACCCGATTATTTTTAACTCTGACGGTTCATTCCAACAGCGGGGAAGTAAAACCCGATTCAAACCGATCATTGAAAATGACAGTGTTATTGCACTGGAACAGATTGATGAAAATGGCAATATTTTTTATTTTAAAAAGATGACTGATGACAGTGTTATCGATATTCAGTTATTATCAGGGAATTATTATAGTCATGAAATAGAATCAACAATGACTATTTCTGCTTCTGGAGATAGGATTTATATTGATGGGATTACCTATCCTGGGAATAAAGAAGCCTTACGGCGGGTTTACAGGAATAGTTATTTCTCACCGAGCACTGAATTTGTTATCGATTTTGAATTGGACTCTGATACGAATAAACCTCATCTTTATATCAATGATGGGGGTTGCTGGAGGGTAGAGTTTGTCGCAGTTTAATTTATGAAGTGATAAATCAGAATAAAGAATAGCGTTGTTATAGCCGGGTGGGATTAATACTATTGAGGACCTAAAGATATTTCTTATTGGATATACTTTGTTCCAGGCAGAACGATTATATTTATGTTCTGTCTGTTTTTTGCAAACATCAGTTTCCGTAGTTACTTTATATTGCTCTTCATATATTAATTGATGATCATTATCACTTGGATATTTCCTGTTTACGTCTTACAGTACTGCTCACATATGTATTGCTATTAGGCTGAATATATATGTCCTGTCTTATAACCTTAAATAAGGAAATTCATGATGGAATCAGCGATATCTGAAAATAACATTAACTCATTTATCAAGAAAATAGACGAACTGGTTAATGTTGAAAATAAAAAAAAGGGGGGGGCACTTGCTGTTGCTGTTACTCACGGTAATAAAACAATTTATCAGCGCCATATCGGAAAGGCTAACATTGAACATACTGTTGCTGTAAAGCCTAATACTAAATTCTATTTGGCGAGTGTTTCAAAACAATTCACCGCTTTTTGCATAGCCTTGTTGGAGAAAGAAGGAAAGCTTTGCATTAAGGATAAAGTTAGACAATATTTGGATTATTTCCCGGCACATTTTTCTGATATTACCATTGAACATCTTATTCATCACACCAGTGGCTTACGGGATCAATTTGGGCTTTATAATCTGGCAGGTAAAAACTCGGATTTTGACCACCGTCATGTTGATTTAGTGAGAAAATTGTCTCAACGGCAACAAATGCTTAATTTTACACCTGGAGAATATTATCTCTATAACAACACGGGCTATAATTTACTGGCGGAAATAGTCAGAGTGGTTTCAGGTAAATCGCTGAGAGAATATGCAAAGGAAAATGTTTTCGTCCCATTAAAGATGAAAGATACCTTTTTCTATGATGACATAACCGAGATTATCTCTGATCGGGCAATGGGTTACATTTATAACGAGGCATTGCATCAGTGGAGAAGAAATGATCTCAACGATGCGGTGGTTGGTGGTTCAGGGCTTTATTCTACAGTAAGTGATTTGTGTCGTTGGATTAGAGCGTTTTATTCGCCATCGATTGTTCGAGAGCTATTGCCCCAGTTATCCCGTATGCCAGATTTAACTAATGGCGATCGTAACAATTATGCCTACGGTTTGATTATTAGCCAACGTGAAGGGCAAACGGTAATGCGACACGGTGGTTTTTATGGTGGCTTTAGATCGGACATGTTCATTTTGCCTGATGCCAAATTAGGTATTGCTATTACCTCCGCAACAAGTACGGATGTTGATAAATTTATCAAGCAGGGTCTTGATGCATTGTTTAATACCGGTATTACTGAACCAGGCAAACAGCCTTGCCGAATCAGTGATATTGATATTACCGGTATTTTCAAAGGAGTAGATCCTTTTCCTTATATTATTACCAAAGAAGAGTGTTATTTATTAGGTAATTTATTCGAAAAAGGTAATCCGATTATTTTTAACTCTGATGGAACATTCCAAGAGGAAAATGGGCAAATCCTGTTCAGACCTATCATTGAAAATGACAGGGTTGTCGCATTGGAACAAATTAATGAAAGTGGCAATGTTTCTTATTTGAAAAAGATGATTGATAAAGGTGATATTGATATTCAGAGATTTTCAGGTCGCTATTATAATCACGAAACAGAATCGATTATCAATATTGAAGTATCCAGTGATGATCTTTATATTGATGCGATTATCTTGCCTGGAAAAAAACAGGTCTTAAGGTGGGTTTACGAGAATAGTTATTTCTTGCCTGGTGCTGGAATTATTATTGATTTTGAATTGAATTCGGATACGAATGAACCTCGTCTCTATCTCAATGATGGACGTTGTTGGAAGATAGAATTCGTCCCGGTTTAATTTAATTGATAGAGTTGTGAACACGAATTGAGAACAGTGTTTCTCTGGTAGGATGGATTGAATTATATTGGGTTATTATTATCTTAGGCAGAATTTTCATATTCGTGTTCTGCCTTATTACACTGTAATATCAGATTGTATACCCTATGTATTCTGTTTATATAACCTTAAATAAGGAAATTAATGATGGAATTGACGATATCTAGAGATAACATTAAGTCTTTTGTTAATAAAATAGACAAATTAATTGATATTGAAAATAAGAAAAATGGCGGCGCCCTCGCGGTTGCGGTTACCCACGGAAATGAAACCATTTATAAACGCTATATCGGGCAAGCCAGCATTGAACATGCAGTTGCCATAACCCCTAATACGAAATTCTATTTGGCGAGCGTTTCAAAACAATTCACGGCTTTTTGCATTGCTTTGTTGGAGAAAGAAGGAAAGCTTTGCGTTAAGGATAAAGTTGGACAATATTTGGATTATTTCCCCGCAGAATTCTCTGATATTACCATTGAGCATCTTATTCACCATACCAGTGGATTACGTGATCAATTTTTACTTTATAGCCTGGCAGGTAAAAATTCAGCTTTTGACCACCGTCATATTGATTTGGTGAGAAAACTGACGCAACGGCAACAAGCACTTAATTTTACGCCTGGAGAATATTATCTCTATAGCAACACGGGTTATAATTTAATGGCGGAAATAGTCAGAGTAGTTTCAGGCCAGTCGCTGAGAGAATATGCAGAAGAAAATGTTTTCGTCCCATTAAAGATGAAAGATACCTTTTTCTATGATGATGTTACCGAGATTATTTTTGACCGGGCAATGGGGTACTCCTATAACGAGGACTCGAACCGATGGATAAGAGAAGATCTCAATGATGCGGCGGTAGGAGGTTCGGGGCTATATTCTACAGTGAATGATTTGTGTCACTGGATGAGAGCGTTTTATTCGCCATCGATTGTTCAGGATCTATTGCCTCAATTATCTCGTACGCCAGATTTAACTAATGGCAATCGTAACGATTATGCTTACGGTTTTGCGATCAGCCAACGTGAAGGGCAAAAGATAATACGACATGATGGTGGTTATGGTGGCTTCAGATCAGAAGTTTGTATTTTGCCTGATGCTGAATTAGGTATTGCTGTTATTTCTGCAATGAATACTAATGTCTCTAAGCTTGTTCGACAATGTTTTGACGTATTGTTTAATCCCAATGGTACTAAACTAGAAAAACAGCCTTGTCGGACTGGTGATATTGATATTACGGGTATATTCAAAGGAATACAACCTTATCCTTATATTATTACCAAAGAAGATTGCTATTTATTAGGTAATTTATTCGAGAAAGGCAACCCGATTATCTTTAATTCTGATGGAACATTCCAAGAGGTGGATGGGAAAATCCGGTTCAGACCTATCATTGAAAATGACAGTATTATTGCATTGGAGCAGATTAATGAAAATGGCAATGTTTTTTATCTAGATAAGATGATTGATGATGGTGGTACCGATATTCAGCTACTATTAGGAGATTATTATAACCACGAAACAGAATCTGTGCTCACTGTTGCAGCTTCTGAAGATGAGCTTTATATCGATGCCATTATTTCTCCTGAAAGAAAAGAGGTCTTACATCGGGTTTATGGGAACAGTTATTTTTCTCCTAGCACAGAGATTATTATTGATTTTGAATTAAACTCTGACACGAATGAACCTTATCTTTATCTCAGTAATGGTCGTTGCTGGAATATAGAATTCGTCCCAGTTTAATTGATAGTGTTGTGAACACGAGTTGAGAATAGTGTTTTTCTGGTAGAATTGATTGAATTATATTAGGCAGAATTTCCATATTATTATTTTGCCTTATCACACTGTATATATGTTATTTTTATATAACCTTAATTAAGAGAATTAATGATGGAATCTACTATATCTAAAAATAAAATTAAGTTGCTTCTCAAGAAAATAGACGAATTGGTTAATATTGAAAATAAGAAAAATGGCGGCGCCCTAGCGATTGCTGTTACCCACGGAAATGAAACCATTTATAAGCGCTATATCGGGCAAGCCAGCATTGAACATGCAGTTGCCATAACCCCCAATACGAAATTTTATATGGCGAGTGTTTCAAAACAGTTCACCGCTTTTTGTATTGCTTTGTTGGAAAAAGAAGGAAAGATCAACGTCAAGGATAAAGTTGGAAAATATGTGGGTTATTTCCCGGCATATTTCTCTGATATTACCATTGAGCATCTTATTCATCATACCAGTGGGTTACGGGATAAATATGCCCCTTATGGATTGGCGGGTAAAAACTCAGATTTTGACCACCGCAGTATAGATTTATTAAGAAAACTGATTCAGAGGCAACAAAAGCTTAATTTCACGCCTGGGGAATATTTTAGCTATACCAATATGGGTTATAATTTGTTGGCAGAAATCATCGAAGTAGTTTCGGGTAAATCGTTAAGAGAATATGCGAAAGAAAATATCTTTATTCCATTAAAGATGAATAATACCTCTTTCTATGATGATGTTACTGAGGTTATCTCTGATCGGGCGATAGGTTATGTCTATAACGAAGATTCAAATCAATGGATAAGATCGGATCACAACGATTCAACTATAGGTAGTGCGGGGCTTCGTTCTACAGTGAGTGATTTATGTCGCTGGATGAAGGCATTTTATTCACCATCGATTGTTCGGGATATGTTGCCTCATTTATCTCGTATGCCAAATTTAGCCAATGGCAATCGTAACAATTATGCTTACGGTTTGATGATCAGCCAACGTGAAGGGCAAAAGATAATACGGCACGATGGTTCCTATGGTGGTTTTAAAGCTGAGGTTTGTGTTTTACCTGATGCTAAATTAGGTATTGTGATTACTGCTGCAACAGGTATTAATAGTGTTGAGTTTACTAATCAGTGTCTTGATATATTATTTAACACTGATATGACTAAGCCAGAGCATTGCCGAACCAGTAATATTGATATTACCGGTATGTTCAAGGGAGCTGATCCCTATCCCTATATTATTACCAAGGAAGATTGCTATTTATTAGGTAATTTATTTGAGAAAGGTAATCCGATTATCTTTAACGCTGATGGAACATTCCAAGAGAAGGGTGGAGATATCCGGTTTAAACCGATTATTGAAAATAACAGTGTTATCGCACTGGAACAGATTGATGAAAATGATAATGTTTTTTATTTGAAAAAGATGACTGGCAAAGGTGATATTGATATTCAGCGATTATCAGGTCGCTATTATAATCACGAAACAGAATCAATCGTCAATATTGAAGCATCCGGTCATGATCTTTATATTGATGCGGTTATCTTGCCGGGGAAAAAAGAGGTCTTAAAATGGGCTTACGAGAATAGTTATTTATTACCCAGTATTCAGTTTATTATTGATTTTGAATTGGACCCTGATACGAAGGAGCCTCGTCTCTATTTCAATGATGCACGTTGTTGGAAGATAGAATTCGTCCCGGCTTAATTGATAGGGTTATAAATATGAATTAATGGCCGTGTTTTTTGGGAAGGATGAGAAGATTAGATTGAGATCATAAAGATATTTTCTATCTAATCTATTTATTTTCAGGCAGAACTATTATGACGATGTTCTGCCTGTTCGGCATGATTACGATATTTTAATTGCTTCATAGATTGTTTTTGGTTTATATTCTCATCGTCCTTGATAGGTTAAGGATAAATCTTCCCTCTAATTAGATATATAATTTAGTCTTTATTATAATAGAAGGGAGGTAAATTTATGAAAAAGGGTAAATCATGTGATGTTAATTCATATTTCCTAACCTGGTGTTAGAGGAATAATTTAAATCAGAATGTACAGGGTATAGTAAATAAAAAATCTATATTTAGTTACGAAATTATATTTGTTCGAATGTTATTGTCCATTTTTTATAAATGTAATTAACGGCGATTTTAAATAGAGTAAAACGATAATAGGCAGAAATATTTAACATGGTTAATATAAATAAAACATATCTATCTGAGGATGATCAGAGATCTTGGGATTTTGATTCTGAGGTCGTTATTGGGTTAGTTGGCGCTGTAGGAACGGATCTGGAAATAATTAAAGATTCTATAACACAGAAACTTAATGCATTCAGGTATGATGTACAGGAATTAAGAATATCTTCTGAAATTATTTCAGTATTAAGAGATATTCCCTCAACAAAGGATAATTATGAAAGGATAAGTTGTTTAATGTCGGAGGGTAATTATTTAAGAGAGGCTAGTCAGGATAATTCTATATTGGCGTTAGCTGCGGTGGCAGAAATAAATAAAAGAAGGGAGAAGAAATATTTTTCATCAATACCATCTATTAGGAGGGCATATATTATAAATTCTCTTAAACACCCGAATGAAGTTAATGCACTAAGGGAGATTTATGCAAATGGGTTTTTCTTGATAGGTGTATATACGAGTGAATCTCAGAGATTAAGAAATCTTATTGTTGATAAATGTATTGATGAAGTAAAAGCTAGAGAATTGATTAATCGTGATTCCAATGAAGGGAATAAGTGGGGACAGCGTACTCGAAATACTTATGAATTATCAGATTTCTTTATAAATTATGATGGAAATAAAAATAGGACCGACAATAATATATGGAGAATATTAGATCTTATTTTTGGTAACCCATATGTCACACCAACCTTTGATGAATACGCAATGTTTATGGCTTTTTCTGCTTCTTTGCGATCAGGAGATCTTTCCCGTCAAGTTGGTGCTGTATTAACGAAAGATAAGAACATAATCTCAACTGGAGCTAATGATGTACCACGATTCGGCGGAGGATTATATTGGCCTGATTATGTACGAGATGCGATTGAAGATGTTGAAAATGGTAGAGATTATAAGGTAGGCGAAGATTCAAATGCTAAAGAGAAAGGATTAATTATTGAAGATATACTTGAAGATATTGAAGAGGAACAAAAAGAAAAGTTTAGAGGATGTCTCCTAAATAGCAAGATAAAGGATATTACCGAATATGGCAGGGTTGTACATGCTGAGATGGAAGCTATCTTGGCATGTGCAAGAAGTAACATTAGCACTCATAATGGGATATTGTATTGTACTACATTCCCTTGTCATAATTGCGCAAAACATATCGTTGCCAGCGGCATACGGCGGGTCATATATATTGAGCCTTATCCTAAAAGTAAAGCTTTTGATTTTCATCCTGACTCTATTTCAACACTTGAAGAAGAGTCTTATGATAATAAAGTGATTTTTGAACCATTTGTGGGTGTTGGACCTCGCTGTTTCTTTAATTTGTTTTCAATAAATCTGGGGATAGGATATAAAATAAAAAGAAAAAATAAGGATGGAAAAATTATTAAGTGGCATAGAAAGGATGGAAGGCTGAGAATGAAGATGCTATCATTATCTTATATAGAAAAAGAAACCGAATCAGCAGCTAACGTAGATAACTTAATAAAGGAGTTAAAGAAATGACTAAGAGAGAGGAGTTTTTGGCTTATTTAAGTGAAGCGAGTAAAATAGTTGAACAATGGCCAGATTGGAAGAAAGGTGGATTGAGAGCCTATCGTAACCCGCAGACATCGGGTGAAAGTAAACTTAAGGACTATACGACAGGTGAGGCTGAAAATAAGTTGCCATAATCTATTCTTATTTATTGGAAAATAGAAAACCTGATAAGAATTTTCCGTTTTTGCCTCGAATTTATATATTAATAAATCAACTAAAATAATAAATTAAAATTTTAGCTTAAAATGAACCTGTACATAAAGTTGTAGTTAATTACTTTAATGTGGCTTCATATAAATAAAGTAACCCTTTTTAGGGTTACTAGTAAATATAGTGAATAACGTAAACTCATTATTTATTTTCAAAAAACGCTCGCCTTAAACCTAATTCCAGACCGCGAATTTCTGCCAGACCTTTTAATCGGCCAATACAGGAATAGCCGGGATTAGTCTGTTTTTTCAGGTCATCAATTATTTGATGGCCATGATCGGGGCGCATAGGTATCAAACGGCTATCTCCAGCCTGCTTACGGCGATATTCTTCACGCAGGATTTCCATAACGACATTATACATATCCACATCACCTGCCAGATGGGCGGCTTCATGGAACGTTTTGCTGTTTTCTTCCCGTTGGGTGGAGCGCAGGTGAGTGAAATAGATTCGGTTGCCATAGCGTTTAATCATCTCAACCAAATCATTATCACCACGAACGCCATAGGAACCAGTACACATTGTAATACCATTAGCCGGGCTTGGTTCAATGGTGGTCAGCCATTCAATATCTTCAATAGTGGAAATAATACGTGGTAAGCCCAGAATAGGACGCGGTGGATCATCCGGGTGAATTGCCAGACGTAAACCATATTCTTCACATACAGGAACAATCTGGTGCAGGAAATAAGCCAAATGTTCACGCAGTTTATCGCGGGTAATATCTTTGTAGCGATCTAATTGCGCCTGAAATTCTGCTAACGTATAGCCCTCTTCGGCTCCCGGCAGACCGGCAATAATATTAGTGGTGAGTTTCTTAATATCAGCAGCAGACATGTTGTCGTAATAGACTTTTGCCTGAGCTTGTTCTTCGACGGTGTAATCAGCTTCTGCATCTGGACGTTTGAGGATATAGATTTCAAATGCGGCAAAGGCAATTTGATCAAAACGTAGAGCTTTGGAACCATCAGGGAGTGAGTATTCCAGATCGGTGCGTGTCCAGTCCAGCACAGGCATAAAGTTATAGCAGACGGTATCGATGCCGCATTCCGCTAAATTTTTCAGTGAAGTTTTGTAGTTATTAATCCATTGCTGATAGTGACCGGTCTGGGTTTTAATCTCTTCATGGACAGGCACACTTTCAACAACTGACCAGATAAGCCCCTTATTTTCGATGAGGGTTTTACGGGCCAGTATTTCATCTTTGTTCCAAATGTGTCCGTTAGGAATATGGTGTAATGCGGTAACGATGCCGGTTGCACCAGCCTGACGGATATCATCTAAAGAAACAGGATCATTTGGGCCGAACCAACGCCATGTTTGTTCCATTGTTATCTACCTTTATGCAACGTCAGAATAAAAAACAGTCATCAGAACAACTGGATATAAAAACTTATTTACAGGGATATGAGTTAAAGAGATAACCGTCGAAATAGGGATCGTCAACATCAGACAATTCCAGTAAACGTAATTTCACATTCTCTAAATGTTGCCACATTGCTTGTTTGGCTGCCGCCGGATCTTTCTTGATCATGGCGGATAAAATGATCTGATGGTCATGCAGCCACTCTTTACGATAATCTTTATCGGTAATTCGTGTGTGCAGTTTCTGCCACATAGGATTATTTTCCCGCCATGCCCAAGATTGTTTAAGCAGTTCAACTAACATACTGTTATGGGTTGCTTCCGCAATCGCCAGATGGAATTCTCTGTCGCCGGATTCATCTTCACCGGAGGCCAAATCTTCGGATTCCTTTTGCAACGCCCGACGCATATTAGCAATGTTATTTGGTGTCACTTGCATAGCGGCAAATTCGGCAATATTACTTTCCAGTAATTGGCGAGCTTGTAATAGCTCAAAAGGTCCCGCTGCGTTAACTGAACATGAAGAGGAAGCTGGCAGGTGAGGGCGATTAATAATATAGATCCCGGAACCTTTGCGGACTTCAATAAGGTTTTCGAGTTCGAGCATAATTAATGCTTCACGCACAACGGTTCTGGAAACTGTTAATAATTCAGCAAGCTCTCGTTCTGGGGGTAAGCGATCCCCAATACGATATTTCTGGTTGGCAATCATCTCTCTTAATGAGATGCCGATTTCTTGATAAGGACGTTTTGGCTCAAATAAGTGCTTCATGGTGTCACTATTGTTGTCATGATTATTGATGTTATTGTGTAGATAATAGTCAAAAACAGAAATTGGTCAACCAAAAGTGCCGCTTAAAGGCGAAGGCCATTTGGCCTTCGCCAATGATTATTTGACTGAGCGGATACGTTCTACCATACGGTAAAGCATTGGATCGCTTTTCTTAATGTCGTCATACATAGGTTTGACCGCTTCTTCAAACGATTTTTGATCTACATTGACGAATTGGACTCCAATTTTCTCTGCATTCTGGCGCTCTTTCTCTTCTGATTTTTCCCATAATTTCGTCATATATTCCGAAGAGTGGGTTGCCGCATTGATGAGGATTTTTTGTTGTTCCGATGACAGCTTATTTAGCGATTTAGTAGAAATAACAAGAACGTCTGGCACCATCGTATGTTTATCCAGTGAGAAGTATCTGGCAACTTCACTGTGACGGCTCAGGCTAAAAGAGGGAATATTATTTTCTGCGGCATCGACGACACCCTGTTGTAGAGCAGTATACAGTTCGCCGTAAGCCAATGGTGTTGGATTACCGCCTAAGTTTTTCACCATTGAAATGGCGGTTGGGCTAGGCTGAACCCGAATTTTCATGCCTTTTAGATCCTCCGGCGTGCGGATAGGTTTTTTGGCGTAGAAGCTACGTGCCCCGGCTTCATAGTAGGTTATGCCAATAAAGCCGCGGTTTTTGCTGGATGCCAAAATTTCTTTGCCAATCTCGCCGTTTTTAACTTTTTCGTAATGGGCTTTATCGCGGAATAGATAAGGTAAGTTAAAAGCAGAATAAGCGGGCGAAAAAGCTTCCAGTTCTGCGGCATTGGATTTGACTAAATCCAGGGCGCCATTTTGCATCAGTTCCATCGATTCCCGTTGATTACCCAATTGTGCGTCTGGATAGATCCGAATACGAACATCACCATTCGTTTTTTGGCGAACTTCATCAGCAAACTGAGTCATTGCCTTGTGTACTGCATGATCGCGGTTGTGGTTATGGCTGAGTTTTAATGTTGTTACTGCCATAACTTGTGACGCGCCTAAGGCAAATATCGCTCCGATTACAGTAGATAAAATACGCTTAGCATTGCTCATTGTTCGTTCTCCAATTGTTGTAAATAGGTTACGGGCACAACTGAACTGATGGTCAAACCATAAGCATCACTTCGGGTTTCGTCAAAAAGTAAAAGCAATTTGGTTGACCAATATCACAAAATAATCGGCACAACTGGTGAACCAGTCAGATTGTGATCCCGCTCACTGGATGTTTTTTTGACCTGGATCTTATAATCCAAGCAACGTAAAGCTTCCTTTACTGATTTTGGTCAGACAGTTTGCCCATTTGGTCAATCAAATAGGGCATACGTTGAGGCCAATAAGGACAAAGCCCCGTGAAAAACCTTGTGTATTGCCTCAATAAAGGTTTGGCATTTTTTACCGTCAGCCTTTCCGTTTTTTTGGTGTTTTGTGTCACATGGCAGGTGGTTTCCCGCTATGTGTTTGGTGCGCCGAGTACGGTAACGGATGAACTCGCTCGTTATCTGTTTATGTGGGTTGCCATGATTGGCGCGGCATATACCACAGGTCAACATCGCCATTTAGCTATCGACCTGTTAACGATGAAACTTAAGGGAATAGGTAAAAATAGTGTGGGTTTAGTGATCCAGGCCGCGATCGCCCTATTTGCTTCGATCGTGCTGGTGTATGGCGGATCGATACTGGTGATCTCAACCCTTGAAACCAAGCAAATTACGCCCGCGTTAGGGCTACCGATGGGATATGTCTATTTATGTCTGCCAATTAGCGGTGTTCTGATGATTTGCTATGTGCTGGTAGACATTGTTGCGCTTATCCAGAATTTTTCAGGTAAAGACGTTGTTGTTTCTGAAAATCAATAAAATCACCAGGCAAAAGAGGATGGGCTTATGGATTGGCAAGTGGTTTTAGCGTTGTTCGGTAGTTTTGCCGTGTTGCTGGTATTGGGTATACCGGTATCCTTTGCGATTGGCTTGTCATCATTACTGGCAATTATGATGACTTTGCCAATGGAGGCGGCGATTACCGTGGTTGCGCAACGTATGGCGGCAGGTGTTGATAATTTCTCTTTACTGGCTATTCCATTCTTTATTCTGGCGGGGAATATTATGAATCAGGGGGGAATCGCTGCCCGCCTGATTAATCTGGCAAAAGTTATGGGCGGCCGTTTGCCCGGTTCTCTGGTGCACGTCAATATTATGGCGAATATGTTTTTCGGTGCGATTTCAGGCTCAGCAGTGGCATCGGCTGCGGCGGTCGGCGGAACGATGGCGCCAATGCAGAAAAAAGAGGGTTATGAGCCGGAATACTCTGCCGCTGTAAACATTGCCTCCTGCCCTGCTGGTTTATTGATCCCGCCAAGTAACACCCTGATTGTTTACTCGCTGGTTTCTGGCGGCACATCAATTGCCGCACTGTTTTTGGCGGGTTATATTCCCGGCATTTTGATGGGCGTATCTTTGATGATTGTGGCGGCAATCATTGCCAAACGCCGAGGTTATCCGGTATCACCCAAGCCGACATGGAACGAGTTTTTCACTACATTGGTTCGCGCATTGCCTTCCCTGATGTTGGTTGTGGTTATTATGGGGGGGATCATTGCCGGTATTTTTACCGCCACAGAAGCCTCGGCGATTGCTGTGTTATATAGCTTTGTATTAGCAGTATTGATTTATCGTGAAGTCAGTATCGCCAAGCTGCCAAAAATCATTCTCGATTCTGCGGTGACTACTTCCATTGTTTTGTTGCTGATTGGTGCATCAATGGGAATGTCTTGGGCAATGGCGAATGCGGATCTGCCCTATTTGATCGCTGATGCGCTAATGGCGGTTTCGGAAAATCCACTGGTTATTCTGCTGGTCATTAATATCATTCTGTTGTTGGTCGGGACTTTTATGGATATGACTCCGGCGATTCTGATTTTTACGCCGATTTTCCTGCCGGTGGCGCAGAATATGGGCGTTGATCCGGTACATTTCGGCATCATTATGACCTTCAATCTGGCTATTGGTATCTGTACACCGCCGGTAGGGAGTGCGCTGTTTGTGGGTTGTTCTATCGGTGACGTCAGCATTAATAAGGTATTGAAACCTTTAATTCCCATGTATTGCGCTTTGGTTATCGCGTTGATGTTGGTGACTTTTATACCGCAATTGAGCTTGTGGTTGCCTCAGATGTTACTGAATTACTAAGCATTTAAGTAATCTGCTCCATTAGAAAGGAACTATTTTATGCTCCGTAATATTGCTAATTGCAAAATTGATCCGGTTATTCATCTCCCTTCTTATGATCGCCAAAAATTGGTGACTCGTATTGTTCATCTGGGATGTGGCGCTTTTCACCGGGCGCATCAGGCGGTTTTTACTCACCGTATGTTGGAAAAAACGGGCAGTGATTGGGGAATTTGTGAAGTTAGTTTGTTCTCCGGTCATCGGTTGATTCAGCAACTTAAACAGCAGGATTGTTTGTGTACCATTGCGGAGAAAGGGGCAGAGAAAACGGAGCTAAAAATTATCGGTTCTATGATTGATGCCTTGCACCCTGAGTTTGTGGGTCAGCAAGGTATTCTGGCAACGATAGCGCAGCCGCAAGTGGCGATTATTTCTCTGACGATTACTGAAAAAGGGTATTGCATCGATGCAGCCAGCGGCAAGTTGGATGTAAATAATGCATTAATTCAACGGGATTTGGCTAACCCAACCGAACCCACATCTGCTATTGGTTACATTGTCGAGGCGCTCCGTCTGCGTTATGAAGGTAACTTGCCGCCATTGACGGTGATGTCCTGCGATAATGTCAAAGAAAATGGCAAAGTTGCTCGTGAAGCGGTGGTGAGTTTTGCCCGTTTGCGGGATGAAAAGTTAGCCCAATGGATTGAACTGAATGTGACTTTTCCATGCACAATGGTTGACCGTATTGTTCCTGCCGCCACGCCAGAATCGTTGGAAGAAATAGCTGAACAGTTGGGAGTATATGATCCCTGTGCAGTCACCTGTGAACCTTTCCGTCAGTGGGTGATTGAGGATAACTTTGCCAATGGCCGTCCAAACTGGGATGTGGCAGGCGCCCAATTTGTTAAAGATGTGGCGCCTTTTGAAACCATGAAATTACGCATGCTAAACGGTAGCCACTCATTTCTAGCTTATCTGGGCTATTTGGCAGGATATACACATATTGCTGACGCAATGGCGAACCCCGATTACCGGCAGGCCGTCTTGGATTTGATGTTAAAAGAGCAGGCGTCAACTCTGACAATGCCGACAGGTACCGATCTTGTTCAATATGCGCACCGGCTAATTGAGCGTTTCAGTAATCCTGGTCTTAAGCACCAGACTTGGCAGATAGCAATGGATGGCAGCCAGAAACTACCACAACGCATGTTTGATTCTGTCACTTATCATCTGGCAAATGGCAGCGATTATCGTCATTTGGCCTTGGGTATTGCCGGGTGGATGCGTTATATCAGCGGTAAAGATGAACAAGGTAAATTAATTGATGTGCGTGATCCGCTAGTTGAACAATTTAAATCTATTTACCAGCAATATGGGTTATCTGCTGATGTAGTACCCGCATTGTTGGCGATTTTTGGCAACCCATTGTTAGCTGATGCGCATTTTGTCCGGGCCGTCACCGAAGCTTATCAATTATTATTGGATTGTGGCGCTCGTCATGCTGTGGCGACACTTTGATTTGGCTGACAGGGAAAAAAGAGATGAAAAATTTTATGGGTGACGATTTTCTGCTGAACAATGAAACTGCCCGTCAGCTATATCATGAACATGCCGCAAATATGCCGATTTATGATTATCACTGTCATCTTAATCCGCGTGAAATCGCTGAAAATCGCCAGTTTGATAACCTTGGTCAGATTTGGTTAGCAGGGGATCACTATAAATGGCGGGCTATGCGCTGTGTGGGTATTGATGAATCGTTGATCACAGGTAAGCAAGCCTGTGATTATGAAAAATATCAGGCATGGGCAAAAACAGTACCGTTGACCTTAGGCAATCCGCTTTATCACTGGACACATCTAGAATTACGTCGTCCATTTGGTATTACCGGGAAATTATTCGGGCCGCAAACTGCGGATGAAATCTGGCATCAATGCAACGAAAAGCTGGCAACACCGGCGTTTTCGGCTCGTGGCATTATGCAGCAAATGAATGTGCGTATGGTTGGAACCACGGATGATCCGGTAGATTCTCTACAATATCACCGCCAAATTGCGACAGATGAGAGTTTCGATATCGAAGTATTACCAAGCTGGCGCCCTGATCGGGTATTTAAAATTGAGTTGGTGGGTTTCGTTGACTATATCAAACAGCTTGAGGCTGTAGCTAATGTATCGATCACGGCTTTTGCTGATGTGCTGAACGCGTTGGAGAGTCGCCTTGAGCATTTTGCTGCTCATGGTTGTCGGGCTGCTGATCACGGCATAGAAAATCTGCGCTATGCTCCTATTCCTAATGAAGCGGTATTAGATAGCATCCTACAAAAACGGCTGGCAGGCGGCACTCTCTCTGAGCTTGAAATTGCGCAATACACCACGGCGATTCTGGTATGGCTTGGCCGACAATATGCCGCTCGTGGTTGGGTGATGCAAATGCATATCGGCGCTATTCGCAACAATAGTACTCGTATGTTCCGCTTACTTGGCGCGGATAGCGGCTTTGATTCCATTGGTGATAACAACATCGCTTGGCCGTTATCTCGTTTGCTGGATAGTATGGATATGACGGATGAGTTGCCGAAAACGATTTTATACTGCCTGAATCCACGAGATAACGAAGTGATTGCAACGATGGCCGGTAACTTTCAAGGTGGCGGTATCGCCGGTAAAGTGCAGTTTGGTTCGGGCTGGTGGTTCAATGATCAGAAAGATGGCATGTTGCGTCAGCTTGAACAACTTTCCCAACTTGGGCTGCTGAGTCAATTTGTTGGTATGTTGACCGATTCTCGTAGCTTTCTTTCATACACTCGACATGAATATTTTCGTCGCATTTTGTGTAATTTGTTAGGGCAATGGGCAGAAAAGGGCGAAATTCCTAACAACAAAGCCATGTTAGGGCAAATGGTTGAGGATATTTGTTTTAATAATGCCCGCCGTTATTTTGCCTTGCCGGGAGAAAATCCATGAAGCAGATTGCACTCCTTGGTGAATGTATGATTGAACTTAATGGCGCTCCTTTCGCGACTATGCATCAGGCTTTTGGTGGCGATGTCCTGAACAGTGCGATTTATTTAGCACGGGCAAACCGACAGAAGATTGCTGTTCATTTTGTGACGGCGTTGGGGATGGATTCCCTCAGTCAAGGAATGATTAAACGTTGGCAAGACGAGGGTATTTATACCCATCTGGTTTTGCGTGATTCGACGCATCAACCGGGGTTGTATTTGATTCAACTTGATGAACAGGGAGAACGCACCTTTCTGTATTGGCGTAATGATTCCGCTGCCCGTTATATGGTGCGCCATCCTGATTTCTCTTCGGTTACTCAAGCGTTGCGACAAATGGATGCCATTTATCTCAGTGGTATCAGTTTGGCTATTTTGCCTGCCGATGATCGAGAAAAATTACTAAACTTGCTGGCTGAACTGGCGGCACAAGGAAAAATCATCGTTTTCGACAGTAATTACCGCCCGGCATTATGGCAAAGTGTGGAGGAAACTCAGCTCTGTTATCAGAAATTACTCGCCTTTACCTCATTGGCACTAGTGACAGACAACGATGAATGCAAGCTGTGGGGCGATAAATCGGTTACAGCAACCATGATTCGCCTTAAACAAGCAGGAGTTAAAGAAGCCGTGATTAAAGCGGGGGCTGCCGGTTGTTATTATCAGCATTTGGTACAGGATACTCCGATTGAGCTGATCCCAACGGCGCCGGTTATTAACGTGGTCGATACTACGGCGGCGGGAGACGCCTTTAATGCCGGGTTTTTGGCAGGATTTCTGACGGATCGCCCGATACAACAAGCGGCAATCATGGGGCATCGTCTGGCTGGTACCGTTATTCAGCATAAAGGGGCGATTATTCCAATTAGTGCAACTCAAGCAGTGACTGACAGTTTCTTTTAATATCAGAGGAAAAATCGATGAAACAGATGATTGAGCAGTTACGCCAGTTAAAAATTGTACCTGTGATTACTGTTGAGCGTGCGGAAGACATTATTCCGTTAGGTAAGGCATTAGCTGATAATGGCTTGCCGGTAGCGGAAATTACTTTCCGTTCCTCGGTAGCGGCAGAAGCGATTCGTCTACTGAAACAGGCTCTGCCGGATATGCTGATTGGTGCAGGAACCGTCCTGAATCATGAACAGGTGGTTGCTGCAAAACAGGCAGGCGCTGATTTTATGGTTTCGCCGGGTTTTAATCCAAACACAGTCAAAGCCTGCCAGCAATTGAATATTCCTATTATTCCGGGCGTGAATAATCCAAGCGCGATCGAAGGCGCGATGGAATTGGGATTAAAACTGTTGAAATTCTTTCCGGCAGAACCTTCCGGTGGTTTGCCAATGATTAAAGCGATATTAGCGCCTTATACTGAACTGCAAATTATGCCGACTGGAGGAATCGGACCAAACAATATCCGCGATTATCTTGCTGTACCGCGTATTGTCGCGTGTGGTGGTTCATGGATGGTCAGTAAAGCGCTGGTGGATAGCCGAAATTGGCAGGAAATTGGCTGTTTGACTCGCGAGGCGGTGGATTTGGTTAATACTTAAGGAATAGTGGTTCTTATATTGGGATAAAATATTATTCCGACAATGTACCCGTCATCTTTCAAGTTGCCGCTTTGTTGGCTGCACTCACTCACCCCGGTAACATAGTTATCTATGCTCCCGGGGATTCGCTCCCTTGCCGCCGCGATGCATCTTGAAATCCATAGGGTATATACCAAAAGGAAGAAAGGGTTTAGTAAAAATTCTTTTACTTCTGTTTGCCTAATGGCAGCATCAGCGTGTATGGCTCCAACGGTGACTGGGCGAAGCCAAGACGTGTATAGAACGTTCGAGCGCTCTCATCAAGTGCGTGGACGATTATAGTCGAAATGCCCACCTGTTCTGCCGTGCTGGCGATACGCTTCCAAGCATCTTGGAGAAGCAGTGCCCCGAGCTTCTTCCCCTGATATTCCACATCGACAGCCAGACGGCCGAGAAGCACTACAGGGATAGGATCTGGCATATTGCGTTTAAGCGATGGTGTAGATTCAATATGATTAATTGAACCGGCGCTTAGACAATAATAACCGATAACGTCTTTTGTGCCTTCCTTGCAAATAACAAATGTGCGGCTCGCGCCGAGCTTATTATTTTTTAACGCCCGGCGTGAAAGCCATTCGTTTAATGTTTCATGCTGGCAATAAAAATCATTTATATTATGTTCAGCCGTTAATATTTCAGGTGTGCTTATTCCCACGGCGCTTTATATCCCATCAGTTTTTTAAAACCTTCATTATCAGAAAGCGGTTGCTCCAGCATCTGCATGAACGCATGGTATTTTTCGTCGTTAACGAAAAAGTGGCGCTGATCGAGTATGGCATCTTCGGCCGCGCGGCAGGCAGCATCCAAGATGAAATCAGTTCGGGTTTTTGAGAGCAGGTTTGCTGCATGGTCAATAAGCTCCCGCTGGAAGGCTTTCGCCCGGATGTTGATCGGGGTTTCTTTAGGTTGTGTTCTCATAAATCACCTGTGTAGCAAATTGGCAGACAGTTATTATAGCAGTTGTATAACTAATAGATATACATTTAGCGTCTCCATTTGAAATCTTATGAAACGTAAGCATGCTGGGTTATCCAAAATATATAGTGGTTGCTCTTCTGCTGACTGACGTCGGCCTAATTTACATGAACGTCAGACACCAGAACAAACTTTACTAGAGTTACCAACTGTTAGTTTGATACCTGAAAATATCTTAATGCAATTGAAAACCGGCTTATGAAAATCGACGATTAGAGCCGGAAAAAATGCAACTAATTATCATGAAACTTTGCCAGTTCCATTATATCCGTATTGATGTGTTAAGCATTCTATTAAATCGTTCAGCAAAGAATCTCAGGCAACGCCATATAAGACCATTGCTTGATAAGCAATCCTTGATGATGGCATTTCTGTAAACACCAACTCATCCCAATCAAGGATATACTGTCAAAGCTCTATTACAGGATTGATACTTTTTTGCTGATAATAGCCCAGTCTGGGCCTGGTGTTATATAGGATAAAACAACCAGAAGAAGATAGAAGTAAAGTAAGTCGAGGTTCATGGTTTTATACTCTGCAATGAGTTGTTACTTGAATAAAATCAGTAGATTCACCGATCTTTATTTCAACCTTTACGTCTTTGACTTCATTAAGATTATTTATATGTGTGCCTCCGCATGGGATAGTGACTACCTTAGAGTCAATAGTCGATTTCCATAATCTAGTGTCATTAATCTCTTTTGATTTATATTCAATGGTTATTTCTGCACCCTGAGATAACCAATTATTGAGTGTATTATTAACTTCTCTATTAATTTTATCCAGATTTTCAATTAATATATTTTTATCAAATCCTTTCTTTTTGATCGATTTACCAAAGCGATAAATATCAACGGATTTAAGTTCTGTAATAGAAGATTGGTAAATGGCAGCTTTATCTAAATTATAATTTCCTAAATCATCGGTATCGTATACTTTGGACCATATATGATGAGTTGCTTTATTTAAAGCAAGGGACATAAAGTGGGCCATAGAGTGTGCAACACTTACCCTATATCTTGTTTCATCGTTCACAGATAGAGTTACCGTTTTTCCTATGAGGTCTCTTTCTGAAATTCCGTGTAAATCAGGTAAGTAGTGTGCTGGCATAATTTTATCTGGCGGCGTTGCTTGTTTCGTTATTTCTTGGTCTATATATGCATGACCATTAATAAGACCCGCGGTGTAAACTTTTGTCACAGCAAGTTCTTTATCGCCTATTGAAATTATTCCATTATCATGTAGTTGGTCTGGCCACTTATAGTTCTTTGGGTAGAATGGACTATCTTGGGTTATCAAAAGGGTGCCATCTTCGTATCTCATAACCCCGATAATGTTGGATTCTAACGTCAGGGTCCCCAGCATAAATGAAGCTTCTGCTTTTAATAGTTGATCAATATTTATATCAGTGGTCATGTAATATCTCGCTAATTATAATTTTTTGATACCTATTACTACAGGGTATTTTGTTAATGTAATTTTTGCCAATCAAAACACCCTATAATCTTATATCATATTACTATTCGTTTTAAACGTTATAGGTAATCTTTCTTGCTGACTATCAGAATTGGATAAATAAGATCAATATGTGTATAGTCAACTTATTTATAGGATACTTAGAGCATCGTTGCAAGTAGAAAAATTGGAATGTTTTTATGTTTTACCTACATAGTCAATGGCGATTTTAAGGATAAAATCTGTTTTTTAAACTGTCGCGGTAATTTTTTTAGTTTAAAAATAGATAGTTAAGCTGATAAAGTATATGGAACAGGAGGAAATAAAGTATGGTTGCTATGGTAGAAATTAATATAAATCTGCGGGAAGAAACGATTAAAAAGATTGAAATTGTAGAGAAATGTTCTCCTGATAAGTCACGTGCTACACAGAGCCGAAGAGAGATAGATACTTATCTTGATGCTAATATTCCAGAACGGAATAATAGCGTTTTTGGTTTATGGGGGGATAAAAAGTTGGATGGATTGGAATATCAAGGTAAGTTACGCGAAGAATGGTAATGATTGCTATGAAGTCGCTATTCGATACTAATATATACTCTATTCATAGTATAAAACGTTCGATGAAATTATTTTGTGGCTTTATGTTTCGATAAACAATGTTGTTGTTTTTTGAATAAGTTATTCGTTCTGTAGGGTGGGAATTATTTTTCTAATATATGATTGTTTTATTTTTGTTGTTTTTCTTTAATGACAAAAATATAATTTATTTATAATAAAATTCCTATTTTATTTTTAATAAATGATTTGGGGTATTTAAATAACAAAATTATATTTATCTATCTGATATCTGTAATTACAATTAAGTTGAGCGTAAATAGGTAAAAAAATAGGCACAATATGTAATTTTGCGCCTAAGTTTATATTAACTATCTTTATGTTGATTTAATCTTAACTCACAATGGCTTAGCATTCTCCGCCAACCATGCTGCAATGCGTTGCTTCTGCTCTTCTTTCAGCCACATACCCAATTTGGTACGGCGCCAGATTGCGTCATCCAGTTCAACAACCCATTCATTATCGACCAGATAACGAAGCTCGGCTTCATACAGGCCGTGACCGAAGCATTCACCTAGATCTGTCAGATTATTAGCGCCTTGCAGAATGAGTTCGCTGTTGCTGCCGTAAGTACGCGCATAACGTACAGCAACACCTTCCGGCAACCAGTTGTAACGTTTACGCAATAAACGGGCATAACCATCACGATCGCACCCTTCCAGATTCCCCCCCGGTAACTGACCATTTTTGGTCCAGGCTTTTCCGGCATTGGGGTAGTATTGCATGAGCTTCTCGGTTGCGTGTTCTGCCAGCTTACGGTAAGTGGTTAACTTACCACCAAACACAGACAGTAACGGCGCTTTGCCGTGTTCATCATGAATGTCGAGCGTGTAGTCACGTGTGATTGCTTGAGGTGAATCAGATTCATCATCGCACAGTGGACGTACGCCAGAATAGGTCCAGACGATATCGTCGCGGCTAAGTTGTTTCTTGAAGTGATCGTTATAAACTCTCAGCAGATAATTAATCTCTTGATCGTCAATCTTCGCCTCTTTTGGATCACCTTGATATTCCACATCGGTGGTTCCAATAATGGAAAATTCATCCATCCAAGGAATAACAAATACGATACGATGATCTTCGTTTTGCAGAATATAAGCTTGCGGCTCATCATGCACTTTTGGCACCACAATATGGCTGCCTTTGATCAGGCGAATACCATAAGGTGATTTTAATTTCAGACCATCGTCAAAGAATTCTTTAACCCAAGGGCCGGTAGCATTAACCAGACCTTTTGCACGCCAAGTATAGGTCTTACCTGTCCGTAGATCTTCGGCTTCAACCATCCAACCCTCTTGTTCGCGCCATGCACGGGTTACTTTTGTTCGGGTACGGACTTCCCCGCCATGTTTTTTAACTTCCTGAGCGTTAAGGACAACTAAACGAGCATCATCGACCCAGCAGTCAGAATATTCGAAGCCACGGACCAATTCTGGTTTCAGAACAGAATTGGCACCGAATTTCAGCCCTTTACTACCAGGCAGGCTGACACGTTTGCCCAAATTGTCATAGAGGAACAGGCCAATACGGATCATCCATGCTGGACGTAGATGTGGCTGGTGCGGCAGGCGGAAACGCATCGGAAAAGCGATGTGTGGTGCAAGGTTCAGTAAAACTTCACGTTCTGCCAGCGCTTCGCCGACCAGACGAAATTCATAATGTTCCAGATAGCGTAAGCCGCCGTGAATCAGTTTTGAACTAGCGGATGACGTGGCTTTGGCTAAATCTTGTGCTTCTAGCAACAGAACAGAGAGCCCCCGGCCAGCAGCATCTGCCGCAATCCCGGCGCCGTTGATCCCGCCACCGATTACAATCAAGTCTTTAGTTTCCATGCATCCCCCTAAAATGTTCGAAACAGTTCTTTAATGCTCGTTTTCGCTCACAATTGTAATCAGAAATCGATCAATAGCCAACTATTTGTTAAGAAAAAACATGTTCACGTGATATAGATAACAAATATTGTCATATCCACATAATTCACATGGTATTAATAAAGAAGCTTAATTGTGGCGCGATAAGAGGAGATAGGGGATAGTGCTATCCCCAAATATAGAGAAAATTCTTAGCAGAGTTCGAGCTGTACGTTATGTTGCTCTATGACTTTATGGATGCTTGGCGGGGGAAGTTGGTCAGTAAATAAGTGATCAATGAGGTTCATATTGCCTAGATTAACCATAGCATTGCGGCCAAATTTAGAATGATCAGTGACTAACATAACGCAACGAGAGTTTTCGATAATTGCGCGCTTTATGCGTACTTCATGGTAATCAAATTCTAGGAGTGAGCCATCCATGTCAATGCCGCTGATGCCGAGAATGCCGTAATCGAGCCGAAACTGGGAGATAAAATCCAGAGTGGCTTCACCGATAATTCCGCCGTCACGAGAACGAATCTCCCCTCCCGCCAGGATTAAACGAAAGTCTTCTTTTGTCATCAACAAGGTAGCGACATTGAGGTTGTTAGTGACAATTCGTAGATCTTTATGATTTAACAATGCGTGAGCGACAGCCTCTGGTGTCGTGCCAATATCAATAAACAGCGTCGCGCCATCCGGGATATGGCTAGCAACACGTTGCGCAATACGTGCTTTCTCTTCTGACCACATGATCTTGCGGTCATGATAGGCAGTATTCACCGAACTTGATGGCAATGCGGCTCCGCCGTGATGCCGCTGTATTTTGTTTTTATCTGCCAAATCGTTCAAATCACGGCGGATAGTCTGGGGGCTGACATTAAAGTGTTCAACCAACTCTTCAGTGCTGACGTAGCCCTGAAGGCGTACCAGCTCAACTATTGCATCATGCCGTTGAGTTTGCTTCACGATAGTCCTCTAAGTGTCTAAAAGTGTCGGTTATTATTTTTGAATGTGTGACGGTTATCCCACAACGCCATCAGCAAACCGATAATTAAACCGGAGAAATGGGCGGCGTTGGCAATGGCTAGTCCGAATGCATCGAAGTATCCAACAATCAGCCAGAAGATTGAAAAAGCCATCAAACCACGGGGGATGCCAATACCCTGTTCGGGTGCCCGCTCACCGGTTAGCCAGACATAACCAATTAAAGCGTAAACAACCCCAGAAAGGCCGCCGAAATGAGAACCACTGAATAATGATTGCCCCCAGCCGCTGAAAACAGCGGAAACAATCATAATGACAAATAGTTTTCCTGTACCGAGGTGCTTTTCTGTTTGCCCGCCAAGATACCACCACCACATGAGATTAAAGATGATATGCAGCAGTGAGAAGTGCAGTAAGCCGTGGGTGATCCAACGCCATAGCTCCATATGTTGGCTATCGTCAGGCCAGGCTAGCCAGGACATCACCTGATAATCGCCGGCAAATTGCATCCAGAGATAAACCACGATATTTAGGAATAAAACCGTAATGGTTAATGGGCCAGCCTGACGACTTAAATATTGCCAATTCAGATTATTTTGGTACTTCAATGGGTGATTCACATCGCCAGATTGCCAACTAGCCGCTTGATAACGTTCATTTAGCGGATCGCGAGTAAATTGTTCCAGCTCTTGCTGAACCATAGTCAGTTTAGTGTCATCTGCTAGCCACAGTTCGACGTGTTGCCCATCGTGACCGGGGCGCATCGTGAGATGGACCTGATGGGTTGCCATATAATCGATAAAGGCTTGCGCTAGACGCGGGTTTGAAATAGCGATTACGCGGATCATGAGGTGTGTTATGCCGGATTATGTAAGGAGTCAACAGCGTGAGGATAGTCTCTGCGCCAGGCTTCAAAGCCGCCATTAATGCTGTAGACAGTTTCAAAACCGATGTTTAATAAATACTGAGCGGCACTCTGGCTGCTATGGCCGTGGTAGCACATAACCATAACCGGCTGCTCGAAATTGGCCTGTAACATAAATTCATTCAACGTGTCATTAGTCAAATGAAAAGCGCCACACGCATGACCTATCCGGAAACTCTGTGGATCACGGATATCCACCATAGTAGCGGATTTATTCTGCCAGTGTTGATAAGCCTGCTCAGGGCTGATAGTTTGAAAATGTTCCATATATATTCTGACTTTGCTCTTTAGAACTTATACCCGTCATCTTTCAAGTTGCCTCTTTGTTGGCTGCACTCACCCCGGTCACATAGTTATCTGTGCTCTCGGGGATTCTCTCCCTTGCCGTCGCGATGCATCTTGAAATCCATAGGGTATAGAGATTATCCCGTTAAGTTATTATTGTAATAATGTTTTCCCGACGATTATCCGAGCGGGAAAATTTGTTATCAGTAATTACGTTATTAGTAATACTTTATTAGTAATACGTTATTAGTAATAAGAGTGTTCACCGCGTTGGTGTTCAGTTAAATCTCTTACCCCTTTTAGTTCCGGGAACATGTTCAGCAACTCTTTTTCAATCCCTTCTTTCAACGTGACATCGACCATTGAACAGCCATTGCAACCGCCGCCGAATTGAAGGATAGCGAAACCATCATCAGTGATTTCCATCAGGCTGACGCGGCCGCCGTGACCGGCTAATTGTGGATTAATTTGTGATTGCAAAACGTATTCCACACGTTCGACAAGTGGGGCGTCGTCAGAAACTTTACGCATCTTGGCGTTAGGGGCTTTTAATGTTAGCTGAGAGCCTAACTGATCGGTGACGAAATCAATTTCAGCTTCTTCAAGGAAGGGGGCGCTCAGTTCGTCGACGTAAGCTGACAGTTGATCAAATTTCAGTTCAGTATCTGTCGCTTCAACGGCATCAGGCGGGCAGTAAGATACGCCACATTCAGCGGTAGGTGTACCTGGATTGATGACAAATACGCGAATTTGTGTACCTGGTTCTTGGTTTGCCAGTAATTTGGCAAAATGAGCTTGCGCTGCTTCAGTAATATTAATCATATCATTTGCTCAATAGTTGACTGCTATAGTTGGTTATAATACGCCCATTCTCGTATTGACTACAAGGTTCGGCAAATCGCCCAAACCTGCACTGAACGGGCGCCAGCACGAATTAACAAACGGGAGATCTCAGTCATGGTCGCACCGGTGGTAATCACATCATCAAGTATGGCGATATGTTGTCCTGCGACTGGGCCACAAAGCTGAAATGCTTTCCTGAGATTAATCTTACGCCGTGCTGCCGATAAATTTCTTTGTGGTAGTGTAGCATGCGTCCGCTGTAGAAAGCTTTGCTGGTAATCGCATTGTAGCCATTCTGATAACTGCTTTGCCATTAATACACTCTGATCAAATCCCCGTTTCCATCGCCGGTATCGATGCAGTGGCACACTGAGCAGAATGTTGGGCTTATACCATCGCCCATCGCGGTAGCCCTGTTGCCAATGCAGTAGAAACAGACGCGCCAGAACTGACGCAAGTTGTGGCGTGCTGTGATATTTATAGCGACGAACCAAGCCGCTCAGTGGTGGGCAATAGTCGGTAATCGCTATCATATTCTCCCATAGAGGCGGTTTTTTGAGGCAGCGTCCACAAGGCAGTGAAGGAAGTTCTGAGGGGAGAGCGCAGCACGGGCACATGTTTGTCAAACGCTTCAATCGTTTGTTGCAAAAGCTGCATATTCCATGATGCGGCAACCAAAGAGGCTGATGGCATAGCCAACAGTACCCAACCATTGTTAGCATAGATTTCTTCCTTGATGGCAAATAAAGTTGAGAATAACAATGGCTGATCTATTTTGGCAGACTTCTGATGAAGGTTCGCGTGATCTTGTGTTGCTGCACGGATGGGGGCTGAATGCGGAAGTTTGGCGTTCCATTGAAATGCGATGTGCTCCGCATTTTCGTTTGCATCTGGTGGATTTACCCGGTTATGGCCGTAGCCAGAAATATGGCCCGATGAATCTTGCTGACATGGCGGATGAAGTTTGGCGATATGCGCCGGAAAATGCGCTATGGCTAGGTTGGTCGTTGGGAGGTCTGGTTGCCAGCCGAATTGCCCTTGACCATCAGGATAAAGTTGCTGGATTAATTACCGTGGCTTCTTCACCGCATTTCAGCGCAGAAAGTGACTGGCCGGGGATCAAGCCAGAAGTTTTGCGCGATTTCGAACATCAGCTTAGTGAAGATTTCCAGCGCACAGTTGAGCGTTTTCTTGCTTTACAGACATTAGGTACTGACAGCGCCCGTCAAGATGCGCGATTGCTAAAATCCGTTGTGCTGGCGCAGCCGATGCCTTCTGTTGAAGTGCTGCATGCTGGCTTGGAAATTTTGCGTACCGAAGATTTAAGGCAGCCTTTGGCTGAGCTTGCCATACCGTTCTTGCGGATTTACGGTTATCTGGATGGGCTGGTGCCAAGAAAAATCCTCAACATTCTTGATGAAAAATGGCCGCGTTCAGTTTCAGCCATGATGCGTCATGCCGCTCATGCTCCTTTTATTTCTCATCCAGATGAGTTTGTTGGGTTATTGACTGAATTTGTTAGTAGAGAAGCATTGCAAGGTCGATGAGATAACAGATTTTTATTGGCGTGATTTAGAAAGGTAAAGCGTTCGCCGCATGAATGCGGCGGCTCAATGTAAGTTCTTCTGACGATTAGATAAATCATAGGGATTCAATTTGTTACTAATAAAGGCAAATTCTACCTTTTAATTCCATATGTTTTCCTTGTCCCATCCTGTGGGAATTCCCATTGAATGAGTTAAAATATTTATATGACTGTATTTATTTATAAGATTTTTAAATTCAACTTCGAATTTTTCTGATGGGCTTATCAAAGTTTTAGACATTATTTTTAAAACAATCAATGTAGTATAGATTTTATTTTTCATTGTTGGCCTGATTGTTATTCTGGTTCCAACAATATTATTATTGTTATCTACGAACCCTGATGGCAAGCGATAATTGCTATTCCAGGTCCTGGAACTATGCGAAGATTTGTTTCTTAATTCCTTTAGTGCGTAAAGCCACGATTTTACTTCTTTAAATGTATTGGCTCCCATAGCTGTTGCAAAATCATTGAGATGATTTCTTCCTGAGGATGTGAATTTTGTCGTGTCTAAAGCAGTAATCAATTTCATCATTGAATCAAAAGACATTAATTCTATAGCTATCCAAAATGGAGGATTTTGCCTATAAGATTCCTTTGTGCTTGTATAGTTATTTTTATAGTAAACAGCGAATTCCTGAGTAGATTTTTCCATGAGCGCTTTTATTTTCATTCTTTCTTGATATGGTGCTTTATTTGGTGTGAATACATCATCGCTGAGATACCAAAAAGGGTCGTTTAGATACTTTGTTATTACTTGGTCAAGAATACTCTTTGCTTTAACTTCTATTCTTAATATGTATTTGTTACATAGTTCTCTTAATTCACAGTCAAACAAATATAAATCAAAGCCATTTTTAAATTCAGTGCCGGGTAAATATTCTTTAGTTGAATGATTTAAATAAGGATATAAGTATGATTTGAATCTATACCAATTAATTAGGGATAGCGCTTTCTCAGCAAAGACTTTATTAAAGGGATGAGTAAATAAAATACCTTTATCTTCAAGATGAATATTTACCAGCTCTGCTGGAGTTAAAAAAGGCTTGTTATAAACAGACATTTAATAGAATCTCATATGATTAGTGTTGAGAAAGTGTTACTAACAAAATAACTCTGCTAAGTTTTTTCTGTACATGAGAAAAACCCGCTGATCTCGTCGGTGGATTGACGCTATCGCGGGTGTTGATATCCACAATGTATAGTATCTTTTTAGCAAGGTCAAGTGATGACCACCTCACATTGAATTGATTATTTTTTAATTATTCAATGTCCCCCAGCGATCCGATAAACCGCTGTATCACATTGCTGTGTTTCAGGACATTGTTTGCAACTGCCGCTTAGGCAGGCAGTTGCATTGATCTTTTCCAGTTTGCCCATTACGGTGATTTGTTCAAGTATCCCTTTATGGTGACAATTTCCACTTGAACAGTGGAAGCTATATTGGCTGTTGCTGGTAAAGGTTATTCTAATCAATCGGTTAAAAAATTAGGGAATAAAAGTAATAGCTCTGCATAAATCAAGCGAAAAATCCCGGTCTGAATGATCTCAAATAAATCGGACAATAATTTAATGGTACTATTAAATAGACATACTAAATAAAAGCAAAGCAGGCAACGAGATTAATACAAGAAAATATTATTCAATCTTTTATGTGGCATGTGTATGTATTTAAATGATTTTTAAAGGCAATAATGGAGATGTTAGGCGGTTAAAAAACATGAGTTGTTTCACAATAATAAAATTTTCACTTTAACATCTAATTTACATGGGGAAAGATTGTTGCTTATATTTAAATTCCCTTACGGGAAATAAGTAAATATCAACCTAAAGTTGAAAAAGGAGATATTATGGACTATCAGCCTCTGGCTAGCCTTATGTGGGTGATAACCAATGAAAAAATACATTAGTATCGGTGTCCATGAACTTGATACTTATCTTGATTACGCTATTTTAAGCATCATAGCTATATATAGCCTTCATGCGACTCCATCCGAAATGGGGATATTGGGTGCTTGCTTCGCTATTCCGTTTCTAGTGGCCAGTGGATTATTCGGCAAGTTGTTTGACAATGGAAATGTATTAAATTGGAGGACATTGCTGTTCTTTATTAATGGCATTGTTATGCCTTTTTTATCTATAGCTGATCCAATTATATTTCTTTATGTCATTACATTAATCAAGACAACCTGTCGGTGTGGACTTGGAATATCAAACACAAAATTGAATGTAGATGATAATGAGTCTCAAAAATTTTATGAAGTTTATGGATATATCATCAACTTTAGCAGAATAGTCATTCCCTTGTTTGTTGTATATTTAAACACGAATTATGGGTTATGGTTTGTCCTGTTATTATCAATGACATTTAACCTAGTCGGTATGTTGACATCATACTTTGATGATACTTTTCGGCTTGATGTAAATGCAAGCGTAAGTTCTGCTGCTGTAGAACGTTTTTCATTCATACAGCAATTGAAAAATAAGCCGGATTTATATTTACTTGTTTCGGCTTATACTTTGTCAAACTTAGCCTTTTTTCTTAGCAACGATATGCTCGGTATCTTCTTTGAGAGGATTGGGCAAAATGAAAGTAGCATAGGTTACATAATTTCACTTCTCGGGGTTGGTGGCATAGTAGGAACACGAGTTTCTGGTTGGTTACTTAAAAAATTGTCAGCCAAGAATGTTTTGTTATTTTCCATTATGATTAATTTTGTGGCCTTTTGGGGATTTGGTTTTTTAGATGCAAAAATACATCATTATGCTACATACTATTTATTGGTTTTCCTTGTTGGTACGGCCTCTGGTGTGACATTTTTTGCAATTAGATACGGTGTAAGAAATATCATTGGTTTTGAACACGTAGGAAAAGCTACAGGAGATATACAGAAGATTTCATCTGTAGTAGCAATTTTGATGCCAATTATTGGTGGATATATTGCAAAACTCATCTCTATTGAATTCACTTTTAAATTAACAAGCATCCTGCTTGCGGTAATATTCCTGTATTTTTTATTTAAAAAGCATAAATTAACTGAGGAAAGGAATAAATATGTACAACCAAAATAAGCTTAGCAATATTGATTTTATCAATGCAAAACATTATGGTTTGTACTTGAAAGGAAAAACCAAGCAAACATGGGATAGCAATCTGAATTGGAATTTGGCCGGGAGAGATTTGATCCCTGAGAATTTAAAGACAGAAGTCGATGCTGCTTTTGAGAAATTAGCGGCGGGTGAATCACAATTTTTATCTGGTCAAACTGGACCGGTGGTATGCGAATGCCAATGCTGCGGTCATAAAATACTAGAAATGCCGTTAAAAGAGCGCCTCTGGTCATGCCCGGCATGTGGAGTGGAGTATGTCGAGATATCAATGTAGCGTTAAACATCAAGCAGCAGGGTATTGATGAATTCAAAGCGGCGGGATTCGTCGTTTCTGCTCATTGAAGCTTGTGTCAGACTGGTCAAGCATGAGCAACAGCCGATGACGTGGGAAGCCGTCACATATTAGTCTAAAATAGGGAGCAATCATAAATTTATTGAATTCTGATGATTTGAGATTGTTATTCCTGTCTGTAGATCTTTTCAACTCCTTATGCCATAAGGATTGAAGGGGTATTTCAATAAAATTATTTTTTATCAATCATATGATTCAATTCGTAAGGTTTACTTATTTTTACAATTATTAACCGCTGGTTTAGTTGCATATCACTTTTTGTTCGTTTTACACTGCAAATGCTTTAGTTTATTTGTCTGAAAATTTAAGTATTGGTGGATCAGCTAATCAATCTATATCGTGTATTCAGGTAAATGAAATGTGCTTACCTGTGGGCCTGTTTTTTTATCTAAAAGATTTAATGGATTAAATGACACTGGTTCCATTTGGTAAAAAAAAGAGATTAAAGAAAGAAAGGTATGTAATGACAGGAATATTTGATGACAGAAATAGAGACACAAATTAATTATGATTTTTCTCCCGATGTGATAAACCGGCAGAAAGCCTGTTTGCTGGCGGACCTGAGTACAGTGTTTAACCAGCATAACGGACAAGGGCTATTAATGGTTGATACGGCGGTTTTTCTGGATCGCCGTCAGGAAGAATGGTTTCCTGAGGCAGTCCTTAATCATCAGCCAGCGGCAATACCGACCCAGATAAATCATCCCCGTTATGCATCTCGTTATTCTCCTTGGCTGATCCCGCTGGATATTAATCGGTCTGAGGATGCTGAACTGTTGGCGTTGAGTGTCACTCAGGCGTTACAGGAAGCAGATCCCGCACAGTTGATTACCGGGCGTGGCCGGATGGTTTGTGGTTGGTTGTTTAGTACTAGTCCGGTCTCTGTGATTGCGCAACACATCAGCATGATTGCGGTACAGGAATTATCATCAGTACAGAAAATCATGCTGCGTTTTTATGATCCGGCTGTGAATAATGCCATATGGCCGTTGCTGGATAGCTGGCAGCGCTCGCGTCTGCTGGGACCGCTGACAGACTGGTATTTGGTTGATGGCGACGGTCAGTTACTGCATCGGGACAATGCACAGTCTGCGAGGGAGTTGTACATCTTTTCACTGGGCCTGTCCTTGGAAGAAGTAGCAGAAATAACTTGGTCAGGTCCGATGAATCGGGCATTGCGCCAATATCGTCAGGCACACCGTAACCGGTTACGCCGAACAGAACCTGAACTATTGGATGTCATACTGACCTTATTACGTCGGATAACCAAGCGCTACTCCTTTAGTGATGCTCTGGATCTGGAAGTTTGTGCATTGCATGGTTTGCTATATCACCCGGCGATTGATTTACACCCTCGGATACAATCGCTGTTGTCTGCCGAAGAGGGTAATAGTACTAGCTATGTCGAGCGTACAGACAGACTGACAGAAGAAGAGTGGCAGGTTCTGGCCCGTGAGTGTTGCCATCTCAATATTTCTACTATTTCGCCAAAGAATAAGGAGATTCTGTAATGAATCGACTATCGTGCCAGATGTGTGAAGTAACTGGACCGGCGCTTTTGCCCGTGCGTTATAGCGTGGTGCCTGATTGTGTTGGTGAAACCTTACCGACGTGGGCAGAAACTCTGACTCCCTCGGCTCAGGGCTACCATTATGCCCTGCGTGCCTTACGACAAGGGTTTTTATATGTTTATTACACCAACTCTGGACCCTTGGTTCAGTATTGTTGGGAAACCTGGAGCATTAGCGAGGATGGCGCACTGTGGAAGCAGCCGAATGCCTTTAGTGTGTTTGATAAGAAAACAGCGGATTGTTACGCGCCGACCCATCAAAGTACTAATGTGGAATTTATTGTGTTGAGGGATATGGCTTTACGTCAAGATGTCTGGCTGGCCTTTTCTCCCTCAGTCTGGAGTCAAGAAACAATCCAGTACTATCACAACCACCCTGAAGCACGGCAAAAACGCATGCAGTGTGTGAAATCGTGGCAGTGGCGCGGAGTGCCTGAGGGTGTTGGCATCAGTCAGGTTACCGTGGATAACTTGAATACGGTGATGGATTACCATAAGGAGGATGACTCTGCCGCCAAATACATTCTGCCTTACAACCCTAAAGTGAGGCGGATCAGCCGGACAAGTGGAAAAGCGCCATATTATACCTTTGACCCTAATACCGTTGGTCCACAGGGTACACTCTATCCGTGGAGTGAAAAGCGGTCGGGGAATGCAGAGGCGACCGTTAAAGCCATGCAAAAACGAGGATCGGCAGAGGATGGTAGTTCTGTCTCTCCAGTGTTAATCGCTTTGCATGATCCGATTGGTATTGCTCATGAGCTAGCTGGTTGGAGTGATGACATCGCCGGAGAACACTCCGCTTGGCTAGATGACTTGTCGATTGAATTTATGACCCAACAATCACTGAATGGAGCGAAGAATCAAATTCAGCAGGTTGAAAAAGCTAGGGTAGAGCAGCAGACGCTGGATGCTTATAAAAGTACGGCCAATTACGGGATGGATAAGGTTTTAGTAAAAATCCCCTCGGTGGCGATGTCACAGCGGCAAAGTACACTTGATGCATTGATGGTAAAAGCAAAGCAAGTCGCGGAACAGGATGGGGAGATAGCACTGGCGACCAGTTGGAATAAATATGAGGCAGAACTGAATCTAGCTAAACGACAGGCGTTTTCAGATTGTTATGACAAATTCTGCCATACGATCGCCAGCCGGTTAGAGTCTTTGGCTGAATTTCGGGTAAGCTGGTTAAAAGAAGAGCGGCTGATAACACATTGCCATGATTTTTATTCAACTCAGGTTTCTGACAACCTTAGTTATCGGGAGGCAGTGGATTATGCAATGGCCTCACTCAATGTCACGGATAGTGGTAGTGCTTTTTTGGATGAATTAATAGGACAATATTCGGCAAAACCGGAGGGTAATTTTGTTTGGCGTTCTCTGTTATTGAATAATCCGGAAGTAATGGCGGATACCGAAGCGTTATTATATAAAATGAAGGCGAGTAAAAACGATACATTACCTGCTGCTGAATCTGACTATCTTTCTGTCGTGCAGAAATGTTTTGGCAAACTGGTTGATGCTTATGATAAGGCGAATGAAGCACTGGAAGCGCCTATATCGTCAAATTCGTCTTTTTCTCGTGCTATGTTGGCATGTGATAGACGCTTATCCACGATTGGGCAACGTGTATTCCGGCTTTCTGGTCTGGATAGTGCGCTGAATAGTTTGAATATATTACTGAATAAGACAATATTTTCTGTCGCATCTGGTGTACCGTTGGATAGAATTCAGGAGCTTTGTCTTGCAGATATTCAAAATGGTAATTCATGTAGACAGGCAATTGCTCGTGGCCTTCAGACTTATAAGTCCTCGAAAGATCTTGAAAAGCTAAATAGTTATAAACAGCAATTTGATAAATTTGCCGAAAGCGCCAAAGGCGAAAAAACCTTAAAAGCTTCACGAATAAAAATTCTGGTTCTGTTTTTTAACGGGATGGAATTTGCTGATCAACTGAAAGAAAGTAAAGGAGATGTTAAGGGGTATGCTCAGGTTACTTCGGCGTTTCTAAGCACACTGAGCACGGTTGCTGATGTGATCAAACCAGCTATTGAACACGGGATAAAAAATCAAGCAGCAACTACGTCGATTAAATTTGTGGGAGCCAGCGCTGGAGCGGTAGCGTCTGTATTGAATTTAGGGATTGATGGTAGCGATGTTGTCAGAGAATGGAGAAAAGAAGATACTCGCTGGTCTTTCTTTGGGTTGTCTCTTCTAAAATCATCGGCGGATGTGGGTTTACTTGTGAAATCAATGAGTGGCTTATTAGAATTGTTGGTTAAGCGTGAGTTTAGTAATAAGATAATAGAATTAGCATTTGACCAAATAGGTAAGATCGCTGCTTGGCGTATTATTGGATTCTTCGCTAGCTGGCAGTTCATGATAATAATATTTGTTCTTGATGAATTATATACTCTTTTTATTGATAATGATTTACAGGATTGGTGCCGTAACTGTGTATTTGGTAAAGAACCTGATAAATATCTCGTTTCAACTATATTAATTGAGACACAGGATAAACGTAATGAACTTTATCAAGAACAAAGTGAAAAGTTAGGCAAAGCTTTGGGGGCAGTATTATGACTAAACGTAGAGATATAAAAGAGTTTATTAATTTCGAAAAAGTCAGAAACGAATTATCAGATGCAAAATTCTATATGGGATTAAGTTCTTATGGTACTGTTGAGGAAAGAAATAAAGCTGCTGAAGCAGAGAAAAAAATTCCAGAATTAGAAGCGCTACTTGCTAAAGAACCGCCACCGCCAGAATTACCCCCGAAAGCGCCATTGATTAAAGTGACCGGAACTCTGGAAGAATTTAGTGTAATGAAAGTATGGGGTTATTTTACTGATCGTGAATATGATCCGGAGGGATTTGCACGGCAGGAAAAACGTGCTCAAGTAGGCGCATTACTGTTTGCTATCGCAGGGAATGCCGCAGCAGCGGCAGTGACATCACAGAGTCGAGAAAGGATGAGCGATCCCAGTGATTTTGTTCGTGGAAAAATTAACGGTATTCCATTTCATGGTTGGTTAGGGATGACCAATGCCAAAGTTGGTGATTATGTTGAATTAGCTGTAGCGCCTAAAGATAATCATTATGTTGTTTATGCCTTAGCTAATCCTTATACAAGGATTATTTCAATGACTCCTCGTTGTGAATGTGGCCTTGATGGATATATCAAGTTTGGTACGAAAGTTAATCATGGATTAACATTGTTTTTATTTTTAATGACTCTTTCTCTCATGTTTTACGGAAATGCAGAAAAAGTGACAATGGCGGTTTTCTTGTCTCTTGTTTTTATCTTTATTCTTGTCGATGTTTTATTCTACTTTAAAGGTAAAAATCTTGAGAAAAAAGATCCAAAACCGACAATACTATTATCTGAAAGAATATTTATAACTTTGGGGTTTCCTGAACCATCTTTGATTGATTTAAATATTTCAACTAAGAAAAAGCTTAAAGATTTAAAACTACAGGGGAAATATGTTGATCCTGATAGTGAAGAAGGGGCAAATATTCCTTGCAAATGGTATCGCTTGGAGTTTTTTTATTACTATTAATTAAAATAAAATCAAAAAGTTAGCAGAAGTTTTGGGACAGTATTATGACCAAACGTAGAGATATGAAAGAATTTGTTGACTTTGAAAAAGTCAGAAACGAATTATCTAATGCAAAGTTTTATATGGGATTAAGTTCTTATGGTACTGTTGAGGAAAGAAATAAAGTTGCTGAGGCAGAGAGAAAAATTCCAGAATTAGAAGCGCTACTTGCTAAAGAACCGCCACCGCCAGAATTGCCACCGAAAGCACCATTGATTAAAGTGACCGGAATTCTGGAAGAATTTAGCGTAATGAAAGTGTGGGGCTATTTTACCGATCGAGAATATGATCCGGAAGCATTTTCCCGAAAGGAAGAACGTGATCAAGCTGGCGCGTTATTGCTTGCTATGATAGGAAATACTACAGGGGCAGCAGTGACATCACAAAGTCAGGTGAGAATGAATGCTCCCAGTGATTTTGTACGTGGAAAAATTAACGAAATTTCATTTTATGGTTGGTTAGGGATGACTAATGCTAAAGTTGGTGATTATGTTGAACTGGCAGTGATGCCTAAAGATGATCATTGTATTGTTTATGCCTTGGCAAATCCGTATGAGCGAACTATTTCAATGACACCGTGTTGTGAACGTGGAGTTCGCGCATATTCCAAGGACGAAATTAATATTTTATATGTCATTTTTACTGTTATTGCATTTATTATTCTTTTTTTAGGTATAGGGGTTAAGAAAATTTCTTTTTTACCAATGTTATTTGTAGAGTATTTTTATCTTTTATTTGCTTACTTTCTGATTGATTTTACTAAAAAGGACATGATTAAAAATCCTAACCCAACAAGTGTATTAGCCGAAAGGATATTTTCTGCTCTTGGGTTTCCAGAACCTATGAAGGTCGATTTGGTTTTCTTAACAAAACTCAAGGTGAGGGAGTTAAAAAGGAATGGAGCTTCTCCTATCGTAGAAAATGAAAAGGATAGATTACTACCTGAAAAGGGTTCTGTTCGAGAGTATTTCTATTATTATTAATGATTGGTTATAGCGATATGAAAATGTATTTGGTAAAAAGCCAGATAAAGATTTTATCTCGATTCTATTTATTGAAACAAAGGGAAAACGTAATGGGCTTTATCAAAGCAAAAAGTTAGCAGAAATTTTGGGGCAGCATTATGACCAAATGCAGAGAATGAAAGCATTTATCGACTTTCAAAAAGATAGAAATCCACCAATCCCGCCGATAAGCTGACGCTATAGCAGATGTTAGTTCGAGTAATCTATCGTATTTTTGCGAGTCTAAATGGCGATCGAACATTGATTAATTGTTTTAGACCATTCAACATCCCCCAGCGATCCGATAAACCGCCGTATCACATTTCTGTGTTTCAGGACATTGTTTGCAACTGCCGCTTAGGCAGGCAGTTGCATTGATCTTTTCCAGTTTGCCCATTACGGTGAGTTGTTCAAGCATCGCTTCTACCATCGATAATGAAGCAGAAAGCTGGTGGCTCAACAATTTAGCATCTGCCCGTCCATTTAGAGCGACTGCATCCCTTACTTGTAATAGGCTAATCATTTTCAATTCCTAGTGACAGTTTCCACTGGAGCAGTGGCAGCTATTTCCCGGGGGATTGCTGATTAACTTCATCGTCACACGGCTGCGTGCCCGCCGCAGGAAGTAGAACACCAGTGCGTTAAATGTAACGACGGTCAGAATGATAATCAGGCTGCTTTGTGAATGTTGTGAGAAAGTCACCATCTGGTAGAACAGGGCTGAAATTGAATAAGCTACGTTCAATCCCCACAGAATGGAGAATGTCATCCAGCCACGGCTTGTTTCACGAGCGATCGCGCCCATCACTGAAACACAAGGCACATATAGCAGAACAAAGATCAGATAACTGTAAGCTGAAATGGCAGAGCCAAATTTGGCGCTCATGGTTCCCATAGAACCGCTATCCATCTCACCGTCGCCTTTATTAGCTTCGATTGGGTTTGCCAGCACGCTCAGAGTGAAGGTATCTTTCAAACTATTCCAGGTTTCACCAATCGCATCTTTCAGCTCATCAAGCAGGTTGAACTCATTTGCATTAAACGGCTCATTAGTAATGCTTTCTGCGGTATACAGGGTATTGAGTGTCCCAACAACCACTTCTTTTGCCATTGCACCGGTTATCAGACCTACGGTTGCCTGCCAATTATCTGGGTGAACGCCAATTGGCTGTAATATTGGCGTAATAACCTTGCTGACCGAAGCCAGAGCGGATTGGTTGATGCTATCTACTGCCTTACCAGAGAATGAGAAACTGTTAAGAGCGCCGATGAACATACTGGCGATAACGATCACTTTACCGGCACGGATAACAAAACCTTTCAGGCGTTGCCAGGTTTGCAGAAGCAGAGTTTTTAGATGCGGAATATGGTAAACCGGAAGCTCCATAATGAATGGCGAGGCTTCGCCGCGCATAATGGTGTATTTCAACATCAGGCCAGTCAGAATAGCGACGACAATACCCAATATATAAAGGGAAAAAACAAAGGTTGCCCCATTTTTGCCAAAGAATGCGGCGGCAAATACGGCAAAGATGGCTAATCGTGCACCGCAAGACATAAAGGGCGCCATCATAATCGTGATCAAGCGTTCACGCGGAGCATCTAGCGTTCTCGCCCCCATAATGGATGGGACGTTGCAACCGAAGCCGACGATCAACGGCACAAATGATTTGCCCGGCAGCCCGAGAACTTGCATCAGACGATCCATGACAAATGCAGCCCGCGCCATGTAGCCAGAGTCCTCAAGGAAAGAGAGGAATAAATACATCATGCCGATTTGTGGTACTAGCGGCAAAACTGTGTTGATACCACCACCGATACCTTGCGCGAGGAAAACCGTCAGCCATTCTGGCAAACTTAAGGTATGCCCAAGCCATTGAACCCCATGAATGAAAATAGCGACAGATCCACCGTCAAAGATAGGTTGTAGCGCCCCACCGATATTAATTGCCAGCACGAACATTAAATACATAACCGTCAGGAAAATAGGTACGCCTAACCAACGATTAAGGATAATTTTATCGATTGCTTGGGTGAGTTTGTTTGGCATGGCTTTTTGGGTATCAATCACGGCCATGCACAATGTATTGATGCTTTGATAGCGAGCATCGGCAATCAACAGTTCTGGCTCGTCATATTGCTGTTGTTGCAAGCGTTCTTTGGATGCAGTCAGCATTGAGGTAGTAATGCCGGAACGTTCCAGGCTGTAAATATCCCCTTCAAGCATTTGAAGTGCTAACCAACGGCGTTGTTGAGCATGAAAATTGTCTGAAATGACACCAGATAACGTTTCAACTTCTTGCAACAGGCAGTCAGGGTAGTGAATGAGTGACTGCACGGAATTCTGCTGATGGCGGTCAATTGCTTGTTTTAGCTCATTCAGGCCGGTTGCTCGGGTCGAAACCATTGGAATGACTGGACAGCCAAGGCGTTGCTCCAGTTCGGCAATATTAATTTGGATATGCTGACTGTCAGCGATATCCAGCATATTGAGCGCAACGATGCAGGGAATGCCTAATTCCAACAGTTGTAACGTCAGGTAGAGATTTCGCTCAAGGTTAGCAGCATCTACGACGTTAATCAGCATGTCAGCATCACCACTCAGGATATAGTGGCAGGCTATCTGCTCATCCAGTGATGTTTGTTCAGAAATCGTGGTTAGAGAGTAGGTGCCCGGCAGGTCAACTAACTCAATTTTGTGTTCCGCGGTGGTAAAACGGCCAACTTTTCGTTCTACTGTTACGCCAGCCCAGTTGCCTACACGTTGTCGGGCGCCAGTAAGTTGGTTAAATAATGTTGTTTTGCCGGCATTGGGGTTGCCAATTAAGCCAATGGTCAGTGCTTTCATGTTTTTGGTGCCAGATTAAATTAGGAGTAACCGTTTCGTTGCTTGCAACGGATTATGCGTTGCATTGAGCGTTGTCTAATGTGAGAAATTCCAAGTCTTTTTTTCTCAGAATTAGGCTGACTCTGCGAGTCTCAATTTGTATCGGATCACCTAAAGGCGCTAAGCGGACAACATGAAATGAAGAACCGGGCAACATACCTAATGACAGCAATTTCTGTCGGTAAGCCGGGCTGATCTTCGGAGAAAAACCAATGATCTTGTAGCTATGGTCTGGAAGAAGTTGCATATGACCTTCCGGGATATGTGATAAGTAAAGTAATACCGAGAATTAGTTGCACTCATTCATTATGAAGTGTAATTTTTAATCCAATTCATACTAATTGCAAATAAAAATAATAACCATCATTAATTTCAATGTTAATCGTATTTTCATTTCTGGTGTTAATTTGATCACTTAGTCACTCAGGTTGACATGAATCTTCTTTCTGACAGAAACGGTGAAATGTGCACTGCCGAAGCAGTGCACCTGTTTACGGCGATGAGAATTTTAACGTTTTTTTCCGAATGCGGCGGCTAGTGCATCACTCATAGCACTGTTTCCGGCTGAGGTAGAAGAACGGGAAGCATTACGGTTTCTGTCATTACGTTCAGGGCGGCGGTCAGTTTGCGTATTGTTACTGCGACGTGAGAGCGTTTCTCCCGGTTGCTCATCAAGGCGCATGGTTAGAGCGATACGCTTACGGTTCAGATCAACTTCCAGCACTTTGACTTTAACGATATCACCCGCTTTTACTACGGTGTGAGGATCTTCCACAAAGCGATCAGATAGTGAAGAGATATGAACTAAACCATCTTGATGAACGCCGATATCGACAAACGCGCCAAAATTAGTCACGTTAGTAACCGCACCTTCCAGCACCATTCCCGGACGCAGATCATTCATGGTTTCCACGCCTTCCGCAAAAGTCGCAGTTTTAAACTCTGGACGTGGATCGCGGCCAGGTTTTTCCAGCTCTTTCAAAATATCGGTAACGGTTGGAACACCAAATTGCTCGGTGGTGAAATCCTGAGGTTGCAATCCACGCAGTGAAGCAGGATTACCCATCAATTCCTGGAGTTTCTGCTCAGTGGCCGCCAAAATTTTTTCAACTACGGGATAAGCTTCTGGATGAACGGTCGATGCATCCAGTGGGTTATCACCATGATTAATCCGCAAGAATCCAGCACATTGCTCAAAAGCTTTTGGCCCAAGCCGATTGACTTTCAGTAATTGTGTACGGTTATTGAAACGGCCATTCTCATCACGCCAGTTGACGACGTTCTGGGCAATCATGCGGGTCAATCCGGCGACTCGGGTTAGCAGTGGAACAGAAGCGGTATTGAGATCCACGCCGACGGCGTTTACACAATCCTCAACAACAGCATCCAGTTTTTTGGCAAGTTGAGTCTGGCTGACATCATGTTGATATTGACCTACGCCGATGGATTTTGGATCGATTTTGACTAATTCAGCGAGAGGATCTTGCAAGCGGCGGGCGATAGAGACTGCACCGCGCAGTGAAACATCCAGGTCAGGAAATTCCTGTGCCGCCAGCTCAGAAGCAGAATAAACCGATGCTCCTGCCTCACTGACAATCACTTTTTGGGCTTTTATCTCTGGGAACTGTTTTTGCACATCCGCGAAGAAACGTTCTGTTTCACGGGAAGCCGTTCCGTTACCGATGGCGACCAGTTCTACTTGATGTTTAAGACACAATGCTGCCACGCTTGCAGCGGCTTTAGCCGCTTGCCCGGTGTGTGGGTAGATGGTGTCTGTGGCAATCAGTTTGCCGGTCGCATCGATAACGGCCACTTTGACGCCGGTACGCAGACCGGGATCGAGCCCCATTGTTGCACGCATACCCGCAGGGGCGGCCATCAATAGATCTTGCAAGTTGCGGGCGAATACTTTGATGGCTTCATCTTCCGCTTTCTCACGCAAGGTACTCATCAATTCCGTTTCAAGATGTAGTAATACCTTGACGCGCCAGGTCCAATTCACCACGGCTTTGCGCCAGCTATCTGCCGGTGCATTGTTCAAGCGCAGATTAAGATGCTGAGTAATAATCTGTTCGCCGTAACTCTCTTTCGGTGGTTCATCAAACTGGGGATCAGCATTTAGGGAAAGTTGCAGTACGCCTTCATTACGGCCACGGAACATAGCCAATGCACGGTGAGAAGGGACTTGTGCGATAGGTTCATGGTGATCAAAATAGTCGCGGAATTTAGCGCCTTCCTCTTCTTTTCCTGCAACGACTTTAGCGACCAGATGAGCATTCTTCCATAGATAGTCACGTACTTTTGCCAATAATGCGGCATCTTCGGCAAAACGTTCCATCAGGATATAACGCGCACCGTCCAGCGCCGCTTTGGTATCCGCGACACCTTTATCAGGATCAATAAAAGTAGCAGCAACCTGCTCCGGTTCTTGTTGTGGATCTTGCCATAAGGAGTCCGCTAGTGGTTCAAGGCCCGCTTCAATAGCGATTTGTCCACGGGTACGGCGTTTCGGTTTATATGGCAGATAAAGATCTTCCAGCTCTGTTTTGCTTAGAGTGCCATTAATTGCTTCGGCCAGTTCTGGGGTCAGCTTACCTTGCTCGTCAATGGATTTAAGAATGGTTTGGCGGCGGTCTGACAGTTCGCGTAGATAACTAAGGCGGGTCTCAAGTTGGCGAAGTTGGGTGTCATCCAGACCGCCGGTGACTTCTTTACGATATCGTGCAATAAAAGGGACAGTATTCCCTTCATCAAGCAGGCTAATCGCTGAAAGTACTTGTTGTGGCTGCGCCTGTAGCTCACTTGCAATCATTTGGCTCAGAGATTGATTCATGTTCTGTTTTCTTCTGGTGGATAAATTTCAAATATTCACAAAACCTCCTTTATACGTTCTGCGAGAAACAATTTCCAGTTTACATCTAATCTTATTCTGACGAGTTACGATATCATGCAACGAATTTGTTGCCGATTACGTTATAGCAACCGCGATTGAACTCAAATGTGAAAAGTTGTCGTTGGAGCCCTAAGTGTGTTACTGGACTTACTATGAACTGTTTCTGAATATACGAATTAAACTAAAAGAATAGTTAAAGTAGGAAAAGTCTGAGTTTCATCGTGTTGTCTTTGAAGCAGGTAACTAATGAATTGCATACTCGTCATCTTTCAAGTTGCCTCTTGGTTGGCTACACTCGCTCACCCCGGTAACATAGTTCTCTATGCTCCCGGGGATTCGCTCCCTTGCCGTCGCGATCCATCTTGAAATCCATTGGGTATAATTGTTTTATTAATTAAGGCTGAAAGACTATTTAATCTTCCAGCCTTATTAAATTATTTAGGCGAATATCCACCCCAGATTAATATTTCAATATTACGCTAAAATCAGTTAGCCATATAATGGCTCCAGGAATATATTCCTAAATTTATGCACAATGCGACTCGCTTTAGCTGGCCTGATAAAAATACGTCCTAAAATTTAAACGACATTGCAGAGAAAACCATTCCGCCACTTCCTGCCCATCCCATGCAGAATTGGTCTTTCTCTAGTATGCCTTGATGAACAGCATCGATGATTCCAAAGGGAATAGATGTAGTAATAATGTTACCTGTTTTAGGTCCAACGTGATGTATCTTATTATCAACACCAAGTGAATGTCCAAGTTTATGCCAAATTTTAGGTGAACCCGTGTGGACAAAGATCTTGTGGATGTCGTCGTTGGACATTCTGTGTTGATTAAATACCTTTATTGCTTCTTCCTTACCATATTCATTTAGCAGAGCTGCGTATGAATTAAACAGATATTGTCCACCAAGGGGTGAAATGCGTTCGACATCAGAATCGTTACAAAACAATTCCCAACCCGGTAAGGAAATGGTAGACAGGTCGCCGAGATCTGGCCTGTTGATATAAGAAAACTTGAAATTATCAGGTGATTCATTACTCAGTATGGTAACGGCTGTGGCTTCTCCTATGGTAAAACTGGCAAATTTATAAGCCAGCTCTGATGGAGAAGATAAAGAGAAGTTCTTCGGAAAGAGGGGACCTCCATCGGACATGCCAAACTCCATATTAACAATAGCAGCATAGCGTATTTCACCTGCCTTCATTTTACTATTGATAATGTCCATCGCTGTTATCCAACCGTTACAGGCGTCTGAAACGTCGTAATTTCTGCAATTTAGCCCTAGAGCTTTTGCAATAAAAGTACTATTGGCTGGCTCGGTGAAACCACGAGTGACATTGGGGTAGAGTAATAGATCAATTTCTGCTTTGTTTATATTAGCTTGCGCTAAAGCACGATCGAACGCTACTTCCATCAGTTGCATAGGCTTTTCACCCTTATTCAGCCAATGCCGGGTTTCTATACCACTGGTATTGAGTAGTTTTCTAATCGTCTGTAAGGTCTTGGGTAAATTTCCCTGAAAGGTTTTGCTTGAATGTCGATCAATTAAATCGATAACTTCCTGATTTGTAACAATTCGTGACGGAAGTAATCCTGATATACCTGCTATTTTCATTTAAACATTCCTCGGGATAAATATTTTTAATATTCTATTTTTATGGTGTTTTAGTAATTACATTGAATTTAATTTCCACTTGAATAGATTTTTATTTAAAAAATTAGGCACTCTATTTTCAAAAAATCCAAACAAAAAACTCACATGTCAGTGAATTTTTTTGTAATGTTGATTCTCCCCATTTAAATAATTTGATGGTCTATATTTCTAGCATAATTTATATCTGATTCAAGGTATCGATACTATTTTTCATCCTTATATTTTAAAATTTTGTAAACTTTTGAATACATTTATTACTGTGCTGTTTTGTTTATATAGTGATTATATTTTTATTAATTAAATATCGATCACATGACACGTCGGTAAGAAAATGTTTTTCATTCTAATCCAACGTAGGAATACACTTTTTGCTGTCAGCGATAAATGCTAATCAGCACGTTTACGGGTATTTGACGGTACTGGAGTACCAGCTTGAACTGGCGTATGATTAGCCAATTATTCACTATCGTTATTTTCAAAGGGTTTCGATGTTAGCGCAGTTACCACACATGGCAGTACAGCCAGAAACCGACATTAAGCGTAAGAAATCCCCACGTAAAACGGCGGCTTTTGATGTGAAACGTGCAGCAGAACAGGGTGATAAGGATTTCCAGTATTTTCTTAAAAGCGGAAGGTTGCCAGTTTTTAAGTGAGTTCAATTTTTTACGTATATATTTCCGTCTTTATTTAAACGCCTTCCTAATTGGGCGTCGCTTTACACTGATTTTTATAATTATAAAATAAGTGGCGATATAATTGATTACCTTGGTTGTGATGTTAAGAGTAAAAACAACAGCACTATTTCCACGTTCATTTAATTTTGGCCGCCTGTATTAAATTCTGCTTTGCAGAGTGAATGAATCGTTGGCGTGCGATTTATTCGGTTGTTATTCTTCGATATATATACCCGTTATCTTTCAAGTTGCTTCTTTGTTGGCTACACTCATTCACCCCGGTAACATAGTTATCTATGCTCCCGGGGATTCGCTACCTTGCCGTCAGGATGCATCTTGAAATCCATAGGGTATAGCTAATTTGTCGAAAGAGTGTACAAACTATTTGATATATTCGATCTCGTTCACGTACCACAACACTTTTCCTGTTGGTGTATGAACGATTGCACTGTCTCCAACTTCTTTCTTTAATAGCGCCCGGGCCATTGGAGAATCGATTGATATGTAGTCTTTGCGACCAAAAATTTCGTCATATCCAACAATACGGAAACGTTTAATCTCACCTTGATCATTTTCGATCTCTACCCATGCACCGAAGAACACTCGCCCATCTTGTTGGGGAGAATAATCAACACACCGCAATTCTTCTAAGCTCTTGGTTAGATATCGGACTCTGCGATCAATCTCCCGTAGCCTCTTCTTGTTATATTGATAATCTGCGTTTTCACTCCGGTCCCCGAGACTTGCTGCCCAAGTCACTTTTTTAGTCACTTCTGGACGCTCTTCACGCCAAAGATAATCCAGCTCTTCCTTTAATTTGTTGTAGCCTTCGCGGGTTATCAGTTTAGTTTTCATTTTATTTTGATGTAGATACCGTAGTTAACCTCATAAGTATATAAAACAGCCCATTTTGGTAGATGTCAAATTAAGACTTGGTTTTTAGTCATTAATCAATAAATCCCGGTTGTTTTGCAAGATTAACGTATTAGTGGCATTTGGGGAGTCGTTGGTTGAATAAAATTATCACTGTTGATGGATTCGGCTGCGTGGCAAGAGAATACGATACGCTTCTGCTACGGTGAGTACGGATGTTAAAACGAGAGATAAGCGGTTAACGGACGGTTTAGCGTTAGCATTATCGATAACAAGATTGCTTTACCTGCCTGCTCATTATGATATTTGGCTCTAATATTTATAACGTTCATCATATAATTTATGGTTCTGTGTACTGAATAGTATGTATGCTGTGGATCTTACTGGTGATGAAACAGGCTATTAAGGTTCAAATGAGGAAAAAACAAGCGAAATTGTTTACTATAGTAAGTAAAGGTGGTGAAAAGTCGATCATTGAGTGGTTTCTTGCCCAAACGTTGGTGAGCTGAACATTATCGATCCAGATCCTCGTGAGTAAGGAAAACTGAAAACCGTGGCGGAGGTATGAAGGTAATATGCAGCAAAAGGCACTTTTCGTTTAGTCTGCCTGATGAATTTAATCCAGCTAATAAATGGATTCCTATCGATTTGCCGGGAGCCAGGATGCTAATTGATTGGTTGGCGGACGGCAAAATAACGGTAGAAATGCGATAGGTGACAGTGAATTGCTGCGTTCTCGTTGTCAGTAATAAACCACTAAATTAATCATTCTAATTAATAACAGTGGAAATAAGTCCTATTAGGAATAGTCTCAAAATACAGATATCTGGTTTCTATCTTTGGGTTAATCTCTTTCAAAATGATAAATTTATCAAAGCATGTAGTGTTTTTTGGAGTTTGATAATGCAAGTAGATAACAAGATCCTTGTGGTCGATGATGACATGCGTTTACGAACGTTATTAGAGCGTTATCTGACAGAACAAGGTTTTCAGGTACGTAGTGCCGCTAATGCGGAGCAGATGGACCGTTTACTGACACGGGAATCTGTGAGTTTAATCGTATTAGATTTAATGTTGCCAGGAGAGGATGGGCTTTCTGTTTGTCAAAGGCTGAGAAACCAAAGTAATCCGGTACCGATTATTATGGTGACGGCGAGAGGAGAAGAGGTCGATCGTATTGTTGGGTTGGAAATTGGCGCTGATGATTATATTCCGAAACCATTTAATCCCCGTGAGTTATTGGCGCGTATCCGAGCGGTATTACGTCGTCAGGCGAATAAGTTATTGGGTTTACCGGTTGACGATGATGCGATTATTAATTTTGGTAAGTTTAGTCTCAATTTGAGTACGCGGGAAATGTTTCAGGGAGATGAACATATTCAATTAACCAGTGGAGAATTTGCTGTATTGAAAGTACTGGTTTCTTATCCTGGCGTGCCTCTGTCCCGTAATAAGCTGATGAATTTAGCTAGCGGCCGGGAATATAGTACGATGAAGCGATCGATTGATGTCTTGGTTTCACGTCTACGCCGCGTGATTGAAGAAGATCCTACACATCCTCGCTATATCCAGACTATCTGGGGTCTGGGTTATGTTTTTGTGCCTGACGGAATTCGTGTATGAAATTATTGCGATTCTCCCCTCGCAGCACGTTTACCCATACTTTATTTCTGATTATGGCGATGCTGTTTATCAGTCTGGTAACTAGCTACTTGGTTGTTGTGAATTTCGTTATCATGCCAAGCTTGCAGCAGTTCAATAAGGTATTAGCGTATGAAGTTCGTACCTTAATGGCTGAAAAGTTGAAGTTAGAGGATGGCTCTTTTTTGGTGATATCGCCAGTCGTTCGCCGGGAGATTTATCAGGAGTTGGGTATTACACTCTATTCTGAATCTGACGCGGAGATACAAGGTTTACGTTGGGCCAGACGTTATGATTACTTGAGTGAGAAGATGAGCGAATACCTTGGCGGCAAGGCGGATCTTCGTCTGGAGATAAACACAGATAGCCCGATACTTTGGCTTAATTCTTATCTGGCTCCCGATATTTGGGTCAGGGTTCCTCTGACTGAGATCGAACAAAATCAATTCTCTCCTATTTTCCGCTATACGCTGGCAATTCTATTACTGGTATTTGGCTGTATCTGGCTTTATATCCGTTTTCAGAACCGGCCTTTATTGGAAATGGAGTATGCAGCCAGGCAAACAGGTAAAGGTATTATGATGCCTGCGGTGCGGGAATCGGGTTCTCTGGAAGTTCGGGCAGCCATTCGCTCATTTAACCAAATGTCCGCCGGGATAAAGTTATTGGAAAGTGACCGCACGATATTAATTGCTGGCGTAAGCCATGATTTGCGTACTCCGCTGACACGTATTCGACTGGCAACAGAAATGATGAGCAAGGAAGATGCTTATCTGTCTGAATCTATCAATAAAGATATTGAAGAGTGTAACGCCATTATTGAGCAATTCATTGACTACCTCCGTACTGGACAAGAGATGCCAATGGAATTCTGCGAATTGAACTCTATTCTCAAAGAGGTTATTTCCGCGGAGAATGGCTATGAGCAGGATATTGAAAACCATCTGTCTCTTCATCCAATAACCGTTAACGCCAATCCGATTTCTATTAAACGGGCATTGGCTAATATGTTGGTTAATGCCAATCGTTATGGAAACGGTTGGATTAAAGTGAGTAGTGGTCAGACAAATAAATTTGCCTGGTTTCAGGTAGAAGATAATGGAGCCGGCATTAAGCAGGAAGATTTGCCACGGTTATTTCAGCCATTCGTTCGGGGCGAAAGAGCGCGGAGCAGTAGTGGAACAGGGTTAGGTTTGGCGATTGTTCAGCGAATTATTGATGCTCATGATGGAAAAATTGAAATGGGCACCAGCCCCAGAGGGGGATTATCTATTCGTGTCTGTATTCCGGTCGTGGAAGATAATTTTTAACGGCTTGATAATCATCTCCTATATTTGATTTTTATGGTGTATGGAGATGACAGTTTTATGTCAGTCTCAGGTTAAGCGCCGATTGTGCTGTCATAAAAATGTCATAATTAAGACATTTTACTGTAATTAAATTAACCTATTTTCCCTCCTGCACCTTTTTTGAATTTGACGAATAGATTTCTTTATTGATTCTCAATATCCCATTAGGAGGGATTATGAAACTGATGCGTACCACCGTAGCCGGCATAATGGCAGCGACGTTTTCTTTGACAACCTTGTCTGTATTTGCTGCGACTAGCTTAACCGGGGCAGGTGCGACATTTCCCGCACCGGTGTATGCCAAGTGGGCGGATTCTTATCAAAAAGAGACAGGTAATAAAGTCAATTATCAAGGCATCGGTTCTTCCGGCGGCGTGAAACAAATTCTGGCAAATACTGTGGATTTCGGTGCTTCCGATGCCCCTTTATCCGCTGAAAAGTTAGCTGCTGATGGTTTGTTTCAGTTCCCGACCGTCATCGGAGGGGTGGTGCTGGCGGTTAATATCCCGGGGATTAAAGCCGGTGAATTGGTACTGGATGGTAAAACTTTAGGCGATATTTATTTAGGTAAAGTGAAAAAGTGGAATGATCCAGCGATTACTCAATTGAATCCAGGAGTCAAACTACCGGAGCAAGATATTGCTGTGATACGTCGCGCTGATGGTTCCGGTACCTCCTTTGTGTTTACTAGCTACCTCTCTAAAGTGAATCAAGCGTGGCAAGAAAAAGTTGGCGCAGGTTCCACCGTAAGCTGGCCTATTGGTTTAGGCGGTAAGGGTAATGATGGGGTTGCCGCATTTGTTCAGCGTCTGACGGGTTCCATTGGTTATGTTGAATACGCTTATGCGAAACAGAATCATCTGGCTTATACCAAACTGGTATCTGCTAACGGCAACGTGGTTAGCCCGACAGGAGAGAGTTTCAGCGCCGCGGCGAAAAAAGCGGAATGGCATAAAACCTTTGCTCAGGATTTGACAAACCAACAAGGTGAAAATGCGTGGCCAATGACTTCCACCACATTTGTTCTGGTTCATCAACAGCAAAAAGATGCCGTGAAAGGGGCAGAAGTATTGAAATTCTTTGACTGGGCTTATGAGAAAGGCAGTAAACAGGCAAATGATTTGGATTATGCAACTCTGCCCAAAGAGGTGATTGAGAAAGTTCGTGCGGCTTGGAAAACTCAGATAAAAGATAGCAATGGCAAGGCTTTGTATTAAGTCGTGCTGGTAGTGGTTGTTTTGAACATTGACTGTTTTAAATATCGATTGTTTTAAATGTCGATTGTTTTAAATGTCGATTGCTTTAAATATCGATTAAATTTGTCGTTTTAATTCTCCCTCCATTTAAGGGGGGAGTTAACCCCGAATGAGAATAAGCTCTATGGCCGAACAAAAAACGGCAATGAAAGCACCCAGTAAAAATGGCGATATTATTTTCGGCGCACTGGTTAGGCTAGCTGCGCTGATAACTTTATTTTTGTTAGGAGGCATCATTATCTCGCTGATTATTGCCTCCTGGCCTAGTATTCAGCAGTTTGGCATCTCTTTCCTCTGGCAGAAAGCGTGGGATGCCCCGGCAGAGCAATTTGGCGCCTTAATACCGATTTACGGTACGTTGGTTACTTCGCTGATTGCGTTAATCATCGCAGTGCCGGTCAGTTTTGGGATTGCCCTGTTCCTAACGGAACTGGCGCCTAACTGGCTGAAACGTCCGCTCGGTATCGCCATTGAGTTACTGGCCGCCATCCCCAGTATTGTCTATGGCATGTGGGGGTTATTTGTTTTTGCGCCGCTGTTTGCCGCCTATTTCCAGCAGCCGGTCGGCAATCTCCTCGCCAGTATGCCGATTGTGGGGGAATTGTTCTCCGGCCCTGCCTTTGGTATCGGTATTCTGGCCGCGGGCGTCATTCTCGCTATCATGATTATTCCTTATATCGCCTCGGTTATGCGCGACGTTTTCGAACAAACACCGGTGATGATGAAAGAATCCGCTTATGGCATCGGCTGTACTACCTGGGAAGTGATCTGGCATATCGTGTTGCCTTACACCCGAAATGGAGTGATTGGTGGTGTCATGTTGGGTCTTGGTCGTGCGTTGGGAGAAACGATGGCGGTGACTTTTATCATCGGTAATACCTACCAGCTCGACAGTTTTTCACTGTTTATGCCCGGCAACAGCATCACGTCTGCGTTGGCGAATGAATTCGCGGAAGCGGAGTCTGGTTTGCATACCGCAGCATTGATGGAGCTTGGTCTGATTCTATTTGTGATCACCTTTATTGTGCTGGCGCTATCGAAATTGATGATTATGCGTCTGGCGAAGAATGAGGGGCGTTGATATGGCAACCATAGATAGACAAAAGACCATTGAGGCGGATGTCCGTAGCCGTAAACAGGCATGGCGCCGTCAGAAAAATCGCTTCGCTCTGTTGTTATCAATGGCAACCATGCTATTTGGTCTGTTTTGGTTGGTGTGGATTCTGTTTTCCACCGTCACCAAAGGTTTCGACGGCATGTCATTGGCGCTGTTCACCGAAATGACGCCACCGCCAAATACGGAAGGCGGCGGCTTGGCAAATGCCATTGTCGGCAGTGGATTACTGATCCTGTGGGCGACGGTTATCGGTACGCCTCTGGGGATCATGGCGGGTATCTATTTGGCGGAATATGGTCGCCGTTCATGGCTGGCAGAGGTAATCCGTTTTATAAACGATATTTTGCTGTCAGCCCCTTCTATTGTTGTCGGTTTATTTGTTTACACTGTCATTGTGACGAAAATGCAGCACTTTTCTGGTTGGGCGGGGGTGATTGCTTTGGCATTGTTACAGGTGCCGATTGTGATCAGAACCACGGAAAACATGTTAAAACTGGTGCCTGATAGCCTGCGCGAAGCTGCTTATGCTTTAGGCACGCCGAAGTGGAAGATGATTTCAGCCATTACGCTGAAAGCATCGGTATCCGGCATTATCACCGGTGTATTGCTGGCTATTGCCCGCATTGCCGGAGAGACGGCGCCGTTGCTGTTCACTTCTCTTTCCAATCAGTTCTGGAGTACCGATCTGAGCCAGCCAATTGCTAACTTACCGGTCACTATCTTTAAATTTGCCATGAGTCCATTCTCCGAATGGCAGCAATTGGCGTGGGCCGGCGTATTATTGATAACCCTGTGTGTATTGCTGATTAACATTGTGGCGCGTGTGCTGTTTGCCAGGAAAAAGCACTGACGGATATTTTCAACAGAGAGAAGTAAATGAACATAGTTAATGATATCGCTAGCAGCAAAATTCAGGTCCACAATCTGAACTTTTACTATGGCAAATTTCACGCGCTGAAAAACATAACGTTGAATATTGCAAAGAATAAAGTAACTGCTTTTATCGGCCCGTCGGGTTGCGGTAAGTCTACGCTGTTACGGACGTTCAATAAAATGTATGAACTGTATGGTGAACAGCGGGCGGAAGGTGAAATTTTGCTGGATGGCAATAATATCCTGACCGATAAACAGGATGTGGCGCTGCTACGAGCCAAAGTTGGCATGGTATTCCAGAAACCAACGCCATTTCCGATGTCTATTTACGACAATATCGCGTTTGGGGTCCGTCTGTTTGAAAAACTCTCCAGAGCAGAAATGGACGAACGGGTTCAGTGGGCTTTAACGAAAGCGGCATTATGGAATGAAACCCGGGATAAGCTATATCAGAGCGGATACAGTCTATCTGGCGGGCAACAGCAACGTTTATGTATTGCGCGTGGCATTGCGATCCGCCCAGAAGTTTTACTGTTGGATGAACCTTGCTCAGCCCTCGACCCGATTTCTACTGGTCGTATTGAAGAGTTGATCAGCGAATTGAAATCTGAATATACCGTGGTGATTGTGACTCATAATATGCAACAGGCGGCGCGTTGTTCAGATCACACGGCGTTTATGTACCTTGGTGAATTAATTGAATTCAGTGATACAGACACATTGTTTACCACACCAAAAATGAAACAAACGGAAGACTATATTACCGGTCGCTATGGTTGATTACGGGGCGTAACATGGACAATCTGAATCTCAATAAACATATTTCTGGTCAGTTTAACGCTGAACTGGCCTATATTCGGACTGAACTGATGACAATGGGGGGGCTGGTGGAGGAGCAGCTCTCCAAAGCGATTACCGCAATGCATAATCAGGATGCGGCATTGGCGCGTGAAGTGATTGAGGATGACCATAAGGTCAATATGATGGAAGTGGCTATTGATGAAGCGTGTGTTCGCATTATTGCTAAACGCCAACCAACGGCCAGTGATCTGCGGCTGATTATGTCAATTTCGAAAACTATTGCTGAACTGGAAAGAATTGGTGATGTGGCGAATAAAATTTGCCAGACGGCGCTTGAGAAATTCTCACATCAGCATCAACCCCTGTTGGTTAGTTTGGAATCCCTTGGCCGTCATACCATTCAGATGCTGCATGATGTTTTAGATGCTTTTGCCCGCATGGATCTGGAAGAAGCGATTCGTATCTATCATGAAGATAAAAAGGTGGATAAAGAGTATGAAGGCATTGTCCGTCAGCTTATGACTTATATGATGGAAGATCCTCGAACCATCCCAAGTGTATTGACCGTCCTGCTTTGTGCTCGTTCTATTGAACGCATTGGCGATCGTTGTCAAAACATCTGTGAATTCATTTTCTACTATGTTAAAGGGCAGGATTTCCGGCATGTAGGTGGTGATGAATTGGAGAAACTGTTGACGAAAGATAACGAATAACTCGTTAATCACTTGGTCAATAATCTGAATGCTGGTATTTTTACCGGCATTTTTTTTACCTTATCATTACTGATAGTTATAAATATAGTTATTTATATTATTTCATGCACTATAGTGAAATTGATAGTTTGGATTAATAAAGAATTAATTATTGTCAGGAGAGTTTAATGAAATCTCGCGTTCTTATTACGGCGTTATTGGCCGGGTTAACACTGGTTACTGGTGCTGCAAAGGCGGATAAACTGGATGATATTAAAAAAGCCGGCGCGGTGCGGATCGCTGTTTTCGACAGTAATCCGCCGTTTGGTTTTATTGATCCGCAAACCAAAAAATTGGCGGGTTATGATGTAGATATCGCAAATGCGATTGCCAATGATCTGGGTGTTAAATTAGAGCTGCGTCCGACTAACCCGGCAAACCGCTTACCTTTGTTGGCATCAAAGAAAGTTGACTTGATTGCCGCCAACTTTACCGTCACTAATGAGCGTGCTAAACAGGTTGATTTCTCAATCCCTTACTTTGCTACTGGACAAAAATTTATTGCCCGTAAAGGGGTTTTAAAATCGCCCGAAGACATTAAAAACTTACGTATCGGTGCTGATAAAGGAACAGTACAGGAAATTACACTGCGTGAGCATTATCCGACAGCCAAAGTGATCTCTTATGACGACACGCCTCTGGCATTTGCTGCGCTACGTAATGGCAATGTGCAAGCCATCACGCAGGATGATGCCAAGTTAGTTGGCCTACTGGCTAATGTACCGGAAGCCCAAAAAGCTGAATTTGAGATCTCTCCTTTTAGCATCACCCGTGAATATCAGGCAGTGGCTGCGGCGAAAGGACAAGAGCGCTTGGTTGAGGCGGTGAATCAAACTTTGCTGAAACTGGAAAAAGAGGGTGAAGCAGCGGAAATTTATAACCGTTGGTTTGGCCCGGAAACCAAATCCGCCCAACCGCGAGGCGACTTTAAATTTGCGCCTTTGGAGCAGCAAACAGAGTCCTAATAAGTGATAAACCCTTGGTAACTAGCCTCGCCTGTTGTGGCGGGGCTTTGTCATTGGTAATACCTGGTAATTGTAAGATATGTTTGAGTTATTTGTTACAGAACAGTTGCTTGCTCCCCAATATTTGGGGTGGCTTTGGCAAGGTTTCCTGATTACGTTGTGGATATCTGCTTGTACCGTTGTCGCTTCCACCTTGTTGGGGTTTGTATTGGCGGCAGCCCGTGACAGCCAATTGAAAATTCTCCGTTGGCCTGTGACTGCTTACACCACGCTATTTCGCAATACGCCTTTGCTGGTGCAACTGTTTTTCTGGTATTTCGCCTCAGGGCAAATACTGCCGCAAGAGGTGATGCTTTGGCTGAATACACCTCATGAAATCAATCTATTAGGTCTTCCATTGGCCTGGCCTTCATTCGAATTCCTGGCTGGATTTATTGGTTTAACCCTCTATTCTGCGCCATTCGTGGCGGAAGAGCTGCGTGCTGGTATCCAGGGGGTAAGGCGTGGGCAAAAACATGCAGCTCATGCACTGGGGCTTACTGGCTGGCAGGCCATGCGTTATGTAGTATTGCCACAAGCGTTGAAGATCGCAACGCCGCCATTGCTAGGACAATATATGAATATTGTGAAAAACTCGTCACTGACAATGGCCATTGGCGTGGCTGAGTTGTCATATGCTTCCCGTCAAGTAGAAACCGAAACATTAAAAACGTTTGAAGCATTTGGTGTTGCAACGGTGCTATATATCGCCATCATTGCCGTTATGGAAGGTTGGGGGCAATGGCGTCAACAACAAGCTATAACGAGAGGACATTAAAATGGATTTTTCAGTCATTGTAGAAAACTGGCGCTATCTACTGTTAGGTACGTATCCTGATGGTCCTCTTGAAGGGGCGGCGTTGACATTGATGATTAGCCTGATAGCCGGGGCGATTTCTATTGTATTGGGTACGGTTGCTGGTATTGCTTTGGCAATGTTGAAAGGCTTTTGGGTTAATTTGTTAGCGGCGGTATTGGGCTTTTTCCGTGCCATTCCCGTCATTATGCTGATTTTCTGGACTTACTTCCTGTTGCCTGTGATGCTTGGTGTGGAAATTCCAGAAATTACCACCGTGGTTTGCGCTCTGGCGCTGATCACATCGGCTTACTTGGCTCATGGGGTGAAAGCGGGGATTCTTGCGATTGGCGCCGGTCAGTGGCAAGCAGGGTTATCATTAGGTTTTAACCGTTGGCAGGTACTTTGGTACATTGTTTTGCCACAAGCGTTGCGCATGATGGTACCTTCCTTTATTAATCAGTGGATTGCGCTGATAAAAGATACCTCTCTGGCTTATATCGTTGGCGTGGCGGAGCTATCATTTCTGGCGACTCAGGTTAATAACCGCAGCATGGTTTACCCGACAGAAGTCTTTTTATTTGTCGCGTTAATTTATTTCGTGATGTGTTTGGCGCTGGAATTGACAGCAAACTATCTTGTTCGCCGCTTCACACTACAGCGTAGGAAAATATCTCTTTTCAGTTTCTGGCGGAAAGAAAAATTAGTGTTGGCTCCACAATGCTAGTTTTTCTTTTTACTTAATTATCTATATTTAAAGCATAATCTCCCTATTTTAACGATAGGGAGATTGTTAATGTTAATTTAAATCAATAACTTTATGAGAATAAGGAAATAATAGAATAAATAATCTTTTTAGATAATATGGTGGTAATTAGCCTTTAAAATAAGTAAAATATTACAATAACTCTATTCTGCTATATTTATATTCTCTGTCTTCTGTCTTCTGTCTTCTGTCTTCTGTCTTCTGTCTTCTGTCTTCTGTCTTCTGTCTTCTGTCTTCTGTCTTCTGTCTTCTGTCTTCTGTCTTCTGTCTTCTGTCTTCTGTTTGTTATACGATAGGTCGAAAATTTCGCAATTTTTTTGGAACAGATAACTCATGAATATATCGATTCCCGGTACTGAAAACACTCAGGGCTTGCTTGAACGTGTGTTTAATTAATCGACTGGCTGATAGATGGGCTATAAATTCCCCGTGTTAGCGTACTGCTAACACGGGGAGATAATCATTTCATTAACAAGATATCACGCAAATCTATTTGCATACTCTTAAATCTTACAAATATTCTTTAGGTATATTTGATATCTGCTCCTCTAGCGACCAATTTTTTGGCTTGGATTTTTCGGAGTTCCATTTTGCGCCTTTATCCAACCATTTGGATCTATAATTCTTTAATGCTGTTAAAGTGGCGTCTTCATAGCCAAACTCCACCCCACAACAATCACAGATATCAAATGTTGGTGAGTTACCATCTTCACCCCACGGAGGATCTAACTGTTCTGCACCACACACACGGCATACATATAATCTATTATTTTTGTGCATTGAAGTAATCCAAATTTGTTTCATATCCATGACCTACTGGATTTGGTTTAAACATTGTTTTCGGGACACCATCCACATTTTTTACTGCAAAAATATTTGTTTTTGGATTGTAATACAAGGTATCACCATTAGCTCGGGTTTTGATTAAAGTTCCTTTTGGAGGATTTTTAATAAAATTATGGGTGGCTTCGACATATTGTTTTGAATTCTGATATTCAGGGAATTCACTTTTATGTTTATCCCAATGGCCGTAAGCATTTGCTACAGGCTCTTTTTTCTTCGTTTCTGTCCATATCTGAGTTTCTTTCGTTTTGCTTGAGCCTATTGTGTTGCCAACATGACGACTCTTCCCAACAATCGAAGCAACCGAAGCTTTGCTGCCGATAGCACCACCAATACCGACAGATTCTACGGCCTCTTTGGCTATTAGTGCACCTTTTTCCCAGGCTGGCAGCGAGTTATACAACAGCCCTAAATCGTTCTGGTTTTCTGTCGTCACAAACTGACTGATACGATGGGAATCTTCTTCTGATAGGCCAAACATCCATCTCAGGCCACTAATAGCATCTGCTGTTTTTATCCCGCCGTCCATTTCAGCCTGATAGGTCAGTGTGCATAACCCACCGTTCCCGGCACAGTGAGACAACATTTCTGCCCGTTGTGTAGCGCTCAGTTTGTTGTATTTGTTCCAGATTGCTTCGGTAGGCGTTCCTTGCTTATTGGCTTCCTGGAGTTCTCTGACCAGATTGTAGACATTCATGGAGTTCAGGTGGTTAAAGAGAATAACAATTTCCCCGGCATTGGCCCCACTGTTAGCCCCTTTGGCGCTGTTGGTCGCAATGGCGCCTGCGACGCTGCCGATGATTTTGCCGCCCGCCTGAATTTTCATTGGATCATTGAATGTTTTATCCAATGTGATCGCTGCCAATTCTGCCGCTAATGCGCCCGCCGCTGCCCCTTTGGCATCACCGCCGCCAATTTCCGCAGCAAGGGCAGAAACCGCCGCATGACTGATAGCTTTTCCGGGTAAACCTAACACCTGACCGTTTTTTCCAATCAATCCGGCACCTTCGGCATTAATCTGGCTGCCAATATTGGCAAGTAATGCGGTGGTAAAATTGTCCTTAAAACTACCGCCATTGATGGCTGTACCAAGGCTGGAACTGATAATGGATTGACCCGCTACCCGTTGAGCCACTTTGCTCCAGTCGCCGTTGCTCAGTTTAGGCAATGTCGCTTTTGCCGGGTCAATTTGAGCGCCATTGGCGGCTTTATCCCATCCCATGACGTTATCAAAACCCGCCAGTGCGCCACCAATCGCCATTGATGTGACAGTTGATTTAACCGTATCGCTGCTTCCCAGAACTTTTAAGGTCTTGGATAAGTCACCTTGATTATCCACCAACGCTACTGCTGCCTGAGAAGCGAGTGCAGCCATGCCGGAAGCCGTCGCGCTGTAAGCCACTGAACTCATGGCGGCGGCAGTGCTGGCAGTAGCGCCCGCTGCCGTCGCGGCTGAACCCGCTGTACTTGCGGCTGATCCGGCAACCGAAACCGTTAATCCGGCCCCCGCTGTCGCAGCGGCGACTGCAATCGCGATAACCGCAGAGACCACCGGATTCAGGTGCTGGCTTTTATAATCCCAACTGTCATAAGCATCTTTGACTAAATTCCATTGAACGTCTTTACGTTCATTTAATCCTTTTAGCCAGGCCGTTTCCGGCGTATTGCCGAATACTGATACCGCATTCTGTAACGATTGACCATTTTTGACTTTGATATCCGCACTAACCCCTTTGGCCGCCTCCACGGTGAATTTTCCGCCGATATGAATAGCAGGAAGAACCCATTTATTTTCGGTATAGCCTTTATTCGTCTGCTTGATATAAAAGCCTTTGGAATGGGTAATCGTCTGCTCAAAGGTACTGTTTTTGACCGCTTTAAAATTGACTTTACCGTGAGTACTGGTCAGTTTGGCATTTTTATTGGTGGCGATTTTACTGGCTTCATAGGTGCTGTCATCCCGGCTTAACAGATTGATATCACCGCCAGCAGTAAATTCAGTGACTTTGTTCGTGACATCATGACGGGTGCGTGTGGTGGTTTTCTTTTTGCCATACCACCTACGTTTGGTTTCTGTTTTTTCATAGTGGTTGGATTCTTCCATCGCTTGAGCGTACAGATAACCGCCTTTCGCGGCGACATCCATTGCACCTTTAGCCGCTAGTTTAGTGGCCTGGAATAGAATGCTGCCGTTTGAAAGAACCGTCAGTATGCCGCCGCTGGTCAGTTCAGTGCCATTCTGAGTCACTGATTCGGTGGATTCACTGCCGTTTTCCCGATAAGTGTGATTTTGCACTGATTGGAAGCGCATATTGCCACCGGAGGAAAGTATGACGTCACCACCAGAAGTCAATTTAGAACCTGCTGTGGTGATAGCGCCATTTGCCGCGATTGTCAGTTTCTTATCACCCCGGATTTGAGCCGTAATGTGTCGGTCATCTTTGTTATTATAATCTGCTTTGTTAATTGCAGAATAAGCAAGGGAAGGTAATGTAATATTGCTTCCAGCGGATAATAATGTGTTTCCTTTGGCATTAATTTGAGCTGCTTTACCATTGATATCCGAGCCACTGATAATACTGATATTATTTCCTGCGGTTAGTCGGCTACTTAATTCGGCTGAACGGGATGACGGAAATAATTCACTCAATGAAGATGATAGTTCGAGAAAATTTAGTCCAATATTTTTTGCAGAAGTCAGGTGGATATTTTTTCCTGCTGAGATATTAACGCCATTAATAGATAGATTTCCTCCGGAGTTCACGATAACAGAATTTTTTGCATCTAGTTTACCTGTTTTAGGTAGCAGTTGATTAAAAAAAGCTTGTTTTTGGTCATGGGAAATAAAATCGCCCATTCGTTTATATGTCAATAATGTGCTGTTATTATCAATAGTTATATTATTGCCTGCAACTAAAGAGATATTCTGGTTTTTACTTAAAAACATATTGCGAAGGAGAATATCTTTACCTGCATTTAGGGACAAATCTCCAGCAGATTCCAGACTACTTACCTTACGTGTACCGTCGGGATTAAAATATCCAAGGGTTTCGCTACTTTTGAAATTCAGATCAGCATTACGACTGATGATGGTAATATTGTTACCTTTAATTTGCCCTTGAATTGCATTGATGTCATTAACAGACACCATAGATAAATCGCCACCAGCTAAAAGCGAACCATCTTTGATGTTAATATTATCATTTGCAAGAAGATTTATCTTGTTAGCAGCTTTGAGATTGTTATCCGTAACATTTATTTGTTTTGCATTTAATAAAATATTTTTAGCAGCTAATGCTTCTGGACGTGGACTACTCTCAATTTCTGAGGTTTTCTTGGCATCATAAAGCGGTATGGTGTTAATATCAATACTATCTTTAAAATCAGAAACTAAATCTTCTCCTGCTATAATATTGGCAATGTTATAATTGGTGTTTTTCCATCTATTAGCTGTCGCTGTCTTTTTAAATTTAGCCTTGGAGTCATCAATGTCATCATATGATTCAGATTCAAACATATCATATACAACTTCTTCTCCTAATGGAAATTCAACCGCAATCTCCTGAAGAGTTAATAGGCGACCGTTATCAGTGATTTTTTCGGGATCAAAATCAGCTGATAACTTAATAAAATCTTTTATACCACCGAGCGAACCTGAAATGTTTTGTAAAACAGTACCAGTAAGAAAAATACTCTTTGATGCTTTTATTAAGCTTGTTTTATTTAATAATCTGTCTGTATTAGAAAATAAATTCTTACCAGAAGAAATAACAGATTGTGCTGCTGCTTTCTTTAATATTAACTCTTTTCTACCAACATTCACCCAATCATTTTTATTAATGTCGATATAATCGAACCATTTGTTTAATTCATGTTTATTAACTTTAGGCTTATATGCTTTTATTTGTCCTCCAGGTAATGCCTCGAACCCTAAATACTCGATTTTATTTGAATATGGAGTTTCTATTTTCCATTCAGTAATGAATTCATCTCGTATATTATTCAGCTCCTTTGTCCTAATAACCAAATCCCCATTCACGGTTTTTATCGTCGCAGATCTATTCTCGACTAACCGACCTTTATTCCCCTGAGCATCTTTCTGTATCCACATATTATTATTGGCTTGCAGAAAGGCTTTATTGCCGCTATTGCGCACGGTGTCGCCAAATATCCGCATATCCCGGCCAGTAGTCACATTACCTTTATTATCTAACATGGTATTTGCCAGAGTAATATCTCGTCCTGCTTGCACGTTAATATTTGGCGCAATATGGGTTTCTTTGCCAATAATATTAAGGTCCGTTTTAGCCTTAATATTTCCCAGTTCAATTTTTCCATTGGCGTTTAAAGTAATATCACGCTGGTTACTGGTTAACTCTTTTAAATTCACGCCAACGCCATCTTCAGTGGCAACCAGTCGGATTTTATTGGCATACATCCCGCCTAACGCTTTGGTGTCAATGGCTAATTGTGGTTTAGTTCCTTCGCCAGCGATAGGTTTAACTGTGCCATCTTTTAAGCTGATTCGGTTAGCGCCCTGCGTCAGCGACAGGTTATTGGCCTGAATTTTTCCATTTAATTCCGTTGCCCGGCTGATAATATCGACATAATCCGTCGCCTTGCCATCTAACCCTTTTCCGCCAATGGTAATTTGGCCTTTTGTTACTTTCAGGGCTTCAAGTGCACCTTGTTTATCAAATTGGGGTTTACCCGTGGTCAGCGTTGCGCTCGAAGTATTGATAAAACCACAGCCATCACAAGTAATGCCGTTGGGGTTAGCAATCATCACATTGGCTTTATTGCCGAAAATCTCCAATTGGCCTTGCAGATGAGATCGTCCGCTGCCGGTCACTTCATTAATAATCAGTTCCGCCGCTTTTCCGTGCAGATTAGGGTTAGCGTTAAGTTGCCCCGCCAGTTGTGATTTAGCCGCTTGCGTGGCGTTATTGAGTACGGCGCCTTGAGTGGCGATATTGAACTCTTTATAGGTGTTGTGGGATATTCCCGCATTATTCGGCGTGGCAATATTGACAACCGGGACATTGCCCTGATTTTGTACCTGAGTATGGTTATTATCCGGTGTTATTCCTGCGGCAATCGCCGGGTGTAGCGGCTGGATTGCCGTCAGGTAAATTAAAAGATAACTCGTGCCTTTCGCCACAGAGTTGTTGCGTTTACTCATCGCATTTTCCCTTTTTCTTAATTTAAGTGTTACAAAGTGAGTGATATTGACCAATAAGTGACCCAGTGATCCGGTTTTAGGTGATCAGGGTGAATGAGGGGCTTCCCAATAGTGATGGTCTGGTTAAATCCAGGGTGAGTCAGTGATAAGCCCAGAGCCGCGCCGGTGACATTACCGCCCTCGATTTGTCCGGTTTTTTTCTGTAGCCAGCCAGTATCCAGCGCTGCGGTTAAAGCGAGTTCGCCCAAGATAGGCAGTTCTGATACCCTCCAGTTCAGCTCGTTGCGCCAATATCCGCCTCGGTTGCCGGTGAGATATTGTTCTTTAAATCCCCGAACGGAATATTGTCCCCCTAGCGAGAGACGTTCGCTGGCGTAAAGGTTGTCTGGCGTGGTCTGGCCGTAAATCGATGAGAGGTAATAAACGGAGTCTGTAACAGGCATGAAATAGCTGGCGCTCAGACTGAATTTGCGAAATTGACTACGTGGCGCATCTGAGAAACGCGGATCATCTTTGGTGGCGCCAAATGTTTGCAAACCGTGGCTTACCGCTGGGTTGAAAGTGACATAGCTACCTGCCAGCACGGTACTGTAATTAATGCCAAGGTTGATGGTGTTCAGTGTCGGGCTGCTGATGGATAATGTTTCTTCTGCCAGTAAATTGGTGGTCCGACGACGTGTCAGCCCCATATCCAATGCCAGCTTCTGTTCTCCATCACGATATAACGTCCGGTTTACTGCCAGCCGGTGAGTCTGGCTGTCACCTGTGTAGCGATAGGTTTGTGAACCCGTCGGGATATTTTGAAAAGAATCATTCCATGCATATTGATAACTGAATAACCAGTAACCATAAGGAACCGTCACATTGGTGGAGAGGCTGCGGCTTTGATGGCTATTGCGGAAGTCACTGTTGCGGCTGGCGGATAATGACCACTGGTCCGCAAGGTGTAATGGATTATCCAGGTTTACGCTGGTATTGATTTGCTCGGTACCGGTACTTTTTTGACCACTGTTATCCGCACCCAAACTGGCACTAATGGGTAAGCGAATCGCTGTTCGCTTTAGGATAACCGTGGAATAACCCGGTTGTTTGCCCGGCTGAATATCAATGGTCACTTGTTGAGAAGGCAGGCGGTTTAAACGTTCCATACCTTGTTCAATATCTCGCAGGTTAAGCGTTTTACCCACTATGCTCGGAAACGCCATTTTCAACGAGAGAGGGATTTCACCGTCCAGACTGACTGATTCAACTTTGCCTTCATTGACCGTAATAATGAGAATACCAGAGGATAAATCCTGTGCGCTGAGTCCAGCCCGGGAAGTGACATAACCCCGTTCAATATAGGCATTAGTGGTTTTTCGTACCAATGCATTAATGTCCTGCAAAGATAAGCAGTGGGATAAATAAGGGCGTGTTAAGTGCTGTTTGACTGATTGAGGCAGGCTTTTTGCACCGTCAAATTCAATCCGCTGAATGGTGTGGCAGAGAGATTCTGTTGTACTCGGCGCCACATCGGGTGATGGAGATAAGGTGATGTTGTTGCGCAGCGTTTCCCGTTGCTGTTGGGCTTGCTGCAATAATGCTTTTTGTTGTTGCGTGATCGTTTCTTGAGCCGCAGGGCTGATCGGTGTTGAAGCATAGATCAGTTTAGAAATTGCCAGCAGCATAAGCCCTGTCAGGCTTCGGTGATAAAGAAAACGGCTTCCCATAGATAATATTGATAGTTTAATAATAACATTATTAAACTATTCTAATGTGGTATTATTTTCTTGTCTGGAAGGAATGGTATAAAGTGTGATTGAGATCGGTTATTTAATCCTGCTAATGGGGAATCTGATATATTAAATTCCGTAAAGTGGTGATAGGAATGGATATATCATTTCCTTACTCCAACCCAAATGCTTTTAACTTCCGTGCAATAGCTAACCTAGCAATCGTGCAGCATCTGCGCGAGCATTATCCTATAGCTGCGCTACGTAACGGCAATGTGCAAGTCATCACGCAGGATGATGCTAAGTTAGTCGGTCTATTGGCTAATAGCGTATGAAATGTTGAAAGCCTATTAATCAGGCTTTCAACTTGTAGAGAAAGTTACTGATATTTCTCCGGTGAGACAAAACCTACACAAACCAATATTGGCTTAGTTTCAGGTTCAGGCTGGAAAAGAAACTCCTCGGTGCTACTTATTGTTAATTTTGGCCAGTATTGCAAAACACTGTGAAAATCTTCCTGTTCACAAGTTTTACCCTTTTTGCCTATTAGAATAGCGCCGTCACGTGCGATATCGCTGGCTTTAACATGGCGGTTGTAGATATTGGGTGCTTGTTCTTCCAGCGTCCAGGGTTGGATCGTTTCTGGTTGACTTGGGGCGTAGACAGTCAGCCACTGATGTAAGTATTCACCTCCGACATAATGGAGCGGAGTTGGATAGAGTTGATGCCAGTGTTGTTCCAGTTGCCGGGAAAAGTCTTTGATGCCTTCGAATTTATGGCCCGCACCGCGAATATTGGTTGCCATAATCAACACATATCCCATCGCAATCAATATTGCGACGACAATCAGCCCTCTCAGGGTATTGCGTAATGACTTTTGTGGAAAACGGGTAATAGAACCAACCAACAGCGCTGATGAAACAGACATAAAGGGGTGCAGCCATTCTGTCATTCTTCCGCCTTTATTGAATGAGAACCAGCAGTAGATAATCAGTAATGGCAATAGAATAACTATGTTTACCAGCCGGTTCGGTTGCTCCTTCGGCCAGCTAATACGGCCGCCAAGCTGATAGATAATAATGCCAACGATAATCAGTGGATAAAACACTGATAATAATGATCGGGTGGTATGTAGATTAAACCCGCTATCTATTTGTGAATCTACCCATTTGAAGGCGGCAAAATCATTGTGCCATAACCACCAGAAGTTGGGCAGGACCAGCATAAACCAGATAACCAAGGCGATATAGAGGGCGGGTTGGCGGTAACATTGGCGAACTTTAGGCACAAATAAAGTCAACAGAAAAACCGAGCCAACCAGTGCCAATGTGGAATATTTTCCCATTGTTGCCAGCCCGGAACTGAGGGCAAATGCCAGCCACCAACGCGGATTGTCATACACGGCTCGCAGAAAGAACAACATAATCCACGGCCAGAGCATAATTAGCAGATAATTATCATTATATGGGATGATATCGAAGTTAATAATACCAGACAGATTCAATGTCAGCATGGCAAGCCATGCCAGCTCTTTTTTCCCTGTCAGCCTAAATGCCAGATGCCATACACCAAGCATACCAATCGCGATGGCAACAAAGTGAATGAAATACCAGTAAAAACTCAATGAAACACCGCTTATATGGATAGCAGGCAACATCATTACACCGACTAACCACGGATTTTTAGGTGAACCCCATTCGCCGTTTTTCCCCCAGTTTAATGCTTCGACAGCATCATAAGGCACGGTTGGGTCGAATGAATAACTCACTATCATCCATAACAAAGCATAACTAACTACCCACAAGTAAACGGATTTATAGCAAGAAGTATCAAAAATAGGCATATCGATTGATCATTTATTGAAGGTTAAGATTAATAGAATATTCGTTGGTGGTTAAACCATGCATGAATGATAAGAGATTTTGGCTATATTTTTTTAAAGATAAAGAGTTATTCGCGACGCTTTTCTATACGTGCGGTTTCTGCTAGATTCCGGCGCAGCAATACCCTGATAAACCAAACCGAGTAACCGGCTATGAACCCGTTAAAGAAAAAAGCACCAACCAAAGCATCTGCTGGTAAGCAGAAAAGAAAAAGTCGCGAAGAATTAAATGCAGAAGGGCGTGCACGTAAGCGTGAGAAAAAGCATCGTGGCAATCCGCCCGGCAACCGTAATCAAGAGCAGAGCAGTGATAAACATCAGTCGGGCAAACAGCAACGTGATCCACGCCTTGGCAGTAAAGTCCCTGTTCCGTTGATCGTCGGAGAACAACCGACAAAACCTGTCGTTGCTAATAAAGTTGAGACAAAACCACGTCTGTCGCCACAAGAAGAGTTAGCCATGTTGGAAAACGACGATCGTCTGGATGCATTGCTGGAACGTCTGGAAAATGGCGAAAGTCTGTCTAAAGAAGAGCATGACTATGTTGATACTACGCTAGATCGGATTGATGCTCTGATGGAAGAGTTGGGAATTCAACTGGATGAGGAAGAGAGCGAAGAAGGGCAGCGGGACGACATTATGCAACTGCTGAAAGGTAAATAATTTAATCTCCCATGATCAAAGGCGGATTAACCTTAATAACCATACTGATAGTATGTTATTTGCTATGGTTATTGGGTAAACTATGGCGATTATCGCGGCGTAAAACCCGGCTGCGCAGAGTTACAACGGCGCAACATATTAACCATATGAAAGCGTTACGTTTTGGTGGGCAAAAACATCGGAAGGAATAAGCATGTCTGAGCAAACCATCGTTTGGGATCTGCCTTTGATCCAAAAATACAATTATTCCGGTCCCCGTTATACTTCGTATCCGACGGCATTGGAATTCAATCAACAGTATGATAATGCAGCATTTATCCAGGCTGCTGCCCGTTACCCTGAACGACCGCTTTCTCTCTACCTCCATATTCCGTTTTGCCATAAGCTCTGTTATTTCTGTGGTTGTAATAAATTGGTCACTCGTCAAAAGCATAAGGCGGATGAATATTTGCAATGGCTTGAACGGGAAATTCGTGGCCGGGCAAAGTTGTTTTCTGGTCGTAAAGTGAGTCAGATGCATTGGGGCGGTGGTACGCCAACTTATCTTAATAAAAACCAAATCAGTAAATTGATGGGCTTGTTGCGTCACCATTTTAATTTTCTGCCAGATGCTGAAATTTCTATTGAAATTGACCCACGTGAAATTGAACTGGATATGATTGATCACCTGCGTAGTGAAGGTTTTAACCGTCTGAGCATGGGCGTGCAGGATTTCAATAAAGAAGTACAGCATTTGGTGAACCGTGAACAGGATGAAGAGTTTATCTTTGCTTTGGTAGCTCGCGCCCGCGAAACGGGTTTTAATTCCACCAGTATTGATCTGATCTATGGCCTACCGAAACAAACGCCAGAAAGTTTTGCTTTCACTCTAGAGCGAGTATTAACGTTATCACCGGATAGAATGAGTATTTTTAATTATGCTCATTTGCCGAACTTATTTGCTGCTCAACGTAAAATTAAGGAACATGATTTACCGAGTGCCGAACAAAAGCTGGATATATTGCAAGAAACAATCGCAATGCTGACAAGTAATGGCTATCAGTTTATCGGCATGGACCATTTTGCTCGCCCGGATGACGAACTAGCGGTAGCTCAGCGGGAAGGGAAATTACATCGCAATTTTCAGGGTTATACCACTCAGGAAGAGTGTGACCTGCTAGGCTTGGGAGTTTCTGCTATCAGTATGTTGGGCGATAGCTATTCTCAAAATCAAAAAGAGTTAAAAACCTATTATGCGGAATTAGAAAAACAGGAGCATGCTTTATGGCGTGGTTTAACGCTGTCCCAAGATGATTGTATTCGTCGTGATGTTATTAAAGCGCTAATCTGTAATTTTCGTCTAAATTTTATCGATATTGAGCAGCAATATGAGCTGAGTTTTACCCGCTATTTCGCCGAAGATTTGCAATTATTAACGCCACTGGTTGACGATGGACTGGTTGAAGTGAATGAGAAACAGATCTGGGTAACGCCGCGAGGTCGGTTACTGATTCGTAATATTTGTATGTGTTTTGATATTTATTTGCGCCAACAGGTTCGCCAGCATCAGTTTTCAAGGGTGATTTGATTGTTCAGAGTATGGTTTTTAAATAAAAAGGTTTTAACCTCGTTAAAGTCTTTTTATTTTACATTTGAATATCCGGTTTTACGGTTTTCATTTAACCTCATTTACCTAATATCTGTTTAAATAAAATGGTAATTACACGATTTAAATTACAGTCTTAAAGAAAAAAACGTTATTTTCAACGAGGTTTGTCAGCGGTCCGAGCTAAGCGTATATGCTTAGCTTTTTTTTCTTTCACTTAAATATGTAAGAACAAGAAATAGAACAACAATTACAATACTTCCTATTAAAGATGCAATCCACCATTCATCGGGGAAGAAATACACTGATACAATCCCCCATATAAAAATGGCTATAACGGACATATTTGACCAAAATAATTCTTTAATAAATACACAAAAAAGATCTTTGAACCACCTTTTACTAAATATTTTATTTTTCATATATAATCTCAATCACCCATCATATGTGCAAGTACGCGAGCAACTTCTTCTTCGCTGACCTGCTTATTCCTAAAAGTCTGATGTATTATATTTCAGGCTTTTGGTGAGTACGCAATAAGCTAAAACAACAATAACCGGCCAAATAAGTATAAGGACCGAAACCCATAATGACCAATGCCATACATTTACCACCAAAACTAAGCTACATATAAAAATAGCAATAATAAGAGGCAAAAACTTAACAAGTAGACAAAAAACGTAAAGAGATGCTATAACAGCGGCCACTTTGGCTGGAATCTCCCACAATCCAAAGTAATCACGGAAAACATAAAAATTGATCGACAATACTTGCATCATCCCAACGAAAAGAGAGTAAAACAAAATAATCGCAAAAATAATCCGGCACCACTTCATCATCTTAAACCAACCTTATAATTACTAGTCTGAATATAAATCACAACAGAGGTTGTGATTTTTTTAAATTAAGTTTTTGCTCACTTAATGAGGCAATAACAGTAGCTTGAAATATTGCGTATTTCTTTGAGTATTTTTTATTGCGCGATACGGACACACAAAACACCTCCATATTCGGTCAGAGTTAAATCGCTACATACTCCTTGCTTTGGTTGTGTGTCCTACATTCTCAATTAGGTATATCAGGATTTCTGAGGTTACTGAGTTTCTCCTTATCAAGAAGCGCTATTCTTTTAGATACGCTCTGTTCACTTGGACAAAATTGTCGTTTTCAATTGGAGGGTGATAGATACTGCTCAATCTTGCCTTTTGTCGATTCTATTATCTCGATTGATCGTAAATTAATCACGTTTGATACTGGTTTTATCAGATAAAATACAGCCAGTCAATCAGTTATGACGATCCCTAACTTGCCGAATTGTTGACACGGCATTCTGTATTGGTCAGCCTTATCTGGTTAAATTTTTTAAAATCGGATTATACGGTTGATGCTATTATTGTTCAGGTTCATAATTGGGAAAATTTTTACACCGGTTTATAAGGTGGTACGTAATGGGCCAAGAGGCATACGAAGCTATTCAGGAAAAGCGCCTAAAGCCTTGGAAAGGTGAAGAGGAAGTTCGATACATTTGGATGAAGGCGATAGAAGATGCTACTGGATTTCATTTGAATGCTGAGCGCGGGCGTAAAGACTCAAGCTATAATCACGTAATCATTGAATTCAAAGCGCCGGGTTTGTTTCGTGGCAAGAAGGATAGCGCTGGCTTCAAAAATGCCATAGAAGAACGACTTCTGCCATATATACAGTGTGAGTCAACGAAAACAGGAATTCCCGAATCTGATTTCATTGGAATAGCTATTGACGGTGAGCACATTTGTTTTGCTCAGGTCCATGGTGATCAGATTCATACTCAACACTTGATTCCCTTTTCAACCTATGCGGTCGATTTGGTGATTGACGCTTTTGTTTCCGATACGCGAAAAGCCTTAACAACTGAGAACCTATTAGCCGATTTTGGACATGGGTCAGCAAATGCCCGTGAATTTATGCAAGCTATGTCTGATGGTTTGCTTTACTACTTAAAACAGCAAGGCAACAACAAAGTTAAAATGCTTTTTGAGGAGTGGAGAACTTTGTACGGCCAAGTTGCTGATATGTCGATTTCACAAACAGAGGCTATTAACAAAGAGATTGCATTTATCTGGAATGGTTGGCCGGAAGATTCTACATCCGCACGGCTATTTGTCATTCATACTTACAATTCGATTCTCATTAAACTGTTAGCTGCCGAGATTGTATCAGCACACGGATTAACATCATCGACTCAACCTGCTCAGAGTATGTCGGCGCAAAAAGATGATGATGAGCTGGTTAATTATTTGGACTACTCTGTCGAGAAATCGGCCATTTTCAGGGAAGCGGGCATTAACGGTTTTGTCGAAGAGGCTATTTTTAGCTGGTATATTGGCCTTGCTAGAAACAAGGTTGTTCCGGCGTTACTACCTTCCTTGAGGCGGTTGCTTTCGGTTCTATCGTTATATCGGCTTGATCATTTATCTAGGACAAGGGATGTTTTGCGAGATCTATACCAAGGTCTTGTTCCTGGCAAACTCCGGCAGAGCCTTGGTGAATTCTACACCCCAGATTGGTTAGTTGATTTTACGCTTCAGAGAGCTGCTGACGACACATTATTGGAGCAGCGTGTGTTAGATCCTACCTGTGGATCTGGGGCATTCTTACTGGCGGTGATCCGTAAAAAGCGTGAGCTGGCGGCAATACAAGGATGGAGTGTGTCTAAGGTCATCAAAAACCTATGTGATAGTGTATGGGGTTTTGATTTGAACCCGCTTGCTGTTCAGACTGCTCGTGTAAATTTCCTGATGGAAATTGCAGACCTTCTCGCTGCATGCCCAGGAATGGATATTGAGGTTCCTGTACTAATGGCTGATGCCATTTATTCACCTGCGGAGATCCCCTCTGGAAAAAATAGAATTGTTGAATACAACATCGGAAGTCAGGTAGCCAAACTGAATATTCACTTGCCTGTTGAGTTAGCCTTAAACAGGGAACGTCTCGATTTTGTTTTTGAACGAATGGGCAAAGACGTTGTGCAGGGATTAGAGTTTGATAAATCCAGTCAAAAACTGATAGCAGCAAGTATAGTCACCCAAGAAGAGTTATTAAACTGGTACAAGCCACTCCGACACACCTATGATCAAGTGTTAAATCTACACAGAAAGCAATGGAACGGTATTTGGTTCCGGATTGTCAGGAACTTCTTCTGGTCAGCGGCAGCAGGTAAATTTGATTTAGTTATTGGCAATCCTCCTTGGGTTAGATGGTCAAAGCTACCTGACCTTTATCGTGAACGTGTTAAACCAACGTGTGAAGACTATGGTATTTTTTCTAAGACCAAGCGTCATGGTGGGAATGAACTTGATATATCTGCCATGATAACCTACACAGTCTCCGATAAATGGCTGGATATAGGTGGCAAACTAGCGTTTGTCATCACTGGCACACTTTTTAAGAACCCATCGTCAGCAGGTTTTAGAACATTTAAATTAGATTCACAGCGAGAGGATTCTCTTTATCTTCAACCATTGTCTGTTGATGACATGAAGGAATTGAAACCATTTGAAGATGCAAGCAATCACACGTCTGTTGCTCTGTTTCGAAAATCCATCGTCTCTGTACAATACCCCGTGGCTTACAAGGTATGGTCAGCTAATCCTGGTCACAGGAAAGCTATTAGGCCCTGCACACCTCTTGATGACGTGCTGAAAGCTATTTCTCATACGACAAAAGAAGCATTTCCGGTTGGTGATGAAGGTTCTCCGTGGGCAATTCTTGCTCCTGGGCGCTTCAACGCGATTAAATATCTATCATCACCGTGTAAATGGACTAAAGGACGGAAAGGGATCACCACGGATCTTAACGGAGTTTATTTTGTTCCAATCTTGCAAAACAACGGCGCTCTCGTTCAGATTCAAAGCCGCCCGGAGGCTGGACGGAAAGACATTGGGCCACAGAAAACTCAGTGGGTAGAGCCCAATATGCTTTATCCTTTAATTAAGGGAGCAAGTGATTTTGATGAATGTTACTTGAAACTTGATGCTCCAGACTACGATGATGTTGAACAAAGACTGTTTACGTTCGTACCAAACACAGGTATTTCAAATGCAGAGTACGAGAGTGCGGATGTACAGTTGAATTCCCCTAAGATGAAAAAAACCTTAGCATGGTTTAAAGGGTTCGAGAGACTGTTACTGGAACGTTCTACCTATCGTCGTCAAATGAAAGGCGCTCCTTACCATGCTGTTTATAATGTTGGCGATTACACCTTCAAACCATGGAAAGTGATATGGCCAGAAATGTCCTCATCGTTTTATGCAGCGGTTGCAAGCCTTCAGAATGTACCTGTTGTTGGTGAACGTGTTTATATTCCAGATCACAAAGTATACTTTGCGTCCTTTGATAACAAAGAAACAGCATATTATTTGTGCGGATTATTGAATTCATTAACTGTTCAAGAATGGATTAACAGCCACAATGTATCCATTCAAGTTGCGGATGTATTCAAACATCTATCATTACCTAATTTTGATATTACTAACACGATGCATACTAACCTTGCAGAGCTTGTTGAAGAGGCTCATCAGTGTCACGACAAAACAGAACGCCAGAAAATTATCAAGCGAATAAAATCGGTCGCGGAGGATGTTTTGATCACCTGGAGTGTAACGCTCGTAGAATAACTGACAAAGATAAGTTGGCTATTATGGCAAACATCCTTAACTGGCCTGATTATATCGTCCTGTCTGTCTCCGAACTGGAGCATGATTACCGGGTACATGTAGGGACGGCCAACCCACCTACTCACTGCATCCACTGCAAGCATCCTGAAATCGTTGGTTTTGGCCGTCGTGATGAGGTGATCATGGATACTCCTGTCAATGGCAAGCGGACAGGGATTATACTGAATCGCCGCCGCTACCGTTGTCAAATATGTTGTAAGACGTTTATGGAACCAGTACCACACAAGGATGGTAAGCGGCAAATGACTCACCGTTTGATCCAATACATTGAGCGTGAGAGTCTACGCCGCACCTTCTCCAGCGTAGCAGAGGACGTAGGTGTGGACGAAAAGACGGTTCGTAATATATTTCACGACTCCTGCGAGAGACTGGAAAAGACCTTTAATTTTGAAATGCCTAAATGGCTGGGTATTGATGAAATCCATATCATAAAACCCCGGTGTGTTATCGCCAATATCGAGCTGCAAACCATTGTTGATATGCTTGATAACAATAACAAAGCCACTGTTATGCGCTACCTAACTAAACGAAAAGATCGCTATCAGGTGCGTTATGTCGCTATGAATATGTGGCGACCATACAGAGAAGCAGTGGCTACTATGATCCCTGACGCTACGGTTATCATAGATAAGTTTCATGTTGTCCGTATGGCGAATGAGTCACTAGAAAGAGCACTAAAGGCCATCAGAAGCGGCTTGACAGCTCAGCAGCGTCGAAAACTGATGAAAAATCACTTTGTGTTGCTGAAACGTCGCCATGAGCAGACAGATGCTGAATATATGCGATTCTCTGACTGGATACTCAACTATCCCGACTTGGGTTATGCTTACGAGTTGAAAGAGTCATTTTTCGGCATATGGGACTGCAAAAATAGGTACGAGGCACAGCAAGCCTACTATGTTTGGCTTAGACAGATAACACCTGAAATGAAGGTGTATTTTGACCCACTCGTTAAAGCTATAGATAACTGGCATGATGATGTTTTTGCTTACTTCGACCACCCGATCACTAATGCTTATATAGAGAATCTGAACAATTTGATTAGAGTGGTGAACCATGTTGGTCGTGGTTACAGTTTTGAAGCATTGCGAGCTGAAATACTGTTTACTAAGGGCTTTCAGCAGAGCAAGAACCCCCACTATCAACATCAACGGATTCCTGAGCAGGCATGCGGACCAGAGTCGGAAACGTCAATAAATTACGGTGTAGATATATCAGCACTGGTAAGAGAGATAGAAATGGGGCGATTATAGCCCTGTTTCAACCATAAAATTGGGGTATCCATAAATAAGCAATAGCCTGATTTGCGAATATATCCTTACTCCAACCCAAGTTCTTTTAACTTCCGTGTAATCGTATTGCGTCCCCAACCTAGCAAGCGTGCAGCTTCTTGTTTATGGCCTTTAGTATGCTTAAGTGCACAATCAAGTAAGGTACGCTCCAATAATGGTAATGCTTCAGATAGCAGATCCTGCCGACCATTTTCTAAGGCATTTGTTGCCCACTGGGCAAGGAGCTGCGACCAGTTTTCCGGTATTGTAGTTGTAGGTGTCGTATTTGCGGGTGTGGTATTTATAGGTACGGTATTTACAGATGTTGTTGTGCCGGTTTCGGTATGATGGGGTTCAAATAATTCAGACGGCAAATCTTGTACCAGCACCTCTTGGCTTGCGGCCATCACAGTCAGCCAACGGCAGATATTTTCCAACTGGCGAACATTGCCCGGCCAAGGTAAACGCATTAAGGCCATTTCTGCGTCAGGATGGAGAATCTTGGTTTCTACGCCCAACTCTTTGGCGGTCTGTTGTAGGAAATGGCGGGTCAGGCGAGGGATATCCTCCACTCTGTCACGTAAAGGCGGTAATTGCATACGAATAACATTGAGGCGGTGATAGAGATCTTCACGGAATTTGCCTTTCTGTACTAAGCGCTCTAGATCCTGATGGGTTGCCGCGATAATCCGTACATCCACTTTCACAGGGGCATAGCCGCCAATCCGGTAGAACTGGCCTTCCGCCAATACCCGTAACAGGCGGGTTTGAATGTCCAGAGGCATATCACCAATTTCATCAAGAAACAGTGAACCACGATTGGCCTGTTCAAACCGGCCATGACGAACCTGATTAGCGCCGGTAAAAGCCCCTTTTTCATGACCAAATAACTCTGATTCAATCAAATCTTTAGGAATGGCTGCCATGTTAAGGGCAATAAATGGCTTATTAGCTCGTGGACTGTGACGATGTAGCGCATGGGCCACCAGCTCTTTTCCGGTACCGGATTCGCCATTAATCAAGACGCTGATAGAGGAGCGAGAGAGACGGCCGATAATGCGGTAAACGTCCTGCATGGCAGGCGCTTCGCCTATCATGTCTGAAACAGAGGTGATGATCTGTGGACTTTTAATTGATTGATTCTGATCGCGGGAGTGGCTAAGCGCTCGTTCCAGCAAGGCAACGGCTTCATCAATATCAAAGGGTTTTGGTAAATAATCAAAAGCCCCTTGCTGATAAGCACTGACCGCAGCATCCAAATCAGAATGGGCGGTCATGATAATGACCGGCAGTAACGGATTGCTCTGTTTGATATTATTCAGCAGGTTGAGTCCGTTCATCCCCGGCATACGGATATCCGAAATCAGTACATCAGGAGTGTTTTGGGCCAGTGCGGTCAGTGCGCTATCAGCATCTGCAAAACTGGTACATTCCATCCCCGCGTTACTTAACGCTCGCTCCAGTACCCAGCGGATTGAACTGTCATCATCGACGATCCAGATTTTTCCCTGTTGCATCGTTATCCTCTATTTCTTAATTGGTAAGTAGATAGAAAATTCTGTGTGTCCCGGCCAACTGGTAAATTCTATTTTGCCGGCGTGTTGGTCTATTAAATTGCGAGCAATGGATAAACCAAGACCTGTTCCACCTTCATGAGCACTGACCATTGGGTAAAACAAGGTGTCCTGAATTTGTGGCGGGATACCTGGCCCGTTATCTTCTACGTCAATTCTGGCAGCCAGACGATAGCGCTTGCCATGCAAGGTAATTTGAAAAGCAGTACGAGTGCGGAGGGTAATAGTCCCTCCCTGTTTTCCTAGCGCTTGCAAGGCATTACGGCTGATATTCAGTAACACCTGTTCAATTTGATCAGGATAGTGGGCCAGTTCTGGCAAACTGGGATCGTAATCTTTTACCAGTGTGACGTTATCCGGCATTTCTAGCGAGACTAGCTGAGAAACCCGTTCAGCAACATAATGAATGCTCTGCTTAATTCGTTCACCCGGATGCTGTGGGCCAAGCAATCTGTCTACCAGATGGCGCAATCGGTCGGCTTGTTCAATAATCACTTGGGTGTATTCCCGCAAAGCAGGATCAGGCAGTGCTTTTGCAAGTAATTGCGCGGCTCCCCTCAATCCACCAAGGGGGTTTTTGATTTCATGTGCCAGCCCCCGAACCAATTCCCGTGCGGCTATCTGCTGAGCTTGTTGTACCTGCTCTTGGCTTAACCGGCGTTGACTATCCATAGGCGCCAGTTCCAGCAAGATGAATTGCTCGGAAATCGGTTGGGCACTGAGCGACATAATGTGAAAGCGGTTATCAACGACTAATGTTACTTCGTTATCAGTGAAACTCTGGCCGCTCACCAGACTAGAGCGCATTAATTCTGTATCCAGTGAAAAATAGCTAAACAGCACTGGAAGAGGTGTACCGAATAGTTTACGGGTACTCTGAGCAAATAATTGCAGTGCTGCATGGTTGGCATAACAGATGACAAGATCTGTATCCAATACCAGTACACTGTTAATGAGTGAATTTAATATTTGCCCGCTGTCGGGCAGATTTTCCGTTTTCATCCACACTCCTGCACCTTTTTGGTGCACTTTATCATGTTCGAGCATGAAACCCAGTCAAAGCCTGAAATTTAAATAGCAGGAAAAGGGCCCATCCGAAGATGGGCTAAAGGTTTCACGGCAACAAAAAATGATCAGCGGAAACGGCGCTGCTAATTACACACTGTAATAGAGTTCAAACTCCAGTGGATGCGGTGTCAGACGGACACGTTCTATTTCACTGTTTTTCAAGTCAATATAAGCATCAATAGCGTCATCGGTGAATACACCGCCACGGGTCAAGAATTCGCGATCGGCATCCAATGCTGCCAGTGCTTCCTCCAGAGAAGCAGCGACAGTAGGGATCTCTTTGGCTTCTTCCGGTGGCAGGTCATACAGGTTTTTATCCATTGCATCACCGGGATGGATTTTGTTGATGATGCCGTCAAGGCCAGCCATCAACTGAGCGGCGAACGCCAGATAAGGGTTTGCCGCCGGATCAGGGAAACGTATTTCAATACGGCGAGCTTTAGTGCTGGCAACAACGGGAATACGGATAGATGCCGAACGGTTACGGGCGGAGTAGGCCAGCATAACCGGTGCTTCATAGCCCGGAACCAAACGTTTATAAGAGTTGGTTGTCGGGTTGGTAAACGCATTCAGTGCGCGAGCATGTTTGATAATACCGCCAATGTAGAATAGCGCCAGTTCAGACAGACCACCGTATTTGTCACCGGCAAACAAGTTAGTGCCGTTTTTGGACAGAGACATATGGCAGTGCATTCCCGAACCATTATCACCGACCAGAGGTTTTGGCATAAAGGTGGCGGTTTTGCCGAAATTGTGTGCGACATTATGTACGACGTATTTGTAAATCTGGGTTTCGTCAGCTTTCTTGGTCATGGTGTTAAAGCGAGTCGCGATTTCATTTTGACCTGCTGTTCCCACTTCATGATGGTGAGCTTCCACAACCAACCCCATCTCTTCCATTGTCAGGCACATCGCTGAACGTAAATCCTGAGAGGAATCAACGGGAGGCAGCGGTGCATAACCGCCTTTTACCGCAGGCCGATGGCCTTTGTTCCCGCCTTCGTATTGCGTCCCGGAATTCCATGCAGCTTCGATATCATCGATGTGATAGTAAGAATGAGACATGGCGCTGCTGAAGCGTACATCATCAAACAGGAAAAACTCAGGTTCTGGTCCGCACAGGACCGTATCTGCAATTCCGCTTGAACGCAGGAAGTTTTCAGCACGTTTGGAGATGGAACGGGGATCGCGGTCGTAGCCTTGCATGGTGCCTGGCTCCAGAATGTCACAACGTAGAATGAGTGTGGCATCGTCAAAGAAGGGATCAAGCATGGCGGTGCTGGTATCTGGCATTAGCACCATGTCAGATTCGTTAATCCCTTTCCAACCGCTAATTGAAGATCCGTCAAACATTTTGCCATCTTCAAAGAAGTCTGCATTAACCTGATGAGCAGGAATGGTCATATGTTGTTCTTTGCCTTTAGTATCAGTGAAACGCAAATCAATAAACTTCACCTGATGCTCTTCAATCATGGTTAAAACATGTTCAACGGACATACTCGGTTTCTCCTGGTTTGTGTTGGCCTTGATAAAATTGTCGTGATTAAGACTAAAGAAAACACAATCACATCGTTTTACTTTAACAAGGTTATATTACACGTTTGCGAACTTATAGTTGTCAAAGTCAAATTAGTTGTAAAAATCAATTCAATCACGAAAAACGTTTGCGAAAAGCATGCCAACTTTTTAACGCCTTGCAATATACTGTGTCGTGGGTATCCCGGTGATGGGATACCGGAATATTGGGGGGAATTGCACTATATTAGTGCAATTGTATAACTGAAACGCACAATGTTAGTGCGTTTATGTCAAAAATGCGTCTATTTATGGGCGTGAAAGGGATCACAATTTCATTTTTATCAAGTTGTTAAGCATAGATTATTGTGATCCTGTTTAGTCCTTCGACCAATGTGTGTACAATAGCGCGCCATTTCTATAAATGCCTGAGGCAAAGTTTGTGATCGAAAAATTGCGTAATATCGCCATTATCGCGCACGTTGACCACGGTAAAACGACCCTGGTTGACAAGCTGCTGCAACAATCCGGTACTTTCGGCGACCGTGCGACAGCGACAGAGCGTGTGATGGACTCCAATGATCTGGAGAAAGAGCGTGGAATTACTATCCTCGCAAAAAATACCGCCATTAAATGGAATGACTACCGTATTAATATCGTAGATACTCCGGGACATGCCGATTTCGGCGGTGAAGTAGAACGTGTTATGTCTATGGTTGACAGCGTACTGTTGCTGGTCGATGCGATGGACGGGCCAATGCCTCAGACCCGTTTTGTGACACAAAAAGCGTTCGCTCATGGTTTGAAACCGATTGTGGTTATTAACAAAGTTGACCGTCCTGGCGCACGTCCTGATTGGGTTGTGGATCAGGTGTTTGACCTGTTTGTTAACCTGGGGGCGACGGATGAACAACTGGACTTCCCTATTATCTATGCATCAGCATTGATGGGAATTGCCGGTACTGATCATGAAGATATGGCGGAAGATATGACGCCGTTGTATCAAGCGATTGTCGATCATGTAGAGCCGCCAAAAGTTGACCTGAATGGCGCATTCCAGATGCAGATTTCTCAGCTTGACTACAATAACTATGTTGGTGTTATCGGTATTGGTCGTATCAAGCGTGGTACTGTTAAGCCAAACCAGAACGTCACGATTATTGATAGCGAAGGTAAAACCCGGAACGGTAAAATCGGTAAGGTACTGGGCCACTTAGGGTTGGAGCGTATTGAGAGTGAGCAAGCGGAAGCGGGCGACATCGTTGCGATTACCGGCCTGGGTGAGCTGAATATCTCCGATACGTTGTGTGATACGAATACTGTCGAAGCGCTACCGCCGCTGGCGGTTGATGAGCCGACAGTGAGCATGTATTTCTGTGTTAACACCTCCCCTTTCTGTGGACGTGAAGGCAAATATGTCACCTCACGCCAAATCCTTGAGCGTTTGAAGAAAGAGTTGGTTCACAATGTCGCCCTGCGTGTTGAAGAAACAGAAGATCCGGATGCGTTCCGTGTTTCTGGCCGTGGTGAATTGCACTTATCTGTTCTGATTGAGAACATGCGCCGTGAAGGTTTTGAACTGGCGGTATCCCGTCCGAAAGTTATCTTCCGTGAGATCGATGGGCGCAAACAAGAACCTTTCGAGCAAGTGACTCTGGATATTGAAGAGCAGCATCAGGGAGATGTGATGCAGGCGTTGGGTGAGCGTAAAGCGGATCTGCGCGATATGCTGCCAGACGGTAAAGGCCGTGTGCGCCTTGATTATGTTATTCCAAGCCGTGGTCTGATTGGCTTCCGTACTGAGTTCCTGACGATGACTTCCGGTACCGGTCTGCTGTATGCAACATTCAGCCACTATGATGATATTCGTCCGGGTGAAATCGGCCGCCGTCAGAACGGCGTGATGATTTCCAATGGTCAAGGTAAAGCGGTTGCTTATGCGCTTTACAGCTTGCAGGATCGCGGTAAGTTGTTCCTTGGTCATGGCGCGGAAGTGTATGAAGGCCAGGTGATCGGTATTCATTCTCGTTCTAATGATCTGACAGTTAACTGTCTGACAGGTAAGAAGCTGACTAACGTCCGTGCATCTGGTACTGACGAAGCGACAACCTTGTCTCCACATATTAAGAAAACCCTGGAGCAGGCTCTGGAGTTTATTGATGATGACGAGCTGGTGGAAGTGACCCCGGTGTCTATTCGCCTGCGTAAACGCCATCTGACGGAAAACGAACGCCGTCGGGCGTATCGCAGTAAAGAAGCATAATCATTCCTGCAATACCCATGCTTAGGGCGCCAATGGCGCCCTGAGTTTTTTGGGTGTTATCTGTTCGAATTGAACAAATCTAAGATTATTTACCGAGCAATTGATAGAACGTTGGGTTGTCATCACACTGCCCACCGCCACACTCCAAAATAGTGGAGATTAAATTTGCGGTAATTAATATGACAAATAATCCGATAATAATCTGACCGATAACCGACTTGTTTGGTTTTGCTTCAGTTGTTTTTTCCAGGCTTTTTGATATCAGCATGACGGATATGCCGATAATCGCAATAACTGAGCAGATAAGGGCCCAAGTATAGAAATGCAGACCCAAAAATGCGGAACCATAACCGAGATCACCGGGTGTGATGTGTAAAAACACTTGCCGGATCGCAATAATGCCAGTCACGATACAGCCGATAAGCGATAAGCCATAATGCGCGCTTTTGATACCAAAACGCAGATTAAACAGGAAACCAAACCCTATTATGATCATGCCTGCTCGCTGTAGCAGACATAATGGACAAGGGAGTTCTGAAAGGACCAATTGATAATAGAAGGCAAAGGTTAAAGCAGCGCTGATCGCAAATAACCCAATGAGGTTAAATACCATGCCGTAGCTGAGCTGTTGTTTTGTGGCTAATACCTGATTCATCAGATTGTCTCCCGTTAAAAAGATAGATTTAACGAATCAGTTGCATGATGGATAAACCAAGCTACAGTCGTCACCGAAAGAAGAGCCCATAGGGTATAACTGGTTTTATACTTGCCATATAGGGTGGTGATAACCGCAAATAATGCGAGTAAAAAAGGTAAAAACATATACATGGTTGATTCTCCAGTTTTCTAAAAACATTCAAGACCTTTCCCTTGTGGTTCTGGGGAGGGAATTCATCGAACTCAGTTTAGGATCGTTTACTTCGATACCAGCGATCAATTATCCAAAGGCGAGTTATCCATTAAAAGAGACGCTCTGGCGCCATTTAATGGGAGTCACTCTCTTTGGTATCGCATTTGAAAACGTACAAACCTACATTTATTAAAGCAAAGTTTTAGTATTCGAATGGTGTATGATTTAACTCACTATTCGTAGTGTGCTGCTAATAACAATTGTAGTCAATCTTGTTTATGTCCGCCACCATTCAGAAGGGTGAGCGTGATTATCATTTGGCAAGAGTTTCAATGAGTTGTTTTTTATTTAATAGTTAAGCAGGAAACGATTAGAAACGGCGAATCGTATCTCAGCTTGGAAACTTTCCAATTTAATGACTATTATTAACCTCCCTATCCCCAGATGAATTCTTTTTCATTGTTTGTCACCATAATGGGCGCCGAGCTTTCATAAAGAAGCTATCCCAGACATTCTCTATGGGGAAATGGCATTTTCTTCACTAATTTTTCTGATCGTAACGCTTAAATGATCAATATTCATGTGATATTTCGTCTGCTATTTGCCAGAGAAATAAATGTTTCTTATCACGATAAAGGAGAGCGGCTATTAAAGCCCCCCAACTTTTTATCGTGAGGGGCTGCTGTGATATTTAATATCTTCTTAGGTTTTTACTCATTTAATGCTTCAGCTTTTATATTATCAGAAGCGGATTGAGAGCGGACTTTCGCGAAGAAGACAATTGTAACAACCACCATTGCGGCCAGGCCGATAACAACGGAGATATTCCAGTTTAGCGCAAAACCTTCTGGCGCAAATGCCAGATAGGTGAAGCACACTGCGGTCATAAACATGGCTGGCAGGGTGGTAATCCAATGGAACTTATTGCGGCGCAGCAGCCATGCGGAGGCCGCCCATAACATAACCATTGCTGTAGTCTGGTTTGCCCAACCGAAATAACGCCAAATGATATTGAAGTCAGTTTTGGTAATCAGATAACCGACAATAAACATTGGTACACTTAACAACAGACGTTTAGTCATTTGTTGTTGAGGAATATTCAAGAATTCAGCAATAATCAGCCGGGCAGAACGGAACGCGGTATCGCCAGAAGTAATTGGTAAAATCACCACGCCGAGGATTGCCAGAATACCGCCGACAGTACCTAATAAAGAAGTGGACACTTCGTGAACAACCAGAGAGGCCGTACCCTGATCAATCACAGCCTGTAATGCGTTAGTATCTTCATAGAAACTCAGGCCCAATGTACACCAGATCAGCGCGATAATACCTTCACCAATCATTGCGCCGTAGAAAACGAAGCGACCATTTTTTTCATTCTGCATACAACGCGCCATCAGCGGAGACTGAGTGGCGTGAAAACCTGAAATAGCACCACAGGCAATTGTAACAAACAGCAATGGCCAGACAGGCAGATCTTTCGGGTTAAAGTTAGTGGTGAAATCCAATCCTTGTGAATAGAAAGGTTTATCGCTCATCGCTAAACCAACCATCAGGGCGACAGACATAAACAGCAGTAATGCACCAAACAGTGGGTAAAGGCGACCGATGATTTTATCAATAGGCACTAGCGTTGCGAGAATATAGTAAGCAAAGATAATACCGACCCAGATAGCAATGTTATCCCAACCCATAGCCTCTTTCAGCAAGTTGTTCAGTAAGCCCGCTGGACTCAAAACAAAGACGACGCCAACTAGCATCAGCAGAATAACCGCAAATATATTCATGAAATGCTTCATGGTTCTGCCCAGTTCGTTACCAACGATAACGGGCACGGATGCGCCGCGGGCACGTACACTGAGCATACCGGAGAAGTAATCATGTACGGCGCCGGCAAAGATACAGCCGAATACAATCCACAGCATGGCAAGCGGGCCATAGAGGGCGCCAAGAATCGGGCCGAAAATCGGACCAACGCCAGCGATATTCAGTAACTGAATTAACCAGACTTTTGGGGTGGACATAGCAACATAATCAACACCATCAGCCATAGAAAGGGCGGGGGTTTTTCTTTCTGGTCGAATCGTGAAGATCTTTTCGACAATCTTGCCATAGATGAAATATCCAGCCAGAAGAAGGCCGATACAGAGGAGGAACCACAACATAAATATAACACCTTACTCGACTTTTTTAATCTGGGTGCTACTTTATCGTTTCGTAAGAAAAATACCGTGAAGTGATTCGCTTTTTACTGGTCCGTACTGTTTTCTAATTGAAAATACGATTAAAGTAAAAAGTTATTAATTAGCCAGGGGGTAATTATGTTATATATCTTCGATATGGGTAATGTGATTATTGAGATTGATTTTAAAAGAGTTTTAGCGGTATGGAGTAATTTGAGCGGGACGCCTCTTGCGACTTTGACTAAAAGTTTCTCTATGGGAGAAACGTTTGAAAAACATGAGCGTGGTCAAATTACTGATCTGGAATTCGCTGATACTTTATGTCAGGAAATGAATATTTCACTCAGTTTTGAGCAGTTTGCTACCGGATGGCATGCTATCTTTATTGATATTCGGCCTGAAATCATTCAAATAATGAAGAAATTACGTGAAGCGGGACACCGGGTTGTGGTGTTATCCAACACCAACCGTTTACACCTGGATTACTGGCCGCATAATTATCCTGAAATTGCGGCATCCGCTGATTACCTCTATTTGTCGCAGGATTTGGCAATGCGTAAGCCTGAACCCGATATTTTCAAATATGTGCTTGAGACAGAAGGTTTTTCACCGGATCAATCCGTGTTTTTTGACGATGTGCTGGAAAATGTGGAAGCAGCCAGGGCGTTAGGAATCAACAGCATTCATGTTGTTGATAGGCAGACAGTGCCAGATTATTTCGAAGCAAGCGGTTTTCTGAACAAAATGAAGGATTGAACGGATAATAGAGGATAGTGTGCTGATGCGACTATCTGAATAAAGGAAAAATATGATCGCGTTAATCCAGCGGGTAACACAGGCAAATGTTGTTGTTAAGAACGAAGTAGTTGGGGAAATTGGTCACGGCTTGCTGGTGTTGCTAGGCGTTGAGAAAGGAGATGATCAACAGAAAGCAAAACGGTTGTGTGAGAAGGTGATAGGGTATCGGATATTCAGTGATGAACAGGACAAAATGAACTTGAACATCCAACAAATCGGAGGCAGTTTGCTGGTTGTCTCCCAGTTTACACTGGCTGCCGATACTCAAAAGGGCATGCGACCCAGTTTTTCTGGTGGCGCTGCCCCAGATAAGGCCGATGAATTATATCGCTATTTTGTTGAACAATGCCGCCAAAGTGGTGTAAAAACAGAAGTCGGGCGGTTTGCTGCCGATATGAAAGTCAGCCTGACAAACGATGGGCCAGTCACTTTCTGGTTGCAGGTCTAGCAACCAAAAATAGCCAGTAGAACGCAACCATCCCCGATTAAACATCATGAGCAAAAGAAAGGGGCAGTTTCTATGTATCATCTGCGAGTACCTGAAACAGAACAAGAACTGGAAGCATATTATCGATTTCGTTGGGAAATGTTGCGAAAGCCATTGCATCAGCCTGTAGGCTCTGAGAAAGATGGTTATGACACGATGGCTCATCACCAGATGGTTGTGGATGAGAAAGGGAACCCAGTGGCGGTAGGGCGTTTATATATCAATGCGGATAGTGAAGGGGCAATCCGCTTTCTGGCAGTGCATCCCAACGTGCAAGGTAGAGGGTTAGGAAAATTAATCGCAATGGCCTTGGAATCTGTTGCCCGTCAGGAGGGTGTTAAACGGGTCGTGTGTAGTGCTCGTGAACATGCGGTGGAGTTTTTTAGTAAATTGGGGTTTGAAAACCGTGGGCCAATTACCAGCCCACAGACGACACCCGTTCGCCATTTTCTGATGATAAAGCCGGTTGCAACACTTGATGATATTCTTCACCGGCCAGATTGGTGCAACGAACTGCAACAGGCTTGGTACAAACATATTCCCCTTAGTGAAAAAATGGGGGTACGAATTTCTCAGTATACCGGTCAGAGCTTTATTACCACCATGCCGGAAGCCGGGAATCAAAATCCTCACCAAACTATCTTTGCTGGCAGTCTATTTTCTCTGGCAACCCTGACCGGTTGGGGGTTGATCTGGCTGTTGTTGCAGGAACGTCAACTAGGTGGTGATATCATTCTGGCTGATGCCGATATTCGTTACAAAAAACCGGTTGTCGGCAGGCCAAAATCTGTTGCCGATCTTAAAAATATGAGCGGTGATTTGGCTCGTTTGGCGCAAGGCAGTAAAGCGAGAGTGAAGCTGGATGTGATTGTCAGCGGCGATCAGGGAATCGGTGCGGTATTTACTGGCACCTATATGGTATTGCCGAATGCTTATACGGCTATCGCTTAGATTTTTCAGTGGCATTAAATATGCCACTGGTAGTATTTTTCATATCACCAGTAGCAATAATAAGAGTCGTTTTTATAAAATTAAGCTTCGTTGAGTACACGCAACATAAAGTCATCAAGTTTAGTGCGGAAATTGGCTATATTGCGCCATGTATATTGGGTATGTTCAGGCGAAAGTTTAACTTCACCTGTGCATATGACATTAAAATTTATCTGGAGGCATCGAGTCTCCTTAATAGAATATTCCACAGCACTGAGAAAACCAATAACATCCTCAAGAAATAACCCGGTCTCCTCTTCTATTTCACGAGATAGGGCTTGTAATAGATTTTCTCCTTTTTCTACACCTCCGGAAGGAATTTCCCACAGATTTGGCGGGGATTCATCAGGAGCTCGTTGTAAGAACAGAATATTACTATTTTGGTCTCTGATGATGCCGCCGACAACAATACGGTCATAATTTTGTAGCTTGTTTTCAATAGATTCAGGCAGTATACACGTCATTTTTTGTACCTTGTCACAACTTCAATGGGCAAAATTAATTGCATTTTTAACGTATCGGTATTAATACGGATTTTTGATCGGATATTTTATTAATGGATTGAAATGGGAAATAATCATTATAAAGTTGAATCGGGCACATATGTACCCGAATATTCGTTATTATAATTTAACAACTGGGCAGGTTTCACAGTTTGGTGTGGATATTTGCCCCTGATTAATGACTTGAGTTTCGTTGCCTGATTGTTTATCCGTGGCAGTCAATGAACCATCGATGGTACTTTTAATATCATCGGCAGCAAGATCTCCCTGTATTAGCAGCGTGAAATTGCCCTTACCCTGTAATTTCAACGGCACCCACCGCCATTGAGGCAGAATCGCTAAATCTGCATCTATTCCCCGGAAATCTAACGTGAATGGCTTCTGTACCTGTTGATCTACTGTGCCTTTCACTTTCAATAATCCATCATCAACAGAAGCATCTAATTGGTCGAGGATCAGTGTATTTCCCTCTGTGTGTAATTTAAGGTAAGGACGACGTAATTCAACTTTGTTAAATGTTGCGCTGGTGGCACTGAGATTTGAAGAACCACTCCAGATCCCCCATTTCCCTTCTTTCAGTAATTCCATGTTATAGATATAACCACTGAGAGCGGTAAGCTGGAATGGGAAATCGGGGCTAATATCAATCAACAAACTGTTGTTAATCGTCAGCTCGTTAATGGAAAGTTCGGATATCCATTCAGGCAATGATTTTTTCAGCAACTGCTGCCAGTTTTGTGGCAAGGTATAAATTAAACCGGCAACCGTTGCATTGGTGAGGTTGAAGTGCTTTGTTTGGTGATTCCATTGTCCTTTGACGTGGAATAATCCCTTTTCCCAACGGGAAGTAAGATTGGAAATAGTGAGCTCATTGCCTGCGAGAAGAAGGTGGCCGATAACATCGGTGAAATGCAGATCATTTAGCGTAGTATCCATGACATTGAAATCAATGATGCCCTCTTTTGCCTGCCAGTTCCCGTTAGTCAAACCGACATTTTTTACTGAGGCATCCAGATAGTTAGCAGACCAGTTTTTACCTTCCAACTTAGCATTCGTAAGGCTGAGATCTTTGATGCTGACTGCGGGTAATTTGTTCGCTTTTAGCAATAACTCTTCAAGTGTCATTGGCGTTTGCCAGCGAATGTTGCTAATCAGTAAATTATCCCACTGCCAGCTACCATCAGGCTGACGTTGCCCATTACCCGATACCGAACCTTGTGCCAATATTGCACCAAATGAACGGATAGCCAGGGTATTCTGCTGGTTATCTCCGCGCATAATAACTTTTTCAAGAGAAATATCATTGAAATTCAGCTTATCAGCACTGAATTGAAATTCCCCATTCCCTGCCAGCTGATTTGATAGTGGGTGCCAGGGGGTGATACCGCCGGTGATATTTTGTCCTTGAATTTGCCAGTCTGCATTTTCTGACTGAATAGTCATCTGATTAAGTTGCAGAATATTGGCGCTAAAAGGGATAGATTGTGGCTGGCCTTTGATGGTTAATTGGCCCTGTTGCAATAACAGACGATGAAAATGGCGCGGGGAAGTGAGTTGCTGCCAGTTGAAATCGAATGCGACAATTTGAGCTGCTAACATGAAAGTCTGTTGCTGATTGCTAATGACAATATTGGAGAACGTCAAAGTGCCCGGTTGTAACCAGTTATGTTCGATATTGCCGATTTGAACCTGATAACGGCTGTGATGACTCAGCCATTGACTGAGCTGATGCGCTCCCCAGTTGGTTTGCATCACGACATAAACAGTGATTACTGCCAAGATTAGCAGTAATAACAGAGTAACCAGCGATTTTCTTAACCATCTCATCATCAGACTCCAATTTAATCGGCATATAGCTTCCTTTTATGCCGTAATTTTTGCGTTCACTCAAGATATGATGAATAAAAGTTATGAGCGAGGAGAAATTATTATTTGTAACATTTGTATAATTTAACAATAGAAATACCAATAAGTCACTATATTAGTTGTTATTTATAATAATTTCAGGATATGAAATGAGGGAAATAATGAATTGTTCTTTATCGTTTTATCCTATTAAAATAAACTTAAGAGATTAATCTTAGTTTAATTGAATTTTTATTTTTTTCATGCCTAAGTTTTTGTTATTAATAACTTGGCGCGTTTTTGTGAATTTGCTAATAATTATATTGTGTGATTAATATAATCGTTAAATCTATATTTTATTGCATGGAAATATAGCTAATGACATCCGAATGAATTAATGTATGGTTATAAATGGAGTAATGATCTTTTCTCATCATTCCTTCTATTCCTTTCTCAGTTTGATTGATGATTGGAATAACATTGCATAGTTTATTTTTACCCATTTTCCGGCAAATAAATAATGTAAGGAATTTTCTATGTCAGAAAACATGAAACAAAAATCGTCGAATGAAGGTAATATCCGCACAACCCGCCCACTTACAGGAAAGGAATTTCTGGATGGGCTAAACGATGGTCGGGAAGTCTGGGCTTATGGTGAACGTATTCACAATGTTGCCGACCATCCTGCTTTTCAAAATCCAGCTCGCGCTATGGCGAAACTCTACGATGCTTTGCACGATCCTGCTCATCGTGATGTACTGACTACGGCTACAGATACGGGGAGTGTTGGTGTGACACATCCCTTTTTTCGTATACCGCATTCACAGCAGGATTTAATTGCTGATCGCGATGCTATCGCCGCGTGGGCCCGCATGAGTTATGGTTGGTTGGGTAGAAGTCCTGATTATAAGGCTTCGTTTCTTACCTCACTTGGCGTAAGACCGGATATTTATGGTGATTTTGCTGATAATGCAAAAAACTGGTATATCCGTTCACAGGAAAACGTATATTACTGGAATCACTCGATTATTAATCCGCCAATAGATCGTCATTTATCACCTGATGAAATTGGTGATATTTGCGTTCATGTTGAAAAAGAGTGTGATGATGGATTAATTGTCAGCGGCGCTAAAGTTGTTGCCACGGGATCGGCGATGTGTCATTACAACTTTATTGGTCATTACGGTTTACCAATAAAGAAACGGGAATTTGCGTTGGTCTTTACTGTGCCGATGAATTCGCCAGGAGTGAAATTAATTTGTCGTCCCTCTTACTCAATGGCGGCTGATAAAATGGGCAGTCCTTTTGATTATCCGCTCTCGTCCCGATTTGATGAGAACGATACGATAATGATTCTGGATAAAGTGAAGGTTCCTTGGGAAAACGTATTTATCTATGGGGATATAGACAAAGTTTCGTTATTTTTTGCTGAATCGGGTTTTTTCCATCGGGCTATGTTGCATGGTGTGACCCGATTGGCGGTTAAACTTGATTTTATTTCTGGATTGCTCCTTAAGGGGGTTGAAGCCACAGGTACGAAGGATTTTCGTGGCGTACAAACACGGGTTGGTGAAGTATTGTCATGGCGTAATCTGTTTTGGGCGCTCAGTGATGCAATGATTAAATCTCCAGAGCCTTGGGGTGAAGATGCCCTGTTGCCTCGGTACGAGTATGGGATAGCTTATCGTTGGTTTATGACGCAGGGTTATCCGAAGGTAAAAGAAATTATTGAACAGGATCTGGGCAGTGCCTTGATTTATATTAACTCTCATGCCCGCGATTTTTCCAACCCGGAACTGTCTCCTTATCTTGATAAATACATGCGTGGCTCCAATGGTTACAGCGCAGTTGAACGAGTCAAGCTCATGAAACTGATTTGGGACTCTATTGGTACCGAATTCGCTAACAGGCATGAATTATACGAGCTCAATTATGCTGGCAACCATGAAGTTACCAGACTCGATGTATTATGGGCTTCCCAAGCCTCGGGCTTAGTGGATAAATTGAAAGGGTTTGCTGAGCAATGTATGAGTGAATACGATCTTGATGGTTGGGTTGGTGACGATTTTATTTGGCCTTCTAACTACTAGGAGATATACCCAATGGATTTCAAGATGCATCGCGACGGGAAGGGAGCGAATCCCCGGGAGCATAGAGAACTATGTTACCGGGGTGAGAGCGCACAGCCAACAAAGAGGCAACTTGAAAGATAACGGGTATACGTGCGTGATGAGTTGATTATGTGTAACCCGCTATCAGATTATTGGAGAGATTATTTTTCCTGAGGAAATACCAGATTAAGAGTGATAGCTGTCAAACCACCGGCAGCAATACCGGAAGAGAGTAACGTTTTCAGCCAGTCAGGAGCGAACTGTAAAATTAGCGGTTGTTGAGCAACGCCCATACCAACCGCTAAAGATAGCGCAATAATCATAATTGCCCGGCGGTTAAGCGCCTCTCTGGAAACGATACGGATACCCGACGCGGCAATCGTACCGAACATCACGATAGTGGCGCCGCCCAATACCGGTTCAGGGATCTGTTGTACAAATCCTGCCACCGCAGGAAATAGACCTAACAACATCAACATTAGCGCCACGGCATAACCTACACGGCGGCTGGCAACGCCGGTTAGTTGGATAACCCCGTTATTTTGCCCAAAACAAGAATTTGGGAAGGTATTAAATACGGCGGAAAGCATAGAATTTAGGCCGTTAGCTAAAACACCGCCTTTAATTCGCTTCATATATAGAGGACCGCTGACCGGTTGCTCGGAAACATCAGACGTCGCGGTAATATCGCCGATGGTTTCCAACGAAGTTACCATGAAAATCAGCATCAACGGGATAAGCAGATTCCAGTCAAAGGAAAGACCATAATAGAGTGGTGCGGGAATTGTCATGAATGGACCATTTTCCTGTACCGTTGCTGGCGGCAGCATACCCATTAGCCAGGCGGCAACATAACCGACCGCCATTGCAATCACCAGAGAGGCGACACGCAGATAAGGATTACGCTGGCGGTTCAGCAAAACAATCACCACCAATACAACACCGGCCAGAAACAGATTCTCTGGAGAGCCAAAAGTGTGATTTTCGATAGCAGAGAATCCACCGCCGATAGAGGTCAACCCAACCTGAATCAGAGACAAACCGATAATCATCACCACAACACCGGAAACCAATGGGGTGATAATTCTTCGGGCCAGATGCAATACGCGGGATAACAGAATTTCAGTAACGGATGCCGCCATTAGAGTACCGAATAACGCTGCCATCATAGTAGGAATGTCGGCACCGCCGTTTTTTAATGCCAGCCCGCCCATGATCAGTGGGGAAACAAAGTTAAAACTGGTCCCTTGGATGGAAAGCAGACCAGAACCGACAGGCCCCCAAGTTCGGATCTGAATCAATGATGCTAGCCCTGAAGCAAACAGAGACATACTGATAATCCGCTGCGTATCGTGAGCAGGCAACCCTAGCGCTTGGCAGATCAAGATTGCAGGCGTGATGACCGCGACAAACATTGCCAGTAAATGCTGACAGGCAGCAAACAACGTTTGTGGCAACGGCGGCCGATCTTCTAAGCGATAAATCAATTCACTAGCTGGTTTTTTCGGGGGTATTGTTTCAGCTTGTTCAGGGGATGAGGTGAGCATGGTGTGAAATTCCGGACTGACAAAGAGCGCATTTTAATGATCAATCATGTAAAAGCAATCGTTTGCTTAAAAATCCTGTTAGCTGCTGTGATTCGCTCTGGTCACATTTTTATATGTTTTAACTTGTGTTTGTTGCAGATTTTTTTTCTAATCCAGCGTTGCCTGCTTTTGGCGTTCTCTAAAGGATGAGTATAACGTCGTAATAACTTACATAATTTTAACAATATAGCTGGGGTACATAGATGTATCATCTTGATGTTTATGGCACGCTCGTTGCGTCTGCATTAGTACTATTATTTGGACGCAAACTTGTACAATCAGTCCCATTTCTTGAAAAATACACCATTCCTGAACCTGTCGCGGGTGGCCTGTTAGTTGCTCTGATTCTTTTAGTCGTTAAACAAACAACTGGCTGGGAAATCAACTTTGATTTGTCTCTTAAAGACCCTTTGATGTTAACTTTCTTCGCCACTATCGGCCTGAATGCCAATCTTGCCAGCCTGAGAGCGGGTGGTAAGGTCCTGTTCACGTTTGTTTTCGTCGTTGTTGGCTTGCTGCTGGTTCAGAACACGGTGGGTATCGCGCTAGCTGAACTGTTAGGTCTGGACCCATTAATGGGCCTGCTGGCGGGGTCTGTTACGTTGTCTGGCGGTCATGGTACCGGCGCTGCTTGGGGTAAGCTGTTTAGTGAGCGTTATGGTTTTGAAAATGCAACAGAAGTGGCAATGGCCTGTGCGACTTTCGGTTTAGTACTGGGTGGTTTGATTGGCGGCCCGGTTGCTCGTTTCCTGGTGAAAAATACAAAAACCCCAGGGCTAAAGGCCGATGATACCGAAGTGCCAACGGCATTTGAAAAACCTTATACCGGGCGGATGATCACAGCATTAGTGATGCTGGAAACGATCGCACTGATTGCTATCTGCTTGATGGCTGGTAATTTTGTGTCTGAATTCCTGCAAGGTACATGGTTTGAATTACCAACCTTCGTCTGTGTGTTATTTATCGGGGTTATCCTCAGTAACAGTCTGTCGGTGTTAGGTTTTTACCGAGTCTTTGATCGAGCGGTTTCTGTACTGGGTAACGTAAGCCTTTCCCTGTTCCTGGCAATGGCGTTAATGAGCCTGAAATTGTGGCAGATGGCATCGCTGGCATTACCCATGCTGGTTATTCTCACCATCCAGGCTATCGTGATGGCGCTGTATGCAATTTTTGTCACCTATCGGGTGATGGGTAAAAACTATGATGCAGCGGTTCTGGCGGCGGGTCACTGTGGTTTTGGTCTAGGAGCGACACCTACCGCCATTGCGAACATGCAGGCGATTACCGATCGCTTCGGGCCATCCCATGTGGCGTTTCTGGTGGTGCCGATGGTTGGGGCATTCTTTATCGATATCGTTAACGCGATTGTGATTAAACTCTATCTGTTGCTGCCGGTATTCCCGGCGGTGTAGGGATAAATTAGCAAGATACTGCGCCAGCTATGCCGTTGGTGCAGTATTGTTATTGTGTTCTGCTGTAATGCATAATTTAAATTTTCCACTACTGTTCAATTTTGTTACTAATGTAATTGAGGCGATAACTATGACGGTAGTAGGGGAAATATTTTTGCAGAATACCTAACTTTATTTTGGTTGTTTTTCTGAATTTATCGTCAATTTTTGGAATATCTTATCCAAATGTTCTGCCAAAGAATTTCCCTGTACACTAACGAGCATTAAGGATTGTGTCGCTTCTGTTTCCAGAAGAGGAATCCCTACCAAACCGTGGGCAATTTTCGCTACACTGGCAGGTAGGATTGCTACACCAAGGTTAGCGGAAACAAAGCAAATCATATTGGCAATATTGGGCACTTCGAGAAAATGTGACAGTGAAAAGCCCGTCTTTTCTGATAATGACTCTATTTGGCGCCGTAAAAAAGTCCTGTGACTGGCTGGTTGTAAAAGCAATCGTTCTCCTTGTAGTTCATGAAGTTTAATTCCTTTTGCAGAGGCTAGAAAGTGCCCCTCAGGTAGTAGCACATAAAGTGGTTCCATTCCTAAATAAAGAGTCCTTAACCCTTTAACCGATTCATTACTTAAATCAGCTCTAAGTATTGCTGCATCAAGATTCCTTGAGCGTAAAGCGGTCAAATGCGTAAATGCATTACCTTCGCAGAGCTGTAATTCAAGCTTGGGACGTTCCTTCAGCAAAACAGATAAAGCAGAAGTTAAAGCAGATGAAAAGATTGAACTGGCAGAATATCCGATGCGTAAGACACCAATTTCCCCAACTTTTGCTTGTTTGGCTCTATTGATACTACGTTGGGCGGCGGCCAAAACATCCAGAGCTTCATCTAAAAAAACTTCACCTGCTTTGGTTAATTGGACACCGTGAGTATTGCGATGAAAAAGTTTCACATTCAAAGACGATTCAAGGGATTTAATACTTTGGCTGAGAGGGGGTTGTGTGATATGCAAGCGTTCCGCTGCACGTCGAAAATTCAAAGTTTCCGCTACGGCGACAAAATAACGTAATTGCTTAAGTTCCAACGCCTAACTCCTTTGATTATTCTGGCTTGAGAGTAAATTTATCTTTTTCTCGGGGTTTCACCCTTATTCTTACGTTTTGGCTATCACCGTGATTGAATATTAGACTTTCCGATTTTAAATGATCTCATATAGATTGTTCCCATCATTGATTTCATTTTATTCAATAAACTGTGTAATTACTTTGACTTATCTCTTCATATTAAAATTATTTGTAATAAGGAGTATTAAAGTGAAAGATCAAGATTGGCATCCAGCGGACATCATCTCAGCATTGAAGAAACGGGGAACATCATTAGCGGCAGTTTCAAGAGAGGCTGGATTAGCATCATCTACTCTTGCTAATACCTTGCAACGCCGCTGGCCTAAAGGTCAGAAACTTATTGCTGCTGCTTTAGAGTGTGATCCCACCGAGATATGGCCTTCAAGGTACGTAGAATAAGTGGTTGTAAATTCCAATGGAGTAATTCATTGTTAAGAATGGAGACCAGAGGTTATTTGTGAATTCTTAAGGCATGTTGATAAACCTGAGAACCATATAGAAATGCAGCTTGAGGAAGACAGCGCGATCTTTGTGAATAACCATGAATTGTTACACTATCGCAGTAGTTTTATAGATCATCAACGACACTTAATGAGAATTTGGATAAAAGTGTAAGTTGTTAACGAGTATCTGGGTTTACCGAATTAACACAGGTACTTGTTTAATCTGTGATTACTCCCTTCGAATAGTGTATTTTATCGTGTTGTCTCTGAAGTGAATCCGCTTTAGAGTTTTTTACATTCAAGATTGTGAATTAGAGTTTGGCAACGATGAAGCTTTTCAACACGTTGGGATTTTGTTGGGACAGATCTTTAGTTCCTCTTATTGTTCCGATTCATTCTATTGAGCAGGTATGCTTTCGTTTTCACCGGATGCTACCGGAGTTTGTTTGGGATGCCAGCGTGCTTGAAAGCAATCCTTTTACTTTCCCAGAAGTGAAGACATTATTGGATGGTGTCACTGTCGGTGGTAGAAAAGTTTCTGATCAGGAGCAAGTACTGAATCTCGCGGAAAGTTCCAAACGCCTGTTATCTCTGGTGAAGAATAATCAATTTGAGTTGACCAAGGCTATGTTTACTGAACTTCATAGTATAGTTGCTCGCAATGAAGCCTTGGAATGGGGAACATTTCGCGGGGAAGGTCGAGAGATAAACTACACTCCAGATGTCGGATTAGGTGAATATGGTCGGCATATTCCGTTACCTACCGTATCAGGCGCGTCAGAATTGAACCGCATTTTTCAAGAAGGTATTGCTTCACTAGATGAGTGTCAGCCTTTCGAAAAGGGGATTACATTCTTCCTTTTTGGTGCGTTACAGAAATTCTTTTTTGACGGTAATAAACGTACTTCCCGTTTCATGATGAACTGTATTTTGATGTCAAACGGTATAGACGCCATCAGCGTGCCTGCGGCGAAAATACATGAGTTCAACGAAAAGATGGTCTGCTTCTACCGGAGCAAAGATGCCACTGAAATGATGGCGTTCCTAGTGGATTGTCACCCGGATGCAGAGCAAATTCGAGCGGCGAATACACGAAATTAGCGATCACTGCACTTGGACTGTTTGGGATTCGTCCCGATATGTTTTCAATCATACATTATCATCATGTATGAGTTCAGGTAATCAACGGCTAAAGCCAACTTTCTCAGGGGCGTTTAACAGTAGGTCTAGTCTGTTAGCGTGGTGCGCAACAATTCCCGCTGTGGTTCCCTTCCCATAATACTTCCGTAACCCTTTATGTTTCCAACTTTCAATTATTGTTTGCGCCCTATTGCGTTACGAGAGGCGTTATAACGCATGTCGAGTGTCGCGCAACGATATTTTCTACGTAAAACCGCCTTTGTCGAATTCGTCGAAATATTGGCGAGATTTGCCATGACGCAATGGATAGAAAAATATGTCTCCACCCCCTAAAGCGTGTTTTGAAAGACTTAATTCTTAAGATCCTATATATGATAAGAATAATAGTTTCCACAAAACATATCATAGGTGTTTTATATTTATCTCTTATTTCCTCATATTTATCCAAAAATCAACCAGCATTAAAAAATTATATCTAATTCATCGCTAACGCATTAATATAAATAACGTTTCATAATTCTTCTACGCGCGAATTTACTAACCTATTGTTATACATGGAATTATGAATGATATAAACGTAGAGCTATTTTGGAATCTTATTTATAACAAGAGAAAAACTTTCAGTAATTATTAATTCTTACTCAATAATATATTTCTTCGATAAATAAAGTATTTTGGCCTTTAGCTAAGGATAACAACATGAAAGATAACACTTTATATGGCCCTATTGCACATCTTTACGAGAGCTTTTCAGATGCTACTGACCATATCAAAGTAGAAATCAGAACTATCTTCAATCTGGCAGGAGATATACACGGGAAATCAGTGTTGGATTTAGCCTGTGGATATGGCCTCTTTAGTCGAGAATACAGAAATCGTGGCGCGTCGAAAGTCATTGGAGTCGATATATCAGAAAACATGATAGCGATTGCGAAAAGCAAATCACAACAATACGGTGACGATATCGAATTTCACGTAAGAAATGTCTGCAAGATGGAGTCGGAGTCATTTGGCAAATTTGACATAGTTAATGCAGCCTGGTTATTTTGCCATGCAGAATCTCTTGAAGACCTTGAAACTATGTTCCGTGTCATTGCCGCTCATCTCAAGCCTTCCGGTAAATTAATTGCGTATACCTTTGAACCTGATTATCGATTAGAGAAAGGGAATTATGAGAATTATTGTATAAAAGTTTTGAGTGAAGAGCCGGTGAAAGACACCACTCTCGTGAAAGCTGAATTTCTTACCACACCACCCAGCCCTTTCACTATGTATCGTTGGAGTCGTGAACAATATCAAGCAGCGATCCAAAAGGCAGGGTTCAAACAATTTAAATGGCAAAAACCCATGCTGTTAGAAAGCGATATTGAGGCTCATCCCCCAGGTTTTTGGGATGATTATCAACGAAATTGCCTTGATACCGCTCTTGTTTGTCAGTTTTAACAAAATAATCTCCGAGATCTGTTGTCTTTCCTATACAAATCCCCCGATGAAGATCGAGGGATTTTTTTGAATTTCCCTCGTTCTGCAAAACAACTCTTCCTGACCTCCAGCCGGGATTCAGGTTTCTGAGAAAAACGGCGCTCGGGTAACTCACTCAAGCATCTGATAAAAAAGTTTAGCTGCTTATTTTATTGCTGATTAAATAAAGCGTCCCACGTTTTATCTCTTCATTTATAGATGGTTATGTGGATCTTGCGTCTGATGCAACACCGCCAACACTTCAATACCAGTCGGAACTTCCCGGTAGTAAATAATGTGGCTCTCTACGGGGAAACTCAGCACACCAAAATAAAGATCCTCACTGCGATCACGACCGGGGGATGGATGACGATCAAGAATTTCCGTCATAGTCACACGTAACGAAGTTGAATAAGCTTCCGCGACATTCTCCCCCCATCGGCGCATAGAATAGAGTTTGATTGCACGAATATGCTCTCTGGCTTTCTTTGTAAACCGGACACTCATCCTTAAGCCTTACCCTCAAGTTCATCAACCGTCAACGGTGCAAATACATCATCAATACTATGCAATTCGCCACGATCAGCTTGTGCAATAGATTCAGCCAGAACGGCTTTTAAATTCTGTAACTTGAGCTGTGCGAACTGATCATACTCTTCAGGAGAGATAACCACGGCTACACGCTTACCATGCTTACTAATTTCTACAGGTTCACGCTGAACTTTCATAAGCAGATCACCAAACTGGTTCTTAGCTAGTTGTGCGGGAATAATTTCCATACATCACCTACCGTCTAAAATGGCTCGAATAGCTATTATAGCTAAAGATGCATGGAGCTACCAGTAATCAAAATAGCTAACCGCCAACCAAGATGACTTTTGGGCACCAACGGTTTGTCGGACTCTCTCACGCAACAAGGCATGCTGATATTTCATTTTTGCCTTTACTGATGAGGAGTGTCTCAACAACATAAATGAGCGTCAATTTACCCGCGCCATTTGGTTCCGCAATGATCATCAATTAGTTTCCGAGAAACTTCGTCATTCAGGACTTAAAGAATATAGTGAATATGATTAGTTAATTTATTAAGTGTTATTTTGTTATTGCAGACCATTAACCAATGACTGAGAAAAATATAATAATTCAACTATCGAGTATTTACTTGAAATTTTATTATTCCCGTGCTCTACGAAATAGTTTTTAATGTAAATCCTAAAGAAACAAAGTAACTCATTTCTTTATAAATAGAAAATATATTTCGCCCCTCTTGGTGATTTTTGTTCTTTGCTTTACAGATAAGACTTAGTAGATTAAGTTACATGTATGCGTATTAATAAAAGTAGCAATAAGGATGTACATCCCCCCTAAATTCTGTTGCCCAAGTCTCATAATTTTAATTTTTACGCTTTATCGATAAAAAATAATCTAAAACCAACTACCAAAAAATCAATTTAGTATTAACCTATAATTGTCAGTCGATAATTTTTTTCTATTATCTTCTTCATCAAAGAATAGTTAGTACTAAATTGCAGTAGAAATTCAGCTTAACCCGCAAGGGATAGGTTTTATGGCATAGATTCCCCTGTGGGTAAAAAGGTTAATCCGATATCACCATCATTAGGAGAATAATATGAATCAAAATAATGAGTCCTCACCAAACATGGATGCCGAAGGTAATCCTATCAAGCAATACTGGCAACCGGACAGGAGTAGTCATTCTGATAATAATACTTCTATTGCCTCTACCAGAGGGGCAACCGCCATGTTATTGCCAAGTGGCAGAGTGATAGCTTGGGGAAATGACCCTGGTAGTCAAATCCCGCCCGATATTGCCGAATTGCAGGATATCGTTAGTCTAAGTGCAACCGATGACGCTTTCGCTGCTCTGCGGAAAAACCGTAGTGTAGTTGCCTGGGGAAACGAAAATGAAGGTAACGGAGGCCAGATACCTGATGAAATTGCCCAATTGACGGATATTGTCAGCCTGAAAGCAACAAGCTCTGCTTTCGTGGCCCTTCGGGCAAACGGTAGCATAGTTGCCTGGGGAGATGAATTTCATGGTGGTAAAATACCTGATGAAATTGCCCAATTGCAGGATATTACCAGCCTGAGTTCAACAATAAACGCATTTGCCGCCCTGCGGGCAAATCGCAGCGTGGTCGCTTGGGGAATTAAAGATTGGGGCGGTCAAGTTCCGCCAGAAATAGCTGAGTTGCAGGATATTGTCAGTATCAGTGCAATAGTTTCTGCTTTTGCAGCTCTACGGTCGAACCGCAGTGTCGTCGTCTGGGGGTTCAAGAACTCAGGTACTCAAATCCCACGAGAAGTTGCTAAATTGCGGGATATTGTCAGTCTAAGCGCCACAAATTTTGCTTTTGCAGCCCTACGGGCAAATCACAGTGTCGTCGCTTGGGGTAATCCATCTTCGGGTGGCAGTATTCCGCCGGAAATTGCCCAATTACAGGATATCGTCAGTCTGTGTACAACATCGAGCGCTTTCGCGGCCCTGCGGGCAAACCGTAGTGTAGTCGTCTGGGGAGGTAGTGATATTAAAACCCCACCAGAAATTGCCGCATTGCAGGATATTGTCAGTATAAGTGCAACAGAAACCGCATTTGCAGCTCTACGGACGGATGGTAGCGTAGTTGCTTGGGGATATGGCAATTATTCAGACTATGATCACGGTAATCAAGGCAATCAAGTCCCAGCCGGGATAGCTCGATTACAAGATATTGTTAGCCTAAGTGCGTCAAGAAACTCATTCACAGTATTAAGAGCCGATGGTCGGAGAGTCGGTTGGGGTTCGGCTGATGATAATAAATTGCATAATGAATATGACAATTAATCCATTGAGCAAAGTTTTACGGTACAGACTCCCTGTGAGTAAGGTAAGTCCGATATAACCTTATTAGGAGAATAATATGAACCAAAATAACGACTTCTCACCAAATAACCTATACCAGCAATCTGGGGTTGAAATATATAGTAACTCTGACAACAAGATCTCCATTGCTTCTACTGGTGGCTCAACTGCTATGTTATTACAAAATGGCAGTGTGATCGCCTGGGGGGAACGCCGTGTACCGCCAGAAATTGCCCAATTACGGGATATTGTTAACCTGAGTTCAACACGTTCTGCATTCGCAGCTCTGAGAGCAAACCGTAGCGTGGTTGCTTGGATGGGAGATAATTCGAACGATGGGGAATATGGCGGCCGAGTCCCGTACGACATTGCCCAATTACAGGATATCGTTAGCCTAAGTGCAACATTTTATGCTTTCGCTGCCCTGCGGGCAAACCGTAGTGTAGTCGCTTGGGGAGATATAGGCTATGGCGGCCAAGTCCCGCCAGACATCGCTAAATTACAGGATATTGTCAGTATAAGTTCAACATATTCTGCTTTCGCCGCCTTGCGGGCAGATGGTAGCGTGGTTGCTTGGGGAAATAAGGACTATTATGGTGCCAGCCAAGTCCCACCTGAAATTGCCCGATTACAGGATATTATCAGTCTGAGTTCAGTAGGTAATACTTTCATCGCCCGGCGAGCAAACTTCCGCTTGGTCACATGGGGTAGCCATCCTATGCCCCCTGAAATTGCAGGATGGCAGGATATTGTCAGCCTGAGTTCAACAGATAATGCTTTCGCGGCCCTGCGGGCGAACGGTAGCGTGGTCGCTTGGGGATATGAAGGCTCAGGCGGCCAAGTCCCACCAGAAATTGCCAAATTACGGGATATTGTCAGCATAAGTGCATCAAATTTTTCTTTCGCTGCCCTACGGGCGGACCGCAGTGTAGTTATCTGGGGGGACAAACGTTGGGGCGATATACTCCCACTCCAAATTGCCGCATTAAAGGATATCGTCAGTCTGAAAGCAGCAACTTATGCCTTTGCTGCCCTACGGGCAGACCGCAGCGTAGTTTCCTGGGGGGACAATGTCGGTGGTGGTATCAGAGTTCCATACGAAATCGCCAAATTAAAGGATATTGTCAGCCTGAGTGCAACGTCTTTTGCTTTCGCAGCCTTACGAGCCAACGGTAGCGTAGTTGCTTGGGGGAGAAGAAGCTTGAATGCCCAGATCCCCCCCGGAATAGCCCGATTACAAGATATCGTCAGCCTGAGCGCATCGGGAGGTTCATTCTCAATCCTGCGGGCGAATGGAGAAAGATTAGCCTGGGATGTTGGTAACGATAATACAGTACACAGTGAATATGATGATTAATCCATTGTCATTATAAATCACTAAAAAAACCTAAAACCAAGGTTGAGCCGTAATACCTCGGTTCAGCCTATCGTTTATTCAATTTGAAATATTAGTTTTCCCATCTTGTTATTACCAAACTAACTCACTTTTTTATAAACAGAAAATATATTACGCACCTCTCTTGGTGATTTTTATTCTTTGCTTTACGGTCAATACTTAGTAAATTAAGTTACATGTTCACGTATTAATAAGAATAGCCATAAAGATGTACATCTTTATTAAATTATTCTGTTCAAGTCTCATAATTTTAAATTTTACTCATTATCGATAAAAATAATCTAAAACCAACCACCAAAAAACAATTTAATATTAACCTACAGGTATCAGGCGATAATTTTTTCTATTATCTTATTTATCAAATATTGGGACTAAGCACCTGGTCTGGAAATGCTGGCAGAGGAAGTTGATAAAACAACTGATTAATTATAAAGAGGCTGGAGATATCTTTATCAATCAAGCAGAAAAACAAGCATTAGGGGAGAAAGTAGCAAACCGTTGAATATAAATAGTTCAGGAATGGAGATTCCATTCCTGATTATGGTGATTTAATTTTGTCTAACACTCAATTAAATCGGATGACAAGTTCTCATTTATTTCTTTTGAGGAGATATATTGGTGCCGCTATCTTGTACATAATCATCAAAAATAATAATAAAACTGTTATTAGAAGCAGGGTATGATTTTTCAATACCTCTCTGTATGACTGACAATATAAAACCATGTGTATCGGAGAGATCCCACACTTTGACATCTTCACAATCAAGAGCTAAATATTCCTCTCTACCTTCCTCTCCACATTTATTAACCGAAACTTTAACCGGTTCAGTTGAGAGATTTTTAACATAAATCATAAATCCTCCACTATATCAATAATGAATATTATCATTTAATTCAATGGCATATGAACGTAAATTAAGAAAACTAGATAAATAATAAAATTTTTTAGTTAGATTGTATCGAATATAAATAATTTATCTCTTCTCCGTTATTTTTAATATTGTTATTATTAATAATTAAGTAGCCATCTGATTTTATTGAATACAACTCTGGAATATTATCTTCGCGTACTACTGACATTAAAAAACCGCGCTTATCTGATCTATCCCATTGAACTACTTCTTCTGGATTAATTTCAATATATTCGTCATTACCTTCTTCACTACTCCATTTACTAATTGCGACTTTAACCACATTATCTGAAAGATTTTTGACATAAATCATATTAACTTCTCCATTATATCAACGTAGATTTATTTAGCTCTAATTTAAAAACATCCTAATATGTACCATAATGAAATATAAGTATAGGATAAAAAAGACCAACAAAACTATTATTTGTGTGACCTCCATCAAGGTTTTATACTTCGAGAAGAAAATATTTAAAATTACATTCATTGAATTAATAGAAACATTTACTATTTAAACTTAGTAACTCAATATTACATTGATGTAAATATAATAATTACTCTTGAATTCATATCATAGGTTTACATCTATTTCTGTTTTAACCTTTGAACATAACGTTGCGCAGATAACGTACACATCATCAACTTAATTTGATGAAAAATGACGGAACAGCCTGTCAGCCCAATTAGCTGATAAAAGACTTCGGATAGTGACACGTTGTATCAATTAATCCGAGGTATTAGATTCGATTTTTTTAAGAAAATAATAAAAAACCATTTATATTTTATGGAGATATATTTTAACGCTGGTGCTAATTTAGGAATAATTGTATTTCTATTTTCCATTCCTTTGGCAATAATACATTATCAATTTAATAGAATAATTAAAAGAAAGCTCTATAGCAGAGCATCTTAATTATTGGATAAAACCAAGTATCCATATTTTTGGCAGCGTTGAAAAACAAAAAAACTGCTCTGATATATACTCAAGATACTTCAAAGTGCATGTTTGAAAAACGATTATGTTGTTGAATTTAAATGTTTTTATGTCTGACGGCTCAAGCATCTTGAAGTTCATTCGGTATATACCCTATGGATTTCAAGATACATCGCGACGGCAAGGGAGCGAATCCCCGGGAGCATAGAGAACTCTGTTACCGGGGTGAGTGAGTGCAGCCAACAAAGAGGCAACTTGAAAGATGACGGGTATGTTCTCAATCACGCATTACCATAATGTACCCGTTCTGGTAGCCAGCGTTCAATCAAGGCACGGGCATGTTCAGGATAATGCTGGTGGAGATGTCGGGCAATACGCTGAACTTCCGGCAACATTCCCTGATCTCTTAGTAAATCAGCTACCTTAAATTCCGCATTCCCAGTTTGGCGTGTTCCTAATAACTCCCCGGGGCCGCGAATTTCCAGATCTTTTTGTGCGATAACAAAACCATCGTTACTGTCTCTAAGCACTTGCAGGCGAATTCTGGCGGTACTGCTCAGCGGCGTTTTGTAAAGTAGAACACAATGAGAAGCGATAGCCCCACGGCCAACTCGTCCGCGTAATTGATGAAGTTGCGCCAAGCCGAGCCGTTCCGGGTTATCAATAACCATCAAACTGGCATTCGGCACATCCACGCCCACTTCAATAACCGTTGTTGCAACCAGAAGCTGTAGTTCGCCACGCTTGAAAGCCTCCATCACTGCCTGCTTTTCTGCGGCTTTCATGCGGCCATGCACCAGCCCGACTTTCAGTTCCGGTAAAGCAAGGGTGAGTTCTTCACTGGTGGCTTGCGCAGCTTGAGCTTCCAACACATCGGAATCTTCAATCAGCGTACAGACCCAATAGACTTGTCTATTTTCATCAAGGCAGGCGTTTCTGATCCGTTTGATAATCTCTTCACGGCGTGTATCCGGGATCGCAACGGTCGTCACCGGCGTTCTCCCCGGCGGCAGTTCATCAATAATAGAAGTATCGAGATCCGCATAAGCGGTCATGGCTAAGGTACGGGGAATTGGGGTGGCCGTCATAATCAATTGGTGAGGATGAAAACCCTGTTCACGTCCTTTTTCCCATAAAGCCAGACGTTGATGCACACCAAACCGATGTTGCTCATCAATAATCACCAGCGCCAGACCGGAAAACTTCACTTGTTCCTGAAACATGGCATGCGTACCGACAATCATGGCGACTTGGCCGTTGGCAATGGCTTCTTGTTGCTTCTGACGCGCTTTCCCCTTTTGCTTACCTGCCAGCCAGCCGACTTGGATACCCAACGGTTCCAGCCATTGCCGAAAGGTATTAGCGTGTTGTTCTGCCAGTAGTTCAGTCGGCGCCATCAAGGCGACCTGTTTACCATGCGCAATGGCACGCAACGCAGCCAATGCGGCAACCAGCGTTTTTCCTGAACCTACATCGCCCTGAATCAGTCGCATCATGGGAACATCTTTTGCCAGATCCTGTTCAATTTCCGAGACAACCCGTTGTTGCGCATGAGTTGGAGAAAATGGCAGGCGATTAAGGAATTGCGGTTTTAACTTGTCCTCAGTCGGCAATGATTGAGCGTGATAGCGTTGTACGCCAGCTCTGACGGCTAACATACTCAAATGGTGAGCTAAAAGTTCTTCCAGAACCAGACGGCGATAAGCTGGGTGCCTGCCGGTTTCCAGATCCGCCAGCGCAATATCTGGTGTTGGGCGGTGCAAGGTATGCAGTGCTTGCGGCAGACTAATCATGGAGCGGCTAAGCTCTTCCGGTAAAAGTTCATTGATTGTACAGGTATCCAACAATTTCAGTGCTTGATCAATGAGATTACGCAGCGTCGCCTGACGAACACCTTCTGTTGTCGGGTAAATCGGTGTTAATGTCTCTTGAAGCTGTACATTTCCAGTATGATTTTGAATCTTATACTCAGGATGAATCATTTCGGCACCCTGACTGCCTCTTCTGATTTCACCGTAGACAACAACCTGTTTCCCTTTCGCCAGATTGTTTCTCATTGCCGCCGAAAAGTTAAAAAAGCGCAGTGTGAGCACGCCGGTGCCATCGCTAATTTTGCAGATCAGGGTTCGGCGACGGCTAACAGTAACATCGGTACGCAGGATTTCACCTGTGACTGTGGCGGAAATACCCGGTAAAAGATCATTAATAGTATAAAGGCGTGTCTGGTCTTCATAACGCAGAGGGAAATGCAGCAGAAGATCCTGCAAATTAACCAGCCCTATTTTTGCTAATTTGGCGGCCTGACTTGCCCCGACGCCACGCAGGGAAGTCAGAGGGATGGCATCAAGCAATGGGCCTCTCATAAGGTTTCTTTTATCTCCATTAATTGCATGGCAGTCCATCAGGTTTCGCAGGTCACGGCCTGAGCCTGTTTACCATCCATAATAATACAGACGAGTTTAACGTAATCAATGGAATATTTTCCTCGGTAACTGATTGAAAACCATATCAATACTTTAAGAGTAAGCCGCGATAACGAAAAAGGCGATTTGTAACGACAGGTTCTTGTAGCCTGTTTTGAATAATCTGCCCTGTCAGTCAAATGTAAACTAACGTGCTTGCGAGGTGAAAAAATAATCAAAAAAGGTGTTTAAATTTTGCCCCATATCTGTATAACCTCTTGTAGCCTCGGTGAACAATAGGCCATCGTTTTGGGTAGCGGTGTCTATTTTATCCTAGCTTATATCTGTTCTAAGCGGGATATCGCCGGGTTGTGCTATCAATATATTTTGGAGAAATAATCATGGGCCAAAGAAAATATCTGACTCAATCAGAAGTAGAAAGCATGTTGGAAATGGCGAAAGTGGGGCCTAATCCAGAACGGAATTACTGTCTGGTTTATATGAGCTATATCCACGGTTTTCGTGTTAGCGAAGCCAGGCATTTACGGTTATCTGACATGGAGTTAAAAGAAAAATGCCTATATATCAGGCGATTAAAAGGTGGGTTTTGTACTAATCATCCCCTTTTGCAGCGTGAAGTTAAGGCGATTAAGGCATGGCTTAAAGTGCGCAAAACTTTTCAGGGCGCTGATAGTGATTGGTTATTTCTATCGCGTTGTGGGAAACCACTGACTCGCCAGCGCATCTATCAGATTATCAACCAGTTAGGGCAACGGGCGAATATCGCGGTAGAGCCTCATCCACATATGTTGCGTCATGCCTGCGGTTTTGCCCTTGCAGATCGAGGAATCGATACCCGGCTAATACAAGACTATCTTGGACATAAAAACATTCGCCATACGGTACGTTATACCGCGAGTAATGTTGAACGTTTTCAAGGAGTTTGGGGTGTAAAAGGTAGGCGTTAAGGTACGACAGTTAGGACCATTTTGACTATCGAAACACGATCGCCTAGAAATTGTACTAAAAGTTTTCTAATAAAAAAAGAGATAGATTTGTATATATTTGTAAAACTCAATAATCCTACCACAGAAACATTCCAATAATCCACTCTTTTTATTACAACATGCAAAAACATTGCCCTTTTGTTGTCACTTTAGCAAAATTTTTGCTTTTAATTTTAGTATAGGTAAAGATGATATCCTTAAAATTTGCGAAATAATCGCATATTAACTCTGTATGGTGCTGTTTTTATACAGAAAAATAGCTATGTTTCGATAGTCAAAATGGTCCTAATTGACAAATATTTGTACAGCTAGATGCCTCTGTTTATCAAAACGTGATGCGCGAGCTTGAATCGGACTTTAGTTAGGTAGTTAAAAGAGATTAATGAAATGAAAAAGATATTAAAGATAAGCGCGGTGGCAGCGCTGGTTATGGGGGTTGCTTCGGCTGCTTTGGCAGCAGGTGAGGCGACTGAGGCGGGACATGTGGGGAAGAATACCCAGGTAACGATTACAGGTAACGTTGTGGCTGCGACGTGTGATGTAACCAGCCCTAATGCAAACGCGAAAGTGGATTTGGGGAATGCTTCGACAACCGCATTTGGAACTAGCACTTTTACGGATCAAAAAGGCATCGCATCTTATGCTAAGGATGCTTCTAGACCAATTACTATCACTCTTAGTAACTGTGATGACAAGAATACCGTGGCAGACAAAGTTCAATTGCATGTGACAGGACCAGTGTTGGGCGGATCGAATAACGTCATCTTTAATAACAGTGGAGATGGTAAGAATGTAGGCGCAATACTAACTTATAAGGGTGGCACTGATAAAAAGAGTGAAGTAGTTGTTTCAAACAATAGCAATGTCCCTCTGGGAGCTACGGGGTCTACGGGCGCAGAGTTCAATGGTCAATCCATAACATTCACTGCGTATATGGCATCAACAATCCTTAAGCCAGAATCAAATCAGCATATTGAAGCACCGATCACCTTCTCCTATGCATATAACTAATGTTTGTTTCAGCCTGAGGAGAACCTCCTCGGGCTTCTTTGGTGAAAAATTCTAGATGATTGATGATGCCTCTGGTAGTTACTGGCGGGCAGAGCCAAAATAGTGAGAAAGAAAAGATGAACCATAAACTCCGACTTCCTAACATCATAGTAAAAAGCCTTGTATTGGGCGCATTTTTGTTCGCGTCACAAAGTCAGGCCGAAGGCGGGTTTGGCATCGATGCTACACGTATTATTTTCTTACAGGATAAAGCTGAAACAACGGTATCGGTGCGCAATACAACAACCAATATCCCTTATTTGGTGACAACTAAGATTACTCGCACCGTCGATGGCAAGGGTAAAGCACCCTTTTACGTCACGCCTCCTTTATTCCGTTTGGACCCTAAAGGAACCAATGTCCTGCGCATCTTAGGCGATACCAGTAAGTTGCCGACTGACAGAGAAAGCGTCTTTTATTTTAATGCCTCCGCCATTCCCGGTAGTAATAATCCGCCGGGTCAGCGCTTTGAAAGCGCCAAGATTGGCGGCGGGATAACTTATGCCATCGGCAATACCATCAAACTATTTTATCGGCCAACAGGATTGGTGGGTACGCCGGAGCAGGCATACAAAGCCCTGCGTTTTACCCATGCTCCCGATGGCATTCAAGTTAGCAACAATTCGCCTTATCACATCAGCTTTACCCAGATCAAAGTTGATGGCGTACCGGTGAAGTTTTCTGAAAGTCATCCACAAATGCTGGCGCCTTTCAGTAGCCATGTTTATCTCGCTCAAAATAATCAGAACAAAAAGAAAGTGGAATGGGCGGTGATTAGCGATCTCGGCGGTGGAGAGAACTTCAATGGTGAAATTCAGTAAAGCCGGTATCTCAAGGATTCAGCGTCTACGCGGGTACCTGAATTACATCGGCATGGGAGGAGTTCTGTGGCTCTCTTCCGGTCCCTTGTGGGCAGCGAATTCTGCCATCGCCACATTTAAGGCCGACATTGCCTACGGGACGTGTGATATCGCTGTGGATAACAATAATATCGATTTGGGCAAAGTGCAATTTGCCAGCTTGGTATCAGGGAACGCCTACGGGGAAACCAATCTCACTCTGAGAAATTGCTCAGATGTGATCGATGCAGACAGGGTTGCTCCTGCGATTACCATTACCGGAGAGCATTTTGGTACGAGTGATAAGACGCTATTTCGTAGTCAAAACAGCGAAGATTCGGTTTCAAAGGCAGTGGGCGTCACGGTGCGCTTGAAGAAGCTGAATGGAACGGAATGGTCCTCGAATATAAGGGATAGTGAACCATTTTATCTGGCGGATAAAGGCACAGTCATAAATGCTCAAACTCCCTCTGTGCCGGTGAGGTTTTCACTGGTATGCGCCCCGGCGGCAGGGGAGACGATAATGGTCTGCAAAAAGCCAGGAAAAATCTATGCCAACGTGAATTTTACATTTGATTATCGTTGAGTTTGCAGTGCGATTCATTAACAGAATAGCTGTAAACGAGAGAGTTTTAAGGTGGACCAAAGTGACAAGGCAAGAAAAAAACAGAGTGGGCGACCAACAAGCTTTTCTGAGTAATGGCGGCTGCTCGACGTTGCGTATGGTGATGCTCCGGCTTTGTTGGGGGATATTAGTTTTGCTGTTCTTGGCAGGCGGCGTCATGGCTGAATCTGAAGATCCTAAAAAACCGCCAGTCCCGCCAACGCGCTCGAGTGGGATAGACGTAAATCTGGCCATAACTGTCGTGCCTGAACCTTGTGACGTAGGGATCAGTGGTAGTGATATCAATGGTTCGGAGCTGAATTTCGGTTCGTTGCCAGCGGCGGAGTTCAGTCAGGCAGGGCATATATCAAACCCCAGAAGATTTAATCTGGAATTAACCAATTGTGGTGATCCGGATGTTTCACCGAACGCACCTGTTATCACTGTGTCAGGAAACACCATCGACGCTGAACAAGGTTTAGTATTTCGTGATCCTGTCTCTGGTTCCGATGATAGCGCCTCTGAGGGGTTGGGATTTATTTTTTACTTAGGGGGTGGTAAAGAGAAAAAAATAGGTTGGGATAATGTGGTAATAAATAATCATGAGAATCGCCTTGATTCGCTATTTTTTGATGATGGTCGTGCACAGCTTCCGGTAACAGTAGCGGTTGCGCGTGGAAAAGATAGTAAGGTTATTCGGCCTGGCTCATTAATTGCGCGAGTCGCGTTTACCTACTCTTATCCCTGAGATGCGGTTGATCACAGATGATAAAAATGGGGACCAATGAGGGGAGAGAGTTAGATGAAAGCGAAAAATAACACTCTTATAAATCGTGAGTTAATAACATGTCACAGCAGAACGAAATATTCGTTACTCATCATGATACTGATTGGATGGATCATTGGTTGTGTGTCTTTGTCGGTTCAGGCGGATGGTAAGAATATTGAGATCACAATTAAAGGCAATCTGTTGCGTCCGACCTGTGCATTGAGTGTAAACGGCAAGTACGGCGGCAATACTGATGGTATTTATAACGGTACTATGCCTCAGGTCTATGCTAGTGAACTCAGAAATAGCAAATATGTGGAACGCTCTGCCTTAGACTTGGAATTTAAGCTTAGTTACTGTAGTCCAGGCCAATCGCCAGCGTTGTACATATGGGGTAGTAATTTTGTCACACAAGATTCCGAACTGTTTATGCCTTTGGATGGTGGTACTACCAAGGGCGTGGGGATTAGGTTACGGGACCTTGGCAACCAGACGTTTGTAAAGGCGCAGCCTATCAATGATCCGTTTCAGGTGCCGTTACCGTCCGCAGGGGATGGAGTAACGAGGACGTTCCGGGCTTATGTGGGTGGTTTTGGCGACAAAAATAATCCAGTAACGTGTAAAACCGGGAGTAACGAGACCAGTGTGTTATGCGGAGGAACTGCGGAAGTAAGGATACATTTTGAGTTTTCGTATGAACACTTGAAGTAGATAACGTTATCAGCCGGGTGTAGTTGAGGAAGAGTATCTGAGATGAAGTGGGATATATGAAAAAGCTGATAGTTATGGGGATGCTGGGGATATGGGCGGTTATGGCGTCGTCATCAGCCCACGCAGGTCTGATGTTGAGGAAGACGCGTATTATTTATCAGCAGGGTGACAAGGTGCAAAGCATCTCACTGCAAAATTCAGGCGAAGAGGTCTATCTGGTACAAGCTGCGGTGACGCCGTGGGATAACCCAAATACCCGTTCATCGGAGTTTACGGTGCTGCCCCCGTTGTTCCGTATGGAGGGCAATAGCTTGAATGTGATGCGCCTTGTACGTACCGGTGGTGATTTCCCTGCTGATCGTGAGTCGCTGTTTCGTTTTCGGATTAATGCGATCCCGGCGAAGAAAACAACTGATGACAGCAAAGAAAATAGCGACGGGAAACAAGGGGAGATTGGCGCGTCGCTGTCTATCTCGTTGGGTATGAATATAAAACTTATCTACCGACCGGATAAGCTGCCGATGACGCCGGAACAGGCCCGGGGTCGGCTGACGTTTACACAATCAGGCAATAGTGTGGTAGTGACCAACCCAACACCGTATTACCAGACTTTTGCTCAACTGAAATTTGACGGCAAGGCGGTGGATTTTGACAAAGCCCCGTCAATATTGACGCCTTTCGGCCAGACGACTTTTCCCCTGGCAGGCAAGGTTGGCAGTAAGGTGGAATGGTCGATGATCACCGATATCGGCGGGGTGAGTAAGCTACAGAGCGGTACGTTACAGGCTGACTGAGTATATTTTGAGAATTGGAAGAGCATCACATGGCGGAGCGTAAGGTTTTAATAAAGCAGAGGGTGACGTCTGTGTTATGCGCTCTGGCAATGATATTACCGGTTTTGCCACTGAGGGCGGAAGAGGGCCTGATGGGGGCGTTATATATCAATGATGCCCGTGTGCTTTACCTTGAATCATTCAACAATGGCGTTCCTTCAACATTCATCAATAACAGCGACAGCAATTATCTGATTCAGTCAACGGTACGGGAATTGGACCCTGCCACCGGTTTACCGCTGGATGCTAAGGCGCCATTTATTGTGATTCCGCCTATTGCCAAGGTGGATGCGCATGAACGGCAGGTGCTGAAAATCCTGCGTACCGGTGGGGATTTTCCTAAGGATCGGGAATCTCTGTTTTTTCTGAATGTGCGTATGTTGCCTTCTGAGAAACCATCATCAGTATCTAAGAGTTTCTCCGGCAAGATAAAAATGACGACGGCTTTGGCGGTGAAGGTGTTCTATCGTCCTGAAGGGTTGCCAAAAGAGGGCGTTGTCGGTGCCGTGAAACAATTAAGCGCGTCAGTAAAAGAGAGTGTTGTGACGCTGACTAATCCGTCGCCGTTTTGGATAACGTTGCAGGCTTTACAGGTAAGTTCGTTTGCCGTACCGGATCAGGATTTATTTAGGATGGTGCCGCCATTTGGTCAGCAGAGCTGGTCGCTGCCGGTGGGCAAAATGTCCCTAGGCAATAATGTCACAGTATCGTGGCGTGCTATTGATGAATTCGGGTTAGGCACCGATGAAGAGAGTCGATCTATTACTGTGTCTGGCAGTGGTTAATAGCAATTGTAGTGGTTAATAACAATTGTGGTTAATAGCAATATTGCAGATACCGACCGATATAGATATTGAGTTGAATATATTTAAATAAGAGATGGCGATTTTAACAATGAAAATGTTAATTCCGGTGATAAGCTGCCGTTTAGAGCGGCCTCCTATTTATCATCGTGTAAATCAAAATATTTCTATTTCTCTGGTGCTATCAAAGTGTCCGGTGAAATTGCGCCTTTCTCTGGTTTTCTGTCGGATGGTACTGGCGTTTCTGACTGGATGGAGTGCTCAGGCGATAGGACGCGACTACTTTGACCCGGCCTTATTGGACTTTGGTTCGAATTCAGGGCAAACGGTGGATTTATCACAGTTTGAAACCGCCGGAGGCCAGGCGCCTGGGACTTATCGTGTTGACATTTACGTGAATGGCAGTTTTTTTGATTCACGGGATATTACGTTCCAGCGTCATGGCGACAGCGAGCTGGTCCCGGTGCTTACTCCAGATTTGTTAGATACCGCTGGTGTCAATATCAGCGACACGCCGGCACTGAAAACCTTGCCAGCGGATAAGCCGATAGAGAATCCGTTAGGTAAATATATTCCCCAGGCTACGGCCCGCCTGAACTTTTCCCAGATGCGGTTAAATTTGAGTATACCCCAAATAGCGATGAAGCCTGCAACCAATGGTCAGGTTGACCCGAAATTATGGCAAGAGGGTATCCCGGCTTTTATATTGAACTACAACATTAATGGCAGCCAGAATCGACGTTCGCAATTTGGCAATCAACAGACTAATCAGAGTCTGTTCGGTAGCTTCAATTCTGGATTGAATCTGGGGGCCTGGCGTCTTCGTAACACGGCGACTTATTCTTATAGTACCCAAACTTATAACCGGTATGACTCACTCAATGACGCCATGAAAAAAACCACCCAATCCCGGCAACGGTGGAACTTCCTGCAAACCTATTTGCAGCGGGATGTGGTGGCGTTACGCAGTGATCTGACGATAGGGGATACTTCGACCGGCAGTGTGGCGGGGCAGGTATTTGATGGTTTCCCCTATCGTGGGATTGGGCTGGCCACCAGTGATTCGATGATACCGGGTAGGCAGAGTGGTTTTGCGCCGATTATCAGTGGGATAGCTAAATCGAATGCTCAGGTGACGGTGACACAGAATGGCAGTGTGATTTATCAAACCAATGTTGCGCCGGGTCCATTTCGTATCACGGATTTGGTGGGGAGCAGTACCGGCGGGGATTTGCAGGTGACAATCACCGAGGCTGATGGTACTCATCATGGGTTCAGTCAGGCTTATTCTAGCCTGCCGATGATGTTGCGGCAGGGGCAATTCAAATACGAAGCAGCGGCAGGGCGCTATCACACTAGTGGATATAGTAGTGGCGGGCGTAAGCCAGTGTTTGGCATGGCCTCAATGATTTATGGTCTGCCCGGCAACGTCACATTATATGGTGGTGGTTTGGTAGCGCAATCGTACCAGTCCGCGGCGCTAGGGACCGGGCTTTCCCTAGGTATGATGGGAGCGTTATCTGCGGATATCACCACTTCTCGGGCCAGGTTGAAAAATATGGCTGATATCCAGCGCGGAGAATCTTATCGCGCTAAATATTCGAAAAGTATGCTGACCTCCGGCACGACGGTGGATTTAACCGCGTACCGCTATTCAACACGTAATTACCTCAGTTTTTCCGATGTTAATACCCAAGGTTACACGGTTTGGGGGGAGCTGCCTTCCTGGATGTCTCAGCGACGTCGCAGCAGTTGGCAAATGAGATTGAGCCAGTCATTGCCGGGTAACTATTCCCTGTGGCTCAGTGGTCAGCGGGATAATTACTGGGGCAGTTCTAAAACTAACACCACCCTGTCGATGGGATTGAATGGCTCTTTCTACCGTGTGGGCTGGGGGCTTAATTACAGCATTGATCGCATACGCGGCAACGGCGATTGGCCTGAGAACCGGCAAGTTTCATTGAACGTTAACATTCCTCTGAGTCTGTTTGGCTCTTATGCGGCTCTGAACAATGCGTATGCCAACTATAGCTTATTCCACGATAGCACGGGGCGCAGCAGTAACCAGTTAGGTTTGGGCGGTTCATTGCTGGATGACAATAGTCTGTCCTGGAGTGTGTCGCAAAGTCAGGCGAATAAAGGGCAGGGAAATAGCGGGTCAGTATCAATGGGATACAGTGGTTCCCTTGGGCAGGCTAACCTGGGATACAACTACGATTCATCGGGAGGGCGAGGTGTGAACTACGGGATTAGTGGCGGATTGATCGCCCATCAGCATGGCGTCACGTTGGCATCGCGTATTGGTGATGCGGCGGTATTAGTGCGGACATCGGGGGTTGGCGGTATTCGTGTGATGAACTCCAGCTCGATTTCGACTAATCGTTGGGGATATGCGGTTGTGCCTTATGCCCAGACGTACAGCCGTAATAGTATCAGTTTAGATCCGTCATCGTTGCCGGAAGGGGCTGATATGGCCCAAGGCAGCAAGAACGTATTCCCGACCAAAGGGGCGGTTGTGATGGTGGATTACCCTGTACGTATCGGGCAGCAATTGCTGATGAATTTGCTCTATCACGGTAAGCCGGTACCGTTTGGGGCAATGGCGGGGCTTAAAGGGGATACAACAACAAATCTGGCGGCGATCGTCGGGGAGGGCGGACAAGTGTACCTGAGTGGCATGCCTCCCAACGGGGTACTCAAAGTGAAGTGGGGCAGCGCGCCGGATAGTCAATGCGAGGTGGTGTTTAACCTGGGGCCGCCGCCGGTAAAAACGAAGCAAGATAAGAGCTGGAGTCCCATGAGGCAATTGAACGAAACCTGCCGTTAAGATGGGGCAGGGTTAAGATGAGGTGGTGCACAGATAACCTGATGTGAAGAACCATCGTTATTAGAGGAAGAGGAACCGCTGAAAGGTGGGTGTAATCTGGCCGGGATGGGGGGAGATTAACGAATGAAAATTTCTAATATAGCAACTGGGAAGTTACTCCCGGTTGGGCAGCCGATGAAGACGAAGAAGACGTTTATTAACAAGCTAAAACAGGATATTGGTTGGATGGCGGTTTGTTGTCGTAAGTGGCCGATATGGGTGGCAATGATATGCCTATCCGTGGGTATTTTTTCTTCCCCCTTAGTGTTTGCCGAGTCACTAAATTGGAACGCTGATACAACCTTGAAAGTCTTGGGGCCTGAGCGGACGGTAAAGCGCAGTGATGGAGTAATCAATTACCCGGCAGCAGGTAAAGCGACTTTAGATGTGTTTCCACTTTATAGGAAGAGGATAGCGAGTAAAACCACCTCGTATGATCAGAAATTTCTGGAGGATGTCCGGTTCCAGCTCAGAGCAGGGCGCGGGGAAATTTTTAAAGTCCCTAGAGTGGTGTCAGGCAGTTACGAATGTACAATTATAGCCAAATCTCATTATTACCATACTAAGAATCCTATTGAAGGAACAGCCATTCAACACTTTACGGTGAGTCTTGATAAGCCATACCCCAATGAAAATCTTTCTCAACCATTATATTTCCAGCCGGAAAATCCTAATAATCAGAATGATAGAAATATAGCAGAGGGAAGGATAAGTGACCTCGATTTTGATGTGTCCTGTCGTGGGGTAAATTTTTCATGGCAGCGGAATCCTGATGAAAAAGTCGAATTTGATAGTGACGATAACGCACCAATTTTGAGTATCTTGGCTGATGGAGAGGAGTTCATGTCGTGGTCCAAACCACGCTTTCCGCCTATCAAAGACCCGGTAACAGTACTGGACCCGCCGGTTTGCGGCTTAGATTTTGGCACCCCAGGCGCTTTTGTGGGTGTAGTGTCGATGGGAGAGGTTCTCCGGTCGCTCGGGCCATATCCGAAACAGCTCCCAACAGGTGAATTCAGCAGGTCTGGTGGATATTTTCCTATGAACATTATATGCACGGTGAGCGATAAGAACAAGGCCGGAGGAGTGGCCACTTTGCAGTTTTCCGCCCCACAGCTAGCTGATAATAATGAAAGTATCGTAGTACCTGGCTTCGATGACGCGCTGAGGATTAAAGTGGTACCGACTGTGATAGGCGGGAATACTAAGCTGGCGGAACCAAACGCGATGGGTAAGCCAGTAAAATTTGGTCCTCCAACTAATGCGGCGGATGTTCTGTACTTTACTGTGGGTGATACGCCAAACACCTATGTCTCTCAAAACCAATTCGATGTGGAAGTTTGGCAAGTAAAGGCGTTAGACCCTGGTACTTCTGGTGAATTTCAGACCACTATGAACGCAACGTTAGTCGTGCGATAACGCCTACGATGGCAGGGTATTTAAATATGGCATGGTGGCTTTAGCCGCCTAAGTGTTTCATCTCAATAAATCACGCTATTTCATTTCTCATGTGGTAACAGATCGACCAGTTAGTCACCAGGGGAGAGTAAAATGACAATCAATGTTAATGATTCAATGCCGCTTCAAATGAGCGGCAGCCAGACTGATCTGCTCGGAAATCAGATTATTACTGGCAAGCAACGTAATCATGGGGATTTTCGTCTGCCTGTCTGCTTGTCTCATTTGAATGATACACCGTTGTACATGGCGGTCGCGTATTGGGGGTTATTGAAGGGTCGCGGATTTACCAAAAGTGAAATCAGTCAGGTGTTTCGGGTGTCAGAACGCCGGGCAAGGGATGTGATGAATTATATCTACAATGAGCGGCGTGATGTGATTTCCTGTGAAAAAGTCTTTTTTCGTGAAAAACACGGTAGTCGACGTTTGATGCTGATTGTCACGGCAGTCGCTAAACCTATGCCTCAGAGGAACCCGATACTGGTAACAAAAACAGTAAAGTCGGCGCATTCCCGGACATCATCACGGATTAATCATATGCGTACTTGGTTTTTGCAACGCGCTTGCGGCCCGTTTATTTCTTAACTGTCCGCTTATTTCTTAAAGAGTATGATACATGTGGCTGTCTGGCGGGGCATGGTGGAGGATGAGTTTTTATCGATTCTGTGGGTGATGCCTTATGGATGCTGATAAGCCGAATGGTATTGGTTATCAGCATCGTACTGCTCACTGTCTGTGGGGTGTTATTGAGCAACAAAGTTCGCGACTTTCTCTATCCCCGTATGCTGCTAGCATATTGGTGCCGAACATGGATTGTGCCGCTATTGTTTATTGCTATTGGGCTGGTGTTGATGTTTGGCGTGGAGGGTGAGGGGGGGTTAGGCCACATACTAGGCAAGCTTGATTCAGTATTGATGGGGCTATTTCTTGATCATCAGAGTGATGTGCCGCCAGCATTCTATCCGGCGACGTCATTCGATAGTGGTCTGTTGTGGGGCGGCGGTGGATAGCGCTATTGGCTGTTCACCTGCGGATCTGCGTGGGCTGCCCGGTGCAGAAAACGATAATCAAAACAATATTCACAAAAATAACCAAAAGAAGATTCCCTGAGCAACGAGGGGAATCTATCCGGTTTAGTTTCTATTACGGCTGACTCGCATTACATCCGGCATGATGCGGATTTTGCGCATAATGTTCGCTAATTGGATACGGTCTTTGGTGGTCAGCCGGATAAAAGCGCAGTAAACACGGCCATCTTTCTCTTCTGTATTCATGCTCTGAATATTGGAGTTTGCCGCGTTAATCGCGGCGGTCAGATTTGCCAACGCCCCTTGATGGTTAAACATATCCACTTTTATTTCAGCAATAAAATCACTGTTGACTTCTTTATCCCACTCTACCGCCATAAATTTCTCCGGTTCTTTCTGATAGCCGCGAATATTACGACAGGATTCATGGTGGATAACCAACCCTTTGCCGGGGCTGATATGGGCGATAATTGGGTCGCCGGGGATGGGGCGACAACATTTGGCAAAAGTGATGAGCACGCCGTCAGCGCCTTTGATGGGTAATTTGCGTGCCCCGTTATTATGGCTACTGGTGTTTGCGCTGCTCTCTTGTGCGCCTAGCAGGTTGCGAGCGACAACGATACTCATGGTATTGCCAAGCCCGATTTCAGCCAGCAGATCATCTATTGTCGCGAGTTTCATTCTCGTCAACTCTTTGCTGATATTTTCCTGCGGAATATCAACCAGCTTTTTCCCATTACCCAGCGCGTGATTTAGCAGGCGACGACCTAGCCCAATCGAATCTTCCCGCTTAAGGTTTTTGAGCAATTGACGAATTTTGGCGCGCGCTTTTGAGCTGACGACAAAGTTTAGCCAGGCGGCGTTTGGCCGAGCGCCCGGCGCGGTAATAATTTCAACCGTCTGGCCGTTGGTCAGCGATTGCGATAATGGATATGGCTGGCGATCAACTCGTGAACCGACACAGGCATGACCAATATCGGTGTGTACGGCGTAAGCAAAGTCAACCGGGGTAGCGCCCGCGGGGAGTTCCACAATGCGCCCTTTCGGGGTAAAAACGTAAATCTCATCAGGAAACAGATCAGATTTAACGCTTTCAATAAATTCAAAAGAGTTGCCGGCACTTTGTTGTAATTCCAGCAGACTCTGCATCCAGCGTTGGGCGCGAACTTGCGCGGCGGTACTCGACTCTTTCTGTTCCTTGTAAGCCCAGTGTGCCGCGACGCCCATTTCAGCCATTTGATCCATATCTTCGGTGCGAATCTGGATTTCAACCGGGACGCCGTGAGGGCCAATCAGGGAAGTATGCAACGATTGATAGCCGTTGGCTTTAGGGATGGCAATGTAATCTTTGACTCTGCCTGGCCGGGGTTTATACAGGCTGTGCATCTGCCCCAAAACGCGATAGCAGATATCAACATTGTTAACGATAACCCGAAAAGCATAGATATCCATAATGGAATGGAAACGCTGCTCTTTGAGGTGCATTTTCCGGTAGATAGAATAGAGATGTTTTTCCCTGCCGCTGACTTTGCACTCAATATTGGCTTCGGCCAGCCTGCCGGCAATTTCAGACAGAATTTTCTGGATCATCTCTTTACGGTTGCCACGGGCCGCTTTTACCACCTCTTTGATAACCCGGTAACGGTTAGGGTGGAGAGCTTCAAACCCCAGTTCTTCTAACTCGGTTTTCAGGTGGTGAATACCCAGACGATGAGCTAAGGGGCTGTAAATCTCTAACGTTTCCCGGGCGATACGACGGCGTTTATCTGGACGTAACGCCCCGAGAGTACGCATATTATGGGTACGGTCTGCCAGTTTGATCAAAATGACGCGAATATCTTGCACCATCGCCATGATCATTTTGCGGAAGTTTTCCGCCTGCGCCTCTTTTTTATCGCGGAAATTCAGCTTATCAAGCTTGGAAACCCCCTCGACTAACCCGGCGACCACCGGGCCGAAAGGTTGGGCGATATCCTGAAAGGTGGCGGGCGTGTCTTCAATAACATCATGCAACAAAGCGGCCATCAGTGTTTCATGGTCGAGACGCATTTCGGCCAGAATACAGGCAACCGCGACAGGGTGCGTAATGTAGGGTTCGCCACTGGTGCGGGTTTGCCCGTCATGGGCATCCCGCGCAACAGTGTAAGCCTGCTTGAGGAGTTCAATTTGACTCCCAGGCAGATATTTTTGGATAAGCAGATTCAGGCTTTCGAACAGATACAAGGCAGACCTACCGTAGATTAACGACGACTTTCCGCGATAGCGGAAACCGCCTGCATTTCTGCGGCTTCCTGCTCTTGTTGTTCCTGGCGCTCACGGACATCCAGGATCTTACCGTTAATCAGCCCCTCTTCCACTTCACGTAGAGCGATAACCGTCACTTTATCGTTCTCTTCCGCAACCAGCGGATCTTTACCGCCTGTTTGCAGTTGACGCGCTCGACGAGCGGCGACCAACACCAGGTCAAAACGATTACCAATTTTTTCTACAGCGTCTTGAACAGTTACGCGTGCCATATGTGTGCGACTCCACAGGTAAAGAAATGACTGGGCATAATACTGAAACTTGGTTCAGTCTGCCAATAATTTGCTGATTAAAGCATCATGCCGTTGTGCCTGGCGCTCCCGATGCAGGCGTTCTGAACGGATGATGGTGTGCAGATCGGCCAATGCAGTATTGAAATCATCATTAACGATTAAATAATCATACTCGTTATAGTGGGCCATTTCTGCAACGGCCTGCTTCATACGTTTTTCAATAACATCTTCACTGTCCTGCCCTCGGCCACGCAGACGGCGACAAAGCTCCTCTTTTGACGGCGGCAGGATAAAAATGCTGCGGGCAGATGGCATTTGTTTGCGGATCTGCTGTGCTCCTTGCCAGTCGATATCAAGAAAAATATCCACCCCACTGGCAAGCGTTTCTTCAATCACTTTCCGGGATGTACCGTAATAATTATCAAAAACACGGGCGTGTTCCAGAAATTCATTATTATCGATCATCTGGCGAAAGGCTTGTTCGGTGATAAAAAAATAGTGTTCACCATGATTCTCACCGGGGCGCATTGCACGTGTGGTATGGGAGACAGAAACCTGAGTATCATACAAAGGTTGAGTTTTTAATAAAGCCTGAATCAGACTTGATTTACCCGCTCCGCTTGGCGCAGAGACAATATATAACGTGCCTTGGATCATGATGGTGTCTTGGTTGATTGGATAACAATAACAATGAAGCAGAATAAAATTCTTTTACAGTATACACGTACCTGCTTATATGTGTCGCGTTGCCGATGCATTTCTGCCGAAATTTTGTTGGCGAAGGATTGCTAATGGGTATTTGGTATCGTTAGGGGGTGACTTCTCAAGGAGTGCTGATAGAAAAGGCTAGGGGGGGAGGAAGCCACCAAAAGGTATCTATAAACGGTAAATCGTCGGTTTTCCCCGATCATGGCTCCAAAGAGATCCCTGAACCATTGAGGAAGAAAATAATGAAGGATCTGGGGCTTTAAGTTCCGGTTATCTATCTTAAAGAGAGGTACTATGTTTAATTATCCTATAAAACTAGAATATGACGAAGAGACAGGAAGTTATGTGGCTAGTTGTCGTGATCTTCCCTTATTCAACTCAGTAGGTGACTCAGTTGATGAAGCTCTTCTCGAATCTATTGATGGGTTGGTTACGGCTATTTCTATAGAAATTGACAAACGTCGGCTTATACCTGAAGCATCCCTGTTGGAGGCAGGTGAATACATCGTCACTCTTCCTATTCTCGTCGTAATGAAAGCGGCATTGCATAATGCAATGGTAGAAACAGGAACACGCAAAGTCGATCTTGCTCGACGATTAGGGCAAAAGGGGCCACAGATTGATCGGCTTCTTGATGTTGAACATTCATCAAGGGTTGAAGTTGTTGAATTGGCTTTGCATCAGTTAAATAGAAAGCTAGATATAGTCGTTAATACTACACTACATCATTAAATAAAATATCACATAAGTTGAGATATCTTGCGAATGAAAGTAATTGAAAGAATAACATGAACAAGTAAGCGAATAATATGATTAAGTGTGAACGATATTGGTGTTGATTTCTCATTTGAAGTTTTGAGTTATCGTTTTTAATTTTTATTAGCAAATCAGTATAATAACTGGAATTAAATATTCTGATATTTCAGATTAATAGCAAATAAGATGAATTATAACTCGGTCTATTATCTGTATTGCTTGGATATTCAGCCGGGGATTGCTCCCCGGCTGTTTTATTAATGATCTTTATTGATTATTGCTATCCGCTTTTCTCTTCCAAGGGAGATTATCTGGGTTATCATGGGGGACTGGCTTCTTCGAGTTAGCATTTTCTGCACTCGTCGGTCTCAGGACGGCCGGGTCTTTAAACTTATCATTTGGATTATCGTCTGGTGGCGTCCAGAAAGCGACATTATGAATCCAATGGCAGTTGTCTTGCATCTCAATTGACGGCACTCCGTTTTCCCACTTACTTTCCCATTCAAATTTCTCGTCGGGTTTACGTTCCCATGAAAATCCAGCCCCTTTGCAGGTTGCTGTGTAAACTAGGTCTGTCACGCTAGATTCCATGACGTTTTGGTCTCCCTTGAACCAGTAGATATCACGATTCGGAACGATAGCATCCGTATAAAGGTTTGTTGTGGCTTCGCCAGGCGCTCCATCTTTACGTTTGGCAACCATCTTACAGTGATACATACCTGTTACCACATGTGGAACCCTGAAGATTCTGTTTTGTGCTCTAACCCAAAACATGGCGTCTTTTAACATTAAATCTCCGGTCGGCGTTGGAAACTCATGATCGACTACTGTTGGAAAGGCAAGCGTTAAGTTAGTGGACCCCCTTGCTGGGTAATGAACCGGCTTACCTTGGTTGTCTTTCCCATTGATGACTGGTTGCCCGAGAGCTTTGAATATGTATTCTGATCTCCAGGCGGGAGTCGCCGGGTACCCTAGGTCTTGTACTGGTATTTTAGGGCATTCAGTAGCGGCCAATACTGAGGTAGAAAAAAGCGCCCCGATAGACACGCCCATTATCCATGCTGACCAGCGGCGATTTCGACCAACATTCTGCTTCACTCTGTTGATGAACGCTTTTTCAGTATTCATCGGATACTCTGACGGGGATTGTTCCCCGATTGGCATGTTAAAAATTTTCATTCTCTGTGATAACCCTGTCCCGGCCAGATTGCATTGGCCTTTTAAGGGTCCTCCTTCTTTAAATGATTATTTTCTGCATCGGATTACCCGTGCAGGCCGTTATTACAGATTGCATTCATATAAGGGTATTGCTGGAACTTATGTTTGAGGAGAAATCGTCTTGATTCATATTACGCTCCTAAATTTAAGGTTGTATTGGATTGACCTTTTTTACCCACAGGGGAGCTATACCGTAAAACTAAATCCCTTGCGGATGACGCTGATTTTCTATTGCGACTACCAAGACATAAATAAGTTTAGCAACTCTTTAAAAAAAAGATAATAGAAAAAGCAAAAGATTAAAAAAATGTGATAACGAAAAGTTATCAGTCGATAACTGTAGGTTAACGCTAAAGTTGATTGTTGTTGGTGGTTGCTAAGATTGTTTTTCATAAATAAATGATAAGAGTGACAATAATGAGATTTAAATAGAGTAATTTAATGGGGATATACATCTTTATGGCTATTATTACGTGTACGAGTAACTTAATTCACTAATAACTGATTGCAGGGCTGGAAATAAGGTGTTGTTAAGTTGTTTTCGTAATTTACGTTCTATATGATTTGTAAAATATCAGTTATTTTGGGGTTTTTAATATTTGTTTTTAAAACGGTTGCGTAAAGTTATTTTTTTAATCTTTATTTGGCAGTCGATTTTAGTAATAACAGTGGGTGGTGGGATGATATTTTAAATGGAATAAGCGATGGGCTGAACCGAGGTATTACGGCTCAGTCTTGGTTTTAGTAACAATTATTGCGTGCTCAACCGGGGATTGCTCCCCGGCTGTTTTGTTAACGATTTTTATTTATTGCTGCTATCCGTACTAGTAGGTCTCATGACAGCCGGGTCTTTAAACCGATCATTCGGATTGTCGCTTGGTGGTGTCCAGAAAGCAACATCATGAGCCCAATTGCAAAGGTCTTGCATTTTAATTGACAGCGCAGGGTTGTCCCAATCACTTTCCCATTCAAATTTCTCTTCGGGTTTACGCTCCCATGAAAATCCGGTCCCTTTGCAGATTGCTGTGTAAACTAGGCCTGTCACGCTAGATTCCAGAACGTTTTTGTCTCCCTGAAACCTGCGGATGATCTGATTTGCAACGACAGCATCCGTCTCAAGGGTTGCGGTGGCTTTCCCGGGCGTTCCATCTTTAATCGTGGCAGTCATCTTACAGGTATACTTACCTGTGATCACATGTGGAACCTTGAAGATTCCGTTTGGTGCTCTAACCCAAAACAGGCCCTCTTTTAACTTCAAATCTCCGGTCGGCGTTGGAAACTCATGATCGACTACTTGTGGAAAGGCAATTATTAAGTTAGTGGCCCCCCTTGCTGGGTAATGAACCGGCTTACCTTGGTTGTCTTTCCCATTGATGACTGGTTGCCCGAGATGTCTGAATATGTTTTGTGCGTCCCAGGAGGGAGTTGCAGGGTACCCTAGGTCTTTTATTGGGTTATCAGGGCATTTAGCGGCGGCCAATACCGAGGTGGAAAACAGCGCCCCGATAGACGCGCACATTACCCATGCCGACCACCGGCGATTTCGGCTAACATTCTGCTTTACTCTATTGATGAACGTTTTTTCAGTATTTATCGGATACTCTGACGGGGAGTGTTCCCCGGTTGGCATATTAAAAATTTTCATTCTTTGTGATAACCCTATTCCGGCCAGATTGCCTTGGCCTTTTAAGGGTGCTCCTTAATTTAGATGATTATTTTCTGCATCGGGTTATCCGTGCAGGCCATCATTACAGATTGCATTTATATAAGAGTATTGCTGGCACTTATGTTTGAGGAGAAATCGTCTGGATTCATATTATGCTCCTAAATTTAAGGTGGTATTGGATTGACCTTTTTTACCCACAAGGGAGCTTATACCGTAAAACTTAATCCCTTGCGGATTACGCTGATTTTCTATTGCGGCTAATAAGACATAAATAAGTTTAGCAATTCTTTAAAAAAAAGATAATAGAAAAAACAAAAAATTAACAGAATGTGATAATAAAAGATTATCAGTCTATAACTATTGGTTAACTCTAAAATTGATTGTTGGTGGCTTTTCATAGGTAAATGACAAGAGTGATAGTAATGAGATTTAGACAGAAAAATTTAGAGGAGATATACATCTTTATGGCTATTATTGCTTGAATGAGTAACTTGATTAATTAACAATTAGTTGTTAGGCCGGAAATAAAGGGTTGTTAAGTTATTGTCTTTTGAACGTGATTTGAAAGTTGATGTTGGTAATAACAGGGGGTAGGTGAGTTGATATTTAAAACGGAATAAACGATAGGCTGAACCGAGGAATTATGGCTCAGCCTTGGTTTTCGTGTTTTTTAGTCATTCATAATAACAAGGGATCAATCATCATATTCGCTATGTACTATATTGTCTCCCATATCCAACAGATCCCAGGCTAATCTTTGACCATTTGCCCGTAAGACGGTGAATGCGCTGCTGGATGCACTTAGGCTGATGATATCTTGTAGTTGGGTTATTCCAGGTGGTATCTGGATATTAAGCTCTTTGAACCCCCAAGCGACCACGCTACGATTTGCTCGTAGAGCTGCGAAAGCATAATGACCTCGTGAGGAATCATCAAGATCGGTTGTACTCAGGCTGACGATATCCTTTAATTTGGCAATCTCGGGTGGGACACTAATAAGACCCCAGGAGACCACACTGCGGTCTGCCCGTAGAGCTATAAATGTGTTCCTTGATGAGTATAGGCTGACGATATCCTTTAATGCGGCAATTTCGGGTGGAATCTGACCACCAGAGCTTGGGTCCCCCCAGGCGACGACACTGCGATCGGTACGCAAAGCGGCGAAAGCACCATTTGTTGCACTTAAGCTGACAATATCCCGTAATGCGGCAATTTCTGGTGGGACTTGGCCGCCATAGTTTTGATGCCCCCAAGCGACCACGCTACGGTTTGCCCGCAGGGCGGCTACAGCATAGGTTGTTACATCTAGGTGGATAATATCCTGCCAATTTGCAATTTCAGGAGGTATGGAATACCCGGGCCAGGTGACTACGCTGAGGTCTGCTCGCCTGGCGATGAAAATGTTATTTATTGAACTGAGACTGATAATATCCTGTAATTTGGCAATATCGGGCGGAACTCGCACTTTTCCCCAAGAAACCACGCTGCCGTTTGCCCTAAGGGCGGTAAAAGTATCATTTGTGAAGCTATATAGTATATTCATTTTGTACTTGCCACGGTTGTCATCTCCGCAAGAGTATTGAGTACGGTCTGGCCACCAGGCTGCACAGACACTATCCGAAATGTTATGTATTGAACTTATGCTTATAATGTCCTTTAATTCAGCAATTTCTGCTGGTAATTTGCCGCCATATTTCTGATCTCCCCAAGCGACTACACTACCGTCTGCCCGTAGGGCAGAGAAAGCATAATTCGTTGAACTCAGGCTGACAATATCCTGTAATTTAGCAATTTCTTCTGGAAGAGTGCCGCCATACCTCTCATCTCCCCAAGCGACCACGCTGCGGTCTGCCCGCAGGGCTGCGAATGCATAACCTGTTGAACTCAGGCTGACGATATCCTGTAATTTGGCAATTTCTGGCGGTATAGAGCCGCCGCCGCTCTCATCTCCCCAGGCGACCATTCTGCCATTTGTTAATAACATGGCGGTTGCGGTGTAAGTGGAGGTGATGGAGACCTTGTTATCTTTCCCATTGATTATTGGTTGCCCGAGAGATTTGAATGTGTATTCTGCGTCCCAGGGGGGAGTCGCGGGGTACCTTAGGTCTGGTGTTGGTTTACTGGGGTATTCAGTAGCAGCCAATACCGAGGTGAAAAAAAGCGCTCCTATAGATACGCACATTACCCATGCCGACCACCGGCGATTTCGGCTAACATTCTGCTTCACTCTATTGATGAACGTTTTTTCAGTATTCATCGGATACTCTGGCGGGGATTGTTCCCCGGTTGGCATATTAAAAATTTTCATTCTCTGTGATAACCCTGTCCCGGCCAGATTACATTGGCCTTTTAAGGGGCCTCCTTCTTTAAAGGATTATTTTCTGCATCGGATTACCCGTGCAGGCCATTATTACAGATTGCATTCATATAAGGGTATTGCTGGAACTTATGTTTGAGGAGAAATCATCTTGATGCATATTACCCTCCTAAATTTAAGGTGGTATTGGATTGACCTTACCCACAGGGAGTTTGTTAATAAATTCTAGATTCTGTTTGGGTTAAGCTGATTTTCTATTGCGACTAATAAAACATAAATAAGTTTAGCAATTCTTTAAAAAAAAGATAATAGAAACAGCAAAAAATTAACAGAATGTGATAGTGAAAATTTATTATTTGATAACTATAGGTTAACGCTAAATCCGATTGTGAGTGATGGTTTTTAAGATTATTTTTACAGGTAAATGACAATAATGAGATTTAGGCGTGAGAATTTGTCGGGGATATGTGTCTTATGACTATTATTTATTACCTGTACGAGTAACTTAATTTATTAATAATTTATTGTAAGTCGGTAAATAAGGCGTTGCTAAGTTTTCGTCGTAATTATATTTTTGTGTGGTTTGTAAAAAATCAGTTATTTTGGGTTTTTGATATTTATTTTTCGAACTGTTTCGTAAAGTTATTTTTTTTAATCTTTACTTGCAAGCTGATTTTGCTAATAACAGCGGGTGGGTGAGATGATCTTTAAAATGGAATAAGCGATAGGCTGAACCGAGGTATTATGGTTCAGCCTTGGTTTTGGTGTGTTTTAATGATTCATAATAATGTATTAATCATCGTATTCGCTATGTACTATATTATACCCCCTATCCAAAAGATCCCAGGCTAATCTTTGGCCATTCGCCCGTAAGACGGCGAATGCGCTGCTTGATGAACTTAGGCTGATGATATCTTGTAGTTGGGCTATTCCAGGTGGTATCTGGATATTAAGATCTGTGAACCCCCAAGAGACCACGCTACCGTTTGCCCGTAGAGCCGCGAAAGCATAATTACCTTGATCCGCGGAATCATCAAGATCGGTAGTTTTCAAGCTGACGATATCTTTTAATTTGGCAATCTCGGGTGGGACACTAATAAGACCCCAGGAGACCACACTGCGGTCTGCCCGTAGAGCTATAAATGTGTTCCTTGATGAATATAGGCTGACGATATCTTTTAATATGGCAATTGCGGGTGGAACCTGACCACCAGAGCCCGGGTCCCCCCAGGCGACGACACTGCGATCGGTACGCAAAGCGGCGCAAGCGCCATTTGTTGCACTTAAGCTGACAATATCCCGTAATGCGGCAATTTCTGGTGGGACTTGGCCGCCATAGTTTTGATGCCCCCAAGCGACCACGCTACCGTTTGCCCGCAGGGCGGCTACAGCATAGGTTGTTACATCTAGGTGGATAATATCCTGCCAATTTGCAATTTCAGGAGGTATGGGATACCCGGGCCAGGTGACTACGCTGAGGTCTGCTCGCCGGGCGATGAAAATGTTATTTATTGAACTGAGACTGATAATATCCTCTAGCTTGCTAATATCTGACGGAACAGGGACTTTTCCCCAAGAGACCACCTTGCCGTTTGCCCTAAGGGCGGCAAAGGTATCATTGGTGAAGTTATATACTGTAACGGGCCTGTGCCCGCCATGGTTGTCGTAATCTCCGCAATCGAATTGATCACGGTCTGGCCACCAGGCTGCACAGACACTATCCGAAATGCTATGTATTGAACTTATGCTTATAATGTCCTTTAATTTAGCGATTTCTGCTGGTAATTTGCCGCCATATGCGTAACCTGTATGACCTCCCCAAGCGACTACACTACCGTTTGCCCGTAAGGCTGCGAATGCGCAATTTGTTGAACTCAGGCTGACAATATCCTGTAATTTAGCAATTTCTGGTGGTAGATTGCCGCCATACTGATCATCTCCCCAAGCAACCACGCTACGGTCTGCCCGCAGGGCTGCAAATGCGTAACCTGTTGATCTCAGGCTGACGATATCCTGTAATTGGGCAATTTCTGGCGGTATAGCGCCTCCACAGCTCTCCTCTCCCCAAGCGACTATTCTGCCGTTTGTTAATAGCATGGCGCTCGCAGTGTAAGTTGAGGCGATGGAGGATTTGTTGTCAAAGTGACTACATATCCCATCTCCAGATTGCTGGTATAGTTTGTTTGGTGAGAACTCGTTATCTGGGTTCATATTATTCTCCTAATAAGGTTATATCGGATTGACCTTACCCGCAGGGAATCTGTACCGTAAAACCTCTGCTTAATGGATTAATTAATAGTCGTATTCGTAATGTAATTTATTATCATTAGCCGAACCCCAGCCAACTCTCTGACCATCGGCCCGCAGTACGGTAAATGAGTTTCTTGATGCATTTAGGCTAACGATATCTTGTAACCGAGCTATCCCGAGTGGGACTTGATTGCCTTGATAATTGCCATGTCCCCAGGCAACGACGCTGCCGTTTACCCGTAGGGCGGCAAATGCGGTTTCTGTTGTGCTGATACTGACAATATCTTGCAATGCGGCAATTTCGGGTGGGGTTTTGATGTCACTACCTCCCCAGACGACGACACTGCGATCTGCCCGTAGGGCCGCGAAAGCCTTCGATGTTGTGTACAGACTGACGATATCTTGTAATTGGGCAATTTCTGGCGGGAGTTGACCACCGTTACCTTCGTTGTTGTTTCCCCAAGCGACCACGCTCCAGTTTTTCCGTAGAGCCGCGAAAGCATCATCTGTTGCACTTAGGCTAACGATATCCCGTAATTGGGCAATGTCGGGTGGGATCTGACTACTGGGGTCATTTCCCCAAGCTATCACTCTGCCATTTGGCAATAACATGGCGGTTGCCCCTCTGGTAGAAGCGATAGGCATATTATCATCAGCGTGACTACTCCTGTTTGGTTGCCAATATTGTTTTGTAGGATTACCGCCAGTATCCATGTTTGGTGAGGGATCGTTATTTTGATTCATATTATTCTCCTAATGATGGTTATATCGGATTGACCTTTTTACCTGCATTACCCACAAGGGAATCTATGCCATAAAACCTATCCTTTGTGGGTTAAGCTGAATGTCTACTGCAATTTAATACAAACCGTTCTTTGATGAATAAGATAATAGGAAAATTTATCGGCTGATAACTATAGGTTAATACTAAATTGATTTTTTGGTAGTTGGTTTTAGATTATTTTTTATCGATAAGTGATGAAGGTTAAAATTATGAGGCTTGAACGACGGAATTTAGAGGCAATGTACATCTTTATGGCTATTGATTAATACATGAATATGTAACCTACTTTACTAAGTAATAATTGTAAAGCAAAGAGTAAAAATCACTAGGGTGATGGTTGTAATATTTTTTCCCAAATTGTTTGGTGGAATTGTTTTATTTTGATTTTTATTTGAAGGTTTATTTTGGTAATGACAGAGAATGGGTAAGTTGATATTTTAAATGGAATAAACGATAGGCTGAACCGAGGTATTATGGTCCAGCCTTAGTTTTCGTGTTTTTTAATGATTCATAATGACAATGGGTTAATCATCATATTCGCTATGTACTATTCTATCTCCTTGATACACATGAACATCCCAGCCTAATCTTTCTCCATTTGCTCGTAGGACTGAGAATGCATTTCCTGATGCCTCCAGGCTGACTATATCCCGTAGTCGGGCTATTCCGGGTGGGACTTGGTAGCCACTATTTTTATATCCCCAGGTGACCACGCTGCCGTTAGCTCGTAGAACCGCGAAAGCATCCTTTGCTGCACTCAGACTGACAATATCCTTTAATTTGGCGATTTCGGGGGGAACGCTGATAACATCTGCTTCATCATCGCCCCTATCACCCCAGGCAACCACACTGCGGTCTGCCCGTAGGGCAACGAAGCTTTTACTTGCTGCTTGCACACTGACGATATCTTTTAATACGGCAATTTCAGGTGGGAGTATTCCCCCCCCAATTTTACTACCCCAGACAACTATACTGCGGTCTGCCCGTAAGGCTGCGAAAGCAAGCACTGAGGCACTCAGGCTGACAATATCCCGTAATTTAGCGATTTCGGATGGGGGCTGTCCTTCAACTCCCCAGGAGACTACGCTACCATTTGCCCGCAGGGCAGCGAAGGTACCTAATGTTGAACTCAGACTGACGATATCCTGTAGTTTGGCTATGTCGGGCGGGACCAGACTGCCCCAGTTTTCAGAGCCCCATGCAACCACGCTGCGGTTTGCCCGCAAGGCGGCGAAAGCAAGATATGTTGAACTTATACTGACAATATCTTGTAATTTGGCGATGTCGGGCGGGATTTGACCGACATATCTCTGATCTCCCCAAGAGACCACGCTGCGGTTTGCCCGTAAGGCGGCGAATGTACCGTGTGTTGTACTGATACTGACAATATCCTGTAATTTGGCAATTTCTGGTGGGACTGAGATACCGTTTCCCCAAGCGACCACACTGCGATTTGCCCGTAGGGCCGTGAAAGTGCGTGATGCTGAACTCAGACTGACAATATCTTGTAACTTGGCGATGTCGGGCGGGACCTGACCGCCATATTTCTTCTCTCCCCAGGCGACCACACTGCCGTTTGCCCGCAGAGCCGCGAAAGCAGAATATGCTGAACTTATACTGACAATATCCTGCAATTGAGTAATTTCTGGCGGAATTTGGCCGCCAAAACGTTCATCTCCCCAAGCGATCACTCTGCCATTTGGCAATAACATGGCGCTGGTGTCGTGAGTGCTAGTGGAGACGATGGAGATATGGTCGTCAGAGCGACTATTACCGTATACTCCACCGAACTCGGACCAGTCTTGATTAAAAGAATGATTGTGGATATTCATGTGTAATGAGGGATCGTTATTCTGGTTCATATTATGCTCCTGATAGGGTCATATCGGATTTACCTTACCCACAAGGGGTTTGTACCGTAAGACTTCTGCCCAATAGGTTAATTAATTTTGATATTCATGATGCACGTTATTATCGTAAGCAGAACCCCAGGCCGCTTTCCGACCATTGGCCCGCAATACGGAGAATGAGTTTCTTGATGCATTCAGGCTGACGATATCTTGTAATCGGGCTATCCCGGATGGAACTTGGTTGCCTTGATAACTGTCATATCCCCAGGCAACGACGCTGCCGTTCGCCCGTAGGGCGGCAAATGCGGTTTCTGTCGCGCTGATACTGACAATATCCTGTAATGCGGCAATTTCGGGTGGAACTGAGATATCGTTACGCCCCCAGACGACCACACTGCGGTTTGCTCGTAGAGCCGCGAAAGCCCCCGATGTTGTACACAGACTGACGATATCTTGTAGCTGGGCGATTTCTGGCGGAAGACTGCCACCAGAATATTGGCTTCCCCAAGCGACGACACTGTGATTTGCCCGCAGGGCGGCAAACGCGGTTCCTGTAGCGCTGATACTGACGATATCTCGCAATTTAGCGATTTCTGGCGGGACTTGATTGCCCGAATTTTCGAACCCCCAAGCGACGACGCTGCGATTTGACCGTAGGACCGCGAAAGCAGCATCTGTTGCACTGATACTGACAACATCCTGTAGTTGGGCAATGTCGGGTGGGATCTGCCCGCCCCAATTTTCATGTCCCCAAGTGACGACGCTGCGATTTGCCCGCAGGGCGGCAAATGCTTTTGTTGTTGAACTCAGGCTGACAATATCCTTCCTGCTGGCAATCTCAGGTGGTATCTGGCCGCCGGAATATTCATCGCCCCACGCGACGATGCTACTGTTTTCCCGTAGAGCCGCGAAAGCGGAGCCTGTTGTATTTAGGCTGACAATATCCTGCAACTGGGCAATGTCGGATGGGATTTTGCCGCCTGATTTTTCATCGCCCCAGGCGACCACACTACCGTTTGCCCGCAGGGCAGCGAAAGCAGAGACTGTGGCTTTCAAACTGATAATATCCGTTAATTGGGCCATTTCAGTTGGGATTTTCCCGCCATTATCCTCGTTTCCCCAAGTCACCACGCTACGGTTTTTCCGCAGAGCGGCGAAAGCATTATTTGTTGCACTGAGACTGACGATATCCTGCAATTCGGCAATGTCGGGTGGGATTTTGCTACTGTAATCATTTCCCCAAGCCATCACTCTGCCGGTTGGCAATAACATCGCCGTTGACTCGTTATTAGAGACGATGGAAGTACTATTATCAGAATAGCTATTCCTGTCCGGTTGCCAATATTGCTTGATAGGATTACTGCCAATATCCATGTTTGGTGAGGGATCGTTATTTTGATTCATATTATTTTCCTAATGATGGTGATATTGGATTGACCTTTTTACCCACAAGGGAATCTATGCCATAAAACCTATCCTTTGTGGGTTAAGCTGAATTTATATTGCAACTTAGAGAGAGGTTATCGGCTAATAACTTTAGGTTAATACTAAATTGATTTTTTGGTAGTTGGTTTTGGATTATTTTTTATCGATAAGTGATGAAGGTTAAAATTATGAGGCTTGAACGACGGAATTTAGAGGCAATGTACATCTTTATGGCTATTGATTAATACATGAATATGTAACCTACTTTACTAAGTAATAATTGTAAAGCAAAGAGTAAAAATCACTAGGGTGATGGTTGTAATATTTTTCCCCAAATTGTTTGGTGGAATTGTTTTATTTTGATTTTTATTTGAAGGTTTATTTTGGTAATGACAGAGGGCGATGAAATTAAAAATTAATATGTGATAGGCTGAGTCATTATATTTGGTTGAATCATTGATTAATAGTTCACAATAACAAAATAATACTTAATAGATTCGCTAATAATATCTCCATACGCTTTGTCGTTAAATCTTCTCTATCCTAATTTTTGCTTATTTGTCTGCAAGACTGCAAATTAGCTAAAGCCATTAGCTTCCATTCACACTTCATGATATCCCCTTACGTAGAGCTGCTTTCTTGGCAGCAAATAGTGCTTTAGCCTCCCCATAAGGAACGTTGGGGTAGGGATCGTCGAGGGCGGCCTGAACCTGCTTACGGAACCATGCATCATAGGTAGCTGCTTTATGTACCCGTTTCTGCGCTTCCGCACAGTCCGGCCGGTTTAGTGTGGAATTATTAATTATCTTTGTTACCATAAACGTTCTCCTGAGTTATTGTATGGCAAGTATTTAGAGTAGCATATGCATTTAATTATTAATTTCAATGCAATAAATAGTTAAATGAGTCAGGTTCTCACCGTAATTACCTGTTTTGTGCAGTATATAAAAAAGTCTGTTGCTTGGGGATTTCAGGTAGTTATTCTTCGAACCGCTTCGCAAAGTTATTATCTCTGCCTTGGATAGCATCTCTTTATCCTCTATTTTGCTGTTATGCATGGATAGCCAGGGAGCAACGGATGCTTAATTTATTGATATTGGTTCTGTTTATTGTTTTCAGTACACCGAGAGTTGCGGCTGAAACATCAGACACAGGGAAAAGTTACCCTGATTGAGCGGGTATTTTTTACATGGTGATATATTCAGAGGCTATGATCTTTCGATTACTAACCCGTAATTAGATGAATGTGTTAGAAATAGTGTAAGAAAAATAAAGTAATGAACAAAAAAGAGGTTGTCCGGGGTAAGAATGGAATTTACACTGCATTCTATGGTGTATAATTTATCAACAGTTATTGCCTTAATATCATTAAGTTAATTTTATTCTGTCATAAGTTTGTGGTGCAAATTACAGGGGGTACAGTGATGAGGCTTGAACTGCAAAATTTAGATGAAATGTCACCGGCGCAAGAGCAGACTTTTATGACCATCTTCGATGCTCAATTGGCAAATGACGATGGTTCAGAGGCGTGCTCTCACCTCAATTCTGGTGAACCAATTTATTATGCGGAGTTTGACACTCTAGCAGGGATGGTTATTAAGGAATACCCAGGTGGCCGTAAAGAATTGGTGAGTTTTATGAGTGGTACCGAGCAGGTAGTTGAGGTTTTGGAAGCATGACGCATCGGCCTCAGCTATGGGTTATTGCGGGGCCTAATGGAGCGGGCAATCGATACTGGTTCGACGTCATCTAACTGGCAAGGTTCCTGTAGTAAATTCCGATGATATAGAAAGAGAATTCACTCTGCATAATCTATCGTTGAAAGACGCGGATGTATCTGGTTGTTATAAAAGAAAACAAATATGAAAAACACCCGAAGATGCTTTTCTATATCGTTTGGATTAAATTGTTTTGAAGCCAAAATGCAGTTCACAATTGCAAGCTTTGGCGTAGTTCAATAGTGTCTTAAGTGTTGGGTTTCCATTTCCTTTTTCAAGCCTGGAAATATTCGCTTCTTTTGTTCCCATACGCTGTGCAACTTGGTTTTGCGTTAGACCAGCAGCATGCCGCATGCGTAATAGAGTATTAATTAGCTCGAATTCTGGTTCTAGCGCATCATACTCAGCTTTTACATCTGGGTTAGCTAATGCTTTGGATTTTAGAGACTTTAAGCTACTCATTTTGTAACCTCTTTCATTCGTTCATAAGCGAGATCAAGATCCTTTTTAGATATCTTCTGGTTTTTCTTAATAAATGCATGAAGGACAATGATGTTTGAACCTTGTAGATAGCAAAACAATCCGCGTCCAATACCTTCTTGTGCTTTGGCTCGAATCTCGAATAGACCTTTTCCCATTGACTTAGTGCGCGGCTCTCCAAGATTAGCACCATATTCTTCAATAAGTTCAAGCAGTTTTAGCATACGAGCCTGAATTCTGGGTGGCATATTGAGGATCGCATCCTCGACACCATCATAGAGCTCAATGTTCCAGTTCATATTCAATATTGCCCTAAAGCTTATCTTATATGATAAGCTTATGAGTTGCCAAACCTCTGTTTTCGATGAAAACCACAGGGGTGGGAGTTGTTATGGCAACCCTGAACTAAATATTAAATGCATCAGCTTTTCACCATAATATCCGCTCTATGCAGTATATAAAAAAGTCCATTACCTTGGGATTTCAGGCAGTTATTCCTTCGAACCGCTTCGCAAAGTTATTATTTCTGCCTTGGACAGTATCTCTTTATCCTCTATTGTGCCGTTATGCATGGATAGCTAAGGAGCAGCGGATGCTTAATTTATTGATGTAGTCACATGGATGTATCAGAAAAGAGTTGTCCTGGGTGGGAATGGAATTTACACTGCATACTATGGTGTGTAATTTATCTACAGTTGTTACCTTTATATTCATTAGTTAATTTTATTTGTCATAAGTTTGTGGCGCAAATTACAGGGGTTACAGCGATGAGGCTTGAACTGCAAAATTTGGATGAAATGTCACCGGCGCAAGAGCGCGCTTTTATGGCTATCTTTGATGCTCAATTGGCAAATGACGATGGTTCAGAGGCGCGTGCTCACCTTAATTCTGGTGAACCAATTTATTATGCGGAGTTTAACACTCCAGCAGGGATGGTGATTAAGGAATATCCAGGCGGCCGTAGGGAGCTGGTTAGTTTTATGAGTGGTACCGAGGAGGTAGTTGAGGTTTTGGAAGAGTGACGCATCGGCCTCAGCTATGGGTTATTGCAGGACCTAATGGAGCTGGCAAATCGACACTGGTTCGACGTCATCTAACTGGCAAGGTTCCTGTAGTAAATCCCGATGATATAGCACGAGAACTCAGCCCGCATAATCCATCACTGAAAAATGCGGAAGCGGGTCGGTTAGCTATCAAACAACGAGCGGTTTTTCTCCAAGAATGCCGCTCATTTGCTGTCGAGACGACTCTCACGGGTAAAGGAGAAATTAAGCTGATGGAGCTGGCTGTTAGTGCCGGTTACAAGGTTAACTTTATTTTCGTCGGTGTTCATGATGTGGGTTTGTCTGCCGCACGAGTGGCGCTTCGTGTAAGAGCGGGAGGGCATAATGTGCCAGTTGTCGATATATTCAGGCGCTATGATCGTTCTATAATTAACCTACCGCTGGCTATGAATATATCAGATAGGGTCTGGATTTTTGATAATAGCAATAAGCGCAGGCAGCTATTGTTGGCTCGGGACCGTGACAGAGTGAAGCAATTGGCCAGTTATTTACCTGAATGGTTTAGGCGTGCAGCCAGTAACGAAATCATTTCTGCTCAGAAATTAAAAAAATCGTAATAGCCTCACGATCAGCTAGAGCCATTGGCTTCCATTCCAACTCTATTATATCCCCTTAAGTAGGGCTGCTTTTTTGGCTGCAAACCGTGCTTTAATTTCCTCATGAGGAACGCAGGGGTGGGGATCATCGAGTCGAGTAGCCCGAGGGGATCTCACCCGCAGGCCCTCACGCAACCGGACATGAATCTCTCGATTCATCCGGCTCCTATCGTCCAGTCATACCAGCATGAGTAATCGGGCAATGAGCGAATAGACTAGGCCACCGAGCGACTACACGCTTTAGCCATGCCGTTGCCCGTGAAGCGCTACCCAGCCGTTTATATTTCCGTTTTGCCCATCGCACAAGAGCATAGTTCAGTTGATCCAAAACCGGAGCAAGCTTCGATCTATAAAATTTGCCATAGTAGTTGATCCAACCCCGTAAAACAGGGTTGAGACTATTAGCCAGTTCCTTGATCGATAACTGTGTCCATCGGTGCGTTTTCCATCTTCGAATTTTCTCCCGCATCGCCTTAGCTGCTTTCACACTGACAGCAGGTAGAAAGCTGAGGAACAGCGTAAATCCGTCATAAAGACGGTGGCGGCCTGAGAAGTGGGAAGCCTCGCCGTTTTTACGGCGGGGAGCAGTCACAGTAGCATATGCATTTAACTATTAATTGCAATGCGATAAATAGTTAAATGAGTCAGCTTTTCACCATGATATCCACGCTATGCAATATATAAAAAAGTTCGTTATCTTGGGATTTCAGAAAGTTATTCCTTCGAACCGCTTCGCAAAGTTATTATTTCTGTCTTGGACAGCCTCTATTTATCCTCTATTTTGCCGTTATGCATGGATAGCCAAGGAGCAACGGATGCTTAATTTATTGATGTTGATTCTGTTTATTGTTTTCAGTACATCGATAGTTGCGGCTGAGACATTGAATACAGAGAAAAATTGCCCGGATTGAGAGGGTATTTTTTACATTCTCCGCACGGAGGGGTCTGACGGTTCTAGTTATCTTTCTTCTCTTTGCGGGTTCAGGTGTTCGTTATGATGGCATCGAGGGCTGAGATAATTTCATTTCTGGATGAGGCTACGTTGCATACAAAATCTGATTTGTTGATTTTTTTTGCATCCAGAAACGTTATTGCCGGTGTAAATATATAATAACTATTATTATTAATGACCACCTGAGGGGTGATTCTTTTCTGGTTGAGGCTAATGTCATTTTTAGATGCCAGAGGGACAATAATCCTTGTTGTTAAATCATCAAAATAATCATTCTGGATAATAAGGTAAAACGGCCAAAGCCTGTTTGTTTTGGCCGATGGATTACGATACACATCAAATTGCTGTGGCATTACAGGCTCCCGAAAAATTCATCGTCTGTGAGCATTCCAGCTTTCGCCATGAATATGTTCATAGCCTGCATATCTTCTTTCTCTTTCTCTCTCTCATCCTGTTTAGCTTTTATAGCCTGAGCCAGAAGGATATCTAGTGTTGCTGAGAGATTCATGTCCATACTATGAGCTTTATCGACCAGTGAAGCCGTCAGGTACACGTTGGTGCTTCTTTTGGTGCTTCTTTTGGTGTTGTTACGGGGAGAGGTAACGGTATTCATGGTATTTACTCCTATGCGCAAAGGTATGCGCATAAGTATGATGGGTGACGGAAAAACAATCAAGTATCCTGCTTCTTGAAAGACTTAGAATTTAATTATTAATTGCAATGCAATAAATAGTTAAATGAATCAGGTTTTCACCATGATATCCACATTATGCAATATATAAAAAAGTTCGTTATCTTGGGATTTCAGAAAGTTATTCCTTCGAACCGCTTCGCAAAGTTATTATTTCTGCCTTGGATAGCTTCTATTTATCCTCTATTTTGCCGTTATGCATGGATAGCCAAGGAGCAACGGATGCTTAATTTATTGATATTGGTTCTATTTATTGTTTTCAGTACATCGATAGTTGCGGCTGAGACATTGAATACAGAGAAAGATTGTCCTGCATGGTCGCAGGATAAATTGCAACGTGAAACAAAAAGCTTGATGCAACAGCTGGCTCGATGGGATCAACTTTATCGTCAGAAAGGGATTAGCGAGATCGATGATGAAGTTTATGATCAATTAATGGCAGATCTAATTCATTGGCAACTCTGTCTGAAACAAGCACCTCATTCAGATTTTCCTGTAGTAGTTTTCCCCGAGAATAAGCGGGTTCATCCGGTTGCTCATACTGGATTAAATAAACTGAAAGACGAACAGGAAATTAACCGATGGTTACACGGCAGATTACCTGTCTGGTTACAGCCAAAGATTGATGGCGTGGCGGTAACATTGGTTTACCAGCAAGGGAAATTAGTTTCATTAATCAGCCGGGGTAATGGTTCTGAAGGTGTAGATTGGACAGCGAAAAGCCCATATATCGCCGAGATTCCCCAAGAGATAGAAAATGCACCGCCTTATATGGTACTGCAAGGGGAGCTTTTTCTGCATAAGGACGGGCATATACAGCAATCTTCTGGCAGTGATGGCGCTCGTAATCGTGTTGCGGGTTTAATGATGCGTAAGGAACATTCGCCAGAATTAAAGCAAGTTGGTTTGTTTATCTGGAGCTGGCCGGATGGCCCTATGGATATGGAAAGTAAATTGCGGAAATTAGCAGATATGGGCTTTCCATTAGCGCTTCGCTACAGCCATAAAATAGAGAAGCCAGAACAGGTACAGAAACTGCGGATGCATTATTTTGAACAACCTATGCCTTTTGCCACAGACGGTATCGTGCTGAAACAGGAAATTGAACCTAAAGGGAATCAATGGCGGTCTGGTTCCAACAGTTGGGCTGTGGCATGGAAACACCCTTTACGCCATCAGGTAACACAAGTCAGGGAAGTGAGCTTTACTATTGGCAGAACGGGCAAAATCTCCGTTGTGCTTGGGCTGGATAAGGTGAAATTGGATGACCGACAAGTCAGCCGAGTCAATATTGGTTCAGTCCGTCGTTGGCAACAGTTGAATGTGTTGCCGGGGGATCGGGTGACTCTCACGCTGGCAGGTCATGGTATTCCGAAATTAGCTCAAGTGGTGTGGCGGATTAAAGAGCGTCAGAATATTCAGCCGCCAGATAAGCAGCGTTATCATGCGCTGAGTTGCCTGACGTTAACGGCGGGCTGTGAACAACAGTTTAATGCGCGACTGAAATGGCTTGGCGAAAGTTTGCAAATGACAGGTGTCAGTAGCGGTAGTTGGGCAATGTTGACCGAACAGAAGTTGGTCACTGATTTGACCGGTTGGTTGGCGCTGTCAGTTCAACAAATTGCGGCCTTACCGGGAATTGGAGATAAACGGGCGCAGGCTATTTATTCACAATTCAGCAAGGCAAAAAATCAGCCTTTTTCCTATTGGATCAAAGGGATTGGAGTGCCTTATATGGATAAGCTATCTGACGATGTTGATCACTGGCAGCAACTGGAGCAGAAATTAGCCGGAGCACAGTTAAAACAGCAATTCACTCGCGGGCAAGTGAAAAAGTTGTCTGATTTTGTCAATGACACGCAGATTAAAGCAATTGCAGAGAAGCTGTCAGTGGCAGGAATTAAGGGGTTTGATCGGGAAAACGGGGTTGGGCCGAACCCCGTTGGTATGGCTCAGTGATCAGAATGTTCATAATTAAAGACAGGTAATCCAAGGCGGTAGCGAATAGCAACCAATCTTGCTGTCAGACCTGCGATTAGGGTAATCAGAACAATGCCATCCTGCGGTAATGGCGTATGTTGTAATCCGATGTATAGCCAGGCGGCGGTAAAAGAGACACCGGCATAAATCTCTTTCTGGAAAACCAACGGAATGGTGTTACACAGCATATCGCGTAACACGCCACCGAAAACACCGGTGATAACCGCTGAGATGGAGGCGATTATTGGGCCATAGTTCATATCCAAGGCAATTTGTGCGCCGAGAATGGAAAAAACAATCAAGCCAATGGCATCAAGGATAAGAAACAGACGGCGTAAATGCTTCATCATGGGGGCAACCCAAGTGGTTATCACGGCGGCACAGGCAACGGTGACAATATATTCAGGGTGTTTAACCCAACCGAGAGGGTAGTGCCCCAGAAGAATATCCCGAACAGAACCGCCGCCAATGGCGGTGACAGAAGCAATAATAATCACGCCGAACATATCCATTTTACGGCGGCCCGCAGCTAAAGCGCCGGTCATCGCTTCGGCAGTGATACCAATGATATAAAGAACACTCAGTAACATAGATTATTCGATGCGTATAACGTAAAAAGGTAAGAGTAATGTCGAAGTGGTAAAGTCTCGACTGAAATTTTTTAGTTCTATCCATTTCGGATTAATATTATTTATCCGAAAAGACCCGATGTAAGGATAATAAAATGGCCTTTCAGGAACGGCAAATCACGTTTGATAATCGCAGCCACCAGCTTACCAATATTAATGTCTGGACGCCAGACAGCCAGTGGTTAGTTTATGATGTTCGCCCTCATGGCGCTTCTTTTACCGGTTTAACGATAGAAAAAATTCATGTACACAGTGGCAAAACAGAAATTATCTATCAGGCTAAAGAGGGGGCTCATGTTGGCGTGGTGACAGTCAGCCCAACAGAACCTGTCCGCTATGCGTTTATTCACGGGCCTGAATGCCCAGATGAGCAATGGCATTACGATTTTCATCACCGGCGAGGGGTAATTGTCAGTGAAGATTTACCGGGAAAAGCGGTTACGCTGGATGCAATGGATATTACTGCCCCTTATACACCGGGCGCATTGCGCGGAGGCAGCCACGTTCATGTATTCAGCCCGGATGGCAGTCGTTTGAGTTTTACTTATAACGACCATGTTATGCATGAACTTGATCCAGCGCGGGATTTACGCAATATCGCTGTTGCTGTGCCCCTCAAATCAGTTAAACCACCTAAACACCATCCCCGTGAATATGATGGCAGCCATTTCTCCGTTGTCGTCAGTAGTACCACTTTTCAGCCGCAGCCAGGTAGTGATGAGATTAACCGTGCCTATGAAGAGTGTTGGGTAGGTCAAGCAGGATATCGTAAAGCGGATGGAAATTGGCAGCGTTGGGCGTTGGCATTTATTGGCGATACTATTTCTGCAACCGGGGAAAAAGTACCAGAAGTCTATATCGTTGATCTACCTGAACAGGATGCTGATTATGCAATAGCAGGGGAAAAACCATTGCAAGGTACGGAAACGACATTACCTGCACCGTCGGTTAATATCATGCAGCGTCGTCTGACATTGACCAATCATAAGCGTTGGCCGGGGGTAGTGAATAATCCACGCCACTGGTTGCGGGCTTCACCGGATGGTGAGCAGATTGGTTTTCTGATGAAAGATGACAATGGCATTGTGCAACTGTGGATAATATCGCCAAATGGTGGTGAACCTCGTCAAGTCACTCAGAGCCATTGTGATATTCAATCCGCTTTTAGTTGGGAAAATAGAGGGCGGTTTGTTGCTTTCATTTGCGATAACAGCGTGATGTTGTGTGATGTAAACAATGGTCAAATGCAGCGTTTAACAAAGCGTACAGAAAAAGCGCCTGCCGCGGATGCCGTTGTGATTTCACCGGATAACCATCATGTTGCTTTTATGCGTGAAGTTGATGGCTATATGCAAATTTTCCTGGTGGAAACAGGACTGAAATAGATATATTTGCCGCCAGTTCACGGCCTCTTCCTGCTGGTGGCAATAAATAAATCGAAACGGATTATCGATTAATTGTTTTTGGTTTGACTTTGTGCTTTTTCTATTTTTTCAATTCGCTCTTTTGGTGAATTTGCTGATTGATCTTCGTCAGATTTTATATAGTCATAAGGTAATAAGAGAGTATCTAATAGCGCGGAAAAGGGCAGGTCAATTGCGAGTAGTGGTTTCATTACCCAACCTGTATCTTGGTCTTTTAACATTTCAATGTCAGTTTTAGTGCCGGGATAATAACCGCGGCTAGGCCCTGAATGTGTCATGATGCTGGTACACCCGCTGATTAACAGCCATCCTAATGTGACGCAAAATAGAATTAATTTATTACTCTTCATCGGTTCTATCGATCTCGTATGGCTAAGCCGCTGAAATAATTCGCCCTTGAGTGAGTTTGTTGGGTGATCTTTATTTCCCCAAATTTATCCAAATCCCTTAACGAAGGGTTTTGACATCAATCACTATAATCACGTCACGCAACGTTGACCATAGCGTTGAGATCAAAAAGTCGTGAATTTTTTATGTAACAGGATTTTTTTCTGTTTTTTAATCAATAAAAATAATGCAGGTCATCATAATAATTTGAATGGTCTATAACTTAAATAATTTTTAAGGCTAAAACGATGTGACTTTTGTCTTAAGAACATTCTAAAGAGTGTTATGCTGCTTTCGGGGTAATAAGTCCTGATAGTTTGTGGGATTAACCACATAACAGCTATTTAATTTCTGACAGAATCAATGAGCAAGCAGGACTAATTTCCCGGTTTTGGTAAGAGCAGCGGGTTATTCGTAATTTCACATAATGAGATTGTCTGAGATGATCACTGTTCCAGATCACATAGTGATATAAATAGAGGCGCGCTTTTACTTTGATTGCCAGTAAACGAACAAAAACCCGCCTATTCAAGGCATTGGATTTAGAAATTTTTGATTGAATAGGGGCTGCTTAAGGAGAGTAGGCAAACAAGGAGTGTTTCTTTCCCTTCTTATGCACAAAGCATTCTACAAATTCTGAAAATAATCATGTAAAGTCCTCGTTGTCATTTAGCTCCTGCATTTCCGAGCAGGAGCTTTTTTACTTTTTTTACTATTGATTTCAGATGATTTCAGGCTGCTTGCTGATGTGCTAATTTAATTTCTTCTGCCAGAATTGCAATCCCTTTGGCAATACTTTCCGGATCAGGGACATAATTCATACGCATGCATTCATGTGTATGCGGCCAGTCTTGTTCCAGTCCGGGGAAGAAATAGTGACCTGGAACCATTAACACACCGCGTTTTTTCAATCTGTGATAAAGCATTTCTGTGGTTATCGGTAAATTTTTAAACCACAGCCACAGAAAAATGGCGCCTTCTGGTTTATGGATAAGGCAAAGTTCTGCCGGTAGATAACGACGGATGATCTGAATCACGTCCTGAACCCGTTGTTGATAGAACGGGCGGATAATTTCCTGTGACAAACGAAGCAAGTCATTGCGACGGATCATTTCCAATGCCATTGCGGGGCCAACACCGCCCGGCGCAAGGCTGATGATGCCATTCATATTACTGACGGCATTGATGATTTTATCGTTAGCGATAATGATTCCGCAGCGTGAACCCGGCAACCCTAATTTGGATAAACTCATGCACAGAATAATATTGGGATTCCACAATGGCGTAGCTTCGCTAAAAATAATACCTGGGAATGGCACGCCGTAAGCATTATCAATGAGTAATGGAATCTGGTGTTGTTGAGCCAGATAATCTAGCCGTTGTAACTCTTCATCAGTGATAACGTTACCCGTTGGGTTGGTTGGGCGAGAAACACAGATCAGGCCAATATCTTCGGTAATATTTAGATGGTCAAAATCAACATGATATTTGAATTGGCCTTCTGGCAATAATTCAATATTGGGTTTATTGGCAACAAATAAGCCTTCATCCAGCCCTGAGTCAGAATAACCAATATATTCCGGCGCCAGTGGAAACAGCACCTTGCGGACAGAGCCATCTTCTCCGCGTCCAGCCAGCAGGTTAAATAGATAGAAGAATGCACTTTGGCTGCCATTGGTCAGGGCAATATTTTGTGTGCCAATCTCCCAACCCAATTTTTCACGCAACATCTCGGCTAATGCTTGAATCAATGTATCCTTTCCTTGAGGTCCATCATAGTTGCATAGCGTGTCAGTGAGTCGGCCGTTGGCGACCATCTCTGTCAGTAGTTGCTGAAAATAGTCATCCATTTCCGGGATATGCGCCGGGTTGCCGCCGCCAAGCATAATTGCGCCAGGTGTCCTTAACCCTTGATTAAGGTCATTCATCAGGCGGGTGATGCCTGCATCTTGTGTGAATTTGTTACCAAATTGAGAAAAAATCATAGCCACGTTCGTTGTCGGTGTGTTGTTGGGAATAAGAATAAGAGACATAACACCATACTCCGCGCACTATTGGGGTGCAATCTGGAAAATTATGACTATTAGTTATTTAATATTGCGTTTAATTTAGCATTTAAAATAAAGAACTGAATGTTTGGTTAACATCCAGCTTTATTATTCATTTTAATCTTAAAGTACTATAGTAATTCACTGAATTTATTTTCTACATAAACAGTTTATTGTATGGTCATTGACCAAACCAGCAGCTTGCATAAATGCATAGCAAGTGGTGCTGCCGATGAATTTGAACCCCCTCTTTTTCAGCGCTTGCGATAACGCCGCTGAAATCTCTGTTTTTACCGGTACCTCGGTGATCGTTTCCCACTGATTAATAATGGGTTTTTTATCGACGAAACGCCAGATAAAAGTACTGAATTCTTCTCCTTGTTGCTGCATCTTAAGATAGGCTCGTGCATTGTTGATAATCGCATTAATTTTGGCGCGATTACGGATAATAGCGGGATCAAGCATCAGCCGTTCTACATCATTTTCATCCATGACGGCAATTTTTGCCGGATCAAACTGATGAAAACATTTACGATAACCTTCGCGTTTTTTCAGAATAGTCAACCATGATAGCCCAGATTGTTGTCCTTCCAGACAAATCATTTCAAACAACTTTTGGCTATCTTTTAGCGGTTTTCCCCATTCATTGTCATGATAAGCCAGATATTCCGGGTCAGAAGTAACCCAATGGCAGCGTGTTAATTCCATAATCGTTATTTTCGGTATGAGAGGTTGGTCATTGACGGTACCTTAACTGTATAGATATACAAGTAAAATAACCAAATTGAGATTTTTTTATTTCAAGGCGAAATATAAGAGCGAATTCAGGGCTGTATATCTTAAGGTCAAAGGGTATACTGACCAACTTCCTTTCAAATTCATATGTATCGCGTGCGGATCTAACATGCAAAAGTTTGATACCAAGACCTTTCAGGGGCTGATCCTGACATTACAGGATTATTGGGCGCGCCAAGGCTGTACCATTGTCCAACCACTGGACATGGAAGTCGGTGCGGGTACTTCTCATCCAATAACTTGCCTGCGTGCACTTGGCCCAGAGCCAATTGCTGCGGCTTATGTGCAACCTTCCCGTCGTCCGACAGATGGCCGTTATGGTGAAAACCCTAACCGCTTACAACATTTCTACCAGTTTCAAGTCATTATTAAACCGTCCCCAGACAATATTCAGGAGTTATATCTGGGTTCTCTGAAGGAGTTAGGATTAGATCCAACAGTTCATGACATCCGTTTTGTTGAAGATAACTGGGAAAACCCAACATTAGGCGCTTGGGGATTAGGCTGGGAAGTGTGGCTTAACGGGATGGAAGTGACTCAGTTTACTTACTTCCAACAGGTAGGTGGTCTTGAGTGTAAACCTATCACTGGTGAGATCACTTACGGTCTTGAGCGTCTGGCAATGTATATCCAAGGCGTAGACAGTGTTTATGATCTGGTTTGGTGTGATGGCCCTTTGGGTAGAACCACCTATGGCGATATTTATCACCAAAATGAAGTAGAGCAATCCACCTATAACTTTGAACATGCGGATGTCGATTTCCTGTTTACCTGCTTCGAACAATATGAAAAAGAGGCGCAGGATCTGATGGCGTTAGAAACGCCGCTACCGTTGCCAGCTTATGAACGTATTCTCAAAGCGGGCCATACATTCAACTTGCTGGATGCCCGTAAAGCTATCTCGGTGACTGAACGTCAGCGTTATATCCTGCGTATCCGTACCCTGACTAAAGCTGTTGCCGAAGCTTACTATGCTTCACGCGAGGCGCTAGGCTTCCCTATGTGTAACAAGAATCAGAACTAAGAGGCTGTCATGACTCAACAGACTTTCCTGGTGGAAATCGGCACAGAAGAGTTGCCGCCGAAGGCTCTTCGTTCATTAGCTGAAGCATTTGCTGCTAATTTCGCGGCGGAGTTGGATAACGCGAATTTGGCGTATGGTGAAGTGAGTTGGTTTGCAACGCCGCGTCGTCTGGCGTTGAAAGTTGCTAATCTGGATGAGGCGCAAGCTGATCGTGAAGTAGAAAAACGCGGTCCGGCGATTGCTCAAGCATTTGATGCTGAGGGTAAACCGACAAAAGCGGCTGAAGGTTGGGCGCGCGGTTGTGGTATCACGGCTGCTCAGGCTGAACGTTTAGTGACAGATAAAGGCGAATGGCTATTGTATCGCGCACTTGTAAAAGGCTGCCGTGCAACAGAGCTATTGTCGGGTATGGTCAATCAAGCGCTGAGTAAGTTGCCCATCCCTAAACTGATGCGTTGGAGCGATAAGGAGACTCAGTTTGTTCGTCCAGTTCATACCGTTACCATGTTGTTTGGCGATGAACTGATTGAAGGCGAAATTCTGGGTGTTAAATCCGCACGTGTTATTCGTGGTCATCGCTTTATGGGTGAATCTGAGTTTACGATTGATAATGCAGAACAGTATCCCGCGATTTTGCAGCAACGCGGTAAAGTAATTGCAGATTATACAATCCGTAAGGCGCTCATTAAGCAAGATGTAGAACAGGCGGCGATTAAGCTGGGCGGTGTTGCTGATATCAGTGACAGCCTGCTGGAAGAAGTCACCTCACTGGTTGAATGGCCGGTTGTGCTGACGGCGAAATTTGAAGAGAAATTCCTTGCTGTGCCGTCAGAAGCGTTGGTTTACACCATGAAGGGGGACCAAAAATACTTCCCGGTTTACGACAATGCCGGCAAGTTGATGGCGAATTTTATTTTTGTTGCCAACATTGAATCTTCTGATCCACAACAAATCATTGACGGTAACGAAAAGGTGGTGCGTCCACGCTTAGCTGACGCGGAATTCTTCTTTAAGACGGATCGTAAACAGCGTCTGGAAGATAATCTACCTCGTCTGGAGACGGTTTTGTTCCAGAAACAACTTGGTACTTTGCGTGATAAAACGGATCGTATTCAGGCGTTGGCTGGTTGGATTGCAGAGAAGATCGGCGCTGATGTGAATCATGCTACCCGTGCTGGTTTGCTGTCCAAATGTGACCTGATGACCAACATGGTATTTGAGTTCACCGATACCCAAGGTGTGATGGGAATGCATTACGCCCGTCATGACGGTGAAGCAGAGGATGTCGCTCTGGCATTGAATGAGCAGTATCAACCGCGTTTTGCGGGGGATGAACTGCCTTCTACTGGCGTTTCTTGTGCGTTAGCGATTGCTGACAAAATGGATACTCTGGCGGGTATTTTTGGTATTGGTCAGCATCCGAAAGGTGATAAAGATCCGTTTGCGTTGCGTCGTGCTGCGTTGGGTGCTCTGCGTATTATCGTTGAGAAAAAACTGCCGCTGGATTTGCAGACATTGACAGAAGAAGCGGTGCGTCTGTATGGCGACAAGCTGACGAATACCAAGGTTACGGATGATGTGGTGGAGTTTATGCTTGGCCGTTTCCGTGCTTGGTATCAGGAGCAAGGTTACGGCGTTGATACCATTCAGGCAGTATTAGCACGTCGTCCGACGCAGCCTGCTGATTTCGATGCTCGTGTTAAAGCGGTGACTCACTTCCGTACACTGGATGAAGCCGCAGCGTTAGCCGCAGCGAATAAGCGTGTTTCTAACATTCTGGCGAAATCAGAAGAGACATTAAACGAGAAAGTAGATGTTTCTGCGTTGAAAGCGCCGGAAGAGGTGAAACTGGCAACACATCTGGTGGCTTTGCAGGATAAGCTGGCGCCTTTATTTGCTCAAGGATGCTATCAGGAAGCGTTGGTTGAGTTGGCATCTTTGCGTGAAGTTGTTGATGCTTTCTTTGACAATGTGATGGTGATGGATGAAGACTTACAGGTGCGAGTAAATCGCTTAACCCTGTTAAGTGAATTGCGTGACCTGTTCCTGAGAGTTGCTGATATTTCGTTACTGCAATAGTCATCTGAAATAGTCAATTCCGGCTGTTGTGAAATGCGATAGCCGGAACTTAATACCCTTCTTTTACGTATGACATATTTTCTGTAAAAACCGTGTAAGCGTGCGACACAGTGGCGTTCACGCTGTTTTTATCAGCAACTAACCTATGATTATCAAAAAGGTATTGACGGCCTGTAGCGAGCGCAGTAAGATTCGGCTCGTTTTCGGCGAGTAGCGCAGCTTGGTAGCGCAACTGGTTTGGGACCAGTGGGTCGGAGGTTCGAATCCTCTCTCGCCGACCAATTTAGGGTTTGGGGCTGTCAATAAGCCGCAGACTTAAAGAAAATAGAAAAGCCTTACAGTGATTGCTGTAAGGCTTTTTGTCGTTTTTATGTTTACTCTAAAAGTGACAACCGTTTAGTGCATTGGCTTGCATAATCTGACAAGCACCGAAACTAGAGTGGATAACCTGCCAGATAAAGGTCTGAGTTCATACACCCTATTTTAAAAGGGATGCCTATCTCCGGCATCCCTTGAAATAGTATTGCAGATGGACATTCTGAACTATTTCACACAAGTCTGATGTTTTTCTAGAATTGCCACATACTCACCATTATGTCGCTATATCGTATAGGCGGCAGTGTTCCTCGTTACACCACAGTATGAGCTTTATGTTCCTATTCCATCGCTCCCATAGTCATTTTCAGATCAGGGTTATCATTCCCAGAAGTAGAAGATATTTTTGGATCAAAACTCAGAAGGAGTTTAGAAGGTCCTCGTGTATACACTCCTGTTTCTTGATAATGATGGTTATCAGCAAAACGTAAATTGTGCAGGCGATCCAAAATAATATTGGATGAAACTTCCAACTGACTGAGTGAAAATGCAGCCGCAGCACAGGCATGAGTACCTGTCCCAAAAGCTAAATGTCTTTTTCGATTTGCTTTCTGTTGTGAAGTTGTATTTTTTCTTCGATATAGATCAAATTCATTTGGTTTGTGAAAAACCGATGGATCGCGATTAGCTGCGCCAATCATACAAAATATTAAAGCGCCTTTAGGTATATCGATACCAGAAATAGTGACGTCTTCACTCGCTTCTCTTGGAATTAGTTGTACAGGTGATGTCAGACGTAAAGTTTCTTCAAATGCATCTCGAACCAGACTGCGATCTTTGAGCACTGCCTCAAGCATACTCGGATTAGATATTAAGTGATTAAGCATCATTGCTAATATCTTGTCAGCAGGTTCTATAGCCGCTAATAGAATGTTTAAACACAGTGCTGTAATTTCGCTCATGGACATCGCTGTATCTTGACAGAATATAGATATAATGTCCCCGCTGGGATTACGCCGTCTCTGATCTATTATAGGCTTTAATAAGCGAATTAATTTCTGACTACATTCAAGACTGTGCATCTTTTCTGGTTCTGTTTGGTCAAACTGGGTAATAAAACTGGCGATACCCTTTTGCCATTCAGCTATATCACGATAGTTATCACTTGGCAGTCCGAGAATACCTAATGTCACTAATACGGCATAATCGCGGCCAAAGTCATTAACAATATCTATATTTCTTTTTGGGGCTGTCCTAGATAAGTCATTTGATCTAGGATATCCAGATGAGAAAAAGTCGGGTTAGCCAATACAAGCAAAAACGTCTTTAGGGGCTCTTCGTTGCGGGGGCTACAGCTCGCACTGCGGCAGAGTTAGTCGGTGTCAACAAGACGACTTCGGCTTACTATTTTTACCGTCTCAGAGTCCTTATCGCGAGTTATGTCGATGAACACTCTATGTTTGACGGTGAAGTCGAGATAGACGAAAGCTATTTCGGCGGTAAACGTAAAGGAAAATGCAGACGAGGCTCCGCGGGGAAAGTCCTTGTTTTTGGGCTTCTCAAGCGAGGTGGCAAGGTTTACACCCGGCTAATACCTAACGCGAAATCCGATACGTTAATGCCGATAATCACGGCGAAAATTAAGCCTGACAGCTTGGTCTACACAGACAATTTTGCCAGCGATGATGTGTTAGATGTATCCGATTTTAAACACTATCGTATCAACCATAGTACAGAGTTTGTAGGTGCTAAAAATGGTCAAAATCATATCAATGGAATAGAGAATTTTTGGAACCAGGCCAAACGTCATCTGCGCAGATTTAATGGCATCCCAAAGGAGCATTTTGAGCTCTTTTTCAAGGAATGTGAGTGGAGATTTAATACACCAGGTGTAAAAGACCAATTACATATTCTAAAACAAATAGTTAAAGGAAAAATATAATCGTTATCTAGGACAGCCCCTTAAAGAATGTTTTTTAATTTTTGGTTTGGCTTTTTACAACTGAAGTAACCACACAAAATGAGTTATATCCCGCCCTGTAGTTTACCACAAGGTAAACTAATGCATTTATACCGAATGAACTTCAAGATGCTTGAACCGTCAGACATAAAAACATTTAAATTCAACAACATAATCGTTTTTCAAACATGCACTTTGAAGTATCTTGAGTATAATCATAAAAAACGGTTTTTCTAGAGATTATTGTTTGAAAATCATAAATATAACTACTTGTTGAATTGTAAAAGTGATAACCTCACATGGAAGTTATTACAGTTTAATCATGATGGGTGAAATTATGAAAGATAAAACTATGAGTTTCTCTGTAAACAAGGAACTGGATGTTCATTCAAAAAGTTTTGATGCCTTCATATCGTATATGGAAAACAGCAACGATCTTTGGGTTATAAAAGACAAAGAATCTCGATTCGTCTATGCTAATGATGCTACGCTTTATTACACTGGCCTTCCTAAGGGTTTTAACATAGAAGGTAGGCTTGATAGTGAATGTCCAGCACCATCGGCTGAGTTTGCAGATATTATACAAGCTAATGATAAAAAAGTAATGACTAGTCAAAAAACCATTCCGGTACTAAACACTTTCATTTATGGCGGGAGAGAAAAAATTATCCAACCATTTCTAGCCCATATTACACCACTAATGAAGGATGGAAAGTGTATTGGGGTTGTTGGACATGGTAGAAAACTTGAAATTTATTCCATGTATCATTTTGAAAACAACAGGCATCCCGACTCATTAACTTTTGGCACACCAACTGATTTATTTACTGATAGAGAGTTCGATATAGTATTTTTTGCTTTGCAATCACTAAGCGCCAAAGATATAGCTAAAAGATTAGGTATTTCATATAGAACGGTACAAAGTAGGCTACAAATAATTTATCAAAAAATGGGGATAAATTCATTAAGTCAGTTAAAAGAATATTGCAGGGGTAAAGGATATGATAACTATGCTCCTACTAGATTTATTAACCCTAACCCCTATATACCTCTGGCGTAACAATGAGCAATATAGTTGTCGTCACTATTCGATTAGGGTTCTACTTAGCAGAACCCTACGTCTCAAAGCGTAGAAGTTCCTGTACATCTCTGTAGATGATTTTTGCACTTAACACAAGTAAGACATTTGGATTCTCGCTACCGACGACAAGCTCATTTAAACTTTTATTAAAAACCATTATTTGGGTTTCTGGTTTAATTGGTATAAATTTTTAACGATCTTTTTGCCACTTTTAACGTTCGCTTTTTGTTAAATTTAATCATCATGGGATATTGTGTTTTACATTCAACTAACGTTAATCATACCCGTTTTTTATTTTTATTAATTCTGTTTTACACTATTTTTTATTGCATTATTTTCATGACTTGATTCATAAAATAATAACTAGAAAGCAATTAAATATGATCCTGTTCAGATAATATTTTTTGCGATCTGATTTCTTTTCAATTCTCTGTTAATGATTAATTGACCTGATTGAATACAACTAACTATCCTTCTGAAAAAGGCGCTTATTAAGTAAAATTTAATTTTTATATAAAAATTTTAATCTCACTATATTCGCGTTTTTAAAATCTGGCATTAATGGTAGCGATTTTTTAATCCTTAGCTAACCACAGGTCGAGATTACGCTTTTTATTAAAAATAATCAAACAATGTTCTTTGAAGTTTTATTCCATTGTCAATAGAATTAAATAACGTTTCATAATTCTGCTACACATGGCCTTCTTCAACTCATTGTTATACATAAAATTATGGGTAGTATAAGATGTAATACTATTTTGGAATCTTATTTAAAGTATGTTTTTTTGAGATTTATTTGGCTTTTTACAACTGAATTAACCACACAAAATGAATTAGATCCCGCCGTATATTAGTGCATAATCATCTCTTGAATAATCTGGTCACAACGAGAAGTTTCACCGTGGACAGTAAATGATGATAAATTCTCGTGTAACAATGCTGAATTTAGTGACTATATTTGATCGTTGGTTTCGTTAAAAAATTTATACATAATTTAATCTCGTAAAAATGTCAAAGATTATTGAAAGTCAGAGTCAGATAAATCAAATTTCGAGCCAATAAACGAACTGATGTTAAACCAGTCTTTACCAATTCTAGCTACTGTTGAAAAAATGAGGAGAAAAGCGGGTATAAAAATGCATCATCATATTTGGAGACAAGATAGCATTTTCTAATAAGAAGGTTATTCAGATAACTCTGTGCATATTATTAGATCAATGGTAAGAAATTATAACTATTGTTCGCTGGTAAATTTATCGTCTTTTATTGATAAATTAATTTAAAAATACATATATAAATTATGCTATTTAACTTAAACTTTATTTAAGCGCTTTTACTAGTAATCCCGATAGAAAAATTACATATATACTAATAATATCATAGTAAAAAATAACATTTAATTACTATCCGCGATATTTAATTTATCCATCTGAGAAATATCTCTCATTCATTAAATGACTTGTTTGAAAAAACATAAGAATGGTGTATGAATATTATATTCTATGAACATCAAATGGAATGGAAATATGAAATTAAATGACATAAGTAACACTGTTTTACTCGAAATTAATAAATTTAGAATAAACGGAAATCGAGTATTTTCAAAGCGTGAATATCACTGGCAACTGTTATCTCTCTCTTTACAGGAGTACTATTAGTAATGGCTGTATGGTATCTCTATTGTTTTAATGAGATGAATAATACTGTTGTACAGATCAGTTCTGAACATTTTTCAGTAAAAATGTATCTTAATAGTATTAAATCGGGTGATTGCTTCTTTATTATTGGTGATACGTTAAGTATAGGAAATACTGAGATTAAAGATGAATTTTCAATAATAAAATCGGTCAAATGTCGGAAATTTAATTTTTGGAATAAGAGAATTATAGGTGATATATGTCTTCATATAATGGCGTAATATATGGGGTTATTTTTTGCCTCATCAGTGCAGCATTCGATGTGTTTGTCGCGTATTTAACGCAATCGATAAATTCAGCTATTGTTATCTTTTATTGCTTTATATCATCCACTTTGTTATTTGTGATGATAAGTATTTACAAAGGGTTTGATCAATTAATCGTGAAGGTCCGTAAGAACACCTTGTTGGTGTTAATTATTAATGTCTCAATTTTACTAAATTGGGGTGGTCTAATCATTGCGCTGCGCTTTCTTGAGCCTGCAATAGTGGGTGTCGCTTCAGTAGCTTGCGGCCCTGCGATAACTATTCTCCTCTCATCTTTTATCGATAAAGACGAGGCAAAAACAGAAAAATTGGAGGTTGTCATATCTTGGTTAGTTCTCATTGGGGTAGGTGTGATGTTGGTAAATTCATTTTTGGGAAATAGTGGGTTTTCATCAACTTCAATTCAGGACAGGATTATTGGTATTATTAGTGTGATATTCGGTGCTGTAGGAACAGTATTATACACTATTTTTTCTAAGAAATTATTTAAAGAAAAATGGCAAACATATGAGATATTGTCTGTTAGAAGTATTTTAATGGTAGTACTTTCATTTTGTTATGTCGCAATATCCGATGTTTCTCTTCGTTTAGATATCGAGATGATTCTTCCGATGTCGATTCTTGTTATAGTCGGACATTTACTTCCAATCTATCTTGTATTAAAGACAATTAATGCCATTACTCCTCTTCATGTCTCGTTGTTATTTTTGTTAATACCTGTATTTACTATTCTTTTTCAATATCTTGATTCACGCATAGCGTTTTCTGTTGAAAGTTTGATTGCAGCGTCGGTTATAGTTTCTTTATTAATCATTCTTGGTGTAAGTAAGATAAAAAAGACAAATAGGGTATCATGAGGTATAAAATGAAAAAGGTTGCTATTGTAGATGGTTTTTCTTCCGGTAAGTTTATGGTTAGAGCTTTATGAGAAAGGGAGGGTATCTCTTACATATAGCTTCGAAATCAGATTTATATGATAGACTAGACTAATAATGTAATTTTTTAGAAAAACGGTCAGTTGCTATAGTAAGCATCTTGCTCGCTAAAGGAAAATGTACGATGATCTATAAATAGCTGGCCGAAACAGAAAGATACCCGATTTTCAGCTTAAAAAAGGCCAGTTTTTCACAACGTTTGATTGCGGAGTCATTTAATCGTTTGTGCCAGTAATCCCTATAGGAAAATTGCGCATATACTAATAATATCATAGTAAGAAAATAACAATTAATTACTGTTAATGATATTTAATGTGTTTATTTTCTGATTTTATTAATTCCATGATAAATAAAGCTTAATTTATCCATATGAGAAATATATCTCATTCATTAAATGACTTGTTTGAAAAAATACAGGAATGGTGTATGAATATTATCTTCTATGAACATCAAATGGAATGTAAATGTGAAATTAAATGATATAGGTAACACGATTTTACTCGAACTTGATCAGTTTAGAATAAACGGTAATCGAGTGTTTTCGAAGTGTGAATATCAAAATCCTACTGGTAGCCATAAAGATAGGACATTTTTGCATATAGTCAATACGTTAGAAAAAGAAGGTAAGATACGACCAGGCATGACATTGATTGACTGTTCGACAGGTAATGGCGGGGCGGCATTAGCATGGATTGGAAGAGAGAAAGGGTATAAGGTCAAAATATTTATGCCTGAAGGTATGACAGATGAGCGTAAAGAGCAAATAAGATCTTATGGTGCGGAAATTTATGAGACACCAAAGGAATTGTTTCTGAATGGAGCAGTTTCGGCGGCAAAAGATTGTGCTGAAAGAGGAGATAATGTCTTTTTTCTTGACCAGTCAGGTACAACCTTAAATAAGGAAGCTTGGAATATATGTGGAGAGGAGATCGTTAAAGAATTAAAAGAAAATAATCTTATTCCTGATTATTTTATTTGTTCGATAGGTACAGGTGGAACTTTCTCAGGAATTGCAGAAGTATTAAAAAGAGAATATAGCAATATAAAAACAATTGGCATTGAAGTAAACAGTTCTGCGCCATTATATGCACTGAGAAACGGCCTTCATTTTGAACATCATAATCATAATTTGATGGGGCTTGGTGCTGGTGTTCTTTCGGTCAATACTGTCCAAGAATTAGTTGATGAGGTATATACAGTAGAGGGGGATGAAGCATGGAAAAGAATGAAAGAATTTATATTAAGTGATGATCTTGGTATAGGTCCTACCTGTGGTGCTAATTTACTAGTATGTGAGAGGATGTTGCAAAAAGTACATAATAAAGTATTCATTACGTTATTCTTTGATAGTGCATGGAAATATAAAAGTCGTTGGGATGGTATTTATCCTGAATATAAGGCAAATTGAAAATGTTATTAGAAGATGTTTATGAAAACGCAAGGGTTGTTAATTCGGGGAAAGCACTTACAACAGTTAATGAATTTACAGATCAACTGCCCGCGTTGAGGCCCCAAGTTTTGATCGAAGTTGCGCATAGAATAATTCAATTAATGGATCTTAAAGTAGATAAAATTGTTACAGAAGAGGATAAAGGCGCTCCACTGGCAACAGCTATCTCTCTCTTTACAGGAATACCATTAGCAATGGCCAGATGGTATCCCTATGGTTTGGACGAGATGAATAACACTGTTGTCCAGATCAGCTCTGAATATTTTGAAGGAAAAATGTATCTCAATGGAATAGAACCAGGTGATCGCGTTTCTATTATTGATGATACGTTAAGTACCGGAGGGGCGGTGATATCCCTGATAGAAGCCGTACAAAAGAGAGGGGGGGAGATTAAAGATGTTATCTGTGCGGTAGAGAAAGTCCAGAATAATGGTAAAAATAAGGTGAAAGATAAGACTGGCATAGAGGTGAAAACGATTATGAAAATTTATCTTGATCATAAAAGTGTTAAGGTTATTGATTAATAACAAATATGAGACAATAACGATTAAAGATGAATTTGCAATAATAAGAGGAATCTCATGTCGGAAATTTACTTTTTGGAATAAAAGAGCAATAGGTGATGTATGTCTTCATATAATGGCGTAGTATATGGGGTTGTTTTTTGCCTCATCAGTGCAGCATTTGATGTGTTTGTTGCGTATTTAACGCAATCGATAAATTCAGCTATTGTTATCTTTTATTGCTTCGTATCATCTACTCTGTTGTTTGTGATGATAAGTATTTGCAAAGGGATTAATCAATTAATCGTGAAGGTCCGCAAGAACACCTTATTGGTATTAATTGTTAATGTCTCAATTTTACTAAATTGGGGAGGATTAATCATTGCGCTGCGTTTTCTTGAGCCTGCAATAGTGGGTGTCGCTTCAGTGGCTTGTGGCCCTGCGATAACTATCCTCCTCTCATCTTTTATCGATAAAAGCGAGGCAAAAACAGAAAGATTGGAAGTTGTCATATCCTGGTTAGTTCTCACTGGGGTAGGTGTGATGCTGATAAATTCATTTTTAGGAAATAGTGGATTATCATCAACCTCAATTCAGGATAGGATTATTGGTATTGTTAGTGTGATACTCAGTGCGGTAGGAACGGTATTATACACTATTTTTTCTAAGAAATTATTCAAGGAAAAATGGCAAACATATGAGATCTTGTCTGTTAGAAATATTTTAATGGTAGTAATTTCATTTTGTTATATTTCAATATCCGATGTTTCTCTTAGCTTGGATATTGAGATGGTTCTTCCGATGTTGATTCTGGTTATGGTCGGACATTTACTTCCAATTTATCTGGTACAGAAGACAATTAATGCTATTACCCCACTTCATGTCTCTTTGTTATTTTTGTTAATACCTGTATTTACGATTCTCTTTCAATATCTTGATTCACGGATAGCTTTTTCTGTTGAAAGTCTGATCGCAGTTTCGGTTATAGTTTCTTTATTAACCATTCTTGGTGTAAGTAAGATAAAAAAGACAAATAGGGTATAATGGGGTATAAGATGAAAAAGGTTGCTATTGTAGATGGTTTTTCTTCTGGTAAATTTATGGCTAAAGAGCTTTATGAGAAGGGGTGTTATCTCTTGCATATCGCTTCGAAATCAGATTTACATAGTTATTATTATAAAGGATTTGATTATTCAATCTACCAAGAGCACCATATTCACGACACGATAGAGGATACAGTCAACTTCCTTGAAAAACAGGAAGTTGAATTTATCATTGCCGGGAGTGAAAGTGGTGTTTCGCTTGCTGATGAGCTTAATAATCATTTTGAATTGAATTATAAAAATGATTTTGCCAAGACATCTGCAAGGCGCAATAAATATGAGATGATTGATACACTAAAAAAATATGAAATTCCGGCGGCTGAGCAGGGCAAATTTTCAGATTGGCCTGCGGCGGAACAATGGATTAAAGCCTTTAATCACTTTCCTGTAGTACTTAAACCATTAGAGAGTGCGGGCTCCGATGGTGTTTATATTTGTAAAGATATGCATTCTGCTAAGGAAGCTTTTCATAAAATACTGGGAAAATCCAATAAACTTAATCTCTGTAATCATCAGGTTTTAATACAAGAATTTCTTAACGGGACTGAATATGTCGTTAATATGGTATCGCTTAATCGTCACCAATTAGTTACCGAAGTAGTAAAATATAAGAAACGTAAACTTGATACTGGTAGTATAATCTATGATATTGATGACATTATCGATTCCTCTTATCCAGAATATAATGTTTTAGTAGAATATACGAGAAAAGTTGTCATTGCTTTAGGCATATTTAATGGTCCCAGTCATGCGGAAGTGATGTTAACGCCTGATGGTCCAAAACTTGTTGAAATTGCCGCGAGAATAGACGGAATATTACGACCGACGATAGCAAAATTAACAACAGGTTTAGGGCAAATTAGTGCTGCTGCTATGTCTATTGTTGAACCGGAAAATTTCCATGAGGCTATACAAAGAGAAGCTTATACTCTTATTAATCATTCCTATAATGTATGTTTGATTAATCATCGTCCTGGTATATTTACTGCTAATGATTTTATGGCAGAATTAAAGAAATTGCCTTCTTTTTGCGAAGCTATTTTTTATGCTGATGAAGGTGATGAAATCGAAATAACTAAAGATGTTTTTAGCCAGCCTGGAACAGTTTACTTAGTTCATCATGATAAGAATATTATCCATAAGGATTACGAAAAAATTAGAATAATGGAAGAACTGGGTGGGTATTTGAAACCTGTTTAGAATTATATGTTATACCCTATGGGTTTCAAGTTGCATCGCGACGGCAAGGGAGCGAATCCCCGGGAGCATAGATAACTATGTGACCGGGGTGAGTGAGTGCAGCCAACAAAGAGGCAGCTTGAAAGATGACGGGTATAGATAATAATAGTTGCTAACCAGAGATGCGTTATATTTTCCAGTAAAATTCTGGCTCTGGCGGCTATGATGGATAAAACCAGATTTAGTCGTTTAGATATCACCTAAATTTACCGAGAAACCATTAATGAAACCAAAAGTGATGAAAAGTAAATAAAACTAGTAACAGGTTTTTGTATTTATTTATATTATTAATGTTATACTTATTGGATTAACTCTTCAGGTGCCGATTTCATTTGGCACGCAGCATTTTATACCAGTTATCATCTTTTCTCGTGAAATAATCGTTTACTAATTAGTCAAACAACCACAAATTTTGCGCACAGATTAATAGTGATTAGTTCTGTCGCTATGTGCTTTTTATGGTCTTTTTGTCTATAAAATGTGCGCATTGTCATGTTTTTGTGCTAACTATGTTAATTATTAGTTTCCTTTGTGTTTTCCTGTTGTTTATGACATTTGTTGAGATCTTATTGACGCAAGAGACAACAGTTGTTTAATTGATAAGCTGAAAATAATAAACAGAACCTAAACAGCACGGTTTCGGACAGGAAGTGCAGATTCTGGCTGTATACAACAACATCACAAATGGAGTGCAAGAAATGACAACTTTCTCTAAAGGGGCGAAGTTATTGAAGCTAGGGGTCAGCTTAGTTGCATTGGCAGTAACCGCCAGCGTTCAGGCAAAGACATTGGTTTACTGTTCCGAAGGCTCACCGGAAGGCTTTAATCCACAACTGTTCACCGCTGGCACAACTTATGACGCCAGCTCTGTACCACTGTATAACCGTTTGGTTGAGTTCAAAGCCGGTACCACCGAAATCATACCCGGATTGGCGGAGAGATGGGATATCAGTGATGATGGCAAGACATATACTTTCCATCTGCGCAAAGGCGTTAAATGGCACGAAAATAAAGAGTTTAAACCCACTCGTGATTTTAATGCTGACGATGTGCTCTACTCTTTCATGCGTCAAAAAGATAAAAATCACCCATACCATAAAGTCTCTGGCGGTAGCTATGAGTATTTCATTGGCATGGGCATGAGTGAGATGATCGATAAGATTGTAAAAGTTGACGATTATACTGTCCGGTTTGAACTGACCCGTCCAGAAGCCCCGTTCCTGGCTGATATAGGGATGGATTTCGCCTCTATTATGTCCGCAGAATATGCAGATAAGATGATGAAAGCCGGTACGCCGGAAAATGTCGATCTGAATCCAATCGGCACGGGTCCATTCCAGTTGCTTCAATATCAGAAAGATTCTCGTATCCTGTATAAAGCGTTCAAATCCTACTGGGGTGATAAAGCAAAAGTGGATCGATTGGTCTTCTCTATTACTCCTGATGCATCTGTTCGTTATGCAAAACTACAGAAAAATGAATGTCAGATCATGCCATATCCAAATCCAGCGGACATTGCCCGCATGAAGAAGGATAAAGATATTGTCTTGTTAGAACAACCGGGCTTGAACGTTGGTTATGTTTCATTCAATGTCACCAAAAAGCCATTGGATAATCTTAAAGTTCGTCAGGCGTTGACGATGGCAGTTAATAAAGACGCTATCGTTGAGGCGGTTTATCAGGGAGCAGGTCAAAAAGCGAAGAACCTGATCCCACCGACAATATGGGGTTACAACGATAACATTAAAGATTATCCATATGATCCGGAAAAGGCGAAACAGTTACTAAAAGAAGCGGGTTTGGCAGGTGGTTTTACTATCGATCTGTGGGCAATGCCAGTACAGCGTCCGTATAACCCAAATGCTCGTCGTATGGCTGAAATGATCCAGGCTGACTGGGAGAAAATTGGTGTGAAAGCCAAAATTGTCAGTTATGAATGGGGCGAATATCTGAAACGAGCTAAAGACGGCGAGCATCAAGTTGTGATGATGGGTTGGACCGGGGACAATGGCGATCCAGATAACTTCTTCGCAACCCTATTTAGCTGTGCGGCCAAAGAGCGAGGCTCCAACTACTCTAAATGGTGCTACAAGCCATTTGAAGACATCATTCAGCCAGCGCGTGTCGCTTCTGATCACGCCAAACGTGTCGAGCTTTACAAACAGGCACAGGTTGTGATGCACGAGCAGGTCCCGGCGCTGATTATCGCTCATTCCGTTGTTTATGAACCCATCCGTAAAGAAGTTAAAGGTTATGTCGTTGAGCCATTGGGTAATAAACACCGCTTCGATACCGTGTCTCTCGAATAATCCTGTTTTTGCTTTGTTGTGATACGCCATCTTACTGATTTTTAACCGAAGATGGCGGCTTTTTCCAGATGGTTATGACCGGTGGAAAACTAACAAAAAAGCAGAGGCAAGGTGTTGATTACATTGTGAGTCAAAAGATTGTGAGCCAAAAGGGGGAAAGTCCTCCCCCTTATTCAAGCCAAACGGCCTGAGAGCTGTAACTGGCATTTAAAAAAAGAGAGTTTGGGATATGTTGCAGTTCATACTCCGACGTCTGGGGTTGGTAATCCCAACGTTTATTGGCATTACTTTACTGACTTTTGCTTTTGTCCATATGATCCCCGGCGATCCGGTGACCATTATGGCCGGGGAACGTGGAATATCTGCTGAGCGCTATGCCCAGCTAATGGCCGAAATGGGGTTGGATAAACCACTTTGGCAGCAATACTTTCATTATGTAAGTAATGTGTTACATGGTGATCTTGGCATCTCCATGAAAAGTCGTATCTCGGTGTGGGAAGAGTTTGTTCCCCGTTTCCAGGCAACGCTGGAACTGGGGATATGCGCCATGCTGTTCGCTATCTCTGTTGGTATTCCCGTTGGCGTCCTCGCGGCGGTGAAGCGTGGTTCTGTTTTTGATCATACTGCGATAGGACTTTCCCTAACCGGATACTCCATGCCGATCTTCTGGTGGGGGATCATGTTGATCATGCTGGTTTCTGTCCAGTTGGATCTAACGCCAGTATCCGGGCGGATAAGCGACAGTGTTTTCCTTGATGACAGTTATCCGCTGACCGGTTTTATGCTAATCGACACGTTATTCTGGGGTGAAGCCGGTGATTTTAAAGATGCGGTGATGCATATCATTTTGCCCGCCGTTGTCTTGGGGACGATTCCACTGGCGGTTATTGTCCGTATGACCCGCTCTTCGATGTTGGAAGTACTAGGTGAAGATTATATCCGTACTGCCCGCGCTAAAGGCTTGAGTCGTATGCGTGTGATTGTGGTCCACGCGCTTCGTAATGCATTGCTGCCGGTTGTCACTGTTATCGGCTTGCAGGTCGGCATTATGCTGGCGGGGGCGATCCTGACTGAAACTATCTTCTCATGGCCGGGGCTTGGACGCTGGCTGATCGATGCCCTTCAACGTCGGGATTATCCGGTGGTGCAGGGAGGCGTATTACTGGTGGCGATTATGATCATTTTGGTTAACCTGATAGTTGACTTGTTATACGGCGTTGTTAACCCGCGTATCCGGCATAAGAAATAGGGAGCACATTATGTCTCAAGTGACTGAGCCTGCAAACAGTGCGCCTAAGATTATGACGCCGATGCAGGAGTTCTGGTATTACTTTAAGCGCAATAAAGGGGCCGTGGTCGGCCTGGTTTATATTGTGCTGATGTTATTAGTCGCTCTGTTAGCGGGAGTGCTTGCCCCACACGGTGCGGCTGAACAGTTCCGCGATTCTTTGCTGACGCCGCCGGTATGGCAGGAAGGGGGAAGTTGGCAGTTTATTCTGGGTACTGATGATGTTGGGCGTGATTTACTTTCGCGTTTGATGTACGGCGCTCGGCTTTCATTGTTGGTAGGTTGTCTGGTGGTGGTGCTATCCCTGTTGATGGGGGTTGTTCTGGGGGTGCTGGCGGGTTATTTCGGTGGTGTGGTGGATATTATCATCATGCGTATCGTTGATATTATGCTGGCATTGCCAAGCCTGTTGCTGGCTTTGGTGCTCGTGGCGATCTTTGGGCCATCCATTGTCAATGCTTCGTTAGCGTTGACCTTTGTCTCTCTGCCGCATTACATCCGTTTAACTCGTGCGGCGGTATTAGTCGAAGTTAACCGCGACTATGTGACGGCCTCGCAGGTGGCGGGGGCGGGTTCCATGCGTCAGATGTTTATCAATATCTTGCCTAACTGTCTGGCGCCGCTGATTGTGCAGGCTTCTCTGGGTTTTTCTAATGCCATTCTTGATATGGCTGCTTTGGGTTTTCTGGGGATGGGTGCGCAGCCACCCACACCGGAATGGGGAACAATGCTGTCTGATGTATTGCAGTTTGCACAAAGTGCCTGGTGGGTAGTGACGTTCCCAGGGGTGGCGATTCTGCTGACAGTGTTGGCGTTTAACCTGATGGGTGACGGTTTGCGTGATGCGCTTGATCCTAAACTCAAGCAGTAATGAGGTGGCGAAATGGCACTATTAAATGTAGAAAAATTATCGGTTCACTTCGGTGACGAAGAGGCGCCGTTCCGCGCCGTTGACCGTATCAGTTACCGAGTTGAGCAAGGGCAGGTTGTCGGGATTGTCGGAGAGTCTGGCTCAGGTAAATCGGTCAGTTCATTGGCTGTGATGGGATTGATTGATTATCCTGGCAAGGTAATGGCTGACAAGCTGGAATTTAACCAGCGTGATTTGACCAAAATTTCCGAGCAAGAACGCCGCCAACTGGTTGGTGCGGAAGTGGCAATGATCTTCCAAGATCCGATGACCAGCTTGAATCCCTGTTATACCGTTGGGTTTCAGATTATGGAAGCGCTGAAAGTGCATCAAGGCGGCAATCGCCGTACCCGACGCCAGCGAGCGATTGATCTGTTGACCTTGGTTGGTATCCCTGATCCTGCATCACGTCTGGATGTGTATCCGCATCAATTATCCGGTGGTATGAGCCAACGGGTGATGATCGCAATGGCGATTGCCTGTCGGCCCAAGTTATTGATTGCTGATGAACCAACAACCGCTTTGGATGTCACCATTCAGGCGCAGGTTATTGAACTGTTGTTGGAGTTGCAACAGCGGGAGAATATGGCGCTGATATTAATCACCCATGACCTGGCGTTGGTTGCAGAGGCTGCTCATCATATTATTGTGATGTATGCCGGACAGGTGGTGGAATCCGCCAAGGCATCGGAGATCTTCCGGGCGCCACGTCATCCGTATACTCAGGCGTTGCTCCGGGCATTACCTGAATTTGCCACGGATAAATCCCGTCTTGCCTCTTTACCGGGAGTTGTGCCGGGGAAATATGACCGGCCTATCGGGTGTTTACTGAATCCACGTTGTCCCTATGCAAATGACCATTGTCGTCAGGTGGAACCGGAATTAAGAACGGTAGGGGAACGTCAGGTGAAATGCCATATACCGTTGGATGATGCGGGGAGGCCGACAGTATGAGTGAATCTATTTATCAGGCGCAGGAGATATCAACGGCGCCGTTATTAAAAGCGACAGATCTGAAAAAATATTACCCAATCAAAGGGGGACTCTTTTCGCCAGCTAGAACGGTAAAAGCGCTGGATGGCATCTCTTTCGAACTGGAAAAGGGAAAAACGCTGGCAGTTGTGGGTGAATCGGGGTGTGGTAAGTCCACGCTGGGGCGATTGTTGACGATGATTGAAAAACCAACCGATGGTGAGCTTTATTATCAGGGACAAGATCTGCTGGTGCCAAATAAAGACGCTGAAAAACTGCGTCGTCAGAAAATCCAGATTGTGTTTCAAAATCCTTATGGTTCACTTAATCCGCGTAAGAAAGTTGGTCAGATTCTGGAGGAGCCTCTGCGGATCAACACCGAGTTGAGCGCACAGGAGCGTAAAGAAAAAGTGTTGCAGATGATGGAAAAAGTGGGGCTAAAAACTGAACACTACAGCCGCTATCCGCACATGTTCTCTGGTGGTCAACGCCAACGGATTGCGATTGCTCGTGGTCTGATGTTGGACCCGGATGTGGTGATTGCGGATGAACCGGTTTCCGCATTGGATGTCTCGGTGCGGGCACAGGTGTTGAATTTGATGATGGACTTACAACAAGAGTTGGGGCTCTCTTATGTCTTTATTTCCCACGACTTATCGGTGGTTGAACATATCGCTGATGAAGTGATGGTGATGTACCTCGGTCGTTGTGTGGAAAAAGGCAGTAAAGAGATGATTTTCAGTAACCCACGTCACCCCTATACACAGGCGTTATTATCAGCAACGCCAAGGCTGAATCCTGAATTACGTCGTGAACGGATAAAATTGACAGGTGAATTGCCAAGCCCGATGAATCCACCTCCCGGTTGTGCATTTGCAGCGCGTTGCCGCCGGGCGCTTAGCGTTTGTACTCAGCTTCAGCCAAAACTGAATCAATATGGTAATCAACTGATCGCTTGTTTTGCGGTTGATCAGGATGAAAATGTTGCAGTGGAATAATTGGTTAAGCTAATAACTTTTAAGGATGGTGGGTAGGTTGAGCCATCCTTATTTTCTTTCTGATTTCCCCCTTTCAAACCCGAGTTGCGGCAACTTACTTAAAAAGAGTGAGTTAAAAGAGATAAAAAAAATCGTCTATTTGGCAATGATAAACCTGCTGTTACAAATGTCATTCAGCAACTTATTCATTACACGTATAAAAATCCCTTATGGGATGAAATATCCATTTTCTGGGACGGAATGCTTACCCTGTAAATATTCTTATGATTTATATTCTAAAGGAGAGAATTCATCATTATTTGACATTGAGTCATCAGGGAGAGTCATGTATGAAAAGTTTTGAGAAAATACCTCACATTGACCTTGCACCAATATTTGCCCATACAGATACGGGATTATTGTCAGTCGCTGAGCAAGTTCGCCAAATATATACAAATGTGGGATTTGCTTACCTGATTAATCACGGCATATCAGAAGATTTAGTACAAGCCACTTTTCAGGCAGCAAGAGATTTCCACAATTTACCACTGAATAAAAAATTAAAAATTCGTCAAAATAAGTTCTTTCGGGGTTATATGCCGAGGAGTACATCTCGATTTGAATTATCTACTTTGGAAAAAGCAAACAAGCCTAATCAAAGTGAGGCATTTATTATTGCTAATGAAGTATTGGAGGAAAGTGAAGATTTTAAACTAGAACAAAACTTAGCTGGCCCAAATCAATGGCCTGAAGATATGCCGGAGTTTAAGGAGACGATCACAACATACTATAAATCTATGCAGGCTTTGGCTAAACGGATGGTACAAGTTTTTGCAATGGCGTTCGGCCTAAGCCCCGATGCATTAGATAATTATTTCAGGGAACCGACTATTTTCTTGAGGCTTCAATATTACCCGGAACAGCCAGATATCATTCCTGAAGACCAGTATGGCATTGCCCCGCATACGGATTATGGATTTTTGACCTTATTAGCACAAGATACGATTGGGGGACTGCAAGTCAAAAATCAAGAGGGAGAATGGATTGATGTTCCACCTGAACCGGGTTCTTTTATCCTAAATAGCGGAGATATGATCAAATGGATGACTAACGATAACTTTATTTCTACTCCCCACCGGGTAATAAATCGCTCTGGAAAGAAACGATATGCTATTCCTTTCTTTTTTGAGCCAAGTATGCACGCTCAAATAGCTCCATTAGATATATTTCAGGATGCGGATAATCCGGCAAGGTATCCTCATATTGAGTATGCAGATCATCTTATGACGAGAATAAAATCAAATTACAGTATTGGTGCTTAGGGAATAATAAAGCTTCAATTTGGAGGCAAGAATATGGCTAGTTACACATTCTTTTCAAAAGCTGCATTCAATTTTGATAAAGAAAAAACGGCCTTGTTGGGTAGCAAGGTTATCTTACTTATCAGTGTCGGCCAAAAATATCACGAAGGCGATAAACTCGCAGCAACCATTGATTTAATTAATAGGAGTGGGTTTTCTTCATGTACAATTGCAGTAGCTGATACCTTACAGCGGCATAATTATTTGGGAATGAGTTGTGAAGCCGCCTATCGTTTTACATATGAATTGGGTACTTCCTGGATCGCTCGAAATTCTGAAGTTCTCGCTGCACTCTCGATTCCCAACAATATTCTCCGCTGGGATGAGGCCCTAAACGATATATCATATTTGGCATTTCGAGAAGATATAGAAGAATTATATGCCAATGATCTTGCCTATAAAGAGGCGATTAACGAAACCATAGGCATATTCACTGATCGAATGGTAAAGCGGGAGCCAAGTATTGATACCGCTCAGGCATTTATAAGCTGTTTAAATTATCTTATGGAAGAATGTCCCATAATCATGCCGATTTGGGCAGCTAAAGGTTACGATTTTGTCATCTACCCACAACCAATGACTGCGGCTATGAATGCTACACGCGAGCGTTTCGTTGTTGAAAAATATCCTGGAAAAGAACGCTGGTTATCTCTACGCTTTAAGAAGCGGTCTATGCCAAATTTTCTTAATAATACATTCCTTCAGGAAGACGCGATTCATTGTATGGTGGAATAAATCAAAAAGACATGAAATATCAGTAACCTGATAGATATGAAATAACTAAGGAAGATAAGGTCATAGTCTGTCGTTCCAAGAAATTCCCGGCACATGTTAAGCCAATATTCGAGCTTGTTTCAATAAGGTTCCGGGAATTTTTTAGATGAGCTACTGAACACAGTGGAGGCTATTTGATGATTTTTTTCTCAGAGAATCACAGAAAGTGGTGGGTTTTGACGGGGGTGAGTATTGCGAGCTTTCTTGGTTGTATTGACTTTACTATCGTCAATACGGCCTTGCCCGCAATAAGAGCTGATCTTCATGCTACAGTGGCTGAACTCCAGTGGATTATCAATATTTTTCTCTTGGCGCTATCGGCTTTCATGGTTGTGATGGGGCGTATGGCGGATCTCTATGGTCGTCGACGGGTACTCTACCTTGGCGCCATATGCTTTGGGCTCGCATCACTCGGTGCTGGGCTCGTTACCAATATAAACTGGCTTATCGCTTTTCGATTTGCTCAGGGAGTATCTTGCGCAATCTTATACACCGCCTCTGGCGCCATAGTTTCTAATGCTTTCCCTGAGGAGGAGCGTGGAAAAGGTATCGGTTTGCTCTTTGGGGTTAATGGACTTGGGCTGGCAATCGGTCCAGTAATAGGAGGAATCATTGTTAGCACTCTGGGTTGGCGTTGGATTTTCCTGATAAACGTTCCATTAATTGTCTTAAGCCTATTAATCTGTACGGTTAGCGTCACAGAATCTAAGAATAAGGAACAAGGGACGACGTTAGACTGGGGGGGATTGATTTTTCTGATCACCGGTCTGTCGGCCTGCATTGTTGTACTCAGCTTAGGTAGTGAGTGGGGATGGTTGTCATTCTCTACGCTAGGTCTTTTAATAATGTCAGTCGTCGCGTTGGTCATATTTTATCATATTGAACAACGGGTCTCTGCGCCGATCCTTCAACTCCATCTGTTTAAAAACCGGACTTTCATTGGTGCGGCTATAGCCAATGCGGCACTGGCCTTTTTTTACTGTCTGGCTTTTTTCCTGATGCCTCTGTACCTACACACGATAAAAGATCTTGAAGGATATCAGATAGGTATGATGTTGCTTCCTACTACGGCGATGGTTGCTCTTCTTTCACCGATTGTTGGTCGGCTTACTGACCGAATGGGAGTCAAAATAATACTTGTCAGCGGCTTCTTATTTTTTGCTATTTCAGCATTCCTTCAAACACTCTTTTCCGAATACAGCAGTCTATTCAGTATTGCTATTGCGTTTACGCTTATGGGTATTGGTTGGGCTTGTGTGTTGGGGCCATCTACAGTGGCTGCGCTGTCATCTGTACCGGAACGTATGGGAGCGGTTGCTATGGGGTCATCGTGGACGGTGCATAATATTGGCGGGGCGGTAGGTCTTGCCTTTGGTCTGCTACTTTATCAGCAAGTTGCTACCAGCAGCTTGTTACTCAAATTAGGTGCGTTTGGCGTGGCGCCTGGTCAATGGGTGGAGAAAGTTATCGCTGAACCTGGAGGTGCTCTTTCAGCTTTGCATCAGCATGCTGGTCTTGACCTTGCAGATGCGCTAAATGTTTTTCATACGTTCTTTATTGAGGGATACCGTGCGGCAATGTGGCTGTTGCTAGCCATCTCCCTTTCAGTTTTGTGTGTCCTTTCGATGACATTGAAACGACAACAGTCGAAACAATAGGCATTACAGGAAGATGCCACGTTGTTCGGCAGCTATCTGCAATAGATTTAAAAATCGGTCTAAATCGAAAATAGATGATGAAACAACAGAGAGACAGTGACTACTACTAACTTTGAAAATTAGGGGAGAACACCGTGGGGACAGAATCAAGCCACCAGCGTATGACGAATATCTCATCACCTCATCCACGGGCGTTTTCTCCATTAATGTTAGTTGTATTGATTCTGGTAAGTTCTCTCGGATCAATAATTGGTATCCAAACACTTGTCACTCTGGGTGTCACACCAAGCACATCTATAATTGGTGCTCTGGTTGCTATGGCTATTGCACGGCTCCCAATCTATCAATTCACGCTTTTCCGTTCTGTTCATGCACAAAATTTAGTGCAAACCAGTATGTCCTCTGCCACTTTTGGGGCAGCTATCAGCCTTCTCGCCCCGCTTGGTATCGCGTACGTCATGGAGATGCCTGAACTCATTATGCCGATACTGGTAGGGGTAAGTTTGGCTATGTTGTGGGATGCTTTCCTGCTATATCGTATGTTTGATTCCCCGGTATTTCCAGCATCAGGCGCTTGGCCTCTTGGGATGGCTACCGCTGAGGTGATCAAAACCACTGATCGAGGAGGTTATCGAACGATCACATTAATCTGTGGGGTGATAAGTGGGTTTATCGGCAGTCTTTTAGGTTTGCCAATGTCGGCTGCCGGTATTGCTTTTATCGGGGGCTTTGCGGCTATGCTGTCATTCGCGGCTGGACTGCTATTGGCTCCCTGTCTCTATATTGTGTTTGCATTGGATATCAGTACCCTGAGAATGCCTGAAGGGATTTTGGTTGGTGCTGGTATGGTGGCAGCTTTGCAAATTGGTCTTTCCATGTACAAGCGGAAGAAGAGACACATCACTATCCCCGCCGGTGGTCATCAACATCAGATTGATCAGCTTGGTACCTCATCTTTTCGGGCTTTACTCGGTCTCGGTAGTTTGGGCTATCTACTTTTGGCTATGATACTTGCTTTAGGGACAGGGCTATTTGAACAACTTAGTTTACCTATGTTGATTGGATTCGTTGTATTTGGCACGATCTCAGCGCTACTTCACGAGCTCATCGTGGGAATCGCAGCCATGAATACCGGGTGGATGCCGGCGTTTGGTGTAGCGCTACTCTCATTAGTCATTGGTATCTGGATCGGCTTTCCAGTAAAGGCTTTAGTCGTATTAACCGCATTTACATCGGCAACTGGGCCTGCATTTGCTGATATGGGCTACGACCTTAAAGCAGGATACATATTGAGAGGTGATAATCGTGATCCCATATTTGAGCAAAGAGGGCGGCGAGAACAAATGATCGCAGGCATGTTAGGTTTTGGCATAGCGATTTTAGCTGTTCTACTGACCTGGCAGGATTTATTCGCTCGTAACCTGTTTGCCCCCGTCAATTTGGCTTATGCTGCGGCGATTAAAACAAGTATAGATCAAAGCAACTTAATGACTTTCACCGGCTGGGTAATACTGGGCGCGCTACTACAAGTTATTGGCGGCGCTCGGGGCCAATTAGGTATCATGCTTGCAACAGGGCTATTGATAGCTAAACCTACGGTTGGTTGGATGGTTCTCCTTGGGTTGATTTGTCGTTTATGGGTAAAACGAAAGTATCGCAACCACCCTTCCCACGGACTGGAGTCTTTCGCGGGCGGGATGATTGCAGGAGATGCTCTTTGTAGCATAATGTTGAGCACCCATTCACCCGCGGTCGGGCAGAGCACAGACAAACATTAATCAACGAGATCGTAGCCAAAAATCGCCACTAGGCTGCAAGACAGATGAATCTTCATCGGTAGGAAGAACGATTCTTTTCGTTTCGCTTGGAGAATAGCTAAATTTCCTCTTATAGGCACGCGCAAATTGAACCGGGCTACTGAACCCATACTGATAAGCCAAGTCAGCAATACGTTGACGTGGAGTGATTTGGGAACTCAGAATTGAATGCACTTTAGATAAACGTCGTGAACAAATGTAATTTGCTACACCGCCTACCGTTTCGAAGAGCCGGTATAAATGACTCCTGGAAATGCCGATTTGTTCACAAATCTGGTTAACGTTTAGTTTATTTGAATTAAGATTTTGATCAATATAGTGTCTGATCCTGTTGAATAAAGTCGTATCAATTGCAGTTTGTGCCTGAATAATATTATCTGGGGTGGCAGAAAGCGTTGCATTCAGGAAGCCCAAAGTAGCTTGCATAACCTGTGGCATATCGTTCTTCGGCAAGTGGGGAGTATGTAGAAATAGTGCTTTAATATGTTCTGCAAAAAGCTGTCCCAGGCTGTGATTTAAAACTGCCCCGTGGAAATTAGCCGTTGTTGCTGGGAGAAGATCACGAGGAACCATCAACATGATGACCTCACCTTCGGCGATGCTCAAATCATATGGTTGGCCTAAATCGATAACAGCCAATTGTGAAGGCTTTATCTTAGCTTGGTGGCTAGCATCATTATAAATCCACGAATCAGAAAGACTAAGGCGAAAATAATAGTGGTCAAGATTGTCCTTGCGGATCTTGTCTAATGAACGATAAGCAAAGTCATTGATTGTATTCTCGCGCTTGCTAAGGAAACGCCAACGTCCGAGCATCAACTCCCCTATATGCATTCCACAGAAATTAGCATCTAAGATAATAATTTCACGCATTTTTAGCGAAATATTATGATGCTGATGCTTTTCTCGCCAAGCATCAAACCGCTCAGCTTTAGAATAGGAGAGTGCTGAAAAACGATAGGGGTATAAATCTTCAAGATCACTCATACACACCATCCTTTCACACAAGGTTAATAGTGTCATGTTGAGGGGGCAGGACATACAGTGAATTACTGTGGTTAATATATGCTTCTCCGAAACTGGTGCATACAATAGAATATAGTATAAATTTAAACTTTCATTACGTTTTGCTTAATGATGTCGTGTATACAGTGAGTTAAATCACGGCAACATAACTATTAGGAACGTGTCTTGGGCAGAATAAGTAAAGGTGGATCGCTAGGAAAAACAAGTAGCTTGGCTTGATACTTTTCTTCGTGTAATGCTAAAAGGGTGACTAATTTAAGCTTCTGATTGGTGGCTTGATTTCATCAGCGTTACACATTGTGGTCAAATCAGGCGATTTTAAATAGGAAAATTGAATATTTATATGTTTTTCTAATAGTTACAGATAACCACCAAAGGTAATTATTTTAGGAAAATAACGACTTGGATAAGTGAAACAGGATCGTTGGCGATAAAATCAAGTATACTCAATTCCATTGATCACGTGTTATAACTGCGATATCCACAGGCATTGGTTTAAGTGAAAATGAAATTGCGCGTCAAACGTTCGTTAACCATTAAACAGATGGCCGCAGTGACCGGCGTCACGCTAGTGACCATTGCTATTTTTATTACGATTCAATTGTGTCATTTTATACAGCAACGTAAAGATGATTATATCAGCCAGCTTAATAATGCGGCAGTTCAGGTACAGGCGCCTTTAACGGAAGCACTACTTAATTCTGATCTTGGTAAAGCAAAAGAGTTGCTGATAGGGTTGCGTACTGTAGGGATTTTAGGGCGGGCAGATGTGGTATTACCGGAGGATATCCGGGTGATACGATTGAGCTTTGCTACCCATCGTCCAATCCCCGAACTGGCTAAGCGTGTTTTTGGTATCCCTGTGGAAGTGAGTATTCCTCTTCATGTTTATGGTTCAGTATCGACAGATACTAAACCGCTAGGGCATCTGATTTTGCAAGTGGATTCCAACCGAGTATACCGTTTTGCTATTAATACGTTGGCACTGATGCTGACAACTTATTTATTACTGGCCCTTATCCTTACGGTGTCGATAAGCTGGTGTATTAACCGGATTATTGTGCACCCATTACGTGACATTGCACGGGATCTTAATAACGATCAACCATCAGAGCCAATGGCTTGCCCTAAATACCATCAGGACGATGAATTAGGTATGCTGATCAGAGGATATAATCGTCAATTTGATAAGCATAAACCTCCGTCATCATGAAACCATCCGTGGCGGTTTGAGGTCTAATCCTCAGTTATAATCCTGACAGGATTTCGTCGGCTAAAATTCAGGTTTTTGCTTTTTCTACCGTTATTATTGGTCGAAGGGAACATATTCTGTCATCAATTGGTTAAACCTTCGAAGGCTAAAACCAAGGATAGACATCTATAGGGGTTCACATGCAGGGTACGAAAATTCGTTATTTTATTGGTGGGATAATGCTGGCAATTGCGGGCCAGACGCAGGCAGAAGCCTTGCAGCCTGACCCTGCCTGGAAACAGGGTAAACTGGAAAACGGTTTTAACTGGCAAATTTTGCAGACGCCACAACGTCCTAACGACAGAATACAGTTGCGCCTTGTCGTGAAAACAGGGTCACTGGCGGAGAAAACCCAGCAAGCAGGTTATACTTGGTTGATTCCGAAAGTCGTGCTCTTTAGTAGCAAAAGTTTATCTTCCACCAAATTAGACCAGTTATGGAACAGTGCTATTGATCCAAAATACCCACTGCCTCCAGCTATTGTTTCATATGATTTCACACTTTATAGCTTGAGCTTGCCACATAATCGGCCGGAACTACTAAAAGACGCATTGAACTGGTTGGCTGATGCCGCGGGCAAAGCGGTATTTACACCTGAGACACTACAACATGCCATGAAAATGGCTGATACATCCGTTGCAACCTATCCGCCAGATATACAAGATCCTGTGTGGCGTAGACGCTTGAAAGGTTCAACGCTGTTAGGGCATGATCCGGCGCAAAACGCGCATCAACCTATTGATTTGGAAAAGCTTAAACAGTTTTACCGGCAGTGGTATACCCCTGACATGATGACATTATATGTTGCGGGCCATGTGGATAGCCGTACTCTGCCGGAAAATATCAACCAAGCATTTTCATCATTGAAAGGTAAACGTCATACTCCGGCCACTATTGCAGCGTTGTCGCCAATGAAACCGGAGACCATAGGGATTATCAGCGATAAAAAGAAAGAAGATACTTTATCCTTGATTTGGGATCTCAATTGGCAGCCGATTAATGATTCGTATGTGCTTAATCACTATTGGATCAGTGATATTACCCGCGAGGCGCTTTATCGCTATCTGCAACTTGGGCTAGAAAGAAAAAATGATAAAGCGTTGAAATTGGGCTTGGATTGTAAAGTCCAGTATCATCGTGCGAGTTGCGCCCTGAATCTCAACACGACAGCCGGTAATCTAAAACCGGCAATGGAATATCTGGCGGCTGAGTTGGCCACGCTGCGCGATAAAGGATTGCCGAAGGGGCAATTTGATGAGCTATATACGCAAAAGCAAGCTCAACTTAGCCAGTTATTTGCCATGTATGGTCATACCAGCACGGATATTTTGATTAATCAGCGCCTTTTGTCCCAACAGAGCAATGTGGTGGATATCGCCCCTGAGCAGTATCAGCGTTTGAGACAAGCATTTTTAGCTTCCTTGACCCCAGAAATGCTTAATCGTGAGTTGAAGCAAATCCTGTCACAAGAGGTGGCATTTATTCTGATTCAACCGAAAGGGGAAGCGGAAATGGATGTCGACCAGTTAAGAAACAGCTTTAATCAGATTATGTCGCTGACACCACATGAGGATAAGGTTGATATTCCGGCACAACCGCCGATACCTAAGCCTGAGGCAAAAGCGTCTTAAAGCGACAAAAAGGGCGGACAAGACCGCCCTTCATCATTGGAGACTACTTTTTAGCCTCAGCTCTAAGTTCAGTCACATTCTTACCGCCGATTCCCCAATTATCCGTATCGACTTCATCAATAATGACAAAAGTTGTCGCTGGATTTTTTCCTAATACATCGGCCAGTAACTGAGTGGCACCTTCAATTAATTGCTTCTTTTGTTCTGCTGTAGCACCTTCACGAGTAATTCTGATATTAACAAACGGCATAAACAGCTCCTTTTCATTGGGTTATTATTAGCAGATCGCTCTGCCAGGGCATATTTATTCGGTATTTTTATAATTATTATCCGCGGTAGCTATCCAGGCAGCGCAGAATAGCGTTAAACGGGCAAAAAGATAGAAAAATGTCATCAGGCCGATAACAGAACCAAATGCGGCGCCAGAAGGGGAATTGGCGAGGCGCGGCAATGTCATGGTCATAATATACTTGATCACTTCAAAACCTATCGCTGCCATCAATGTTCCTTTCAATAGCGCTTTGCGTTCTGGCTGGTGGCGAGGCAGCACCCAAAATAGCCATAGGAAAAGCAGATAATTAGCTGAAATAGAAATGGCTAATCCAATCAAGAACCAGGATGGACGCAGCCATTCAATGCCATCTAACCCTAACATATTGACGATGGTTGCTTGGGCGGAGCCTGCGATAGAGGTCAATGATAGCGTGATGACCAGCGCTAATAATAGTCCAATCAGAGAAATAGAATCACGAAGATATTTAAAATAGATTTTCTCATTATCTTCCTGATTTCTTACCCAAACAGGGTGGAATTGGGCAAGAATGGCCTGACGTAAATTACTGACCCAATTCACACCGGAATAGAGCGCAATTGCCAAACCGGTTAATCCCACGGTAGTTCGTTGTTTAATTGCTGTATCGACACTATTTTTCAGCGTATTGGCAAGAGTTGGATCACTAATACTGTTGGCGATGCCGTTAATCAGTTTTGCCAGCAAATCGGGATTAGAGGCCAGAATAAAACCGGCAATGGCGAAAGAGAGCATCAGAATGGGAATAAGTGATAAGAAGGAAAAATACGTTATTGCGGCGCCAAACTGATTACCCATCCGATCATTAAAACGCAGCGTTGCACGGATAAAATGGGCAATAATGGGAATATTGCGGATATAATTTCCTACTCTGACCGTCAGAGAAATCGCTTTTTTACCGTGGCGAATTCCCTTCTCCAAAGGTGTTCTGGACAAGCGTTTCGGCTGATGTTGGGTTGTTTCCTGTTTTTCTGTACGCTTTGGCATGTATAGCCTCAATGACGTTAAATAACCTACTATCTTATAATGCCACTGTAAGAAAATTATTAACAATTCTTCATATACCGGTACTTAAGTATTAAGACGTTGAATAAAGACTTTTTTCGAAGTTGAGGTTTTGCGAGCCAAATTTGTAGATGCAGATAGACGCTAATTTATAGCTGGTCTGAATTGTTCTTAATACAAAGGGGCTGAACTGATAGGCGCTTAGCTAACTGCTGGCTGAATTCACGGGCTGCCCAAGGAATATAGACGAGGATTCACATACCCGCCAAGCGGTTCCCACAACGCAATGCGCTTGTCGGAAAAGCAGTGACGTTGCACCGTTGCTTCTCTGACACCGGGTGTTGTAGCTTCTAGTAGCAAGATTTTCAGTGGTAATTTACTGCACCAAAATGCCAATGCACTACCAGCCAGCCCTTCCTCCACGATAATGAAGTCTCATTGTGAAGCCATGTCTTCCCCTCTGTTGTGGATGCTGTTGCCCCCAATAGGACCAAAGAAAATCACCCATGTTCTAAAATCTTTACTGAACGACTCAAAGCGATGATCAACATAAGCGGGAACAAACAGAAAATCTCCAGCAGAGAAATTGACATAAGTTTCTCCCCGACGGAAAACACCATGACCAGAACTGACGATATAAATTTCGTCCCTATCATGTGGTGTTTGAGTATCGACTTCGACGGGAGAAAATAATTCAACAGAGAGTTGCCCCCTTTCAAACAGCACAGCAAAAGGTTGTGGTAGGCTAGGAAGGTAGGTTGCTGTTTCAGACTCATTAATATGCAAAATATCGTCAGGAATATTTGTATTGGATACTACACTCATTATGCATTGCTCCTGGTATTCAAAATAGGCAGATTGTTCTTTGAAATTAGCCCCCATTTTAGTCTCTGTAACTCCCCTTGTGATGAAAGGGGCGGTTCACTATAAGGGGTCTGCCAGCGTTGCTGATGTAAATGCATTATTAATGCTTTTCCTTGCAGATGTGGATTGTGCTGCCAACTATCGCATAGAGCCAGAATAGCCAGATAACTAGTAAAGAAATAAGCTCCCCGTTGTCTTTTCGATAGCGAGAAATCCCTGTTAACTAGCTGATATTGAGTATGATCCAGCATATCGCCGCAGTCTTCATATGATGTTCCATCAACGCTGACCTAATTTCATCCAATCATAAAGAAAACACAAAGTAAATAGCTTGTATTGTATTAAAATGGTAAAACTTTCTATTCTGTGACTTATGTGGATAAAGTCCATTTCGTCCCGTTTGATTGATGCATAGGGGCGATATCAACCATTGGAATAACAAATTAGCGTTTATTTATCAGGAGACAAATATGGGTCAGTGGCGATCACGATTTAACGGTAAAATAATATTACTATCGGTAGTTGTATTATCATTTTCAATATCTGCTATTGCCGCAGGGCCTGATTGTTCAGATATAAATGGATGGGCAACGCAGCTTACTGCGAATAGTTTGAATGACTTTGGTATTGATAGAAATAATATTGATTTCGATAAAACGCAAACATCATTAATTCTTTCTGAGAGATTAAATAAAAGTGAAGTGGCTATTATTCTACAACGTGAAATAGCTAAGGCTGAAAGGGAAAAAATACTGAATGATAAACATGAGTTTGATGATATTTATTTATCTCAGCCGATTTATAGGCAAATGTATCATGTAACATTTACCAACAAATCTAGGGATAAACTCAGTTTCATAACAACGACTTTAGCTTCAGATGATGAATGTTCTATCGGTATAGAAAATATTTATCAAATTTCAAAGGAAATAAAATCATATTGATGCTAACTTTATTTAAAAGCCGCTTTCATTGTGGCGGCTTATTATCTAACAATTTAAAGTATAAAGCGTACTTGTATTGAGTTAATATCCCCTATTCATGCATAGTGAGTAAATAAGATTCCAAAATAGCGCTACATCTTATTCTACCAATAATTCTATGTATAACAATAGCTTGAAGAAGGCCGTGTGTAGTAGAATTATGAAACGTTATTTACTCTCTGATTAAATATTTTCATGATTAGGTATATTGATATACTGATAATCATCAGTGAAAACACGTTTAATGAAAAATTATATATAATAATGCTGGATAAATATGAAATTGATATCCACATTAATATTGAAGCAGCTATTAAGATAATTGAAGTTAATACCTTACGTGAAGTTTTTATTTTTTCGTTAGCGTAATTAAAACTCTCTGATTGATATCTGCTTATCAATATATTAAACTCTCTACTTATCTTAACAGACATACTTATTAATGTAATGACTAGCATTATTGCCATCGCGTAATCCACATATCTAAGCAATGGATTATTGAACTTAAATACGATCATAAAAATAATATATGCAGTGAATATATTTGAACAAATAGTTTCCTTTCTAAATATTCTCTCTATTCCAGTCTGTGACTTATAGTATTTTTTAAGTTCTAAATTTCGCTTGTAAATTCTAAACACAATTATATTTCCAAGTTATATATTAATTTTTCGATATTATGAAAAAGCATTAATATTGTCAATGAGTATTTAGATATACGTAGCAATAAAAAGATCCTTCATTTGAAGGATCTTTTATAAAAGAACAAATTAATCAGATTTACGATTAATTATTTCGCCATTAGTTGTACTAGCTTCGGTTTCATTACTATACGTTTTCACCAAAGGTATTTTGCCGGACAATACACCTTCCTGAACTGCTTTAACAATTCCGCTAACAGAATCAGGTAATGCAACGTTACCGCCTTTACTATTGTCATAGCTAGTAACAGATTGTTGTTCCACATTTTGGGTATTAAGAATGACATTACCTTTCTCGCTGCCAATTTGCCCGCCAATAAGATGAGTATTTCCTTTTACATCTAAATTAACCCCTTGATTACCGGAAATAGCCGATTGTTCGCCGACATTTTCTCGATCTTTAATATCGACATTGCTTTTAAGTTTACCTGTAACCCCATTAATACCTTTAATATTATTAAGACTATCAAACGCAGAGGTTAATCTTTCCTGCCATCCTTTCGGTTGTGGCTCTTCGGTTGGATTTTTAGATAGATCATCTTTCAATACCTCATCTTTCGACACATCGTCTTTAGACGGATCATCCTTAGTTGTTTCGTCTTTAGGGATATCGTCACTTTTTACTTTGGATTCTTTAGTGTAATTCACGCCAGCATCAACACCGACATTTAACCCATGTTCAGTATCCTTACGGCTTTCAACTCGTAGATCACCACCAATACTGCCTGTTACCTGATCCGCTTCTATTCGTGCTCCGGCAACTGTCGTATCCCCGCCGCTGTTGATGACGACATTTTCACCTTTGATATGGCTATTACGTTGGGTTGTTGCTTGCAGGCGATCAATCCCTACTTTGACTTCCCCGCCAAAGTTCTGTTTTGTGGTAGTGGTTGTACTGTCATCTTCCGCTTTCTTAATCGAACTTGCATTACCTCCACTGCCTTTCAGGTTAAATTCCCAACCATCGTTGTTAATGCGATCCTGAGCGGATACCAGTTCAACATTACCTTGTTTAGCATTCAGGTCGATTTGCTTGCCGGTCACTTCTGCACCTTTCAACGTCAAGTTATTGCCCGCGCTTAGATTGATGCCTTGCTTACCGCCAATTTCACTGACCTGAGCTGTGGTACTGCTTTTGCTATCTATGTTGTAGCCGCCGCCAAGACCGATATGAACATTCTTACCCTCTGGCGAGTTCCCCCCTTTAGCAGATGCTTCTCCGTGATAACCGGTTGCTGTTTTCGTCATGCTATTGGTGGCATTATCAAAACGGATATCACCTTTAGCATCTATATTAGCTTTGCCAGAGCCAGCATTCAGAGATGTGCCTTGATATTCAGCATCCCTTTCGGCGCGAATATTAATGTCATCCGCGGCGGTAATCCGGCTGGTTACTGCTTCGGTTGTCGTGGTATGGCTGCTTTGTGTGCCGCCTTTACCTTTACCATTGCCGGAAATATCTTCACCGGTGGTGGTATAAACACGTAAGTCAGCATTGCCGCGGGTTTCACTGTGGCTGCTTTCGTGGTGATTCTGTGCTGCTTCACTGTTATGGCTACCGGCAGTCAGTGTAACGTTACCTTTATCAGCACGATATTGAGTGCCCTGATCATACAGTTCGCCATTGGTTCGGATAACAACATTGCTGGCTTGAACAGAGGTTACAACTGCTTCTGACTTTTTATCTGTGGTCTGGCTGCTACCGCCGTTGGCGGCAATATCTGCTCCGAAATTGGGTGTGCCTTTTTTGGTTAAAGTACCATCCAGCGCAGATTTACCGGGTTCTTTGACTACTTTCTCAATTGGGCGGGTGACTGCGCTATAATCGACATTGACGCCAATATCCGCGCCGACCTGTAGCTTGTGGTTGGCATTTGATGTCGTATTCGATACGGCCAGATTGCTGATTTTGCCTGCCTCAGCGGTATAAGTGCCATTGACTTCATGCTTCGTCCCTTCCTGAACCAATTCACCGTTGGTTTTAATGTTCAAATTACCTGCGATTTGAGAGCCGGAAACAACGGCGGTCGTACTGGTATGATTGTTGTTGTTACCTTCATAACTACCATGAATACCGGAACCGACTTTATCGATTCCTCCAGTAAGATAGGCGCCAACGTATTTTTTACTCTGAGATTTCTCTTCGGATTTTTTATTATCTGCGGCTAATAGATGAACATTCGCGCCAGTGATCTTAGCATCACCTGTAGTCGTCACCAGATTGGAGCCACGCAGGGTAACATCTTTATCAGCATCGATAGTAATGCTACCTCCACTCAACGTAGAAGCTTGCTGTGTTATCGTCTGATTTTTTTGACTGTTACTGGTATGTTCAATGCCTATGCCGGCACGATACTGTTTATCCCCTTTTGATTGGAAGTGGCTTTGCGGATACAGAGAAGTGCTTTGTTTATCAACTTGTTTCTGTTCGCCATGAGAGAGCACGTTGATATTACCGGATGTCTTCAGGCTAAGCGCGCCAGTACTTTGCACCTGACTGCCAATAATATGGATATCTTCATCACCGAGTAATTTGAGATCCGCTTCTGAAACCAACTCGCTGCCATGAGATTTCTGTTGCTGGCTATTGGTTCTTTTTGAGCTGTTAGTGATATTGAGTACTGTGCCTGTTCGCTCATCGATTTTTTGATTGATATGACTGACCGCATTATCGATGGTTACTTCACCACTATTAGCATGTACAAAGGCACCTTGAGTCGCTTTTACTTTACTGCCGGTAATCGCTATACCTTCATGACCTGATAGCAATAAACGCCCATTGGCCGTCAGTTCAGACGCATGGCTGGTTTCTTTCAACTCACTATTGTCTTTATTCTTGCCGCCGCCGATACCGCCCCAGTACCTTTTATCATCACGTACAGCAGCGCTGTTAGCCGTTTTCTGAACATCGATTTTCAGTTGTTTACCGGCTTCCAGTGTCAGATTTTGACCTGCATGGACTTTCGCCCCCAAAATCTCGGCGTGATCTCCTGCTTTAATATCAAGATTACTACCTGCTTGTAATTCACTGGCAATCAAGCGCTCGGTCTGTTTACTCTCTTCCCAATTTCCGGTCTGCAATTTAGCCGTTTGATTTTTTTTATAACCTTTTTCTGATGATGCTTCTATTTCAGTTAAACCGGCAATCTGCACATCCTTTTTCGCGGTAATAGCCAGCTTATCGTTGGCATTTATTTGGCTGCCGCGGATCTTAACATCACCTTCAATGGCATTTAAATTCACATTCTGCCGGGCGGTTATCGTATTCCCTGCCTGATGCAGTTTTTCACTTTCCCGAGTCACCTCATTACGCCGGGAATAACTCCATTGGTTATCAATACTTTTAGTGGATTGCTTGAACTGCTGCCCATCTAAAGTCAGATTAGCGCCACTCAGATTAACATCATCACCCACAATATCCGTGGCTGCAATTCGGGTATTATTGTTGGCGACCAATGAGATATTTTTGCCTGCTAGTTGAGTGCGGGCAAGTGACTGGCTACTTTTACTCTCATTGGTATAAGAACCGCTGAAATAGCTTTGGTAATTATTGCTGCCATCACGACTATACGCTGATTCGCTGACTTTACCTTTTACCTCAATATCATTACCTGTGAGCGCAATATTTCCGCCTTGCAGGCGTACCGCTTCTAAATTGAGATTGCCGTGGGAATTAACCATAATCTCATCACTAGCAGTGAGAGAACCTTGCAAATTAACTCCACTACCTTTTGCGGTATTAAGTAGACGGATACGACCGGCTTGCATACTACCGAGATAATAGCTATCCAGCACACCGGTTAATTCTTGCTGAGAATCAATGATTTCTCCTGTGGATGAAGTTTTATTTTCACCACTGATCGCATTAATCTCTTTTTGAGCGGTGACTGGGCCTCGGCTGTCAATTTTGGGTGCGATAAGATCAAGGATCGCATTGGCGATTAAACCGTCCGATTTAATTTTCAGGCTATTCTGATTATTAAACATACTAAAACCTTGCAAATCACCTTGTTCTACCAATGGATTACCCACAACCAGAGAAGCGCGGTTAGTATTGATAAAACCACATCCATTACAGGTGATGCCGTTTGGGTTTGCCAGTACATAATCTGCTGCTATGCCAAACACCTCCTGTTGACCTAATAACAGGGAAGGGTTCCTGCTGATAACTTCATTCAGAATCAGACTAGCGGCTTGACCATTTAAATTAGGGTTAGCGGCGAGCTGACCGGCTAATTGTGATTGCCCCTCTTCCAGCGCGTTATTTAGCACGACGCCCATCTGACCGACGTTGTAATCCAGATATTGGTTATGCGACAGCCCGGAAGAAGAGGGCGTCACGATATTCACAACCGTTGCTTTACCTTCGGTCGCGAAAATATCGGGATGGTGTGCTGGATCGCCGCCGCCAACGATTTCACTGGCAAAACTGGTAGAACAAGAGACAAGAATGATTGCCATAGAAGCGGCAAGCTTGCCGGTAGGAGATAACCTGAATTTTTTATTTTTCATACATTAAGTCTCTATATATTTAGTTATATTACTGTGTGTACAGCGTTGGGTACTGCTTAAAACCATCAAAAGGCGTAAGAAAAACGGACTAGCACCTGAATGGGTTCATCAGATGCTTGGCGATTAGAAAATAACTTTCCTCGACTAGTTTCTATATCGAATACCATGCGCTGATATTTCAGCGTGACGCCAGAACTGATTCCGGCACTGCTTTGCCAGCCTTGTGGGCTGCGATATCCCTGAACCCGGCCGGCATCAATGCCGATACGCAGTGATAATGTGCTGTTGGCGAGGGGAAATGTCCGAGACAGCGTATTTTGCAGATACCAGCCGTTATCCCCGGATAGCGTATTTTTGCTAAATCCCCGGACAGCATTCCGATCAGTGATATTTAGCCATTCGACGCCGGGCAGACCTCGCCGGTTGTATTGTCCATAAAACAGGTTATTGAGCTGATAAGGCGAGTTGAACAGCATAAAACGTTGATGCAGATTGACCATCAACTTGCCTTTGGTGAACTGTTTATCGAGATAAGAAGTTCCGGTTTGTGCTCCAAACCAAGGCAAACCTTGCTCAACACTCAGATTGAGCGTAATTAATCCGGTTGGAATGATATGTAAATGATTAACGCCGAGCTCAAAGACACTCAATGTTTGGCTACTGACGCTAATCTTGGCATCATCGATGTAATTATTATAATTCTTATAAGTTAATTGCCCGCTGACACTATTAATCTGAGATTGATTACGATAGAAGGCAAAATCGGAACGCATGCCGATTTGTTGTGTATCACCATAAATCTTTATCGTTCTTATTTGTAAATGGGGGCGGCTGGCATATTGGGAATAACTACCAAACCCACTGAATGTTGCGGCTCCATAGGGCACTGAATAAAGCAGAGTATAAGCACGGCTGTACCGGTTTGATGGGCTATCTAACGTACTGCTGGCATTCAGACTGATGAAATCGGATAAACCAAATGGACTATCAAAACTGGCATTGGTGCGGACCAGCCATTTTCCAGTGCTCTTTTGCCCATAATTATCGATTTTGATATTCAATAACCAAGGCTTACTGCGCTGATTATGCAATTTAATCACCGAACCGCCACTCACCGTTCCCGGTAAAATATCCAGGGTGGTTTTATTGGACTGTAGTCGGTTAGCCTGATCTAAACCTTGATCCAGTTGCGTGATATTGAGCGGTTGTTTTTCCAGACCGGGAAATAACATACTACTATTTACCCAGCGATCACCGCCTTCGATTTTTTCAATAAACCCTTCGATAACATTTATCCCTAACTCTCCATCGATATTAGGCGCAATAAACTGAATACGGGCGGTGATATAGCCTTTACTGAGATAAAGATGAGTCAGTTCGTGGCTGAGCCGATTGATATCATGACTGCTGATACACGCTGGGGACAAAGCGCTGAGCGTACTTAAATCCCGAATCGAAAGCAGGGATATCCCTTTAAGGTAAACACCGGTTAACGGCAAACATTGCTTAGATTCCGGCAATACTGGCGCAGCAGTTGGCTCAGGAACGGTATTAGCCTGCTGCTTTAATTGCTGATATCGGCGTTGTTCTATCAGTTGGTTAATTTCCCTGGAACTATCTTGCAGAGTCCTTCTAGCCTCAGTCATTGGCAGATTATCATTTATCTCTGCCGGTGAAGCGATTATCTGAAAGGAAATACAACCCAATACTAAAATAGATATTCTTTTTATCATTCATTCACCGATAAGGAGGATATTTTATGCCATAAAACCTAAATATAGGGTGATAGCCCGATAGTAATGGCATGCGTATTGGCTAATTTATTCGTTATTAAAGCACACTCCTGGTTATATCTTGCTCTGATTAACGAGTGGCGTTTCTTTTATATCTCGATTTTCTATTAGAAATTTTAATTAGTTGGTTATTCAGATAATAATGAGTTAATAAGAGCTATGATTTTATGGCTTATTAATGAATTAACTTAAGTGGAATAAGTAACAGGTAGTGTTTTTTTAAATAATAGCGTGGATTGTACTAGGAAGATTTTTAAAGAAAGGAAAGCTTAATCTAATCGAGTAATAATAAACTAAATTTTAATTCACCGTTTTTTTAGCTTGATAGACGATAATGCCAGATGTAATAATTCCTGTAAGTTATTTTAGCTAAAGAAATAAATAATAGAGAGAAAGTCATTTGAACCGATAACAGAATAATTGTCGGAAGATTGTTGAATTTATGGAGGGGAATAGAATTTACCTGGAAGTTAGAAGATTTTCTTTATAAGGAAATAATATTATTATATAAGCTATTATTTATGATGGGTATTTAAGTAAAGTGAAAAATAAAAATACTGGAAAACTATTTAAATAATTTTCCAGTAGAAAATGACAACACACAGATGATTAGTTATTAGTTACTTCAACATATGGATCATATCGATAATAGCCCAAGAGTTTTTTACCATCATAAGCAGCAAAGAACCATGTATATTGTTCTACACCTGGTCTATGAGCTATTGCTTGGAAATAACTGTCTTGAGATTCAACAAAAATTACCTTAGGTTCATCCTCATTTGCATTAATCCCTGAAGGGACCATTGGAACTTTTTTGCCTATAGGGTTCTGTGACCATATTTGTGATGGGACAGAGATGACATCTTCTCCTTTACTAAGCTTTTTGAATTTATACAGTATAATTGTATAGTCGAAATTATTAGATACCGTTGTCGCTCTCCATCTAATATTTGCATTAATGGGAACAGTTACACGGGCGCCAGATGAACTCGCCACTTTTAATCCAAACTCTGGAGTATAATTAGCTATATATACATGCTGACGGATAATTGTTGGCTCTGTAGGGTCCAGAGAACTTTTAAGATTATTAGTGCGAAGATATTCAATTATCGACTCAATATCAATAACAAAGGTAACATCAGCTGTAACAGAGTTCCTGGCTGTAACAGTATCATCTTTACCCTGAATGATTTCACTCATTATAACACCTCTTTACATATTTAAATAATTTATTAGTAATCGAAAGATTATTTTGTTTACTCATTATTATTCTAATAACTTTCTTTTTATATGATTAACTATTAAAGTTGAAACAGCTACTGGTATAAATAATAGTTTATATGGGAAAATTACTCATATATTTATCAGGTGTTACTTTTTATAGTGCAATATTTTAGCTAATTTATTGTTGTGAAAAATAAAACATAAAATTTTAGGTTAAAATATTAAGTAATCACTTATGTTGATTTGAAAATAGTTTAATATTCTTCGTATGACTATAATATGTTTTTATATGTGTAATTTTCTCTGATTATTAAAATTTCAATCCTATTGATATAATTTCTTTTGTTTATTAGTGATACATTGTGGCTTATCAAATCTTGCTTATGTATAACAGTAAATAATTATTTTCTTTATTAAGTGTAAATTTTGCTACTATAATAAATATTAGGATTCACTATCAATATTCTTAATTTTCAAGAGGACATTGGAAGATTATTAAATTTATGTAGGGTAATAAAGCTTACTTATATGTTGGAATATTTTTTTATAAATTAATAATATCATTTAATTTTATTATTATATGAGTTGATGTCTGTTATAGATATTTAGTGAAAATTAAAAACACTGGAAAACTATTTCAATAATTTTCCAGTAGAAAATGACAGTATATACCCTATGGATTTCAAGATGCTTCGCGACAGCAAGGGAGCGAATCCCCGGGAGCATAGGTAACTATGTGACCGAGAGCAGCCAACCAAGAGGCAACTTGAAAGATAACCGGGTATACAAGTATTTAGCTATTAGTTACTTCAACATATGGATCGTATCGAAAATATCCTAAGAGATTTCTACCGTCATAAGCGGCAAACCACCATGTATATTGTTCGGTGCCTCTATTCATAGCTATCGCTTGAAAATAACTATCGTTAAGTTCAATAAAATCTAGTTTAGGTGCGTCCTCATTAGCATTTACTCCTGAAGGAATTACTGGAACTTCTTTGCCCCCAGGGCGCTGTGACCATATTTGTGATGGGACAGATATGATATCGTGGCCTGAGCTTAGTTTCTGGAATTTATATAATACAATAGAGTAGTCGAAATTATTAGATACAGTTGTCGCCCTCCATCTAATATTTGAACTAATGGGTACAGCTATATTGGCGCCAGATGAGGAAGTCACTTTCAGTCCATCCTTTGGAGTATAGGTGGCTATATATACTCCAGAGTTGATTGTTGTTGGATGGAGGGGGTCCATAGATATTGCAGGATGTCCTTGCATAACGGATTGACGAATTTTCTCAACATCAATAACAAAGGTGACATCAGCTGTAACAGTGTTGCCAGATAAAATAGTATTATTCATTATATCTCCTCTTTATATGTTAAATTTAATTATTTGGACTTTGTTATTCTCTAATGATCTTTCGGGTTAATGATTAACTATTAAGGTTGAAACAGCTACTAGTATAAATCATAGTATATATGGAAAAATTACTCATATATTTATTAGGTATTGCTTCATGTAGTTCAATATTTTAGTTAACTTACTTTTTAAAAGAATAAAATATAAAAGCTTTATATTAAAATATTAGATAATAATTTATGTTGTCTTGAGGGAGGTTTAAAATTCTTAATGTGGTTATAATATTTTTTTTATATATATTACTTTACCTGATTATTAAAATTTAAATCCTATTGATATAATTTCTTTTGTTTACGAAAAATACATTGTGGCTTATCAAATCTTGCTTATGTATAACAGTAAATAATTATTTTCTTTATTAAGTGTAAATTTTGCTACTATAATAAATATCAGGATTCACTATCAATATTCTTAATTTTCAAGAGGACATTGAATGAATATTAATCGACCATATACCTTACCCTATAATTTTCATAAATTAGACGTAGATACACATTTTGTGGCTGAAATTTGTGAGCTTATTAACAAAATTTCGGGGTTTAGTTTATTCTCTCTTTTATTAAAGGCGCGCTTTCCTATCTCTAACCGAGAAGTGTATTTCTTTAATAATTATCATGAATCTTGGCGGGACCTTTATATAGAAAAAAAGTATTGGATGATTGATCCCGTTCTAAATTTCCGACCTGTGCCACCTTCGTTTTCAAAAATATGGGATTTAGATTTCTTTTCCAAATCTAATGGTCAAGAGCTTTGGTATGTGAATCAGAAATATGGATTTCGCTCTGGGATCACGTTTGGTCTTCCTGCATTTTCAGGAACTTATGGAGTATTTTCTGTTGCAGGAAAAGAGGGGCCTATTGATAACGAGACAATGTATAAATGTAGTGGAGAAATTTTAGGAGTATATATTAGGATAATAAGATACTTAACATCACACACAAAATATTTACAATCGTTCTATATCGACAATACTTCATTTTCACATAGAGAACTAGAAGTATTAAGATATACCGCAGATGGGATGACATCAAGTGAAATTGCATCAACCATTTGTGTCACTAAAAGTACAGTTGATTTTCACCTAATGAATATTGTCAAAAAACTGGATTGTAAGAATAAATTCCAGGCAATAGCTAAAGCAGCATTACTTGGCTATATATAACTAATATCAATTTGCAATTATCAAATGATTATATTTTTTACCTTCGTACCTTTATTGGTGCCGTTGTAAATAGGAGTCGGAGAGATTTTCCTGATAAGATGACAATGATATTTATTCAAAATATAAAATCAAGCTCAACCAAATGCACTTTTTCTTTGGCAGAATTGTAATATTAGGGTTCTGCCTGCTCTTTGTTTAAGATATGAGTGATTTAAAGGATAGTAATAATTGTTTGAGTAGTTTTTGGTATTCCTACCAAACCAATAATCCTCCTTTAAAATATTTATCAATAGTGAACTATTTCACCAGGTAATTCATGGTGCTATTTATTAAATAGCATCTAATAATATCCACTGGAGTCATTATGCTCACTCAGAAGAAACAGAAAATTACGCTATGGGAATTCTTCCAGAGCCTTGGTAAAACATTTATGTTGCCCGTGGCGTTACTATCATTTTGTGGAATTATGCTTGGAATTGGCAGTTCTCTCAGTAGCCGAGAGGTTATCACACTACTGCCGATGTTAGATCACACAGCTTTTCGGTTGTTATTTGCCTGGATGAGTAAAATTGGCTCCTTGGCTTTCAGTTTCCTGCCTGTTATGTTCGCGATTGCTATCCCGCTAGGTATGGCACGTGAAAATAAAGGTGTGGCAGCTTTTGCTGGTTTTGTAGGTTTTACGGTATTTAATCTGGGGATCAATTTTTATTTAACAACCACAGGTATCTTGCCGACGACAGATCCGACGATATTGAAAGCCAATAACATCCAAAATATTCTTGGCATTCAATCCATTGATACTGGTATTTTGGGGGCAGTTATAGTTGGCATTATTGTTTATCTACTTCATGAGCGTTGTAATACCATCCGATTACCTGATGCATTCGCCTTTTTTGGCGGAGTACGTTTTGTTTCGATCATAACGACATTAATTTTAGGGTTGATTGGTTTGCTGGTGCCATTAATCTGGCCTTGGTTTGCGATGAGTATTATAAGGTTAGGTAAATTAATTAATGATGCAGGTATTTTTGGGCCAATGGTTTTTGGGGCGGGTGAGCGTTTGTTATTACCGTTTGGTTTACACCATATTCTGGTCGCTCTGATCCGATTTACCGAAGCCGGTGGCACAATGGATATTTGTGGTCATTCTGTCAGTGGCGCACTGACTATTTTCCAGGCGCAACTTTCATGTCTGGAAACAAATAATTTTTCAGGAAGCGCAACCCAGTTTCTATCACAAGGAAAAATGCCGACATTCTTGGGAGGATTACCCGGTGCTGCCCTTGCTATGTATCATTGCGCGGAACCAGAAAATCGCCATAGAATTAAAGGATTACTAATTTCAGGAATTATCGCTTGTATGATTGGCGGTACGACTGAACCGATTGAATTCCTGTTTCTGTTTGCAGCTCCTGTATTGTATCTGGTCCACGCTTTACTGACAGGTCTTGGATTTACTGTTATGGCAGTGTTTGGTGTAACTATTGGTAATACTGACGGTAATATTATTGACTTCGTTGTGTTTGGTATTTTGCATGGCTTACAAACTAAATGGTATTTAGTACCTGTTGTTGCGGTGATTTGGTTTGTTATCTATTACATTATTTTCCGGTTTGCTATCATCAGATTTAATATCAAAACACCGGGACGTGAAATTAACAATAATCACAAAGTGAATAGACCTCCAGTGGTCACGAATAAATCGGATTATGATATTCCGGCAATGCTTGCTGCTTTAGGGGGTAAAGATAATATCGTTTCACTGGATAATTGCATTACTCGTCTTCGTTTATCTGTTAAAAACATATCCTTGGTTGATAATGAAAAATTGAAGAACTTACGGATACTGGGGATTATTTATCTCAATCAACATAATTTACAAATTGTTATCGGGCCGCAAGTACAATCAGTAAAAGATGAACTTGATGCATTAATTTAAGGAAGAAAACAATGTTTGATTTTAACACTTTGGTTAACCGCCGTGGTACTTGGTGTACCCAATGGGACTATGTTGGAGATCGTTTTGGTGCCGATGATCTTCTCCCTTTCACCATCTCTGATATGGATTTTGCTACTGCTCCCTGTGTGATTCAGGCGTTACAGAACCGTTTGAATCATGGCGTATTTGGTTACAGTCGTTGGCAGCATGAAGAATTTCTTGGTGCTATTCGTCATTGGTACCAGCAACGTTTTAATTGTGAAATTAATACAAATTGGGCGGTTTATGGTCCTTCTGTGATTTACATGGTGTCGCAATTAATCCGTATTTGGTCTAAACCTAGTGAAAATATCGTTGTTCACACCCCTGCTTATGATGGTTTTTATAAAGTTATTCAGGGGAACAAGCGGCAGCTGCTTCCTTGCCCACTTGAGAAACAAGGTAATAACTGGATGTGTGATATGAATCAACTTGAAACTTTGCTATCGCAACCAGAAACCAAAATATTATTGCTGTGCAACCCACACAACCCAACAGGCAAAGTCTGGAGTCATTCTGAACTGAAAACGATGTCTGAGCTGTGTGAGCGTTATAATGTTAACGTTATCAGCGATGAAATTCATATGGATATGACCTTGGGAGATATAAAACATATTCCCTGGAGTGAAGTTGCCACGACGCATTGGGCGTTAATGACCTCAGCATCCAAGTCATTTAATATTCCTGCGCTTACCGGTGCATATGGTTTTATTAATGATGATCATAGCCGTGCAGCATATTCTCATCAACTCACGCAGTGTGATGGATTATCTTCTCCTGCTATTTTAGCGATATCAGCCTATATTGCAGCTTACCGGGAAGGACATATCTGGCTTAATGAACTGCGCAATTACTTGAGTGATAACTTGAATTATGTGTCACAGGAACTGAATACGGCATTTCCACAATTGAATTGGCAGCCACCCCAGGCAACTTATTTGGCTTGGATAGACCTGCGTAATCTTAATATTGATGATGATAAATTGCAGCAGATACTTATTCATGAAGAGAAAATCGCCATTATGCCGGGTAAAATTTATGGTGAAGCAGGTAAGGGATTTCTTCGTTTTAACGCAGGATGTCCCCGTAGTAAAGTTGAATTGGGAATTCAAAAATTGATCTCAGCATTGAGAAAACTTTGCTGAAAATAGTTAATACTGGCAGATAAACTATTGTGATTATATTTTCAGTCAGCCGATAATTTAATGAAAACCGGGACAGTTAGCCACACTGACGATATATCTTAAAGGGAAGAGCATGAGATGACGATAGCGATTGAACATGTGCAGGACATTCAATTAACCCACATTGAAGCGTTGGCTAAACTGGTTAAGCGGCTGAACCGCGTGGAGATACGTAGTGCCGTGAATGACGAGGAAGCGTATCAGATTAAGGATGCGATCTCTAAGCTTCAATCCGCTCTGGCTTACTTAGGGTATTTACCAAGATAGATCATAAGAAGGCCGGAAGATCTTGAAAGATCTTTACGGCCTGTTTTTATAGTTGTGATTAGTCAGTTAATTCAAAGAACCATTCAATAAAGAAATTGAAGTCTTTCCATTGTGGCTTTAATTTCCCATCAGAAAAATCTTTCATTGCTTGTCCTAAACTCAATTCTAATATTTCACCCGTTTTCCTATTATAAAAAAACCATATTCTCCCTCGAAACTATCTAAAGGAATATATTCCTGCTGCTGCCGTTGTGGCTGGTGAGCACCAGCATACTGACATCCCGCCAGTCGTGGGGCATGCTGATGTTGCTGACGTTAAAGTGAAAAGGGATTAAAGTATTTTCCTGAGTCATAGTCTTTTCCTGCTAAAAAATTAAGATAGAAAAAAGAAACTTATTTAATATGAAATCATTACTGGGTGTTCCATTTTCCGACTTCTGATAAAAGCAACTTATTCCCTTGAGTGATTTCTAATATCCCGTCGAGATATACTGTATATGTCGTACCACGATTAATGAATTCATAACCATATAAGTTACAGGTTCCTGTCTGACAGTTTTTATTTAATGTTTTCCCTTTAAGTGTCAGCGTGGCGCTATCCTTTTTTCTTACTCCAGTATACATAACATCATCACAGGTGACTTCACCTTCGAGGCAAAGAACATTAATAGTGATAATGAATTTTTCTGTTTCCAATGACGAAGTATAAGACGCAAACGATGTATAAGAATGGGAAATAGAAATAACCCCAATAAGGATAGAAAATATTTTTTTTACCATTTTTCATAGACTCCATTATTAAATATTTTTAACTCAGATGCTCGTCGATTTATTAAGCCTTGATTGACCTTGCCCTGTGATTTGTTCCATACTTTCCAGGCATCATCAATGCTGGAGACTGTAATTTTAATCGTTGTTTTTACCTCTTTTAGTACCTGTTTTTTATAGAGCTTAACCATCATTGGCTATTGTATTTTACCTTTAACGTACACTAATCGTACTTGCTTTTTATCTTTACTGATGCTGTTTTTCGGTTTTTTCTTTTTTTCATCATTATCATATCGTTTACGAATGAGGTTTATTGGAAAATCGCAGGAACTTCCGGCAATGTGCTATGTTTATATAGTCTTATCGTACACGCTTAACTTGTACTCTTCTTCACTTATAACAATAATCCTCATTGGGTTCAGCAATAAAATACGCACATCGAACGTTTTATTTAATGCGTAATAGCTAGATAAAAAGATTTGTAAATCAACAATATTAAACAAAAACATCACTATTCCTTAAAAAAATAGAGAGTAATTATAGTCTTCACCAATATGTGTTTTAGAGCTTATATACGAGTACACCTCCTTCTCTTTTGTTGGGATATTTAACTTGCATTCTGGTGTTTATTTTTATTTCAAAATATTGCTACATATTTCCTGATGCCATTGAAACTCTTTTTCATTAGATAAAGATATAAATATATTTTCAACTCCATGAATTTTATCAATATTGATTTATTTACTCTTAAATGGATAAAGTGCTTCTCTAAATATTGCCTGAGATATATCTTTATCCATTTTATTTATGCTTATTTATTGGTCGTCATTGATTTTTTTGTGACAAATTTTTCGTTGTCAATATTTTTATTGCTGCACTTCCAAAGCAATCAATATCAATTAATTTATCAAGAAAACTATTAATGGAATAACTACTAGCATATTGTAGAGGTTCATTTTCTTCGTAAGAGAATTTAATGTACATAATAAGTTTTTTCAATGCATTAATTTCAGTCTGTGTAATAGTTATAGTTTTATCTTTATCTTTATCTTTATCTTTATCTTCTATATGCTCAGTCACAACATTATTCTCTATTCTTCAAAAGAATAGGGTTGAAAATAACTCATGTCTTTTTATCTTTTTTATACCGCACGGTATAACTTCTTTTTTAAATATAGAAAGTATTTCTTCTAATTTAGCGTTTTGATTAAAATAAATATCGATAAATGATTATTGTATTTAACATGTCATTACATTCGACATTTACTTCATTTAGAAATTTATCGTATTCTATGTTATCAACTAACCCTTGTTTCTTTCTTATAAGATATAGTTTTCTTTTTCTAATATTTTCTTTAACTTGATCCTGGGTAGATATTTTTATTCTGTCAAGGATATCCTTTTCTGCTTTTTATAATCCTCATGAAGATAAAACTCGGATGCCAGATCAGAGAAAAAATCACTCCAAACCATATAGTTACCTGGTATGTCTTGAGCGAAAAGAAGCTTTAATGCCATATCTTTATTATCAATAATTTCATATTCATTAAATTCTTCGATAGAACCGAATAAAAAATCCGAACTTTTAAAGAATTCAACAGGTTCCATATAAAAATTTATTATCTCACTCATATTAAATTATCCTAAAATTTTACTCCAGAGATCAAAGATGCTTTGTCTTACTTTTTAAATTACGTCTTTCCCCTGAATATTAGTGTTATACATATCTTTGGATCTAATAATATGTCCATTCTGTATATCTTTTTTAGCTATAATTTTGTATGTGAGTCACTTGTTTCGATATGGTATTAATTGATTGATGTAGATTTATTTTATCCAGAGCATTGTATCAGTATATCCGTGATTACCTTTATGCCTTGCCATTGCACTAACCCGTCGGCGTGGCATGGGTATTCACCACGGTGAGAAAGAAACCAGCCGGAAGCGATTCCGGCTTTTTGTTGTTTCAGAAAGAAAATAGAATAAAATATCTAAAATATAGCTTATGTATGTATTTACTATGAATTTTATATTTTTCTATATTATTATTTTGTTTGTCTTATTATTTATTTTATATTTTTGTGATTTTAAGTTATATATTTAATATATAAGACCAACTCTGTTGGTGAATTATTTCAAGCCAATATAAAGCTTTTTTTGTAATACTTCATTGAATTCTATAATAGTAGAAATATAATCTATAGCTTCAAAAGACTCCGCCATTTCCATAATTTCTTTCATCATGTCAGTATATTCACTTTCGTCATCCAAATAATTTAAAATTATTGGCAAATACTTCTTATCTTTTGACTCGGCCATTTTCTATAAGGTATTGGGAAATATACGAATACTTTAAGGGGAATCCATGCTTGATGATTTTTCAAGACTTTCGATTAAATTCATTTTATCCTCTATTTTTTGGACGCTTAGATGGTTTTTTAAATACATCTAGAAATGTTTATTTATTTAGTCTGATAATTTACCTTAAATCTTGTTTAATTTTTTTAGTATAAAATCCTTGATCTCTATATATTTTTCTAGCATCCATGATATCTTTGGCTAATGTTTCTTTTGGTATTTCATGAAGGAAAGGTCTTCTTGAGTAAAATCTGGTTAATGGATGCCTTCCTTTATTAGATGGATATATGTTCCATTTGTATTGCAATGGATTTACTTTTAGAAATTCCAAACTTCTTCTTCATATATTCAGCTTAAGGCATGTGGTGACAATAGCCATTGAACATTTGCAGGACATTCAGTTAACTCACATTGAAGCGCTGGCCTTGGCCCACTGGTTAAGCGGCTGCACTGGGCGGAGATACGCGCCTGTGTAGTGAATGACGAGGAAGCGTATCAGATTAAGGATGCGATCGGTAAGGCTCCAGTCGGCCCTGGATTATTGTGGGTATGCGCCACGGTAGATCAATAAGAACATCGGAAGATCTGGTGATTGTGAACTGCCTTTCTAAATTTGGTCATTAAATGTTGAATCTAGTTTTTGAGGGAAGTTCATTTATAATTTTATTAACTATTCTTCAAAAGAATAGGATTAAAAATAACTAATGTCTTTTTATCTTTTTTTATACCGCACGGTATAACTTCTTTTTTAAATATAGAAAGTATTTCTTCTAATTTAGCGTTTTGATTAAAATAAATATCGATAAATGCTTATCATGTTTAACATGTAATTACATTCGTCATTTACTTCATTTAGAAAGTTATCGTATTCTAACCCGAATTCTGGATAAGAAATTGACATGAAGCCTGTTCCAGGAGCAATGTTTTGGTGCACGCCGAAACAGCTCCGGGGAGGAACAGGCTATGAACAAGTTAGTTGAAATTTTCTGCGATGTCGATGATTTTTGCCGCTTCTTTATTCCTCAATGGGAATTATTTTGTTTCG
>NZ_RCWB01000003.1 GCF_018448885.1 Photorhabdus caribbeanensis
CATCAGCCAAATCCAGTTCATTGATGTCTTTTTCAATGATGGCTTTGATATTGGCAAACTGTTCCTGCCGGATTTTGTAATCGACAATCAGTTTTCGAAAATATTTGTCTGAGGCGTTAACCGCAAAAGGGGATTGCTTCTGTTCGAGGTTGATGAATTGCATGGTTTTTTGCCGCAGTTCAGGACTGTTGTCAATCTTAGCCAGTACCGAGGAGTGCCACGGGTGTTCACTGTAGGCGATACTGATATTGATGACATCTTTAGCGACAAACAGGAATGGATGACCTTCGCCCCGAATGCCCGGCTCAGGGATAAGCCCTTCACTGGCATCTCTGCGGTTGAGGAACATGTATTTTTTAAATTTCTCTACCCGCTGTTTTTTACCGTTAACTTCTTTCTCTGACACGCAGTATTTAAAGATGTGCAGATAGCCCCGGGCCTTGCTGCCGCGGGTGGTGAGCGGGTCTTCTTCCTTGATGTATATCCAGCCGGGACGCAGCAGGCGGGCGGCATAGCCTTTGGTTTGTTGGAGTGATGAAGAGAACATCAGGGTGTGGATATCCGGCGGTGCTTCTGGTTTTTCCAGCTCCTTGCCGAAAAAGTTCACATAAGCATAGCGAACCGGGTAAATCGGTTTAACATCGCAGTCACAGGGCTGAATATAAGTATCTGCTTCAAGATTTTGTGGGAACATTTCGTAAGCTTTTTCTATTAATTTGTCGAAACGTTCCTGAATGTCAGTGGTCATAATATTTCCTTGGTTGTCAGTGTGTCGCATTGTTTGAAAAGTGAATGTGCCCGTATTTCCTGCGTTTCTGTTTGCGAGCAGGCTGACTCCCAAAACTGTTGCCAGTGAACTTCATCATCGGGCATTAAACACCTGGCGGCAACATAATAGAGTATGGCCCGCTGTTGCGTTAGCCCTTGCAGATAAGCTTGATTCGTCTGCTGTAAAACAAAAGCAGGCAGGGTGTTTTTATTCACCTGACAGCGTTCAGCCAGGTTTTCCTGAATAAAATCAATGGTTTTAAATGTAAGGCGTTGTTGCGCTTGTTGATCAAACAGTTCGCACAAGCGGCGATTGAGCGTGACAGGCGTGGGTTTTGCCTGCCGGACGTTTTCGGTGATGGTGATAATGTGGCGGGTATCGGGTTTATCACCATAGAACCACATTGCGTTGATCCCTTGCATAAAATGGGCTAATGGCCCGTCGGACAGGGTATTAAGCAGTGTTGTCAGTGTGTTGGGATGATAGAAACGGAAAAATGCCCACGTCTGAGTCAGCTCATTTTTTAAATAGGTGAACTTACGCAGATGATTCAGCAGCGTTTCAAAAGGTTGTTCGCTGTGGATAAACAAGCTCAACTCTGCCCGGTTATCGGCATTCATAATGTATCGCTGTAGCTCTGGCTGATTACTACTGTCTTTATGCAGTTCAACCAGATAAGGGGCGCTATCTTCCAGTGAAACTTGAGTTTCTCCCTGAAATAATCCTTGCCAGCGTAAGGAGGAAGCGAGCAGATCAGGAATGATAAATCGTCCTGCCTGTTGGTATATTGCCGCATCAATGACCGCGTAGAGATGTTCGTTATCTCCATAAACAGGTGTATCAGTGGCTTGTGTCAAGATTAGATCACCACAAGCGGCTGGCAGCGGAGAGTCAACATTTTCCTGTTCTACCAATATTACGGGGTGTTGATCGCTTATCTGTTGGATATGGCGTATTAACCGTAGTTCGGGCAGCGTGCTTTCCATCAAATAGGTTTGTAAGGCAATAATGTCTTGGTATTGACCGTTTTCTATTCCGAAACCAATAACGTAATTGCACAGATTCGTTAATGCCTCATATTCAGTCGGCGCATAGATTAATGCTTTGGCTGAATATTGTCCGGCAGGATGTTTTTCATTACCTATCGCTTGGTAGGTGCAATTGGCAACCCAGTAATAGGCTGAATTAAATGAGGATAGCGTTTTCACTCTGATGTTTCCTTCTGTGCATCGGCTTTTCCTTTGCAATCCTGAGCGATGGGCTGTCCTTCATTGGCTGCACCGGTCAATGTTGGCACGGTGCCTGCGCTTCCTCCTTGCACTACCACCGGGCCTTTCAGAAAGATGTTGCCGTTTAGTGTGATGCCTTGAGCATCCAGAGTGATGCTTCCTGCCTTACCTCTGAGGATCAATGTATCGCTGGCTTGCAGGGTATGTATTTTGGTGTGTGAGTGAATGCCTTTAATGACATTTAATTGGTAATTGCCTTTGATATCACACTGTTTGTTTTCACCAATTTGTTGGAAATGGGAGGCGTAGATATCTTCCTTCCAGCTATTGTTAATCCGGGTAATTTTGTCTTTCTCAATGGTTTCGAATTGATTTTTATCCACCTGAATATGTTGTTCATTCATGATGCGGATAAATTCATCATTGCCGATTTTATGCCGACGATCATTCATGACCGTGTGACTTTCGTCGTGCTCTATTTTTTGTGTCTTATCGTGGTTAATTTGGATCAGTTGATCACGTTGAGCGTGGATATAAATCTCTTCCCGTCCTTTTTCATCCTCAAAACGTAATTCGTTAAAGCCGTTACCTTTATGCGTTTTGGTTCTGAACGTGGTGCGCGTCTTTTCCGCGGGTAAATTCAGCGGCGGGCGGTTAAGGCCGTTGTAAGTACATCCGGTAATAATAGGCCGGTCAATATCGCCGTTGAGATAGGAGATAATCACTTCCTGACCTACTCGCGGTGTTGCCAGAAAACCAAATCCGTTGCCATTCCACCCTTGTGCAACCCGCACCCAGCAAGAAGCCTGATCATCAGGCGCATCATAACGGTTCCAGTGAAAGTGAACGCGAACCGCGCCATCTTTGTTGACGTAAATTTCTTCAGTGCCGGGCCCGACAACCGTTGCAACTTCGTCGCCGTCGGCCAATGGTTTATAGCGGTATGGCGGACGCCAATCGTTGCGGCCTGGAATGAACCGGGTGTGTGAATTCAGGGTAGTGCCGGTTCCGTTATCGCCTAAAACGGCGGGGACATGCCCGGCATGTTGGGAAGAGACGACTTGCCAGCGGTCATTCATGGCGTCAATCGGGTGGTTGGTTAGTGTAAAAATTCTGCCGGGCATTAATCGAATACAATTACTGTCCGCTTGCCCTGATTTGCTGTCAACCCGCAAAGCTTCCAGCCGGTATTGGGTAAACGGCATGCCCTCTTTGTCTTTCTGAAAACGGCCGTAACTTTCGAAAATATGAAATGGCGTGCCGTTCTCCGCTTCAAAATCCGTGGCGTTATGCTGTAAAGCGTAATTGGGGTTGTGATAATTTCTGTCTTTTTGGTCGGTAGATTCCGGGCGCATGTAGGAGCCAAGAGACCATTTATAGATAACATTTTCTTCTACTGCGCTGGTGACGTCCGGGTTATAAATCAACGTATCCGGCGCTCTCATGTTCAGGTAGCTATCACTCAGATAGAGCCCGTCATCGGCGAACCAGAAGAAAATCCCCTCCTCAGCGGCCAGGCGGGTAAAGAAATCATAGGATGATTCCCTTTTCATGGTGACGTATTCCCGCGTTGAGTGTGGGTTATTCAAATGCATATTGGCCCGGAGTTTCTTCTGTTTCAGGATGTTTTGTAAAATATCGGGGACACTGAGCTGGTGATAGATACGGCTGTCCTGATCGAGTGTCAGCAGCCACATTTCTGGTCTGACTGTCAGGTGATACTGAGTTTGATGCCGGTTTGTGGCGCCAACAACCGCACTTGCAACCAATCCTTTCACTTCACGTTGCAGAATGTCGTCACGGGTGACAGTGAACCGCACGGTTTGGAGCAGGAGGGTGTCCGTGTCTATATTTGAACGGCTTGCCGCTAATGTGAGAGACAGGGTAAATAACGATGAAAGCGCTTCATCTAATGTAAAATTCACTACCGCAAAAGTCATGGGCGGCAGATTGCCGATGGTGCAGGAAAAGCGGAGTCCGGTTTTCATAATGTTTCCTTCAATTACATGATCTTCTGATGCCCAGGCATATTGTAAAATTCCCAGTATTCATTGGTGTCGTTATTGATAACGGTTAATCTGTGAAAGCTGGTTTCAACAAAACAGAGGGAGAAAGCGGTGTGTAGTGTTTTGGCAAAAGCATACATTTCTCCTTCATGCTCATAATTTTCTGGTGTCATGCGCAGTGTGATGGCTTGGCCTCTCACAGGAATGCCCTTGTCAAAATGGTAGTATGGCTCAAGGTAGATAGCGCTGAGGCCATCGGCCATGCGCTGAATATGCCGACTACGCGGGGCGTCCAGATGCGCGAAGGTATCAAGTTGTTTGACCAGAGATCTGACTGATTCAATGTGACTGAGAAAAAATGGCCCAATCGATAACAAAGAGAGTATCGGCCAATGCTGATGACTGTTTACGACGGCAGGAAGATCTTTTGACGCCGACACGATATTCCTGGCCTGAATATGGCTGGGTATCTGCTCGCTGGGTATACAGATTTGCCCGATGCCCAATGTCCGTGCCTGCGTATGATATCTGTGATATTGGCAGTAAAATTCGCGATAGTGGTGTTCTGTTACGGGTTTTGCCTGATGATCATAAAACGTGAGATTAATTTGATTGCCGCCAAATGGCGATTCTTCCCGTATATGGTTAAAAAGTAATATGTTGTCACCGGGTTCGGCAAAATGGCAGGCGGCCAGTTGCTCGCTATTGATAAGAGGAACATTGTGAGCATATCCGCCAGATGCTCCATCAGGATCGGACTGGAGTTTAATGTTATCAATACTAAAGATTTCATTCGCTGCTAATACATAACGCGATTTGCCCTTTTCAAATGTTATCGGTTTTGTTCTTGCCGGAGCCAGGTTAATAACGGGTACGCAATGGGGAATAAATGCGGGTGTAATGTCCTCGATGGGAATATTACAGTCAAATTCTAGAATAATGGTAAATTGCTTATCTTCTCCCAAAGGGAGCTCAGCGATTTCTTCCGATAAATCAAATGACATAAAGTCATTAACATGTGGCAGATAGAGGTATTCGTATAACACCTGCAACGGCCAGAAATAGTCATGTGGTCTCGGCAGGACCAAATTTTCTTTCAGGCGTGGAGCGATCTCAATAGCCAGCCACATTTCTTGCTCTTTCAGGGATGTTTTCAGATAAGTGTTGTTCAGCGATTGATCCACGTATTTGGTCAGTAAAGACGCCAGTTTTTGATCTTCTCCGAGAAAAAGCGTGACTTGCCCTGTCTTCCAGCGGGTAGTTGGGCCATGATATTGAAAGGTCAGTGATATCAGGCTTTTGTCTCCGCTGTGTGTCAGCGTTTTATGGATCAAGGTAATAGGCTCAATACTGATATCTTGAGTGGTTCTGAATGTAATGGATTGATTCTGCTGTATGGCGGAAATTTCACTGCCTTTGGCAATGCTTGTGATTTCAGTCATGCTGCCCGGTTGAATATCTAGCTGGACAATGCTGGTTGAAGGGATCGGATGTAAAGGTATCGGCCATACTTTTCGTAGAAGCGGGTTAATGACTTCCGGGAAACCGTCATCAATTTTCTGCTTAATACCGGCAGTAATAAGCGCAAAACCTTCCAGTACTCGGAGAACATCCGGGTCGCCAGATTCGGAGGTAAATGGAGCAAGGTGTGGATGCTCTTGCGCTGCGTTACTCAGATCATGCTTTATTTGTGAAAGTGCTTCCCGATAGAAATCTTCAAAATTTTTCATATCTACCTTTGTCTTTTTTCCGATCAAATATTAATGTAAATTTATATTTTGAGCTGATGGATATCAAGGTTGATAATTTAATTATGTGTAATTCTTTGTTTAAAACAGTTAATAATGTAAATTTTTTAGGTGTTCGACTAACATAATTATGTAATTTATTTCAATGAGTTTTATTTAGATAAGTTTTCTTTAATCAAGTGATGGCGTCATGATAGCCAGATGTTGGAAGCTGAAATTAATATTTAATCATGAGTTAATGGAGGGAAATATGTCACGTCCCATTATTTTGGTCGGTGATTCGACTTCGCATGGCGGCAAGGTGTTAGCCGGTGATGGAAGCTTTGATGTGTTAGGGAAGAAGGCGGCTCGGGTTGGGGATGCTGTATCCTGTCCAAAATGTGGCGGCAATCAAACCATTGTGGAAGGGACGCCGAAAATAATCAGCTCCAATGGACAAATGTACGCACTGGAGGGCATGAAAACCTCTTGTGGCGCGACATTAATTGCTTCACAAAGCCTGTTTCAGGCATAGGATGGCGGTAAAAGGCCATATTCTGCTTGAAATAGAGCCAGTTGATTCAAGTACGGGTGCTCAGTGTTTCATTGTCTTACAAACTACCCGGTTGACGTGGCGGATTACGGCCTGACATATTGGTCGTCGCGCTGCGAATATCCCGACCAATGACATCAATACTCGCCTGAAATGGCGGGAATGGCAGAGTAATCACTACCGGCAACACGGGAAAACTGGCTGACCACCACAGTATTGATGTCAGGCACTTGTGTGCTATTCATCAGTGCTTTCACTATGGGAGAATTTACTTTGCTAGCCAGTGTCGAACCGAGATTCCACAATAGGAAAAACCCCTTTGCGTTTAGGACAGCTTACTAAATCACCTTTAGCAGCAACAGGCACGCCTTGATACACGTAATTATCAATGGCGGTAATGACTTGACCACCATGATCGGTTATGTCGTTTAATCGGATCACAGCTCTGTCTGTCATATTTATAACTCTGATATTAATGGTAGTATTTGTAGATCCCGCAAGCAGATTTCAATATCATTGGCTTTATTGATATGCTTCTGGTTTTCAATATCAAAGATATCTTTTGTCGTAATAATCAATGAACCTTTTTTGTCATTTTTATCAGAAATAGGTATTATTTCTTCTGCCATTGAAACTAAAGTCGGGTCTATTTCTATTGGTAAATAGAGCATCCAGCCAGCACTTAAACGATCTGGGAAGACCTGTTTTCTTTTTATTCTATATGCATTGTTTTCTACCATAATGTAAGGTGCATTATGAGTAGAAATCAGAAAATTAATAAAGTTGATTAATTGTGATAGCTGAAATTCATTTTCTTCAATAGATATATGAAAATCTATTTGGGTTTGTCCTAACCGATCTCGACGATAATTCATATAACAAATTGAACATGAATGGTCATCATCTTCACCATCCCAAATTCCTTTAATAACTATAGGATTTTCTTCTGTATAATCTTCTTCGAATTCTTTTATTGCTTCTTTTGTTGCTCCTTGCTGATCAAAAGCAATATGTTGTAAAGATTCTTGACGAGTATCTCCTGGTAAATACCAAGTTTTATGGCGTCCAAAAAATATATCTACTTGTTGTGTAATTTTATATAAATCGGTAAGAACTATTGTTGGAGTTAATGGTTCTTTCCAATCTGTATATAATTTCATATTTAGTGATAACGTAGTCATTTATTTTCACCCTTGCTTAAATGTTAGTTAGGTCGTTTAATTGGATAACTGCTTTGCTTGCCATAGTTATATCTCTGTTATCAGAGGTAATATTTGTAGATCCCGCAAGCAGATTTCAATATCATTGGCTTTATTAATATGCTCTTGGTTTTCTATGTCAAAGATATATTTTGTAGTGATAATCAATGAGCCTTTTTTGTCATTTTTATCAGAAATAGATATTATTTCTTCTGCCATTGGGACTAAAGTCGGGTCTATTTCTATTGGTAAATAGAGCATCCAGCCAGTACTTAAACGATCTGGGAAGACTTGTTTTCTTTTTATTCTATAATTATTAGTTTCTACCATAATATAAGGTGAATTATGGCTAAAAACCAGAAACTTGATAAAATCAATCAACTTAAGAAAGTGAAACTCTTTTTCTTTAATGGATATATTAATCTCTATTTTTGTTTGGCCTTGTCTTTCAACATGATAATTAAAGTAACTAATTGAACATGCTTGCCCATCCTCGCCTCCATCCCAGACGCCTGATATAACTGTAGGATCTTCTTCTGTATAATTTTCTTTAAAGTCGCTTATACATTCGTCTGTTATTCCTTTATCATCAAAAGCTACCCGAGTTAATGCTTCTTCGCGGCTATTTCCGCCTAAGTACCATATCTTAGAGTATCCAAAGAAGATATCTTCTAATTGTTTTACGATTTTATAGGTATCATTAACTGCAATGTCTGGAGTCAATGGATTTTTCCAATCTGTATATATTTCTATATCTAAAGATAAAATAGTCATTCATTTTTCCTATTAGAAATTATTCGGATAACAGGGAGTATGAAATACTTTAATGTTGGAGTGGATAGATGATTTTTCTAAATCAGTTAGGTCGTTTAAACGGATTAAAGCTCTGTCTGTCATATTTATAACTCTGTCATCAATGGTAATATTTGTAGATCCCGCAAGCAGATTTCAATATCATTGGCTTTATTGGTATGTTCTTGGTTTTCGATGTCAAAAATATCTTTTGTTGTAATAATCAATGAGCCTTTTCTGTCATTTTTATCAGAAATGGATATTATTTCTTCCGCCATTGGGACTAAAGTCGGACCAATTTCAATTGGTAAGTAAAGCATCCAACCGGCATAAACCCTATCTGGAAAAACTTGTTTTTGTTTTAGAGAATATCCTCTGGAATCCACCATGATTATTGGAGAGTAATGGTTGCTAACTAAAGAAGCTACGAAATCAATCCACTTAGAATGATTAAATTTTTCTTTTTCAAAACTAAGAGCAATGCTTACATCCGTTTTTCCTAGCCTATTACTATAGTCACGGCTTGAATACATGATTCTATTTTTTAACTTTACATCACCTGGAACATCAAATAATGTTTTTATGATAGATTTAAAATTCTCATCATAACTTTCTTTGAATTGATTTTTGGCATATTCAGTAATACCACTTTCATCAAAAACATTATTTGCTTTTATTTCGTCTAGATCATATCCTGGTAGATACCATCTACTTGAACTATTAGATACTTTATTTATTTGTTGCATGATGCAGTATGTGTCATCCAATGCTAATTCCGGTGTTATCTTTTCTTTTAAATCATAAAACATTTCTATTCTAGCGTGTATTATGTTCATCTTTTTAATCCTAATTTTAAAATAAATATCCACATTTAAGGTGTATTAAATATTTTAATGTTAATAAATTTAGCAAAAGCCTTGGCTAAATATCCATTAGCAGCAATAGGCACGCCTTGATACACGTAATTATCAATGGCGGTAATGACTTTACCACCATGATCGGTTATGTCGTTTAAACGGATCACAGCTTTGTCTGTCATACTTATATCTCTGATATTAATGGTAGTATTTGTAAATCCCGTAAACATATTTCAATATCATTGGCTTTATTGATATGTTCTTGGTTTTCGATGTCAAAAATATCTTTTGTCGTAATAATCAATGAGCCTTTTTTGTCATTTTTATCAGAAATAGATATTACTTCTTCTGCCATTGGAACTAAAATTGGGTCTATTTCTATTGGTAAATAGAGCATCCAACCGGCATAAACCCTATCTGGAAAAACTTGTTTTTGTTTTAACGAGTAACCTCTTATATCTACTAAAACAAATGGAGATTTACAATTAGATATTAAATTTTTAATGAATACTATGAATTTCTCAAAGCTAACATCTTCTTTTTTAAGACTAATGTTAATTGATATATTGGTTTTCCCTAACCGAATAGGATTATTATAAATTTCATCTTCGCTTGTATATAAAATACTATTATTGTCTTCATCATTTCCATCTGATAAAGATTTAACAATAAGTTTAGACTTTTCATCAAAAGTTGCTTCAAAATGTTTTAATGCGTACTCAGTAGGTCCATTTTCATCAAATGCTCGGTACAACAATCTCTCTTCTAAAGAATTCTCAGGTAAATGCCAACCACTTTGCTTATTTGATAATTTATTTACTTGTTGCACCACCGGATATAAATCATTCAATGCCTCTTTAGGTGTTATGCTCTCGTTTAGATCGTGAAATAGTTCTATTCTTGGGTATATTGTTGTCATATCTTTACCTTTTTACGAAAAATTAATATAATCAAACAACTATCAAATCACAGTGTTAAATACTTTAATGTTATTAAATTTAGTAAATGCTCTAGAGAAATACGCATAAATTAGGTCGTTTAATCGGATTACGGCTCTGTTTGTCATATTTATAACTCTGTCATTAATGGTAGTATTTGTAAATCCCGCAAGCAAATTTCAATATCATTGGCTTTATTGATATGCTCCTGGTTTTCAATATCAAAGATATCTTTTGTCGTAATAATCAATGAGCCTTTTTTGTCATTTTTATCAGAAATAGATATTATTTCTTCTGCCATTGGAACTAAAGTCGGATCTATTTCAATTGGTAAGTAGAGCATCCAACCGGCATAAACCCTATCTGGAAAAACTTGTTTTTGTTTTAACAAGTAACCTCTTGTATCTACTAACATAAATGGAGAGTTCCGAATGGATATTGAATTTTTTAAAAGCTCAATAATATCTTGAAAATTAAATTTATCTTTATCTAAATTGATGCTTATAGATATATTAGTTTTACCTAATCTAACAGGATTAACATGGATTTTATCTTCACCCATATATAGAATACTGTTGTTGTTCTCATCTACTCCATCAGATAATGATTTCACAATAAATCCAGAGTTTTCATCATAAGTTTCTTTAAAATCTTCTATAGCATATTTAGTAGGTCCATTTTCATCAAATGCATTATTTTTTAATCTCTCTTCTTGAGTATAACCAGGCAAATACCAACCACTTTTTCTAGTTGTTAACTTATTTATCTTGCATGTAATTTGATATAAATCAAGTAATGCATTTTCAGGAGTTAAAGCCTCATTTAAGTCATGGAATAATTTTATTCTTGAAAAGATCATTGACATTTTTAATTGTCCTTTTGTGAGAATGATTAAAGTTTAGTGTTAAATACCGTAATGTTAGGAAACATAGAAAATGCCGTAAGAAAGGACTTGACCACCATGATCGGTTAGGTCGTTTAATCGTATTACGGCTTTGTTTGTCATATTTATAACTCTGTCATCAATGGTAGTATTTGTAAATCCCGTAAACATATTTCAATATCATTGGCTTTATTGATATGCTCCTGGTTTTCAATATCAAAGATATTTTTTGTCGTAATAATCAATGAGCCTTTTTTGTTATTTTTATCAGAAATAGATATTATTTCTTCTGCCATTGGAACTAAAGTCGGATCTATTTCTATTGGTAAATAGAGCATCCAACCTGCACTTATTCTGTCTGGGAAAATTTGTTTTTGATTTAATCTATAGCCTCTAGTATCTATCATAATAAATGGAGAATATCTATGAGAAACTAAATGTTTAATAAAATCGATAAAGTTTTTAGTGTTGAATTTTTCTTTTTCAAGTGCAAGGTTAATAGATATATTAGTTTTCCCCAATCTATTAGGGTTGGAATGAATATCATCTTGGCCAATATATGTAATATTATTTTCTAATTTTCCACTTTCAGAGTTATCAATTATAGGATTATCAAACAGTGACACTATAATAGATCTTCCGCCATCCTCATAAATTCCCCTGAATTCTTTTAAAGCATACTCAGTAATGCCATTTTCATTAAATACGTTATTTTCTCTAATTTCTTCTTCACTATATCCAGGTAAATGCCAACCACTTGAATTATTACTGAGGTTATTGATATGATTCATTAACTGATACGTATCGGCCAAAGCTAATTCCGGTGTGATGGCTTCTCTAAGATCATAAAATAATTTTATTCTTGGGTGTATAATGAACATATTTCAATTCTCCTATAAGTTATTCTGGTTATTAAGACATCATAGTATTAAAAGTTTTAATATTGAGATATGGAGCAAAAGCCTCTTTAAAATATGAATAAGATACAGGTTGTAGAAAATGCCAGTGAGATTTTGGAATGTTATTTAATGCGATATATACTTCGTTTTGTTTTCTGGCTTGCTTCAACATACTATCATGTCCAGACAGTTTTTTCTTACCTAACTTTACCTTACGATAAAAACCATTAGGTTCCCCATTTTTAAAAAATTGATCGTAATTCGCCTTAGCTTCAAGAAATAAGCATTGTGCAGGTTTCTAACCATCAAAATTTGTATCCATGCATAACCAAGTTTCAATTAGGTTTAATTCAGGATTGTATATCGTCCCGGCAATTTTTGTTTGGTAGGCAATGGTTATTTCTGAATACGATGTGGTTTTTTCCCAAACCATTGTAACGTTGCCAATTGCCGGACATTTCTCACATTCGGTGCGGGACGAAGCAATTGTTTGTGTATCCGCTTTTGCCTTGTCTTGTTCACCTTCTTTATCTTTGGTGCTTTCCATCACACCAACGGCGGCTAATCCTGTTGCACAAGCAGCCAGTGTCCATTCAGCCGCAGCTAAAAGAGCGGGAGCCGCTGGCGCAAGAAGGGGTAATGGCATGTCAATTTCTCCTTTTCAATAAATGATCCATGACTCGCAAATAATCACGGTATTTTTCTCGGCTCTCCATTTTACCGGATTAATGTATTAGCCCGGTAAAACGGAGAAGACAAGCGTAGCGCGTCAGTGTTGCCTTAAATAGGCCAAAATGATTGTCGTCTCATTAAGCGAGAAAATCTTTCTGACTGGCAATCAGTTTTGCGCCACAGGCTGTTTGCATACCTTCCAATGCAATAGGTTTTCCCTGATGCTTTAAGTCATTGCTACCTTCTACAATAGGGAAAACCCCTTTGCACTTAGGGCAGTTTACTAAATCACCTTTAGCGGCAACAGGCACGCCTTGATACATGTAATTATCAATGGCGGTAATGACTTTACCACCATGATCGGTTAGATCGTTTAATCGTATTACGGCTTTGTTTGTCATATTTATAACTCTGTCATCAATGGTAGTATTTGTAAATCCCGTAAACATATTTCAATATCATTGGCTTTATTGATATGCTCCTGGTTTTCAATATCAAAGATATCTTTTGTCGTAATAATTAACGAGCCTTTTTTGTCATTTTTATCAGAAATAGATATTATTTCTTCTGCCATTGGAACTAAAGCCGGGTCTATTTCAATTGGTAAGTAGAGCATCCAGCCAGCACTTAAACGATCTGGGAAAACGTGTTTTCTTTTGATTCTATATGTATTGTTTTCTACCATAATGTAAGGTGCATTATGAGTAGAAATCAGAAAATTAATAAAGTTGATTAATCGTGATAGCTGAAATTCATTTTCTTCAATAGATATATGAAAATCTATTTGGATTTGTCCTAACCGATCTCGACGATAATTCATATAACAAATTGAACATGAATGGTCATCATCTTCACCATCCCAAATCCCTTTAATAACTATAGGATTTTCTTCTGTATAATCTTCTTCAAACTCTTTTATTGCTTCTTTTGTTGCTCCTTGCTGATCAAAAGCAATATGTTGTAAAGATTCTTGACGAGTATCTCCTGGTAAATACCAAGTTTTATGGCGTCTAAAAAATATATCTACTTGTTGTGTGATTTTATATAAATCGGTAATAACTATTGTTGGAGTTAATGGTTCTTTCCAATCTGTATATAATTTCATGTTTAATGATAATGTAGTCATTTATTTTCACCTTTACTTAGATGTTAAATAGTGTGAAATACTTTAATGTTGGGATAAATAGAAAATTTCTCTAAATAATAGGCATAGCTTATAGGTTGCATAAAATGCCAGTGAGAATTTGGGGTTCCATTTAATGTAGTGCATACTTCTTGCTGTTTTTCTACTTGAGTCGTCATGGATCTATCCCCGCTTTTACTTATTTTCCACCAACTTATAGGCACTCCATCTTTGAAAAACTGATCATATTTAGCTTTGGCCTCAAGAAATAAGCATTGTGCAGGTTTCCAACCATCAAAATTTGTATCCATGCATAACCAAGTTTCAATTAGGTTTAATTCAGGATTGTATATCGTCCCGGCAATTTTTGTTTGGTAGGCAATGGTTATTTCTGAATACGATGTGGTTTTTTCCCAAACCATTGTAACGTTGCCAATTGCCGGACATTTCTCACATTCGGTACGGGACGAAGCAATTGTTTGTGTATCCGCTTTTGACTTGTCTTGTTCACCTTCTTTATCTTTGGTGCTTTCCATCACACCAACGGCGGCTAATCCTGTTGCACAAGCAGCCAGTGTCCATTCAGCCGCAGCTAAAAGAGCGGGAGCCGCTGGCGCAAGAAGTGGTAATGGCATGTTAATTTCTCCTTTTCAATAAATTATCCATGACTCGCAAATAATCACGGTATTGTTGTTCCGGGTTATCCCCGGCGTTCAACATATTCTGGATTGCTGGCGAGTCGTGAAAATCACGGTTAAACGCAACGAAATGTAAGTAAGAGCGGATCAATGCTTCATCCTTGAACCCCATCTCAACCAAGTCCAGATAAGCCTTCTTTAATCGTTCGTGCAGGCTGTGTTCGCTTTCATTTTCGATTAACCCACTGTGCTCAGCCAGAATACGTTGTCGGATCTGGGTCACATAAGCCTCATCTTCCGCATCAATAAATTTAGCGACCTGCTCCTTGCTGAGTTTTATCATCGTTAGGCCCCTTTTACGAAATGATCATTATTATCAAAAGAATACACCCACTCATGAATACCGTCAGTGAGTGCCGACAATTGCTCTGGGCTGAAAATATCCCGGATTTGATGCAAGATGCGGGGATCGTAAAAACGCAGCAATGCCGTTTCCCCCGTTTCCAGCTCAACATTCAGGTAGTTTTCAAGATGACGGGTTAGTTTGTCCAAAGATAGCGTGGTGTGTAGCCAGGACACCGAAGGTGCAACCTTTTCCAGCGCAGATAACTTTTCTTCCCATGATTTCGCATAAGCCATATCAAACAACCACGGCCCCGCGAACGCAATTTTGGCATCCGGGTATTGCCGGAACAGGGGATTATTCGTGCCGACGATATACTTAATCTCCTCAGCAAAATGACGTTCATACTGTAGGCCGCTGACTAAGGCATACCATTTCATTTCGGGATGCATTTCTCTGTATTCACTCCATTTTTTCTGTAATTCCGGTGTCATGACTGCCCCCTGATAACCATTGCCGTGCCATCCTGTTCTGCTTTCAGCAGACAGGTCAGACAGATTTCTTTCAACGGCGCCGTCAGGGCTTTTTCTACCTGTACGACACTCGCTTGTTTCAATTTATCCAGACTATCCGGTAGCTTGCCACCCCAACCTGAGCCGCTGCCGGGTGATCCACTGCCAAAGTTAATACTCGCACTGCTGGTAATACCGCCCGCATCGATTTTAAGGAAGTGCCCGGCGGCCTGTAGGGTCAGTTCACTGCCAGCATCAATCACGACTTTAGCACCGGAACTTAGGTGAATTTCATTGCCGCTTTGAGTTAACAGGGCGTCATCTGCTTTGATATGGAGTTTTTGCCCCGTAGATAGGGAAATGTCATTTCCCGTCTGTACGCGGTACTCATTATCAATGCGTAAATGGGCATCATGTTTAATATGATGTGTCCGGTTATGCCCAATATTATGGGTTTCATCATTCAGAACCTGCGTATTCATATCCCGTTGAGCATGAATGAACACTTCTTCACTGCCGTTTGCGTCCTCAAAACGTAATTCGTTAAAGCCGTTACCTTTATGCGTTTTGGTTCTGAACGTGGTGCGCGTCTTTTCCGCGGGTAAATTCAGCGGCGGGCGGTTAAGGCCGTTGTAAGTACATCCGGTAATAATAGGCCGGTCAATATCGCCGTTGAGATAGGAGATAATCACTTCCTGACCTACTCGCGGTGTTGCCAGAAAACCAAATCCGTTGCCATTCCACCCTTGTGCAACCCGCACCCAGCAAGAAGCTTGGTCGTCAGGTGCATCATAACGGTTCCAGTGAAAATGAACGCGAACCGCGCCATCTTTGTTGACGTAAATTTCTTCAGTGCCGGTTCCGACAACCGTTGCAACTTCGTCACCGTCGGCCAATGGTTTATAGCGGTATGGCGGACGCCAATCGTTGCGGCCTGGAATGAACCGGGTGTGTGAATTCAGGGTAGTGCCGGTTCCGTTATCGCCTAAAACGGCGGGGACATGCCCGGTATGTTGGGAAGAGACGACTTGCCAGCGGTCATTCATGGCGTCAATCGGGTGGTTGGTTAGTGTAAAAATTCTGCCGGGCATTAACCGAATACAATTACTGTCCGCTTGCCCTGATTTGCTATCAACACGCAAAGCCTATTTCAGGCATAGGATGGCGGTAAAAGGCCATATCTGCCCGAAATAGGGGGAGTTGATTCAAGTACGGGTGCTCAGTACTTCATTGTCTTACAAACTACCCGGTTGACGTGGCGGATTACGGCCTGACATATTGGTCGTCGCGCTGCGAATATCCCGACCAATGACATCAATACTCGCCTGAAATGGCGGGAATGGCAGAGTAATGCCGTGTTCGCGGAATCCTTGCAAAATAAGCTGATGGACTTCATGGCGGACAGGCATTCGATGCCCCATTTCAGCAGCATAAATACGTAATTCAAATATCTGAATACCGTGTTGAAGATCAACCAGATAGGCTTCAGGCGCCGGGTTATCAAGGATCAGAGTGCTGCGTTTAGCGGCGGTTAACAGGATTTGCGTAACCTCTTCACAGCTAGCTTCTGCCGGTGCAGGAATTGTCAGCACGACACGAGTGATGGTGTCAGATAATGACCAGTTAATAAACTGTTCAGTAATAAAGGCTTTGTTAGGAACGATGATCTCTTTTCTATCCCAGTCCGAAAGGGTTGTTGCTCGTGTATTGATCTTGGTGATGCTGCCGGTCAGGTTGCGGATAGTCACGGTATCGCCGATACGGATCGGTTTTTCAAACAATATCATCAGGCCGGAAACAATATTGGCGAAGATCTCCTGTAAGCCAAACCCTAATCCAACCCCTAATGCAGCAACAAGCCATTGTAATTTTGACCATTCAATACCAATCAGAGAGAAACCTACCAGACCACCAATCAAAGTAATGGTGTATTTGGTGAGTGTAGTGATGGCAAAGCCGGTACCGGGTGTAAGTTCCAAATGCTGTAGTAAGGCCAACTCAAGCAGTGCGGGCAGGTTACGCACCAGTTGAGTGGTGATAATAATCACCAAGATAGCAATCAAGACAGAACCTACGGTGATGGGTTGAACAGTTTCTACATTGTTTATTGTCGTGGTGACATCCCACAGTCGGATATTTTCTAGAAATGAGAAAGCGGAATGAAGTTCTGACCACAGCCAAATGAGTGAAACCAAGGCAAGCAGAGTCAGAATTGAACGGACCAATCCCAATGACTGAGCGCTGATGGCATCCAGATCAATAATGGGTTCCTCAACTTCGATGGCACCTTCGATACTGCTTGAACCCGTTGAGTCATCCTCGCTTTTGGCTCGTTGAGCCAGAATTTCTGCCCGTCGTTGTTTTGCCCGGTCAAAGGCAATACGGCGTCGCTGAATCAGCATCCAACGCCGGATGATATGGTAAACAACCAGCAGGAAGAACCAGATAGCAACGGAAGTTTCTAAACGCCCCAGCAATGCTTGTGATGTGCTGAAATATCCCAGTATGGAAGCTAGCGCTGCGACTATCGGCGCAGAGAGTAAAATCCACCAGAGAGCGGTATTGATAACATTTTCGCCGGAGCCATTTTTATCCAGATAGAGCGGGATTTTTGCCCGTTTCAAGCTATGAGTGATCAGGCTTAAGGAGACGCACAAGATGAGAAAGCAGAGCCTGCCGAGTGTGGAAGCAAATTCTCGATCACTGTAATGTTCAAAAGTTATCAATGCCATGACCAACGGCACAATGGCAAAGATAGATAGCTGGTAGAATCGTAATGCCCGTTTGACGCGCTCTTCCGGCCAACGGAAATGGGCAATGAATAATCCATTTGGATGGGCGAACGTGGCACTCAGCATGAAGATCCATAAAACAGGGGTTGTCGCACTGACGCCATAACCGATAGCGGTCGCCATAGGGTACTGCCAGGCGCTTTGCAACCCATAGCCAATTGCGGACCAGAGCATCGGCAAAGGTAACGCGACAACAACCGACCAGAATACGGTACGTAAAGTGAGGGAAAAGTGATCATGGGTGACTTTGCCGATACGGTTACTCGCGCGTTCAAGGAATGCGTAATAATGGCGGAGAGAGCCGATGCTGAATACAACCAGGAATAGCGTGCCAAATAAGTACAGCAGCGTATCCTGAGTGGTCAGCATGACGAGTAGGGCGCCGCTTAACTGAGAGAAAGTATCCAGCGATAATAGACGGGTCAGATCCTGTACAACACTGATTGGGTAATTGAGCGAAACAGGATTAACATCCGCGACCCAGAATAGATAACGGTGTGTGGCTTCTTTAACTTCTGTTAGCGCATCATTTAGCTGACTGGTAGCGACTTTCAGTTTGGTCAATTCAAGGATTTCACTGTCATAGCCAGATAATAATGAATTGAGTAATTCTTTGCGGGTGCGGGTAAGAGAATCATAAATCCGCTCTTGTTCGGCAGTTAACGCAACGTTGCTTTGCTGTACGGGTTTTGTCTCTTTTTGTAACTGATCCAGCATGTCTTCGTATTTCAGACGATCGACCCTGAATTTGACAATATTCCGATCAAGTTGCTGTGGTTTAGACATGTCAGGCAAGCGGGCAAGCTGAGTTTGGAGCGCTTCTCCAAGCGTTGTGGAGCCACCGAGCCATTGTGCTTGTTCACGAATGGTATTCAATGCTTGCCGGACCTGAATGATATCACTGGCGGCTTGTCGTTGCTTTGAGCCGATGATATTCATTCGCTGTGCTTGCTGATTTAATTCCTGAGATAAATTCCGGTTCAGTTGTAATTCATCAAGCAGAAATTTTGGCAGCTGATCACTCTGTTCCGCCAGCATCTCGGTATGTTCTAAGGCTAATTCTGCTTTTTGCTGGCGTTGTGCATTAAGTTGGCTGCGGAGTTGTTGCAGCTCAAGATCAAGTCGATGATAGCGCTTTTTGAACAGTTCAACCCGCATACGGGAAATTTCCTGCCGATTGTTAGCGGAAAGTTGAGCTATTTCAAGTTCATTGACTGTTGCTTTGTGGGCATTGACTTCGGCTTGAGCTAAGGCAAATTGAGCCTCTGCTAATGGAGTGGATGGTGTTCCTAACGATTGCAGGCGAGAGGATGCATCAGTTAGCAGGCGTTGCGCTTCTGATTGTTGTTGCGGTAATAGTACGAGAGAGTCGCTGATTTCCCGTCCTTTGTCCTGCTCTTGCTGTAATTGTCCTGCTTGTTCTAGCAACCGACTGCTGACCTGAATGATCTGTTGCTCAATGTTTGCAATGGGTTGGTTAGCGGGAATTGGACGAGGAGTATCACTTTCAGAGAGTAGTTTTTGACGAAGTTCTTTCGTGATTTTAGGAAAATCATCAATGGTGGTCTGATATTTCTGTGTTCTGTCATTAGCAGATTTAGTATCAGCAATCCAATTGAGAGCGCCTTGTAACGCCTGAGCAACTTCTGCATCCTGCGGGTTTTTGCTGGATTCGATTTGTTTCAGTTCTTGTTTGAGCTGGTTCTCATCAAGTGGAATCGCAGCAAAAACCGGGCTAATAATGATCAGGCTAAGCAGTAAGCTGATAATCAGGCGCACGATAAAGGGCTCTCCTTGGAAAGGGGTTAGCTTATGTTGTCAGTAGGTTCTTCGGACAAAATAGCTTGGGCTAACAGTTCACCCATGCGGGTTGTTGAGCCACTGCTTAAATGCCCAGCTAACTGTATCTGATTTGGTGCAAACAGGTTAATGACGGTAGAACCCAATTTGAAACGCCCCATTTCTTCACCTTTCTTGAAAGAAATTGCGCCAGTTGCGCCGGCTTCGGGGTAAGTCCAGCGTTTGATAATGCCTTCCCGTGGTGGTGTAACCGTACCACACCAAGCCATTTCAATACTGCCGACGATAGTTGCACCAACCAGAATCTGTATCATTGGCCCAAATTGAGTGTCAAACAGACAGATGACTCTTTCATTACGAGCGAACAGATTTGGCACGTTGGCGGCAGTCAATGGATTGACAGAGAATAGATCACCAGGGACATAGATCATCTCTTTCAGTAATCCATCGCAAGGCATGTGTACACGGTGATAATCTTTAGGTGATAAGTAAGTCGTTACAAACTGCCCATCACGGAATATCTCGGCTAACTGGTGATTACCGGCGAGTAGAGCTTCAAGCGTGTAGTGGTGCCCTTTGGCTTGAAGGAGCTGGTATGTCCGGATATTGCCTAACTGACTGATAGTACCATCAGCAGGTAGCGCTAATTGGTGTTCATTGCTGACAACTGGGCGAATATCATCTTTTAATGGGCGGATAAAGAACTCATTGAATGTGGTGTATGCTGAAAACTCAGGCGCTTTCGCTTCATTCATATCCACTTTATAAACACGGGCAAACGCTTTGACTGCCAGTTGAGTTAACCAGCCAGCTTTTTTGTTGGCAAACCAGCCCGCCAGGTGAGTTATTCCCTGTTTAGGCAGTAAATAATGCAACCTGATTTTAATGTTATCCAGCACGTCAACCTCTTGGATTCTATTGGCAAAATTAGACAAAAGGGGGTATTGTACCCGCCCTTTCATTTAATGTCAGTTAGCTATCGTGATCTGTAAAAGTTTTGCGTGGTTTAATTTGATCCATACTGTCGAGAATACGGTGATAATTCTCAAAGCGTTCTTGAGTTATTTCGTTATCTTCCACTGCTTTCCGTAACGCACACTCCGGATCGTCCCGATGTTTACAGTCACGGAATTTACAACCACCCAGATAATCACGGAATTCGATAAAACCCTGAGTTATCTGCTCCGGTGTTAAATGCCACAGGCCAAACTCCCGAACACCAGGAGAATCAATAACATCACCGCCATGTGGAAAATGATAAAGACGGGATGTTGTTGTGGTGTGTTGACCTAAACCGGAGACATCTGAAACTTGATTGACCAGAATTTCTGCTTCATCTTCTGGCAGGAGTGTATTGAGTAAACTTGATTTACCTACACCAGACTGACCGGCAAAAATAGTGATTCGACCTGCAAGTATCTTCGTTAATTCTTCCATACCTTCGCCAGTATAGTTTGAGAGCTTCAATACTCTGTAACCAATGTTGTGGTATGTGGACATGATTTCGTTGACCCATTCACGGCTTTCTTCGTCCAGCAGATCAATTTTATTCAATACGATCAATGGCTCAATGCCCAGTGTTTCACAGGCGACAAGGTAGCGATCGATAATATTGAGTGACAATTCAGGAAGAATGGCTGACACGATCACTATCTGGTCAATATTGGAGGCGATAGGTTTGATACCATCATAATAGTCAGGCCGCGTAAGTACGGAAGTACGTCCGTGAACAGCTTCAACAATACCATTTACTTTAACATCGGCTTGTGTTTGCAGCGCAGGACGCCATACCACCCGATCGCCAGTTACTAATGAGCGGATAGTTCTGCGAATATTACAACGTTGTATAGAACCGTCTGCTGCCTCGACATCAGCATGTTGGCCGAAACGGCTGATAACAAGCCCTTCCTGAGGTTCACCTAACTGGCTATCATCCATTTCAGGTTTATTATCCTGTTTTTTCAACCTGCGTTGATGATTTGCCTGTACCCGCCGTTGCTGGCCTTTGGATAGTTTATGCTTAGCCACCGAACCTCACTTGTTCCACATTTATACCCGTCATCTTTCAAGTTGCCTCTTTGTTGGCTGCACTCACTCACCCCGGTCACATAGTTAGCTATGCTCCCGGGGATTCGCTCCCTTGCCGTCGCGATGCATCTTGAAATCCATAGGGTATATCGCTGTTATTACTTAAAAGCGCTATGATACACCATTAATAAGAACTATCTCTCCAATCTAGGATATAACATGTCAAAAAGTGAGCACAATCTTATCTGGATAGATCTGGAAATGACGGGTTTAGATCCAGAGCGGGATCGCATTATTGAGATTGCGACAATTGTCACCGATGCGAATTTAAATATCTTGGCGGAAGGGCCGGTCATTGCGGTTCATCAGTCTGATGAACAACTTGCTCTGATGGATAAATGGAATGTGCGTACCCATACGGGGAGTGGGCTGGTTGAACGTGTTAAAGCAAGTAAAATTGATGAGCGTGAGGCAGAGAAGGCGACGATTGAATTTTTGGAGAAATGGGTTCCGGCAGGTGCTTCCCCTATTTGTGGTAACAGCGTGAGTCAGGATCGGCGTTTCTTGTTTCGTTATATGCCAGAATTGGAGGCTTATTTTCATTACCGCTACTTGGATGTCAGCACACTTAAAGAATTAGCCCGTCGCTGGAAGCCGGAAATCCTTACTGGGTTTAAGAAACAGAATACTCATCAGGCGCTGGATGATATCCGTGAATCAGTTGCTGAGTTAGCCTATTATCGGGAACACTTTATTCAACTGTGAGTTAAAGAGTGTTATTTTCTGTTGGTATGATAACGCCAACTCGGCGTGGCGATTAATTAACCTGTGTTGGCGTTTAAATCGTCATTTGACCGAAAAGTTTGTTTTTTTGCGTTGAAAGGCTTGCGGGCGCAACGATTTTTCGTATAATGCGCACCCCATACCGATGATGAATTTCACAAGGTATGGATGGCATACTAAAAGATATGCGGGAATAGCTCAGTTGGTAGAGCACGACCTTGCCAAGGTCGGGGTCGCGAGTTCGAGTCTCGTTTCCCGCTCCAAATTTTGGTTTGGAATCAGTATGTTGTTTCTGGTTATTGTTAGCCAGCCAGTGACGCGGGAATAGCTCAGTTGGTAGAGCACAACCTTGCCAAGGTTGGGGTCGCGAGTTCGAGTCTCGTTTCCCGCTCCAAGTTTAGATTCGCAATTGATTTCTTGGGATTAGTCTATTATTTCAGGTTATCACCAGTCAGTAATGCGGGAATAGCTCAGTTGGTAGAGCACGACCTTGCCAAGGTCGGGGTCGCGAGTTCGAGTCTCGTTTCCCGCTCCAAGCCTCAGAATTTAGGCAGTCAATAAAGTATAAAAATGATTTGAAATCAAAGTATTAGAATTTTATTGATCTAAGGATGCCATTCACATCTCCTTAATTAACCTCAGCTTCGTTTAAAAATAGCGATATCACAATCCTGTAAATTCAAGCTCGGTTTTTTAGGTTGGAATGTATAAGCAATTAGGCCAGCGACGATTTCCAATAAAAAACCGAGCTGACTGCGGTGTCTTGAATGCGCTATCTGAGAAATATTTTTAAGCTGATCCATGATCGTTTCTATCAAAAATCGCTTTCTTAACATCAGCTTATCTCAGAGAGATAATGCTTTTCCCTTCATGTTATTACGGACATGAGTGATTAACGTTATTCCTTCTGCTTCCAGTTCATCGCACAAAGCCTGCGACAAATACCCTTTATCGCCATATAAACATCCGGTTAACCCTTGTACCCACGCTTTGACGGGGTGGCGATCATCCTGATTTCCTGAGGTCAACTTCACCGCCAGAAGTTCACCACAATCATTGATAACCAGATAAAGTTTAAAGCCATAAAACCAGCCGGTACTGGTTTTCCCTCGCTGTGCGACGCCCTGAAATACGCGATGGCGGGGAATTATGGAGAGTGTGGCAAACGGCAATTTGGGTTGAATCAATAAAAGCGATCCGCTGGGTTTCAGCCTTGCGTGACGAAAGAAAAGCACAGAGAGGAATGAGTGCCCTTTGCTTCAAGGTTAGCATCCGGGCGTAACTGACCAACCGGGGATCGGTCTTAAGATAGTGTTTGACATGCTGAATATAAAACGTTTTAAAATCACGATAATGGCTCATGTGGAATAAAATGAGGAGCGTTATCACTTCACTGAGAGAAAGGGAAGCCTCGCGGCGACGTTTGAGCAAGCCATTTTCAATTAACTGTTGATGCCAGAGAGGAATAAATTTTTGACAAAAGTTATCGACGCAGCAGTAAAGTTCTTCTAAATTAAACATACCTGAGGATCTCCACGATTTTGTTTTCTTTGACAAAAACTTTGATCGTGCCTCAGGCACTTAGTTCCCTTCTTAAGCAAACCTTAGGTTAATTACTATGTACTTTAAGTACATCACTTTTCCAAATAAGTATATCGTTATGTTACCTGTACTTGTTCTTATACCTAGTCCATGCATTGTCTTCCCTTGCCCGGTTTAGGCTCTTGATATTTTCCGAACTACACATTTGAAATATTAAAGATTAGCGAGGCTTATCATTACGAATGAACCGCATGGCGTTAAATTATGGCATTTTCGCTTTTACTGACAGGGGAAACCCAGAGGTGGGTTCTTTAAGTCTCCGTTTAGCAAGAGCTGAATGAACATCCACACGTGCTTTAACTCCTGCTAACACGTGGGCTGTTACCTATACAGCAGAGAGCGTTATATTATTAGCTTAATAAGTTTGTGAGTGTTGAAAACATAAAAATTATTCATATAAATCCTGAATATTATTTTTACCAAAAAACTCAGCTAATTGATATAAAGCATTAGAAGAGAGCTCTTGAGTAAATAAAAGGGAAAGATTGGTTTTTGCTCTTGAACAAGAAACATAAAATAGGTTTCTATTGTTTTCATAAGTATCTTGTTTATCTATAGGCACATTACTTGTCCTCGACCAAGTTAAAAATTTATCCCAATTATACTTATTCCAACCTCTACCTAAAACAATCAAAACATTTTCATATTCCTCTCCTTTGACGCCATGTTGTGTACTAAATGGTGTTAAGTTATCAATATAATTAAGCGCATTAATCACTTCTTGATAATTAATTACAGACATGTTTTTATATGTTTTTTGATTTGTTGATAGTTCTGTTTCATTTAAATCCAATTGTGATTTTATTAAAGTATGTGTTTGTTCTAATTCATCTGGCAATTTAGGGAATGGAACAGGTTGATTTATAAGTGTATCTATAACATCAAAAATAGTTTTTTCTCTTGATTCTAATAACAATTGCAAATAGTTATTTAGTTTTTCTTTATCTCTATTGCTTTTCATTGGAGGGGTAAAATAATTATCTTGAATTGCAAACATTTCTCCATATCGTTTATTTTGATATGCTAAAAAAACAGGTTCTAGTACACTAGAGAAAAAATTTATAAATTTATTATTCTTTTTTAATAAATCATCTGGATATTTAAAGCACTTTAATAAATTGTGGTAACTACCATATTTAGAAATAATGTTATTTGTTAACAATAAAATTTTTGTATTTTCTGTATCATCAAAATTCCAATTTAATTTTTCTTTTATCATTTCTAAAGCATTAGTCGCTTCTTGTTCAGGTAAGTCATTAGTCCAATGTCCTCCACCAGTACCATCACGTCTTTTTCCGTTAAAACTATTAGTATGAAAAATATTGATTATTCCAGATCTATTATTATTACCAAGTTGTTCTAAGTCTGGCCTTATCTTATTTAAAATATTTATAATCAATCCATTAGAACGAAAATTAGATTTTTTATCGATTTTAGTTATGTATGATGATTTTATTTCACCTATACCATCATCATATATTTTTTGCCATGAATCCCCATAAAAACCTATTGTGGGTGATATTCTATTGCTTTCTATTTCAGATATTAGAGCTTCTACTAAATACTTATTGGTATCCTGATATTCATCAATTAAGATAAAAGGATAGGCAGATCTTAATATAATTCGAAATTTTTCTCTTTTTAAAAGAAGTGTAGAAAAAGAAATAATATCATCATGATGTAAAATAATTGATTTATTTTTAGGGTCAACAATTCTATTTGCCATGATAGTATATTGAATAGAGTAATCTTTTATATTTTCAATACTCCAGGAAGAAGGGAAATTACTATCATTCAAAGTGGCATATTTTAAATCCCAACGTTTTTTCCAATCCGGGGAATTAATAACGTAATGTTTAAGTTCTTTTTGAAAGGGTTGAATTACTGACCAAAAAAAACTATGAATTGTATTGACTAAAACTATAGGGTTAAATTTTATTTTGCTTTCAATATTATCCTTTGCCCTGTTGGTATATGTTATACATGCTATTTTTTTTCCAGTTCTTTTATATTCATTTTCATTATTTTCTATAAGAAATTTTAATGTTTTAATCAGTGCGTATGTTTTTCCTGCACCGGCTCCAGCTTCCAATACAAAGGATTCATGTTGAGTTATCTTTTTATAAACTTCTTCTTGAGCTTTTTGAGCTGCAATTTCGGCATCAGTCATAGTCATGATGAGCTCCTTGTTGTTCTAACCAGGTCAGACCTTCTTTAATATATTTTGGAATATTCCAGGTATCTTTTTTGAATGCATATTCAAAAGCTAAGGCGATTTTTTTCTTACTATTTAAATTCTGTGTTTTATTCCAGATTATTTCTTCTAATTTTACAACATCTGTTTCGTTAATATTTAATAAATCCAAGTTAGCAAGCATTAAGGCAGATTCAAAGCTACGACCGCATGGTAAATCCTCTTTTTCTGGAATTTGATAAGTTATTTTTTTATATCCATTTATTTTCTCTTCTGGTTTACATTTAATTAGCGAATTTGGTGAATAATCATTATTTTTTAGTGTGGTATTATCTTTAAACCAATTTTTTATACAGGGGTTTGAAGTGCTTTTTCCTTTACTGACACAACAAGTTTTGTCGGAACCCTCAATAGCAGAATCAATTGAATCTAAGTCGGTAATAATTAATGTTGGAATTTTTAAAAAATCTATTAAATTATAAAAAATATTTGCATGTGCTCCACCAACTTCTAAAGTAGCAATATATTGACTTGACAGAAAACTTTGTTTTTTTTCTTCTTCAAAAATCTTGACCAATTTGGGAAATAAAATTCTTTCTGTGCTTCCTTCAACTAAAACCAGTTTATCGGCAAAAAATAAATTGCAGACTGTTAGTGTTAAATATTGCCTTAGGAAATTAAGGTTTTCAGATGAATCAGAAAAACGACTTAAATCTTTAATAATTGTTTTTCTGTTTATATTTGTATCGTTAACAGATTTAAAATAACGAATGTTTTGAAAGTTTTCTTTATTGGCAATATGAGGTGAATGTGTTGTAATTACAAATTGCACGGGCCATTTTTCGTTATTTAAATACGTTTTTTCTAATTCTTCTTTATAGGAAAACAACATTTTTATAAATGTTTCTTGCATTTGAGGATGAAAATAAGCTTCAGGCTCTTCTATAAAAATAATATTTATATCGGAATGTTTGTCATTAAATTTATGATCTTGTATATATTCAACTAATTTAATGCTGATAAGTAACAAATTTCTCCTACCCAATCCATTATAATGTTCTGGTAATTTCATTCCGCAATTACCCTGCAAGTAATTCATACTTAGGTGAGGGGAAAAATTATCAATATTTAACTGTACGTCAACGGCAATCTTTTCTATATGATCAGAACCTAGAAAAGCGATTTTTGGGATCATTTTGTCTATTTCTTGTTGAGAAATTTCAGTTAATTCCCCTTGTCTAATATTAAGTTCTTTTGCTAAATCACTTTTCGATTTCTCTGATTCAGGTCTTTTAGTTATCAAAGATTTTATGACACTACCAATAGAATCTTTTTCGCTGCTTTGATAATCACCTAAAGAACGTTGAGCTGAAATAAAATAACCACATATTAAACTTGATAATTTACTAAAGTCTAATGATCTTATATCTGATTTGTCATTAGGATTAACAGTAATAATGCTCCATGAATAATATTTTTGAATTAATTCAGATAATGAATCTAGAAAGGTAGTCTTAGCTTCTTTATCCTGTGTTGCAATGTTTTTTAGATTACTTATAAACTCCAGTAAGTTATCAGAACTAGGAATATTATATGAGGCTTTTATTTTTGCTAATGTTGTTCCTGCTTCAATATCAATAAGAAAAGGTAACAAAGAAACAGGATAGTCATCTTGGTTATCAGAATAGTCAATCACTAAGTCGATAGTAATTTGAGGGAATTTTCGTGACATAGAAAGAATTCTATCAACAGATATTTCTTTTTGACAGAAAGCTATTTTCTTAAATATTTCGATGCAGCTAATAGAAAAATCACATAAAGTTAATTTTTTAGGTGTTTTATCAGAAAAGACATAGCCTAGCAGATGGGTAAAAGAAGTTTTTCCACTATTATTTCTACCTACAATTAAAGTAATATTTTTCTCTAACTTAACAGAAATATCTTCCAATAAACGGAAGTTTTTCACTGAAATTTCCGATAAATACACTATTTGCACTCCTTTATCTATTTTATCTTACTGATAATCCTCTCAACTACTTTTGGAGTAGTCTCCACAATCTTAGCGATATTTTCAATAGAAATGTTTTTATCAAGAAATACTGTTAACATTGACGCTTCTAATTTTTATCTTCTTTTTATTCTAATCTGGCTTTTTCTTTAGCCTAGTTTTTTACCGGTTGATCTCTTATTACAAATCAGGATACCTCCGATGACGAGAGCACCGCCGATGAACATTGGGAATGTTAATTTTTCGTCTAATAGTACTGCTCCGAGCAATACCGCGGTCAAAGGGTTAAGTGCAATGAATACACCGGAGCGAGTGGAACCAATTCTTTGGATTCCGTCGTAATACCAGATGTAGGCCACCGCTGAACCTACTACGCCAAGATAAAGTAAGCTGGAGAGATCAGTCATGGATAATGCATGTATTGCAGATAAACTCATTTGACCTGTTAAAATGGTCGTTACCGCTAGCATGATAGCGCCTGCCAGGATGGAGTATGTAACGGTATGTAGCGGGCCGATTTGGTTCACAATGTTCTTGCAGAAGACGCTATAAGCAACCCAGCTTAAAACACAGCCAAAGATTAAAGTGTCACCTAACCAGTTACCTTCTTCTCCAATCGTCAGTTGTGGCGTTTTGCTAAAAATTACGATCATTGCTCCGAGCAGACAAAGAATAATTCCCAGTATTTTCAGTGACGATTGTCTTTCCTTATAAAAGAAATATGAAAAAATCGCCATTACTGCTGGATTTAGTGCCACGATAAGTGAAGCTCTGGAGGCGGTTGTGTGATGCAGACCATAAAAGAAAAAAAGGTTGTAGGCGTATATTCCGCAGAGGCCCAGTCCAATGATTTTCAATAGTTGGGATAGATTAATCTTGACGAACATTTTTCCTGATAAAACGAGGAAGATAATGAGCGTTATGCCCGCAAGAATAAATCTGAGGCTTGCTGATAACAAGGGTGGTGTCTCGACAGAAATGTATCGACCTGCAACAAATGTTCCGCCCCAGATGATAGCCACAAGAGACAGCTTGATATAGGTTGAGTAGTTGTTGATCGACTGCGTTGATGCGTGGTTGCTTTTCATGTTTGTCAATGTCGCAATTTATAGAGTGGAAGATGCTTTCAAGGCGGCGTATTCCATAGTCTGGTCCAATATTTCACGTTGAGCGCGGCTACCTCCCAATAATGACCATTTCTCATGGCTGAGACGGAGTTTATTTAGGCACTCCTCATAGTGCCTGGATGTAAATAATAAAATCGCTTTAAGGACGTCTATCCCTGTGGAATGTGTGTCTGGTTCGATGCCAAATCCATCGCTTTCTGCGATTAACTTTTCAATAAGAAGAGACTGATTTGTCGCAGAAAAAGCAAGTGCTGCATGTATCTTGTGGAAGTAAGAGGTGGAGGCGCTGATGCTGCCTGTCCAAAGAACGGCAAGGCGCTCCCATATTGGTTGGAAGCTAGCGTCAGCAGATTTGAGTCTGAGTTGCCACAAGAATTCTACGGCGTCCAAATCTTGTTTAGCAAATGGATTGTCTTTTAGCGCATATAATTCATCAAAAGCTTGCAGTGCCAGCGTGATCTCATCGGATCGTTCATACGCAATGGCGAGATGCCAGTATACATGCATTCCCATTCCGGCGTTGGTGATCCAATGTTCTTTGCAGTTGGTCAGGAAGTGACAAAGTTCTTTCCAGCGACCTAGCTCATGCAGGGCATGTGCGACGGCATGAATGCCATAGATATTGTCCGGCATTAATTTAACAGATTTAAAACCAACCTCTAGGGCATCATCAAAACATTGAGCTTCACAAAGGACGAATGATTTTATGGAAAGATAATATGGATAGAGGTAGTGAGTGCTAACAATATGTTCGTCACAATAAGGCAGAAGAGACCGAAGGTTGGTTGTTTTGCCAGTGCAGAAATCAAGCATGTGTATAAAGAAGATCGCGACAATATCCGATGGGTATGCTCGAATATGTTGGGTCAGAAGCGATCTCGCGTTCTCGTAATCAAATTTTACCCATGCGCTAAATGCTTTATGGATAAGGCAAAGCTCGGGGAGAGAGAGGTCGTGCTCGTTCATTTGAGTTAATGTGATTTTAAATTTATAAAGTTCTTTCATCTCGCAAGAGGTAATTGCATCAAATCCCATCAGGAGTTTTTTGTAGGTTCGCTGAGTGTCATTCATTGGCATGAATTCGTCTGAAAATCCACGGAGGGATAAAAACGTGCTGTTTATCTCCGGCCATATGGAAGATGAACCATCAGAAGACCATTGGTAACTCATAAAATCCCCTTTTTTAATTAATTATGGTTTGGAAACTCTGTTGAGCGTTCGGCGAGCATACCTCGCCTACTGTTTTATATCCGCATTGCATATACTTATTCAGATGTATGATCATGCGGAAATGAGTGATTACTCAAGGGGGGGAGATAATGACTTTAACTCAGCTCGAAATTTTTGCTGTTGTTGCCGAACGGAAGGGCTTTACCTTAGCGGCGGCCCAGCTCAAGATCTCTCAGTCTGGGGTTTCCCATGCCATCAGACTCCTTGAACAGGAGCTTGGCGTAGAGCTACTGCATCGGCATCAAGGAGTTGTCGAACTGACAGATATTGGGGAAAGTTTGCTTCAAAAAGCCCAAGCTATTCTTGGCTTGGCTGAGACCATGCAGCAGGAGGCAGCAGATGCACGGGGAATGAAGCGAGGTACGTTGCGAGTCGGCTCGTTTGGCCCGACTTCATCCTTGTGGCTGTTGCCAACGATATTGGCTGATTATCGCAGGCTTTACCCCGGAATTGAGGTCCATATTGATGAGGGACCAGACAGGCAGGTTGTGCAGTGGCTTATGGATAGGCGAGTAGATGTGGGATTTGTGACATTGCCGGAAGATCAATTCGACACTTACCCGATTCTTGAAGATCAGATGGTGGCTTTGTTACCGATAGATCATCCTTTGGTATTACAGGATTCGGTAACGTTGAAGGATCTGTGTGTTGGACCATTCGCATTGACAGAAGCCGGATCGGCTGAACTGGTTTCCAGGCTTTTTTTATCGGCAAAGTTGCAACCTAATATTCGTTATCGGACGTCTCAATTGTTAAGTACTTTGGCTGCGGTTGAACGCGGGGATGCGGTGACAATTGTTGCCGAGTCATCTCTGCCGCTGGCTCGTGATGTTCACTATGTCAAAAAAGCGCTGAATCCAAAAGTGAAACGACATGTCGGGTTGGCTGTGTTTGATGAACGTCAATCGTCACCGGCCGCTAAAGCATTTATCGCATTGGCGACTAAAAAGTTTCGCGTGATGGGTTCTTCGGCTGTCTCCTTGGCTTTCAGGGAGCTCGTTGACCTGAGGCCATGAGGCTTCAGGTCGGTTTGCTTAATACTGATAATCAACTTTGATCATATTGTAATGGGACGGGTAAACGGGGTAAGTACCTCCGTTGAGAACCCCGCTAATTCTAAAGGAACCTTTGGCATCATGGCCGCTAAAGGCATTTGTGGTGCTATTGAGGGCACCGGAGACATCCAGGCATTGCGATGGAGTGGATGAATATCGTGGGGTGTAACAAACGTTGAAAGTCTGAGTTGTCGCACCATTGCTATATAAACCGATATTCCAAGATACTGTCGTGATAGTTGCCCTTGTCGGTACCGAAGAGGGCGTGGTAAAGAAATTTGAGTTGGTGTAGCCAGCAGCATAAACATTTGGGGCACGGCTCGTTTGTGACCACATGCTGGTAGTGGCAAAGGCGATCTGAGCCGTGGTTAATGCTAGAAAACCTACTGCAATTTTGGTAAATCTTTTCATTCTTCAATCCTCATTGCTAGTGAGTTATCTTACTGTTATTTGCATTCAATAGCGGTGCGACATCCAATATGGTTGGCGCACATGAAAATTGCTTGCTTATTGGTTCCTCATGGTTATTCAGATCCTCCTTGATCACGAAAAAGAATCTCACTGCAATGACAGTGGATCAAGTGAAGGCTTTGGCTGAATGTCTGAATCTGTGCTCTGGCTTAACCGATATTGTGTGATGTTTATGTCTAAAGGGGTATTGTTTGGTTGTAAACTCTCTGTATTTCTCGGCATCACCAAGTCTTGTATTCCGATTGTGTTTAGCTCATCGTGTGATATTTATAGGGGGTAAAGAAAGTACTATTCTTTAATTGCAAAATATTTTTTCAACTTCTGCTTGCCAAACGTTTTTTGGTAGTACATAATGCACTCCTTTCGTCAGTGAGGTATGGGAAAAATATCTGTTGAATCAATGAATTAGATGATATTCAAAGAATTTATCTCCCGCTCCAAGTTTCTTCCTCAGTAGTTGTGCTCACTTATTTTAGATTTGATTTTTGGGTTATATCTTCATAGTACAGATTTCAATTTTTTATCCACAGCTCGGAAGCTGGTTTCTCAGTAAATAAGTATGATGCTTTAAAATTATCACACAGACTTATCCACAGGCTGTCGCGTCTGAATTTTTCTGATTTTGAATGTTATAAAATGAGTATTCCTTTTGTAACTCGTTGATAGTTTTTCGGAATGATCCTTTGTTAAGAAATGACATATTGATCACTTGCGCTTTTTTTGAGCATTGATCAGCAAGGGGTTTTTATTTTATTCACAGGAAAATTATCTGAATCTTTTTATACGTTATAAAGATGGCTAATAATTAAGCATCTCTGGGTAAGCCTTTGGTTATTGCTCTAATAAGTCGTTTCTGTTGTGGTGTTTGTACATTAATAGTATTCGTTTTACGGCGAATGACTTGCTGTTCAATAGCCCAATGAATATGTTCATCTAGCATGGTGTTCAATCCAAGTTTCTGTTGCAGAGCTAGAACGATATCGTACTGATACGGTGCGTTTCCTAAAGCAACAGTAATATTACGTAGCCAACGTAAATAGCCGATGCGGCGAATTGCAGAACCTTCCGTTATTCGTAGGAATTTCTCTTCATTCCAATTGAACAAATCCAATAGCTTTGGTGTATGTAATGTTGCACGAGGGCTGAAATCATCTTCATCTGTCAATTGGGAAAAACGATTCCAAGGACAAATAATCTGGCAGTCATCACAACCGTAAATACGATTTCCCATCAGTGGACGAAATTCCTCAGGAATAGTGCCTTCTAATTCAATCGTGAGGTAGGAAATACAACGGCGGGCATCAATAGTATAAGGGGCGATAATTGCACCAGTTGGGCAGGTTGTCATGCAGGCGACACAGCGTCCACATTGCTCTGCTTGTGGAGGATCTATCGGCAGGGGAAGATTAATCAGCAATTCCCCGAGGAAAAACCATGAACCAGCCTCTCTATTAAGGATAAGTGAGTGTTTACCGACCCAGCCTAATCCGGCTTTGGCGGCGAGTGGGCGTTCCATTATAGGTGCTGAATCAACAAAAGGTCGAAAATTAAAGACTCCCTGATATTCGAAGTCGTGGCAATAGTTTTGGATTTGTTCCCCGAGTTTCTTAAGACGTTGGCGTAGTAATTTGTGATAATCTCTTCCCAAGGCATAACGACTGATATAACCGAGTTCAGAATCGTTTAGCGTGCTGGCGAAAGAAGCTTTAGCAGGGAGGTAATTCATTCCTACACTAATAACTCTCAATGTCCCCGGCAAAAGTTCGTTTGGGCGGGCACGCATCATGCCGTGGCGTTTCATCCATGCCATCTCACCGTGATATTGTTTATCCAGCCATTCTTGAAGTTTTGGCTCTTCTACTGATAAATCAGTATCACAAATGCCAACTTGTTGGAAACCAAGAGAAAGACCCCATTGTTTGATGTTGGCGGCTAAAAGATTAAGATCGAGAGGCGTTGTCATGATGGAAATCGGTTTATACTGCAAGGCGTTGCAGTATAGCATAATTTGTTTCAGGCCAAAAATAGTGGGTTTGATAATGAAACTGAGCAGAAGATGTTAAATGTTGATAATAGAGGTGTGTTAGGGTTATCGTTTTAGCTGATGAATTAATAAAACAACAGATATTATTCGATGAAAGAACTTGTTTTATCACTTAAAGATGAAAATGCGACAGTTTCTCTTGGAAGCGCGGTTGCTGCTGCTTGTAATAGTGGTAGTGTAATTTATTTGTATGGCGATTTGGGGGCTGGTAAGACTACGTTTAGCCGTGGTTTTTTGCAGTTCTTAGGTCATAAAGGACATGTAAAAAGCCCAACTTATACTTTGGTTGAGCCTTATGCTTTAACTCCGATGTCGGTTTACCATTTCGATCTTTACCGATTGGCAGATCCAGAAGAGTTGGAATTTATGGGAATACGTGATTATTTCCATCAAGATGCCATTTGTCTGGTGGAATGGCCTCAGCAAGGAGAAGGCGTATTACCGGACGCAGATATTGAATTACATTTGAGTTACCAGCCAGAAGGGCGACAGGCACATTTTATTGCTTTGTCTAAATATGGCGAGAGCTTGTTAGATAATTTGAAATATTTATAAGAGATCACCTGACCATGACGCGTCCTTTAGTCGCAAAAATGATAAAGAAATGGCAAGTCAGTTTTATGGTAATGGGCTGGCTGTTTATTACGATAAGCAGTTTAGTGGCAACAACTGCAACAGCGGCGACTTTATCCAATATTCACGTCAGTAACAGCATAAATGAATCTAAAGTGACGATGGTTTTTTCAGGTGGTCGCCCTAATTACAGTTTTTTTCCATTGCATTCGCCAGAGCGTTTAGTGGTAGATATCCATCAATCAGAAAAAATTGTTGGTTTACCCATGAATCTACCGGGGCAGGATTTAGTGATGAAAATCCGTTCCAGCCAGTCACCTGATCGACAAAAAAAACGAATTGTATTTGAACTAAATAATAAAGTTAAAGTCAATTCTATAGTACAGCAGTCGGGTAGTGAATATCGGGTGATTTTTACCCTGCGGGCTTCTGGGGTATCGACAGGTAAGTCTGTTTTTAGAGAGAGTTCACAAGCAGCTACAAGTAAGCCATTACTTACTAACAACAAATTGCAGACGACAAAGCAGACTGCTTTGCAAGCAACTTCTAAGGGCAGCCAGCGAGTAGTTGTCGCTATTGATGCAGGACATGGTGGTCAAGATCCCGGTGCGATTGGGCAACGTGGATTGAAAGAGAAGAATGTGACTATCAGTGTAGCGCGCAAACTTGAAGCATTGTTACGCAATGATCCTATGTTCAAACCCGTTTTGACCCGTAACGGAGACTATTTTATTTCTGTTGCTGGTCGTTCTGAGGTTGCGCGTAAACATAGCGCGAATATGCTGGTTTCTATTCATGCAGATGCTGCCCCTAATCGTAGTGCGCGTGGCGCTTCTGTCTGGGTGTTGTCAAACAAGCGTGCAAACAGTGAGTTGGGTAATTGGCTTGAGCAGCATGAGAAACAGTCTGAGTTATTGGGTGGTGCAGGGGATGCATTGGCAAATGGTACTGACCCCTATTTAAGCCAGGCGGTGCTGGATCTGCAATTTGGTCACTCCCAACGGGTAGGTTATAACGTTGCAGTAAAGGTTTTAGGTGAGTTGCGAAAAGTCGGTTTATTACATAAACGTTCGCCAGAACATGCCAGCTTAGGTGTGTTGCGCTCACCGGATATTCCTTCAATTTTAGTGGAAACGGGATTTATCAGTAACTCAGCAGAAGAAGTACTGCTTGGTTCCAATGATTTTCAGGATAAGCTAGCAAGTGCTATCCATCGGGGGTTGCGCAACTATTTTCTAGCGAATCCATTACAGGCGGCACCTAAAACCGCCAAGAAGTAAAGGTTAAATATGGCGATCAAGATCCTACCTCCTCAATTAGCAAACCAAATTGCGGCTGGCGAAGTCGTAGAACGTCCAGCATCAGTAGTAAAAGAGTTGGTGGAGAATAGCCTTGATGCTGGCGCTAGCCGTATTGATATTGAAATTGAGCGCGGTGGGGTAAAACTTATTCGTGTCCGAGATAATGGCTGTGGCATTAACCATCAAGATCTTGCGCTAGCGTTGGCTCGTCATGCAACCAGTAAGATTGCCACACTCGATGATTTGGAAGCTATTATTAGTATGGGATTCCGTGGGGAGGCGCTGGCGAGTATCAGCTCAGTTTCGCGTCTGACATTGACTTCCCGTACGGAAGAACAGCATGAAGCTTGGCAAGCCTACGCGGAAGGGCGGGATATGGCGGTGACGGTGAAGCCGGCGGCACACCCAGTAGGCAGTACTGTCGAAGTGCTGGATCTGTTTTATAACACACCGGCGCGGCGCAAATTTTTGCGGACAGAAAAAACGGAATTTGGTCATATTGATGAAGTTGTCAGACGTATTGCATTGGCGCGTCTGGATGTATTAATCAATTTGCATCATAACGGTAAATTAGTGCGCCAATACCGGCCAGCGAAAGATGAATCACAATACGAGCGGCGGTTAGCCTCCATTTGCGGTACCGCTTTTATGCAACGGGCGCTTTCTCTTTCCTGGCAGCATGACGATTTATCGATCAAAGGATGGGTGGTTGACCCGATGAATCCTGAGGCGAGTGGAGATATTCAATATTGTTATGTAAACGGACGTATGATGCGTGATCGCTTAATTAATCATGCTATCCGTCAGGCTTATCAAGATTTGCTCCGAGGAGAACAACAGCCTGCTTATGTTTTATATTTGGAGGTTGATCCGCATCAGGTGGATGTGAATGTGCATCCCGCGAAGCATGAAGTTCGTTTCCACCAAGCCCGTTTGGTACATGATTTTATCTATCAAGGTGTAACGGCCGTATTAAAACAGCGAGGAAGCGGCGCTGAATTAGATTTGGCTTGCTGTGAACCTGCTCCGGCATGGGAGCCGGAAAACCGTCCGTCAGCAGGGGAAAATCATTTTTCCCGGCAAAGTAATGCCACACCCACGACAACATCGTCACCGCAAGAGGTTTTGTCAAGTAAAGGGAGTGCAGGGGGTTCTCGCGGCGGTGAAAATCGCCAATATCATGGAGACCATTATCAGAAACGTCAGGGTGAGGTGTATCAGAAGCTGATGCAGTCTGTTCCCGGAGCTGAAGAAAAAAGAGAGCTGTTTCCGGCAAGAATCGCTCCGGTTATGGCAGAAAAGGTTACTTCGGTACCTGTTCAGGTTAAAAATAGCAGCCATAGTTTTGGTAAGGTATTGAGTATATATTCATCGTGCTATGCTCTGATTGAATCTCCATTGGGAATTGGGTTGTTATCTTTGCTGGTAGCTGAACGCTGGTTAAGGCGAGCACAGTTAACACCAACAGAGCAAGGGCTGAAATCGCAGCCGCTGTTGATACCGTTGAAACTCGCTTTAAGTAAAGAGGAAGCTGACGCTTTAAATCGCTATAGTGACTTATTGGGTTCTTTTGGTATTGAAGCCTCTATATCTCATGGAAAAGCGACACTACGTGCGGTATCGTTACCACTACGTCAACAAAATCTGCCTAAATTAATTCCTGAGTTGCTAGGTTATTTAGCACAACAGCCATCAGCATCGACAGAACAGGTTGTAACTTGGCTTGCTCGTCATATCGGCAGTGAATATGAAACATGGAATGTTGCGCAGGCGGTACAGTTATTAGCTGATGTTGAGCGTCTTTGCCCACAACTGGTAAAATCTCCACCAGATGGGTTATTACAATTAATTGATTTACAAGCAGTGGTGGCATCTCTTACTCATGAGTGATCAGAAAACTCAACATCTACCAACGGCAATTTTTGTTATGGGGCCGACGGCTTCAGGCAAAACAGCGTTATCTATCGCTTTACGCCAGCATCTTCCAGTGGAACTGGTCAGTGTTGATTCTGCGCTGATTTATCGTGGAATGGATATTGGCACCGCTAAACCAACAACCGAAGAGCAAGCGTTGGCGCCTCATCGTTTAATCGATATTCTGGACCCTTCTCAACCTTATTCGGCTGCTGATTTCCGTCGCGATGCATTGGAGGAAATGGCAGAAATTACCGCCTCTGGTCGTATTCCTCTGTTGGTTGGAGGAACGATGCTCTATTTCAAGGCGTTACTTGAAGGTTTATCGCCTTTGCCTTCTGCTGATCCCGTTATTCGGGTGCAAATAGAACAACAAGCGGCAGAACAGGGATGGGATGCATTGCATCAGCAATTACAAAAGATTGATCCGGTAGCAGCGTTAAGAATTCATCCTAATGATCCACAGAGGCTTTCTCGGGCACTGGAAGTTTTTCTTATTTCGGGTAAGACTCTCACAGAACTGACTAAATTATCAGGAGAATCGCTGCCTTATCATGTTCATCAATTTGCTATTGCGCCGGTGAAACGTGAGATTCTTCATCAACGCATTGAAGCGCGTTTTCATCAAATGCTTGAATCAGGGTTTGAAGAGGAAGTTAAAGCACTTTATGCTCGTCATGATTTGCATGTGGATTTACCTTCTATTCGTTGTGTTGGTTATCGTCAGATGTGGTCTTATCTTTCCGGCGAAATTGACTATGATGAAATGATTTATCGTGGTATTTGTGCGACGCGCCAGTTGGCAAAGCGTCAGATAACTTGGCTCAGAGGTTGGAAGTCGGTTCATTGGTTGGATAGTTCTCAACCAGAGCAAGCTTTAAGCACAGTTATGCAGGTTGTTAGTGCATAGGTTTATTGATTGTGTACAATTGATGAGTACCAAAGCGCAATTTTTGAGTAGTTCATTTTTTCGAACCTTTAGGTTCTTAGTTAAAAACAACAAAATAAGGAAAATATAGAATGGCTAAGGGGCAATCTTTGCAAGATCCGTTCCTGAACGCATTGCGGCGTGAAAGGGTCCCGGTTTCTATTTATTTGGTCAACGGCATCAAATTGCAGGGTCAGATTGAATCTTTTGACCAGTTTGTCATTTTACTGAAGAATACAGTTAGCCAGATGGTTTATAAACATGCCATCTCTACTGTTGTACCTTCCCGCCCAGTTTCTCATCACAGTAGCAATACGAGTGTAGGGGCGAGCGTAGGTAATTATCATTCTGGTGGCGTTTCTGCTCCGGCAGCACAACAGGAAAGTGATGGTACTGAATAAGCTTGAGAGCAGTAATAGAATGAAGAAAAACATAGGTAGGGGGTTTTACCTATGTTTTTTCCTGTAGTTTTTTACTCAGCCTGAGAGGTCGCACCTTTGTTTGAACGTTATGAAGGCGGCGAACAAGCCGTTGTGGTGCATGTTTTTTTCTCGCAGGATAAAGACACAGATAATCTCAGTGAGTTTGAATCACTGGTAACTTCTGCTGGTGTAGTTCCTGTGCAAATTGTCACGGGGAGCAGGAAAGCCCCTCATCCGAAATATTTTGTTGGAGAAGGTAAGGCGGAAGAGATTGCTGAGGCGGTGCAGGCTAGTGGTGCTGATGTTGTGTTGTTTAATCATGCACTCAGCCCTGCACAGGAACGCAATCTTGAGCGGCTCTGTCAGTGTCGAGTTATCGACCGCACCGGTGTGATTCTGGATATTTTTGCCCAGCGGGCGCGGACTCACGAAGGGAAGTTACAGGTAGAGTTGGCGCAGTTACGTCATCTTTCTACCCGTCTTGTCCGGGGATGGACTCACCTTGAACGTCAGAAAGGTGGGATTGGTTTGAGAGGGCCGGGGGAAACGCAGCTTGAGACGGACCGGCGTTTATTACGGGATAAAATCCGTCAGATCCTGAGTCGTCTGAGCCGGGTTGAGAAACAGCGCGAACAGGGGCGTCAAGCGCGAAATAAAGCGGATATACCGACGGTTTCATTGGTGGGATATACCAACGCCGGTAAATCGAGCTTGTTTAATCGCATGACGGCTGCTGAGGTTTATGCGGCTGATCAATTGTTCGCTACGCTGGACCCAACGTTGCGCCGGATTGAAGTTAATGATGTTGGTACGGTGGTGCTGGCTGATACGGTTGGCTTTATTCGCCATTTGCCTCATGATCTGGTGGCGGCATTTAAAGCAACATTGCAAGAAACCCGGCAGGCAACATTGTTGCTGCATATTGTTGATGCTGCGGATAGCCGCATCGACGAAAATATTGCTGCTGTTGACAGCGTACTGGAAGAAATTGAAGCGCATCAAATTCCGGTGCTGTTGGTGATGAATAAGATTGATATGCTGGAAAGCTTCACTCCGCGTATTGATCGCAACGAAGATAACTTACCGGTTAGAGTTTGGTTGTCTGCGCAAACCGGTGAAGGTATCCCGTTATTGTTACAAGCGTTAACTGAGCGTCTTTCGGGTGAAATTGCACACTACGAATTGCATTTGCCGCCGGAAGCAGGCCGTTTACGCAGCCGCTTCTATCAACTGCAAGCCATAGAGAAAGAGTGGATAGAAGAGGACGGTAAAGTTGGTATCGAAGTGAGAATGCCGATTGTTGACTGGCGCCGTCTATGCAAACAAGAACAGGATTTGTTTGATTATGTTGTCTGATGCGCCTGTCAGGTGAATATCAGAAAACTTATGTGATTGAGAGTCGGCTTGTTTATAAGAGGCTCTTGGCCTGAAAAACCAATCATAAAAGAATGGAGCTAAAACATGGCGTGGAATCAGCCCGGAAACAACGGACAAGACCGCGACCCGTGGGGGAGCAGCAATAATAGCGGCAATTCCGGCGGGAACAAAAGTGGTCGAAACCGTGGGGCATCTGATCTCGACGATCTGTTCCGTAAGCTGAGCAGTAAACTCGGGGGTTTTGGTGGGAACAAGGGTGGTAATGGTTCTGACCAAGGGGCAAAATTTGGCGGGCGTATTGTTAGCCTTGTCGCTGCTGCTGTTGTCGTGATCTGGGCCGCTAGCGGTTTTTATACGATTAAAGAAACAGAACGTGGTGTTGTCACCCGGTTGGGTAAGTTTAACCATATTGTGCAGCCAGGTCTAAACTGGAAACCGACATTCATTGATGAAGTTGTTCCAGTTAACGTGGAATCTGTGCGTGAATTGGCAACCGCCGGCGTGATGCTGACATCAGATGAAAGCGTTGTTCGCGTGGAGATGAACGTGCAGTATCGTGTGACTGATCCTGCCGCTTATCTTTACAGCGTGACAAGTCCTGATAATAGCTTGCGTCAGGCAACGGATAGCGCGGTGCGTGGCGTTGTTGGTAAATATACGATGGATAAAATCTTGACGGCAAACCGTATGATTGTCCGTGATGATACTCAGCGCGAGTTGGAAAAGACGATTCTTCCGTATCGAATGGGAATAACCTTGCTGGATGTTAACTTCCAGGCTGCTCGTCCGCCGGAAGAGGTTAAGGCCGCTTTTGACGATGTTATTGCTGCCCGTGAAAATGAACAGCAGTCTATTCGTGAAGCAGAGGCTTATTCGAACGAAGTTTTGCCACGTGCGAAAGGTGATGCGCAACGTATCATTGAAGAGGCGAAAGCGTATAAGGCTCGTGTAGTCTTGGAAGCGCAGGGGGAAGTGGCAAGCTTTGCCAAAATGCTGCCTAGATATAAAGAGGCGCCTGAAATTACCCGTGAGCGTCTGTACATTGAAACGATGGAAAAAGTGTTGAGCCGTACCCGCAAAGTTATTGTTAATGATCACAACAACAATTTGTTGGTATTGCCATTAGAGCAAATGTTACGTGGCGATGCTTCTGGTGTTAAAAAAGAGGGAACTGTGCAAGCAGATAATACAGTAGCTTCTGACCCGCGGGTTACTCGTCCAACTTTGCCTTCAAATTCAGGCCGGGGAGTGAATTATAACCGGACAGATAATCTGCGTAATGACATTATCAGGGTAGGGAGATAATAATCATGCGTAAGTCATTAGTCTTTGTTATTGTCGCGGCATTAGTTGCTCTTTATGCCTCTATATTTATTGTGCAGGAAGGACAGCGTGGCATTGTATTGCGTTTTGGTAAAGTTCTGCGTGATTCGGGAAATAAACCGATTGTTTATGAGCCGGGGCTACATTTCAAAATACCTTTTGTTGAAACGGTAAAAACCTTGGATGCTCGTATTCAGACTATGGATATTCAGGCCGACCGTTTCTTAACCAGTGAAAATAAGGACCTGATAGTCGATTCTTACCTGAAATGGCGGATTAACGATTTCAGCCGTTATTATCTGGCAACCGGTAATGGTGACATTTCTCAAGCAGAAGTATTGTTAAAGCGTAAATTCAGTGACCGTTTGCGTTCTGAGATTGGCCGTAAAGATGTGCGTGGCATCGTAACGGACTCCCGTGGTCAATTGACCACAGATGTTCGTGATGCGCTTAATAAAGGTACAACAGATAAGGAAACTGCGAGTACAACTGAAGCGGATGATGCTATTGCATCAGCGGCGGCTCGTGTAGAACGAGAAACGGCGGATAAACAACTTGCTATCAATCCGAATAGTATGGCGGCATTGGGTATTGAAGTTGTTGATGTGCGTATCAAACAGATCAATTTACCATTGGAAGTTTCAGAAGCGATTTACCAGCGTATGCGCGCTGAGCGTGAAGCGGTAGCTCGTCGTCATCGTTCACAAGGTTTGGAAGAAGCAGAAAAACTGCGTGCAGCAGCAGATAAGCAAGTTATTGAAATCCGTGCAAAAGCGGAGCGTGAAGCGCTGACTTTGCGTGGTTCTGGTGATGCAGAAGCCGCTAAACTGTTTGCTGATGCATTCAGCCAAGCGCCAGATTTCTATGCCTTTATCCGTAGCTTACGTGCTTACGAGAAAAGCTTTAGCGAAGACGGGAAAGATGTTCTGGTATTAAGCCCAGAAGCTGATTTCTTCCGCTATATGAAAGCACCTGAAAAGCGATCAGTTCAGCACTAATAACTAATAGGTGCTGAATCTATACCCTATGGTTTTCAAGGTGTATCGCGACGGCAAGGGAGCGAATCCCCGAGAGCATAGATAACTCTGTTACCGGGGTGAGTGAGTGCAGCCAACAAAGAGGCAACTTGAAAGGCGACGGTTATATAAGTCAGGCCCGCATCCGGCGGGCCTTATCATGTCTGGTGGCTAACAAAAATAACGGATGTGATAAAAGTTACTGAAAGGTGTGGGATGAGATGTTAGAATCCATTTTTAAGCAACCGAGTGAATTTTGAAATGGGTAAGAACGTTGTCGTATTGGGCACCCAATGGGGTGACGAGGGCAAGGGCAAGATCGTCGACTTGCTGACTGAACGAGCTAAGTATGTTGTTCGTTATCAAGGGGGCCATAATGCTGGTCATACACTGGTTATCAACGGTGAAAAAACCGTTCTCCACTTAATCCCATCAGGGATCTTGCGTGAAAATGTTATCAGTATCATTGCAAACGGCGTCGTATTAGCGCCTGATGCGCTGATGAAAGAGATGAATGCGTTAGAATCCCGTGGTATTCCTGTTCGCGAGCGTCTGCTCATTTCAGAAGCTTGTCCACTTATTTTGCCATACCATGTTGCATTGGATAATGCCCGCGAGAAAGCGCGTGGTGCAAAAGCAATTGGTACAACCGGTCGTGGTATTGGTCCTGCGTATGAAGACAAAGTTGCTCGTCGTGGTCTGCGGGTTGGTGATTTGTTTGATAAGAAAACGTTCGCAGTTAAGCTGAAAGAAATTATCGAATATCACAATTTCCAACTGGTTAACTACTATAAAGAGCCGGCGGTTGATTACCAGAAAACTCTGGATGAAATCATGGCTGTTGCCGATATTCTGACGGATATGGTCGTTGACGTTTCTGATTTGTTGTATAAAGCAACTCAGAAAGGTGAATTGGTTATGTTCGAAGGTGCACAGGGCACATTGTTGGATATTGACCACGGTACCTACCCATATGTGACCTCTTCCAACACGACGGCGGGTGGTGTTGCAACAGGTTCTGGTTTAGGTCCATGTTATGTTGATTATGTTTTGGGGATCATCAAAGCATATTCTACTCGTGTCGGAGCGGGTCCATTCCCAACTGAATTGTTTGATGAAACTGGTAGTTACTTGCGCGAAAAAGGCCAAGAATTTGGTGCGACTACTGGGCGTAGCCGCCGTACTGGTTGGTTGGATATCATTGCCATCCGCCGGGCAGTACAGATCAACTCACTGTCAGGTTTCTGTATGACCAAGTTGGACGTACTGGATGGTTTGAAAGAAGTAAAAATTTGTGTTGGTTATCGTGTGTCTGATGGCAATGTGATTGAAACGACACCTATGGCTGCGGATGACTGGGAAGGTATTGAACCTGTTTATGAGACTATGCCTGGCTGGAATGAAAGCACTTTCGGCGTGAAAGAGCATAGCAAATTGCCTCAGGCAGCATTGAACTATATCAAACGTGTAGAAGAGTTGACCGGTGTTCCGGTTGATATTATTTCTACAGGCCCGGATCGTTCAGAAACTATCATTCTGCGTGATCCGTTTGATGCCTGATGGTGCTTATGATCAGGTAAAGCCGGGCTTTTCAGCCCGGTTTTTTGCTATTTATTGTGGCATTTTTTGCTTAATGATTAGGGGAGCAACATGATTTTGGCCGATTCATGGTATATAAGTTGAACAATTGCTTATTTTTTCAGTTTGTTCTCGGATATATTAATTTATATCTTATTATCCAGAGGTTGATGTGCAGTTAACGAGTTTTACAGATTATGGCTTGCGCGCACTAATTTATATGGCTTCTTTACCGCAAAGCCGGATGACCAGTATTTCTGAAGTTACTGATATTTATGGTGTTTCTCGTAACCACATGGTGAAAATCATTAACCAATTGAGCCACTTAGGATTTGTGGCTGCGGTTCGTGGTAAAAACGGCGGAATCCGTTTAGGTAAGCCAGCGAGGGATATCAGAATTGGCGATGTTGTTCGCGCGCTCGAACCATTATCATTGGTTAACTGTAGTCAGGAATCTTGCCATATCACGTCTGCGTGTCGTCTGAAGGTAGTCTTAAATCAGGCAATAGAAAGGTTTTTAGAAGAGCTGGATCAGCATACTTTAGCTGATATGATTGAAGATAATGTCCCCCTTTATAAGCTGCTTCTGACCGAATGAATAAATGGCGCAAACAGCCTGCTGATGACAACGGAGGAACAGCCATGTCACAAGATCCTTTTTTGGGGCGTGAAGCAGAAAAATACGAATCACCTATTCCGAGCCGCGAGTATATCTTAGACATTATTGCTAAACATACTGTACCGGTAAGTCGCCAGGAACTGGCGCAAGAACTGAATCTGATTAGCGATGAAGATATTGAAGCGTTACGTCGTCGTTTACGGGCTATGGAACGGGATGGTCAACTGGTTTTCACTCGTCGCCAATGCTATGCCTTGCCGGAAAGATTAGATTTATTGAAAGGTACGGTTATTGGACATAGAGATGGTTATGGTTTTCTGCGAGTAGAAGGTTACAAAGATGATTTTTATCTCTCTGCTGAGCAGCTAAAAATAGCTATTCATGGTGATGTTGTGCTGGCACAACCATTGCCTCAGAATCGCAAAGGGCGTAATGAAGCGCGTATCGTTCGTGTATTGGAGCCTAAGACCAGCCAGATTGTTGGCCGCTATTTTCTTGACTCTGGCATGGGATTTGTCGTGCCGGATGATAGCCGTTTAAGCTTTGATATCCTGATCCCGCAAAATGAAAGCGGTGGGGCTCGCATGGGGAATGTGGTGGTGGTCGAATTAATCACACGCCCGGCGCGTCGCACAAAGGCTGTTGGTAAAATTGTTGAAGTATTGGGTGAAAAGATGGGCACGAATATGGCAGTGGAAATTGCTTTACGTACTCATGAAATTCCCCACAGTTGGCCGCCGCAGGTGGCAAACCAGGTTGCTTCCTTGGATGAGCAGGTACCAGAATCGGCAAAAAAAGGCCGTGTTGATTTGCGCTCTCTGCCGTTGGTGACAATCGATGGTGAAGATGCCCGTGATTTTGATGATGCCGTTTATTGTGAAAGGAAGCGAAGCGGTGGCTGGCGTTTATGGGTTGCCATTGCTGATGTCAGTTACTATGTACGTCCACAAACGGCATTAGATACTGAAGCACGTAACCGGAGTAACTCGGTTTACTTCCCATCTCAGGTTGTTCCCATGTTGCCGGAGGTGCTTTCTAATGGCCTCTGTTCTCTGAACCCGCAGGTTGATCGCCTATGTATGGTGTGTGAGATGACGGTTTCGGCGCAGGGGCGGTTATCATCCTATAAATTTTACGAAGCTGTCATGAATTCTCACGCTCGTCTGACATATACCAAAGTATGGCGAATGTTGCAGGGTGATGAAGAGCTGCGTGAGCATTACAAGCCACTGGTTCCGCATATTGAGCATTTACATGAGTTGTATCAAGCATTGGAAAATGCTCGTGAGCAACGTGGCGCAATCTCGTTTGAGTCAGAAGAGGCGAAGTTTATCTTTAATGCTGAACGTCGTATCGAGCGAATTGAACCGATTGTTCGCAATGATGCGCATAAGCTGATTGAAGAGTGCATGATTCTGGCGAATATTGCTGCGGCGCGTTTTGTGGAAAAAAATGGGGAACCAGTACTTTACCGTATTCATGATCGACCAAAAGAAGAGAGTATTGTTAACCTGCGCTCGGTTTTCGGCGAATTAGGGTTGACGCTGCCTGGTGGCATGCAACCAACGCCAAAGGATTATGCGCAACTGATGCACCAAGTGGCTGAACGCCCGGATCATGAGCTATTGCAAACCTTATTGCTACGTTCAATGAAACAGGCAATTTATGATCCGGAAAACCTGGGGCACTTTGGTCTGTCATTAAATTCTTATGCGCATTTTACCTCACCTATCCGCCGTTACCCTGATCTAGTATTGCATCGAGCGATTAAATATCTGCTGGCGAAACAGCAAGATATTGTTGAGCAATGTGGAACACCGACCGGTGGATGGCACAGTGATATGGAACATATGTTACAACTGGGCCAACACTGTTCCATGACAGAGCGTCGCGCAGATGAAGCGACGAGAGACGTTGCCGATTGGTTAAAGTGTGATTTTATGCAGGATCAGGTGGGCAATACTTTTACTGGGATTATCACCAGTGTGACAGGTTTTGGTTTCTTTGTTCGCTTGAATGATCTGTTTATTGACGGCCTGGTGCATGTTTCCACATTGAGTAATGATTATTATCATTTCGATAATGTCGGCCAGCGTTTAGTGGGTGAATACTCGGGTAAAACTTTCCGGTTAGGGGATGAAGTTGAAATTCGTGTGGAAGCGGTTCATATGGATGAACGTAATATTGACTTTAAGCTGCTTTCTACCACCCGAAAAGCCCGGAATGTAGGCAAAACAGAGCGTGATAGAGCGAAAAAAATAGAACCTGGCCGCGGGAACAGTAAGAAAAAAGGGCGAGGTTATCGCAAAGAGACTCACTTTGAGCCTGATGGTGCTGTCCGTAAAAAGAGATCGGCGGATAAACCTAAAGTGGAAAAGAAAAAGAGTAAAACGCTTTCTGCCAAGACTCAGAAAATTGCCGCTAAATTCAAAGCCAAGCGGGCTAAGAAAAGCGCAGATAAATAATCAAAGGGCTATCCTAATTTGCAGGATAGCCTGAATATTTTAATCTCCCACTGAATAGATGGAGCTTACCGAATAGGCTCACAGTATTCGTCAGTGCTGTATAACAGTGAAAATAAGAAGATTATGAGTGAAATTATCTATGGCATTCATGCCGTTAAAGCGTTACTGGAGCGCGATCCTCAGCGTTTTGTCGAAGTTTATGTCCTGAAAGGACGTGAAGATCGCCGCCTGACACCATTGATTCATGCGCTGGAAAGCATCGGGATGACTATCCAACTGGCAAATCGTCAGTGGCTGGATAATCAAACGGAAGGCGCGGTGCATCAGGGAATTATTGCTAAAGTGAAACCAGGGCGTCAGTACCAAGAGAACGACCTGCCAGATTTACTGGCGCAAGTGGAAACCCCTTTCTTGTTAGTGCTTGATGGTGTGACAGATCCCCATAATCTGGGGGCATGTTTGCGTAGTGCTGATGCAGCAGGTGTACATGCTGTTATTGTTCCTCGTGACCGTTCCGCCCAGCTTAATGCCACAGCGAAGAAAGTGGCATGTGGTGCTGCGGAGAGCGTACCACTTATTCGAGTCACCAACCTTGCCCGTACTTTGCGTTTATTGCAGGAATACAATATTTGGGTGGTAGGCACAGCAGGTGAAGCTGACCATACGCTATATCAGAGCAAACTAACTGGTCCTATGGCGTTAGTGATGGGAGCGGAAGGTGAAGGGATGCGTCGCCTGACTCGCGAACACTGTGATGAATTGATTAGCATTCCAATGGCGGGTTCTGTCTCATCGTTGAATGTGTCTGTTGCTACCGGAATTTGCCTGTTTGAAGCGGTGCGTCAGCGTAGCTCGTTATAGCTCACCTATCTGACAATATGCAACAAAAGTATTTTTGCATTGTTCATTCCTTGAGTTTTTGATGCAGGGTAGGTATAGTTACGCGTCAATTTTTCAGCCGCACTTAAACAAGTTCCTTGCCTCCACGGGCCGCGGTTGACCCTGACAGGAGGCTGAATAATCCGTAAGGAGCAATTCTAATGCGTCATTACGAAATCGTTTTTATGGTCCATCCTGACCAAAGCGAACAGGTTCCGGGCATGATCGAGCGTTACAGTGCGACTATCGCTAACGCGCAAGGTCAGATTCACCGTCTGGAAGACTGGGGCCGCCGTCAACTGGCTTACCCAATCAACAAACTGCACAAAGCTCACTATGTTCTGATGAACGTTGAAGCGCCGCAGGAAGTGATTGATGAGCTGGAAACTAACTTCCGCTTCAACGATGCCGTTATCCGCAGCATGATTATGCGCGTTAAGCACGCGGTAACTGAAGCATCTCCAATGGTTAAAGCCAAAGATGAACGTCGCAGCCGTGACTTCTCTCTGGAAGACGCCAATATGGATGCTGAAGAAGCTGGGGATTCTGAAGAGTAATAACTGTGACAACGAATCGTTTGGTGCTTTCTGGCACAGTGTGCAAAGTTCCCATTCGAAAAGTCAGTCCTGCCGGCATTCCTCATTGCCAGTTTGTGCTTGAGCACCGTTCACAGCAACAGGAAGCCGGTCTGAGCAGGCAAGCATGGTGCAGAATGCCCGTTATTGCCAGCGGACAATTGTTACAAGTTTTAACTCACAGTATAACGGTCGGCAGTCGATTAACCGTTTCAGGATTCATTAGTTGCCATCAAGGTCGCAATGGTCTTAACAAACTGGTTCTTCATGCCGAGCAGATTGAATTGATAGATTCTGGAGACTAGCCAAATGGCACGTTATTTCCGTCGTCGCAAGTTCTGCCGTTTCACCGCGGAAGGCGTTCAAGAGATTGATTATAAAGACATCGCTACGCTGAAAAACTACATCACCGAGAGCGGTAAAATTGTACCAAGCCGTATCACTGGCACCCGTGCAAAATACCAGCGTCAGCTCGCTCGTGCTATCAAGCGCGCGCGCTACCTGTCTTTGTTGCCTTACACTGATCGTCATCAGTAATCGGCACAGTCCATTAACGACTCTGAGAGGATAAGGTAATGCAAATTATTCTGCTTGATAAAGTAGCAAACCTGGGTAGCCTGGGTGATCAAGTTAACGTTAAACCGGGTTATGCCCGTAACTACTTAGTACCACAGGGCAAAGCTGTTCCTGCAACTAAGAAAAACATCGAATTCTTCGAAGCACGCCGCGCTGAACTGGAAGCTAAACTGGCTGACGTTCTGGCAGCAGCACAGGCTCGCGCTGAGAAAATTAATGCACTGGGTTCCGTTACTATCGCTTCTAAAGCGGGTGACGAAGGTAAACTGTTCGGTTCTGTCGGTACTCGTGATATCGCTGATGCAGTTACTGCCGCGGGCGTTGAAGTCTCTAAGAGCGAAGTGCGTCTGCCTAATGGCGTTCTGCGTACTACTGGTGAACACGAAGTTAACTTCCAGGTACACAGCGATGTATTCGCTAAATTGAACGTTAACATTGTTGCTGAAGCTTAATCTCTGATTAACTGATGCTAACAAGTAAAAAACGCTGGCAATGCCGGCGTTTTTTATTGTTTCAATGTACCATTCTTTCATTAATTTATAAGGCTTTTTTTGATAATTCCTAGTAACTAGATAGTGACCTGACTTATTTTACATTTATTGCTCTTATTTTGTCGTTTATAGAATCAGAGTTTCTTTTGTCTATTTTTTTGTAATATTGCCTTTTGAACGATTTTCTTATTGTTGATTTTTCGTTTTTTATATTGAAAATATTATTCATTATCAGATTATTATCTGAAAATAATTTAATTCGTATTTCTTATTATTAGAAAATATCGGTGTTGTTAATTCTGTTGTAATATGGAAATTTTCCATAGAATATTTTGATATATCTACGTATAAATCTGGTTAATTACATGTGTGATTATTTTATAATAATTAAAAATATATTCTTATGTAATTGCGGTTATTTATAATGATAATTTATTTAACATGATTTTATATAAGAAGATTTAATGATGGGAATATATATCCTTATTATTAAATGATAATATCAAAAATTTATATAAGATTTTGCTGATATAACTGTCAGAGTTGACAGTAGACTTTTAAGTGTAATTTTATAATTATCATTTTTGTTAATTAACCCTTGTGTGAAAACATAAACAAAAGCTTTTGTTGTTAATAGGAGTAAAGTTATTCTCCATAGTTATTTATAAAGTGAATGGTTTCATTAATAAATTAATAGATACATTAGATATTGAATTGATTTACTTATCTGTTAATAAAAATACCTTATCATCATTATCTGTTCTTCATATTAACCTAGACATAAGGGATAAAGCCGGTATGAGACTTGGTAAAAACATATTACAAACTATAGGTAATACCCCGGTAGTTATGTTGAATGATAGATATACTAAAGGTATTAATGTCTTTCTCAAAATGGAGAATATTAACCCCGGTGGGAGTATTAAAGATCGTATTGCAGTTGCTATGTTGGAAAGGGCTGAAGCTCAGGGAGAATTAAGACCAGGAATGGTGGTTATTGAGCCATCATCGGGTAATACGGCAATTGGTCTGGCAATGGCATGCGCTGTCAAAGGTTATCGATTTATTGCGGTTTTCGATCGCATGGTGCCGCCAGCAAAACGCGATAAAATAAAAGCATTTGGTGCGGAAATCATTTTCCTACCAGAATTTGAAGCGGGAACGGATACTGTCAAACATCGCATTGATTTAACTAAAGAGATTATAAGAGCTTATCCGAATGCGTTTAGTCCTATGCAATTTGAAAATCAGGTTAATCCTGATGAGCATTATCAATCCACGGGGCGTGAGTTGTATGAAATCTTTGGCAATGATTTGACGGCTTGTTTTGCGACAGCAGGGAGTTGTGGAACTCTTACTGGGATTTCCCGTTATTTGAAAGAGAAAAATCCACAAGTGAGAATTTATGGTGTTGAACCTGAGGGGTCAGTTATTTTCGGTGGTGAATCAGGGAAATATTTGGTACAAGGCGCGGGATTGACGTTTACACCTTCTATTCTGGATCGTAGCAACATCGATATTACCTTGAAGGTTGCAGATATTGATGCATTTCGTATAGCAAGAAAATTAGCCAGAAATGAAGGTATTTTAATTGGTGGAACGGGAGGTTGTGCGGTAAGCGCAGCATTAAATCACCTGGATGATTTTAAACCTGGAGATAATATTGTTGTCATTATTCCTGATAGTGGAGAACGTTATATCGACACAATTTATAATGATACTTGGTTATTTGAAAATAATTTCTCAGAATTAGTTGAGGAAAGTAGAACAGAACCTCAGCTAGAAGAAATTATTACAAACATGGGGTGCGTATTAAATGAGTTCTGATCATGTTTTGGTGATTTACTATAATCGCCTCTATAATCCTCTTATCATAAGAAGTCTTAAATCTAAATATAAAAAGGTGATTGCTCTTTATATTGATGAAGGACAGGTAAGAGACATTGAAGATATTGAATTGGAATGCATGGTTGCCGGTGCTGATAAGTTTATCTATAAAGATTATCGAGCGCAATATGCTGAACATTTCCTGACAAAAGCGATAAAAGCGAATGCTATTTATCAAAGTGGTTATTTTCTCAGCGCTGCACTTTCCCGGCCTGCAATTGCGGAGGCGGCAGTTGAAGTAGCCAATGAGCTCAATATTGATTATATTGCTCATCAATTCAGAGGTAATGATCAAGTCAGAATGGATATGAATATAGAAATTCTGAATAAAATACCTATTGCTTCGTTGAGAGATTTTAAATACGACGAAAATATCGTAAATAGTTATGCTATGAATTATGGTATTCCTCAAGAATTTGGTTGTAATAACCCTTATTCTACCAGTGAAAATATATGGGGATTAAGTGTCGAATGTGGTTCGTTGGCAGAACCAGAAATGTTAATTCCTGAAGATGTCAAAGAGAAATTATTTGAGCATGCATTATCGTCCACTGAGCCAATATTTTTGTCATTAGGTTTTGAGAATGGAATACCGATATCGATCGACGGCGAAAAGAAATCATTATATGAAATTATTGAAATATTAAATGAAATTGGTAAAAAACTGTCAATCGGCATTTTTGATATTGTTGAAGATGGCATTGTCGGTTTGAAAACACGCGCAATTTATCAATCACCTGCTGCACATATCTTAATTACCGCTCATCGTGATTTGGAATGTTACTGTAGTAATCGTAACGAGAATTGGTTTAAAGAGATAATCGATAAAAAATGGGTTGAATTAGTTTATTCTGGGCTTTGGTATGATCCCTTATTAACTCATTTAAACCATTTTATTGATAGCATGAATCAACATGTCAATGGTGAGATTAAGCTTGAATTAGGCTATAAATATGCCAACGTTTGTTCCCGTACTTCAAAGACGACTATCTATGATGATAATTTAGCAATATATAATTGTGGGCATTTGTATAGCCAAAACGATGCGGAGGGATTTGCAAAAATATTTAATATTCATACTAAGCAAAGTGCTAAATCTAAGATGAGGCAAATGTTATGATTAAAGAATTATTAATGTGTAAACCTGACTTTTACGATATTGAATACGTTATCAATGATTGGATGGACCCTAATAATAGAGTCAATAAAAAATTGGCACAGCAACAATGGGATTTTCTTTATGAACGGTTGACTGAACGTGGCATCACTATCCGCACTATTGATCCTGTTAATGGTTTACCTGATATGACTTTCTCAGGTGATTGTGGTATGGTGCATAATAATAAATTCCTTGCTAGTAATTTCCGGCACGCTGAACGCCAAGGGGAAAGCCAGTATTATATCGATTATCTGGAAAATCTCGGTTATGAGATATATCGTGTTGATGAAGGTATCTATTTTGAAGGGCTTGGAGATGTTATCTATTGGGAGAATGATATCATATTTGGTTATGGTCCTCGCTCAGATAAAGAAGCAGTAAATACAATTCAGAAAGTCTACCCAGAACTTAAAGTTAAAGGTGAACTGCATATTCAGGATAAGACTTTCTTTCATGTGGCTCTGGCATTCTCATTTATTGATAAAGATACCGTTATTTACTATCCAGAGGCATTTACTAAAGAGAGCCAAGATTATATTATTGAAACGTTTGAACGTAGGATATCAATATCAGAACATGACGCTAGGGAATTATTTTCCTGTAATAATATCCCAATAGGTAAGGATATTCTCATGCATGATTGTTCTATAGAAGTTGAGCGTCAATTACATAATTATGGTTACAATGTGGTTAAATGCGATATGAGTGAATTCCTAAAGAGTGGTGGTAGTTTGCGCTGCTTAGTATTAAAAATTAAATAATTATAATGGGAGGATAATAAGTCATGTATATTTTAGGTATAAATTCAGTTTACCATGAGTCGGCTGTTTGCCTATTAAAAGATGGAGAAACTATTTTTGCCATCGAAGAAGAGCGTTTAAATAGAAGAAAACACGGAAAACCAGCAAATATTGATAATCCTGATGAGTTGCCATTGGCTTCTATTGAAGTTGCATTAGACTTTGCGGGTATTAGCCTAGAAGATGTGAGTCATATTGGGTTTTCTATCGATCCGATAGAACGAAGAAAATCAATCTTTATTGATGAAGTCACTCATGAAGGAAGTTGGGGAAGTGTATCGGGTGAATCTATTTTCTATCGCAAAACGACTTCAGTACCCGAAATTTTGCAGTCAATGGGATTCCGTGGTCAATTTCATTGGGTTCCGCATCACACTGCTCATGCGGCATCTGCTTATTTTGTTTCGCCATTTGATAAAGCGCTGACTTTATCACTTGATGGTGTTGGAGAGGATAATACCGCAGGGGTATATCTGGGCAATGGTAATAGTCTGGAAAAAATTAAAACCATTGAATATCCTAATTCAATTGGTTTTATGTGGGAGAAATTGGCAGAATTCCTAGGTTTCTCTGTATACGATGCTTGTAAAGTGATGGGAATGTCTGCTTATGGTAAGCCTGAGAGTTTTATGCCGGCGTTCCGACAATTAGTTAAGATTTATGAGAAAGGTGAGTTTACGATCGATAACACTACTCTCAATTTCCGCACCCAAGAATTTTCTCAATTGGAATCCTTGTTTGGTATTGTGAAAAGAGTCCCAGGTGGAGAGGTGGCGCAAGAATATTATGATATTGCTGCTTCTCTCCAGCAAATAACTGATGAAATAGTGTTAAATATGGCTCGTCATTATTTGCAGGAAACAGCAACGAATAAGCTCTGCCTTGCGGGTGGTGTTGCATTGAATTGCATAACCAATAAGCGATTATATGAAGAACTAGATGTTGAAGATATCTTTGTTCAGCCTGCTGCACATGATGGCGGGACTGCCACAGGCGCCGCACTATTTATTTGGCATCATATTCTTGAAAATAATCAACGTTATCCTCTGACTCATACTTATTGGGGTCTGGGATATAGTGAAGATGATTACCAGCGTAGTTTGAAGGCTCATGGTTTGGACTGGACATATGAAGAGAATATTCATGAAGTTGTCGCAGACTTGTTGGCTGAAAATAATGTTGTTGGCTGGTTCCAGGGGAGGATGGAATTTGGGCCGAGGGCATTGGGTAATCGTAGTTTGTTGGCCGATCCGAGAAATGAAGATATTCGGGATTTAATGAATCGTAAAGTTAAACATCGTGAAATGTTTAGACCATTTGCGCCGAGTGTATTACGTCAACATGTTGCTGATTGGTTCCATGTTCGGAAAGAATTACCGGAAGCTGCAAAATATATGTTGTTAGCGATGGATGCTAAAGTGGATAAAGCATCGGAAATTCCGGCTGTGGTTCACGTAGATGGCACTGCCAGAGTTCAGGTGGTAGATAGTGCATCAAATCCAGATTATGCCAAGTTGATTGAGGCATTTTATCTGAAAACGGGTGTGCCTTTGCTGCTGAACACCTCTTATAACGATAGCGAGCCGATCGTTTGTTCACCTGATGATGCCATTAAAACTTTCATGAAAACAAATATTGATTATTTAGTTTTGGGGAATTATTTGATTAAATCTATTCATTAATTATTGCATAGTAAAAATCTATCCCAATAGGCGTAGTTGATGTAATCGATTTGAGCCTTGCTCAGTGCTAAATTGATAAATAGAATAGCCTAATGGGATAGATAATAAGGTTGAGGTAATATTAATGATACATAGGATCATATTGGCTCGTTTTTTTTCTGTTTTTTCAGAGGCATTTGTTATGTTCGCTGTGCCTGTATTAGTATTTACCTCAACTAATAGCGCTTCACTTTCATCTTTTGCTTTTGGGCTTGAACGGTTATTCAGGGTGATTTCACTCCCCATTTCTGGTTGGATGGGCGACAGGATGCATACGTTGATTATGTTATTCCTGAGTGATATTCTTCGATCATTAGTTTGCTTATTTCTTTTTATCCTTTCATTTATATATTCTGATAATAGCATTGTATATATCATTATTCCTCTCTCATGTGTTTTATCCTTTTTTAGTGGGGCGGGATATGTCAACCTTGAAGGTTTTGTCTCTAAGAACATGAGTGCAGTAGAATTACCTTCTGTTAACTCTCGTTTACAATTTGTTGAACAGTTTACTTATATTGCAGCTCCGGCGGTTGTCGGTTTGCTGGTTTATAAATTCAGTATTTATGCCGTATTTGCATTTGCATTTTTTCCTTTTTTGATCAGTAGCTTGATATGGTTTCAGCTACAAAAGAAAAACCAGATTGAAGAACACGCTAATAGAGAAAGTTATAATCTGCCGGCCATTTTTAAATTCTTGATGGGAAATCCATCCTTGCTACGCGTCATTAGCCTGACATTTCTGATGAATGTGATGCAAGGCGCTATTCTGTCAACGGCAGTTTATGTTATCACCAGCGTTTTTTCACAGCCGGAGGGGAGTTATGCTCAGCTTTTGGCTTATGCGGGGCTGGTGAATTGTTGTGTATTTTTTATTGCGCCAAAATTGTGCCGAATTTTTGATGTACGTATCGTTGGTATAACGGCTTTTCTGATTGCATTATGTGGTCTAACACTATTTGCTACTGGGCCGTTATTTGTGGTTTACACATTAGGTTTCTTACTGGTTATTGGTGCGGAAGGTTGTTTTAATCTTTTTTCCCGCTCTTATCGAGCAAGTCTTATTCCGAAGCAGAGTTTTTCTCAGTATCTTGGTGTGGTGTTGGTTTTGAATCAGTTAGCCACACCTTTAACCAGTTTCATTTGTGCTAATTTACTGAATTATTTTTCCTACAATAGTATTTATCTGATATTCTCTGCATTTGTTTTATTAATGTTTTTCATTATTAATCCTTATCGTTCACTTAAATTTAATCTGCATAATAGTCAATAATGGAGGAAATATGAGTTCAAAAAAATATTTATTAGTGCTTGATTATCTTCCGGCAAGGCTGAGTGAAATCGTTAATATTCGTGACTATATTCGATATCATTACTTTCTTGAGTTGGTGATTATTAGCGATATGTTGTCCGGTGAGGAGAAAGATATCACACCATTTGTCTATCATATTCCTGTACGAACAGAAAATTATGTTGATCGTGTGATGGCAGTTCTTGCTGAACTTAATATGACATGTGCGGCTATTCTCCCCTTTATGGATGCGGTATCTGGGTATGCGGCTGTTATCGCGAAGAAATTAAACGTTTATGGTGATGATCCCGAATTAAGTTTTGCAGGTATTGAAAAATATCAATTTCGTCAACAAGAAACTCGGATATTACCACTGCTTGCGGCGCAACATATTAAGACGCCTCGATATACTTTTATTAATGATATTAAACAATTAGAAGAATTTTATGATTCTGTTCCATATGGTGTGATTATTAAGCCTAATTGTGGTCGAGCAAATATAGGTGTGGTAGCGGTTAAAGATAGAAGTAAAATCCCAATGGCTTTTGCTCAATCAGTTGAGCAATCTGGCGGTAATCAAATTCTTGCAGAAGAGCTTATTATTTTCGATACAGAATATTCGTATGATGGTATTGGGTGTATGGCGTTTTTAACGCAAAAAGTTTCCCAGAAAGGGGAGTATCCTGTTGAAATAGGCCAAATAGTGCCGGCGCAATGTGATGGCAGAAATACGATTGCATTACATAAAGCAGGGCAGGCAATGAATCTGATCTCAGGGCAGACTCTTGGCGCATTCCATAATGAGATTAAGCAAGATGGCAAAACGGGAGAAACTTTTCTAGTTGAAACTAATCGTAGACCTGCGGGTATGCGTATTTGGGATATGGCTAACCGGGTATATGGTATAAGTTTGCAGGAAATTTGGGTTGACCATTTAGTCAAAGGATTTAGTAATCGAATGATATTGCCTGAAGCGAAGGGAAGAGCATTTTTGATTAATTTGCTGGCGGGTAAAGATGGAAGGATTAATGATAAGTTCGATAAAACGGAAGTTAATAAAGTATTATTAGCATCTGTTGATAATATTTTGAATAAATTATATTATGAAATTATTGCAATAAATATTAATTTAGAGAAGAATTCATTGGTTTACGAAACACCAAAAAGCAATAATGATTTCTGTGGTTACGTTTGTGTGCACATTAATGACGAGCACATCGAATGTGAATCCCTGATGAATGAAATTAATGATGCATGGAGGGATATATTGTCTAATTATATTTTATAATTTCGTATAGTTAGAGCCTTATTTCGGCTTTAATTATTATATAATTAGATTATATGCTATTGCTTTAGCAACTGCTGCGACTTTATTGGGAACCACTAATTTCTCCATGACATTGTTAATGTGGAAATTAACGGTTCTTGTTGAAATGTCCAGTATATCGGCTATTTCAGCAGAAGTTTTTCCTTCACAAGTCCATCTTATGACTTCAACTTCTCTGGTAGAGAGCGTTGGAACAATGATTTTATCCTTTTTATTTTTTAGGTTATTAAATGTTTTTATGCATTCATTTGCCAGTATGCCTAACATTCCGGCTTTGTTAAGTATTTCATTGTGGGAAATAGCGCCTTCTTTTCTGGCAACTGAAAAAATTGACCTTTCGCCATGATAACCTTTAATTTTGATTGAAAGACTATTTTTAACTTCATTTTTATTTGGATTTGATTTTTCAATCATAAAATCAGCGTTTTCTGATATTTTATCATTACAAACTGATGGAATAGAGAAAGTGTAATCACCATTCATTAGTTGGTCGCTGTCGTGATTATTATCTTGATTATAATTGTTTACGGTTTCTATATTTAAGTTGGTTATTAGAACATATTTTTTTGTCGTGAATGGATATTTTTCTTCCTGATAAATTGAGTAGAATTCAAAACCCAGATAATTTATCGCGTTTAACAGTTTTTTTTCTAATTCTGGCATGGTTTTGGACTTTTTAATTTCAGATAAAATCTCATTAAATAATGTATTCATAAGATTTTCCTCGTCGTATAATATTTTCAATAAAACTAATTTTATATAATAAATATTTTATTCATATAATCAATTATAAGTAAAAATATATAAAAATTGAATTTTTATATTGTAACCTTTAAGGAATGAATATGCTACTGAGAATTATATCGATTATTAGCTCTTATATATTTTGTCGACATGTATTTTTCTAGTGATATCTTCGGTTTACCCCGCTGCATAGCGCTGTTATGCTTACAGACCTAATTTAATTTGATCACAGGTATTTTCATGGCAAAACTTTCTTTTGATTCTATCGAAGCACAAGCAAGTTATGGAGTTGGTTTGCAAGTTGGTCAGCAATTACTGGAGTCTGGCCTGCAAGGTCTGGAACCTGAAGCGCTGTTGGCAGGGTTGTGTGATGCGCTGGAAAATCATTCTCCAGCGGTGCCGGTCGATATATTACATCGCGCCTTACGTGAAATGCATGAACGTGCAGATGGTGTGCGTCGCGAACGTCAGCAGGCTATGGCAGAAGAGGGGCAGAAGTTTCTGGCAGAAAACGCTCAGCGTGACGGTATAAGCACCACAGAATCTGGTTTACAGTTCTCTGTACTGAAACAGGGTGATGGTGCAATTCCTGCCCGTACTGACCGCGTGCGTGTTCATTATACGGGGCGTTTGATTGATGGCACCGTGTTTGACAGCTCAGTACAGCGTGGCGAACCTGCTGAATTCCCTGTGAATGGTGTGATTGCCGGATGGATTGAAGCATTGACGTTGATGCCTGTCGGTTCTAAATGGGAACTTTATATCCCTTATAATTTGGCTTATGGTGAGCGTGGTGCTGGTGCATCGATTCCACCATATAGCACTCTGATTTTTGAGGTGGAATTATTGGATATTCTGTAAGTTTTATCCAGAGGTAGGATTAAAAATAGCCGGTATATTCGCCTCAGACTACTGATAAACCCATTTAAAAAGTGGGTAGTGTTTTCAGACTATCGAAAATTTCAGCTAGTATGTTGCCGATTAACTGGCTTTCTCTCCATGTCCCAGTTATTGCTTTAAATAGGATTTTTGGCCTGGTCAATTTTCGCTTTTAACTAAAAAATAGATGGTAATGCTATTGGTAACACTATTTTCCTGATATTCCGTGCTGTTGCTATAACTATTTGGGTTCTCTCAGGTTTTAATCGTGATTATAGTGCGGTTTCGTACTGGCAAGGCTAGGTTCCACTTTTTCCTTTCTTTTGTTAACTCTTATTTACTTTATCTTTGCTGAGTTTCAGTATTTTAAAGCATTTTTTATTGCTTTAGTCACTTTAATAACAAATAAACAATGTTTTGTTGGTTTTTATTATAAAGATAATGTTGATTTATTAAATATATTGCAGAATAGTGTGACTACTTCATTACATCAACGATTATAAACGGTCTGGCGGCGTAATTAGCCAGGAATGTTATCTTGATATAAAGGAAATGGAAATGTATGCAATTGAAATATCACCATTAATACCCTATTTTTCTCGCCGTATTAATTCTGAAAGTCTATACCGAATTTCCCCGGAAAGAATGGCGCAGGCTATTGATGTTAGTATTGATCTAGGAGAAGAAGAATGTAAGCCGACAAAGGGAATACCTGGCTATTTTGCTTATGGTTGGCGTAGTGCTGCCGACCGAGTAATTCACGCAAATACACTTGGGGTAGAATATATTTCTCTGAGATTTATCTCGTCGGCAAATAAAAATAATAATATTGAGAAGGGCTTAATATTATTCGAAGAAACACTGCAAAATATATTGGCTTTGATTGGTTCCGTACCAGTAAAGATGATTGTCGATCCTTTTGGTCTGGCGTTAACGGAGGATGGGCAATGGGGTGTGCGGGATGATAATGGTAATTTTGATAAGGAACAGACTCATAATCTGCTGGAAAAAGTAGGTTTTATCCTTTCGCGCAATCATGTTCATGGAGTGGTTACGTTGGGGCGTTTACCAGAGGAAGTGATGTTGACGAAAAGGGGGATCAGTAAGGCGGGGGATTATACGAAAATTTATTCGTTCTCCCAGAATAGTGAGACCAGCACTGCTTATATTTATTTGGATACTATAGGCCATAATACCGGCCAGAAAATCATGCCAGGTAATGTCAAAGAGATGGATTTGTGGGCACTCCTCGATATTTGGCATGGTGCCGATGTCTCGGTGATTAAACCGATGGAAAGTTTCCATCTGATGAGCTCGTTGCGTTACCTCATTGAGAATGAAACTGCTCGCAAACAATTTTTAAATTCTCCTGATGTTAAGGATATGGCCCAGAAAAACGCTTTTGTTGCCAAAAGTCTGGCGGAAATGAATGCATCTCCTCTTGAGCTATCACTGAAATGCTCCCGAATCAAAATGGCGGGTTATACGGTCTCTGGCACAACTTACATGCTAGCGCTATTGGCGCATGAAAAGGGCCCTGAAATGGCAAGGGCACGTATGGAGGAAATGTGGATAACGGCGTTTGGTGTGATGGATGAACAGTGTGAATGTCTGATTGATCGCAATGTGGTCAAATATCTTGAAGGTTCAATTCTTGCTTAGGTAAATTGACACATATTATCGGATGTTTCAGATGATAATGAGCCCTGAATTATTGTTGTCTGAAACATTAATGATGTATGGAAAAGCATGGCTATATTCACCCTCTTAATCATAGGATTATATGAATTCTTCTAATCAAGATACGAAATACAGAGCCATATTTATCGCTATCATGATCGTCACTTTTATGATTGGTTTTGATACAACCGGCCTAGGGGTTGCTATTCCGGTGATCGCGACTGAACTTGGTTTCGGCGTTAAAGAAGGAGCATGGCTCAGCATTTCTTATACGGCGGGTTTCGCCGCTTTCTTATTACCTGCCGGAATAATCACTGATCGTCTGGGAGCGATGAGAACACTGATTTCCGCCTTGTTGGTGTTCGTTGTTGCTTCTTATATTTCCGTCAGTTGTGTTTCTCTTGGCAGTTTTACCTTTGTGCGTTTAATTCAAGGAATTGCCGCCGCCTTTTTGAATACAGCGGCGATGGCGCTGTTGAATCTCTTGTTTCCAATGGGAAATAGTAATCGCTCACAGGTTTTCAAAGCCTGGTCAATGATACTTGGGCTGAGTTTTTCTTTGGGGCCACCTCTGGGGGGCTTAATAATCAGGATGCTAGACTGGTCATGGATATTGTTGCTCAACTTGCCCTTAGGGGGGCTGGTTGTATTCTTGATGTTGAAAAGAAAAGGCAGCACCTTGTCTACTGGTGGGGCGTTAAGCCGTGTTTCGCTATTTAGTACTTTACCAGTGACTGTAATTCTGCTGTTGATCACCATGTATCAATACATCGAGCAAGTGCTTCCGGGGCAATATGGCACTATCGTCAAGGCAACGTTGCTTATTCTGGGGATAGTAAGCGTTTGGCTATGTCACCGTTTTTCTGCGCGTAGTTTTACACGCTTACCGGAGCTTAAAAATAGTGCCTTTCTTATCTCGTTGGTTCTGCCGATTATTTTTTCTATCGCCTACTGGAGCCTATTTGTGGTGTTGCCGCAATATTTCGCGGTGAAGTTGGGTTTTGATGCATTGTATCTGGCTATGACAATGCTATTGCTTTCTTTGCCGTTGACCTTGGTGCCTTTATTGAGGATTGCCGAGCGTTTCAATCTTCAAGCTACTGAGGGATTCCTGATGTTAACGGTTGGATTGGTGTTGCTCGCTGGTATCTTTAGTCCGGTTGTTGATGGGAATGTCTGGTTGTTGGCGGCTGGGTTGTTGCTGTTAGGTACGGGAGCCGCGGTGCTTAATCCATTGATGGCAAGGTTAGTGATGGACAATGTTGCTCCTGAGAATTCAGGATTGGCGGCAGCCCTTACCAGCACGTTGCGTCAAACCGGGTTTGCCGCAGGAGTTGCTTTTTTTTCACTGTTGACGCAACACGGTGGGGAGTCTGTCATCCATATCTCGGAAGCTATGGCGTTACTGATAGCTGCTATGTTGTCTTTAGTCGCGTTTGCAGTGTGCCGGGGTTTACAACGAAGTCGCGGGTATTAACACAAGGTTTTTAATGCGGAATACATTGTTTGTAGTACAGCGGGTTGGATGACGGCATCATATTGGGCGAAAGTGCTTGGTGAAAACATGAAGATCACAGTGATTGCATCAGATTGTTAATAATTTGAGCAGGTATATCCAGTTGTTTTTGCTTCAAGAGGGGTAATAAAATTCTTACCGTTCCAATAAAAAGATCAATTGGTAATATAGTCTAAAATGATAACAGATGACTAACCGCAGAGGTGTATGATGCTAGAACAAATTTGCCAACTGGCTCAGGAAGCTGGTGCGGCTATTATGACAATTTATCAGGATGAACATCCTCTGAAAATTGATCATAAGCAAGATGATTCGCCGGTTACTATGGCTGATATTGCGGCTCATAAAATCATTAAAGCCGGATTATCCCGTATCGCTCCGGAAATTCCACTGTTGTCAGAAGAAGAGCTTCCCACTTGGGAAGAGAGACGTGATTGGCAGCGCTATTGGTTAGTTGATCCTCTGGATGGTACTAAGGAATTTATTAATCGCAACGGTGAATTTACGGTTAATATTGCCTTGATTGATGAGGGCGTTCCTGTGATGGGAGTCATATATGCTCCTGTGCAGGATACGCTTTATTTCGGACAAGGGCGGCAAGCATGGAAAAAAGCCGGTGGTGGTCAATGCTTGCCGATTAAAATTCGTGATGCTAATCCACCAATGGTAGTCGTTAGCCGCTCTCATATGGATACGGAATTAGAAGATTATCTCAATCAGTTAGGTGAACATCAGACGGTTTCTGTGGGGTCTTCACTGAAGTTCTGTTTGGTGGCCGAAGGAAAAGCGCAACTTTATCCGCGTTTTGGGCCCACTCATATCTGGGATACTGCGGCGGGTCACGCTATAGCCATTGCTGCTGGTGCTCACGTGACGAACTGGAAAGGTCAGACTCTAGATTATACGCCTCGTGAATCATTCTTAAATCCGGGATTTAGAGTAACGATTTTTTAATCGTGGCTGTTTTTTAGCAAAATTGTTTTTCAGCAGAATGGTGGTGATAAGGGCAAACGAAAACATACCTGCAAGTCATTATCACCACGGATGTTTTTACTGTAGTTCTTTACGAACTAATTCAATGACTTGTTTGATTTCGCTACTGGTTAGCTTACCTTCTTTGGCAAACTTCGCGGCGCCATTTTTGTCCAGGACAATAATGGCAGAACTTTTCGCTTCCAACTGCCAAGCTTTTTTGACCACACCGTTGCTGTCAGCGATAAACTGGGACCACGGAAACTCTTTTTTGCTATCTTCAATACTACTGCGGACAAATGGTCCAGTACCGAATATGGCATCACTGACATTGATGATGGTGGTTGTTTGGTATTTTTCTTTTGAAAAATCAGCACGTTTTATCTCTTCTATCAGCGGAGCATTCATCTCTTTAGCTGCACTACGACCTGCAATATGTTGTATGACTCTCACTTTGCCAATCAGTTTTCCACTATCCCAATTTTGGTAGCTAAACTTGTTATTGTTGAGGAGCAACTCACCTTTATCAGAGACGCTGATCGTAGGAACTTGTTGTTCCAGAGTGATGTTGTGAGCGAGTGCTAAAGCAGGAGAACAAAGTAGCACAGCATATAGCATAAAGTTCTTTATCATAATTTTTCCTTTGTAGGTTAATGTGAAAATGCATGGATCTCTAGCATAGCGGGTATTAACTGATTTATCTCTTTAAAGAAGATCAAATTTTTAACATTAAGTAAGAGATAAAGTTACATAGTTATGTATATCTAAATATCTGTCATTTTATGTAAATTCGGTGCATAAAACTAAAAATGGAGGGAACAAAATCGGATAAATTCAGTCTATTATTCTACATAACGGTATGGTGTATGGAGTTGGTTCACCAAACGTAACCGTAAGAAGCACTTAGGAGGAAAAAAGCAGAGATGAAAATTTTTCACCGATATAACCCACTGAAAATTGCTCTCTACGTTAAAACTTTATTCCGTGGACGTTTATACATTAAAGATATGGGGGCTTTTGAATTCGACTGTGGCAAAATTTTACCACCGAAGGTGAGAGATAAACGCCATTTTAGTGTAATGAGCGAAGTCAATCAGCAAGTGCTACGTTTGCAGGCCGAAATAGGATAGAAAACGAAAAGAGTCGGGTTGCATACTGAGTCATCTGCGCCACAAAATAACAATGGGTGGCGCTTAACACGAGAATATTAAACGGCCTTAGTTCAAGAATAGGCCGTTTTTATTTATCATCACTGATAAGTAGGTTTTGCGTTGGTGTCGCGGTGGGAATGTCAGTGATTTTTGTGACTAATAGCTGATCGATTTTGTAGTTATCAATATCGACAACTTCAAACTTGTAACCCGCAAACTTGACTGAATCGGTACGCTTTGGAATTTTACGCAGCCGGAACATCATGAAACCTGCAATGGTTTCATAGTTACTTGAATCAGGAAAATCATCAATATCCAGTACCCGCTGTACATCATCGATAGGTGTTCCACCTTCTACTAACCATGAATTTTCGTCGCGGATAATAATCTGCTCTTCCTGCCCTTGTCCGACTAAATCACCCATTAGGGTGGTCATAACATCATTAAGGGTAATGACACCCATTACCAGTGCATATTCATTCAGGATAATAGCGAAATCTTCACCCGCCGCTTTAAAGCTTTCTAAAGTATCGGAAAGCGTCAAAGTATCTGGAATGATCAGCGCGTTGCGGATCTGGACACCTTTATTGAAGCTGAGGCTTTGACCGCTCAGGACACGGTTGAGCAGGTCTTTGGAATCGACATAACCGATAACGTGGTCAATATCTCCATCACATATCAGGTATTTGGAGTGTGGCTGGCTGGAAACCTGTTGTTTGATACTTTCTTCACTTTCATTCTTATCGAAGTAGATGATACTTTCCCTTGACGTCATGGCAGAGGGCACTGTGCGGGATTCGAGTTCGAACACGTTTTCAATCAGTTCATGCTCTTGTTTACGTAGCACACCAGCAACAGCACCTGCTTCCACAACCGCAAAAATATCATCAGATGTGATGTCTTCATTACGTACTGTCGGAATTTTAAAGATCTTAAAGATAAGATCAGACAGGCCATTAAATAGCCAAACTAATGGACGGCAAACTGTCAGACAGAAACGCATAGGGTTGACAATTTTCACTGCGACGGCTTCAGGTTTGATCATGCCAATTCGTTTTGGCGTCAAGTCAGCGAGCAAAATGAATATACTGGTGACAATGGTAAATGAACAGATAAAGCCCAATTGTTCCGCCCATTCCGGGCGCATAAATTTCATGAAAAAAGCTTTTAGTGAAGGGGAGAATGCGGATTCACCGACAATACCGGCTAATATTGCTACCGCATTTAGGCCGATTTGCACCACGGTAAAAAACATTCCCGGTGTTTCTTGTAATTTGAGGACATGGGCTGCGTTGATGTTACCTTCATCAGCCATCAGTTTTAGTTTGATTCGTCTGGAGGCAGCAAGAGAGATTTCAGATAACGAAAAAAAGGCGCTTATCGCACACAATAGAAATACTATTAAGAGACTATTTAGCATAAGGAATCCATGTTTTACCTCCGGTGGTAGGGTAGGTTGTCATTTAGAAGAGCACCGGAGGAAACAATAAAAATCATATAAAATAAAAAGTGATAACAAATACTTAGAAAACCATTGATTAGCGTAGTAATTATAACATTAATAAAATACAACGACTAGTTTTTGTTCATTTGAGGTAGGCAAACACCAATACCGCCTAGTCCGCAATACCCCTCAGGATTTTTAAATAGATATTGTTGATGATAATCTTCGGCGAAATAGAATGGCCCCGCTTCTGTGATCTCCGTTGTAATAGGGCGGTTATCCCCTTGTTGTTGCATTGCTTTTTGGAAGCGTTCAAGGCTAGCTAATGCCAGTTCATGTTGCTGAGGTGACACGGTATAAATCACGGAGCGATACTGAGTACCAATGTCCCCGCCCTGGCGCATCCCTTGAGCGGGATCGTGGTTTTCCCAGAACAGTTTTAATAAGTTTTCGTAGCTGTTCTTTGCTGGATCGTAAACAATTCTAACAACCTCAGCATGTCCGGTCAGGCCGCTACAAACTTCTTCGTAGGTTGGATTCGCTGTTGTACCGCCGCTATAACCTGCGGAGGTGGTGTAAATATCGGGTTGTTGCCAGAATAGGCGTTCTACGCCCCAGAAACACCCCATACCAAAATAGGCAACTTCCATATTTTCTGGAACAGGTTCTATCGCATGATCAGTAACAGCATGGTTAGGTGAAACCTTAAGTGGCTCGGTTCTGCCTGGTAATGCGCTTTGAGGATCAATAGATAGGCTGTTATTAGCTGAAGTTGGCACAATTCACTCCCGTAATTATTAAGTTTTCAGACATTAATAGATTGTATATATTATAAACTTTACTCAAGATAAATTGATTATAGTAAAATTATTCCGATCAGGTTAGGAGTTCGCGTGTTGAGATACCCCGTTTTATGCTTTCTTTGTGTGTCTATCGCCTCTCCCATTGCTTATAGCGCTAATCTTCGTCTGAAAATAGAGGGACTAACAGGCAGTTTAGAGAAAAATGCCCGAATTCATCTCTCCACTATCAGCACAGATGAAGTTGCACCAGATGGCCGTTTCCGATCTCGTGTAGATAAAGCGATTCGTGAAGGCTTGCGCCCGCTTGGTTATTATGAACCCATTATCGAATTTTCCTATCAGGAAAATAAACCGCCTGCTCGCTCGGTATTAACGGCAAAAGTTACCGCAGGTGAGCCTGTGCGAATCGCCGGTGTTAATGTTGTTTTGGAAGGTGGGGCGAAGACAGATGGAGATTATGCCAAACTAGTAACAAGCAAAAGTCCAAAGAAAGGAACGGTTCTTAATCATGATGAATATGAAAGCTTTAAAGGTTCTCTGACCGGGCTTGCTATTAGGAAAGGTTATTTTGACGCTGTGATGAAAAAGAGCCAATTGGGTATTTCTAAAACGCGGCATGAGGCATTCTGGGATTTTGTTTTTAATAGCGGTGAGCGTTATCACTTTGGTCAGATGCGTTATCGTGGTTCACAGATCCGCGAAGATTATCTGGATCATCTGGTTCCGTTTAAAGAAGGGGATTTTTATACTTCTGAACAATTGGCCGAATTGAATCGGCGGTTAGCAGAAACTGGCTGGTTTAATTCAGCGGTAGTTACACCGGATTTTAATACTGCTAGAAAAAATGGTGACGGAATGCTTCCTCTTGAAGCGGTATTAACTCCACGTTCCAAAAACTATGTTGAACTGGGTGGGGGGTATGGATCTGATATAGGACCACGGGTAAAAGCGAAATGGACAAAACCCTGGCTTAATTCCCGTGGACACAGCCTTAGCACCAGCATCAACCTTTCGGCGCCTGAACAGGTTGTTGATGCCACCTATAAAATACCGCTGAAAGTAAACCCGTTAGAGCAATATTACGCATTGCAGACAGGTTATAAGCGTAAAGATATCAACGATACCGTATCAGATACCGCGACAGTGAATCTTTCCCGTAATTGGGATCTTTCAACAGGTTGGCAGTATGGGGTCAATATGCGTTGGAGTCTCAGCCACTTTACTCAGGCTAATGTCACCAATACGGCAATGTTATTATACCCAGGAGCAAATGTTAGCCGTATTCGCCAGCGTGGGGGGACAATGCCTTATTGGGGCGATAGCCAGCGCTATTCTATTGATATCTCTGATATCCTTTGGGGTTCTGATGTCGATTTCTTGGTATTACAGGCGCAAAACGTTTGGATCAGGACTTACTGGGATAATCACCGTTTTGTTGCTCGGGGTAATTTGGGGTGGATAGAAACCAATGCGTTCGAGAAAGTTCCACCTGACTTACGCTTTTTCGCTGGTGGTGATCACAGTGTTCGTGGCTACAGATATCAGAAAATTTCCCCTAAAGACGATAAAGGAAAATTGACCGGTGCATCCGCACTGGTTGTGGGTTCGCTTGAGTATCAATATAACGTCACGGGTAATTGGTGGAGTGCTGTTTTTGTTGATACTGGCGAGGCCATTAATGACATTAGAAAAAGTAATTTTAAAACCGGCGTAGGTGTTGGCGTACGTTGGGCTTCTCCAGTCGGACCCATTAAATTTGACCTTGCCAGACCAATAGGGGATTCAGAATCCCGTAATATCCAGTTTTACATTGGGTTAGGATCTGAATTATGAGATGGATTAAAAAGGTCAGTATTGCTTTTTTGCTGATGGTGACTTTGTTGGTTATTGCTGTTGCCGGGTTAGTAGGAACGCAATCTGGCTTGCATTTTATGATTAACAGTGCTGCCCGTTGGGTGCCGGGGTTAGATATAGCCAGTGTCAGTGGCGGTTGGCGTGATTTGACTCTGAAAGGCGTTAAGTATCAAATGCCCGGTGTGGATGTCAATGTCAATCAACTCCACCTTTCGCTGCGTCTTTCCTGTCTTAAAAATAGTCAGCTATGTGTTAATGCATTGACAACGGAAGGCGTAAAAGTTGCGATTAATACTAGCCAATTGCCCCCTGCGGGAGAACCGTCGTCAAAGTCAGAGCCTTTGACTGAACTGAGGACGCCGTATCCAGTCTCCCTTGATTTGCTATCTGTTAAAAATGTCACTGTCACCGTAAATGATATGGTATTTGCCCTTGATGAACTTAGGACCGCAGCTCAGTGGCAGCAAAAAGTATTAACGCTTAAGCCAACGAAAATTAATGGATTGCTGGTGGGACTGCCAAAAACTCCCCCTGATCGGCTGAAAACAGCAGAAGCAGAGGAGAAAATGAAACGAGGGAGTGAACCGGAAAAATCGTTGGCAGAAATTTTGAAAAAATTGTTCTCTCAACCGCTATTGGCAACGTTACCGGAAGTGCCTATTCCATTGGATATGACGATTGCAGGGATCAGCGGTAAGCAGTTACGGCTGACGGGTGATACTGATATCACAATCAATGAGTTTTTGTTGCAACTCAGTAATCAGGGACAGCAGATTCAGCTCAACAAATTGAATGTTAAGATGCCGGAAGGTTCTATTGCCATTAATGGTTCTGCGACTCTGGCGCAGCAGTGGCCGATAAAATTGGTAATAAAAGGTGAATTAAGTCGACAAGAGATTCAGGGGCAAAAGGTTGATGTAAAGCTTAATGGCGCTTTACTGGAGCAACTTAGCTTGGGAATGAATTTGTCTGGTCCTGTCAGGGCTAAACTTGATGCTCAAGCGGAACTGGCGAAGGCGGGTTTGCCAGTGCGAATGATGTTTGAAAGCCAGCAACTAAGTTGGCCTTTAACGGGAACGCCTGAATATCAGCTTGATAGCGTAAGAATGCGTCTAAATGGTAAGGCCAGTGGTTATGATCTGTCATTGCGTTCCAGTATTAAGGGGAATGAAATTCCACCGGCATTACTCGTGTTAGATGCTAAAGGCAATGAAGAGCAGTTTAAGTTGACCCGTCTACGCCTATCTGCTTTGCAGGGAAAGGCTGAATTGGCAGGTGTGGCAGACTGGAGTAAGGCGGTCAGTTGGAATGCGGTACTGGCACTCTCCGGGATCAATACCGCTAAACAGTGGCCGGAATGGCCCGCCAAAGTAGATGGAAAAATAGTTACCCGTGGTAGTTTACACGGTGGTAGTTGGCAGCTCCAGATCCCGGAAATTATGCTGGACGGCAACGTAAAACAGAACTTAGTAAAAGCCAGAGGTAAGATTTCTGGTAACGCGGCTGGTCAGTGGAATATTCCTCAATTTGAGCTAGCTTTAGGGCGCAATAAATTGAATCTCCAGGGGCAGTTGTTCAAACAGTGGAAATTGGATGGCGATATCAGTGCACCAAAGCTGGATGGCATATTACCGGGGCTTGGCGGTGTCGTGAATGGGACGCTGAAATTGCGCGGTAATATGCAAGCGCCTCAACTTTTGGCTGATCTTAAGGTCAATGGATTGAAGTGGCAGGATTTGCGCATTGATCGTGTGAGTGTCAAGGGGAGTGTACGTTCTGCTGAACAGATCCACGGGGATCTTGCTGTTAAAGTCAGTCAGTTAAAACAGGCCGATTTGATTGTCCGTAATTTGACGTTGGATGCAAAGGGCAATGAGAAACAGCACAACGTGCAACTAAAGATCGACGGTGAGCCGATTGCGGGTCAACTTTCGCTTAATGGTAGTTTTGATCGTAAGCAACAGCGATGGAAAGGCAGCATCGACAATACCCGTTTTGACACTCCGGTTGGAGAATGGCGTTTAGCTAAAGCAATAACTCTCGATTATCTTAATCAGCAACAGAAAATCACTGTGGGCACGCATTGTTGGCTGAATCCACATGCGCGGCTCTGTGTACCTAAATCCATTGAAGCAGGCGCCAGCGGTAGCGTATCCCTTATTCTTGAACGCTTTGATCTTGCGATGATTCAGCCATTACTGGAGCCTGAAACCCATTTGAAAGGTGTATTCAGTGGCAATGCTGACGTTAAATGGAGTGCGGACGGAGAATTGCCTCAGGCCAACGTTAATCTGCGTGGTGATGGAGTTCAGGTTAAGCAGATGGTTGATGGCACTGCATTACCGGTAGATTTCCAGACGCTGACACTCAATGCAGGCTTGAAGAATGGCACAGCAAAGCTGAATTGGTTGTTTAAGATTATGGGAAATGGTCAGTTTAACGGTGATGTTCAGGTTGATGATCTTGCAGGGAGTCGTAAGCTGTCGGGCAATGTCGATGTTCAGGATATTTCATTGGCATTAATTAAGCCTATTCTAGGGAATGGCGATAAGGCTGAAGGTCATTTGAAGGCTAACTTGCGTCTGGGAGGTAATGTCAAAAATCCCTTATTGTTTGGTCGGTTGAACTTGGATGCATTGCAAGTTTCGGGTCACTGGATCCCGTTTGATATTACTCAAGGGCAAATAGGTGTGAATTTTGATGGGGTACATTCTGCTCTTGAGGGAGTTATCAAAACACCGAAAGGACAACTTAACCTGAATGGTGACGCAGACTGGCGCAATGTGGATGCATGGCATGCAAGAATGGCGGCTAATGGTGACAAGTTAAGAGTAGTTCTTCCACCAATGGTGAAAATTGATGTTAGCCCCGCTCTGGTGTTTGAGGCTTCTCCTCAGTTGCTGAAATTGGATGGTAGCGTTGGTATCCCTTGGGCGCGTATTACGGTGAAGGAGCTACCAGAATCGACAGTTGAGGCTTCACCGGATGAAGTGATATTGAATGAGAATCTCCAGCCATTACAAGAGAAAAAAGCGTCGATTCCGATTCAAAGTAACTTGACGATTCATATAGGAGACGATGTTCGTCTCAGTGCTTTTGGTCTTAAAGCGCAACTTAAAGGCGATTTGAAGGTTGTTCAAGATAAACAAGGCTTAGGTTTGAACGGTCAAGTTGATATTCTTGATGGTCGTTTCCATACTTATGGGCAGGATCTGATCGTCCGTAAAGGGCTGATTATGTTCTCAGGTCCACCTGATCAGCCGTTACTTAACATTGAGGCTATCCGTAATCCAGATTCTACCGATGGGCGGGTTATTGCAGGAGTAAGAGTGACCGGTTTAGCGGATCAGCCAAAAGTAGAAATTTTCTCAGAACCTGTTAGATCACAATTGGAAGCGCTTTCTTATCTGCTGCGGGGTGAAGGGTTAGAGAATAGTGACTCGGATAACTCACAGATGACAGCAATATTAATAGGTTTAGGGGTTGCGCAGAGTGGTCAATTGGTAAGTAAGATCGGTGAAATATTTGGTGTTTCCGACTTAGCATTGGATACTCAGGGGGTTGGTGATAAATCACAGGTAGTTGTTAGTGGAAAGATTACAAAAGATCTGCAAGTTAAGTATGGTGTTGGTATATTTGATTCACTGGCAACGTTAACCTTACGCTATAGGTTAATGCCTAGATTGTATCTGGAAGCGGTGTCTGGTATTGATCAGACATTGGATTTGCTCTATCAGTTTGAGTTTTAAAAATGCGAATTATTGTTTATGGCAGCTTACGGCGCAAACAGGGCAATCATCACTGGATGACCGATGCTCAATGGTTAGGTGATCATCGGCTGGAAGGCTATGAGCTATATGACCTTGGGCATTATCCTGCGGTTGTCCGTGGTGACGGAAGTATTGAATGTGAGGTATATCGAATCAATTCTACTATCCTGACAGAATTAGACGATTTGAAAGATAATTCGCGGGAGTATCTAAGGGAATTGATTCAGACACCGTATGGTAATGCGTGGATATATCTTTATCAGTTTCCAATAACTGGTTTACGGCGGATAAAAAGCGGTGACTGGTTGAAGCGCCATGCGGAAGAGTAAATAAAAATCCTTTTTTGTAATAAAAAGGGAGTATGATTTTAAAAAACCTCTGTCGGTGATGTTCCCCAGAGGTTTTTTAATTATTCAAACAGACAAAAGCTACTTTTTGGCGGCGCGTTCGAAAGAGGAGATAATTTCTGCTTTAGCAGCTTCGACACTATCCCAACCATCAACTTTAACCCACTTACCTTTTTCCAGATCTTTATAGTGCTCAAAGAAATGCGTGATCTGAGCGCGCAGTAGTTCCGGTAAATCGTTCACATCTTTAATGTGATCATACTCTTTAGTCAGTTTGCTATGTGGAACTGCAACCAGTTTCGCGTCTTCACCTGATTCATCAGTCATTTTCAGAACGCCAACTGGACGGCAACGGATCACTGAACCAGGTTGTAGTGGGTATGGCGTGGGAACCAGAACATCAACCGGATCACCGTCCAGAGATAGGGTGTTGTTGATGTAGCCATAGTTGCATGGATAGAACATCGCGGTAGACATAAAACGGTCTACAAACAGTGCGCCGGATTCTTTATCAACTTCATATTTAATTGGATCGGCGTTTGCAGGGATTTCAATAATGACATAGATATCTTCAGGCAGTTCTTTTCCTGCTGGTACTAAGTTCAGGCTCATGAAAGTTTCCTTTATTTCAAACCAGAATAGAGTGGGGAGTATTATAGCCAAAACATTTTTTAAAGTACTCTCCATTTTTCTGACAAATGCTGTCTCTGAGTTTGGCGATAACCCTGTGGGGCAGTCACTATAAAACCTAGATGAGCCTGTGCACGATTTTGTGCAGTCGCCATTTTATTGAAGGTGATCTGTTAGGTGGCCGCCAATCAGTAATAAAGTAACTAGTTAAAATCAAAAAAGCGACGAAAAATCCCGTCGCTTATCCGTCATTAACCGATGAAATTACTCATCTGGGAACTCAGCCATAAAACTCTCGGCTTTCTCCACCATCGATTTACTGCCCACAAAGAAAGGGACACGCTGATGCAGTTTAGATGGAATGATATCCAGAATGCGATTAGCGCCATCACTGGCTTTACCTCCGGCTTGTTCAGCCAGGAATGCCATTGGGTTACATTCATACAGCAGGCGTAATTTTCCCGATGGGTGGCTGGCGGTGCTTGGGTAAATGTAGATGCCGCCTTTAAGTAAATTTCGGTGGAAATCAGCAACTAGCGAACCAATATAACGGGTGGTATAAGGGCGCTGAGTTGCTTCATCTTGTTCTTGGCAATATTTGATGTATTTCTTTACCCCCATAGGGAATTTGATGTAATTCCCTTCGTTAATGGAATACATATTGCCATTGGGTGGGAATTGAACTTTCTCATGGGAAAGACAAAATACTCCCAAAGAAGGATCGTAAGTAAAGGCGTGTACCCCACAGCCGGTGGTGTAGACCAGCATGGTGGAAGAACCATAAACAACATATCCGGCGGCGACTTGACGATGACCTGGTTGCAGGAAATCTTTTTCAGTCACTGGCTGGCCGATGGGGGTAATACGGCGGTAGATAGAGAAGATAGTACCGACGGAAACGTTTACATCAATATTTGAAGAACCATCTAATGGGTCCATCAAAACAACATATTTTGCGTTTTCAGCGCGGTCTCCTTCAAAAATAACGATATCATCTTCTTCCTCTGAAGCGATCCCCGCAACTTCACCGCGTGCTTTCAGTGCTGCTTTGAGTTTTTCATTAGCATACAGGTCCAGTTTCATCTGCACCTCGCCTTGGATATTGGACACACCGCTGGTCCCTAAAATATCCACTAAACCGGCTTTGTTGATATCGCGGTGAATGATTTTTGCTCCGAGCTTAATAGCGGAAAGCAATGCAGTGAGTTCACCCGTAGCGTGAGAAAAATCGTGCTGCTTTTCGACGATGAATTCGCCTAATGTTTTCATGACAAAAGTCCTGAATGTGATTTGATAGTGGTTTTAGAGTATCAATTGCACTCTTACGCGGGCAGTTTAGCCAAAGAAAGGGATGATTCATAGGCTATTCCATTTCTTATCTTGCTTTTGATGGTTAGAATAGTGGCTAACTTTATGCTACGGAATAGGAAATCAATGCGTATTCATATTCTTGGTATCTGCGGCACTTTTATGGGGGGACTGGCAATTTTGGCACGTTCTCTTGGCCATGAAGTGACTGGTTCTGATGCCAATGTTTATCCACCAATGAGTACCTTACTGGAAAAACATGGGATTAATCTGATTCAGGGATATGACCCGGCACAGTTGGATTCTGCGCCTGATATGGTCATCATCGGTAATATTATGAGCCGTGGGAATCCTTGTGTAGAAGCTGTGCTGGAGCGTGGGCTCCCTTATACTTCTGGCCCACAATGGCTGCATGATTATGTTTTGCCTGAACGTTGGGTGCTGGCGGTTGCAGGGACGCATGGCAAGACAACAACTGCGGGTATGTTAGCCTGGATTTTGGAAGCTTGTGGTTATAAACCAGGTTTCTTAATTGGTGGTGTTCCGGGGAATTTTGAAACATCAGCTCAGATCGGGGAAAGCCCGTTTTTCGTAATAGAAGCTGATGAATATGACAGTGCTTTTTTTGATAAACGATCTAAGTTTGTGCATTACAGCCCACGTACGCTGATCATAAACAATCTGGAATTCGATCATGGTGATATTTTTGGCGATCTGGCGGCTATTCAGAGACAGTTCCATCATCTTGTCAGGATCGTTCCGGGTAGTGGTAAGATCCTTGTCCCGGATAACGATATTAACCTGAAACAGGTTTTGTCTATGGGCTGCTGGAGTGAATTGGAGCTAGTGGGTGAAACCGGTAACTGGCAGGCAAAAAAGATCAGCACAGACAGTCGTAATTATCAGGTGTTTTATGGTGGTAAAGTTGTTGGAGAAGTGAACTGGTCGCTGGTGGGTGAACATAATATGCGCAACGGGCTGATTGCAATTGCCGCTGCACATCATGTTGGTGTCCAGCCAGCAGATGCCTGTTGTGCTCTAAGTGAATTTATTAACGCACGTCGTCGCCTTGAGTTACGTGGTGAGAAGAACGGCATTACTGTTTATGATGATTTCGCACATCACCCGACAGCAATACTGGCAACTTTAGAAGCTCTGCGTAGTAAGGTTGGTGGAACTGCGCGTATTATTACTGTGTTGGAACCGCGTTCAAATACCATGAAAATGGGTATCAGCAAGAATGAGATCGCGCCAGCACTAGGACGTGCTGACGAAGTATTCTTATTTCAGCCAGCGAATATTAAATGGCATGTATCAGAAATTGCAGATCGCTGTGTTCAGCCTGCTTACTGGAGTGCTGATATCGATTCACTGGTAAATATGATTGTTGATAAGGCACAACAAGGTGATCATATTCTGGTGATGAGTAATGGTGGATTCGGTGGTATTCATGAAAAATTGCTATTTGCACTGAATAAAAAAGCTCATCGATCCTGAAGATAACCGCAGGAAAATGAATCGCGCCATTGTTGGCGCGTTCATTTAAAGTTCTTGTTCGAATAATCCAAGAATTGCTTCACGTAGCTGCTCTGCTGTAAAACCTCTGGCCGGTGTAGTAAAAATGGTGTCATCGCCAGCGATACTGCCAAGTATACCTTCTGCTTTACCAAGAGAATCTAGCAGACGTGCAATAAGCTGTGCAGCACCGGGACTTGTGCGAATGACAACAATTGAATGGTTGTGATCAACGTCCAGTACCAAGTTTTTTAGTGGGCTAGTGGCTGTTGGGACGCCAAGTTCAGCAGGCAGACAGTAAACCATCTCCATTTTGGCGTTACGGGTGCGAACAGCACCAAATTTAGTGAGCATTCTGGAAACTTTGGATTGGTTAATGTTCTCAAAACCTTCTTCCAGTAAAGCGGTGACAATTTCACCTTGAGAGCTAAATTTTTCTTCTTTCAATAACGCCTTGAAAGCTTTTACTAAATCTTCCTGTTTAGAGGGAGTACGCATATTTCACCATATTCAATCAGCTATGAAGCTTGCTATTATGCATATGAATGAATTTTTATGCAATAATAATGATTTTATAGCCAATTTGAACCGTGTGAAATTGCTCTTATGTTATATAGAAATTCATAAAACATGAATATGAAAATTTGCTTTTTTTGATTGGTTATCAGGTAAATATATTGTTAATCAAATGATGTTGTTTGGCGTTGTTGTTGGGTGTAAGGTATTTAGCCGATTATTTCGTAAAATTTAGGGAAATTCTCAAAATAGTGTCCGTTATCTCATTAACAGATAAGCATTTTGCCTAGAATACGGCGACTTTTGCGTCCCACTATTAGAGCGTAAGTCCACAATTTGGCTGTTAACAGATTGTTTTCAAAAAACGTAGTAATCTATGGTTCTTAACCAGATGAATTCACAGCATTTTAAAGTATAAACGATTTAAGGAGTATCAGGATGAAAGTTGCAGTTCTCGGTGCAGCCGGTGGTATTGGTCAGGCTCTTGCTCTTCTACTAAAAACCCAGCTTCCTTCAGGTTCAGAACTCTCTTTATATGATATCGCTCCAGTAACACCTGGGGTGGCTGTTGATTTGAGCCACATTCCAACGGAAGTGAAAATTAAAGGCTTTGCCGGTGAAGATGCGACTCCTGCGTTAGAAGGAGCAGATGTTGTATTGATTTCTGCGGGTGTTGCCCGTAAACCCGGTATGGATCGTTCAGATCTGTTTAATGTTAACGCGGGTATCGTTCGTAACCTGGTAGAACAAGTGGCTAAAACTTGCCCGAAAGCACTGATTGGGATTATTACTAACCCAGTCAACACAACTGTAGCTATTGCAGCTGAAGTGCTGAAAAAAGCGGGTGTATATGACAAAAACCGCTTGTTTGGTGTCACAACCTTGGATGTTATTCGTTCTAATACTTTTGTTGCTGAGTTGAAAGATAAAAAACCACAGGAAATCGAAGTACCCGTTATCGGTGGTCATTCTGGTGTGACAATTTTGCCTCTGTTGTCGCAGATCCCTGGTGTGAGCTTTACTGATGAAGAGTTGGTTGCCTTAACTAAGCGTATTCAGAATGCCGGTACTGAAGTGGTTGAAGCTAAAGCGGGTGGAGGATCTGCAACTCTGTCTATGGGGCAAGCGGCGGCTCGTCTGGGGCTCTCTTTGGTCCGCGGCTTACAAGGCGAAAGTGATGTTGTGGAATGTGCTTATGTTGAAGGTGATGGCAAATATGCTCGCTTCTTTGCTCAGCCGGTTCGTTTGGGTAAAAATGGCGTAGAAGAGCGTTTGGATATTGGTCAGTTGAGTGATTTTGAGCAGAAAGCGCTGGAAGGCATGCTAGATGTATTGAGAAAAGATATAGAATTAGGCGAAAAATTTATTAATAACTAATTTATATATTTTATAAGTAAAAAATATATATCTATGAAATAATAAAACCGCTGGTATAGCGAATTACCGGCGGTTTTTATTCAACGAATATAATTCGTTAGCTAATTATTTGTTTGTTCGCGTACTTTCCTTTCTAATAATTCTCCAGTATTTGGATCAAAATAGCGACTTGGCCAAATTTCTGAAGGATGTATTTCCAGATAATTCGCAATTATCCATTCCCCCTTTGGCCACGGTCGAGATAGCGCATTAGCTAGGGTCGACGAGCTAAGCCCCGCTCTGCGTGATACTTCAGCTAAGGTTGTTCCCCGCTTGCGTAAAGCTGCAATTATATCGGCAGGATGCCAATCAGATTTCCTTGAAATCATTTTTAATCCTTTTTTTATTAAATTTGATGCCATTAGTGGTATAAATAACAGGTACGCATGAGAGTAATAACGAACTTAAACCTGTTATTGAGAAATAAAATAGCATTATTTTTCTAAAAATATTTCCAAATTTTTTCTTAAAAACTTCTTTTTTGAACTTGGTTACAAAAATAGAGAAACGTGATGAAAAAAGAGTGGTATTCGGCCAAGGAATTAATCGGCGTGGGTGAGTTACCTGGATCACCACAAGGAGTTAATGCCAGAGCAAAGCGCGAGGAGTGGTTACGTCAGAAAAGACAAGGTGTGCAAGGTAAAGCAGTCGAGTATCACTACTCTTGTTTCCCGGAAACGACCATTGCAGCACTGGAGCTTCATGAATCATCTTCTGAGTATCAGGTGCAGAAGCAAGATCCTTTATCGATTTGGGTTGGTGCTTTCCATCAGTTATCAGAATCTGAGAAACAGGCTGTGACAGCTATGATCTTACGGGATGGTATCAGAAGTTTTTTGGAAAAACTTTCTGTTATTTAACCCATTTTTGGAAATTAAAAATGCCAACTAACTTGGATTCTTCTTCATTATCCCGGTGCAAAGTGAGAAGAAAAGTATGAAAAAAGAATGGTACTCAGCTAAAGAGCTGGTTGGTATTGCCGGACTTCCTTCTTCGCCACAGGGAATAAATCTGATGGCAAGGCGGGAAGGATGGGAATATAGACGTAAACGGGGTGTTCAGGGCAAGGCTCTTGAATATCATATAAATAGCTTGCCTGAAGATGTACTTAATGTGCTATCTGTAGGGGAAAGCACTATTGATTATGCAAACAAACGGCAAGACCCATTCTTAATTTGGATTGAGGCTTACTATCAATTAACTAAAGCTGAGCGGGAAAAAATTGTGAAATTTATTCTTCGAGAGGGGCTGGCAAAACTTATTGGTTATATTGATGTAGGTGTTGAAGACGCAGAGAAAAACCTGGAGTCAGATTAACCCCAGGTTTTGTTCTATCGATTAAGAAAGGCGTTGTACGGCAATATGAGCCAACCCCACGAGTGCTTGCTTGTATGGGGAGTTTTCCAGCGCCTGCAAAGCAGCTATTGCTTTATCTGCTTCTTCCTCTGCTCGTTTACGGGTATATTCCAGTGAACCGCACTGTTTCATGGTTGCCAGTACGGTTTCGAGTAAATGACGGCCATTACCTTTTTCAATTGCTTCACGAATAAGCGCTGATTGTTCTGGAGTACCATGATTCATAGCGTGCAGCAAAGGCAATGTCGGTTTACCTTCGTTAAGATCATCACCCGTGTTTTTGCCTAATGTATCGCTATCGGCATCATAATCCAGTAAGTCATCTATTAACTGGAATGCAGTGCCTAAATAACGGCCGTAATTTTGTAAAGCTGTTTCTTGTTCTGGGGTGGCGTTAGAAAGAATTGCAGAGGCATGTGCGGCGACTTCAAATAATCGGGCTGTTTTACTGTAAATCACCCGCATATAATCATCTTCAGAAATATTCGGATCATTGCAGTTCATCAACTGTAAAACTTCACCTTCAGCGATGACATTGGTTGCTTCTGACATCAACTTAAGAACTCGCATAGAGTTAAGAGCTGTCATCATCTGGAAAGATCGTGTGTATATAAAGTCACCAACCAGTACGCTCGCAGCATTGCCAAACATGGCATTGGCAGTCGCTTTGCCACGTCGCATGTCTGATTCATCCACAACATCGTCATGTAACAGAGTCGCTGTGTGGATAAATTCAATTAATGCGGCAACAGTAACATGCTTATCACCCTGATAACCCAATGCTCTGCTAGCCAGGATGGCAATGATTGGGCGGAGGCGTTTTCCACCACCGCTGATTATGTAGTAGCCCAACTGATTGATAAGAGTAACGTCAGAATTCAACTGACTAAGAATGGTTTCATTTACCGCTGCCATATCATCAGCGGTTAGCTTGATAATAGATTCTAAATTCATATTTTTTCGGCTATGGGTTTTAATGCAGAGCTGTGTTCATATTAACATTAAAATAGTTATTGCTGTGTCTTGATTGTACTCGAAAAACAGTCTAAATAAATGACAATTCAGCAACTATGTTTTTTTATCATCTGCTCTAATTCTGCACTTGTCTTCTTAGGCTTTTTTGCGTAGAATTCGCGCCCTATTATGAATATTTATAGTGCGCTCTGGAATGATATTTAAGGGGGCGTGCGGAAAGCGGAGTTTATATGTACGCGGTTTTCCAAAGTGGTGGTAAACAACACCGAGTCAGCGAAGGTCAAACAATTCGCCTGGAAAAGCTGGACATCGCAACGGGTGAAACTGTTGAGTTTGACCAGGTTCTAATGGTCGCTAATGGTGATGACATCAAAATCGGCGCTCCTGTCGTTGAAGGCATTAAAATCAAAGCTGAAGTGGTTGCCCACGGTCGTGGCGAGAAAATTAAAATCGTTAAGTTTCGTCGTCGTAAACACAGCCGTAAACAGCAAGGCCACCGTCAGTGGTTCACCGATGTTAAAATCACTGGCATCGCTTAAGATTTAGGAGAGCAGATTAATGGCACACAAAAAGGCTGGCGGCTCAACTCGTAATGGCCGCGATTCTGAAAGCAAACGTCTGGGTGTAAAACGTTTTGGTGGCGAGTCTGTACTAGCAGGCAGCATCATTGTTCGTCAACGTGGTACCAAATTCCACGCTGGCAATAACGTTGGTTGTGGTCGCGATCACACCCTGTTCGCATTAGCTGACGGGAAAGTTAAATTCGAAGTTAAAGGCCCGAAAAACCGTAAATTTATCAGCATTGAAGCTGAATAAGTTTTTCGAGTTATAAACCCTATGGATTTCAAGATGCATCGCGACGGCAAGGGAGCGAATTCCCGGGAGCATAGATAACTATGTTACCGGGGTGAGTGAGTGCAGCCAACAAAGAGGCAACTTGAAAGATAACGGGTATAAACCGAATCAGAAGCCCTGCATGTGTTGCGGGGCTTTTTATATTCTAAAGTACGCCATCTCTGGGTAACACGGCCGTCCAGCACTGTAATGGCTATCATACGGAGAAAAAATATGAAATTTGTAGATGAAGCCAGAATACTGGTTGTTGCGGGGGATGGTGGCAATGGTTGTGTCAGCTTCCGTCGTGAAAAATATATTCCGAAAGGTGGGCCAGACGGTGGGGATGGTGGAGATGGTGGAGATGTTTATCTGCTAGCAGATGAAAATCTCAATACGCTAATTGACTATCGTTTTGAAAAATCCTTTCGGGCAGAACGTGGCCAGAATGGCCAAAGTCGTGATTGTACTGGCAAGCGTGGTCAGGATATCACGATTAAAGTCCCTGTTGGGACGCGTGTCCGTGATGCAGTAACCGGCGAAGTTTTAGGCGATATGATTCGTCATGAACAGCGTTTAATGGTAGCGAAAGGTGGATTTCACGGGCTTGGCAATACCCGCTTTAAATCTTCTGTCAACCGGGCTCCTCGCCAAAAAACGATGGGGACCTCAGGTGAAACCCGTGAATTGATGCTGGAACTGATGTTGTTGGCGGATGTTGGTATGCTAGGGATGCCAAATGCGGGCAAGTCCACATTTATCCGTGCTGTTTCTGCCGCTAAACCAAAAGTTGCAGATTATCCATTTACCACTCTGGTACCAAGCTTGGGTGTAGTAAGGATGGATAACGAACAAAGTTTCGTTGTGGCTGATATTCCAGGGCTCATTGAAGGTGCTTCCGATGGCGCTGGTTTGGGTATTCGTTTCTTGAAACATCTGGAGCGTTGCCGGGTATTGCTGCACTTAATCGATATTTGTCCTGTTGATGAATCAGATCCTGTTGAAAATGCCCGGATTATTGTCAACGAGCTACAGCAATACAGTGAAAAATTGGCAGAAAAGCCACGTTGGTTGGTATTCAATAAAGTTGATCTGCTGGATCCAGAAGAAGCTAAACAGCGTGCCCAAGCTATTGCTGATGAATTGGGGTGGGAAGGCGACTTTTATATGATCTCAGCAATAAATCATTTGGGTGTTAAAGCGCTTTGCTGGGATATTATGGAGTTTATGAAAACTCAGCCTCGTAATATGAGCACAACAGAAGGTGAAGCTCAACCTGAGAAAGTTGAATTTATGTGGGATGACTACCATAAGAAGCAATTGGAACAGGTTTCGGAAATAGACGATGACTGGGATGACGATTGGGACGAAGATGACGACGAAGGCGTTGAGGTTATTTATAAACGCTGATTTTTTTACTTTCTCATCATAGTTAAGGGCGCCATATTTGTGGCGCCAATTTTATCAGTTGCTTTGGTATAAATCTTTGTACAGCCTGCTTTCGAATCGAATCAAAGGAGCTCGACGGTTGCGATGCTCTTTTGGCGGTACAGCGTAAGCAGAAATAAATTGCACGAAAGCAACTTGTTGACCGCTAGCAGTGGTTATAAAGCCAGCCAGATTATAAACTCCTTGCAGGGCACCGGTTTTAGCCGAAACTTTTCCGTTTACTCCTGCTTCATCCAGCCCTCCCCGATACCTTAGTGTGCCGTCATGACCTGCTAATGGCAGCATGGAAATAAAATCTAATTCTTGATCATGTTGAGCAATAAACTGTAATACTTCCATCATGGTTGTTGGAGTAATCAGATTATGGCGGGATAATCCTGAGCCATCCACCATTACGGTATTTCCTAGATCGATACCTGCTTTTTGCTTTAACACTTGCCGTACTGCATCAGAGCCTGAACGCCAGGTACCAGGTATATCAAAGTGTTGTCGGCCTATTGTCCGAAATACGGTATCAGCGATCATATTGTCAGATTTTTTTAGCATGACTTTCAGCAGATCATGTAATGGCGCTGATTGATTTTGCGCCAGAACTTTTCCCGGGTCAGTTGGTAGGCTTTGGCGTTTGAGATTACCTGTGATTTCAATTCCTGCAACTTGCAATTCATTTTTGAGAATTGCCCCGGCATAGCTGGCGCCATTTTGAATCGCGAAAGCCAGTGGCAGCGGTTCACTGCGTTGGGTAAGGCATCCGGTAAGAGTAAAACGGTTAAGTTCTCCGGGAATGATGTCCAGTTCGCAGTACTGGCTTTCAGGAGAGCCTTTTGCCAATGTCTTAACTTCACTAAACATATTTACGGGATAAAAAGATGCTACGCGGATAAATGCAGTATCACCGGGGTGTTCAGCACTATATAACGAAACTGAAAAACAGTTTCGATCTACAATTGCGGCAGCAGGGGGAGCACTGAAACATTGGGTCATGTCATTCCATACCCAACCGGGAGCTTTATCGTGGCTGGCAAAGGCGGAAACATCTATCAGAAGATTGCCGTCAATTTTTTCCACGCCAGATTGTTTCAGGACTGTGACCATATTGCGAAGTTGTTGACGGGTCAGTGTCGGATCTCCGACAAAACGAGCGATTAAATTCCCTCTCAGGACGCCGTTTGAAATTTTTCCGTGGCTTTCCAGAGTGGTGATAAAGCGATAATCTTTACCCAGTTGTAACAATGCTGCAAGAGCTGTGACAACTTTCAGCGTACTTGCTGGTAGAGCCATTTGCTGCCCGTGATAATCAATTAATGGGGTATTGGCACCAACCTTTTGAGCGATTAATGCCAGATTAGTACCATCAGGCAGATATTGCGTATATTCCTCAACGGGCGTGGCGTTTGCGTTGGGTGTAATTAAATACAGAGTGGTAACGCAAACTAATCTGCTGGCAATTTTAAAGAAGGACATAAATTTCGCATATGGATGTAGACGTACCACAATACTAAGGCGCAAAGTGGGGAAAAGTAAACGATGACCCATCACCAAGTCTACGTTAGAATGATATATTAATATGTAAAATATGATTGTGAACTCCGGGTAGCCCTGTGGTTTGCACTATTGTTTATTGTCTGTAAGCCCGCCCGACAAGGTGTGCTCATTGTGCTGTTATCTGAAAACATCAGGATGATGCTTGTTTTTTGCTCAGGAAAGATTTAGAGGATTAATAAATGAAACAGATTCCAATGACGGTACGTGGCGCGGATAAGTTGCGCGAAGAGTTAGATTATCTAAAGAACGTACGCCGTCCAAAAATTATTTCAGACATTGCTGAAGCACGTGAACATGGTGATCTGAAAGAAAACGCTGAATATCATGCTGCTCGTGAACAACAAGGTTTCTGCGAAGGCCGTATTCAGGAAATAGAAGCTAAGCTTTCTAATGCACAGGTGATTGATGTCACAAAAATGCCCAAGACTGGACGTGTTATTTTTGGGACTACAGTTACGGTTTTGAATGTTAATACTGATGAAGAGCAGACTTACCGGATTGTGGGTGATGATGAAGCAGATATTAAAGAAAATTTAATTTCAGTGAATTCACCAATTGCCCGCGGTTTGATAGGTAAAGAAGTTGATGACGTTGTTATTATCAAAACACCAGGTGGTGAAGTTGAGTATGAAATCCTGAAAGTTGAATATATTTAACTTCAGGATTGGCCTGTTGCTACTGATTTACGTTAGGTAATATTGCGCAAGGATCGTGTAGAAAGTAAAAAAGGCCGAAGATGGCCTTTTTTATCATAGTATGCGCCCGGAATTTTATATAAATGAGGTTTGATTATTTAGGTAAAATAATTTTGCGTTCTTCCGATTGGCGGTAAAGAACCAAGGTCTTACCGATAATTTGCACATTATATGCACCGGTCTCGCGGACAATTGCATTGGCGATCAAATTTTTGGTTTCACGATCTTCGCCTGCGATTTTGACTTTGATAAGCTCATGGTGTGACAGCGTTTGCTCAATTTCGGCCAACACACCCTCGGTCAAGCCGTTATTACCAATCATGACGACAGGTTTTAGCGGGTGAGCGAGACTTCTCAGGTGTTGTACTTGTTTTTTGTTAAGGGTCATTGTTTTTTTGCTTAGTTAGGATTGAAAACGGGACATTCTACCGCCATCTCATCTCTATCACCATAAATAGTGTGTTGTGGTTTTGGTGTATGGAGCAATAGATATCTGGCTCTTTATTCGTAGTATAGTTGGAAAGGACAATGGCCAATAAAAAACGTTCGGCAAGCTCCAGTCGCTGGTTACAAGAACACTTTAGTGATAAATATGTTCTGCAAGCACAGAAAAAAGGGCTTCGTTCTCGCGCTTGGTTTAAACTTGATGAAATTCAACAAAGTGACAAAATTTTTAAGCCTGGCATGACCGTTGTCGATTTAGGAGCAGCTCCTGGTGGGTGGTCTCAATACGCAGTAAGTCAAATTAATGATAATGGGCGAGTGATTGCCTGTGATCTTTTACCGATGGATCCCATTGTTGGCGTCGATTTCCTTCAAGGTGATTTTCGTGATGAACTTGTATTGAAAGCATTGCTTGAGCGAGTTGGTGATAACAAAGTCCAGGTCGTCATGTCGGATATGGCGCCCAATATGAGCGGAACACCTGCGGTCGATATTCCTCGATCCATGTATCTGGTTGAATTGGCGTTAGATATGTGTCGTGATGTGCTGGCCCCCGGGGGGAGTTTTATTGTCAAAGTGTTTCAGGGAGAAGGCTTTGATGAATACCTGAGGGAAATTCGCTCCCTATTTACGAACGTGAAAATTCGTAAGCCAGACGCTTCGCGGGCACGATCGCGTGAAGTATACATTGTAGCGACAGGGCGGAAACTATAGTACCCTGAATGCTATTTGTTAACACAGTTGTAATATGAGGTTAATCCCTTGAGTGACATGGCGAAAAACCTGATTCTCTGGTTAGTTATCGCAGTTGTGCTGATGTCGTTATTCCAGAGTTTTGGTCCCAGCGATTCCAATAGTCGTAGGGTGGATTATTCTACCTTCATCAATGAATTAGCCCAGGATCAGGTGCGCGAAGTTCGTATCACAGGTCGTGAAATTAATGTTAGTAGGAAAGATAACAGCAGATACACCACTTACCTACCAGTACAGGATGAAAAACTGTTAGATACGTTACTGAATAAAAACGTAAAAGTGGTTGGTGAACCCCCAGAGGAACCAAGTCTGCTAACTTCTATTTTCATTTCCTGGTTCCCGATGTTATTGCTTATTGGGGTCTGGATTTTCTTTATGCGTCAGATGCAGGGCGGCGGCGGTAAAGGGGCAATGTCTTTTGGCAAAAGCAAGGCCCGTATGCTGACAGAAGATCAGATTAAAACCACTTTTGCTGATGTTGCTGGTTGTGACGAAGCGAAAGAAGAGGTTGGTGAACTGGTGGAATATCTGCGAGAGCCAGGCCGCTTCCAGAAGTTGGGTGGAAAAATCCCGAAAGGTATTCTAATGGTCGGGCCTCCGGGTACGGGTAAGACTTTGCTGGCAAAAGCGATTGCGGGTGAAGCGAAGGTGCCATTCTTTACTATCTCCGGTTCTGACTTCGTTGAAATGTTTGTTGGTGTTGGTGCATCCCGTGTTCGTGATATGTTCGAGCAGGCGAAGAAAGCAGCACCTTGTATCATCTTTATTGATGAGATCGATGCGGTGGGCCGTCAGCGTGGTGCTGGTTTGGGTGGCGGTCACGATGAACGTGAGCAGACTCTGAACCAGATGCTGGTTGAGATGGATGGTTTTGAAGGCAACGAAGGTATTATCGTTATTGCCGCGACTAACCGCCCCGATGTACTTGATCCTGCGTTGCTGCGTCCTGGTCGTTTTGACCGTCAGGTTGTTGTTGGTTTGCCAGATGTACGTGGTCGTGAGCAGATTCTGAAAGTTCATATGCGCCGGGTTCCTCTGGATACTGATGTTGATGCCTCTGTCATTGCTCGCGGTACTCCGGGATTCTCTGGCGCTGATTTGGCTAACCTGGTGAACGAAGCTGCTTTGTTTGCTGCTCGTGGTAACAGACGTGTAGTTTCTATGGTTGAATTCGAAAAAGCGAAAGACAAAATCATGATGGGCGCAGAACGTCGCTCTATGGTGATGACGGAAGAGCAAAAAGAATCAACTGCTTATCATGAAGCAGGCCATGCCATTATTGGTCGCTTGGTTCCTGAGCATGATCCTGTTCATAAAGTTACCATTATCCCGCGTGGTCGCGCTTTGGGTGTGACTTTTTTCCTACCGGAAGGAGATCAGATCAGCGCCAGTCGTCAGAAGTTGGAAAGCCAGATTTCAACCTTATATGGAGGTCGTCTGGCGGAAGAGATTATTTACGGTCCAGACAGCGTTTCTACTGGCGCATCTAACGATATCAAAGTGGCGACATCAATTGCCCGTAACATGGTAACGCAGTGGGGTTTCTCAGAAAAACTCGGCCCATTACTCTATGCAGAGGAAGAAGGAGAAGTGTTCCTTGGTCGTTCAGTTGCTAAAGCTAAGCACATGTCTGATGAAACTGCTCGTCTTATCGATCAGGAAGTGAAGGCAATTATCGATCATAACTATCAACGTGCTCGTCAGATTCTGATGGACAACCTTGATATTCTGCATTCGATGAAAGATGCATTGATGAAGTACGAAACTATTGATGCCCCCCAGATTGATGACTTAATGAATCGTACAAATGTGCGCCCACCCGCTGGATGGGAAAGCGATAATGGCAGCAATAATAACAGTCGCCCAACGGGTAATACACCTCCTCCTCAGACTACAAAACCAACTGGTGATATCAATACATTGGCGCAAGGTGGTGAACAGGTAGGGCGGTCAGGAAATAAAGATCAGTAATTGTTCCATTGTTTCGTAGCCTGATTGATATATTCATGAAACCCCAGGTAAGCCCTGGGGTTTTGACATTGAAGGTAGCCCGACATGAAACTCAGAGTCAGAGATAATATTCTCAACCTTTCTCGCCCACAAATAATGGGTATTTTGAATGTGACTCCAGATTCGTTTTCTGATGGTGGTGTTCATAATACTCTGGACATGGCCTTACGGCATGCCGAAAAGATGATTAATGAAGGGGCCGCGATCATTGATATCGGTGGAGAATCTACCCGTCCTGGAGCTGATGAAGTTAGTGAACAGGAAGAAGTGGAGCGTGTTGTTCCGATTGTTGAAGCTCTAGCTCAACGGTTTAATATTTGGATTTCCGTTGATACCTCGAAAGCATTGGTGATGAGTGAGTCAGCAAAAGCTGGTGCTCATTTGATTAATGATATTCGTGCATTGCAAGAGCCTGGTGCTTTGGAAAGCGCGGCTAAATCTGGTTTACCCGTTTGCTTGATGCATATGAAGGGCCAACCACGGACGATGCAGGATGCGCCACATTATGAAAATTTGTTAAGTGAAGTGAAACAATTTTTTACTGAGCAAATTGAACGTTGTGTGATGGCAGGAATAGCAAAAGATAAACTTGTTCTTGACCCCGGTTTCGGTTTTGGCAAGAACTTGACACATAATTATCAGTTACTGGCACACTTAAACCAATTTCATCAATTTGGTTTACCTGTGCTGGCAGGAATGTCACGTAAGTCTATGATAGGTCAGTTACTTCATGTACCGCCACAAGAAAGGATTATCGGTAGTGTAGCTTGTGCTGTTGTCGCTGCTATGCAAGGCGCGCAAATTATCCGGGTGCATGATGTCAAAGAAACCGTGCAGGCAATGCAAATTGTCGAAGCAACACTTTCAGCAAAGGAAGAAAAGAAATTATGAGTAACCGCAAATACTTTGGTACTGATGGTATCCGTGGCAAAGTGGGCAATAGCCCAATTACGCCAGATTTTGTGTTAAAGCTTGGTTGGGCTGCGGGTAAGGTATTGGCTCGTCATGGTTCTCGTAAGATTATTATCGGTAAAGATACCCGTATTTCTGGCTATATGCTGGAATCTTCTTTAGAAGCAGGTTTAGCTGCGGCTGGCTTGTCGGCTTCGTTCACTGGTCCTATGCCAACACCTGCTGTAGCTTATTTGACTCGTACCTTCCGTGCTGAAGCTGGAATTGTTATCTCTGCTTCTCATAATCCTTATTATGATAATGGTATTAAATTCTTCTCTATTGACGGTACGAAACTGCCAGATGATGTGGAAGAGGCAATTGAAGCTGAAATGGAAAAGCCACTGACTTGTGTGGAATCCGCAGAGTTGGGACGTGCAAATCGTATTGTTGATGCTGCTGGTCGTTATATTGAATTCTGCAAAGGTACATTTCCAAGTGAGCAAAGTCTTAATGGATTGAAAATTGTACTTGATTGCGCTAACGGTGCGACTTACCACATTGCCCCAAATGTACTCAGAGAATTAGGAGCTGATGTTGTGACGATTGGCTGTGAGCCGAACGGTATCAATATTAATGAAAAATGTGGTGCTACCGATGTGCGTTTATTGCAACAACGCGTTGTAGAAGAAAAGGCAGATGTTGGCCTGGCATTCGATGGCGATGGTGATCGCGTTATTATGGTTGATCATTTAGGACAGAAAGTTGATGGCGACCAAATCCTTTATATTATTGCCCGTGAAGCATTGAGACAAGGACAACTGCGTGGTGGAGTTGTTGGTACGCTGATGAGTAATATGGGATTGGAGCTGGCATTGAAGCAGCTTGGTATCCCGTTCTTGCGTGCTAAAGTGGGCGACCGTTATGTGCTGGAAAAATTGCAGGAAGAAGGCTGGCGTTTAGGCGCCGAAAATTCTGGTCATGTTATCTTACTGGATAAAACAACTACGGGTGACGGCATTGTTGCTGGTCTTCAGGTTCTGAGCGCTATGGTACGTAACCATATGAGTTTGCACGATCTGTGTAGTGGTATGAAACTTTTGCCACAGGTGCTGGTAAATGTTCGTTTCTCCGGTTCACACGATCCACTTAAGTCGGAAAATGTAATTAACATTACTAAATCTGTTGAAGCTGAATTGAATGGTCGTGGACGGGTATTGTTACGTAAATCTGGTACTGAGCCATTGATTCGTGTCATGGTGGAGGGTGAAGATGATGTACAAGTCACGGCCTTGGCTCATCGTATTGCTGATGCAGTGAAACTCGCTGGTTAATTTGTTGTTTTTTTCCTCAAGTGATTCTGATTATTGAAATTAACCTTGCGTATCAGATGTGGTTTGGTTAGTATTCAGACCCACTCAGTCAGGCGATTAGCCTGTTTGAGTGGGTGATGCGGTATAAGGTAACCACATAGATTGTGGTAAACCCCACGAGGACATAGGTACGACATATGTATGAAGCTCTTTTAGTTGTTTTCTTGCTGGTTGCTATCGGGCTAGTTGCCTTGGTTATGCTACAGCAAGGTAAAGGTGCTGATATGGGTGCTTCCTTTGGTGCGGGTGCCTCTGCAACGTTATTTGGTTCATCGGGTTCTGGTAACTTTATGACCCGTATGACTGCGATTTTCGCTACTCTGTTTTTCGTTATTAGTTTGGTGCTTGGTAATCTGACCAGTAATCAGACCGGTACGAGCAGCAAATGGGAAAATATTGGCGAGCCTGCTAAAGTCGAGAAATCAACAGAGATTCCGGCGGCGCCAGCAGCACCAAATAGTGATATCCCGCAGTAATCATCACAAGAAAGAATTGAGATGAGGTTGTTTAATCAGCGATAGCCTCATGTAGTGCCGAGGTGGTGAAATTGGTAGACACGCTACCTTGAGGTGGTAGTGCCCACACTAGGGCTTACGGGTTCAAGTCCCGTCCTCGGTACCATTATTCGGATAGCTTGCGTTTTCGCAGTTATCGGCGTAATATTTGCCACGTTTTCGAACGCGGGATGGAGCAGCATGGTAGCTCGTCGGGCTCATAACCCGAAGGTCGTCGGTTCAAATCCGGCTCCCGCAACCACTTCTTAAATTAAGATGCACCTTTTTGAACGAAATAATTCAGCAATATTTGAAATATTGATTCTGATTTAAAGGGGCATGAAGTGAGTGGTTGAAGCCACTGGCAGCAAATAGGGTCCAGTTGCATAAAGCCCCGAATTTCGGGGTTTTTTGTTATTTGACAACAGAACTACTGGGCTAATTAGCCCTTTTTTTATGTCTTGGGGGTGGGCTTGTCCACATTAGAGCAAAAATTAACAGCGATGATTTCAGCACCAGTTGAAGCTTTAGGCTTTGAGTTAGTCGGCTTGGAGTTTATTCGTGCACGTGTTTCTACACTGCGGATTTATATTGATAGTGAGAATGGTATCACTGTTGATGATTGTGCTGATGTTAGCCACCAGGTCAGTGCGGTGTTGGATGTCGAAGATCCTATTTCAGTGCTTTATAACCTGGAAATTTCTTCACCTGGCTTAGAGCGTCCATTGTTCACGGTTGAACATTACCAGCGTTTTATTGGTGAGGAAGTCAGTCTGGTTTTACGTATAGCAATGCAAAACCGTCGTAAATGGCTGGGCACTATCAAAACTGTCGACGGCGAAATGATCACGGTTACGGTGGATGGAAAAGATGAAGTGTTCGCACTGAGCAACATCCAGAAAGCGAACCTGGTACCCCACTTTTAAAGTTCGGATGAGGCAACTAGGATGAATAAAGAAATTCTGGCTGTTGTGGAAGCGGTTTCCAACGAAAAATCCCTTCCACGCGAAAAGATCTTCGAGGCGCTGGAAACAGCATTGGCCACAGCCACCAAGAAAAAATATGAACAAGATATTGATGTTCGTGTCAGCATTGACCGTAAATCTGGCGATTTTGACACCTTCCGTCGTTGGTTAGTTGTTGAAGAAGTGACTCAGCCGACGCGTGAAATTACGCTAGAAGCGGCTAGATTTGAAGAGCCTGAAATCGATTTGGGCAGCTATACCGAAGATCAAATTGAATCAGTGACATTTGATCGTATTACAACACAAACCGCTAAACAGGTTATTGTACAAAAAGTACGTGAGGCTGAGCGTGCTATGGTTGTTGACCAGTTCCGCGAACAGCAAGGTGAGATCATCACTAGTGTGGTTAAGAAAGTCAATCGTGAGAATATCACTCTTGATTTGGGCAATAATGCTGAAGCCGTTATCCTTCGCGAAGACATGTTACCAAGGGAAAATTTCCGCCCAGGTGATCGTGTGCGTGGTGTACTGTATGATGTTCGCCCTGAAGCACGAGGTGCGCAACTGTTTGTCAGCCGTTCCCGTCCGGAAATGCTGGTTGAACTGTTCCGTATTGAGGTTCCGGAAATTGGTGAGGAGCTAATTGAAATTAAAGCTGCTGCCCGTGATCCGGGATCTCGCGCCAAAATTGCAGTAAAAACGAATGACAAACGTATCGATCCGGTTGGTGCTTGCGTTGGCATGCGTGGTGCGCGAGTACAGGCCGTTTCCAGCGAACTGGGCGGCGAACGAATCGATATCGTATTGTGGGATGATAATCCTGCTCAGTTTGTCATTAATGCTATGGCTCCGGCTGATGTTGCATCCATTGTTGTTGACGAAGACAAGTGCACGATGGATGTTGCCGTTGAAAGCAATAACTTAGCGCAGGCTATCGGCCGTAATGGTCAAAACGTGCGCCTGGCTGCGCAGTTGTTGAAAAAGCACCGTGGTGATGACAAATGGGAATTAAATGTCATGACTGCTGAAGAGCTACAAGCAAAACATCAGGCAGAAGCTCATGCTTCTATTGATACATTCACTAAGCATCTCGATATTGATGAAGAATTCGCTACTGTTCTAGTCGAAGAAGGGTTTTCAACTCTGGAAGAATTGGCTTATGTGCCAATTAAGGAACTTCTGGAAATTGAGGGCCTTGATGAGGAAACTATCGAAGTCCTGCGTGAACGTGCGAAAGCTGCTTTAACTACTCTGGAACTGGCTCAGAAAGAAAGCCTCAGTGATAAACAACCGACTGAAGAGTTGTTAAATCTGACTGGTATGAACCGTACTCTGGCATTTGACCTGGCTGCCCGTGGCATCTGTACGCTGGAAGATCTTGCCGAGCAGGGTATCGACGACCTATCTGATATTGAAGGTTTGAATGATGAGAAGACAGGCGAGCTCATCATGGCGGCCAGAAATATCTGTTGGTTTGGCGATGATGCGTAATAAACCGTAGCAGGAAGGAACAGCATGACAGATGTAACCGTAAAATCACTGGCAGAAGAGATCCAGACTTCGGTTGATCGCTTAGTACAGCAATTTGCTGATGCAGGGATTAAAAAAACCGAAACTGATTTTGTCTCCCAGAAAGAAAAAGAAGCTTTACTGGCACATTTGAACCGCGAACAAGGCGGTTCGGCTGGTAAACCCGATAAATTAACATTGCAGCGTAAGACACGTAGTACGTTGAATGTTTCAGGCACCGATGGTAAAAGCAAACCGGTAGCCGTTGAGGTCCGCAAAAAGCGTACATATGTGAACCGCGATGCAATTGAACAGGCTAAAGCGGAAGAACAGGCGAAGCGTGAAGCGGAAGAGCAAGCACGGCGCGAAGCAGAAGAAAAAGCGCAACGCGAAGCCGAAGCAGCAGCGAAGAAACTCGCTGAAGAGCAGGCTAAACGTGAGGCAGAAGAAAAAGCCAAACGTGAAGCAGCTGAAAAAGCTAAGCGCCAGGCAGCGGAAAATGAAAAAGTGACCAATCAACATACCGAACATAAACAAAAACCAGCCCAGACTGACAAAACAGCTCAAAGTGAAAAAGCACGTCGTGAAGCAGAAGCTGCTGATCTTAAGCGCAAAGCAGAAGAAGAGATGCGTCGTAAGGTAGAGGAAGAAGCTAGACGCGTTGCTGAGGAAGCTCGCCGTATGGCTGAAGAGAATCAGGATAAGTGGTCAAGTGATTCAGATTCTATTGATAACGACGATTATCATGTCACTACTTCCCGTCATGCCCGTGCGGCAGAAGACGAAAACGATGCTAAAGTTGAAGGCGATCGTCGTGCTCGTGGTCGTAGCGGTAAGGCTACTCGCCAGAAGAAAAATAATAAGCATTCTGAATCTAAAGCAGATCGTGAAGAAGCACGCGCAGTTGGTCGTACAAAAGGCAAGCAACGTAAAACCAGCACATTGCAACAAAGTTTTAATAAGCCTGTAGCGGCTGTTAACCGTGATGTTGTTATCGGTGAAACCATTACTGTTGCTGAGTTGGCTAATAAAATGGCTGTCAAAGGTTCTCAGGTCATCAAAGCCATGATGAAAATGGGTGCAATGGCAACCATCAACCAAGTGATCGATCAGGAAACAGCACAGCTAGTTGCTGAAGAGATGGGTCATAAGGTTATTTTGCGTCGTGAGAATGAGTTGGAAGAAGCGCTGATGAGCGACCGCGATACAGGTGAAGCTGTTGCTGAACCTCGCGCACCAGTTGTGACGATCATGGGCCACGTTGACCACGGTAAAACTTCTTTGCTGGATTACATTCGTTCTACGAAAGTGGCTTCTGGGGAAGCGGGAGGTATTACCCAGCATATCGGTGCTTACCATGTTGAAACTGAAAGTGGCATGATTACTTTCTTGGATACTCCAGGGCATGCTGCATTTACTTCAATGCGTGCACGCGGTGCAAAAGCTACCGACATCGTGGTTTTGGTTGTTGCTGCCGATGATGGTGTGATGCCTCAGACTATCGAAGCTATTCAGCATGCAAAAGCAGCGAATGTGCCTGTGGTTGTTGCGGTTAACAAGATTGACAAACCGGAAGCTGATCCAGATCGCGTGAAGAATGAGCTTTCTCAGCACGGAGTTCAGCCTGAAGAGTGGGGCGGTGAAACCCAGTTTATCAATGTATCTGCTAAAGCTGGTATTGGTATTGATGAATTGCTGGACGCAATCTTACTTCAAGCTGAAGTTCTTGAACTAGAAGCAGTCCATTCTGGCATGGCAAGCGGCGTTGTTATCGAATCATTCTTGGACAAAGGCCGTGGTCCGGTTGCGACAGTACTGGTTCAAGAAGGTACTTTGAACAAAGGTGATATTGTACTTTGTGGCTTTGAATATGGACGAGTTCGTGCAATGCGTGACGAACTTGGTCGTGAAGTGTTCTCCGCAGGCCCATCTATTCCAGTGGAAATCCTTGGTCTGTCCAACGTACCTGCGGCTGGTGATGAAGCGACTGTTGTACGTGATGAGAAGAAAGCTCGTGAGGTTGCTCTGTATCGTCAGGGTAAATTCCGTGAGGTCAAACTGGCTCGCCAGCAGAAATCTAAACTGGAAAACATGTTTGCTAACATGGAAGAGGGTGAAGTTTCTGAATTGAACATTGTTCTGAAATCTGACGTTCAGGGATCATGTGAAGCGATCCGCGAAGCATTGGAACAATTGTCTACCAATGAAGTGAAAGTAAAAATCATTGGCTCTGGCGTAGGTGGTATTACTGAGACTGACGCAACACTGGCTGCTGCTTCTAATGCAATTATTCTAGGCTTCAATGTTCGTGCTGATGCTTCCGCACGCCGAGTTGTTGAAAATGAAAACTTGGATCTGCGTTATTACTCTGTTATTTATAGCCTGATTGATGAGGTTAAGCAGGCAATGAGTGGTATGCTGGCGCCTGAATATAAACAGCAGATCATGGGGCTAGCAGAAGTTCGTGATGTGTTTAAGTCACCGAAATTCGGTGCGATTGCCGGTTGTATGGTGACTGAAGGTACTATTAAGCGTAATAATCCAATTCGTGTATTACGTGATAACGTAGTGATTTACGAAGGTGAATTGGAATCCCTTCGCCGCTTTAAAGATGACGTTAACGAAGTCCGTAATGGTATGGAATGTGGTATCGGTGTTAAGAACTACAACGATGTTCGTGTTGGTGACATGATCGAAGTATTTGAAGTTATTGAAGTTAAACGATCTATCGCCTAATTCCTACCACTGGTTAATTTCATTATTGGGGGGCTTTTGCCCCCCAAATGTCAGGAGATATAACAATGGCAAGAGAATTCAGTCGTACTCAGCGCGTTGCACAGGAAATGCAAAAAGAGATTGCCATCATTTTACAACGAGAAGTGAAAGATCCCCGAATCGGTATGGCGACTGTTTCTGGCGTTGAAGTTTCCCGTGATTTGGCTTATGCCAAAGTATTTGTCACCTTTCTGAATGTGTTGACTGAAGAGCATGATTCTGAAGTGGTAAAGAATGGTATTAAGGCATTGAATGAAGCTTCTGGTTTTATTCGTTCTCTGCTGGGTAAAGCAATGCGTTTGCGTGTCGTACCAGAATTGACTTTCTCCTACGATAATTCCCTGGTAGAGGGGATGAGGATGTCTAATCTGGTTACTAATGTTGTGAAGAATGACGAACAGCGCCGTGCTTCTGCGGATCACAAAGAGGAGAAGTAATGGGGCGTCGTCGTCGCGGTCGTGATATACATGGTGTGTTGTTACTGGATAAACCGCAGGATATTTCTTCTAATGATGCGTTACAAAAAGTAAAACGTATTTTCAACGCCAGCAAAGCGGGTCACACTGGCGCGTTGGATCCACTGGCAACGGGTATGCTACCGGTTTGCCTTGGTGAAGCCACGAAGTTTTCCCAGTTCTTACTTGATTCTGACAAGCGTTATCGAGTGATAGCTCGTCTTGGTCAGAGAACTGATACATCTGATTCACACGGGCAAATCATCAGTGAAAGGGCAATCCTGCTAAATCAGGCTCAACTTGATGCAGCTTTGGATAAATTCCGTGGGGATACCATGCAAATTCCTTCCATGTATTCTGCACTGAAACATCAGGGAAAACCATTGTATGAGTATGCTCGTCAGGGTATTGAAGTAGAACGCGAAGCACGGCCGATTACAGTTTATGAATTACAGTTTATCCGTTGGGAAGATGATGAGCTGGAATTGGAAATACACTGTTCGAAAGGGACTTATATTCGCACTATTATTGATGACTTAGGTGAATTATTAGGCTGTGGTGCTCATGTTATTTATTTAAGACGTTTACAGGTAGCGAATTATCCAAATGATCGTATGGTAACACTTGAGCAATTATATGAATTGCAAAAGCAGGCTAAAGATCAGGAAATACCTGTGGGCGAATTAATTGATTCATTATTATTACCAATGGATAGTGCAATTGCTCATTTCCCAGAGGTTAATTTGATTCCAGTAGTTGCGGCTTATTTTAAGCAAGGTCAGGCGGTACGCAGTGCCAAATCTCCGACTTTGGTTGAAAGTCTGGTACGTGTAACTGAAGGTGACGAACGGAAATTCATTGGCATTGCTGTTATCAATGACGATGGGCTTGTTGCTCCCCGCCGTTTAGTTGTTGAAAGCCGGGACTAGGGTGTTTGGGGCTATCTTGCGCTTAACTTATTTGCAGCGTAGAATGGCGCAGTTATATGTTGGGTAGCTGAATTAGAGATCGGCACCTGTAATTTTAGTTTATATGTTTTTGGAGTTGTAATATGTCTCTAAGTACTGAAGCAAAAGCGCAAATTATTGCTGAATTTGGTCGTGATGCGAATGACAGTGGTTCTAGTGAAGTACAGATTGCTTTGTTAACTGCACAGATTAACCATCTGCAAGGCCACTTTTCAGAGCATAAAAAAGATCACCACAGCCGTCGTGGTCTGCTGCGCATGGTTTCTCAGCGTCGTAAACTTTTGGACTATCTGAAGCGTAAAAATGTAACAAGTTACACTGCGCTGATTGGGCGTCTTGGCCTGCGTCGCTAATCAAGCAAGTTTCAGTGGAAAGGGGCCATATATGGCCCCTTTTCTTCTGAGAAGCCATCATAGGTAACAGCACGAAAAATGTTGGTGATGGTTTTTATTAAGGCTCTTCAGTTACAGAGGTTCGCGCGGCTAATGAGAGTGCTTAAAGGAGTAAGACCTGTCGTTAGTCGCGAGGATGTGGCATGAAGAGATTATTCATTGTTGTCTGCTGAATATAAAAGACAATGTTAACGAAAGGATATTATTTTGCTTAATCCGATTGTTCGTAAATTTCAATATGGTCAACATACCGTTACTATCGAAACAGGTATGATGGCTCGCCAGGCCACTGCTGCTGTCATGGTCAATATGGATGACACGGCTGTATTTGTCACTGTTGTTGGTCAGAAAAAAGTAAAAGAAGGTCAGGATTTCTTTCCACTGACTGTTAACTATCAGGAGCGTACTTATGCTGCTGGTCGTGTTCCAGGCAGCTTCTTTCGTCGTGAAGGTCGCCCTGGTGAAGGCGAAACATTAGTCGCTCGTTTGATTGATCGTCCTTTGCGTCCTCTGTTCCCGGAAGGTTTCCTGAACGAGGTGCAGATTGTAGCGACAGTTGTTTCTGTTAACCCGCAAGTTAACCCAGATATTGTTGCAATGATCGGTGCTTCTGCTGCGCTGGCACTATCTGGTATTCCGTTCAATGGTCCAATTGGCGCGGCTCGCGTTGGTTATATTAATGATCAGTATGTGCTTAACCCAACTAGTGATGAGCTGAAAAACAGCCGTTTAGATCTGGTGGTTTCAGGTACTGCTGGTGCTGTTTTGATGGTTGAATCTGAAGCTGACATTCTAACTGAAGAGCAAATGTTAGGTGCGGTAGTATTCGGCCATGATCAACAACAGGTGGTTATTGATAACATCAATGCGTTGGCTGCGGAAGCAGGTAAAGAAAAATGGGATTGGGCGCCGGAACCTGTAAATCAAGCGTTACATGACCGTGTAGCTGAATTGGCAGAAAGCCGTTTGGGCGATGCTTACCGTATCACTGAGAAACAGGAGCGTTATGCTCAGGTCGATACTATCAAAGAGGAAGTAACGGCTGCGTTGTTGGAACAGGATGAAGCTCTAGAGGAAGGCGAAATCCATGAGATTCTGGGTAGCTTAGAGAAAAAAGTTGTCCGTAGTCGTGTTTTGCGTGGCGAACCACGTATTGATGGCCGTGAAAAAGATATGGTTCGTGCATTGGACGTACGTACTGGAGTTCTGCCTCGTACACATGGTTCTGCGCTGTTTACTCGTGGTGAAACTCAGGCTTTGGTTACTGCGACTTTAGGTACAGAACGTGATGCTCAGATCATTGACGAGTTGATGGGAGAGCGCACAGATCGTTTCCTATTGCACTATAACTTCCCGCCATATTCTGTTGGTGAAACAGGTATGATTGGCTCGCCAAAGCGTCGTGAAATTGGTCATGGTCGTCTGGCTAAACGTGGTGTAGCGGCAGTCATGCCGAAAGCTAACGAATTCCCATATACCGTTCGTGTAGTTTCTGAAATCACGGAATCAAACGGCTCGTCTTCAATGGCATCTGTTTGTGGCGCATCTCTTGCGTTGATGGATGCAGGTGTGCCGATTAAAGCTGCTGTTGCTGGTATTGCTATGGGGTTAGTGAAAGAAGGCGACAATTTTGTTGTTCTGTCTGACATCTTGGGTGATGAAGATCATTTGGGAGATATGGACTTTAAAGTCGCGGGTAGCTGTGAAGGCATCAGCGCACTGCAAATGGACATCAAAATTGAAGGCATTACCCGTGAAATCATGCAAATTGCTCTGAATCAGGCAAAAGGTGCGCGTTTGCATATCTTGGGTGTAATGGAACAGGCCATTAACAGCCCACGTAATGAAATTTCTGAATTTGCACCACGCATTCATACTATTAAGATCAACCCTGATAAGATTAAAGATGTTATCGGTAAAGGTGGTTCAGTTATCCGTGCACTGACAGAAGAAACTGGAACTACCATTGAGATCGAAGATGACGGCACAGTGAAAATTGCTGCAACTGATGGTGAAAAAGCAAAACATGCCATTAGTCGTATTGAAGAAATCACTGCTGAAATCGAAGTGGCTCGTATTTACGCTGGTAAAGTAACTCGTATCGTTGATTTTGGCGCATTTGTTGCTATCGGTGGTGGTAAAGAAGGTCTGGTACATATTTCTCAGATTGCTGATAAGCGTGTTGAGAAAGTGGCTGACTATTTGCAGGTTGGTCAGGAAGTTTCAGTTAAAGTTCTGGAAATTGATCGCCAGGGTCGTGTTCGTCTGAGCATTAAAGAAGCGACAGCCGGCGTAATTGTCGAGGATACACCAGTAGTACCACAATCAGCAGAATAAATTTGATGTATATACCCTATGGATTTCAAGATGCATCGCGACGGCAAGGGAGCGAATCCCCAGGAGCATAGATAACTATGTTACCGGGGTGAGAGAGCGCAGCCAACAAAGAAGCAACTTGAAAGATGACGGGTATAAACGGCGTCTTGTAAAAAGGCGCCGTTTATAGACTCAGGGCAGGAGGCCCAATAAATGCAATATGGGTGATAGGGCATTCTTAATTTAATGTCTGACTTTCGGGAGTAGGAAATGAATCTTTTTCTGCGCTGGTGTTATGCTGTAGCAATACTTCTTTTGGCAGGATGCAGCAGCAAGGATTGGCGTAAAAACGAAGTTTTTGCTATTCCGTTACAACCTTCATTGCAACAAGAAGTCATTCTGGCTCGCATGGAACAGATTCTTGCGAGTCGGTCATTGACAGAAGATGAGTACGCACAGCTTTTATATGAGAGAGGTGTGCTGTATGATAGTCTCGGGCTGAGAGCTTTGGCACGGAATGATTTTTCTGTTGCCTTATCTATTCGGCCTAATATTCCAGAAATTTTTAATTATCTGGGAATTTACTTCACACAGGCTGGCAATTTTGATGCCGCCTATGAAGCGTTTGATTCTGTATTAGAGCTTGATCCAACTTACAATTACGCGCGTCTTAACCGTGGCATCGCGTTGTATTACGGTGGTCGGTATAAGTTAGCGCAGGATGATCTGCAGGCGTTTTATCAAGACGATCCAAATGATCCTTTCCGTTCGCTGTGGTTGTACCTAGTGGAAAAAGAATTTTATCCTAAAGGGGCGATATTGAACTTGTCGCAGCACTACGAAAAAGCGAACCGGGGGCAATGGGGCTGGAATATAGTTGAATTCTATTTAGGCAAAATTAGTGAATATACATTGATGGACCGCTTGAAAGAGAATGCAACGGATAACACTTCGCTCGCTGAGCATCTCAGTGAAACTGACTTCTATTTAGGTAAGCATTACCTAAGTCTGGGGGACAAGGATAGCGCATCTGCGTTATTCAAGCTGACGGTAGCTAACAACGCACATAACTTTGTTGAGCACCGCTATGCATTGTTGGAATTGGCGCTGTTAGGCCAGGAACAAGATGACCTATCAGAATCGGACCAGCAATAGCTGACGAACATTTCGAGATCGATTAACAAAGTCCATCATCTTGACCGATGAGGGCTTATTTGTTCGTTTAATTAAATACTTTGAGCCAGTTCACATTTTAAATGAAAATGACCGAAATTTTTTTCGATGCGTTATGTAGACTGGCCGCCATAACTAATGAGGCACCATTACATGACCACTGAGACTGAAATCTCTTTTGCTGATCTGGGTTTATCAGCACCTATCCTTTCTGCACTGGAAGATCTTGGCTATGAAAAGCCATCTCCAATTCAGCAACAATGTATTCCCCATTTATTAAATGGTCGTGACGTACTAGGTATGGCGCAGACGGGGAGTGGTAAAACAGCGGCATTCAGTCTGCCTTTACTGCATAACATCAATGCTGAGTTGAAAGCTCCGCAGATCCTTGTGTTGGCACCGACCCGTGAACTGGCGGTGCAGGTAGCTGAAGCGTGCGCAGATTTTTCTAAACATATGCGTAACGTGAATGTTGTTGCGCTGTATGGTGGACAGCGTTATGACGTTCAGTTACGCGCTTTGCGTCAAGGGCCGCAAATTGTTGTGGGTACACCTGGACGCCTTCTGGATCATCTAAAGCGTGGTACTTTGGATCTGTCTAACCTGAGCGGTTTAGTTTTGGATGAAGCAGACGAAATGTTGCGTATGGGCTTTATCGAAGATGTTGAAAACATCATGAGCCAGATCCCCGCAGAACATCAGACTGCGCTGTTCTCTGCAACTATGCCAGAAGCTATCCGTCGCATTACCCGTCGTTTTATGAACGATCCGCAGGAAGTGCGTATCCAAGCGAGTGTAACGACTCGTCCTGACATCAGCCAGAGCTATTGGTCTGTTTACGGTATGCGTAAAAATGAAGCTTTGGTGCGTTTCCTTGAAGCAGAGGATTTTGATGCTGCGATTATCTTTGTGCGCACCAAAAACGCAACGTTGGAAGTAGCAGAAGCACTGGAACGTAATGGCTACAACAGTGCGGCGCTAAACGGTGATATGAACCAGGCACTGCGTGAGCAGACACTGGAACGTCTGAAAGATGGTCGTTTGGATATTTTGATTGCGACTGATGTTGCAGCGCGTGGTCTAGATGTTGAGCGTATCAGTCTGGTTGTTAACTATGACATTCCAATGGATGCCGAATCTTATGTTCACCGTATTGGCCGTACTGGCCGTGCAGGGCGTGCTGGTCGTGCGTTGTTGTTTGTTGAAAACCGTGAACGCCGCTTGTTACGTAACGTTGAACGTACAATGAAGCTGACTATTCCGGAAGTTGAACTGCCAAATGCTGAGTTGTTGAGTCAGCGTCGTCTGGAAAAATTTGCCGCTAATGTACAGCAGCAGTTGGAAAGTAGCGATCTGGATCAGTACCGTACTCTGTTGTCTAAATTGCAACCTGCGGAAGATTTGGATATAGAAACGCTGGCCGCAGCATTATTAAAAATGGCGCAAGGTGAGCGCCCATTGATTCTGCCGCCAGATCCGGTGCGTCGTCCTCGCCGTGAATTCAATGAACGTGATGATCGTCGTCGTAATGGCTTTGATGATCGTGGCGAACGTGGTGATCGTCCTCGTCGTGAACGCCGTGATGTTGGTGAAATGGAGTTGTATCGTATTGAAGTGGGCCGTGATGATGGTGTTGAAGTTCGTCATATCGTTGGTGCGATTGCTAATGAAGGTGATATCAGCAGCCGTTATATTGGCAACATCAAATTGTTTGCAACACATTCCACGATTGAATTGCCAAAAGGTATGCCAGGTGATTTGTTGTCCCACTTTACCCGTACCCGCATTCTGAATAAGCCAATGAATATGCAGTTAATGGGTGATGCGCAGCCATTTGAGCGCCGTGAACGTCGTGGTGGTGGGCGTAATGGTAATAATGGTAATGGTAGCGCTCCTCGCCGTGATCGTGAGAATTTCAATGGCGGTGGCCGTCGTTTCAATGGTGAACGCCGCGGTGGAGAAGGTCGTGGTGAAGGTCAGAGCCGTGGCAATTTCCGTGGTCGTGCCGATGATCATGGTTCATCTGCTCCACGCCGTCGTTACAACAATAGTAACGCGCAGTAATCATCTGGACTGATATTTAAATAATAAAAGCGGCTCTTTTTACAGGGGCCGTTTTTTTATCAGTTAATTGTATCAATTGCGGTATGATTCAGTCTTCTTGGGGATCAATTAAATCAATTACTTTGCCAATGATTTCATCGAGCAATTCAGCCTCTGTATCTGTGGCATATGTAGCTTTCGTTCCTTCTAAATCCAGTGTTCTGATTTGGTGACATAATACGACACCCGTAATTTCTCCAGAAAGTGTACTACGGCCATCAACCACAACTGTTGTACCTGATGAGCGTGGCTTACTCCCACCTGTTGTTATTGGACAACAAATTGCAGTTCCTAAAGCTTTATTCAATATAGTTTCAGTGATAACAATGAAGTAATGTTTTCCCTTTAATTCCCGGCCAGTCACTGGATCATGATCTACAAACCAGATTTCTCCTCGTCCTGGGAATTTTTTCCTTTTAGTCATCATTGTATTCCTTACCAACTGCCGGAGTTTCGTTCCAGAATGCCACTGATTGATTTAGTACTTTTATTTCCTGAGGATTGATTTCTGTAAGAAGCTGGGATAGGGTTTTTCTCCCTCTTCGTTGCCTTTTAGCAGATATTATATTGAGACATTCCCCCTGTTTATTTGGGGAACGCCTCAGAAAACGGGAAATAAAGCACGTTAAGGGATTTTCTCAGAATTAGGAAAAAATCGTACTCTAAGGTAATATCCAACGGCAATAATGCTATATGAAAATCTGGAGATGTTGGTCATGAGTGGATCAAATTTCACTTGATACATTGATGGTCAATGTATAAAATGAATACTATGACTAGATCAAGAACTGCTATTAAAACTGTAGAGCGTCCGGCAGTAGACTACACTGACCGACTGTATTGGAATGGCATCATCAAGATGAGCCTGTCCAAGTTCTTTATTTTCAGTGTATTGCAAACTCGTCCGATGCATGGTTACGAAATCGCCCGTGAGGTTGAGTGTTCAACACAAGGGTGTTGCGCCCCAACTGAGGGCACTATCTATCCGGTATTGCGTGAGTTGGAGCAAGGTGGCTATGTCACTGTGCACACTGAAACCGTCGCCGGACGTGGCCGTAAGGTCTACACCCTGACAGAGAAAGGACGTGAAGCGTTTGCTGTCGCAGTAGAAGCTTGGCTGGAAGTAACCCAATACATCACTCAACAACGGTGATATTTTTTTAACCACAAGCATTGCCCATCGATGCATTGATCGAGAATAGCTATGGATCTGAATACCGTCTCTGAAACATTGAAGTTCTTTGCCGTCATCAGCGGGGAACTGATAGCCCTGTTTTTCATTATTAGCTTTCTGGTGGCGCTGCTACAGGAATATGTTCCCACCAGTACCGTACAACGCCTGATGACTAGCCACAGCCTGCGGGGCAATGTCGTGGGGGCCGGTTTAGGCGCGGTGACTCCGTTCTGCTCCTGCTCGACGATCCCGGTGACAATCGGCTTGCTGAATGCGGGCGCACCCTTTGGGGCGGCCATGTCATTCCTCATATCATCACCTATTTTAAACCCGGTCATTCTTGGGCTGCTGGTGACGCTGTTCGGCTGGAAGTTTGCCCTGTTCTATGGTATCGCCTCCTTTGTACTGGCAGTCGCTATTGGAGTGCTCTGGCAAGCCTTCGGATTAGAAAAAGACGTCAAGAAAGTCCGGGTGGTGGGTGATACTGAAAATCAGGGGCCGAATGACTTCAAGTCACGGTTGCGCCGCTCTGCTTATTCTGCCTTTGGTTTATTCAAAACCTCACTGCCTTACCTGTTAATTGGTGCCGGGATTGGTTCACTGATTTATGGTGTTGTGCCCGGTGAATGGATTGCCAGTGTGGCTGGAGCTGATAACCCGCTCGCTATCCCGGTTGCCGCTGCCATTGGTGTACCGCTGTACATCCGCGCAGAAACATTGATCCCTATCGGTATGGCCTTACAAGCCCAGGGCATGAGTATCGGTGCGGTTGCCGCCCTGATTATTGCCGGGGCCGGGGCCAGTATTCCCGAAGTGGCCTTGCTGAATACCATTTTCCGCCCGCGCTTGGTGGCTATGTTTGTATTAACCATCTTTATCGTTGCCATTGGTGTTGGCTATATCGCTAACGTATTGTTTATATAAGAGGTATCTACCATGCCTGAGAAAAAAGGCTTTTTTAGCCGTCTGTTCGGTAAGCAGGAAGAATCCGCCTGCTGTGCGGTACGCATCAAAGAGGTGCCTGATGAGCCAGCTAAGCCAGCGGCCACCAAATCCTCCTCCTGCTGCGCGGTGCGTATCGAAGCCGTTGAAGAGGAAGACGACACTCAACGTGTTAAACCATCGGCCAGTTCATCACAGGCTGGATAATGACAGTCGGATATCTACATTAATAAGGATCACTCAATGAGGACAAATGAACACGAGGCTGACCGGCGGATAGAGCAGGTACAGCATTACTATGGCGATACGTTGACAGACAAAGAGGATCTGGCAACGAACGTCTGTACGGTAGACGCACCGCCTTCTGATAGTGTCAAAGCGATTCTGGCAAAGATTCATCCTGACGTACAGATGCGCTTTTATGGCTGCGGCTCCCCTTTTCCGCCCTTACTGACGGGAGCCACCGTACTGGATTTGGGGTGTGGTGGTGGGCGTGACTGCTTCATTCTATCCAGCCTGGTCGGAGAGCAGGGTAAAGTGATTGGTGTGGATGCCACCGCCGAGCAGATCGCCTTCGCCGAGAGTCATGTGGAATATCACCGCGAAGCGTTTGGCTATGCCAATAGCAATGTCCACTTTTTGCAGGGGAATATTGAGGCACTGGACAAACTCAATCTACCCCCGGAAAGTATTGATGTCATCGTTTCAAACTGTGTGATCAACCTGTCTATGACTAAAGCGGATGTACTGGCCGGTATGGCTAAGCTGCTCAAGCCCGGTGGGGAAATCTACTTTGCAGATATTTTTTCAGACAGAAGGCTTGCGCCGGAACTGAGAAATGATCCTTTACTGGTGGGTGAATGTATTGGTGACGCGCTCTATTTTGAAGATTTTATCCGGCTGGCGAGAAAAGCCGGTTTTCTGGATGCGCGGGTTATTGCGAGCAGTGAAAAGACGATTGCCAACCCGGCGATTGAAGCCAGACTTGGCGGTGTGAAACTCTCTTCCATCACATTCCGGTTGTTCAAACTGGATTTAGAAGATAGCTGTGAGGATTATGGTCAGGTGGCTATCTATCGGGGCAATCTGCCCGATGCTCCGGATCGCTTTGTCTTGGATAGCGGCCATGTGTTTGATACCGGTCGCGCAGTACCGGTCTGTCGCAATACTGCGGATATGATTAGTAAGAGCCGCTATCGTCAATTATTTAATATCATTGGAGAGGGGAATAGGCACTACGGATTATTCCCGTGCTATACACCTCAAGTCGGAGTAACGTCCGGCACCGAGATGGAAAGCTACACTCTAACTGGTTGCAGTTGCTGAGGTTAATCTGAAGCAGATAATGGCAGGAAAGCGACCACCTTTGCTTGCTCCATCACAAAGCAACAGAAATATAACACATTAAGTTTGAGAGGCGGGTACCCAACGATACAGTGTAGGAACTAATACACCCAGATTTTTGGCTACCTCCCTAGGAGGGACACCACTCGCTAAAAGCCTTCTGGCTGATTCAATTTTGCTATCCGTCATCTTGGGTTTGCGTCTCCCTTTGCGGCCAGGTTGTCTGGCAACCTCAAGCCCGGCTCGGGTACGTTCGATCATCAGCTCACGCTCCATCTTTGCTAGACTTGCCATGACATGGAAGAAGAAACGGCCTGATGGTGTACCCGTGTCGATAGAGTCGGTCAGGCTTTTAAACTGAATGCCCTGTTTGTGCAGTTCATCGACTAAATTGACTCATTGTTTGACAATCGGGTTCGCCAGCGGCTAATGAAAAACAGGACGGCGCTGATTAATCAAATCCGGGGATTGGGCTTGGAATATGGCATTGCCATCCCGGAAAGTGCTCACAAAGTTGAGCAATGTTTGCTTGAGCATCTGGAAAACGTGGAAAATGACCTGACCCCAATGAACCGTGAACTGTTTCAGGAACTCCTGTTTGAACTCAAAGAACAGCAGCTGCGTTTGGAAGTGCTGGATAAACGCCTCGACCACCTGAATGGGCAACAGGAAGATATCGGACGGTTACTGACACTGCCGGGTATCGGCCCGCTGGGAGCATCGGCTCTGATGGTCGCCTTGGGCGACAGCATGGACTTCAAGAATGGCCGCCGTTTTGCCAGCTATCTAGGGTTGGTGCCAAGAGAGCATAGCAGCGGTGGAAAAGTCAGGTTATTGGGGATCACGAAACGTGGGGATGGCTATTTGCGGAGAATACTGATCCAGGGTGCCCGTTCAGTGGTATACCGGGTGCAAAAAATCCCTGACGAACAATGTAATGGCTTACAACTCTGGTTAAAAGGCGTGATAGCCCGCAGCGGAATCAATAAAGTGGCAGTGGCACTGGCGAATAAAAATGCCTGAATCGCGTGGGCCTTAGTCAATCAACAATCGGTTTATGAAGCACGGTGAATTAACAGTTCGACGTCGTGATGTAATAGAAGTCCATAAGTTGATGTACTGACAGGTAGTACCGACTCTCTGTGAACCTGGTAACCCGATCAGTCTATCGAGACTGGCAGAATAATGAGGACAGAGAGTGCGGATTTTCATCAGGGCTCATTGAAGCCGAATATATGCTTGCGACTACAATGTCAGAGAAATTCACTCCCCTACTTGAATTAAGTCGGTGTCCATATATTCGGGTTAAATAGACGATTTTTAGCTTCATAAAGTTTGATTGCGCCGATAACTTGCTGATTTTCTCCCTGTAGCGGGATGACCAGAGTGGAACCGAGTTTGCAAGTTGGATTGATTGAACAACGATAAGGTATTTCATTGCCATCGGCATAAACCACTTCATTGTTTTCAATTGCTCGGCGGGATTGTTCTGAAGAAATAGGTGTTCCAGGGAGGTGATGATCTGAACCGATACCAATAAACGCCAGGAGTTTTTCTCTATCTGTAATAGCCACTGCGCCTATTTCCAGTTGTTGATAAATAACTTTCGCTACCTTCATACTGTTATTTTCATTAAACCCTTTTCGCAGAATACCCTCTGTATAGACAGCGATTTTCAGGGCCTGAGCAGAAAATGCGCTAGTATATTTTTCAAATATTGCTCGTCGGTCAAGTAGGATACGTATAAACATTGCTGCGCCGATACTATTGGTGACAATCATGGGGGTGGCGATATTTTTGACCAACGCTAATGCTTCACTGTATGGACGAGCGAGCAGTAGCAAAATGCCCATCTGTATTACTTCAGCACAAAACGTGACGATAGCGGCTGTCCAAGGATTAATCAGTCGATTTATCTGACCACGTTTCGTCAGATAGCTGTGGATAATGCCGCCGATTAAACCTTCAATAATGGTCGATATCATGCAACTGAAAGCGGTCATCCCACCAAGGGAATAGCGATGCAGCCCGCCAGTTAATCCCACCAGCGCGCCGACACCTGGCCCACCGAGAAGCCCGCCAAGAACCGCGCCAATAGCACGAGTATTGGCAATGGAATCACCTACATGCAGACCAAAATAGGTTCCCATAATACAGAAAATGGAAAAAGCGACATAACACAGCAGCTTATGAGGTAAACGTACAGTAACTTGTAACAGCGGAATAAATAGTGGTGTTTTACTTAGTAGCCAGGCGATAACCAAATAAACACACATCTGTTGTAGTAATAACAACACAAGATTAAATTCGTACATAGACTTTCCGGGAGGATTTGTGGATGTTATTAGTTTACAGAAACAGCTAATAATATTATTAAAAGTTTAGTTTAAGTAGGTTAATATTTGACAATAATCATAAACCACTACACTATTATAAAGCGTTTTCCTTTCTGTCAGTGATTATACGCACAAACATATAAGAAATTTTCCGTAGAACAATGAGAAGCTATAGCGTTAGTTTCGAGTCGGGTAATTTTGGATGTGTAAGACATCATGAAAAAAAGAACACTTTTTACGATTTTACTGGTGATTTTGCTCACAGCAATGGCTGTGTTATTTCGTTCCCATAACCAATATTTATTGTTGCAAGGTGAAGTTGATGCGCCAGAAGTGATTGTCGCATCTAAAGCTAAGGGACGAGTGATCAAACGTCACGTTGAACGCGGAGATGATGTTAAGGCAGGGCAGTTGCTGATTACACTTGAAAGCCCGGAATTACTGGCTCAGGTTGCTTCACTGGAAGCTGTTCGTGATCAAGCCAAAGCGCAGTTGGAACAATCTCTTCATGGAACTCGTGAAGAAAGTATTCGGAATTTGGAAGCGGGTTTGGCACAAGCTCAGGCCGAATACGATAATGCGGTACGTGAATATGATCGTATTCAGAATGTCGCATCTAAAGGTTATGTTTCACGGAACGATCTAGATAATGCTCACAGAAGTAGAGATGTTGCCTATCAGAAAATGCAGAGCGCAAAAGCGTCACTGGATGAAGGCAGGCATGGTGACAGGATTGAACTGCGCCAGAAATATGCAGCGGCTTTACGTCAGGCTGAACAGCAACTGATTGAGTTACAAACCCAGAGTAATGATTTGCAGGTCAAAGCACCTGTTGCGGGGGAAGTGGGGCCGATTCCGGCAGAAGTTGGTGAATTATTTAGTGCTAATAGTCCTTTAGTGACATTAATCCGTGTACCAGAAGCTTATTTTATTTATAACCTGCGGGAAGACATTCTGGCAAAGGTGCACAAAGGGGATAAAGTCAAACTTCGTATTCCTGCGCTAGGTGATAAAGAGGTGGAAGCCGAAGTTCGTTATATCTCTCCGATGGGTGATTATGCGACTAAGCGTGCCACTCGCGCCACCGGTGATTTCGATTTAAGAACCTTTGAAGTGCGCTTGTATTCCTTACAGCCTATTGAAGGTTTACGTCCTGGTATGAGTGCCTTGTGGCGTTGGGATAAATAAGTAGGTGACTGATGCGGAGCAAGGTTGCATGGCGTGGTTTCGAACGCGCTTTTAGCCAAGAAATCCGGGCTGTGATTCGTAGCCCAGTTTTTCACTGGTTAAGCTGGTTATTTCCGTTGATGCTATTCGTGCTGATCAGCGCTAATTTCTCAGAAGGGACATTGCTCGATCTGCCAGTATCGGTGGTTGATAATGATCAAAGCCCGTTGTCACGTCATCTAATACGTAACCTGGATGCGGCTTCTCATGCGCAGATTAAATCTTATGATGGGGGATTGCAGGAATCTCTTGAACGGCTTGGCAGTGCTAAGGATTACTCTTTACTTTATATCCCGCACGATTTTGAAGCTAATGCGCTCAGAGGAAACCAGCCAACCGTGCGTATGTATTACAACGCGCTGTTTTATGGCGCTGGAAGTTACTCTATTCAAGATCTCAGTGGATTAATGGCAGAGATTAATGCGAAGTACCGTTCCATATTGGCGACGGAAATGGGTCATCAGTTACCGCCATTAGCCAATGTTACGCTCGTTTATGACAGCCTTTTTAATGCCAGCGGTAGTTACATCTATTATCAGCAGTTTGCGGCCACAATCCATTTATTACAGCTTTTTGTTGTAACCTGCACGATTTATAGCATGGCTCGCAGCAAGACACTGATGACAATGAAACCATTTACTTTCGCTCTATTGGGAAAATTGGCGCCTTATACCCTGTTTTTTACTCTGTTGTTGATTGTTGAATTGGCTGCTCTGATTGGTGTATTTGATGCAAAAGTGAATGGTAATCCGATATATATGGTAATAGTGGGTTTCTTCTATGTCATTGCCGCTCAAAGTATTGGCCTGTTGCTGTTTACTTTCACTAATAGCACATTGACGGCTTACAGTTTAATTGGAGTGCTAGTCAGTATTGCGACGACTTTTTCAGGTATGTCGGTGCCAGAATTATCAATGATATTGCCGGCGCGAATAATTGCCAATATTGAGCCTTTAACGCATGCGCTAAATGCGATGTTTGATATTTTTCTGCGTGAGGTTTCTTTATTGGGTATTTTATCTGTTTGTGCTTTATTGCTTATTTATCCGGTTGTTTGCTTTCTGCTAGTACGAAACCGGTTATTTAAACGGCTTGGCTTGCCACAGGGTGATGAATAATGCAGATGTATTGGCAAACTTTTCGCCGGGTATTAATGGGAATGTTGGAAAAGCCCATGTGGATGTTGATGCTGGTTTCCTTGTGTATGATGAGTTTGGTATATGTCCGGCCAACAGTATGGGATCTTCCGGTTGCCGTGATCGACCAAGATCACAGCTCTGCTAGTCGGGCTTTGATACGCCAGCTCAATTCTACGGCTAAAATTGCTGTCCACAGCTATGATAATTTAGCTGATGCTCGTCACGATCTACTGCTGCGTGAAATTTTTGCGATCATTATCATCCCGGCGGATCTGGAGAAAAATATCCTTAATGGAAAAAATATCACTTTTCCGATTTATGGTGATGCAACCAGTCGTCTTGCCAATGGACAAATTCAGCAAGAGTTGACCTCTGCTCACCGGCAATTGCTAAACGAATATAACAGTAAATTATTATTAAAATATGGTTTTAGCTCGGAACAGACAGAGTTATTACTGATGCCGATTCGTAGTGAAACTGTTGGGCTATTTAACCCAGGTGTTAGTTTTGCCGCAATTGTTTTTCCCGGTTTATTGGTGATGTTATTACAACACTCGCTATTGATATCTTGTGTGCGGGTTAGTATTACGATACGTGGTACACCGAAAGGTAAACCGCCATTGCCTGTCTATTTGGGAGCGTTGTCGGCGTTATTACCGATTTGGCTTTTTCTCTCTATCATCTTTTTTGTGCTTTGGCCGTGGGTGTTGGGATACCGGCAGGAGGCGTCTATTCCGTTGCTATTAATGCTGACGTTCTTGTTTATGTTGGCGGTACTTGGATTAGGTAAATTAGTAACAGAATGTATGCGCAGTGTGGAAATGATCTATCTGACGATAGCTTTGCTTACCACGCCTGTGTTCTATATTTCCGGTACAGTCTGGCCGATACAGGCAATGCCTGATTGGGTGAGAATAATCTCTTCTGCTTTACCATCGACTTGGGCAACGAAAGCGATTGCCGGTGTTAACCAAATGGGATTGCCAGTACAGAATGTACTGGGAGATATTGTCATGATGCTGGTTCTTGGTGGGGTTTATACTCTGTTAGGAATTTTGATAAGTATGGTGCGTAATAGTGAATTCAGGAAAATAACCTATTATTTGCGTAGGGTGTTTAAGTGATGATTTATGTTCCTATATAGTCTAAGTCAATTCTATCAATGTATCGCTGAATTGTGTTTTGTCGATGATTTCTTTCTTTTAGGTTGCGAGGTTACATTTTCTAGATTTTTATAAATATTTCACCATTAACTTATGGATTTAATCCCTTCTGAGATAAGTATCTATTCATTATCTTTTTTCACAAGGGAAGCAGATTGACATTTTACGATGCTTTATGAAGAGAACAGATAAAAACCACCATCTGAAATAGAGTTAGTGCTGAAACGATTGGAGGATATGACATATGGCTAAAGTAACTCCTATCTCACATTCAGAAGTGAGAAAGCGACTTCTTAATACACCGGAAGCTATACAATCTTATGTTGAGGCTACAGAAGAATATGAGCTGCTGGAACAACTCACTGAGTGGCGGGAAAAGGCGGGTCTAAAGAAAATAGATATAGCTATACCCTATGGATTTCAAGATGCATCGCGACGGTAAGGGAGTGAAGCCCCGGGAGCATAGAGAACTATGTGACCGGGGTGAGCGAGTGCAGCCAACAAAGAAGCAACTTGAAAGATGACGGGTATAAACGGATGGGAATTAATCCGTCTGCGATTACCTGTATTGAGAAGAATGTAACGAAAGCTAGTTGGCACACACTTAAACGTTATGCTGCTGCATGTGGTGTTGAGTTATCTTTAACTGCGAAGTAATACTACAGAATGTGTGTTTTGTTGGTGGTGATACTTAAGATCTACTTGTTCTAAGAGGCTTCCGTTAAAGGAAGCCATTTTCCTGCAATATTTCTATCTGATTTCCTCGCTTAGAATCTCGTTTTTTTCAGCGAAAGTAAAAACAGTATATTCTTAACGACAAAAGCGCTGATTAAAAAACAGAGGAAAATAAAAAATGCATCGATATAAGTAAGATTAAGATAAATAAAATAGGCTATTGTGATGCCAATAGCAGAATCAAGTTGATCGAATAAAATAAACAATCGCTTATTTTGCTCCGGGTGTTGTCCCGGTGGTGCGCCGAGTCTCCTTTTTAGCCAGGAGTTTGGCAATTCGAAAAGAACATAGCCGAAACCCGCCAGAAAACCAGCAAATAAGCAGGAGGAAATAGTCTGCGGAATAACAGTGTCCTGTGTTCCTGTGCTGAAAGCTAACCACAATAGCGAAAATAGCGCGGTAATAATGGGAACAACAATAAAACCGCGCCAGGTCTTGTTGCGACCAAAATAACGTTGATGTACTGGAATAGCCCAGCGGGAAAAATAGTTTTTCGTCACAATTACCATATGTAAACAACCACCAAGGATGACGGGGATCATTAAAATCCATCCATGATAAAAACTATTGAGCATAAAGACTCCAAAAATGCAGACCAGTGAATAAAACAAACCCTGCGAGTGTTGTACTGATGATAGTATTGAGATTCTTGAATTTATAAAACGGGCGATCCCATAACATAGCAATACTGAATGTAAGGAGCGCTAATGTCAGTAAGAGATGACTTAACCACTGCTCGACTACCAAGCTTACCAAAGCGTAGCCGCTGATAATAAATAAGCTCCAGAATACGGGCATACCGAGATAGGAGAGCTGGTTTTCGTTTTGAATATTCCCGACTTCATTAAATACAGATAATCTCAGGCAACCACTAATGATCATTAAGATAATAAACAGGGAATACCAAGATTGATAACCGGAAAGATAGAGAATAATCGCTGGAGAGATCAAGTAAATAAGTTGATCCATAAATCCATCAAGATAACGACCAAATGGGCGCGTAATATTTAAGTTTCTGGCTAGCATGCCATCGAGCGCGTCGCCAAGCATGGCAAGATATAAAAACGCAATGGCTAAGTAATACCAATGTTGTAATGCGGCTGCCACGGCAAGAGCGCTAAATACCGCTCCACCAATAGTAATATAATCTGCTCTGTTTAATTGGATAATAAAATGATTATTATTCATAACTTTTCCTTATTTTTCCTTATGTGGAACGGAGGACAATTGTCCTTTTCTGAGCATATTTGTCAGTGCTATGCGGTTTATTTTGCTGTTGTGGCGAATGTCAACCGGAATAGAATTAACATAGTAAATACGGGTAACTAGCGTGAGCGCCAACTCGTCTAAAATAGCGGGTAAATTTGTCGGTAGGGTAGCGCTTTCCAGTATCAGAGCGGCTCCGCCTAAAGGATGTAGCACAAACGCATTTTGAGTGACCTCTGGCAGTTCATTGATCCTTTTTTCCAGTACATAGGGATGAATGATACGGCCATCCTCTAGCACCACTTTGTCTTTTACCCGTCCAAGTAGCCAGAGCTGCCCTGTGGTGTCCAGATAGCCAACGTCACCAGTACAGTGCCAAATACCTCCCTGTTTACGTGGGAGCTTGTTTTCTTTCGTTGCTTGAGGATTATCAATATAGTCTTTGAGCACATGAGGCCCTGCAACCAAGATTTCACCGACACTACCGGCGGCCAGTGGGATAATTTGTTGGGGGTTGGCAGTTATTTCCCGAATACATATTTCTGCTTGTGTCACTGGTTTTCCGACCAGATAACCATCATGAGTTGCCCAGTGGTTTAATTGAGTCGTCATTTCGACGGTACTGATCGGTTCAACCTCGGTAGAACCATAGACCACTAAATGTCGAGCATGTGGAAAGACGGTCAGGCAGTTTTCAAGCAGAGCCTTGTTGGCAGGCGCACCACCTACAATGATTGTTCGCACGTTGGGGAATGACAACCCTTTGCTCTTAGCATAACTGGTGACTTTGCTCATATAGGCGGGAGCGCCGCTGAGGCATGTAACACCTTTGTCTTGCATTTGCTTGACAATCTTTTGCGGATCGACAGTTGCCGGATGGGCAAAGTCAAAATCAGGCAGAATACTGCTGTTGCCGCAGCACAATGAGTGCAGCACCATAACGGGAAAACTGTGTAGGTCAATCTCACTCTTTCCCTCAGAAAAAAGCGCTGTTATGGCATAAAGTTGTGCTAACAGGCTGTCATGAGTGCGGTTTGCGCCTTTGGGGATGCCGGTAGAACCTGAGGTAAAGGTAATTAACCCGGTTGTATCCGGCGGTAAGTCTCGGCAAACAAAGCTATTTAGAGGTAAATGTTGACTGGGTGTTGCCAGCGCTTTCATGCCCCAGATACGTTGGCCGATGACAAAACGTCGCAGTCGCCACAATTCAGGGATCAGAAACCAAAATTTTCCTAACGTAGGTTGAGTGATCACCGCTGATAATTTACTGCGGCGCAGTATCTCCCGCAGTTGCTTTTTGGCAAGCCCGCGCTCAAGCATAACGGGAACGAGTCCTAGCCCCAAAATAGCAATAAGTAATGGGTAAAGTACTAAACCCGGTTGAACAATCACCAGTAAGCGATCGCCGGCAACGAACCCGGCTTGGGTTAACAGATGCTGGAAATGGGAGGCATGAGAAAAAAACTCCTGAAAGCTTAAGTCGTTACTGTGCTCCAATGAATGTGGCGCTTGCAAGGCTAAATGCTCAGGGTGTTTTTGGGCGGCATTGACAATTGGCTGACAAATATTTGTCATGCGATCCTCCTGTAATAAAGCGCATATTGATGCTTAGTGGCGGCCGGTGTATTGAAAAGCCGTCCTGCGGTCTTGAGCGATGTATTATCTTCACGCATCAGAGCGCCTCCCAGACGAGGGTGAATGCGCCTGGCGCTCTGTTCAAATGAACAATACAGCGTGTTGTACAACCGACTGCCCCGGTATTGCGGTGCAACTGCTACGGTTTTCAACAATCCGATAGCGGGCTGACCTTTTTGTAGAACTGAGAGACTCAGAAGTAACCCGGCAATTTCGCCGTTGGTGGTTTTAGCCAGAAATGACGCAGGATAACGGCAAAAAGGTTTAATAAACTCTTCACTACAGTGCTGTTGAAAGGCTGACCAAGATGGCGTGGTATAAGCGAAATTTTCGCCAAATACTGAGTCGATAAAAGAATAAAGTTTAACCTGTTCTTGCATCCATAATTCCGGTGTTAACGGCAACAATGTCGCTTGAACATCAGGAAGTTTTTGCGCGCGTTGATGAGCTTGTTGAAAGTTGCCTGCTATTGCCTGAGTATCGTCGAATAGCGAGGTATAGCGATAACGGATATCAAACCCTAACTCTTTTAACAAAAGAGGATAGTAAGGAGGGTTATAAGGTTCATGCTCAAAGGGAGGGACCTCAAAATGATCAAGTCGAACGCGGTAATCGCCGAAAGTTGAAAAATTAATGGGTCCGTAGAGATTACGCGCACCATTTTCCTTGGCCCATTGTTCCAAGGCGCTAAACAGCATAGTGTTGCTTGCTATGTCATTATCGGTTTCCCAAAAGCCGAAAAATGCGGCAGATCGGCCATCAACCCTATGAGGTACTAAAAAGCCGACAAGACGAGCTTTCCCTGGAATGCAGCCAATCCAAGCTTTACTGTGATTAAACCAGGAATTCTTTGGGCTGAACTGTTGTTGTACCTTTTCTCGGTCTTCGCCAGGCCAGAGCGGCCAATCGCGATAAATAATTGGCGGAAGGTCAAGAAAACCTTCGGGCAGTGGATTGGCCGGAGACCATTCTCCCATGAAGATATTAGACATGTTCACTCCTTGATGCCTGTTCTTCTGTTGTGGTGTCGTGCAAGCGGACAACACTCCCAGTTGCGCCATCCATGCGTACTCGATCGCCATCTTGCAAAATTTGTGTGACGGCAGGAATGCCAACAATTGCGGGGATACCCAGTTCACGGGCGACAACAGCGGAATGTGAGAGAGTAGAACCGCGTTCGATTAATAATCCACCGGCTGTGGGGAATAACGGCGCCCAACCGGGATCGGTACGCACAGTACACAGGATCTGACCTGCCAGCGACATTTCATCTTGTGGATTTTTAATTAATCGGATAGTTGTTTCAACCTGCCCTGGGTAGCAACCTATGCCTTGTAGCACGTTGCTATCAGTTGGAGCCTGTTTTTCCCGATAGGGATAACTGTAATCTTGCTGTTGATACAGTGAGCCTCTAATGAAAAGGTGATGAGCGGGTTCATCCTCGGTTTCGTAGCTGGCATATTCTTGCTTGCGTATAGCAACTAAAGGCTTAAGCTGGGTTTGTATTACTGTTCCTTCGTAGCTGCTGTAGATCTCCTCTAATGTGAGATAAAAAATATCGCGAGGTTCAGCGAGAATGCCTTCTAGTGCATAGGCTTGGCCAAGTTGTATGAAAATATCCCGGTATAGCCCAAACATACGGGTCCGGGTGAAGCGCATATTTTCCCGGTGGCGTATCGCCTGACGCAATTTCTGCAAATTCTTTTTGAAGGCGTTCATGCGTCTGGAGCCAAGTCGCTCGTGTATTTGTTGAAATGCCGTATTTTCGGCCTGAGTGCGCAATTTTCTTTCCCGGCTAGATAACGTCTCTGGCGTGAGAGTATCGATAGCAAGGTAGTTTTTTAGTATCAGAAATAGAAAACTGGGATCTTGTTTTAACGTGATGGTTTCCAGCTTCAATTCACCCATCGTGCGATCGCCATATTTTTTAATATAATCGATGCACTGCTGGTGGAATGATTCATCGAGTTGGCGTACTTGGGTCAACAGGGTACGAGCATCACCGTGGGTTAACAGGTTGCACAACTCAGGGTGCTGGCGTGCATATTGGCACATCTTTAATAGCACTTTGGTTGGTTGGGTGCTTTCAATATCTTCATCCCCAGAGAGAAGATCACCTAATAATGCCGATGAATTCTCAATACCGGCAGCAATTAGCTCCCGATTTACTCGGCCATTAAACATCATCACATAGAAGTCGTTCAGGATCGGCGTTGTCCAGCGTCGTAGCAGATGTTCATCCAGATATTTCAATTTCTCGATCAATTGGCTGCTGTTACAGGTATACGGTTCTGCTTGTTTTATGGCGGCGGCATGCCATTTGAACTGCTCTAAAAATAGTTCTACCCGTTGATCCATAGTCCTAAAGGCATATAACAGGCGCAAGAGTGCCCACCCCATTTTGGGCAGTTTCTTTATTTTATTGCCCAGTGAAAGTGTTTTATCCTCAACAAAGTCAACCGGGTCTTCCAGCCCCATCATTCTTTCCATATCTTTTTTATTGGTTTGGAAAGAGGGGAGTAATAATAGCCCTTTATACCAATTGTTGATGTTGTAATAGATCCTGCCTTTAATTAAACCGAGCATGTTTTCTAACATGGAACGATGCTGGTTAACTTGTTTATCCGAGCAACCTAAGGCACGTATTGTCTGTTCATAAACGGTGGCATAACCGGCGCGAGCAAAAGAGAAAGTTAATGGTGTTGTTATTCCACAATAAGATTCCTGAATATTGGAATTATCGAAGATAATATAAGGCTCGCTTTTATCATCCAGACGTGGCAGTCGGGTTATTGGCCGGGTCTGTAGAATAAAGATTTTATGGTTTTGAATCGTCCATTCGATATCTTGTGGGCATCCCCGTTCTGCCGCGATTTTTTTGCCGATATTTCGTAATGCATAGATTTCATTATCGAGTAAGGTCGGTTGCCACTGTTTTTCTTCCGCGACGGGTATGGTTACTGTACCGCTGCCATTGGTGGTATCGAAAACACTTGCTGTCTCTTTTTGTGTGATATGGCGTTCAATCTCAGGTGTAGTGAGATGAACTGAGAATTCGTCGGTATCACATTCGCCGGAAACCACACCTTCGCCGGTGCCCCAGGCGGATGAGATCAGGCAATGTTGCCTGCTACCCGTCACTGGGTGGGCAGTAAACATGACGCCAGAAACCTCACCGGCAACCATGTTCTGAATGATGACAGCACTACTTATATTGCCCATCGGTAGCTGTTTGTGTAGGCGGTATTGTAATGCGCGCGTGTTAAAAGCTGAGGCCATCACAGCACGTAAGCTATTGGCCAGAGCTGATTTACCCCGTTGAAATAGGTAGCTGTCCATCTGCCCGGCGAAAGAGGCATTGGCGGCGTCCTCGCCAATGGCTGATGAGCGAACAGCGAAAAATGCATCTGGGTGATTCTCCGATAAGAGAGCCAATTCTTCTTCTAATTCAGCAGGCAATGGAATCGACTGTATCCACTGACGCAATGGCGCAGCAATAGCGTCAAGTTTTTCCTGGCTGATATCATGTGGTACGTTAGCCAACTGTTCTATGATGTTGCTTGCAAATGTATCTTTGATAAGTAGGCTATTGAGTACCTCGCTGCTGATGATCCAATAATTAGGTACAGGAAAACCGTTTTGCGTAAGCCATAATAAATTGGCTGCTTTGCCGCCTAAGGAATGTTCTGCCAATTCAATAGCGTTATTTTGAGTGTAGAGATATTTCATATTATTCCACCAATGCAGCAATAGGATACTTTGCTTACATCATGGTCTTATCTGCACGTAATATTGTTGGCGTGAATAGATCAATAAGATATGAATGTATTACAAGCTATTGCTGCACCCTTATTCTAGAGGAAGAGTAAATTAAATAGTTTATTCGATTGATTATTTATTCCGTGTTAATGAAATAAGCCAGCGGAGCGTTTTCATTGTGCGCTCCATAAATGGATAACCAACAACATTGTGGGCCATCATGTAAAGCGGAATCCTTCTCATCCATAAATCACGCAGCGCTAATTCATAGCCACGACGCCAACTTATTGGATCAAGAGAGAGCCCCGATTTTTGCTCAAGTTCAACCCGGTGTAGTTCTATATAATAGGCCACCTTATCTGCATCGCTTTGTTGGTCTAAGCTAAAAGCCAGAAGTTCTGCCAGGTCGCGTTGTGGTAGATGCAAAGTAGACAATTCCCAATCCCAAGCGCATAAACGTAGCTCGGTTTCTTGTTGCCGGAAGGCAATATTGCGCGGGTTGAAATCACCGTGGATCAATGTCCTTGGCATCTGTTCGATTTCTTTCCACCAGGTAGCGGTGTTGTCTACCCAGTACTGGAAATCTTTCTCTTCTTCGGCGGTGAACAACTCAGGGAACGTTTGGTGGACAAAATTGCCCAGTTTTTGCCATAGGGGCTTCATCTGGGAAACCGTATCGGCATTCGCAATTTGCAGTTGTGGGAACTTCAACGTGAGCTCTTCTTCTCGTCCCAGCCAGATAGAGTGAATATCGGCTATTCCTCGGATGGCGGCTTCAAGGTGGCGTGGCTCCCAAGGTGTTTCCAGGTTAATGTTGTTCATTAACACCATATCCTGGAGCAATTCTTCAATCAGGGCATAAGTTCCGGTTGCTTCGTTTTCAATTACACCATAGATAATTGGAATATAGCGCATCAACCGTGGATCTTGCTGGTTCATAATCGCCAGTTCACGGCTATGGCTTTGGTTAAATTCAAGCTGATGTTTAAGATCCTGGAAAACAGCAAATAACTCAGGAGAGCAGTGTTTGGCGATATCCAGCACCATATTAACGACTTCACTCCCCAGAGGTTTCAGTTTCAGCATCACGGGTAAATTATTCTGTGCGGATGTCGTCATGGAAAAAGGAAATAAGCCAATTAAACGTTCCGCATAATTTGAACTCAGATGGGTCAACATACTGTGCTCGTCACTGCCAGAAAATTTAGGTTTGATCGTGGTTAAATAGGCCCCTTGTAATACAGGATTAAAATCTGCTTGCTGGAAGAAGGAGAGATCAAGTTCCTGTGGGGTATGCGCAGTAATATTGCTAGTGGTGGCAGGGCGATAGCGGCCAAGTCTTTCATGTGATTGAGCGAACTCATCCGCAGCAATAGCTGACAGAGTTGAAATATCAAGGGCCAGGCAATAGCTGGCGATGATCTCAGCCAGGCGGGCGGTGCCGTTTTCATCGGTGCAGCCCAACAGGTTCAGACATTCACGTTGGTGTGGTAGATTGGTTCCGCCACCAATGGTACCGACGATCAAAGAAGGCAGTGTGATACTGCAATAGACGCGATTATCGGCAGTTAATGTCATGTGCAAGTGGGCGACTGACGATTCATGTACGCAGGCAATATCCTGCCCTAGAGCGGTAAACATCCCGGCGATCACATTTGCGGCATTAATATTTATGCCAATCATTCCTGAGGCGATAGCGCCTTCGCTGACATGATGATAAGCCGTGACCAGTTGTTGTGGAGTGACTCGTAAGATTTGCTGGCAGGATTCAGCATCTAAATAAACTTCAGCTACTACACGAGTTCCACGTCCTTCGATGAAAGGTTGATAAGACACCTTTTTATCACTAGATGTATTACCATCGATCATAAAGTGGCGTAGTGGTATAAACGCCATTTTGGCTAACTGCTGTTGGATCCATTGACATGCATACCAAGTGCAGATGGTGGTCATATTTTGACCCGCTGCGGCGGCGGTATTGTAGATAAATTGCAAATGGACGCTGCGACCGATGATATGTGGCTTTATTTCCAACAATTGCGCATGTTTGGAATGGCGTCCTATTTCATACCGTAATTCGCTGATATGTTCTTTGACCCAATCACTGAACATAATGCTATGCGAGACGCTATGAAATTCAAAACGCGGGGCTCGTATCATGCGTTGACCAAGTACACGCGCGGTCGTCCCTCCTGATTGCGTAATGGCGGAAGAACCACGGGATACCGAAGCAATTAAAGCGCCTTCTGTGGTGGCAAGTGGGGCATAATATATCCCTTGAGCGTATTGTCCCTTTATCAAGAGAGGGCCGGCGATCCCAACAGGGATTTCTATTGAGCCAATAAATCCTTCAATGGTTTTTGTCAGCTTGGTCGCATCCAGACGGGTATTTGCCACGTGTTCTAATGTATGCCCGGTATGTTTTGCCAAATAATCCAGACGTTTTTGTCGCGCTTCCTCGGTGTAGGTGTAGAGGTGGCGGCGGGGCAATAGTTTCACTTGGGTTGTTTCTGTACGGACGGCAGATGCTCCTTGGTGTTTTTTGATGCTGAATATGTCACGTGACAATTCTAGAATAGAACCTCGCGCACAGTTTTCTATGTGATCAGTGGTATTATCTGATGCATCACTTACATATGATTGGATATTCTTTTGCAGCATAACTATATTTCCTTTAATACCTAAGCAAACCCAAGCTTTATTAAGATGCTGGCAGCGCAAACCGAGTAACCCAGCACCATAAATATTCCCACGACAGCTTCATCACGTTTGCGATTTTGGATAGTGGGACTACGGAGGAATTTACTTAATTGCCATAGACACAATGCATAACAAACGACCAAGATAATTAACGCCCATAACGCTATACCATCAGTGGTGATACGGATTAGCCAAATTTGTAATATCAACATTACGGTGAGTAATGACGCGATAATAGCGACAGCCCCTTTTCTGCCGAAAATAGATGAATAGGTCGGTATTTCCAGACGTTCTTCATCTGGGCCTTTACACTTGCGTGTAATTTCAAAACTGAATCCAGAGAAAAAGCACAACCCCATCAAAACCCATATTGGGAAATTGAGTGTGAGGTCAGGAGTGGCGATATTGGCCAACCACCAGATAATGAGCGGCATTACCAGCATATGGGAAATAGCATACCAAGTAAGGTGTTGGTTTAACCATTCACCGATAAAGAACTCTTTCCCCATAAGACAGGTCCAGATAAAGACCAACAGCCAGGCAAAAGTAACTGAACCCATTCCCCGATCTAAGAATAGACTTCCACCTAATTGTAATGCGATACAACAGATGCCAAGCACCCGTAGATTTTTCAGCGTAATAATACCGCGTTGTAAAATCCGCTGTGGATGATGTTCACAATCCAGTTGATAATCCTTATGCTCATCGAATATCCGTAGTAGTAAAAAATAGGAGAAGGACATCAGGCAACCGAGCAGGATTTCCCATGACAAAACGGGCTTTTCTCCGATTGAATAAAAAGCTACGGAATAGCTGATGATATAAAAGAGAAAGAAAAGCGGCGCATTTTGTAGTGGAAAACGCTCATCCATCCATAGCTTTATCCTCTTACCAATGAATTTTGAATAAATATCTTGGCTTTCCATACATCATTCCTATTTATTGTATAAAGACTAAACTATATACACGTGTGAAAATTCAGCTAAAGGATAATCAATCCAGAAGAGAATCTTAATTAAAGTCTATGTGTGCTTTTTAACATTATCTCTCTAAATAACTTAAAAAATACATATAGACTAGAGTCATACATTAAGCCAAAAGTTTGCTATCGGCTATAATCAGTATGTGTAAATTTTAATTTTAGCATGCAACTTATGTTTACAGTTTTCTCTATAACTGTATGTTTATACGATGTTTTTATTTTGTCCTTATGTTGAGGAATAACAGGCTCCGATATCATGCTTTAGGCAAATATAAATGAGTATCTGTCTTGTTATCTGTATAACTTGTCACGTAAATAAATTTTTCGTAAGACAAAGTTTCTCCATATAAGATACCGGAATAAAACAATAAATGATTAGTTATTGTAATTGAATGAGTGAGGGGATGTTTTGATTTAGCGCAGTTTATAGTCAGATATTACCACAATAATTAAAAGGTAATATTTACAGTTAGGTTTGTATTGGATTCTTGATGTAGGATCGGAGAATGCCGATATATTTTGGCTAAATAGCTACGTTACTTTATCAAGTAAGGAGTCTGAGCTGTGTTAGGAAAAATCCACAATCTTACTCTGTGCTGGTTTACTACTGTCCGAGCTAGTCATTTAGTTGTCAACCAGTATAAGCAGGAAGAGGTTAGTTTCAGCGACGAAGCCAATGATCTGATTCTGATAATTATCCGTACAGAATTAGGGTTGTGTGTTAAAAATTTGGTAGATGCGATAGCGTTGAAATTCATGTTTACTGTTTTCTGTGCAGGTTTGTTGCAATTGGCTGAATGTGTAAAAGCGAGTTTGCCGGAGGGCGCGGATCAGCATGATCTGGCGCGATTATCATGTTGATCAGGGTAGAAATTCCGGTAGATGCCGCGGGAATAGATCGGTTATTACGGAAATCTTTTGATACTTCGGCGGAAGCGGAATTGGTCCAACAATTGCGGGAAGATGGATTATTGACGTTAGGCGTGGTTGCCACAGATGACGAAGGCCAGGTAATCGGTTACGTGGCTTTTAGTCCGGTGGATATTAATGGTGAAGATCGCCAATGGGTTGGTCTGGAGCCGTTAGCCGTTGCGGAAGAATATCGTCGGCAGGGGATTGGTGAAAAGCTGGTGTATGAAGGTTTGGATAGCCTGAATGAATTTGGTTATGGCGTCGTCGTTGTTTTAGGTGATCCACACTATTATCGTCGGTTTGGTTTTACGCTTGCTAGTGAGCACCAGTTGTATTGCCAGTGGCCAACGTATGAATCTTATTTTCAGGTATATGAATTAGCTGATAGTTCTTTGGCTGACCATCAGGGATTGGTTACTTACTCCCCACATTTTGGCCGTTTCTAATTGATGCTAAATATTCTGCTATACAGACGGGCTGGCAAATAACCAGCCTCTCTTTTTGCTGTTTACTTAATTGTTTGACTTGATATTCCAGCCGTGAGGCATTGGCGCGATCTCCGGCATGACTACTGAAAACTAGCTGTAACGGTCCTTTCCCCCTCAGAGATTTGGCTCCTTTTCCGTTTTCATGTTGTGTAAAACGACGGTGAATATCTGTTGTTATCCCGGTGTAAAGCATTCCTGATTTTGTTTTCAGTAAGTAAAGAACCCATTGATTTTCAGCCATATAATTTTTTTCTGAGTTTTCTATTTTTGATATTTATATTTTACTCGGACGTTTTTCTATATCATTTTTCTGAATAATTTAGTTTAAGTTATTATAATATAACAGTTTTATAAAACCTGTTACATATCAATTTGCTGTACGCTGTATTTTTTATTCAAAAAAACTGAAATAGAATAGCAATAATTGCTAATTTTTATTCCGGCCTTTAGAGCATACTATGATCCACATCACAGAGAGTAACTCATTCCACTAAAAATTGATCAAGGATCATAGTATGAAAAACGTAAAATATATCGCTGTTGCTTTAGCTTTAAGTGCTATCTCTTTTGGTAGTATGGCGGCAAAAGAAGTTCAAACAGCTTCCTCTTCTAAAGTTGGCGTAATTTCTGTCACGGGGGCTGATACTTTGGAAACCCTCAGTGCCGAGTTGTCCAAAAAAGCTGACAAAGCAGGGGCATCTTCTTTCCGCATTATCTCTGCTGGCGGTAAGAATCAATTATCAGGTGTTGCTGAAATCTATAACTAATTTATAGTAGAACACACTGAACCCTGGCCCTGTCAGGAGATGTCAGAACACGCCGTAGGATGATGTTTATCCCGGCGTGGTTCTGGGCTTCCAGGCAGATACGACCCTGCTATTGGAGAGAGAGTGAACACCACTGAAAACTTTCAGATTATCCACAGATACCTTGCAAGACAGCATGTCCTAACGCTTTGTACAGCAACCGGTGATGATATTTGGTGTGCAAATTGCTTCTATGTTTTCGATGCCGATGAAATCGCTTTCTGGTTTATGACTGAACTTCATACTCGCCACGGTGAATTGATGCAGGTCAACCCGCAGGTTGCAGGTACCATTGCCGGGCAGATTCGAAATATTGCACAGATAAAAGGTATTCAGTTCAAAGGGGAAGTCATTCGTCTTGAGGGTGAAAAAGATAAAGCTGCCAGAGCACGTTATTGCCGCCGTTTTCCTGTGGCAATTGCTGTTAAAACACCTATTTGGCAACTGAATCTCAGTGAAATAAAGATGACTGATAATACGCTTGGATTTGGTAAGAAAATTGGCTGGCAGCGATAAAATTATCTGAGTCTATGAATAATCTGGTTGCGGCTGCCACGCCATAGTAAACCGGGTTCATAAAGATCTTGTATAAACTTGCCATCCACTAGCACATTAATATAGCTGACAATTTCCCGTTGAATTTCGCTAAGTTCCTTTAGCCGATAACCCGTCCAAAGCCAAATGTCCTTGTCTGGGCACTCTGTTTTAACCCGTTTTACCAATTTCAGGATCGCGGATGCATTGTGTGGGTGGAGGGGATCTCCGCCAGATAAAGATAGTCCCTGTCGTTTAATGCGTTTGTCTTGTAAATCAAAAATTACACGGTCTTCCATTTCCTGCGTAAATGGTTGGCCGGAGCTTACCCGCCAGGTACTTTTGTTATAACAACCGAGACATTGATGCTCGCACCCGGCGACAAACAGTGTGCAGCGGGTTCCGGGGCCGTTAACCACATCAACAGGGTAATATTGGTGATAATTCACTTTGTTAGCCCGCCTTCATTAGCCTAATTGCCCATTTGCCAGATGTTTTACCCTGCGTTTCACCTCTTCTTGTTTGCCCGCATTGAACGGGCGGGCATCGGGGCTTCCCAGATAACCACAAACGCGGCGGATTACTGATACTCTGGAAGGTTCATGATTGCCACAACGTGGACAGGTAAACCCTTTACTGGTACAGGAGAATTCACCGGTGAACCCACACTCATAGCATTCATCGATGGGGGTATTGGTGCCGTAATAAGGGACACATGAATAGCTGTAATCCCATACATCCTCCAGTGCTTTCAGATTATGTTGCAGATTAGGATATTCGCCGTAGCAGATAAAACCGCCATTTGTTAGTGGTGGATAAGGGGCTTCAAAATCCAATTTATCATAAGGATTGACCTTCTTTTCAACGTCGAGATGGAAACTGTTGGTGTAATAGCCTTTATCTGTCACGCCTTCAATGACGCCAAACTCAGCGGTATCAAGGCGGCAGAAACGGTCACATAGATTTTCGCTTGGCGTGCTGTATAAACTGAAACCATAACCTGTTTCTTTTTTCCATTGCTCAGTGGCTTTTCGCAGATGATCAACAATTGAGAGTGCTTTTACACGTAATTGTTGATCATCAAATAGATGAACCTGATTGCCATACAATGCGTTAATGGTTTCATGAATACCAATATAGCCCAGAGAAATAGAAGCCCGGCCATGCTTAAAGATTTCAGCGATATTATCATCGGCTTTTAGACGAACCCCGCAGGCACCTTCCATATAAAGGATGGGGGCAACTCGTGCTTTGACACTTTCCAGGCGGGTAATACGGGTCATGAGTGCTTGCTTTGCCAGTGCCAGACGTTTGTTTAGTAATTGCCAGAAATGTTTTTCATCTCCTTTGGCTTCGATAGCTATCCGAGGCAGGTTCAAACTGATAACCCCTAAGTTATTGCGTCCTTCATGAATTTGTTCCCCCCTTTCCTCATAAACACCGAGGAAACTGCGACAACCCATTGGGGTTTTAAAGGAGCCTGTTACCTTAACCACTTGATCATAGTTAAGAATATCTGGGTACATGCGCTTACTGGCACATTTGAGAGCCAGTTGTTTGATATCGTAGTTAGGATCACCGAATTTGTGATTCAGGCCATCACGGATAGCAAATACCAGTTTGGGGAATACTGCTGTTTTGTGATTCTTACCTAAACCAGCAATGCGGTTACGCAGAATAGATTGCTGAATTAGGCGGGATTCTTTTGACGTACCCAAGCCAAAGCCAAAAGTGACAAAAGGAGTCTGTCCATTGGCGGTATGTAGTGTATTAACTTCATATTCCAGCGATTGGAAAGCGTCATAACACTCTTTTTCTGTTCGTGCTTCGGCATAGGATTTTTTATCGCTGATATTCCACTCTTCGGCAATCGCCAAGTGTTTGTCATAGCTGGCTTTAACGAAGGGGGCTAATACTTCATCTATACGATTGATGGTGGTACCGCCATAAATATGGCTAGCAACCTGAGCGATAATTTGAGCGGTTACTGCCGTTGCGGTTGAAATGGATTTTGGTGGTTCTATTTCAGCATTACCCATTTTGAACCCATGAGTTAGCATGCCTTTCAGATCGATCAACATACAATTAAACATTGGGAAAAAGGGGGAATAATCGAGATCATGATAGTGGATTTCGCCTTTTTCGTGGGCTAATACCACATTACGCGGCAGAATATATTGTTTGGCATAATTTTTAGCAACAATCCCGGCCAACAGATCCCGTTGAGTAGGAATCACCTTGCTGTCTTTATTGGCGTTCTCATTGAGCAGGGAAACGTTACTCTGTTCAATTAAACCACGGATTTCTTGATTAAGTCGGCTGTGTAATTCTCGGACAGTATCCCTATCGTGACGATATTGAATATAGCGATGGGCAAGGTGATTATGGTTGTCTGCTATCAATTGCTTTTCTATTGCGTTCTGAATATCTTGTACATCAACTTGTCTGTAGTCAGCGAATAATTGCGTTACTGTGGATGCAACTTGGATACAATACTCATCATCCGTCATGCCAATGGCAGAAGCGGCCCGTTTTACGGCATCTCTGATAAGTTTTTCATCAAATGGTACTTGGCGCCCATCCCGTTTTATCACAACAGTTTTCACAATATGACTCCTTGAGAATGTTGTTCAAAAGTGCAAACTATTCTCGTTTTGGTATTCAGCTTAAAGATGGATGTTGCTATATATAGTTTTATTATTATATTTAAGCACAATATATAGTAATTTGAAGTGAGATAATCACGATCTCATTTGATCTGAAACAAAAAATGAAGACTTATATTTTAGGTCCAGTGGAGAAGAACACCCCTTTGGTCAGTAACTAACCAAGGGGTTGTGGAAAACAGGGCAGGGATTATTTACGAATCGCGATGGCTTCGATTTCGATTTTAACGTCTTTTGGCAGACGGGCTACTTCAACACAAGAACGAGCCGGGAAAGATGCATTGTGTTCTTTGAAGAATGCTTCATAAGTTGCATTAACGGTACCGAAGTCATTCAGGTCTTTAACGAAGACAGTTGTTTTAACAATGTCACCGACAGTGAGACCTGCTTTTTCAACGATAGCTTTAACATTTTCCAGTGATTGACGAGCTTGAGCGGCAATATCTTCTGCGACATCACCTGTTTCTGGATTGACTGGGATCTGGCCGGAAGTGATGACCATATTGCCTAGATCAACACCTTGAACATAGGGACCAATTGCAGCAGGGGCTTTATTGGTATTAATCTCGTATGACATAGGTTCTCCTGTTTGTTAATGTGATAACTGAATGAATATTTCATCAAGGGTACTATTATAGTGTCCGCTTCTGCCTCAGCAACTGACATAGGGAGTTTAATCGTTGCGTATCACCACACTGCGGTCGAACTCTTTCTCGCAATATTTGCAGGTTAGCACTACATCTTCCACTGTCACTTTGACTCGAAAACTGCTTTCTACGGGTTCATTGTGGCTGATGCAGTTGCTGTTAGGGCAGACTAATACGCTATCGATACACTCTGGCAAGTTAATGGGAAGTTTCTTCACAACTTCGTAGTCTTCAATACAGTTCACCGTGGCATTCGGCGCATACATAGCAAGCTGGTTAGCTTGTTGCTCTGTCAGGAATGTATTTTCGATTTTGATGATATCTTTTTTACCTAGTCGATTGGAAGGTAAGTTCAGGCCGATGGTAATGCGTTGATCGGTTTCAGTTAGCTTAAACAGAGAGAGTAGTTTGAAGCCGACCTGAGCCGGGATATGGTCAATCACCGTACCGCACCTAATAGCTTCGACTTGTAGTTTATGATCTTGGGTCATCGTGTTTTGTATGAATACATTTTAGTGACAACTTTCTGTATTCATCCTCCAGAATATTGTTAAGAATCGACACGTCTTCCATTTTAGGTGGTGTTATCCTGTTTATCCAGATAAGACGTAGACAAATCAATATTATCTTACTGTTGTTATTCCATATACTTAGCTTTAGCCGTCATTGTTATAAGAGTACCATGTTGAATTTATTTATTTTGGCTATTTTGTTTGAAGTATTATTCTGATTGAAAATTATTATCTTAAATTAAAAGGCAAGTTAATGTCTTAGAATTAATGGCTAATAATATCTTGATTTTAAAAAACTTGATTTAATTAATATTTGTTGGTAATGTAAAGGTTAATAGATTATTTATGTCAAAAAAATTAGTTTTAAACTAATGTGTTATTTGGTAAAGTTATTATTAATAACATGGTTTATTTCATTAAATGAAATTAAGAGTAAAACTTTAAAATATTTATTTGAATAATGATAGAGAAAATATATTATTTACTATTTGTATTGTAAAAAATATCTTTGTTGTAAAGTTATTAATAAGTTTTTAATTAATGATTTTTATGAACATTTAGGCATTATTTTAATAACATATAGGTTCAAGATGGAAGGTTGTTTATGAGGGCCTAATAAAATGAAAGGCTTATTTTGTACTGTTACTTTAACACGTAAGTCTGGCAAAGATATGCCAGTTACCGTATAGCGTTGATTGCTTTATTATATAATGAACTGATCTGGTTTTTTTACTCATTTACCGACTGAATGATGATATTATGGCTATGGTAATCTGGCTCTGTTGTTTTATAAAAGTTATACCCTATGGATTTCAAGATGCATCGCGACGGCAAGGGAGCATAGATAACTATGTGACCGGGGTGAGCGAGTGCAGCCAACAAAGAGGCAACTTGAAAGATAACGGGTATATAATAAATCAATCTATGATGAGTTTATTTTAAATAGAGAAGGTGAATTTTGTAATATTAACTTGGCACATATTAGGAAGAAATAATGAATAAAACGTTAATTAACCCTGATAATATCTTAGCCCTTTGGGCTTTTGTAATGATTGCCGCTACGCTAGCGATTATAATGGAACAAAGATATAGATGGGCATCGAAAGTACCTGGTGCTGTGATAGCATTAACTATTGCCCTCCTGGCATCCAATTTAAAAATAATTCCTACTCAATCAATAGTATACGATGCAGTTTGGCAATATATCGTTCCGTTGGCGATACCTTTATTATTATTTAAAATTAATTTACATAGCATTGTTAAGGAAAGTTGGAGATTACTTATATTATTCTTGCTCTCTTCGATAGCGACGATGGTAGGCGCAGTTTTGGCTTTTAAAATTTTAAAAAATTATATACCCGAGCTGGATAAGATAAGCGCGATGATGGCGGCGTCATATACTGGTGGTGGGGTGAATTTCGCCGCAATGGTTGCCAAATTGAAGCCCTCTCAAGATATGACTGCATCCACGATCGTTGCTGATAATCTCATGATGGTCTGTTATTGCATAATATTAATAACATTAGCAGGTTGGTCATTTGCAAGAAAGTTTTGGAGGAGCCCTTATTCTGATGCTATGGTGAATGATCCCAATTTAGATAAATCAAATTCTTTTTCAACATCTTATTGGCAACCTAAGAATATCTCTTTAAGGGATATTGCGTTATCCTTAGCCTGGGCTATCTTTATTGTAGCAATTTCATTTCAATTCTCAGCTTGGATGAAAACATTTTCACGACAGACTGGGAGTATTTATCAGGAATTGCTTTTTAGCTTGATATCAGATAAATATCTTATCTTAACAACCGTAACGTTTATTGTGGTTTCCATATTCAAAAAAACTTTTAATAATTTAAACGGCAGCTATGAATTGGGAACTTACGCAATTTATATATTCTTTGTTGTAATAGGAATTCCTGCTTCAATAGGGCTTATTATTAGTAACGCGCCTTTGTTGTTTTTATTTGTATTCATTATAGCAATGATGAATTTATTATTAACACTGAGTTTTGGGAAGTTATTCAAATTTAGCCTTGAGGAAATTATACTTGCATGCAATGCAAATATTGGCGGCCCAACAACCGCCGCAGCGTTAGCGATTAGTAGAGGTTGGATAGGCTTAGTTGGGCCTATTATGGTTATTGGAACGGTAGGATATGTGATTGGCAACCACATTGGAACGATTGTTTATTTTGTTATTACAGCGATTTTGTGAAATTAATCATAATATTCTCAAGTTAATATTAAAAAATTATAATTTTATTTCATTAGATTATTTTACTTTCCCTCCTTTGTTGTCAAAGGAGGAAACCAGGCAGCGAGTAGACAAAAGTGACGGTTTTTATGTGCTTTACTGCCCGGAAATACGGTCTTGCTCACTGACTGGGCAAGACGTATTTTGGCGCCGCATCGAATTTGTTTTTGATACCGAAGGTGGTAAACAGACTGATTAATCGCTATTCCAAAAGAAAATAATAACCTATTATATTTGTGGATAAAAAAGTACTTTCTCTATTTTAATCATTCATTTAAAACTAAAGATAATAGCGCCTGACGAGCATAAATACCATTCTCAGCCTGTTGAAAATAGTAGGCATAGGGAGTTTTATCGACATCAACAGTAATTTCATCAATACGTGGCAACGGATGTAGAACTTTGAGGTTCTCTTTCGCACCGATCAGATCGGAAGCGCGCAGAACAAATTGTGCTTTTACGTTGGCATATTCGGATGGATCAAGGCGCTCTTTCTGTACGCGGGTCATATAAAGAATATCTAGCTCCGGTAATACTTCTTCAATATTAGCGTGCTGGCTATAGGTCGCACCTTTTTCATTCAGCATATGAAGAATATGGTTTGGCATTGCCAATGCTTCCGGGGCGATAAAATAAAAGTGATTGCCATTAAATTTCGCTAGCGCTTGTGATAGCGAATGGACTGTGCGGCCATATTTCAAATCACCAACCATAGCGATATTCAGACTATCTAGCCGTTGCTGAGTTTCCTGAATAGTGAACAGATCCAGTAAGGTTTGAGTCGGATGTTGGTTGGCGCCGTCACCGGCATTGATAATCGGAGTGTCACCGGAAAACTCAGAAGCCAGACGCGGAGCGCCTTCCTGTGGATGGCGTATCACGATAGCGTCAACGTATTGGCTGATAACGGAAATAGTATCGGCTAGCGTTTCACCTTTCTTACCCAGAGAGGTGTTGCTGCTGTCTGAGAAACCGACAACTGAAGCGCCAAGGCGATGGATTGCTGTTTCAAAAGAGAGGCGAGTACGGGTGGAGGCTTCGAAGAAACAACTGGCGATAACCTTGGGTTTCAGCAATTCAGGTTGTGGTCTGGCTTTCAGTGCGGCAGCAGTCTGCAACACCAATTCCAGATCTTCGCGGCTCAGATCATTTATTGAGATGATATGTTTGCGATATAACGGATTAGCCATTTTTCACTCTCCTCTAATGCTGACATCCGGGGTGGCGATCATGAATTGATTACCGGGCAAAAAAAAGCCCCTCATTGAGGGGCGTTAAATGATTGGTTTAGCAACGGGAAAACAATGACGGCTAGCTGCCCTCTTTCAGGCAGTTGTGCTTGATGACAAAAATAAGCGCTGTCTTTCATGATTTCTCCCGGCAAATTGTGGCGCATTATACTCGTGAAAAATCTTACAGCAACTATTTGACCGAAGAAAAATAAGATTGGCAGGATCATATCTTTAAAGACATAATCCTGCCGATATCTCAACTAATTAAATTTTAAGATCATTTGCTAATGTTGCCACCATTACCGCTTTAATGGTATGCAGGCGATTTTCTCCTTGATCAAACACAATGCTGTGCTCTGATTCAAAAACCTCATTGGTCACTTCCAGCCCTCCATACATATTAAATTCAGCAGCGAGTTGTTTGCCTAATGCCGTTTCTTCGTCATGAAATGCTGGCAGACAGTGCAGGAATTTGACTTGTGGATTGCCGGTCATGTTCACCACATCCATATTCACTTGATAAGGTTTCAAGAGGTTGACTCGTTGTTGCCAAACATCTTTTGGCTCGCCCATAGAAACCCAGACATCGGTATAAAGAAAATCAGCATTTTTAACCCCCTTGGCGATACTTTCCGTCAGAGTAATTTTACCTCCCGTTTTTTCAGCTAGTTTCTGACACTCAGTAACCAGCGCGGCATTGGGCCAGTACTTTTCAGGGGCAATCAACCGAACATCCATGCCCGTTAGTGCCGCGGCTTCTAGCATGGTATTACCCATATTGTTACGGGCATCCCCCAAGTAGGCGAATTTGATTTCTGACAATGGTTTTTCGGGCTGATGTTCCTGAATAGTTAGCAGATCTGCCAGTAGCTGAGTAGGGTGAAATTCATCTGTTAGCCCATTCCATACCGGAACACCTGCATATTTTGCCAGTGATTCAACGATTGTTTGGGAATAGCCGCGATATTGAATACCGTCATACATACGGCCAAGTATACGAGCGGTATCTTTGATCGATTCTTTATGGCCAATCTGGTTGCCACTGGAACCGAGGTAGGTGATATTTGCCCCTTGGTCGTAAGCGGCCACTTCAAATGAACAGCGGGTACGGGTGGAATCTTTTTCAAAAATCAGCACGATGTTTTTGCCTGTTAGCAGGGCTTTTTCTGTACCAGATTTTTTAGTCGATTTTAATTCAGCAGATAGCTTTAACAAGGCGTGAATTTCTGCCGAGGAAAAATCAAGTAACCTTAAGAAATGACGCTGATAGAACGGATTCATTGTTTGGTGTCTCCGTATTTATTGTTTGCATTTAAATTCAATCTATATCTATAAAAATGCAATTTCAACTCCGTATTAGATTTCTTTGATGTAAACAGTGGTTAGCCCGCCTGTGGTGTGGGAGAATGAGTATTGGGACGGCCAACTGCTTGAGGATATTTGGTATGGCAAATCAAAGAGACTTAGAAGAACAACGCGAAGAAACGCGCCTTATTATTGAAGAATTACTGGAAGATGGTAGTGATCCTGATGCACTGTATGCCATTGAACATCACTTTTCTGCTGAGGACTTTGGCCTGTTGGAAAAGGCAGCGGTTGAAGCCTTTAAACTGGGTTATGAAGTAACTGATGCGGAAGAATTGGAAGTCGAAGATGGGACTATTCTGATGTGTTGTGATGTTATCAGTGAGTGTGGATTGAATGCAGAACTGATTGATGCCCAGGTTGAACAGTTGGTGAATCTGGCTGAAAAAATTGGCATTAATTATGACGGTTGGGGCACTTACTTCGAAGATCCTGATGAGCAAGATGAAGATGATTTGCCAGAGCAGGGTGAAAGTAGACTTCATTAGTATGAGCGGTATGTTAAGAATCTTGTGTTAGTTCTGGTCGTGATTGATACATGTGATTCAAAATGAAATAGTCCTTATCTGCTTTGGCGAATAAGGACTATTACGTTTTAAATAGGCTATCTTATCAAACCATGTTCCCTGACTTTTGAAAGAATAGTTCCTTTCCTAATTTGGTTTGCCTCGGTGACTTCCCTTTTTAATTCTTGTCCTAGCTCATTAGAAACCAGATCCTTATGTTTTTCTGCGAGTTCGCTTAATTCTTCTGCGGTGTGAACAACGCCGGTCATTTTCCATGCTAATGACAGACCTTTGAATGCCACTTTGGCTACTGGATGTGGTACGACTGCGGCGGCGGTATCCAGTGTGGCGCCGACCGTTGCACCCAGCGATGCCCCGGTAATTAGCGTATCTGTTGCGACCTCTTTTAAATCATCAGTTGCTTTTTGCAGCTCTTCCAATTTTTCTGGGGTGACGGTAGCAGTAGCCGCACCTGCCTTAAATACCTTTTTTATACCGTCGAAGGTGAGGCTAAAATTATTAATTGCGTCGGTGCCGGCGGCTTTTGTTAGCTCAGTTTTGTTTAGTTCACCTATATTGCCAGCGGCGGCGAATTCTCCGGCAGCCGCGACTAAACTTGCCCCTTCTTTTATTGCTTGAGCGCCAGGGACTTGTCCCTGCGCGAGATGTTCTGCGGCTTCTTTACGTCCTGCTATGTTATGGGCCATCTGCTTCATCGGGTCATAGTTTGCTTTTAAAGCACTCGCTTTTTGGGTGATTTTGCTGACTTGTTGATCACCATAGGATTCAGAAGCAGGAGATGGCATCTGAGGTCTTTCAGCTTGTTGATTTTTATGTTTGTAAAGTTCGTATGCTATACCGCCAACGCCTAATGCACCTGTTGCTACGGTTTTAAATATACGTCCATCTTCATCTATGCCAGTCATTGGATTATTTCTTACCATACGGTATAAATTCAGGCCATCTACTGTTCCAGCCGGGTCAGCGCTTAACCATCTACCGGCCCACGGTTGATAATAACGGTAGCCGTAATAGTACAGTCCCGTTGCATCACGCTCTTTGCCTGAATAACGAATGGTTTTGTAACCAGCTTCAACCTGATTTCTTGCCGCCCATATTGCGGTGCCGCCATAGGGGTAATACTCTTCCCAACTGATAATTTCCCCGTGCATATCCAGTTCTAATTCGCTGCTGTGTGTAAGATTATCGTAGCTGTATCTGACTTGATCGTTATCTATGCCAGTGGGCTGGCCTTTTTCCCAGTGTAGTACACGTACTTGTGCTCTTCCTGCTTGCCCGACAGTAATAACTTGCAAGTCTTCGGTGATATTGGCGCTGCTTTGTGTGGTATGTAATTCTAATCCTGGCAGGTAAGTGACTCGTTGTTGGTGAGTGGCATTGGATGTTTGCTGTTCATTTATTTTCAGTAGCCGCATTCCGTTACTGTCATAGCGGTACCACTCGCGCGTGGTGTTACCATTTTGGCTAACTTGTTGTAGTTCTCCTCGTGGTGTCCAGTTTAAGGATTGCCCTGATATCAGACTGGTTTGATGACCACCTGCATCAAAGAATGTATCAACGAGATTGGGATCGTTGGTGAGGGTACTGAGGACACCGCGGTTATTACGGTTTGAGATAGTGATATCTGTGGTGTAGTTATTGTTACTTGCCGGAGCGCTATGCTGGATTTGTGTCAGGTTGCCGCTATCGTCGTAAGTATAAGTACGAGTATAGTTAGTATAGGTGTTGTCATCGGTAGGCAGAGGGGTAATTAAAGGAGGGAGCTGGCTTCCTTGTTGACCAATGTTAGCCATTTCGCGACCGGTTGCTTTGATGAGTTGGTACAGAGAATCATAGGAATATGCATTTTCCGGTACTATTTTCTGATTACGCCAGAATCGGGTTGCTTCTGCATCATTACGAATATTGATCACATTGCCAACGGGATCATATTCATAACGTAAATCTTGTAGCGGTTTTGTACTATCTTTAATCCGGCGGGTTGTAATGTTAATTAATCGTTGGGTCTCTGGTTCATAGGTATATTCCGTAATAACGCCATTACCGTGCTCTTCTCGTAATTTCTGTCCGGCTGCTGACCAGGTAATAGACTGCACAATAACTTTTTCGGATTGGCCTTTTAGTGTTAACCAGCTACCTTTCAGTTGGCCCGCGATATCATAGGCCAGCCGCTGTATATTTCCCTTGGCATCGATTTGGGTTAGCAGGGCGCCAATAGCATCAGTTTTATTTTGAGTCGTGGATATATTGTCATTCAGTTTTGTACGCCAACTATTTTCATCGTCACCGCGCCAATCAGCTTCCTGATCGTCGGCTATTAATTGACGGGATTGTGATAAAACTGCGCCGGTTAAGGATAAACTTTCCAATTGTATCAGCCCCGCAGTGTCATAATGGCGTATACATTGCCCGGCGAGATTCTGGTTTTTCTCTGCATCGGTATTGTTTGCCCAAATAAGGCGCTCGGTGGTTTTCTCGTTCTTTTGTATTGACTCGGTGACAGCCAGCAAGCGGCCGGGCAAGGTATTGCCTTCATAGTGATGGGTTTGACGAGTGCCGATTGCATTGATAGTCAGTATTGGGCGTCCTTCGATATCGTTTAATGTAACTGTTCGGCCGGCATCGATACTTTCTTCACGCAGTGTATTACCAGCGAGACTAAAGATTCGGGTGAAGTTTGAACCACTCTGATTTTTATATCTACGTGGGTCCGTGCTTTTCACTTGAAATCCTTGAGTATTAAATTCATAGCGAGTGATCAATTCGTTGCTATTGGTTTCATCAGCGTGAGTACGCAGATATTCCAGCGTACGTATATTCAACCCTCGATTATCTCGTACCCTGACAGATGGAGTATTTCGGTTAATTGCAGAATTGTAATGACTCATATTGCAGCTCCTTATGCTGTTTTAGTCTGTTAGCCGGTTTAATAGTGGCGACCTGAGACTTTACTATGGAATGAGGAAAATCTTTAACAGAACAGTATGATAATTTTTGAAATTGACAGTATGAGAATTAGTATTTCAATAGATAGGGACAGAATGGTGGAATGACGAAAAATTATTTTATATTCAGATAATTAAATTATTATTGAATATTGTCGGTTATATCTATGATATTACAGATTTGTACGTGGCTATTGAATTGATGCATGGAAAAGAGTCTGGGATATTAATTATGACGTTGGAAAAATATTATTCTTTTATATATTCTATTTATTTGATAGTAAATAAGGCTGTTTTGCTATTATGATTCTGTTCTGACAGTAGGGTAACGGTTATTTCTATTACCCTCAATTCTCTTATATAAAAGAAGTTTCAGATGATCATTTCTATCATTTATAGTACAGATGCTGGTAAAGGGTGTAAAAAATGTTAATTTAATCGAAAATGAATATGATTGACATGGTTTTTTACTCTATATTAGAAAATTAATAGAAAGATCTTATATATTGATCTTAATTACGTCAAGAAAATAGTATTAATTTAAGGAAGGTATTGCAAATGGCTAATGTAAGTAATATTAAGAAAATTATTAATAATACCCAAAAGAAAATCTATGTTGTGGTAGGTGAAGATAATAACAAGACTTATACTGTTAATATTAATTCTGAATGGGCAGGTGAAATTTGGGTACCATGGATTGGAAGTCAAGATGAGAGCAAAAAGGCTATTCGTATAACGATAGATGGTGAGCCAGAAATTATTTGGCTTTTTCAAGACTTTAATAATCCTCCAGGTAAGGATCAAATAAAGTATCATAAAGGTAAGATTTTCAGCTATAAAAATGCAAAGGATGTAGAAGGTGAAAGCTCAGGAGGAGGGAACAAAACGTTGCGTTTCTATGTAGATGCTAAAAAGGTGGTGAAATTTAGACTAATTTAATTAAGAGAAAATACAGAATTCTGGTTGTTCTCATGGATAGTAGAATATATGCAGAATTCTGTGTTAGGTTTTCATTACTTATATTTTGAGTAACTGTTCCAAGCTATATGATTTTTGTATAAATTATTAAGAGAAAACCACCTCTTGTAAACAGAGGTGGTTATTTTCTTATTTAGAAACATCGGTACCGAAATACTGAGTGGAAATGCGTAGATAGGTGCCATCGGCTTTGATATCGGCTAGTGCCTTATCGATAGCGGCTTGTAGTTCTGGTTCACCTTTACGAATTAGTACACCGACCGGATCGCCATTGGGTTCGGTCGCGACAACTTTTACCGGTGCATTGGGTTTGTGTTTCCTAAAATCGAGATAGGACAGATTATCGTTGATAGTGGCATCAGCTCTGCCTGTAGCAACCAAATCGATGGACTGATTAAATCCTTCGGTAGGAACGATTTCCGCACCGAAACGTTTTGCTAACTGGGCGTAATTGCTGGTTAAGCTATGGCTTGAGGTTTTACCTTTCAGATCGCTGAACGTTTTTATATTATCATTATTTTTCCGGGTGATAAGTACGGCTTTAGATATGATATACGGCGCGGAAAAATCATATTTCTTTTTGCGTTCTGGCGTAATAGCGACCTGATTAAGTACTGCGTCATAGCGTTTGGCATCCAGCCCGGCAATAAGCCCATCCCATTTGCCTTCGGTAAACTCAGCTTTGACATTCAGACGTCGTGCGATTTCACGGCCAATATCAATATCAAATCCAGTTAAGGCTCCAGAGGCATCGTGATAGGTAAATGGCGGGTAGGTTCCTTCGGTAGCGATCTTGAATACCCCTGTTGATTTAATATTATCAAGGCCAGACTCTGCATGTGCAGAATATGCAATGCCGAATTGAATAACACCCGCGAATAATGCGGTAAGCAACGCTTTCATTTTCTTTCTCCAACTGTTAAAAAATTTATTTGATGGTCATTAACTGATTCTTGGATCAATTACGGCAAGGTTATTTTAACGGTGGGTTATATCTCCCAATCCGGTAAGGTATTGGTTAAGGTTGAAACAAATTCTACCGTACGTTGTTTAAGGGCACGGGTGAAAATTGTTTTCGACGTTCCCGATTCGACAATTTCCCCGGATTCTAAAAATATGACATCGTGGGCAAGGTTAGCTGCCAAGCGTAGATCATGGGTAGCCATTAACATTGTGGTTCCTTCTTTCGCTAACTGCTTTAATACGGCAACAACTTCCTGAGATAACTCTGGATCAAGTGCGGAAGTGGGTTCGTCGCATAATAACACTTTGGGCGAAGGCGCTAGTGCTCGGGCAATGGCTACGCGCTGCTGCTGACCACCGGATAGTGTGGTTGGAAAGACATCGGCCTTATGTGACATGTCAACCTTTTCCAGTAGTTCAAGCGCTCGTTGTTTAGCTTGTTCATGTGACCATTTCTGAACCCAGATTAACCCTTCCATAATATTTTCAATGACCGTGAGATGAGGGAAAAGCTGAAAGTTTTGAAACACCATGCCGGTTTGTTGGCGAATTCGTTGTATATCCTTGTGGGCAATCCGACCTTTGCCGGTGAAGATCATGCTTTCATTGCCGATCTGGAGCTTCCCGGCTTGGGGAGTTTCTAATAGGTTGATGCAGCGTAATAGCGTGCTTTTGCCACTTCCTGATGGGCCAATCAGCGCGGTCAGGCTGCCTTCCTCAATGGTGAGATCGATTTTTTTCAGGACCTTGTGCCCGTCAAAACTTTTTTCAATGCCGGAGAGTTGGATCATCTTTTAATTCCTGTGTGTCGCTCTTTTGCGAAAACTTCTTTTCCAGACGGGCTTGTAGTGATGACAACACTGAACTGATTATCAGATAAAGTATTGCCGCCTCAGTATAGAGAATGAGAGGTTGATAAGTCACCGCAGCAATACGTTGTGCGGCAAGGAAAAGCTCCGGTACGGTGATGACTGAGGCCAGTGAAGTATCTTTCACTAGTGAAATAAATGTGTTCGAGAGTGGTGGAATCGCGATTCTTGCGGCTTGAGGTAGAATGATCCGACGTAATGATTGTGTCCAGCTCATACCGATAGAATAAGCCGCTTCCCATTGTCCTTTTGGTACAGACAATAAAGTAGCGCGAATTACCTCGGAAGTATAGGCGCCAATATTCAAAGTGAAACCAATCACCGCTGAGGTGAATGCGCCTAACGTAATGCCGACGCTAGGTAAGGCGTAAAAAATAAGAAACAGTTGTACCAGCAACGGCGTACCACGGATCAACCAGACGTAGAATTTGGCGACGGCAATAAGCGGTTTTGGCCCATAAAGCCGGATAAGCGCTACGATAAAACCCAGTATGATACCGAGAGTAAAAGTAATGAGAGTTAGTGGAATAGTGAAAGTAAAGCCCGCATAAAGCATAGGCCAAAAAGAATCGAGTACTAAATTGAACCAGGAGGGTTCCATATATTTTCCCTATTGTGTGTAATAACTATACCCGTTATCTTTCAAGTTGCCTCTTTGTTGGCTGCACTCACTCACCCCCGGTAACATCGTTATCTATGTTACCGGGGATCCGCTGCCTTGCCGTTGCGATGCATCTTGAAATCCATAGGGTATATATATTTATAGTGATTTTTTTAAATATCATATGGCAAGCTGTCAACTTACATATATAAGATATAGTTATATCATATTGTCATTTTAGATATATAGAGTGATTTATATAAATCAATATATCTAATGTTTGATTAAAATATTTTCTGGCTGTTTAATTCAACAAGGTTAATAATAAAGTCCCCTGGACGAAAATTTTTCGTTAACTTCCAGGGAACTGTTAAGGGAATATTGTACTTATTCGGAAGGATTATCACCAAAATAGTTAGCCCAGATACGCTGATAGGTACCATCGGCTTTGATGTCAGTTATTGCTTTATCAATAGCAATTTTGAGTTCTGACTCTCCCTGACGAAGTAAAACGGCTGTCTGCCCTGCATTGGGGCTCGTTGCGACAATTTTTACTGGTGCGTTTGGTTTGTGCTTCTTATAGTCCAGATAAGATAGATTATCATTAATAGTGGCATCGGCTCTGCCGGTACTAACCAGTTCAATTTCCTGACTAAATCCATTCGTGCCGATAATTTCTGCGCCGTTATCTCTGGCTATTTGGGCGAAGTTGTTAGTCAGAGTATGTGCTGAGGTTTTGCCTTGTAAGTCGCTGAATGTTCTTATGTTATTGTTATCTTTATTAATGATAAGTACCGCTTGCGATGTAATATAGGGTATGGAGAAGTCATATTTTTTCTTGCGCTCAGGGGTAATCGCAATTTGATTAATTACCGCATCAGAACGTCCCGCATCTAACCCGGCAATCAGTCCGTCCCATTTTCCTTCAATAAATGTTGGTTTGACATTCAATCGGCGTGCGATTTCACGGCCAATGTCAACGTCGAAGCCGGTTAAAGTACCGGAGGCATCGTGATAAGTGAATGGTGGATAAGCTCCTTCCGTCGCTATTCTGAATGTGCCGGTGGATTTAATCTTATCAAGGGTTGATTCTGCATTAGAGGAATGTACGAGACCAAATTGGATAGTACTTGCCAATAATAGGGTAAGAATTGTTTTCATTCTATTTCTCCGGGTTGTGATAAATTAGTAAATTAATTTATTGTTACCTTGATAGTGCTTAATGAAATAAATTATTCATAACAATAAATAATTAAATATTAAATTAGACTAGAATTGCATTATTGTTTACCTTTTTATTTGTAATAATTTATTTATATGATTTTGCTCTCTCTATAATATGCTAACTATAATGATTTATATATAAAATAAAATTATATCATATTGTCATTTAAGATATATGAATTTAAAAGTTAATATTCACTCGTGTTAAGGAAATAGGTGTTGTTATTTTCAATATTCTTGATGATATTTATATGGAATAGATTGAATTTACACTTTGTTATTAATTTCATCGTTTACTATTTGAATTAAAAAGCCACTGACAATAAATTGCAGTGGCTTTGGTTGAGCATATTACAATGCGGCAATCGTTTCTTTCTGAGCCAGCAGCTTCTCTTTTGATGTATTGCAGCTTGCCAAACGTTCACGTTCTTTGGCTACAACAGCTTCTGGCGCACGGCTGACGAAACCTTCATTTGACAGCTTGCCTTCAATGCTGCCAATCTCTTTATCCAGCTTCTCAATCTCTTTATTCAAACGGCTTAGTTCCGCCTCTTTATCCACTAAGCCAGCCATTGGGATTAATACTTCTGCACCATTAATCAGTTTAGTGACAGAAATTGGCGCTTCTTCACCCGTAGACAGAAGCGTGACAGAAGATAAACGGCCCATTGCTTGAATGAAATTCAGGTTTTCCGCTACACGACGTTGTGCATCAGCATCGGCATTACGTAGCAAAACTTCCAGTGGTTTGCCTGGTGCGATATTCATTTCAGCACGGATATTACGTACTGCAATAATCGCTTCCTTAATCCATTCCAGATCGTTCAGCGCCAGCTCATCAGTTTTCGCTAGATCAAATTCAGGGAACGGTTGCAACATAATGGTATCGGCCTCAATTCCTTTAACCACTTTCACCCGTTGCCAGATGGTTTCGGTGATAAATGGAATAATTGGATGAGCCAGGCGCAATAATCCTTCCAGAACTTCAATCAGAGTATGACGAGCGCCACGAACTTCCGCCTCTGAACCTTTGTTAATCGCCGGTTTAGATAGCTCTAGATACCAGTCACAGAACTGATTCCAGGTGAATTCATAGAGAATGTTGGCCGCCATATCGAAACGATATGTATCCAGTGCTTCACGGTAAGCTTTTACTGTCTGGTTAAATTCAGCCAGAATCCAACGATCAGCCAGTGATAGCGCCATTTCACCGCCATTTTGGCCGCAATCTTGACCTTCTGTATTCATCAGAACAAAACGGCTGGCATTCCACAATTTGTTACAGAAATTACGGTAGCCTTGCAGGCGTTTCATATCCCAGTTGATATCACGACCTGTTGAGGCCAGCGCGGCTAACGTAAAGCGTAGAGCATCGGTACCATGCGCTTCAATACCTGCCGGGAACTGCTTCTCGGTACGTTTGCGGATTTTTTCAGCCAACTGTGGCTGCATCATATTGCCGGTACGTTTTTCTAGCAGATCCTCCAGAGAAATACCGTCAACCATGTCCAGTGGGTCAATGACATTCCCTTTGGATTTGGACATCTTCTGACCTTCTTCATCCCGGATAAGGCCGGTCATGTAGACAGTCTTAAAGGGAACCTGAGGTTTGCCATTTTCATCTTTGATGAAATGCATGGTCATCATGATCATACGGGCAATCCAGAAAAAGATGATATCAAAACCACTCACCAACACATCAGTTGGGTGGAAAGTTTTCAACGCCTCAGTTTGTTCAGGCCAGCCAAGGGTAGAGAAAGTCCATAAACCGGAAGAGAACCAGGTATCCAGTACATCTTCATCTTGGTTTAAAGAGATGTCTGCGCCCAGATTGTTTTCACGACGGACTTCTTCTTCACTGCGACCCACATAAACATTACCGTTGGCGTCATACCATGCCGGAATACGGTGGCCCCACCATAGCTGGCGAGAGATACACCAATCCTGAATATCGCGCATCCAGGAGTAATACATATTTTCATACTGCTTAGGTACAAACTGGATATCGCCATTTTCAACGGCTTCGATAGCCACTTTCGCCAGAGGCGCGGTACGGACATACCACTGATCAGTCAGCATGGGTTCGATAACCACACCGCCGCGATCGCCATAAGGAACGGTCAGATCATGTGCTTTAATTTCAACCAACAAACCCAATCTTTCGAACTCAGCCACCATCGCTTTACGAGCAGCAAAACGTTCCATGCCTTGGTATTCTGCCGGAATATCAGAGCTGTAGACATCAGAAATTTCGCCATTGGTATTGAAAACTTCTGCTTCATGACGGATGTTGCCATCAAGGGTCATGATATTGATCATCGGCAGGGCATGGCGCTTACCGACTTCATAGTCATTGAAGTCATGAGCTGGTGTGATTTTTACACAACCGGTGCCTTTTTCCATATCCGCATGTTCATCACCGATAATAGGAATGCGGCGGTTAACTAGTGGCAGAATAATTTCTTTGCCGATTAAATCCTTATAGCGCGGATCTTCCGGGTTAACTGCTACGCCGGTATCGCCTAGCATCGTTTCAGGCCGGGTAGTTGCAACGATCAGATAATCTTTTCCTTCTGCGGTCGTTACACCATCGGCCAGTGGATAACGTAGATGCCACATAGAACCTTTAACTTCACGGTTCTCAACTTCCAGATCGGAAATTGCAGTGTGCAATTTCGGGTCCCAGTTAACCAGCCGTTTCCCCCGATAAATGAGATTTTCTTGATACAAACGGACAAAGGCTTCTTTTACGGCGTTGGATAGACCTTCATCCATAGTGAAACGCTCGCGCTCCCAGTCAACGGAGTTACCCAGACGACGCATTTGATTGGTAATCGTGCCGCCGGATTCTGCTTTCCACTGCCAGATCTTATCGATAAACGCATCACGGCCATAATCGTGGCGGGTTTTGCCTTCTTCTGCTGCGATCTTGCGCTCAACCACCATTTGAGTAGCAATACCTGCGTGGTCAGTACCGGACTGCCACAAAGTATTTTTACCTTGCATTCGCTGATAGCGGATCATGGTATCCATAATGGTTTGCTGAAATGCGTGGCCCATATGCAGGCTGCCGGTCACGTTTGGCGGCGGGATGACAATACAGAAACTCTCACGGCTGGTATCGCCGTTAGGCTTGAAGTAACCACTTTTCTCCCAATGGTTATAAAGAGGTTGTTCAATTTCTTTAGGATTGTACGTTTTATCGAGAGATGGCTCGGCTTGCGTTTGAGTTGCGGGTGTTTTTTCCATTTTATCTTGATACTTAGTATGTTGGCGGCGTTGCCATGGTCAAATTAAAGCCGACGCTGCGATAGGATTTATATCGTTCACGCGCCAACTGTTTCAAATTTTCATCTATAGGAACGAAGTCTATCACTTCATGGAAAGCGGTGGCAAAGTCTGCAAATTGCGGCAACAGATTTATTAGGATATCACGGGGGGCATTTCCCCGTTTTTGCGGCCAACATAACTCGACCGGCGCGCCATATCTTGGCCCTTCACCAGCAAGATTATGTGGGACGAACTGATGAGGCTCTCGTTGCCATAAGGCTTCATCTAACTTTTCTGCCTGTAGCTGGTTTTCACAGGCAATGAGCACCCGTTTTCCTGATCGCCATTGGTCAGCCGCAAATTGACATGCCAGCCATTCATGAGCTTGCAAATCTGCCTGAGGTGATGGCTGTTCTAGTAAATAAAACGTGGCACTTTTCATAATGTCTCTGTTACGGAGAAAGGGCATTGTCAAATGCCCTTTTGATAAACTAAGAGAGGAATCAAATCAATCGTCGTTATTGATACCGGCACTTCCCGCACGATTTAACAGGAATTGTGACAGTAGTGCAACTGGGCGACCTGTTGCGCCTTTTGCTTTACCTGAACGCCAGGCGGTACCTGCGATATCCAGATGTGCCCAGTGATATTTTGTTGCGAAGCGGGACAGGAAACAGGCTGCGGTAATCGCACCACCTCCACTGCCACCGGTATTCGCCAGATCGGCAAAGTTAGAATCGATTTGCTCGAAAAACTCGTCAGTCATTGGCAGACGCCATGCGCGATCACCGGATTGTTCTGAAGCATTGAGTAACTCATGGGCCAGTGGATTATGGTTGGATAACAATCCACTGTAATGATTACCAAGCGCCGTTATACAAGCACCGGTCAGTGTGGCGATATCAATGACCAATTCTGGATCAAAACGTTCAACGTAAGTTAACGCATCGCACAGAACCAGACGGCCTTCGGCATCGGTGTTGAGTACTTCGACAGTCTGACCGGATAGGGTGGTTAAAATATCTCCAGGTCGGTAAGCGCGACCTCCTGGCATATTCTCGCAGCCTGCCATGACGCCGATGACATTGAGCGGTAATTGTAGCTCAGAAACCACACGCATCACGCCATAAACCGTTGCAGCCCCACACATATCGTATTTCATCTCATCCATGCCGCCAGCAGATTTGATTGAAATACCGCCGGAGTCAAAAGTCAGCCCCTTGCCAACCAGGATGATGGGTTTGGCATTTTTATCAGAACTGCCTTTATATTCCATGACTGACATCAGAGATTCATTCTGAGAACCTTGACCAACCGCCAGATAGGCATTCATGCCGAGTTCTTTCATCTGCTCTTCACCAATCACTTTTGTTGTAATATGGCTATTGGCAGAATCTGCGAGCTGGCGCGCCTGAGAAGCCAGATAAGCTGCATTACAGATATTGGGTGGCATATTACCAAGATCTTTGGCCGCTTTGATACCGGCAGCAATGGCAAGGCCGTGCTGGATTGCACGTTCACCGCTGGTTAGCTCCCGACGGGTTGGAACATTGAAAACCATCTTACGCAGTGGGCGGCGCAACTCATTTTTATTACTTTTTAGCTGGTTGAAAACATAGAGAGACTCTTTTGCTGTTTCCACCGCTTGGCGTACTTTCCAATAATTATTGCGGCCTTTAACATGCAATTCTGTTAAGAAGCAAACTGCTTCCATTGAACCCGTTTCATTGAGGGTATTGATAGTTCTCTGAATAATCTGTTTATACTGGCGTTCATCCAATTCGCGCTCTTTACCACAGCCGATAAGCAGAATACGTTCAGATAACACATTGGGAACATGATGCAGCAGCAGTGATTGACCAACTTTGCCTTCTAGTTCACCACGGCGCAGCAATGCACTGATGTAACCGTCACTTATTTTATCGAGTTGCTCAGCGATAGAGGAAAGGCGACGAGGTTCGAAAACGCCGACAATGATACATGCACTACGTTGTTTTTCCGGGCTACCGCTTTTTACACTAAACTCCATGCGTTCTCCTGAATCTTAAAGACAAAGACGGATGCTATCGCTAAAATATAGCGTTCCGCATTAATCTACCCCATAGAAAATTAACTATTTATGTTAAGCTAAACGCACTGTTTGTTATTGTTTAGCTAACTATATAAGTATGTTCTGATTGGGAACCTGAATATGGAATGCTTCGATATCATTTTAGCAGTGAGGAAGCCAAACTGATGCACATAATAAATGGTATATATACAATGAAGTTAGCGATTTTCCTGCAAAAAGACAAGTTTTCACAGGCGTAATAAGCGTGATCATCATTAGATATCTAGTACGGGAAACCCTGAAAAGCCAAGTTGCGATACTCTTTATCCTTTTACTGATCTTTTTCTGTCAAAAGTTAGTAGAAATTTTGGGTGCCGCAGTGGAAGGGGACGTCCCGGCAAACTTAGTTTTATCCTTATTAGGATTAGGCGTGCCTGAGATGGCGCAATTGATTTTGCCCCTGAGCCTGTTTCTTGGGGTATTGATGACTTTCAGTAAACTCTATACTGAAAGTGAAATAACTGTTATGCATGCGTGTGGTTTAGGCAAGCGTGTGCTAGTGGTTTCGGCGCTGATTCTGGCGCTATTTACTTCCGCGTTAGCGGCAGTGAATGTCATTTGGCTCATGCCGTGGTCCTCGAAATATCAAGAACATGTGGTGGCTGATGCTAAAGCTAATCCAAGTTTAGCGGCGATCATGGAAGGGCGGTTCAAACCTTCCGACGATGGTAATCTGGTGCTCTATATTGGCAACGTGCGCGGCAATAAATTTGAAAACGTATTTCTTGCCCAACTTCGTCCCGTTGATAACCAGCGTCCTTCCGTGGTGATCTCTGATGGTGGTCATATGGTGGAGCGGCCTGATGGCAAACAGGTGGTTATCCTTAATCATGGTACCCGTTATGAAGGTACTGCCATGTTGCGTGATTTTAGGATCACTGAATTTCATGACTATCAAGCAATTGTCGGGCATCAGACATCAATCGTAGATAGTAATAAAGTTGAACAAAAGTCTATTGTTCAGTTATGGGAGGATGATGATAAAGATTCCCGCGCTGAGTTCCATTGGCGTCTGACTCTGGTGCTTTCGGTACTGATTATGGCCATGATGGTTGTACCTTTGAGTGTGGTAAACCCGCGTCAAGGTCGGGTACTCAGTATGTTGCCAGCGATGCTGCTATATCTCATTTTCTTCTTACTACAAAGTTCCCTGCGTTCTAACGGTAGCAAAGGCAAATTGGACCCCCTTATCTGGATGTGGCTAGTTAACGGAGCTTATTTGACGCTGGCGTTGGTTCTCAACATTTGGGATACCTTGCCGATGCGTAGGATTCGGGCGCGTTTCAAAGACAGAGGAGTAGCCTGATGTTTGGTGTATTGGATCGTTATATCGGGCGGACTATTCTACAGACTATTCTGATGACGCTGTTTATGCTGGTATCACTTTCCGGCATTATTAAGTTTGTTGATCAGCTAAGAAAAGTGGGGCAGGGGGAATATACCACTATTTCCGCGGGTCTTTATGCTTTGTTAAGCGTACCGAAAGATATTCAGATATTCTTCCCGATGGCTGCTTTGCTTGGCGCTTTATTGGGGCTTGGTACGCTGGCAACCCGTAGTGAGTTGGTGGTCATGCAGGCTTCTGGATTTACCCGTATGCAGATTGCTGGCTCAGTGATGAAAACGGCTATTCCGTTGGTGATCCTGACCATGATTATCGGTGAATGGGTTGCGCCACAAGGTGAACAGATGGCGCGTAATTACCGGGCTCAGAAGATGCTTGGTGGTTCTCTGGTTTCAACAACTAAAGGTATGTGGGCGAAAGACGGGGACGATTTTATCTACATCCAGCGGATTGTGAGTGATACAGAGATTAAAGGCGTCAATATCTACCATTTTAGTGATGATAAAAAACTACTCTCTGTAAAGTATGCCGCCAGTGCGGTTTATGATGAAGATAGCGACCTGTGGAAGCTTTCTCAAGTGGAAGAATCCGATCTGACAGACAGCAAAAAAATCACTGGCTCACAACGTATTTCCGCTGACTGGAAAATTCTCCTGACGCCAGAACAGTTGAATGTGGTAGCGCTTGAGCCTGAAGCACTTTCCATTAGTGGCTTATATCAGTACATCAAATACCTTAAGCAGAGTGAGCAGGAATCAGGACGTTATCAACTGAATATGTGGAAAAAGATATTTGCCCCACTTTCAGTTGCAGTCATGATGTTGATGGCACTCTCATTCATCTTCGGGCCACTGCGTAGCGTGCCGATGGGAGTGAGGATAGTAACAGGGATAACCTTTGGCTTCCTATTTTATGTACTTAATGAGATCTTTGGCCCACTGAGCCTGGTGTACAACATGCCAGCGGTTTTGGCGGCCCTGTTGCCAAGTTTGTTGTTCCTTGCTGTGAGCATTTATTTACTCCTTAAGAGACAGTAGTTTTTAAAAATCGAGGAACCATAGAGATAGGGTTTTTGGCTAAGAAACCCTATCTTGGGCATCTCGATTTTAAGATGTAAAAGGCTCAAGCTTGGTGGTGATTCCTCGACAATGCAGTTACCAGTTGATTAACCCCGGTTGTTACGCTACTGAACTGGCTATGTTGTTTACGAGTGATCACCACAAACACGCCGATATTTTGTTCGGGGATCATTGCCATATACGTATTGAACCCACCGCCGCCGCCGGTTTTCTGATAAATACCTGGTACATCACCACGGCCGTTCATATAAACCCATCCAAGGCCAACGCCATCGGCCTGACCAGCAACATCCATCCCTTTAATTGAAGCCAGAGTAGAACGTTTAAAATAAATACCTTGTTCGCGGCTGGCGGTTTGTTTACGTAATTGACTGTCTGATGATAAAAATTGCTGCATCCAGCGTTGCATATCTTTTGGTGTTGAATAAATTCCACCACTGCCTGCCGCAGCAATCGTATTAAGACATGGACTCGGCTTATAACTTTCCATTAAACGAGCACACTGAGAACGGTTTGGCGTCAGTGTAGTGTCTTTCATGTAATAAGGGCCGGTGATCTTATCGTGTAACAAACGGGTGTATGGCTTACCCGTAGCCTTAGAGAGCGCATCTGCCAATAAATCGTAAGCCAGATTGGAATAAGATGCTGTTGTGCCTGGTGCGGAGTCTAATTGAGCTGTTTTTAACCAGGCCCAGCGATTGGCTTGTGTAGGCCAGACAAAAACAGGGCGCCCCCATTTACCTCCCGGCTGCTCACGAGGTAAGCCACTGGTATGGCTTGCCAGGTGGAATAACCGGATAGGTTGAAGAGGGCTGTATTGGGGCACCTTCACGCCATAATAACTATAATCCTGCAATGGATCGGTGGAACGCAGGACCTCATCCTCTTCGAGCTTGATCATAACCTCACTGGTCATCAGCTTAGTCAGCGAGGCAATACGAATGATTGAATCAGGCTTGGGACGGATGCCGTTTCCTGGACGAGTTTCACCGAAACTGCGGTAAACCGCTTGATTATTATCAATCACCACCATCGCCATACCTTGCGCATTGCTGCTGTTGAAAATATCCTGTGCATACTGATCAACCAACTGTGAAGCCAGCTTTTTAGTTCTCGCATTTCCTTCGAACACTTCCCATTTCAATGGTTGTTTCTTCGGTTGCAGAAACTTTGCTGAATATATTTTATTTGAAGAAGAACAGGCTGTAAGAGCCAACATCATGGCAGAAATGGAGAAGATCTTAAAAAACTGTTTATTCATTTTGAATTGACCAATCAGGCATATTTCCAGTGAATTCACAAACAGGATAAAGATAGCAAAAGCGGCTATTTATTCTTTTTAAACAATGCCATCAACGCACCAATGACAATGCCCAAAAAGATCCCAGCGCCAATCCAGCTAATAATCGTCATAACCATTTACCTCATAGTGAACTACCATGCTGAGATTATATAAGGTGATTATAGGTTGTCTATCAGCGTCAGGTGGTTCAGCTAACTATGATTGTAAAAATTGTCTCGGGGGGAGTTGTTTTTGCTCTGGTTTGTAGAGAAGGAGCTATTTCAGGTGGAAAAGATATTGCTGTGTGTGTTTATTTAGAGCTTTTATGTTCAGTAATTGAACATACATTTGTGTTGAGAGATGGGTTTGATCTTTTTTTCAACACTTAAACCAAAGTTAGAAGGATAACAGTTGCTAACAGATCGCTGACAGGTATAATGGCCCTCGTTTTCCGCATACTACTTCAGTGCCGAAGTGGCGAAATCGGTAGACGCAGTTGATTCAAAATCAACCGCCTTCGGGTGTGCCGGTTCGAGTCCGGCCTTCGGCACCATGACTATGTTCATAGCAGTTCACCAAAGTCCACTTATCCAAGAAAACTCCTTATAAATCAAATAAAATAGTCTATCAAGGTCTATTATCGTCCGTTGTAATCCACATATCTGTGGGGGCATCTTCCGATTCGATTAATAATGTGCCCCCAACATGAAACTCAATGCCAGGCAAATAGAGGCAGCAAAGCCAAAAGATAAAGCCTATAAACTCGCTGATGGTGGCGGGTTGTATCTGGAAATTACTCCGAGAGGTTCAAAATACTGGCGTATGAAATACCGCCGACCTACTGATAAAAAAGAAGACAGGTTAGCATTTGGGGTTTACCCGGTAGTTTCTCTTGCTGATGCCAGAGATAAACGTGATGAGGCTAAAAAACTGATAGCTAATGATATAGATCCCAAAGCAACACAGAAAGAGACTCAAGCTGAGGCATCAGGCGAATTCAATTTTGAAACTATTGCTAGGAAATGGCACTCCAGTAATAAGCGGTGGGGTGACTATAACCGGGCGCGTGTACTGCGCAGCCTTGAACAATACATCTTTCCACATATTGGTAAAATTGATATCCGTCAGTTAAAGACTAGTCATCTATTAGTACCTATCTGAATGGTGGATGATGCAGGAAAGCATGATGTAGCTCAACGGCTCCAACAGCGGGTAACTGCTATCATGCGCTATGCCGTACAAAATGACATTATCGACAGTAATCCGGCTATAGATATGGCTGGGGCGCTGACCATGCCTAAAACTAAACATTATCCTGCATTGCCATCCAATTGCTTTCCTGAATTATTGGAACGTATAAGTCATTACCGTGGCAGGAAAATTACACGTTTAGCGGTGGTACTGACTTTACTCACTTTTGTGCGTTCTAGTGAGTTACGTTTTGCACGATGGGATGAAATTGACTTTAATAGTTCAGTGTGGGAGATACCTGGTCAACGAAATCCAATCGAAGGAGTTCGTTATTCTTACCGTGGCATGAAAATGAAATCAGCCCATATTGTGCCGTTGAGTAATCAGGCAATAGATATCTTACAGCAACTTAAAGAGCTTAGTGGGGACAATGAACGGCTTTTTCCCGGCGACCATGATCCTAATAAAGTTATGAGCGAAAATACGGTAAATAATGCATTACGAGTGATGGGATATGATACAAAAACGGAAGTATGCGGGCATGGTTTCAGAGCGATGGCTTGTAGCGCTTTAGTTGAATCCGCCTACCAATGAACCCATGATCTTTCAAATTATAAATCATTTCTAAATATGGGTTGTAAGAATCAACGGTTTTGAATAATAACAAAAATGCGGTTAATGTTGATGATGACAATGTTATAAAATCAACATATTTTTTTACATAAACAGGGATGGTTGAAGGGCTAATGGTAAACATCCTATACAAAATGAAGCCAAAGACGAGTGGTAAAATAAATAAAAAATGTGGAAGTTATAATCAAAAAAATATCGATTGTGAAACAGGTGGCTATTATTATTAATGGGAGAACGAAATAAGAAAAATAATGTTTGGTTTGTAACCTTCTGGGAAGGCTTTGCGAAGTTTCCTGCTCAGGTTTTTTAGGTGTCTGATATGTTAGATCAACATTACAGTGTATTTCGATTCCATCAATAATACCTTTGAGATTTACATCACCTATTTTTTTACTCTCGCCTTCTGGTATTGCTTTGCTGTTTTCGCTCATTACATTTACCTTCACTTTGATAAGATCAGAACGGTTGGTAACATTCTATTCATTTTTAAAACAAGGAGACAGCATAACTTGAATGTTTTTTTAACGTTTCCTATGAATTTTGTTTTACCTTTTCAGACCAAAGGAAGGAAAAGCAAGGCAACTCAGAGAAGCGGAGCTTCGATGAGTTAGCCCTTGCTTTGACATTTGTTGCTAAGAAATTTTAAGCCACTCCCTTGTCAAAAGTGGCTTTTTGTAAACGTGAAAATTAATTTTTATAAAAGTAATTATAAACTTGAATATCTCGGTCTTAGATAGAAGCGATAAGGTTTATTAAAATAATCTAATTCATAGTATTCTAGATTATAATCAATATCATGATTTTCGTAGAAGAAAGCATCATCCTTACTGACCTGTGTTTCTGGATCTATAAGATTTTTTCTTCTTGCATCAAAAACTACCAAGTAGGCTTGAGGTAATCTTTCAGGACTACTAGTGAACTCGTTATCTATGTACTCAATTAATTGTTTAGCACCTTCTCGTGCCCTGTTTTCGTCATAGGTAGTATAAGGTTTATTAGGATTCTTTGGTGCGATTTTTAAAGAAGTACCAAGCCATTTTATTTCAATAAGAGCGGTTGCTTTACTGTGAAACCATGAAATTTTTATATCTACGGGTTTTGTATCATCTGTATTTTGTTCTGCCCTAATATCAGCATCTTTTAATGTCATATTCAAAGCCTGAACGAGAGAGTTACGCATGATATGCTCTGGTTTGTTGGTTAAAAATAACCTTGCACCAGCAACTCCATTGTGCCAAATGGATTGAAGAATTTTACATGTTGTCTCTCTCGCCATTTTGATATAGTACGTTTTCAAAGCATCATCTAATGAATGGTAAGTTGGCGCACAAAAGTTGCTTGTTATCATTGGTGAAAGAGGAACTACTTCATCAGTAAAGGAGCCAATGTAAAAATGCTCTTTTTTATTATTGAGGCTATAAAATATATAATTTTTACGCAATGTTTCGTCATTGTGTAAATAGTTATTTTCAGTTATTGATAAAGCACAGGTTCCATCATCTAAAACTTCAAAAGATATACATTTGTCTGTTCGTGATGATATTATTGTATGTATGTTTTCAAAACCATAAATAAGTGTGAAATTCCCTTTTTGGAATATCATTTCTTTATTGTCAAAGTTTTCAACTTTAATGCAAAACATTAAATTAAAGCTTACACTTTCTGCTGGGAAATGTTGATAAAATATCTTTATCCTGTCCATTAAAAAAGAAAGTTTATCAGTGCCGTTCTTACCAAAGACTTGATTTGCATGAAGTGTTGGACTACTTGCAATTAAGTCACGAATTCTTCCAAGGTCTGCATTGATAAACATAAACTTATCCTTCAGTTCTCATAACACGGGCAGATAACCAAATTACAGCAGGTGATAATAAATCTTTATTTTCTTTCCCAATCATTTTTGATATGACATCATATTCGTCATATAAAATATCTATGTTGTCTTCATCATCCAGCAATGGAGCCGCTTGAGCCAGGCTCGTGCTTAAAAACATGCCCGGAGAATTTTTTATTGCATTTCTGATTGCACCCGATGGTATATTGAGTCCACATTGTAATGCTGTACTGATTAGTTCTCTTCTATTTGCTAAAGATTTGTCATGAGAGAAGTTATTAAGTTCAGTGGTTATAATATCTTTATTTGGATGAAACAAACCATTATCATCGCTATAAATAAATCCTCTATTCAATAAAAAATCTATGGCGTGCTGCAATTCGTTAGAAAAAGGGAATCCATATTCTGTTACGGTATATTTATAACCCCAACTACTTATTGACTCACCCTTGAATAAAGCCAAGACACATGATAGATAAGAAAAAAGATGATACTCTACAAAAGATATAGGGCGTAGTGATGCCGGCATTTCATCCATTATAATAAGTGAATCAAAGTATGCAGACGGTAGTATTTGTTTCATGATCACTCCATGGCTTCTTCAATATCGTTATAGGCTCTGGTGAACAAACCCTCCTCACTTTTCTGAACTTCTGTAAGGTTCGTCCATTCTGTCATTTTTACTATTTGCATACCTTGTTTTTTTTGCAGATTAGCAAGTCTTAATACAAGATACGAACTTCTTAGATTTGCAGTCATAAGTATGAAGTTGTTTTGTTTCGCATATTTAGAAAACATCGAACCTGCTCTTGCTTCATATGCTATATCTAAAGAACCTTCAGGAGTATCAATAAGTAGTGTAGCCGAACCATTGCACATGAATTCAGTTATTGCCATTCTTAATGCAATATCAATAAAAAATCTCTGACTTTCTGATAATTTATCTGAAGTAGTTCTTAGCTTCTTATTCATATGTAGCGTCAGACCAAATCCGGATTTTGTCTTCGGCTTATGGTGTTCTAAAACTACATCTACTGGCATTCCAATGAATTCTTCTGCTAATTCTCTAAATCTTAGAACAAAAGATTCTGCGTATATAGAATAATTTACCTTCAACTCTTTTTCATATTTTCTTAATTGCTCTCGGAGTTCATCTCGTTTTTTATAGAAGGCCAAACTGTTTTTATTAAATTTTTCTTTCTGTGCTTCAAGTTCTTTTATTTCCTGAGTGAAATAATTAGGATTTGGTGTACTCCCTAAAAGAATTGTGCTTCTATTGTCATTTTCGAATGAATCAAGCTCTCCTTGTGCTGCTTGTTCATTAGCTTCAGCAATATTTAACTCAGAAATTACCCGGTCTAAAGCTTGATAAGTTATCTCAAGCTTTTCTTTAATGTCTGCTCTTTCTATATCGATATTTTTGATTTTTTGAAGTGCGAGTTTATCTGCATCAGAATCATCAATTACTTTCGATAAGCATAATGGACATTTATTTTTGGATATTATGTCTTCCAGATGTTGAGAAATATCATTTGATTCAGAATTACATAGAGCACATTTATGATATTCTATACTTACCTTGATCAACGGATGATATCTCAAGTGGCTCATATTAGACAGACGAGATGAAAACTCCTTTCTATATTCAACCTCTAATGCTGAATATTTTGAATTTAATTCAGCACATTTTACTTCTAAGTCTTTTTTTTCTAAGTTTATATGAGAGGTTCTGTTTTGTGCATATTTTACATTCTCACAGAGTTTTTTATGTCTTTCTAACGTTTGTGCTTGCGATAAACCATCATCACTATGCTTATCCCTCATCGCTGATAATAATTCATCAATTTGACGTGTTATCTGTTTTGCAGCAAATTTGGCGTTTCGTCCTCTTGAATCCTCTTTTTCCATTTCATTCCGTAGATTTTCAGCTAAAATAGCCACTGATGGATCTGTTCCAAAAGCAATATATAATGCATTTGTTAATATATCGTCATTCCAGAGTAATAAATGTCTTGATTCATCAAATACAGATATAAAATGGAAAAGAAAAATATATTGGCTAAAATCCTTTAATCCTGTCAGTTCGATTATTTTTTGTTGATAAACTGATTCCATTTCATCAGCATTACTGTTGTTTGTATCTAATGCTATATGTTTATTATTTTCGAGGTCTTCTATCGATAAGTTTGAAACTTTGCCATCAGAAAATAAATGACGTGTTACTTCTATTTTTGTATTGTTACATTCTAGAAGTACGGATACTTTTGCTCGTTCACGTAAGTTTTCACTTATTCGACCGTTAAAATAATCAGTTGTCCTTGTGTTCTTGGTCGCATTCTTAGCATATTCAGGAGTCGTTGAGAAATTTTTCTCAGTGAGTGGAATCGCCCCGGTTATACAGTACGTAACAGAGTTAAGGAATGTGGACTTTCCTAATCCATTAGCACCGATTAGGCAATAAACATTTTTATTGACTTCCGTTATAATATTTGGATTGCTTGTATATAAATCAAAATCGTATAGTCTAACTTGTCTAATTATAGGTAAGGTGATCTTATTTCTTCCGGTGGTCATGATTTTACCTTATTTTCTTGAAAACTAAACAATGTTCAGATAGTTCAAATTTACCGCCATGCTGGGAACTACTCCTCATTGAACGTATCTCTCCTTTTTCTTGGAGAATAAAACCAAGAGGTACTAAGATTTCTTCAAGTATGACACCAACGTCAATATGAACACCTGCATATTGGCTATCACCTATAGCTACTATAGCATGATGATTTATAGGTAATATTCTACTAAACTCTTTAAAAATAGTTTGAAGATCTTCGAAATAATTATAAACCATTTCAGGAATGTTTTTGTTCCAAAGCTCCTTCCTGGATTTATTTAAATTATCGAATACCTTTATTAAGGTCTTAGAATTTAATTCCATGTCGGCATCGAAATTCCATTTCGCTTGAACATGAGAACGAAATGTTTGATTCCTTAGTTTTTTGTTGTCAATGTTATTTTTAAGGTAGTCTAACATCCATAACTCAATATTATAGACATCAGTATAATCAAAAGAATTAGGGTAAGGGGGTGAGAAAATAATAACGTCTGCTTTTTCAATATCTTTTAAAAGCTTTCTTGTATCACCGTTATGAATTAAGTGTGTACTATTATTTTGTGTGTAAAATAATTCAATGTCTTCCAGTGCATTATATACTGCCTTGTTCATAGATCTAATTACATCATGCCCTGTTTTAACTCTTGAATCCCAATTACGTCTATATCTTCTACCTTTACCATTAACAATAGCATTGCTATTTTCAATAAGAACTGAACCTAATAATACCTTGAATAAACGAGCTTCATCATCCGACATTACTTTCGAACTCCGGAGCAATGCTCTGATAGTAGAATATGTATTTTTATAGAATATGAATCTACCTTTTATCCCCGGTTCTGTAAAAGATAAAGGCATACCTGGAGTTAACAAGAAATCATCGGTAATAATTTCTAAATTATTAATTATCTTTTTATACTCCTTCAAAAAACTTTCAGGAGAGACATAATTTAATTTCACTGAGACTAAGTCTGATAGAAATGGATTAACTTCTGTTCCAATTGAATTGATTCCCATCATTTTGCAGGTGACGGCAGTTGTTCCACTCCCCAAAAATGGATCTAAACATGTATTGACTTCATATGGTAATGAGGCTAGGGTGTCAACGACGAACTTTGGAGAAAAGGCTTCCTTAAAGCGGAACCAACGTTGAAATGGGAGGTTTATTGTCCCTTGGTTGGAAGATGTTGGAGCTTTTTCATTATATTTTGAAAGCCACTTGCTGAAGTTATCGTGTTCACTCTTGGCAATGAACCTGAAAGAGTTGGTAATAGTTTCATTGATTTCTGACTGCCAGAATGACATATCTCGTATATCCATAAATTTATTTTCTTCCTTATATCATATTTTTGCATGAAAATCAATGAATTATATTTTTTTTATTTTCATTGATAATAAATGTCGATATTTGTAGTAATAAATAAAATTGTACGAAAATAAATTATTCACATAATATCATTTTTATAAATGAAAATTTTTTGTTCGATTATCACAAACTTGGACTGATGGTATCTTAATTAATAGGTTTTATTTTAATCCATTAAGATCATAAGGATAGTTGCGATGTACGAGTCCGGTCTTCTCCATAAACTTCCGTAACTACCTGAAAAAAACAAATTACTTAGTTTTTAAGTCTATAATCGTCCATTCGTATCCGTTGACATCCATGATATTTGGGGGCAGTTCTTTTCGATAATGAGTTGCCCCCCCAAATTATGCCTTTAACAGACATGGAAGCTTGTGAGGCAAAGTCCCGTGAAAAAGAATACAAACTTACTGATGTATAAGGTTTGTATCTTCTCATCAAACCCAGTTGTTCGAAATGGTGGTATCTGAAATATCGGTTTGCAGGTAGGGAAAGCTAGGGAGCAACGCGATAGTATTAAGATAATGATCCGTAATGGCATCAATCTCAGTAAAAAAAGAAGTAGAAAAACAAGAAAATGTCAGACTGGGGCTGAATTATTAGCCCCTTAATAACCCCAAGTATTATTTGATATTGGCAAAGGTGTACAGCAATTTAGCTGCACACTAATACAGTGCCAGGCGCAACGCCTCTTTCTCGGCTAGCTATAAAGCACTAAGTCAAAGCTCGGTTTGTGCTGGTGAATAACCAGAGGATCGCAATTTTAGCTATTTGACATATAGTGAAGTTATCAGGTAAGGCATTTCTGAAGCTACCCTTAAGCTTGGCGTGAATCATATTCCTTACCCAACCGTTCATACATGCTCATAACAGATTCCATCCAACTGTAATCTATTCAGCAAGTAAACCGTCGTTACCTCTTGAACATTGGTTTTTTTGTCATAGTCACAACAACAATCATTTAAACAATTTTTTGATTTTTCTTTTCTATTTGATAACGAACAGGACGACCGAGTTTTTTCACTTGTCCCTCATCAATAGCTCGTTTTAACCATTCCTTCAATTGAGATTTATGCAGGCCAGTGTTCTCGATAAGGGTATCAAGTGTAATAGGGCTTATTGCCAATCGCTGGAGTTCAGTAATAAACAATTGATAAAAATCCACAGCCTGCATTATAATTTTTTCTGCTTCTGCTTCTGCTTCTGCTTCTGCTTCTGCTTCTGCTTCTGCTTCTGCTTCTGCTTCTGCTTCTGCTTCTGCTTCTGCTTCTGCTTCGTGATCGATTGAACCCTGGATTTCATCTTGTTCGATTGAATGAGCAGCAATTGTTCGATTTTCTGCTACCTCTAGATCAAATTCCGATGCAGGTTTCGCAAATAATTCTGACTGTGCTGGTATGAAAAATAGATCAACCTGTTCAGCTTCTTTCTGCGAAGCAGTAGAGTTTTCTACGGAGAGCAAATCAGAAACCTTAAGGTTGTGAACATCTGCCTCACACCAATGCCCCCCCTTCGCAACTAAATCAGTATTTGCCGCGCTACTGTCATTCGTTGGTTTTACCCATAATGGCACCCAGCACTTTTTCAGGTTTTCTTCTGCCCCGCTTAGTGTGCCGCCTTTTTTCCCCGAGTGAATTACCAGCGAGCTGTCTGCCAAGCAATAGATATATTTGTTTCGGGCCATAGCGTTTCCAGTGCTGAAGCCAGCCTCGGGGTAAAAGGGCGAAATCAGCATTACACTGCCATTCATCAAACCTTTGCGCCATTTTGCGCTGGTAGCGGCTTTCAGTAGGCTATCTGCTAGTACCCCAATAACGTTGCCGCCACCAAGCATTGCTCCCACCATAGCCGTCTCATCCACACCACGGGCACCACCGGATACAATCGCAATGCCCTCTGATGCCGCTCTTGAACCGACCAGCTCGGTATAAGACAAGTCCGCATTGTTGGCCTCACGTGAGCCAATAACCGCTAAACCACCAACATTCAGTAAAGCTTTATTACCGCAACCAAATAGCACAGGCGGCGAATCGGTTTTCAATTGCTGTTTTAAGCGCTTGGGATATTCAGGATCAGAGCGGGTAACTACCCAAAGACCTGCTCGATGCCATTTTTCAACGGCTAACGCCAGGCTGTGGCCACGATTCAGTAACTGTATAATTCGTTCTGTGCTGATGCGGGAATCCTGCCAGTTGCTTAATATTGATTTAGGCTCAGATACCAACAAATCTGCTGGTGTTGTGGATTTTTCTTTCAGCCATAACGCAAACCTACCCCATTCAGCATTAGTGAGGGGTTTGACATCATCACAGCTCGCCTTGGAAAAATAACTAGTGAGCAATAATGTGGCTTGTGCTGTTGGCGATAAATTCATGAGTCTTTCACCGAAGAAGAGGCAAGTGCTGCGGGATATACAATACCACTACCCGCTTGCTGTAACAAAGCTGCAATAACGGTAAGAGTCCAACCAGAGTCAACGATGTCGTCGATAAGGAGTACTGGTTGATTTTGTATAATTTGTGTTATCTCAAAAACGCCGTCAAGGTTGTGGCATTGATGAAAACTATTTTGTTGTTCCTTTTGGGGCTGGTTATCTTGAACTTTTGCTACCGCATCAACAAATGTCAGGTTCAATCTTTGTGCTAAACGACGTGCAAATGCAGGGACTAAATTCGGGTGTCTTAAGGAAGGAACACAACACACCCAAGTTGGACTAGGATTAGGCTGCCAACGCTGTGAGATCATTTCAGCCATAGCATCAACTAGTTCGTCAGAAAAATAACCCGAATGTTTATTTTCAATAACAGTTTTTCCCCAACCAGCATCTCCCCATCGAGAGAGAACCCTACCTGGCTGAGCAACTAAGCAACCTAACTGCCGTGGAAAACAATATGTAGGAAAGGCTCGATTAGAAGTTGCTACCTGTTTTCTTGGCTGGATAATCATTTCGGCATGTTTAAGAAAAGTGCCTGCCTGATGAACTAACATTGGATTAATAGCCTGATTAACAACAGGCTGGCCGATGCATGACGAGCATTTGCCACAAGGTGTAGGGTCGTGATCATCCAGTACACGGCGCAAGAAAGTCATCTTACATCTGGTATCTGACAGATAAGCCTGTACTTCAGCCCACTCTTGCTTACGCTGGTTGGTGAGGTGAGCGATACGGGGGCGATCCATAGCATAAGGCACGGGTATTCTGCGCCATAAGTTTCCGACTTTAATCACAGGAGCGGTGTTCTCTGTACTTAGCAGTTTTAATACCTTTTCAATCTGGCCATAGCGTAGGTTGGTTTGCTCTTCAATGCTACGAAGCGATAAACCATCACTATTATCTAGTACTTGCAAAATTTCGTTTACCTGAGTTTCTGATGGGAATGCCGAATTCCTGAAAAACTCATGAATATCTTGATCTTCTATACCAGATATCAACACACCAATAGCGTTGTCGATACCACGCCCTGCGCGGCCGACCTGCTGGTAGTAAGCCACGATAGAACCTGGTGCTTGATAGTGAATCACAAAGCTTAAGTCCGGCTTGTCGTACCCCATACCCAATGCAGTAGTTGCCACCAGCACCTTAAGTTGATTGGTTAGCAATAACTCTTCAAGATATTGTCGGTAATCGTTACTGTTTTCAAAACCATCAGCCTCAATACTGCTATGGTAGGCTCTGGCATTTATGCCATTGACGTTCAACCAATTTGCTACCTGTTCGGCATCACGCACTGTTAAGGTGTACACAATGCCAGTACCATGCAAGGTGGGAATCACTTGCGCCAACCAAGCTAGGCGAGAGGATTGATCAGGCAGCACCATAGTTTGTAACGAGAGGCTTTCACGGATCAGTGGACCACGCTGGATCTGGATATTACCCAGTTGTGTTTGGATATCAGTCACCACGCGGTTATTGGCAGTGGCCGTTGTGCCTAATACTGGTGTATTAGGTGGCAACTGGCGCAAAATATTTACTATACGCCGATAGTCTGGGCGGAAGTCATGGCCCCAGTCGGAGATGCAGTGGGCTTCGTCGATCACCATCAGAGCAATACGGTCAGCGATAGGATGAAGCACGGTTTCAATGAAGTTATCATTGGCGAGCCGCTCAGGAGAAATCAGCAGGCAATCTATTTGATTATTTATAATCCTTTGTGTCACCGTCTGCCAGTCCGCTGTATTGGTGGAATTCATAGTCTCGGCTACGATGTGCAGGCGCTGGGCGGACTCAATCTGGTTACGCATCAGGGCCAGCAAAGGAGAAACAATAATCGTCGGCCCCATGCCGCGATCGCGGAAAATTTTGGTGCTGATAAAGTAAACTGAGCTTTTACCCCAGCCAGTACGCTGCACTACCAACAGTTTCTGCCGTTGGTTAACCAAAGCATCAATAGCTTCCCACTGACCATCGCGAAACTCAGCATTTGGATTGGCTAGTGCAGTTTGTAGCAGTTGTTGGGCCTGAGCTCGATTCATTATCACTCCTTGTTTATACAATTAGCTCGCCATTCATTAGCTTAGATAACCCTAATCACCTTCAGGTTCATGTTACGAATAATGCAATTTGTGAGGCAGTATTACCTAACGGCATAAGGACTGTTTACTTATTTCGTTATTCGTTTTTTGATCATTCCACCTTAGGGTTATTGTAAATGATGATATGTCCCCACTGGCAACTCCTTGGCTACATCGCGAAACCAAGGCAAACCATGCCATACCGCTGGATCGCCAATTATGAAAATGTGTTTTTTTGCTCGGGTGAGCGCAACGTTTAACAAATTAGGCTTGCTGGCAGCCCATTTTGCGCCGCCATCATTATTTTCGTCGCAGCCTAGGACAAAAATGACAATATCGTTTTCTTTGCCCTGAAAAGTATGCACTGTACCAATACAATTTTTTTGCCATACGTTGAGTTCTTTTCGTGTCATCAATGGCATAGATTGCCGCCAGGTAGCCAGATCACGCTTTCCTAATAATTCACACAATGCTGACTTAACTGCTTTGAACGGTGTAATAACATAAATCGAATGAAGAGAAACATTTGCAACAAGCAGTTGGTCCAATAACTTGAGCAAATCTTTACCGTGGCTGTCACGATATTGTTTTTCACCTGTCCCTCCAACCGATGCCAGCCAATGGTTTTCCAGAATGTTGTTCACAGGTTGGCAGCGAATCTTGTCAGCATCAAGCCCATGAATCATGCGGCCATTGTAGGCCATCTTATTAGACAAACTGAACATTGGCTCAATACAACGACGGTGTACCCACAATGGAATACCTAGCCAGATCAGGTTGTTCATGACTTCTAATTCACATCCCCAATGATTGACGCGATCAGCAACCTGCTGCACTGAAAGTAATCCCGGATTCCAGTCTTTAGCCTTTTCATTCAGAGCATCTAGGCAAAGACGTTCAACCAACGGCGGAGGGGTCGTAAATACCGGTTCAATCTGCAAAGGGTCTCCAACAACCAGTACCCGTTTTGCACGCCAGAGTCCCCCGACAGCTTGTTGTGGAGGTGCCTGGCCGGCTTCATCGATCATTAACCAGCCAAGTTCTTCGCTTCCCACTCCGTGGAACATGCGTCCCATAGATGCGAAAGTTGTGGATAATACGGGCACAAACATAAACAGCGTTTGCCACCAGCGTATAGGCCTGATTTCGGAATGAGGTTGTGCTAAAAAAGCCGTGAGATTAAATATGAAGTCTCCAAAACGAGGTACTCCTAGTGCTTCATAAAGCCAAGCCTGATGAAGTTCCATCGCTGTGATAAATAATGCGGAACGTTGACGATTTATCTGTGCATTCTGCCAAAGGGCCGTTCGTTGTAATGTTGCATCAGTGATAGATTGGTTGATATCTGGCAATGTGATATCAGGAAACTGCTGTTTCAAAGTTTGCAGAGAACGATGGTCATTCTCCCGTTGTTGGATAATTTTTTCGATATCCTGTTGTAAGGTTCGCTTTTTTTCAATTATGTCATTAACTGACTTGCGTTGTTCCGCAACACGCTGGGCTTGTTCGGCTTGCAATCTCATCAGTCTTAATACTTCGTGTTGTGCACACTGCAACGTTTCTTTATACACATGCACTCGCTTGCGATTCATCAGACGCATTAGCCATCCTGGTGCATCACTTTCGATAATTTTTTGTTGCTGTTCCGCATGTTGGAGCTGTTTTCCTAATACATCCTGTTCTGTTTTCACCTGTTCCAGCCTGTTAAGCTGTGTTTCGTACAGTCCTTCTATTTGCTTCAACTTCAGTGATAACGTGTCGAATGAATCGTTATGCTGTTTTTCTATCAGATGCACAAACATTTCTAGTTGCTGTTGAAGTTTTTTTGTCTTTTCCAGACATACGAGGAAACGTTTTTTAGCGGTGGCGAAAGAGATGGGGTTGTGATAGTGCCTCCAGCGCCAAAGACTGAGAAAGTTCTCTTCAGCGGGACGAGAGGCTTCAGTTGGGGTGTCGCGTAAAAAATGTTCATCAAAAAATAAGCGATCAGAAAATTTAGTCCGGTTTGGTTTGTTGCCCAAAGCAGCGGAAATGATCCCCCAGCATTGTTTCTCTTTCTTCAACGGACGATAGAGGTGATAGGTTCTAACTTTTCCCTGACTCTTTTTACTTTTTTTATGTTCGCGCTTTGGGCGGTTCTCGGCAGCTATCTGGTTTGCGGTTGGTGCTAAATAGTCAAGCGATTGGAATTCTTCAGCCAATGATTTCTTTTGCGGCAATTCTTTTGATATGTTTTCTGCTGCGGCGTTGTTGGATGACGCAATGACCATTTCGAAACCAGTGAGCGCATTCACAATAAAACCGGAATTGTCCAGCGTGTCATCAACTTTTTGATAACGCGTAAGTATCTTCGCTCGTTCAACAATGTTATGTGCTATTAGATCGCGCAGAAGCGTTGTTTTTCCAGTTCCCGGAGGGCCGTTGACGGAAAGCAGCCCACCGTCAGCAAGCTCTTCTATCGCTGTATTAATAGCAAATTGCTGCATTAGCGACATGGCATGTTTGGGATCGGAAGGCCAGCGTCCATGAGGCATCTTCGCTGGATGGAGTTTACTGATGATGGAGGCAAGCCCGTCTTGTGAATAAAGGTCTGGATTCCTGGGGACACTATGATGAGAAAGATATGCTCTGAGAGCTTTGCATCTATCTCCTCGTTTTAGGGCCGTAATAGCGTATTCAATGTCCTCAAAGAAAAAACTATTTAAAATAGGAAGTGCAAAGGTTTTATCATTAGCGCTGACTTCTTCTTCAATTTCATCGCTATTTTCTTGTGATGCTTCTGTATCGTCGCCTTTTCCCTCCATCCAGTCTATTTGTAAAGCATATTGCCATTGGGGTTCAAAATCTGCCCAACTCACCAGATGTGTCGTCAACAGTGTTAAAATATCATTTGCTTTTAAAATACCGGGGCCATTTTCTCGTATTGGCTTCAGAGAGACGCTAAAGTTGCCGAGGGTATTTTTAAGATGCTCGCAACTGGCTGAAAATACCTTCGTATTAAGCTGTTCAAAACGTTCATCACGCAGGTGCCCTAAAGCCCAGGGAAGAGAACTCACTGAAAATTTATCCAGAGCAGGGTTTCCTTCCGCGCCTAATAGAATTTTGGCAAAGCAGGTTGTTCCTTCTTTATCCAGCCGTTGCTCAAATTCTTCTGCATAATACCCTTCATCTGGACCAAACACCGCTTGGCTGATCGCGTTAGCGATAGCTTTATCAAACAAACCGACGTACAAGCTGTATAAGACTTTTTGATCGGGAATATCATGTTGTTGACGGAGTTCTGATGAAAGCCAGGGTAGTGCCTTATCTCCCAGCTGATAGAGTGTTTTAAGCGGAATTAGTAAACTTTTATCTTTTTTTCCAAGTGTATAAGGTTGGAAGAACTCTATACGTTGCCAGGTACGGAGAATATCATTCGAAAGGGAAGTTGCGGCCATCATAGCTCTTTGAATTATCTAACAAATGCCTTGAATGATAAGAGTACAGCAATCAATATGGGTTTTGTAGGCGTTTGGCTTAAGCGTTATGACATACGTCACAGTTTGGTAACAAAGCCCCCCATACTTTATTCATCTTCCTTATCACGAAGCACTATTCGGGAATGCTGGCTACAAGATAGGTTAAGTGTCATATGTTTGCTATGATGAAGAAATAGCCAGAGGAGAACAGCAAATTAAATGGATGATTTAACAAAATTATTCCCTGATATTGCGGATGCCGGAGCATCTTCACTTCGATAAAAAATGAGTTCCAAAATAAAGCTCAATGCCCGTCAAGTCGAAGCTGTAGAGCTTAATAACCTCAGCTTTGCTTAAGAACAGCAATTTTAGCATCACATAAATTCAAGCTCGGCTTTTTGGGTTGGGTGGTATAAATAATGAATCCCGACACAACCTCTAACAAAAAACCGAGCATATTAAGCCGTACTGGAGAAGAGAACCAACACGTTACATTAGATTCCCGCTTAACACACCACACACATTGGTTTACCTGAAACGGGTTCGGGATGAATTTCCGCTTTAATGCTGAATACCCGCTGTAATAATTTCGGTGTCATAACCTCCTCGGGTGAGCCTTGGGCGATAATCTGCCCTTGGGAAAGCAGCACCAAGTGGTCACAGTACCGGCTAGCTTGATTGAGGTCATGAAGTACGGTCACGACCGTTTTTCCTTCATTGTTCAGTTCACGCAGCAGCTTCATCAATTCCACCTGATGGTTGATGTCCAGGTATGTCGTGGGTTCGTCGAGCAGCACCACCGGCGTATCTTGGGCCAGAACCATCGCCAGAAAAGTGCGCTGCCGTTGCCCGCCCGAAAGGTCGGCAACGCGTTTATTGGCAAGATGGCTAATCTGCGTTTTTTCCATTGCTTGTTGTACAAGATGACGATCATGAGGTGCTAAACGCCCCCAGAAGGTCAGCCAGGGGCTGCGCCCGTATGCAACCAGTTCATGGACGGCGATCCCCTCTGGTGTGAGAGGATGTTGCGGTAAAAGCGCAAGATGTCTGGCGAGCTTGCGTGAGGAAAAGTGCGCTAAAGGTTCACTATCTATTGTTATCTTTCCAGATAATGGCGTTAATAGCCGTGAAAAGCATTTCAGTAATGTCGATTTACCACAGCCATTGGGGCCGAGTAACGCCGTGATTTTCCCGGTCGGGAGGGTGAGCGACAGGTCATTTAGAATACGTTTCTCCCCGTAGCCCGCAGATAACTTTTCCGTAGCCAGTTGCATTTAACGTGTCCTCACTAAAAGCCAGAAGAAATAAGGAGCGCCAATGATGGCGGTCAGTACGCCAGCAGGCAATTCCATTGGTGGGGCTATGGTCCTTGCCAGCAAATCGGCTAGTAGTAAAACCAGAGCACCCATAAGCATGGATGTTGGTATAAGCCAGCGATGCCGTCCTCCCACAAGTCTGCGAACGAGATGGGGGACCACGAGGCTGATAAAACCAATTGGCCCGCAAACGGCAACGCCTGTTGAGGCGAGCGCTACTGCCAGCATTAATCCCCAGGATTGTACCTGTAGGAGCGAGACGCCCAGTGTGCTGGCGCTGTCATCACCAAGTGCCAGCAAATCTAAATCGCGACAAAAACGCAGGCTGAGCGGTATCAGTATCATCAATACCGGCAAGGCTATAGCCACAAACTGCCAGTCGCGTCCCCAAAGACTGCCGGTCAGCCACAAAAGCGCGTTATTGATATCTTGTGGGCGTGAGAGCATTAGGTAGTCGGTGATGCTTGTCCAGGTAGCTGAAAGTGCGACGCCAACCAGTGCAAGGCGCAGTGGCGAAGAGGGGCCTGCAATCGCTCGCAGTAGGATTAGCGCGGCCATTCCACCGCAAAAAGCGAGTAGCGGAAGCCACTGCACCGGCAGAGAAGGGAAAAGGATCAGTGCACTTACCGACGCCAGGCTTGCTGCATGGTTTACCCCAAGTACATCGGGGGAGGCCAGTGGATTACGAACAATGCCCTGAACCAGAACGCCGGAAAGCGCCAGTGCAGCGCCTATAGTGATGGCGAGTAAAATACGCGGCAAGCGGTACTGTGTTAGCACAAAGTGGTGTTTGTCACTGGGTTGCCAGCCGCTTATTAATGCGCTCCAGGGAAGTGGTTGTGCGCCCATGTGTAGTGCTAGCACCAGCGTAACTGCCAGCAATACTACTAAAAGTAAGATAACCTGACGATTCATGTTCGCCTCCTTGCCAGCCAGACAAAGCAGGGTGCGCCAATGAGCGCCAGCACCGCGCCTGCCGGGAGTTCTCCGGGCCAGGCCAGCGCACGGGCCAGTAAATCGGCAAGTAGCATGAACACCGCTCCCAACAGCATGCACATTGGCAGTGTGCGGCGTAGATCATAGCCAACCCAGAAACGCGCCAGATGCGGCATTAGCAGGCCAATAAACACGATTGGCCCCGCCACACTGACGCAGGCCCCTACTAGAATTAGTACCGCTAAACTGACGAAGATACGCAGTCGCGTCAGGTTCACACCAAGTGTATGGGCACTGATATCGCCAGCGTTGAGCAGATTAAGTGATTTCGCCAATAACAAAACCGCAGGTACAGTGACCACCATGAAAGGGAATAGTTGCCAGAATTCAGGCCAGCGGACATGGGAGACTCCCCCCGCCAGCCAGTAAAAAATGCTGTAAGCATGATCTTCGGCAAGCAGTAGCGTAATACGTGTTAGTGCCATACATAAGGCAGATAAGGCAATGCCCGCCAGAATTAGCCGGTTGCGATCGTATTTTTGCTGCCAGCCACCACTTGCGGCCATCACCATCATCCAGCTAATTCCACCGCCACAAGCCGCCACCAAAGAAATGGAATATCCGGCCAGTGGTGCCGGACTGAAAGCGCTCACCAGCGCCATAGCCAGTGCAGCGCCACTGTTAATACCCAGTAAGGAGGGGGAGGCCAGCGGATTATGAGTGAGCGTCTGGAGGAGTGCGCCGGACAATGCCAGAGCTGCGCCGAGCAGAATAGCAACCAGACTGCGTGGTAGCCGCAGATTGATAACCAGCGCTTCAGGTAGCGTCGGTGTATGGCCTGGCACCAGTGCCTTGAGCGCACTGATGGCGGGAATCGCAGAATAGCAAAACAGGCTTAGCCAGAACGCACTAAACAGTGCAACCAGCGGCAATCCCCAAAGCCAGACTGGATGATGGCAGCGTCTCATGGTGTTTCATTAACCGGTTGATGGTGGAAGATATTTACCGCATCGCTGCCAATGCGTTCCGCGGCAAATATCCCGCGCATACGAGCCCAGGTGTTGCTGTCTACTGCCGCTATCTGACGTTTTTGCTGTGCTGTCATCATCTGCCATAGCGCATCTTGTTGCCAGCGCTTGACGATGCTTTCTTGGCGATAGTGGGCCACGATAAGCCAGTCAGGATTGAGAGCCAGTAACTGTTCCAGGCTGAGAGAAGCCATTGCCGCATGATTAACTGGCGTGGGAACCTTTAGCCCTAATGCCGCTAAGACGCTGCCGGTATAGGTGTCGCTGGAGTGCAGGTTAAATTGCTGTTCGCGCGAGGTGCCAAAAACCACACTGACGCCTTGTGGTAACTGGCTGGCATAGCTTTTCATGCGTTCACGGTGCTCTGCCAGCCGTTTCTGCATCTCATTATCTTTCCCCATGATTTTGCCGATGATCGCGGCAGATTGCAGGTTTTCTTTGTAAGTTTCGTTGCGGGACTTTAACAGCAGGACGGGAGCGATACCCTTTAGCGCCCGATAAATCCCTGTGTGGCGTTGGCTATCTGCAATGATGAGATCCGGCTTCAACGCGCTGATAGCTTCAAGGCTTGGCTGAGCGCGAGTGCCCGTTGATTGCCAGGGCTTAATACGCTGGCGAACATCCGAGAGGATACGTTGTGGATCGTTATCATCGGCAATACCCACTGGGCTGATATTGATGGCGGCCAACGCATCAGCAAACGACAATTCCAGCACGACTACGCGCTGAGGAACGGTATCGAGGGTAAAACTGCCCTGTTCATCCTGCACCGTAACCGCAATGGCGTGGGGCAGGCTGGTGAAGAAGAGCAAAACGATAAACATAATGTGAATCGGTGCAAGCATGATTTAGCTCCAGAAATAGCAAAGCCGGGCGATAGCCCGGCGAACGGATTAATGTAACGTTAGAATTTTACAGAACCCTGCATATAGAACGTACGTGGCTGCCCGGCGTAGATGCCTTTGTTATTATCATCATAGGAACGGGTGTAATACTCGTGGTCAAAGATGTTTTTCACCCCAAAGGCCAGACTCAGATTAGCCATTTGTGGACCGAAGTCATACGCCACGCGCGTATCCCACAGCATAAAGCCCGGAATGCGACCAGTGCTGCCATTGGCGCTTTCCTGCACGGTATTAGCGTTATCAGCAAATTGGCTGGATTGGGATGTATTGTTGAGGTTGAAGGTCCAGTTACCCGGTTTGTAATCTATGCCAAATGCACCTTTATGTTTCGGTGAGAACGGCACTTGATTCCCGTAGGTGTCACCTTCTTCACGAATTTCCGCGTTGACATACGTGTAGCTGGCGTAAACCGAAACGTTATTCAGTTTGGGAGTAAGTTCGGAAAGATCATAACGTGCCTGAGTTTCCAGCCCTGTGTGTCGGGTTTTTCCACGTGCCGTAACGGTATCGTTAGTTTGGTTGGAGTCGTACTGATTGTTGAAGTTAATCAGAAACAGCCCCATTTCCGCTGCTAATGCGCCGTCATCGTAGCGAGTTCCAACTTCCCAAGTTCGCGCCTTTTCCGGTTCTACATTACCGCTTTTCACCGCCTTGCCAATTTGGCTGTACTGTACGGTACCGAATGAACCTTCCGTATTGGCGTAAAGATTCCAGCTATCAGTAATATGATAAAGAACATTAAGTGCTGGCAACGGCGCATCGTAACTTACTTCTTGGCGGGTGCCTTTCACATTGTTGTTTTGGAAGGATTTGATATGTTCGAATCGTATTCCAGGCGTGATGGTCCAGTTGCCGATATCAATGCGGTCATCAATATACCAAGCGTGTGCTTGGGTGCCGGAGCGGGTATTACGGTCATAAGGACTCGACGTGCTAGGTAATTCGCCGCTGCTGGTGGCGGTGTAGTAACGCATTTCGTGACTGGATTCATTCACATAACGGTAGCCAATCCCTACTTCGTGGGCCGAAGGACCTAAATTGAAGAGCTGGCTATAGCGCGGTTCGATGCTGCGCACCCAGTATTCGCGCGGGGAAAGGGTAATGCGCTTGCCCTGCTCAAGATAACCGCTGCGCAAGGTATGAGTATATAAGCCCTGAATATTGAATTTATGCTGTTGGTCAGGTTGATACTGATAGCTGAGGCTTGCGAGCTGACGGCGGCCCCAGAAGCGGTCATATGGGCGAGTGGATTGCCAACGATTGGCGTCGTAATCGGCGCGTGAAAGGCCGCCGGGCATATCCGCACGGCCATCGTAATATTGCAGTAGACTGTTGAAGGTGTGCACTTCATTGGGTGCATAGCGGCTTTTGAGCATCACATCGTCAATGTGCGTAGCGCTGTGTTCGCGCCAGTCGCTGCCGCGTGTGCCGGAGTAGAGAAGCGCCGTGCCGAAACCGTTATCTGCCGTACCGCCGATCATGAAATTATGGGTTTCTTTTGGATTATTTTGTGAGGAGGTGGGGCTAAGTTGTCCTTCCACACTTGCGTCAATACCAAAATCCTGCGGGATAGCGCGGGTAACAAAATTCACCACGCCACCGACGCTTTGTGGCCCATAGCGCACAGCGCCGCCGCCGCGTACCACGTCTATTGCGTCCATGTTGCCGAGAGATACTGGCGCTAATGATAGCTGCGGCTGTCCATAAGGCGCGAAGGGCACCGGAACGCCGTCCATCAGAACCGTAGAGCGGCTAGCGAGACGTGGATTCAGGCCACGAATGCCAAAGTTCATCGCTAAGTCGTGGCTGCCGGTACCGTTGTTTTCTGGTGCGTTGACGCCGGGAATGCGGTTCAGCACTTCACGCATTGTGGTTGCGCCTGTTTTAGCAAAATCTTCCCGGCGGATGACATCACGTGCGCCTGCATGTTCAAACACGTCAGCTTCACGGGCGCTACCTAGCCAGTCGCCTACTACGGTCAGCACGTCTTTCTGCGCGACAGGGGCGGGTTCGAGTGTGAACGTGTTATCACCCAGTGTTTTCACCTGTAAATCAGTGCCGACCAGCAAGGTGTTCAGTCCATCGGTGATGGAGTAATTGCCGTGTAGACCGCTACTCTGTTTGCCGCGGGTTAAGTTGGCATCTACTGAAAGGGTAATACCGGCGTGGGTGGAGTACTGATTAAGAACTTTATCCAGTTCGCCCGCATTAATGTCATAGTGTGCGCTGGCTGGCTCTACCGCAGCATACGTTATCCCTGAGGTTAGGCAAGCCACTGGTAACAGGCTCAAGCGAATCGCCATTACCAGCGGTGTTGCTTTGTGAAGCGCACGCAGTGGCTGTGCACGTAAAGGCATCATAACGTCTCCATAATCATTTTGTTGCTGTATTCATTTATGAAGTCGAACGAGAAAACAAAAAGGACAATTGAAAATGATTATTTTTTACGTTAACGATTTTTCTATGGGCAGAACATTCACCCAATAACGGGTAATGTATTGAATCTTAACGGGAAGTGTTTTCTCTATGACGGTCAATATCGTATCGGTATTTTTTATCGGGAAAGTGCCGCTTAACCGTAGAGAGGCGACAGCAGGGTCGCAGCGTAATATACCGCTTCGATAGCGGGAAAGGGTTGCTATCACTTCATTCAGGGGTTTATCGCTGAAACTTAGTACACCCTGCGTCCATGCGTTGTCTTCGGCGGTTGCCGCGGTTAGTTCACCGAAATCGGTGGCGCTGAATCTTAGGCTTTCGCCCTGACGCACAATACATTTATGGTCGGCACTGGTTAGTATTACCTCTACGGCATGTTGCTGCACGCTGAGTAGTGTCGCGTTGGCTTCCTGACGAACCGTGAATTTGGTGCCTAGCGCAGTCAGTTGTGCATGGCGGGTTTGTACACGAAACGGCTTTGCTCCGGTATCATGCCCGGTAGTGATAGCAATTTCGCCGTACCGGAGATGTACCAGACGTTGTTGAGGAGTAAAATGGACATCTACGGCACTGTCGGTATTGAGTGTAAGCAGTGTGCCATCGCTCAGTTGATGATGCTGAATATCCCCTTTAGCAGTATGGTAATCGGCCCGTAGTCCTTCTCCCACTTCCGAACACCACAGTTGCCAGCCACCGCCAGCTCCTAGTAGTAACAGTATGCCTTTCATCACCCTGCGTCGTGACAGGTAAGTTTCCTGGAGTGCGTGGCTTGCCACATTACCTGGTACAACAAGCATCTGGTTGCGTAGATTTTCCACTTGCTGCCATGCCCACTGATGATCTTGATGCTGTTCGTACCAGCGCTGCCATTTTTCAGTTTGCAGTGGGCTTACCTGATCGCTACTTAGTATCGCATACCAGTGTGATGCTGATTTTAATGCCTGACGGCGAGAATGGGTTAACAAGGTATCCATAATCAGAGTCCATGCTCCAGACGAAACAGCAGGCAGTGCTCGGTGGCTTTGGCTATATATTTTTTCACGGAACTGACGGAGACATTGAGGCGTGAAGCAATGTCGCTGTAGGTCAAATTTTCAAGCTGAGACAATAAAAACGCTTGGCGCGTTTTGTTGCTTAGACCATCGATCATCTGGTCGATTTGCTGGAGTGTCTCAAGTTGACACTGACGGATTTCCGGCGAGGGCATAAACGCCTCGGGCCGTTGCGCCAGTAGTTCCAGATAGGCTTTTTCTAGCGCGTTGCGGCGAAACAGATCGATCATTACTCTTTTGGCGATCGTACAAAGGAAGGATTTTTGGTCGCGAATGGCTTGTAGTGAGTCGCCGGTCATCACACGCAGGAAGGTATCCTGCGCTACGTCATCGGCGTCGAAGGGCGATTGCAGTTTGCGCGTGAGCCAGTTTTTCAGCCAGCCATGATGCGCGCCGTAAAGCGATTCAAACGTTAGCTCAGCGGAAACAACAATGCGGTCAGACATACCCTGTAACATCAAAAGTCAATAATCACGGTATCATCTTAATGTGAGAATAGTTATCGTTACAATCATTACGAAGGTTTTTTATTTCATATTGATGTAACTTAAGTCTCCATAGTCTGGAGACCTATCTCTGTTTCGTTAAAATGTTGGAGAAAGCGGTTAATGAAGATTGAGCTACGGTTGGAAAAAAACTGAAGCCAGTCATAAAAGAGCGGTAAAGAAAGGTGAAAGTCGATATGACCGACCAGAAAGTGGATTTATACACCGAGCCAATTAACCTAAAGAGCGCTTTTTACTTACTCCATAAGATCCCGATTTGTTCAGGTTAGACCGTATGGTTTATCGTTTTTCGTGCTATCTGAAAGCAAAGGGTTACAGAAACTTTCACTCATTCGAGTAAAAGTAAATATGCCTTATCCTGAACGTGATAAAACAGGTACTTAAGAAAAGCCGTTTTTGTCTATCAGTGTGGTTTTAGAATCAGGGAAAAGAGGCAAGTGTACTATGAGTAAATAGGTAAAAACTTAAATCATCAAAGGTAAAAAGAAGTGATTAAGGATTTTTAAAGGCGGGTAAAAAATCTGATGTTATATTGACATTAAAAGAGGAAACATCGGAGAAAACAGGTTTTAAATTGATTAACCAAAGTGTAAAATAACAGTGTTAACCCAATAATACGATGTTATATCAAAACATTTAACGGGATTAACGGGATTAACGGGATTAACGGGATTAACGGGATTAACGGGATTAACGGGATTAACGGGATTAACGGGATTAACGGGATTAACGGGATTAACGGGATTAACGGGATTAACGGGATTAACGGGATTAAAATTTATTAAAGAAATGGGCGTTGATTTTAATACCATTAATATACCTTTTACCCTTTCTGGTTTTAAGCCGCGTTAGGGGATGAAAAAAAACTATTATATTTGCATAAACTATCTAATGAAAACCATTTGTTAAATGAATTTTTATTTAAAAATATGAAAAACCTCGGAATGGGAATTGTTTTACAGATTTATTATCTTCATTAACGTGGTTTACTATATTTTTTTACCTGCGTATTCTTTTTTTGTGTGTGTGATTATACGCTTATTTTTAACAGTGATTAATCAGCTAAGAGTAAAAAAACAGGTGCTCCATTAATGCGAGGTTTTTAAAAGGTGAAGGGTGACTAAAAACGGCCTATTTACTACCATGTTTAATGTATTTATCAGTAATGGTGTTATTCGATTTTTTTTATATTTAACTATAACCAGCAATGGCTATTTAAAAATATAAATTCAGGGGTGGTGTTTTTTATGTAATTGATTTAAATAAATTAGCTTTTAATGAGAATAGTTAATTGAATCTAAATTTATTAACAGATAATTTAAAATAAACCAGCGCGTAAAATAATATTATTGAAACAGAAGGATATGAAAGTATTTTACTACCGTTATTTTATGAAAAAAAACCGTAAAAAATAATGAAATAAAAAAGGATAAAATGGTTGATTTGGTAGGATTTAATCTCTTAAAGATAGGTTGTTATCCGAAAAAACATAAGGGTAGTGACCTATAAAAACTGATTAAAGTTCCTGATAAGATAGTGTCAGTAAATATAAAAAGTAGGCGTCAAAAGTAATAAAAAACTGTTAAATCTTTATACTGATTAAATAACTTTCCAAAATAGTGCTACACCTTACACACGTTACGTAACATAACATATAACTCTATATAAATAAAATCCCAAAATAGTGCTACATTTTATACCACTCATAATTCTATGAATAACAATGAGTTGAAGAGGGCTATGTGTATCATAATTACGAAATGTTATTTATAACAATTGGTTGAATAAAACCACGTATAGCGTAATTATGAAACCTTATTTAAAATCAGTGGTTGAAAAAATTACTTTTAACAATAGTTTAAAACCTACCCATCATAAAGCTGTCAATGAAAACTGAGAAATAAAAATGGGTTTAATTAATGCTTATATTTACAGGAAAAAAGATAAATAAGAATATGAATCTGCTAATTCGATAATCTATTTTTCAAAATGAGTCGCTTTAATAGTGTTTTCAATCGGAGAATAAACCATGTCATAAACCAGTTAAATAATTGATGATAAAAATCGGCATAACAAAATCCCTAGATAAATGATTTAACCGAATGCAAATTGGGTTACTTGCAGCGTTATTATATTGCATTTGTTGTACAATTCTGTGATGCCTTAAATACGTCAGTTTAAATTACAGTCTCAAAAAAGAGGTCAGATATTTTTAGATAGTATAGAGGGGAGGTAAATTTAGTTTGTGAAATATGCTATAATTCTATTTGTTTTTGTTAAGGAGGAAAATGGAATGAAAGCGATATCAAAAATTAAACGCTCGCATATCATGAGATCTATACACTCAAAAAGCACAAAGCCAGAAATCATTGTCGAAAAAATCCTAAATAATCTTGAGATTAATCACATATCCCAATGTGAAAAAATATATGGCAAACCAGATTTTGTGTGTGTCGAGCATAAAGCAGCCATACTTGTTAATGGCTGTTTTTGGCACAGTCATTCGTGCCACATGTTTAGACCGCCAAAATCTACAAGTGAATATTGGACCAAAAAGCTCAAAAATAATATAGAAAGAGATATGCGTGTTATATCTAATTTGAGCAATCTTGGTTATAGGGTTCTGGTTGTATGGGAGTGTGCATTGTTAGGGAAGAAAAAACTGGATAGCATTATTTTGCAGGATTGTATTGAAGAGTGGATTTTTACAGGTATTAGAAATTGCGAGATAGACTATCAAGGGATTAAACTTATGCAGTCGTTGTGCTAGTAAGCTTAAACAGTGAAGATCGAGAAATCATCCCTCTCTCCTTTCTTTGACTCATTAAGCTCTCACTCCATCCTTCATTATGGCGTTTTTTATACGGTTTTGCGCACATTTTAAAAAATAAAAAATCAATAAAAACAACAAGATAAAAATAATTAAATTATTTGCAACTTATGTTGTGCACACATCAGGTTTTGTTTATTATGTATAAAAGATCAGGTTAAGGCCGATGAGAACGAGAGTGAAGAAATGACAACAAGCATTACATCAGAAATTAAAAGCGAGAAAATCCATTTACGGATTACTCCATCTCAAAAGGAAATATGGAAAGCTTTAGCTGAGGCGCAAGGTGTAAGTTTAGCAGCATGGATTGAAAATAAAATATCGATGGCATTAGCATCGAATAGTGATATCTTTCAAAAAGAAAAGTATAAATTGGTTTCGCTTTTTGCTGGTTGTGGCGGAATGGATTTAGGCTTCTGTGGCGGTTTTTCTGTCTTGAATAAAGAATATAAAAAAACAAAATTTGAAATTATTTGGGCTAATGAATTCAACCCCAATGCAGTAAAAACATATAAAAAAAACTTTTCTCATGATATCGTTGAAGGCGACATATGGGAACTTATCGATTCAACCCCTACAGAATGTGATGTACTGATAGGAGGCTTCCCCTGCCAAGATATATCTATCAATGGTAAAAGAGCTGGCGTAGACGGAAAGCGCAGCGGTTTATATCTTGCTATGGTCGAAGCTGTTAAACGCTCACGACCAAAGATTTTTATTGCTGAAAATGTCAAAGGGCTACTCATGAAGTATAATGAAGAGTCTTTAGCCCGTGTTATAAAGGATTTCAGTGAATTGGGTTATAATGTTAGTTATAAACTATATAATTCAGCCAATTTTGGTGTACCCCAAACGAGAGAGAGAGTTTTTATTGTTGGAACATTACATGGAAATCCTTTATTCAAAGAACCTGTTGATATTCTCCATAAAAACGAATGGTTGACTTGTTATGATGCGATTCATGATTTAGAAACCGTTGATGAAGATCGCAATCTTAATCATATTTGGAGTAAGGCTAAAAAAAGCCCAGACCAAGGAAGTAGACGTTTAAAGAAAGATAAGCCATCTCAGACTATAAGAGCGGAATGTCATGGTAATATTCAGTTCCATTATAAATTAGATCGTCGTATTTCGATGCGAGAGGCTGCACGTTTCCAGTCATTTCCTGATAATTTTGTTTTCGAATCGAACTTGAGGGAAACCGAAAGACAGGTTGGAAACGCTGTTCCACCGGTTTTAGCTTGGCATTTAGCGCAATCCGTTGAAGAATATCTCGATAAATTATAAACAATATATTTAGAATACCATGACTGTTATTTGTTATCAGTCATGGTATTGTTGCAAAGACTTAATATTTAGCGGTTATAAATAGAGTTTCTGATGGTTTCCATCCTACAGCATAGGTATCTGCCAGTTTTAACCAGTACTTAATTCTTTCTTCTTTGGGAAGAACTACTCTCCAATACTCTTCAAATAAGGCATCTTCTAATTCATAAAACGCTCTAAGCATTTCGATCTCTATATCTTTTAATGCCCTTTCTATATAATTGCCACCTCTTTCTGGCGACGATCTCATTGCGACACTTCCAGCAGAAAATAAATCTCTAGCTTGATTACATAATATGCCATAATATGTTAGAAGGAACATTGTCACATCATCGTATTTTCCTGATACTCGGCTAGATTTAACAATCTGTGGACAAAGTACTGCTGATTCTGCTCGATACTTTCGCTTCTCCGGCTGAGAAAGTTTTGTATATAGCCTTACTTCCAATGGTAGAGTTCTTTCATCAGGTTGATCATCAATCCACCAAAGCCTTTCACCGGGCTTTAACCTATTTTTTGCATACTTTCTAATGAAGGGCATTTTTTCTTCCGGACTTAAAATCCTGAAGTCGTTATAGCTTATATTGAGCTTATCGAATAATGGTTCTTTGGCATTAATTTCCACTTCAAATCTTGGAACATGAGACGTTCTTACGTGCATGATACATTCTTCATAACGCCCCCATTTAACTTCTGGTTCTCCGCCAATTTTTCCAAAAAGTAGATATACATAATCTACTCCCTGCTTACGACTCCCTTCGAAAATGCTATTTGCTATTGATCTCCATGTATTATTATCTGAATATTTTACTTCTACACCAAAGTTTCCAATAATTATGTCTGGAAACTCTTGTGCAGGAGGATTCATATCTACAGATAACCTCATGTCCGTTAATATCTCTCCTAAAACCTCTCTGACTCTTTGCTCGAATTTTTTTGAGTTATGATGCTCGTTTGATGATCTCAAGTCTTGAGTGAGTTTTTCTGTTGTCTTAGTTAATAAGGTCTCAAAAATTTGGCGCTCTATCATTTTTTATCTAACATCTTTTCTATCCATATATGCCATTAGATTACAACGACATGTACCGTGGTCACAAGTTATAATAAAGTTATTAAAAATCAATCAAATAGGGAAAGATACCAAAGAAAAGACTCGGCATTAAGATAATTTAAAACAATGATAGCTGGCAGAGTCCCCTTAACATACCGACAATTGTGTGATGTACCTACAAAACTTCGTAGCTCATGAGTTTTACTGCCTATGTTTCTAGTTGTTTCGTATAGAAAACATCTGATAAAATAGTAGCCGATTTATAATTAGCACTGTATTTTTCAGTAAATTAAACCATTCTTCTTTTATGCTTTTAATACGTTAAAATAATTTCATATTGTTGTTTTTAAAAACTATTTTCTCGCTCGATTAACGCTTAAATACCTGTTAAACCGTTATAATCTTGCCTGGTTAATCCGTCAGAGCTTTCTACATCGTTGTATGAATGGTATTAATGACAATATCAATCTAATCTAACGAAATACCATTCTTTTTAAGATCGCCTTCTGGTTTATTGGTGGTATCGTTTTTATCTTGCCAATGCTCTTACTATGATCTCAATATATGGTAGATCATTTATTGTTTAGTAAATATTTGCAATTAACTATAATTTTAACATGTTATCTTTCCACTAGAACCATACCATCGCCATGTGTGCATAAGGACATCTTTAACTGGTGTATCCCATTTTTTGCAGATTGGCCTGACAAGTGATAGTAAAAACTATTAGTATTGAGAAAACAAACACTCTGGTTTAGAAGCTATTTTCAGGGAAATAGAAATGTTACATCTACTGGCATGGCCTGATTTGCTTATTTGCATTTTTGTCGTTTTCTTGGCTTATCTGGTTTTTGGTATGGCAGGGTTTGGTTCTGCACTTATTGCTAGTCCAATTCTGGCATTTTATATTCCTGTAGCGAAAATTGTTCCTATGCTCGCGTTAATAGATTTAACCGCCGCAGTGATTAATGTTACTAGAGAGGGTAAAAAGTCAGAGTTTAGTGAGATTAAGTTAGTTATTCCATTAATGGTTGTCGGTAGCTTGATGGGCGCCGCTATTTTATTGATGACCCGACCTGATGTTTTAGTTCTGGTGTTGGGATTATTTGTTGTTTTCTATTCAATTTATTCGCTATTTTTCAGTAAAACCTACCGTCAATTCCCCGTTAAAGCCGCTATTCCATTTGGTCTGAGTGGCGGTATTTTCAGTGCGCTATTTGGTAGTGGAGGGTTTCTTTATGCAATTTATCTAACCGGGAGGATATCTGATAAGGAAATTTTCAGGATTACTCAGACGACTTTAATTGGTTTCAGTACCCTGACAAGAGTGATTATTTTTGTTGTCATGGGTATCTATCTGGACACTTCATTTTTGTTATTGATACTGGTATTTATTCCAGCCATGTTGTTGGGAATCTATTTCGGCCGCCAGATGACATTGAAAATCTCCAGAGAAACATTCTTGAAGTTTATCAATACTATTGTGCTGGTTTCAGGGTTAATGCTGATATATCGTTATATGTTTACTATTTGAAATAGTAAACAGTCAGGATTAATATATTTAATATAATATTATTAATTTGTTGTTTTCAGTTCATTTCATATTTATGCTCTTTATTTTTGCTGGATAAACATAAATAAAATGAACCGTCGTGATTATAGAAATAGTAATTTTTTTGCCATCTTTACTATTACCACGAGTGTCGCGGTTATTGGCATTGTTATTGGTTTGACGATCCCAATGATAGCGTTACGCTTGAATAGCCAAGGTATTGATGAGTTGTACATTGGTTTAATTTCTGCGGCTCCGGCATTGGGGGTTCTTTTGAGTGCTCCGGTAGTCCAGAAAATTGCAGCTCTGGTAGGTAAAAAACATGCCATGATGATTGCAACTGGGGTTTCTGCTGGCAGTTTGCTCCCACTTTTGGGTTCGTTGCCGATGGAGTTGCTTTTTCCTCTGCGGCTAATGACTGGTGCTGCTAACGGCTTAATGATCTGTTTAGGTGAAACCTGGATTAATGAACTCTCTGAGGAGAGTAAACGAGGCCGGGTATTGGCTGTTTATACGACGGTTTTTACTATCAGTCAGTTGCTTGGCCCTTCTATCATTGCTTTTTATGGTATTGCAGATAAAACGCCGATATTGATTTGTACTCTGATTCATATCTTCTCTCTGATGCTTTTTGTCATGATAGATCAGAAGAAAGGCGATAAATTGCCGCAACACAGTAAGCAATCCAATTTCTCTATTGTTCAATTTGTGAGGGTTGCACCGGCGATCTGTGGTGGTGTGCTGTTTTTTTCCTTTTTCGACGGGACCATTCTTTCTATGTTACCCATCTACGGAATGAGTTGTGGGTATGTCGAAGCGGTAGCCGCACTAATGATAAGTGTTGTTCTTGCTGGCGATGCATTGATGCAGCTCCCATTTGGTTGGCTGGCGGATCATATGAATCGTATGCGTTTGTACCAGATTTGTGGCGTAGTCACACTCGGAGCGAGTGTGTTATTGCCGTTTGTGATGATGTATCAGTATCTTATCTGGCCTCTGTTGATTGTTTTAGGGGCAACTGCGGGGGCTATCTACACCATTGCATTGGTCCAAATTGGTCAGTATTTCTCAGGAAATGATCTGATAGTGGCTAATGCCGCAGCGGCTATGTTGTGGGGGATTGGCAGTTTGTTTGGGCCGCTGCTTGCCGGTATAGCGAGTTCAGTGACGCCATCAGGTTTACCTATTCTACTTGTCATCATTGCAACGATCTTTCTGATTTCAACAATGGATCGGTTTAATCCACAAAGTGATAAAAGTAATAAAAGCGAAGTGTTCAGTCGATAGTTGTACCGGTGTAAAAGCTGGCTGTGAATAGCAGTCAGCACTGAGTAAATTAAGAGCTAGTCACTCGAATCGTGACTGCGCTCCGCCGTAAACGCGGTAAGGCTTCCCACTTCTCACCACTTTTCAGGCCGCCACCGTCGATATGGCGAGCATAAACTGATGTCATGGGGATCTTCACGCAAGGGAGTTGGTTGGATAAGCGCGGTCTGGCAACAGTTTGCGCTTATCCGATCTAAATACCGTCAAAAAGGAAATCGAGTGCCGCCTTTACCTGATTACGGTATTGCGATACATCGCAAAATTCAGCACCCAAAGCATGAGCAATATACTGGCTAGTTCGTGAGTCATGACAGCATATTCTTTGTCGTCTATCAGCCTGATAAGGGGGAGCATTCGAATAGGGCGACTGCTGTCAGGATATTTTTCAACCGGCAGCAGTGGGATCACAATTCTGCGGTTTAACTGCCCGATAATGTCATTCGTGACGTCCAGCAACAGGGGATAAACAACAGTTTTCCCAGTATTACGGTAAACGGTGAATTGCATCGTTAAAATGCCCTGTATTCATCACTGAAACAACCATGTTCGTCATGGAAACGGTTTAATACCTCCAGACTTCCCTATTATCTTCCTGCCATTTCAGCGCCTCGCGATGGCGTAATTCGGCATCCAAGGCGCCGGTCAGTGTGGCGCTCTGTGTGTTGCATTGTCTTGCTGCCAGGATTTATCTCCGGTATTGAGTGGGCGTGTAGCTTACATGTATACATACACGAATTGTAATTCTGAATGTCGGTTTTTTCGGCTTGTTCAGTGTTATCATTCGTTACTTGTAACGGCTCGCATGTCATTTCATGGTGAAACTGTTGGGTCTTCCTTGTCGTCTAAGGTTGAAACATTGCGACTAACTATCGTAGAAAGTTTAATTTTCAGAAGTCATTCTCCTAATGCTCGGCTAAATAATACTGTTAGCTATTGATTTCGACACTATGATCACTGGATAATCTTTCGCCTCAAATTTTTTCGCTGCTTTCTATTCTAAAAGCCAAACGATTGCTTTTATGTTTGTTGAACCGATTGGTGCAATATTCATTAGGCGTTATTAAGTGAAGTAATCGTTTTCGTTTGATTAGGAAGTGAAAGAAGTACCATGAACATAATGCAGGGGAACGACATGTCTGGCACTCAGGCACCAGTTAAATGCAAACTGGATAAGTATTTTAAATTGACTGAACGTGGCACAACGGTACGCCGTGAAATTCTGGCAGGGATCACAACTTTCTTGGCGATGGTTTATTCAGTCATCGTTGTGCCGGGGATGTTAGGGCAGGCCGGGTTTCCCCATACTGCTGTCTTTATTGCGACTTGTTTGGTTGCCGGTTTTGGTTCTTTGTTAATGGGGCTGTGGGTTAACTTGCCAATGGCAATTGGTTGTGCAATTTCGTTGACTGCATTTACCGCCTTTAGTTTGGTTTTAGGGCAGCAAATCACTATTCCGGTTGCACTCGGTGCGGTATTTCTGATGGGGTGCTTATTTACGGTGATTTCTGTTACTGGTATTCGTTCTTGGATTTTACGCAATATACCAATGGGTATTGCGCATGGTGCAGGGATTGGTATTGGGCTGTTTTTGTTACTGATTGCGTCAAACGGTGTTGGTCTGGTCATTAAGAACCCACTGGAAGGTCTGCCTGTTGCTCTGGGTTCGTTCACCTCTTTCCCGGTTGTGATGACTCTGCTTGGGTTGGCTGCTATTTTTGGTTTGGAAAAATTGAAAGTCCCCGGTGGTGTGCTGTTAGTGATTGTGGTGATTTCTGTTATTGGGCTGATTTTTGATCCGGCAGTGAAATATCAAGGGTTCTTTAAGGTTCCGAGTCTGGGAGATGACGGTTTGTCCTTGATTTTTAGTATGGATATTATGGGAGCTTTGCAGCCAATTGTGTTACCCAGTGTGTTGGCGTTGGTAATGACTGCGGTGTTTGATGCGACCGGTACCATCCGTGCGGTAGCAGGGCAAGGGAATCTGTTGGATAAAGGTGGACAGATTATTAACGGCGGTAAAGCGCTAACTGCCGATTCTGTTAGTAGTATTTTTGCCGGTGCTATCGGCGCTTCTCCGGCTGCGGTATATATCGAATCAGCCGCGGGTACCGCAGCAGGCGGTAAAACAGGTTTAACTGCAACAGTTGTCGGTATCCTGTTCCTGTTAATTTTGTTCTTTTCTCCACTTTCCTATCTTGTACCAGCGTATGCCACGGCCCCGGCGTTGATGTATGTTGGTTTGCTAATGCTGAGTAATGTCAGAAAGCTGGATTTCGATGATTTTGTTGGGGCGATGTCCGGTATGCTTTGTGCGGTCTTTATTGTCCTGACCTGCAATATTGTAACCGGTATTATGTTGGGTTTCAGTTCGCTGGTTGTTGGTCGTATCTGTTCCGGTGAATGGCGTCAATTGAATATCGGTACAGTGGTAATTACGATCGCTTTAGTAGCATTTTATGCTGGTGATTGGGCTATTTGATTGATTAAAAAGTGCGTAATGGGTGTTCACCCCTGCGCACTTTGCCATTTCTTGCGATTACTTTTAAATTCTCAATTATTTCCCCCGCTATTTATCTGATTAGTTTACAATATTCCTGCAATTCTTTCGGATACGGCTCCGCGTGTATCTACCTTTTTCGATTGATTCAGTTATTTTAGTTTAAGATTTATTCACACTGTTTTTGTGTTAACGGGAAGAAAAAGAGTTTCAATCTGTATACCAACGGTTCTTAGGTAAATTGTAAGGGCAACATGGAAATATTCTTTACTATTCTGATCTTGATTTTGGTGGTTTCAGTTTCTGGCGTTCTGACTAAAGTGATTCCGTTCCGCATACCTCTGCCATTAATGCAGATTGCAATGGGAGCATTGCTGGCTTGGCCGCACTTTGGCTTACATGTTACTTTTAATCCTGAGCTATTTCTTGTTCTGCTAATTCCTCCTTTGCTATTTGTTGATGGCTGGAAAATGCCAACCAGAGAGTTTTTCCAGTACGGGCGGGAAATTTTCATACTGATGCTGGTATTGGTGCTGGTTACTGTTGTCGGTATTGGTTATCTGATTTACTGGCTGATGCCAGGCATTCCGTTAATTGCTGCTTTTGCCCTTGCTGCTGTGCTATCGCCGACAGATGCGGTGGCTTTATCATCCATTGTTGGAAAAAGGCGCATGCCTAAGCGCATGATGAATGTGATGGAAGGGGAAGCGTTAATGAACGATGCTTCCGGCCTGGTAGCCTTAAAGTTCGCTGTAGCGATAGCAATGGGAACGATGGCGTTTTCTGTTACTGACATGACCATAGAATTCTTCAAGGTTGCTATTGGCGGTTTGTTATCCGGTATTGCAGTAACTTGGTTGTACAGTAAATCCCTGCGTTTAATGAATCGTTGGAGCGGTGGCGATCCAGCAACCCAAATTGTTTTCATGTTGCTGTTGCCGTTTGCTTCTTATTTGATTGCGGAACATATTGGCGTTTCCGGTATTTTGGCTGCGGTTGCCGCAGGTATGACTATCAGTAAATCTGGGGTTATCCGTAATGCGCCATTAGCGATGCGTTTACGCGCTGATAGCGTCTGGTCAATGTTGGCGTTCGTGTTTAATGGCCTGGTGTTTATTATGTTGGGCCTGCAATTGCCGGGGATCTGGCAAACTTCCGTTGTACAGGCAGAACTTGATCCAACTGTTGAAACCTGGATGCTGTTCGCCGCGGTTGCAGTGATTTATGGCGCCCTTCTACTGCTGCGTTTCTGCTGGTTATGGCTGATGAAGAATATCAGCAAAGTTTTTATGAAAAAAAATCCACTGAATTTTGCGACTTATACCACTCGTGAATTATGGCTGGCATCTTTTGCCGGAGTCCGTGGTGCAATCACACTGGCTGGCGCACTGTCTGTACCTCTTTTTCTGACGGATGGTACGCCATTCCCGGCCCGTTATCAGCTTATCTTTATTGCCGCGGGAGTTATCCTGTTCTCGTTGTTAATTGGCGTTCTCTCTTTGCCATTCCTGTTACGGGGAATGCAAACTTGCGATAAAGAGGCCGATATCAGTGAGGTACGAATGGCGCGGGCAGCTATGGCGGAGGTGGCGATTGTCAGTATGAATAAGATGGAAGAGCGTCTTTCTGCTAGTCCCGAAGAGCAATTGGATGCTGAAGTGATTACTGAAGTTGCTTCCAGGGTAATTGGCTATTTGCGTCGCCGTACTGTGGGGCAGGATGAGATGGAACATAACCTGCTAGTGGAAGATTTGGAACGCCGTTTTCGTCTGACCGCATTAAGGGCAGAGCGCGGTGAGTTGTATCATTTGCGTGCAACCAGAAAAATCAGTAATGAGACGCTTCAAACTTTACTGCATGATTTGGATTTACTGGAAGCTCTGCTGGTACAGAAAGAGCACTGATATTTGGTTGTCACGATAATCTTGAGAGTCACTTTATTCAGCCTGATCGGTGAGTATCTCACTTGTCAGGTTGATAGCTGATTTATAGTGTTTCTCGTGTCTGGCTGGCGGTATTCGTTTTTTCACAATAGATACCGGAACCCCCTGGCAATGATGAATAGTGCGTTGGTTCCGGTGGAGTGGTTGATAAAATTTACCATTGGAGAGGGTTTTGTTGCTGTGTTGTTCTGGGATCATCAACGTTTAGTTTTGCAATTCCTTTTACGAATGGCAGATTATCCATCGCGTGCTGACGAGCGGAATGGATAAATGCGTCTGTTTCAGGTTGATACTGCTCGCCTTCACGAACGGCAGCATACAGTCTGCTCCATAAACCTTCTCCCAATGTTTTAGTTACTATTAACCCCTGTCTTTCAAATGTCTCAACAACCCAATGTGGCAGGGCTGCGATTCCCATGCGGGCAGCGACCATTTGTATCAGTAATAGGGTGTTATCCACATTTTTCAACGTAGGGGCAACCCCCGCAGGTTGCAAGAAACGCCGCCAGATATCGAATCGCTGACGCTGAACGGGGTAGATCATCAATGTTTCATCAATTAAATCTGTTGGCTGGATGTGCAATTTATTTGCCAGAGGATGATCCGGAGCGACAACCAGTTTGACCTCATAATCAAATAGCGGTGTGTAGTGTAGATGACTCTCAGGGAGAATATCTGATGTCAGAACGACATCCAGTTCCCGTTGCAGTAGCGCAGGCTGTGGATCAAAAGTAACGCCGGATTTGAAATCCACATTGACTTGCGGCCAGGTTTCTCGGAAATGCTTGAGCGCAGGCGTCAGCCATTGAATACAACTATGGCACTCAATAGCGATGCGCAGATTTGTTTGGCCCGGCTCTTTACATTCGCGGAGTGCATTTTGAACCAGAGGGAGCACTTGTTCCGCTAGCCGTAATAAAATTTCACCCTGTGGAGTGAAGCGAAGCGGTTGACTTTTACGAATGAACAACCGGAAGCCAAGGCGATGTTCAAGATCGCTGAACTGATGAGACAAAGCGGATTGTGTTTGATGCAGATGATTGGCTGCCGCCGCTAATGAACCGTAATGACTCAATGATTGTAATGTTTTTAGATGTTTTATTTCGACCATGAGAAACCTTCAGGATGATAATGAATAAATTGCGCTTGTGGTTTATACCTTACCTGTTGATTATGGATGTGTAAACATCTAGATGGCTAAAAATGACGGGATAATGAAATGACGATTATTAATCACACACTTGGCTTTCCACGTATCGGTTTGAAAAGAGAACTCAAAAAGGCTCAGGAGAACTATTGGGCAGGGAAAATTTCTCAGCAAGAATTATTGGAAACTGGCCGTGAGCTACGTGCCCGTCACTGGGAGCAACAGAAGCAGGCTGGTGTTGATTTAGTGCCGGTTGGTGATTTCGCTTGGTATGATCATGTTCTAACCACCAGTTTACTACTCGGTAATGTGCCACCACGTCACCAGAATTCAGATGGCACGATTGATCTAGATACTCTGTTCCGTATTGCTCGCGGTCGTGCACCGACGGGTGAACCTGCTGCCGCCGCAGAAATGACTAAATGGTTTAATACTAATTACCATTATATCGTGCCAGAATTTCAGCAAGGGCAAGAATTTAAACTGAGTTGGACTCAGTTACTGGAAGAAGTAGATGAAGCGTTGGCTCTGGGTCATCAAGTAAAACCCGTGTTACTGGGGCCGGTAACTTACCTGTGGCTGGGCAAAGTGAAAGGTCAGGCATTTGATCGTCTCTCTTTATTGAAAGATATTCTTCCTGTTTATCAGCAAGTATTAGCTGAGTTAGCCAGACGTGGCATCGAGTGGGTTCAGATTGATGAACCTGCGTTGGTACTGGAACTACCAGCCGAGTGGTTGGCAGCTTATCCGGTTGCTTATCAGGCGCTTCAAGGGCAGGTTAAATTATTGCTGACTACCTATTTCGATAGTGTTGGTAACAATCTAGAAACGATCAAATCCTTGCCGGTACAAGGGCTACATGTGGATCTGGTTGCTGGTCAGGATGATGTCGCGCAACTGAATGAGTCATTGCCAAAAGAGTGGGTGCTTTCCCTTGGTGTGATTAATGGTCGTAATGTATGGCGTGCTGATTTAACGACTAAATATCAGTTGATTAAACCATTGGTAGGTAGCCGTACATTGTGGATCGGTTCTTCCTGTTCCCTTCTGCATAGTCCTATTGATCTGAATGATGAGACTGCGCTTGATGCAGAGGTGAAAAGCTGGTTTGCATTCGCATTGCAGAAGTGTGAAGAGTTAGCCCTGCTGTCTGCGGCATTGAATCAGCCAGAAGGTGGTAAACAAGCGGAATTGGATGCCTACAGTACGCCAATCCGTGCCCGTCGTGAATCTAAACGGGTGAATAATCAGGCTGTGACTGAGCGCCTTGCGGCAATTAAGCCACAAGACAGTGAGCGTAATCAACCATACCCACAGCGTGCGGAAATACAGCGTCAGCGCTATAACTTGCCATTGTGGCCGACAACAACCATTGGATCATTCCCGCAAACGACGGAAATTCGCGGCTTGCGTTTGGATTTCAAAAAAGGTCGGGTAGATGGCGCCAGCTATCGTACCAATATCTGTGAGCATATTAAGCAGGCAATTAACGAACAAGAACGTTTAGGATTGGATGTCTTGGTTCATGGCGAAGCTGAACGTAACGACATGGTGGAGTACTTCGGTGAACACCTCGACGGTTTTGTCTTTACGCAGAATGGTTGGGTTCAGAGCTATGGCTCCCGCTGTGTTAAGCCACCAGTGATTATTGGTGACGTCAGCCGTCCTGAAGCTATCACGGTAGAATGGGCTAAATATGCTCAATCGTTGACGGAAAAACCTGTCAAAGGGATGTTAACCGGGCCGGTGACAATTCTTTGTTGGTCATTCCCAAGGGAAGATGTCAGCCGTGAGACGATTGCTAAGCAGATTGCATTGGCACTGCGTGATGAAGTGGACGATTTGCAAAAAGCCGGTATTGGTATCATCCAGATTGATGAGCCAGCATTGCGTGAAGGTTTACCACTACGCCGGGAAGAGTGGCAGTCCTATCTTGATTGGGCGGTAGAAGCATTTAAATTGAATGCGGCAATTGCTAAAGATGACACACAGATTCACACTCATATGTGTTATTGCGAGTTCAATGACATCATGCCTTCCATTGCAGCATTAGATGCGGACGTGATTACCATTGAAACTTCTCGTTCAGATATGGAGCTGTTGGATTCATTCGAAAACTTCTCTTATCCGAATGAAATCGGGCCGGGTGTTTATGATATTCATTCGCCTAACGTACCGAGTGTTGAATGGATTGAAGCACTGCTACGTAAAGCGGCTGATCGTATTCCGGTCGAACGCTTGTGGGTTAACCCGGATTGTGGCCTGAAAACCCGTGGTTGGACTGAAACTCGCCAGTCACTGGCAAATATGGTACAAGCCGCTAAACGTCTGCGTGAATCAGTGAAATAACTCATCCAACAATTTGCCTGTCACCTTTAATTGGTGATGGGCATTTTTCAAAAAATAACCTTTCTTTTTGTAGCAACGCATAGTGGTGCGGCTTAGCCGGGGTCGTTTCTATTACCAAACTTTTAGTAACTTATATATGCCATATTGGTATTTGAAAAAGTACATTTTATTAACAAAATAACTCGGGTAGTAACAAGATGGAAGCATTTTAATAGAAATTTAATAATTAAAGAGAGGATTATATGGATGTTAATAAGTTGAAAGGTAAGAAAAGTAGCTCTCGAAGAAATTTTTTAAAAAGTAGTGCCGCTATTACAGCAACTGCTGCACTTGCTCCGATTGCTTTAGCTCGTGCGGAAGAAAAGTTATTATCCCCACTACATGGAATAGGCGTATGTACGCTTGCGCCAGAGCAGATATCAGGACCGTATTTCCGAAATGACAAAATTGTGAGAAGGGATATTACCGATTCAGAAGTAGGAATACCTTTTTTATTGAAGATTACTGTCATGGATAAGAAAACATGTAAACCGGTTGAAAATTTATTTGTTGATATCTGGCATTGTAATAGTCGGGGAAAATATTCTGGTTGGAGTTATATTAACCCAGATATAGTACCTAACGTTGATGGAATAGCTTCGGTCAATAGAACTGATGAACAAAATTTTCTGAGAGGAGCTCAGCCATCGGATAATAATGGTGTAGTTAATTTTACGACTATTTACCCTGGGTTTTATGCTGGCAGAGCGACTCATATTCATATTGCAATCAGAAAATTGAGCACAAGTGTGGATGACAAAGAGCACTTTGCTTTTGTTGGTCAAATGTATTTTCCAGAAGAAATCAATACAGAGGTTTATAAATATGATATGTATTCAAAACGGAAGATAGTCAGAACCAAAAATTATGAGGATGTATATTTTAAAAATATGAATGGTCATCTTTCAGAAATAAAAGTAACAAAAATAGACGAATCTGATATTAACCGTGGGATACTGGGTGAAATAGTTCTATCGATAGACTTGGAAAATATATCTAAATATATCACTAAAAGTGAGCTCTATTCTCATACCGTATAATTTGCTTTTTTGAATAAATCGGGTTTTGGTGTAATAGCAGTTAAGATTATGAAGCAATTGGTTTAAATATCATTTTGATTAACTCTTTAAAGAGAGTATTATTATTCCTAATAATCACATAATGATACTATACAGGCACAGAGAGGATTATCTTTACTGTTTGATTGATATTATCAGTAGAGCATATTTTCTGTGCCTGTCATTTTCCCAGAGAAAAACTTTTAGTCCCTCAAGCAAAATGTCAAATTAATGAGTTGTGCCTCCATTAGTAGCGATATCTTCACTGTTTTTTAATGCTTCATCGATAGCAATTTCCAGTGCTGTTATAACTGTTTCTAGAGCCATACTTGGCGTTCCTGAATACCGAGTTGCTTGCTCAGGCAGATAAGGAATATGGATAAATCCACCGCGTATTTCAGGATGGGTGCATGCCAAATGATGCAATAAGCCATACATGACGTGATTACAGACAAAAGTGCCTGCGGTTTGTGAAATGGAGGCGGGGATTCCTGCATCACGCAAACCCTTGACTATCGCATTGATCGGCAATGTGGCGAAGTAGGCGGCGGGGCCTGCTGCGACTATGGGGGTATTGATAGGCTGATTGCCTTGATTATCAGGAATGCTAGCATCATCGATATTAATTGCCACGCGTTCCACGGTAATATTTGGTCTACCGCCTGCCTGCCCCACGGCAATGACCAGATCAGGCTGTACATCATCAATAGCGGCATACAGACAAGCTAGGGAGACGTCGAACACACATGGAAGCTGACGCGCTTCAATACGGACCCCGCATAATTCTCGCCCTTGCAATTGTTTAGCTGCTTCCCATGATGGATTAATCGTTTCTTGGTCGAAAGGCTCGAAACCTGTAATTAAAACTGTTTTCTGTGTTGTCATAGATAGTGCCCTTTGTATTGTGGAAAGAGTCTAATATATCTAAGCAATATGCATTCTATAAAAAGATGACTGTGATATTTATATTTGGCAATTGTTTTATTTTTGTTGAAAGTATAATTGCAATATGTTGGTAAATAAGCAAGAAAAGTTGTTTGTTAGTTATAGAAGTAAAAGACAGTTAATCTTTTAATATATTCATAATAAGAAAAAGTCATTTTAAGAACAATCCAGCTTATTGAGCTATTGATTTATAAATGTTAAGGGAATATTTTAATAACGGTGGTGATTTATATTTGGCTAAGTGGAGGGTTTATAGTAAATATTTTGTTTTATGACCGGGTTATGAAACGGTAATTTGGTCTTTTTGACCAGATGGATATTAACCTTTATCAACTTTCAGGGGGGAAAAGATTTCTATGAGATAATCTGTGATATATTTTTCTCGGTATGTTTGAAATATAAATATAATTAAACAATGGATTGTTTTTTCCATAATACAAGCTTAATTCCAGATTAGTTTATGGACGGAAGAAAATACCCTGTTTTTTTACCCGTTTTATGGCTATTTTGTGATTTATGTCTCAAAATAATGTACGTTTTTCTTTTTTATATTACTTTGAAGTGACATTTATCACTAAAAGATGTCTAAATGCTCAATATAGTAAATCTCAACTAATTTCATTATAAATTCTTCTTGCTGAGGAGTCTGATATGTCTGATGTATTTCACTTAGGTCTGACCAAAAGCGACCTGCAAGGCGCAACTTTAGCTATTGTCCCGGGTGATCCGAAACGTGTGGAAAAAATCGCAAGATTGATGGATAACCCAATTCATCTTGCTTCTTTACGTGAATTTACGTCATGGCGGGCAGAAATTGAGGGTAAAGCTGTCATTGTGTGCTCTACGGGGATCGGTGGCCCATCAACCTCTATTGCTGTTGAAGAATTAGCGCAATTGGGGGTGCGTACTTTTTTGCGTATCGGCACAACAGGTGCAATTCAAGAAAATATCAATGTTGGTGATGTGTTGGTGACTACCGCTGCTGTTCGTTTGGATGGCGCCAGCCTCCATTTTGCTCCGATGGAATTTCCGGCGGTTGCCGATTTTGAATGTACGACTGCTTTGTACCAAGCAGCAAAAGATTTAGGTGCAACGGTACATGTAGGGGTAACAGCCTCTTCCGATACTTTTTATCCCGGTCAGGAGCGTTACGATACCTATTCTGGCCGTGTTGTGAGCCGTTTCAAGGGTTCAATGGCTGAATGGCAGGCGATGGGGGTCATGAATTATGAAATGGAATCGGCGACTTTATTAACAATGTGTGCAAGCCAAGGACTGCGAGCGGGTATGGTTGCCGGTGTTATTGTTAACCGTACTCAGCAGGAGATTCCTAATGTTGAATTACTTGAGAAAACAGAAAGTAATGCATTGGGGATTGTAGTAGAAGCGGCTCGCCGTTTGTTATAAATCATACTTTTTGGGCCGGAGTATTCCGGCTCACTCTTATTTTAAAGAGAAATCTGTTAATGTCTTAACACCTAACAATTGATTAAGAGTCATCATGATCACAACTTCTTTATTGCATCCATCAGTGCTTCCTCTCAATGGAGGGATTAATTTTCGTGATTTAGGCGGTAAAAAAGTCGCGAGTGGTGGAAAAATCAAATCAGGTTTACTTTTCCGTTCTGGTTCCCTAGATCGCTTAACAGAAAAAGATCAGTCTTTCTTGGCAAATAAAAATCTCTTTCAAATCATAGATTATCGTGATATCAGTGAAATAGCGGATAAGCCCGATTTGGTATGGAATGGCGCTAATTATCATCATGCTCCGGCCAATCCATTATCTGATGAAGTGAATGCGAATTTGGAAAAATTGGCGTCAGAGATGTTAGAACAATTTGATCCGCAGGCATTTATGTTTCGTCTTTATGAATTACTGCCTCTGAAAAATTCAGCTTATAAGACATTAGTTAAATTACTGCAACAACCGGAAAAAGGTGGGATAGTCCAGCATTGCGCGGTCGGTAAAGACAGAACCGGTGTAGGTTCTGCTCTGGTATTATTTGCTTTGGGGGCTGATTTGGATACGGTAATGGACGATTATTTAGTAACTCACTCTACTCTGGCTCCTTACCGTGAATATTTGTTAAATGAGCATGCGAAAACCATGAGTGATGATGTGGTTGATAAATTCGCTTATGTTTATTCAGTGAGAGAAGAGTTTTTAATGACGGCATTAAACAGTATTAATCAATATTATGGCAGTGTAGATATATGGCTGGAGAAAGATCTTGGCCTTGATTTTACTGCTCGTAAGAAATTACAAGGTTATTTCCTTGAATAAAAAGTTGGTTTAATTCTGGTTAATGCAGCGGTGGTTAAATTGAATGTGGTATTACCCGTTATCTTTCAAGTTGCCTCTTTGTTGGCTGTACTCGCTCACCCCAGTCACATAGTTCGCTATGCTCCCGGGGATTCTTTCCCTTGCTGTCGCGATGCATCTTGAAATCCATAGGGTATGTTAATCAATATAGGAATATGAATTTGAGTCTTCATGAAATAGTTGATCTGGTAATCGCTTTTGTTAAAGCTCATGATACCTGGATCATGCCGATTGTTTTTTTGCTCGCTTTTGGTGAATCTCTGGCTTTTTTCTCCTTGTTATTACCTGCAACAATCATATTGCTTGGATTGGGGGCATTAATAGGTGAAAGCGGCCTTAATTTCTGGCCAATTTGGTTGGCAGCCGCAGTAGGGGCTTTTTTGGGCGATTGGGTATCTTATATTGTAGGCGCCCATTTTAAAGGTGATGTTGGTAAAATTTGGCCTATTTCCCGTAAACCGCAATTACTGACGCGAGTACACCATTTCTTTGAACGTTGGGGGATTTGGAGCATTTTCTTTGGTCGATTCTTTGGGCCATTCCGGGCAATTGTGCCGTTAGTCGCGGGTATTTGTGCCATGCCATTGCGTTATTTCCAGATAGCGAATATCTGTTCCGCACTTATCTGGTCTTTTGGTGTATTAGCGCCAGGCGCGTTTGGTTTGCAATGGTTAGTGAAATGGGTGAGTTAATTGGGAGCGGCTTCGCAGACTGAACTATCTGTATAAATCATTCTGGACATCTATACAGTGGCAATTTAGTTTATCTGGTCTAAGCATTAGATAGAGGAAGTACCGGTGGGTATCCAGTTGTTATATACGTTGATAGGTACACTTGGCGGCCTGTTGGGCGGTGGTATTCTCGTTTGGTTCTCCGTTCATCAACGTATTCAACAGCAAGAGTTGGAATTACGGAAATTGGACAGCCAGCTTGCCGTTGCCAATGAGAAACTTGAACAATCCGCTTATTGGCGGGTTGAATGCGAACAATTGAACCAGGAATTGCGGGCTCAGAGAGAAATCAATAGCGTGCAAGAATCTGAACTGCGGGAAGTGACGACTCGTCTGGAAGAGAGTCGCCTCGCGGCTGAAGAGAAACAGCGGTTGCTGATCAACAGTGAACTGCGTTTGAATACTCAATTTGAGAATTTGGCTAATCGTATTTTTGAGCAAACGGGTCGTCGTACTGATGAACAAAATCAGCAGAGTCTCAATACGCTTTTAGCGCCATTTCGCGAACAGCTTGATGGCCTTTATCGGCAGGTACAGGAGAGTTTTGGTCAGGAAGCCCGTGAACGTCATACACTTGCACATGAAATCCGTAACTTACAGCAACTGAATGCCCAGATGGCGCAGGAAGCTATCAATCTGACAAATGCCCTTAAAGGTAATAATAAAATTCAGGGAGATTGGGGAGAAGTTGTGTTATCCCGTATTCTGGAAGCTTCTGGTTTACGAGAAGGGCATGAGTTTTGTACTCAGGTAAGTATCAAGGTAGAGGGAAACCGCCGTTTCCAACCCGATGTTATTGTTCATTTACCGCAAGGGAAGGATGTGGTCATTGATGCCAAAATGTCGCTGGTCGCTTATGAGCGTTATTTTAACAGTGGCGAGCGGCGTCAGCAGGAATTAGCCCTTCAAGAACATATCGATTCAATTAAAGGCCATATTCGTGGTTTGAGCCGCAAAGATTACCAACAGTTGCCTGGGCTGAAATCGTTGGACTATGTATTGATGTTTATTCCGGTTGAAGCCGCTTATCTGGTTGCGCTGAACAAGGCGCCTGAGCTGCTTGATGAAGCACTTAAACACAATATTATGCTGGTTAGTCCATCAACATTGTTAGTTGCTGTACGTACTATTAATAACTTGTGGCGCTATGAGTATCAAAGCCAGAATGCGCGTTTAATCGCCGATAAGGCCGCCCGTATGTACGATAAAATGCGCTTGTTTGTCGAGGATATGCAAGGTTTAGGGCAAAGCTTGGATAAGGCTCAACTTAATTACCGACAGGCAATGAAAAAATTGACTGAGGGACGCGGCAACCTGATAAGTCAGGCAGAGAGTTTTCGTAATTTAGGTGTTGAGGTGAAACGTCCGATTGATCCCGAACTGGTTGATAAGGCCAGCCAACCATTCTGTGCTAATGATTAATACCAGGATAGGGTTTTATCTGAAAGGCTGATACACTTTTATAACGCTTTGAATAAAAAATGGGCAAATAACATGGTAGACCAAACGAAACAAACCACACATTTTGGTTTCCGTACTGTAGCAAAGGATGAAAAAGCAGGCATGGTGGCTGATGTGTTTCATTCTGTTGCGACAAAATACGATTTAATGAATGATTTAATGTCGTTTGGCATCCATCGTATTTGGAAGCGTGTGGCTATTGATGCCAGTGGTGTGCGCCGAGGTCATAGGATACTTGATTTAGCTGGTGGTACCGGAGATCTGACCGCCAAATTTTCTCGTATAGTTGGTGAGAAAGGTGAAGTTGTTCTTGCTGATATCAATGAATCTATGCTGAAGGTTGGGCGTGAGAAATTACGTGATGCTGGTATTGTTGGTAATGTCAGCTATGTGCAAGCCAATGCGGAAGCGTTGCCTTTCCCTGATAACTATTTTAATTGCATCACTATCTCTTTTGGTCTGCGCAATGTTACCGAAAAAGAAAAAGCCCTGCGTTCTATGTTTCGGGTGTTGAAGCCGGGTGGACGTTTATTGGTACTTGAGTTTTCTAAACCTTTGTTCACACCGTTAAGCAAAGCGTATGATGCTTATTCTTTCCATGTACTACCAAAAATTGGTCAGGTTTTTGTGCAGGATGCTGATAGTTATCGTTATCTGGCGGAATCCATCCGTATGCATCCTGATCAGGAAACGCTTAAGACGATGATGGAAGAGGCTGGTTTTGAGCAGGTGACTTATACCAATATGACTGGCGGCATTGTTGCACTACACAGAGGTTTTAAATTCTGAGATGGAAAGACCATCACTGAGTACAGCTATTAATTCCACACTTACGCCGGTTTTAACCGCAGTGATGGAAACATCATTGAATTACCTGTTGTACCGTGAACCGGTGTTAAGGCCAGCCCGTATGCGGCTGGTAGACAAAGTTTTGTCGATCGAATTAAAAGAAATGAATACACCACTTACATTGGTGTTTAGTGAGAAACAGGTGGATGTATTAAGCCAATGGGGCGAATCTGCCGATTGTACGGTTAAAACTCACTTTTCTGCTTTGCTTAAGCTACGGGATCGCCAACAAATTTCCAAGTTGCTTAATAGCGGTGAAATGGTTATTGAAGGGGATATGCAGGTTGTTCAGCAATGGTCTGCTTTGTTAGATATGGTTGAATGGGATTTGGCCCATTATCTTTCTCCTTATTTCGGGGATATCGCTGCCGAAAGTATTAATCAAGTCCTTAAAAAAGGATTTCAGTTTGTTTCCAGTTCAATGGCATGCCAGAAAAATTATCTGGCGGAAGCGTTAACAGAAGAATGGAAACTGGCCCCAAATCAGCTTGAAGTGGCTTATTTCAGTGAAGAAGTTAGCATGTTGGCCAAAGATATCGAGAAAATAGAGCAACGATTGGCAGTGTTAGAGGGAAAATATGACTCCAGGTGAATTAAGGCGCCTTTATTTGATCATTCGGGTTTTTCTTTCTTACGGATTGGATGAACTCATTCCTCGGATTCGCTTAACCTGGCCTCTTCGTTTTGGTCGTTATTTATTGTTCTGGATACCGAATAGACATAAAGATAAATCACTTGGAGAGAGACTGCGACTTGCCTTACAGGAATTAGGGCCTGTTTGGATTAAATTTGGACAAATGCTTTCAACGCGGCGTGATCTGTTTCCTCCCGCGATAGCGGATCAATTGGCATTGTTGCAAGACCGAGTTGCCTCTTTTGATGGTGCTTTGGCGCGTCAATATATTGAAACTGCTTTAGGAGGGCCACTAGAAACTTGGTTTGATGATTTTGAACCTATTGCTCTGGCCTCTGCTTCAATTGCTCAGGTCCATACTGCTCGGTTAAAAGAGAATGGACAGGAAATTGTTATCAAAGTCATTCGTCCTGATATTCTGCCGATTATCAAAGCGGATATCCGATTAATGTACCGTCTGGCTAATTGGGTACCGATGTTGTTGCCCGATGGACGCCGTTTACGTCCTCGTGAAGTTGTGCGGGAATACGAGAAGACGTTAATTGATGAACTGAATTTGTTGCGTGAAGCGGCGAATGCAATTCAACTCCGCCGTAATTTCGAAAATAGTTCAACGCTTTATGTACCGGAAATTTATTCTGATTATTGTCGTGAAAATGTTCTGGTGATGGAGCGGGTTTATGGTATTCCTGTTTCTGATATTGAAGCATTAGAAGCGCAGAATACCAATATGAAATTGCTGGCTGAACGGGGAGTGCAGGTCTTTTTTACACAGGTTTTTCGCGATAGCTTCTTCCATGCGGATATGCATCCGGGAAATATTTTTGTCAGCTATGAACATCCTGAAGATCCGTTTTATATTGGTATTGATTACGGTATTGTTGGTTCTCTTAATAAAGATGATAAACGTTATTTGGCTGAGAATTTTATTGCTTTCTTTAATCGTGATTACCGGAAAGTTGCTGAACTTCATGTGGATTCAGGTTGGGTTCCTAGTGATACCAATGTTGAAGATTTTGAATTTGCAATCCGTACGGTTTGTGAGCCAATATTTGAGAAGCCGCTTGCTGAAATTTCATTTGGTCATGTACTTCTGAATCTATTTAATACTGCACGTCGTTTTAATATGGCAGTGCAGCCTCAGTTAGTGCTTCTACAGAAGACGCTTTTGTATGTAGAAGGACTAGGACGGCAACTCTATCCACAGCTTGATTTGTGGAAAACAGCAAAACCATTCCTGGAGGAGTGGTTACATAGCCAGGTTGGATTGCCTGCTGTTATCCGAGCATTGAAAGAAAGGGCGCCTTATTGGGCAGAAAAGTTGCCAGAACTACCTGAATTAGTGTATGACAGTCTTCAGCAGCATAAACATTTGCAGGTGACTATTGAGAAGTTATCAGGTCATTTGAAAGGGCAGCAGATAAAACAGCGACAGTCTCAGTATTTGCTTGGTGTTGGTGCGACACTGTTTTTTTGTGGCAGTCTGTTTTTATTGTCTGGTTTAGCAAATATTCCTTGGTTGTTTATAGGCGCAGGTACCGTTTCATGGTTGTTTGGCTGGTGTCGTCTGAGTAAAGTTGAGTAAAATTTGTCTTAGGACAGATTTTTTTTGAAGGCCGGTTATAGTTCGTCGTATGTATAATGAGCTATTAAAATAATCCCTGTTGAATAGAGGTAAATCAGAATGGGCGGTATAAGCATTTGGCAGTTACTCATTATTGCAGTCATTGTGGTGCTGTTGTTCGGCACGAATAAACTCCGTACTTTGGGTTCTGATCTTGGGGCATCTATTAAAGGTTTTAAAAAAGCGATAGGGGATGATAATCAACCTCAACAGGCTCAAAAAACCAGTAATGATGCCGATTTTGAGACTAAAAACATTACTGAAAAACAATCCGTAGCTCAGTCTGCAACATCTGAGAGCAAAAACAAAGAGCAGGTATAAACCGTGTTTGACATTGGTTTTAGTGAGCTGCTGCTGGTTATGGTTATTGGCTTGGTGGTTTTGGGGCCAGAACGGCTACCGGTGGCAGTAAAAACAGTTGCTGGTTGGATTAGGGCGCTGCGCTCTTTAGCTGCTAACGTCCAAAATGAACTGGCACAAGAACTGAAATTGCAGGAGCTCCAGGAAAGCCTGAAAAAAGTTCAAGAAGAAGCGGGGTTGCAGAATTTATCCCCAGAACTAAAAGCTTCGATGGATGAGCTAAAAGAAGCTGCTGAGTCTTTGAAAAAAGCATACCAAAATGAACCTGATGCAGAGAGTATGAAAGCATCAGAAGTAAATGAGGCGGCACAAAAGCCGGCAGCGTCTCAGGTTGAGGCTTCATCTCAGCCTTCTGCTCCAGTGAATGATCAAACGGCTTCTGCAACGCAGAAAAAAACTTCTGATTAAGTTAATGGTGAACACTAAAACATGGCTGTTGATGATACCCAACCACTTATCAGTCACCTTATTGAACTGCGTAAGCGAATTCTAAACAGTTTACTTACTGTATTAGTGGTTTTTTTAGCATTGGTTTATTTTTCTAACGACATCTATCAAATGATTTCTGCGCCTTTGATTAAGCAATTGCCTCAAGGCGCCAGTATGATAGCGACAGATGTCGCTTCTCCCTTTTTTACGCCAATAAAACTGACCATTATGGTGTCGATATTCGTATCTGCGCCTATGGTTCTTTATCAAGTATGGGCATTTATTGCACCCGCGTTATATAAGCATGAACGCCGCTTGATGATCCCCCTGCTGGTTTCCAGTAGCCTGTTGTTTTATTTGGGGATGGCATTTGCTTATTTTGTCGTATTTCCGATTGCTTTTGGATTCTTTGCTAAAACGGCGCCTGAAGGGGTGCTGATTGCAACGGATATCAGCAATTACTTAAGCTTTGTTATGGCTTTGTTTATGGCCTTTGGCGTCTCTTTTGAAGTACCCGTTGCCATTATTTTATTATGCTGGAGTGGGGTAGTTACCCCTGAGTCCTTGAAGAAAAAGCGTCCGTATATTTTGGTCGGTGCTTTTGTTGTTGGCATGTTGTTAACGCCGCCGGATGTTTTCTCGCAAACCTTGTTGGCTATTCCTATGTATCTGCTGTTTGAACTGGGGATTTTGCTCTCCCGTTTTTATACCGGACAGCGGAAATTGGGGGAGCGTTCAGAGGACGATGAGCAGGAAGCGGCGGAAGTGAATACGGAAAAGTGATAATAGTAATCTTAACATGTTGTTCTGTAGTGCTAAGATAATTAGCACGAAGCGATAGCATATTAATTAACCCAGCGCACTCGCGCTGGGTTTGAGTTAGGAGAGCTATATGAGCTATGCATTTCCAGGAACTTTCCCTGGTCGACGTATGCGCCGGTTGCGCTGTCATGATTTTTCCCGCCGTCTGGTTGCTGAAAACCAATTAACTGTTAATGATTTAATCTATCCTGTATTTGTGATGGAAGGTACTAATCATCGCCAAGAAGTGCCCTCTATGCCAGGGGTGTATCGTCTGACGATGGATCTTTTGCTAAAAGAAGCTGAAGAGATTGCTCGGTTGGGGATTCCTGTATTGTCTCTGTTCCCCGTTATTGAAGCAGATAAAAAATCTCTGGGTGCGGAAGAAGCTTATAACCCTGATGGGTTGATTCAGCGTACGGTTCGTGCGTTGAAAGATGCTGTTCCTGAACTAGGGTTGCTAACTGATGTGGCATTAGATCCATTCACTACACATGGTCAGGATGGGATCATCGACCAGGATGGCTATGTAATGAATGATGTCACCAAAGAGATCTTGGTTAAACAGGCATTGTCACATGCAGAAGCTGGTGCTGAGATTGTAGCGCCGAGCGACATGATGGATGGGCGTATTGGAGCAATCCGTGAATTGTTTGAAGCGGAAGGATATGTAAATACTCAAATTATGGCTTACTCCGCTAAGTATGCTTCTGATTATTACGGCCCATTCCGTGACGCAATCGGTTCAAATCGTAATCTGAAAGGGGGTAATAAAAAAACCTATCAGATGGACCCTGCGAATAGTGATGAAGCATTACAGGAGATTGCACAGGATTTGCAGGAAGGCGCTGACACTGTAATGGTAAAACCAGGTATGCCCTATCTGGATGTTATCCGCAGGGTAAAAGACACATTCGGTGTACCAACCTTTGCTTATCAAGTATCTGGCGAATATGCCATGCACATGGCTGCTATTCAGAATGGTTGGTTGCAGGAACAGGTAATTATAGAGTCTCTGTTGTGCTTTAAGCGCGCAGGAGCAGATGGTGTACTGACCTATTTTGCGAAACAGGTTGCTCAACAGTTATATGAACAGAAGCGTTAATATTTGATTAAAAACGGGCGAATGTAAATTCTGCCCGTTTTTTGTCTGGTTAAAGTTTCACGAACTGCTTATTATCAAGTGCCTTAGGTAATTGTTTATTCAGAATATTAAGTAACAGAATAGAACGGGTTTCTCCATCTGGCTCATTGTAGATAGCTTGCAATCCTTCAAAAATACCCTCGGTGATTAATACGGTATCGCCAGCCACAGGTGTATCGGGTGATACATATTCTTGCTCAGTTGCTGATACGATCTCTTTAATCAGCGTTTCCGGTACGATAGCAGGGTGCACGCCAAAACGGACAAAGTGGCTAACACCGCGTGTTGAATTGATAGTTGTAGTATGAATAATTTCAGGATCAAACTGAACAAATAGATAATTAGGAAAAAGTGGTTCTATATTCACCGTACGTTTACCACGGGTTATTTTTTCAATTCTCGCGGTAGGAGTAAGGCAAGCAACATCCTGTCGTTCCAGATTTTCTATTGCTCGTGAAATTTGCCCACGTTTACAGTAAATGAGGTACCAGTTTTCCATCTTTAATTAACCTTTATCCAATGACTATTAAGCATAGCAAAATAGAAAAGGGCATTACAGGCATTATCTTAGTGATAATTGTTTAATGATGCATATTTATTGTTATGAGTGGAGTCTATGTTTTTCAGTAAAAAAGTGATGAGTAATATTTTGGTAAGTGACGGATAAAGTAATTAATATAAAATTGGTTGTTATTTGTTCTGGAAATATTAATAAAAAGAAAAATATCAGTATTTCTGTTGAGTAATTGCAAAATTTGATAGTCATTGAGCCGTCATATGGGAAATCTGTGGTGATCGATTGGTATCTTGTGCAGTGAACCCGGAAAGGAGGTAGTGATATACCCAATGGATTTCAAGATGCATCGCGACGGCAAGGGAGCGAATCCCCGGGAGCATAGCGAACTATGTTACCGGGGTGAGTGCAGCCAACTAAACATCTTACTGAGTAATTTGATGCTCAAATATTAACTCATTAGGCTCTATTTCGTTGTATTTGACCTTAAGGTCGCAAGGTTGAATTAACCTCGTTGCTTTTTAGTAACTTATTGGTTTACTTTGTAGTCTTCCGAAAAAAACAGAAAAAAGCTGAGTGGGATGGCTTATAATGTTTTCCCCCTTAAAAACCGGCATAAATGAATAGTATGAAATACCGTGACTTAAGAGATTTTCTAACCTTATTGGAACATAAAGGTGAGTTGAAACGCATCAGTTTTGAAGTTGATCCTTATTTAGAGATGACTGAGATTGCAGATCGTACTCTTCGCGTTGGTGGACCTGCCTTGTTGTTTGAAAATCCCAAAGGTTATTCGATGCCTGTATTGTGTAATTTGTTCGGCACTGCTGAGCGTGTTGCTATGGGGATGGGGCAAAAAGATGTTAAAGCTTTGCATGATGTAGGTAAGCTGCTAGCTTTTTTGAAAGAACCCGATCCTCCGAAAGGTTTTCGTGATTTACTGGATAAGCTACCGAAATTTAAGCAAGTCCTTAATATGCCAACTAAACGGCTTAATACTGCGCCTTGTCAGGAACATGTTTCGGTTGGTGACGATGTAGATTTAACCCGTATTCCGATCATGCATTGTTGGCCGGAGGATGCTGCGCCATTGATTACTTGGGGGCTGACAGTAACTCGTGGTCCGAATAAAGAGCGGCAGAATCTTGGTATCTATCGCCAGCAAATATTAGGTAAAAATAAACTCATTATGCGCTGGTTATCTCATCGTGGTGGTGCGCTTGATTTTCAGGAATGGTGTCAGGCACATCCAGGAGAACGTTTCCCGGTGGCTGTTGCCTTGGGTGCGGATCCAGCGACAATATTGGGGGCTGTGACGCCGGTTCCTGACACATTGTCGGAATATGCATTTGCCGGGTTATTAAGAGGATATAAAACAGAAGTTGTGAAGTGTCTTTCAAGTAACTTGGAGGTGCCAGCAAGTGCTGAGATCGTCTTGGAGGGGTATATTGAGCCTGGCGAGTTAGCTCCAGAAGGGCCATATGGCGATCATACGGGCTATTATAATGAAGTTGATATGTTCCCGGTGTTCACTGTGACACATATTACTCAGCGGCATGATGCTATTTATCATTCGACTTATACTGGCCGCCCGCCGGATGAACCTGCTGTGTTGGGGGTTGCATTGAATGAGGTGCTGGTACCGATTTTACAAAAACAGTTTCCTGAAATTGTCGATTTTTATCTGCCTCCTGAAGGGTGTTCCTATCGTCTTGCCGTCGTGACTATGAAGAAACAATATCCGGGTCATGCCAAGCGGGTCATGATGGGGGTTTGGTCATATCTACGGCAATTTATGTATACAAAGTTTGTTATTGTTTGTGATGATGATATCAATGCCAGAGACTGGAGCGATGTCATTTGGGCAATCACTACGCGAATGGACCCGGCAAGAGATACAGTATTAATGGAGAATACTCCGATAGATTATCTCGATTTTGCATCGCCAGTTTCAGGATTAGGTTCGAAAATGGGAATGGATGCAACGAATAAGTGGCCGGGAGAGACGCAGAGGGAATGGGGACGTCCTATTGTGATGAGTGAAGAAGTGCGTACCCGCGTCGACAAAATCTGGGATGAATTAGATATTTTAGGACCATAAGAGGGAACGCATGACAACACTGAGCTGCAAAGTAACCTCTGTAGAGGCTATTACTGATACGGTTTATCGGGTACGGTTACTTCCCGATTCTCCGTTCTCATTCCGCGCCGGTCAGTATCTGATGGTGGTAATGGATGAGAGAGATAAACGTCCGTTTTCAATGGCATCAACGCCTTCAGAAAAGGAATTTATTGAATTACATATTGGTGCTTCTGAACTGAATTTGTATGCAATGGCTGTGATGGATAGAATTTTGGATCAGAAAGTGATCAATATTGATATCCCTCATGGTAAAGCTTGGTTCCGTCAAAGCAGCGCTAATCCATTGTTATTAATTGCCGGCGGTACGGGGTTTTCTTACACCCGTTCAATATTATTGACAGCGTTGGAAGAACAACCTGAGCGTCAGATCTCTATGTATTGGGGAGGCAGAGAATTACAACATTTATATGACCTTGCTGAATTACAGTTACTTACAGAGCGCTATCCTAATTTGAAGGTTGTTCCGGTTGTTGAACAGTCAGAGAATGGTTGGTGTGGACGTACAGGAACAGTGCTTAAAGCAGTATTAGAGGATTTTGGTAGTTTGGTCAATTATGATATCTACATTGCAGGGCGATTTGAAATGGCAAAAATTGCTCGTGAGCGTTTTTGTGGTGAGCGTGATGCTTCTGCTGACAACATGTATGGTGATGCTTTCGAATTCATTTAAAATAATAAAAAAACCCGCCCCTGACAGGCGGGAATTACGGCAACAACGACTCAGTTATAATAATTCTTACAAATAAGTTCTTAATCCATTCTTTCTATAATGGTGGCGATACCTTGACCTAAACCGATACACATGGTTGCCAGGCCAAACTGAACATCACGGCGTTCCATTAAGTTCAACAATGTTGTTGTTATACGAGCACCTGAACAGCCTAGAGGATGACCGAGAGCAATTGCGCCACCATTCAGGTTAACTTTGTCATCCATACTATCCAGCAGATTCAGACCTTTCAGGCAGGCAAGTGACTGAGCAGCAAATGCTTCGTTTAGTTCAATCACGCCAATATCACCCAATTCTAAACCTGCTTTCTTGAGCGCCATTTGTGTAGCAGGGACTGGACCATATCCCATAATGGAAGGATCGCAACCAACAGCGGCCATAGAACGGATACGGGCACGAGGTTTCAGCCCCAGATTCTTGGCATAACTTTCACTGGTTATCAACATTGCAGACGCACCATCGGATAAAGCAGAAGAGCTGCCTGCTGTGACTGAGCCTGTTACTGGATCGAATACAGGACGCAGTGCGGCTAGATCTTTCAGATTAGCATCTGGGCGGATCACTTCATCGTAATCAAACAGTTTCAATATGCCATCGGCATCGTGGCCATAAATTGCTGATATCTCATTGGAGAATGCGCCTGATTGCGTCGCCTGCGTTGCACGTTGGTGCGAGCGAAGCGCAAATTCATCTTGCATTTCACGGCTGATATGGTGAATCTTTGCCAACATTTCAGCGGTTAAGCCCATGACTCCTGCGGCTTTGGCAACGCTCAGACTCATTTTAGGATGGAAATCCACTCCATGAGTCATTGGAACGTGGCCCATGTGCTCTACACCACCAATCAGTGTGACATTAGCTTCTCCGGTCATGATCATACGAGCGCCATCATGCAGCGCTTGCATTGATGAACCGCATAGCCGGTTAACAGTCACGGCTGGTACAGAGTGAGGGATATCCGCCAGTAAAGCTGCATTACGGGCAATGTTGAAACCTTGCTCTAGAGTTTGCTGTACACAGCCCCAGTAAATGTCATCGATTTCATGTTGCTGTATTGCCGGATTACGTTTAAATAGCTCTTTCATCAGGTGAGCGGAGAGATCTTCAGCCCGGACCTGACGGAATGCACCACCTTTTGAGCGCCCCATTGGGGTGCGGATGCCATCAATAATGACTACATTTTCCATGTTTCCAGACCTCACGCTGTTTTTCCGGTGCTGACAGCAATCGTTGCTGCTGTAGGGTAGTAACTTTCATTACGTTCAGCTTTGGCTTTCAGACCAGGTGGTACCTGATAAAGAGCACCGAGGTGAGCATAATTTTCAGCCATTTTTACGTAAGCTGCTGTTCCCATTGTTTCCAGATAACGGAAAACACCACCGTGGAATGGAGGGAAACCGAGGCCATAAACCAGAGCCATATCTGCTTCTGCCGGGCTGGCAATGACACCTTCTTCCAGACAACGGACAACTTCGTTGATCATCGGGATCATAGTACGAGCAATGATCTCTTCACCGGAGAAATTACTCTTTTGTTGACAGATAGTTGCCAGCAGTTGGTCTGCTTGCTCGTCTTGCTCTTTTTTAGGCTTACCTTTCTTATCTTGAGTGTACTTGTAGAAACCAAGGCCGTTTTTCTGCCCGTAACGTTGATTATCATATAAAACATCAATGGCATCTTTATAATCACGCTTCATACGATCTGGGAACCCTTGGGCCATGACTGATTGAGCATGATGTGCAGTATCAAGACCAATAACATCAACAAGGTAGGCAGGACCCATTGGCCAACCAAATTCTTTCTCCATGATTTTGTCTATTTGACGGAAATCACCACCATCACGCAATAGCAGACCGAAGCCAAGGAGATAAGGAAGCAGAACTCGGTTTACAAAGAACCCTGGACAGTCGTTAACGACGATCGGAGTTTTACCCATTTTGCTGGCATAGGCGACTACGGTTGAAATTGTCTTTTCAGACGTTTTTTCACCGCGAATGACTTCAACTAACGGCATGCGATGTACCGGGTTGAAGAAATGCATACCACAGAAGTTTTCTGGGCGTTTTAGGGACTTAGCTAACTCTGAAATCGGAATTGTTGATGTATTGGAGGCTAGGACGCAATCTTCATTAACCAGAGTTTCAGTTTCTGATAGTACGGCCGCTTTAATTTTTGGATTCTCTACTACAGCTTCAACCACGATTTGAGCCTGTTCGATACCGGCATAATTTAAAGTCGGTTGAATAGAAGAGAGGGTTCTTGCCATTTTTATGGCATCCAGTCGGCCGCGTTCAAACTGTTTGTTTAGAAGTTTCGCAGCTTCATTCATACCTAATTCAAGGGCTTGCTGGCTGATGTCTTTCATCATGACAGGAATCCCTTTGCGGGCAGATTGATAGGCTATACCACCTCCCATAATTCCTGCACCTAGAACTGCGGCATACTCAGGTGTTGTGACTTCTTTCAGATGTTTTTTTGCCAGCCCTTTTACATACTGGTCATTAAGAAAAATACCTACTAAGGCACGGGCAACACTTGTCTGTGCTAGAGGAATGAAACTGGCGGTTTCTTGTTTCAATGCTTCATCGCGACCAAGTATAGCGGCTTTTTCTATGGATTTAACTGCGGTGATAGGAGCTGGATAATGAGGGCCGGCGACTTTCATTACCATACCTTTTGCCACACTAAAACTCATGCCTCGTTCAATTTCATTGAGTTTCAAAGGTTCTAATTTCGGCTGGCGTGCGGCTTTCCAGTTAAGGTTTCCTGCAATTGCTTGTTCCAGCATTGATACTGCGGAATCAACCAGTTTTTCTTTGGGAACAACAGCATCAATCAAACCGTTTTTCAATGCTTCTTCTGCACCAATGTCTTTGCCGGCAGCAATGATATCCAGTGCATTATCAGTCCCGATCAAGCGTGGAAGGCGAACAGAGCCACCAAAACCAGGCATAATACCAAGTTTGGTTTCTGGCAGCCCAATGCGTACATCCGGGGAGGCTATACGGAAATCTGTAGATAGAACACATTCACAACCACCACCAAGAGCATAACCGTTTATTGCCGAAATGGTTGGCACAGGTAAATCTTCTATCCGGTTTAAAATGCTATTTGAAAAGTTAAGCCATTCTTGCAGTTTTTCTACAGGTGAATCGAATAAAGAGAGAAATTCAGTAATATCTGCACCAACAATAAATGCAGCTTTTTCAGAACGTAATAAAACGCCTTTCAGTCCAGTTTGTTGCTCCAGGCTGGCAACAGCCTTATCGAGAGATGCAACGGTTTTGGTATCTAGTTTATTAATCGCGGCTGGGGCATTGAAAACCAGTTCAGCAATGCCATCTTTCAGCCAGCTTACTTGAATTGTTTCACTTTGATAGAGCATGTCGTTCTCCTAAATGAGCGCATACCATCTGGTATGACCAGATGGGTTTGATTGTGGTTATTATGTTAAGTAAATGCAAATGAGTGATTAGTTTTTTGCAAGGGTGATCACAAGTGAGATTTGTATCTCATTGACAATAATTGTTTTTATATTTTGATAAATAAGGTGTTAGCGGGAGCCGATAAATTGAGAGGGTTTTGCGTGATACCTGCAAATATCAATGGCTGTGATAAGCTAATGGTTTAGCCATAGAATAAAAAAGGTCAATTGAAATGGAAAAGTTGGCATCTCTGTACCGCGAACATATCTCTACATTGCAGCAACGTACCTGTGAAGCATTGGCCCGTAATCAATTTGATGCTTTGCTGATTCACTCCGGTGAGTTACAGCGTATTTTTCTTGATGATAGAGACTACCCCTTCAAAGTTAACACTCACTTCAAAGCTTGGGTACCAGTAACTAAAGTGCCTAATTGCTGGTTGTGGGTAGATGGTATTAATAAGCCTAAATTATGGTTTTACTCACCGGTAGATTATTGGCATAGTGTAGAACCGCTGCCGACTAGTTACTGGACTAAAGAAGTTGAAATGATTCATCTGGCAAATGCTGGAGATATCAATTCAGTGTTAAGCACTTATGTGAAACAGAATGTTGCTTACATTGGTTGTTCACCACAAAGAGCAAAAGAGATTGGTTTCTCTGAACACAATATTAATCCAAAGTCTGTCCTTGATTATTTGCATTTCTATCGTTCATACAAAACAGATTATGAACTAGCCTGTATGCGTGAAGCACAAAAAACGGCTGTTGTAGGACATTTGGCAGCTTATGAAGCATTTCAGGCTGGAATGAGTGAATTTGATATTAATATCTCTTATCTTATGGCAACAGGTCATCGTGATACAGATGTACCTTATGACAATATTATTGCTATGAATGAGAATGCTGCTGTTTTGCATTACACTGTATTGCAGCACAATACTCCTTCAGAGATACGTAGTTTCCTGATTGATGCCGGTGCTGAATATAATGGTTATGCAGCAGATATCACCCGTACTTATTCAGCAAAAAGCAATAACGAATTTTCTTCTTTAATTAAAGATATGAATGCTGAACAAAAAGCACTAATCAGTACAATTAAAGCAGGCGTTCGCTATACCGAATATCATATTCAGATGCATCATCGGATTGCTAAGTTATTGAAAAAACATGGTATCGTGAAAGATGTCAGTGAAGAAGTCATGGTTGAAAAAGGGCTGACAACGCCATTCTTTCCACATGGCCTTGGTCATCCTCTTGGATTACAGGTCCATGATGCGGCAGGGTTTATGCAGGATGATACAGGTACACATTTAGCAGCTCCCGATAGGTATCCTTATCTGCGTTGTACCCGTATTCTGGAGCCTCGTATGGTCCTGACTATTGAGCCAGGTCTTTATTTCATCGAATCTCTGCTTGCACCTTGGCGTGAAAGTGAATTCAGCAAACATTTTGACTGGAATAAAATCGGGATGTTTAAACCTTTCGGTGGTATTCGTATCGAAGACAACATTGTGATCCATGAAAATAAAGTGGAAAACATGACCAGGGATCTTCAATTGCCATAATGAAGCCTTATTTGATACCAGCAGCTTCAGTGAGTTTTACTGAAGAGATTAAAAAAAGTCGCTTTATTACCTTGCTGGAGCATACTTGCGGGGTGGATGAGGCCAAGGAGTTTATCCAGCAAGTCAAAGCTCAGTACCCTGATGCCCGCCATCACTGCTGGGCATTTGTTGCTGGTGCGCCGGATGATTCACAACAATTGGGTTTTTCAGATGATGGTGAGCCTTCTGGGACCGCAGGTAAGCCGATGTTATCCCAGCTTATGGGAAATAATATTGGTGAAATAACCGCGGTTGTTGTCCGTTATTTTGGTGGAATAAAATTAGGTACCGGTGGGTTAGTAAGGGCATATGGAAGTGGTGTCCAACAGGCGCTGAAGTTGCTGGAAACGAAATATAAGGTTCCACAGAAACTCTGTTCCTTGCAGTGTGAATATGCCCATATCTCTATGATTGAACAGTTATTACAGAAATCATCAGGGCAAATTATTTCCAGTGAGTATGCAGAGAATGTTACTTTGCGGATTTCACTTCCAACTACCTTAGTGGGGGAAGTCGGTGATAAATTACGTGATCTAAGTCGTGGTGTACTGCATTTAACACCTGATCTGTAAATATTCTCTGTAACTGGATTTCTAAGGAACCAGCTAAATGCATTTTCGTGCCATAACCCGTATTGTTGGGCTGCTTGTCATTCTTTTCTCTGTCACCATGATAATTCCAGGATTGGTAGCACTTATCTATCGTGATGGCGCTGGGCGTGCATTTAGTCAGACATTTATTTTTGCCTTAATGATCGGTTTAATGCTTTGGATACCAAATCGGGAGCAAAAACATGAATTAAAGCCTCGGGAAGGGTTTCTTATCGTTGCTTTATTTTGGATAGTACTTGGTAGCGTTGGGGCTTTACCTTTCATCTTTGCTGAACAGCCAAATCTTTCTATTACAGATGCATTTTTTGAATCTTTCTCCGGTTTAACAACAACAGGTGCTACGACACTGATTGGGCTTGATTCCTTGCCTAAAGCGATTCTTTTCTATCGGCAGATGCTGCAATGGTTAGGTGGTATGGGGATTATTGTGCTGGCTGTTGCAATATTGCCTCTCCTTGGAGTTGGGGGAATGCAACTCTATCGGGCTGAAATGCCAGGCCCCTTGAAAGATAATAAAATGCGCCCGCGAATTGCTGAAACGGCAAAAACTTTATGGTTGATTTATGTGTTACTAACAATTGCCTGCGCTTTAGCATTATGGACTGCGGGGATGTCAGTTTTTGACGCCATTTCTCACAGTTTTTCAACTATCGCGATTGGTGGATTTTCTACACATGACGCGAGCATTGGTTATTTCAATAGCCCCGCGATAAATACCATTATTGCGATTTTTCTGCTGATTTCTGGGTGTAACTTTGGTTTGCACTTCGCAGTATTAACGGGACGTAGCCTGACAGTATATTGGCGAGACCCTGAATTTCGGATGTTTATCTCTATTCAATTAGTGCTTGTCATTATCTGCACTCTGATCTTATGGCATCACGCTGTTTATAAATCGGGGATAGAGACACTAAACCAAGCTTTTTTCCAGGTTGTTTCAATGGCGACAACAGCAGGGTTCAGCACAGATAGTTTTGCTCGTTGGCCATCATTTTTGCCAATCCTGCTATTGTGTTCCGCTTTTATTGGCGGTTGTGCGGGTTCGACGGGAGGAGGGCTGAAGGTGATTCGTATCTTATTGCTATTTCTGCAAGGTTCCCGTGAATTGAAGAGATTGGTTCATCCAAATGCGGTTTATACCCTCAAGCTAGGGCGAAGAGCATTACCTGAAAGGATTATTGAAGCTGTTTGGGGGTTCTTTTCTGCTTATGCTTTGGTATTTATCATTAGTTTATTATTACTTATCGCAACTGGTATAGATGAACTTTCTGCATTTTCTGCAATAGCCGCTACACTAAATAATCTAGGGCCAGGGTTGGGTGTTGTTGCGGATAACTTCACTGCAATGAATCCGGCAGCCAAATGGATATTAGTAATAACGATGTTGTTTGGGCGCTTGGAAGTATTCACTTTATTAGTTTTATTTACACCAACCTTCTGGCGTGAATAGTCTATTGGGAGAGGGATATGGCTATGAATTATTTGTTACTTTATTCCAGTCGGGATGGGCAGACTAAGAAAATCATTACCCGCATTGCTGAAAATCTACGCAGATCAGGGGAGGTATGCGATCTCAGAGACTTAGCAACAGTAAAAATGATCAATTTGGAATCTTATGACAAGGTTATGATTGGAGCTTCGATCAGATATGGTCATTTCAGTTCGGTACTGAAAAGGTTTGCTACCTGTCATCAACAACAACTTAATAAAATGCCAACTGCGTTTTTTGGTGTAAATCTGACAGCAAGGAAGCCAGAGAAGCGTACACCAGAAACGAATGTCTATGTTCGTAAATTCCTGTTTAATACCCCGTGGAAGCCAGATTTGTGTGGTGTTTTTGCGGGAGCATTACTTTATCCTCGTTATCATTGGTTGGATCGGGTAATGGTTAAAATGATTATGAAGATGACTGGTGGGGAAACTGATACAACCAAAGAGATTGAGTATACCGACTGGCAGCAAGTCGATCGTTTTTCCGATGATTTTCTTAAAATAGTGAGTAAAAAATAACTGATTTGTTCTTTTTATCCGTGTTTTGTTGAAAAAAACTGCGAATGAAAGTTTTTTTTCAATAAATGCTTGCCAGCGTCAAAGAACTCCCTATAATGCGCCACCACTGACCGACACAACGCTGATAAACATTGTGTGGTCAGGCAGGGAAAGCGGCAATAAGCGCTTGACTCTGCGGGCGAAAAGCGTAGTATACGCAGCCCGGCTGAACGAGAATATCTTTTTTTAATTCAGCCTGCTCTTTAACAATTAATCAGACAATCTGTGTGGGCACTCACAAGACC
>NZ_RCWB01000004.1 GCF_018448885.1 Photorhabdus caribbeanensis
TTTGTGGTAAACCGATTAAATAATCGCCCCCGAAAAACCCGGGGAGGGAAAACCCCGAATGAATTATTTAAAGGAATACGAACATGTTTACTTCCGGATTAACGATGTTGCACTTATTATGTGAATCCAAGAGGTATTAATGACTTTATTATATTTGGTTTTTTTTGATCTTTTGAGGATTAGAGCTACTTATTTTTGTAGTTATGTTTTAGTCTGGTTGGTGAAGTAATATCTCTGTGTTTTTCTGATCAAATTCAAGGCTGAGTGATAAATAGATACATTTATTAGCATCATTGATTTTAAAATTCGTGTAGAATGCGCAACCACGGAGTTAGGATGTATGATGTATTTTTTGACATCCTATGCGATCAAATGTATTAAAATCAGTTTGTTATGATTGAATTCCACCATAACATATTGATTGATATATAACACGACGCCTGTGAAGGCGACAACAGAGGTTGCTCAATGAGCGGTAAGACACAGAAATCTGAAAAGTTACAGAAAATTCTCGCGCGTTCCGGTCACGGTTCCCGCCGCGAAATAGAAGGTTATATTCAACAAGGGCGCGTCAGTGTTGACGGTAAGATTGCGACTTTAGGCGATCGCCTTGAAGTTCAGCCCGCCACGAAAATTCGTCTCGATGGCCGGATATTAAATATCAAAGAATCGCAAAAAGCGGTTTGCCGTGTTCTGGCTTATTACAAACCAGAGGGTGAGCTTTGTACTCGTCATGATCCAGAAGGGCGGCCAACGGTTTTTGATCGTCTGCCTAAATTGCTAGGTTCCCGCTGGATAGCGGTTGGGCGTCTGGATGTGAATACTTGTGGTTTGTTGCTATTTACCACGGATGGTGAACTGGCTAATCGTTTGATGCATCCAAGCCGTGAGGTTGAACGCGAATATGCTGTCCGTGTCTTCGGTGAAGTTGATGATGCTAAATTGAGACAATTGGCTAAAGGCATTCAACTGGAAGATGGCCCCGCCGCATTCCGCACTATCGCGTTTAAAGGCGGTGAGGGGATGAATCAGTGGTATAACGTCACGCTGACAGAAGGACGTAACCGTGAAGTTCGTCGTCTTTGGGAAGCAGTTGGTGTACAGGTGAGTCGTCTTATTCGTGTGCGTTATGGTGATATTGGTTTGCCAAAAGGCTTACCACGCGGGGGATGGACAGAACTGGGTCTGGAGCAGACTAACTATTTACGCCAATTAGTGGGTTTGAATGAAGAGACGGTTTCTAAAGTGGCTGTGGGACCTGATCAACGTCGCCTTAAAGCTAACCAAATTCGCCGAGCGGTTAAACGCCATGCTCAAGTCGCATCGCGTCCAGCCGCAGGCAAGCGTCCGGGCAGTTCACGCCAGAAGACGGGGCGAACAACCGCACCAAAAAGCCGTTAAGTTTTCTGGGCCTCGTGTTATAGCGGGGCCTTTTTTACCAATCGATCCCTTTTCGTGCCTTAATACCGGCGTCAAAGGCATGTTTTACCGGCCGCATCTCTGTGACGGTATCTGCCATTTCCAATAATTCACGATGACAACCGCGACCAGTGATAATAACGGATTGGTGCTCCGGTCGGTGTTTGAGCGCAGTAATCACTTCTTCCAGAGGAAGATAGCCATAACTCACCATATAAGTCAGTTCATCCAGAACAACCAGCGCTAAATCGGGATCAGATAGCATCTCTAACGCATGGCGCCATACTTGGCGGCAGGCTACAGTATCGGTTTCCCGGCTTTGAGTTTCCCAGGTAAAACCTGTCGCCATAACATGGAAATTCACTCCATGTTGTTCTAGCAGGTTTTTTTCGCCATTCTCCCATGTACCTTTGATAAATTGGATCACGCCGGCACGAAATCCATGACCTATCGCACGGGTCACTGTGCCAAATGCCGCAGTGGTTTTGCCTTTACCATTGCCGGTAAAAACAATGAGAATACCCCGTTCTAACTGGGCGGCTTCAATGCGGGAATCTACTTTTTCTTTTAGGCGTTGTTGTCTTTTTTGATGTTGGTTGTCATTGATTGTCATTATTCGGCTGGCCCTGCTTTGCGTCCGGGTTGGGCATCAAAACTGATGCCTGTTTTATGCAGACTATCTCTGCCCATAAGATAAAGATACAGCGGCATAATATCTGCCGGTGTTTTCAGTTTAGCAGAATTTTCGTTAGGGAATGCGCGGGCGCGCATATTTGTGCGTGTACCGCCGGGATTAATACAGTTAACGCGCAGAGAAGTGTGTTTATATTCTTCGGCTAAAACTTGCATCATGCCTTCGGTTGCAAATTTAGAGGCTGAATAGGCTCCCCAACCACAACGACCTTCGCGACCAACGCTCGAACTGGTAAAGATTAATGATCCGTCAGGTGATTTCAATAATAGCGGCAATAAGGCTTGCGTTAACATAAAGGTCGCATTGACGTTGACTTGCATAACATCATGCCATAATTGGACGGGTTGCTCTGCCATTGGCGCGACAGCTCCCAATAAACCGGCATTATGCAATACGCCATCCAGACGCGGATAATGTTGCGCTAAATTGTCAGCGAATGCCTGGCACTCTTTAGCTGTGACGGTAAGCAGATCCATTGTGTAAATAGTTGCAGGGGCATCACCTGCTTGTTCAATCTCTTTTTGGACAGCTTCCAGTTTGTGTGTTGTTCTGCCAAGTAAGATCACTTGTGCGCCGTAACGGGCATAAGTCAAAGCCGCTTCACGGCCAATACCCTCTCCAGCGCCTGTCACTAAAATAATGCGTTGTTGTAGAAGGTCATGTTTTGGTTGGTAATGTAACATTTGAAGATTTCCTGTTATTGACGGCGCGATTTATTACCGTCGGAGGCCGTTCGGGCTATCAAAACAGAAAGTTATATATTGAGTCAAATTTGCCAAGGTTGATTGCTCAGGAGATAAACGGAGAAACATTGCAGGTTATAGCGGTTTGCATAAGTTTTTATGGTGCGGAGTTTCTTGTTGTCTGATTTATAAAGATAATGCTGTGTTGGTAGTTATTTGTTTTTAGCTAATGTATAATTTTTCTTCATCAGAGATTGAGTATTTAATCTAATTTCGTACCGGAGTGATTATGATCCCAATACAAACAGAGAGAACAGCCCTTCTAATTTAATTGATTTGTTAAATCTTACATTAGAAGGGGAAAACATGAATTACTCAAAGGTTGATATAGCGCTCTGGGATAGGAAAGAGCATTTCTTGCATTACCGTAATGTCGTGCAATGCGGATTTAGTCTAACAACAAAGATTGATATTACCCATTTGTTATCTTCGTTGGTAGAAAAACGATATCAATTCTACCCAACCATGATTTATTTAATATCTAAAGTTGTGAACTCTTACTCTGAGTTCAGAATGGCTATAAAAGATGAAGAATTAATTGTATGGGAGGGTGTAAATCCTGCGTATACAATCTTTCACCAGGAAACTGAAACATTCTCAGCGGTTTGGACTGAGTTCAATTCTGATTTGGCAGAGTTTATGAAAAACTATTCTGCTGATTATGAAACCTATAAAGATGATCTTTGCTTTTTTTCTAAACCAGAACTACCTGAAAACCACTTTCACATATCGTCAGTGCCGTGGGTAAGTTTTGATGGATTTAACCTGAACATAGCGAATTTTACGGATTATTTTCCGCCTATATTTACAATGGGAAAATTTTACCAAAATGGAAATCAAACTCAGTTGCCTTTGGCAATTCAGGCGCATCATGCTGCTTGTGATGGTTTCCATGTGGGACGTGTTATTAATAGCTTACAAGAGCTATGTAACGATTTTATTTAGTTGAAGCCAACTTGAATTATTTATGCTAATAGCCATCAGTTAACACTGGTGGTTTTCACGATGAGAGAAGCATTTAAGGTACTGGCGCATCAGCATAACTCTGACGAAATCGAAGCAGAGTTATTTTTACCAGTATAGAAGTAAGCCTTACATGAGACTTTCCGTTCAAATGTCGTAATGGCAACTTAAGTAGCTGAAGTTGGTCGGGATCATGATTATGACTGGGCTATTGCCGTACAAGCGGTGGGTTGTTAAATTTGTTGAACTAGAGGTTCAATGCGGCTACTATCATGTTAAGTGATATAAATTTGTATCATGCTAAGCACTGTTTAATTTCGATTTCCCAATGTTAGGGGGCTATGTGAGAACTGAACATACTAGATCTATACAGACCATTAGCCACTCAACAGAAGTTATCAATTCTTTTTTTGATGAACCGTCACAGAGGATGTTTTCTGTTAGACGCTTAAGTTGTAGAGTTGATATTAAGCGTCAATTGTTTATTGTGACTGTTGAAAACATAAACAACTCAAGCAAGTTCAAGGTGATCCCATACGCTGAACTTACTGTTTGTAAAGACAAGATAAGATATCTTGTAAATCCGGCATATCAGTATCCTGAACTGGAAGATAGATTGTCTTCAATAAACATCAATATTGAAAAAACTGTTTGTGATTTTATTCAGAAATATGCTCCTGTTGCTAGTGTGTAGTTGAGATAAAGATGGCTCCTAATCTGAACGATTCATATATTAAAGATTTAAGTAGAAAACCTGACTGTATAAAAGAAGAGATTGTAGAGAAGTTCTATCACTTATCAAAAGATGGTGATTTATTAGAGGTAATTGAATACCTCTTAAGTGGTGGCGAGTATCATTACTACATAGGGATCATTCGATTAGGATGCTTCACTGAAGATTACTATAAGTCTCAGTCTTTTGAGATGCTTGATAGTGGTTACGATGAACAAGAAATTATTCAGTATCTAATAGATCTTGATATGCACAATCCTGATGAGGATGAGTTAATAGGTCGCATTGCATACAATGATTTTAATTTCTATGACGATGGTATAAAAAAGACAGGCAAGCAGATAAAGGGGGCATTTATTTCGCCAGATTATCAGGCAGCAGGTCTGGGGCGTTCAATATACAGAAGGCTAGTCTTAAAGCACAATCATATTATTTGCGATAATATTCAAAGTGTTGCTGGTGGTACATTGTGGGCGAGCGGAATAATAGCATTAGCTGATGTTAGGGTGTATGACACCATGCGGCATAAATTTATCGATGTGCTGACAGAGGGTGGAATTGGGATTAATGGCGTTAAGCCTTGGAGTGTTACACATGAACTTTCTCGGTGGGAACCGAACTCGATGTCTCATGATTGTTGCCATCATATCGTTAACATTATAAGCAAAGATAAATTGTACAACTAAACCCGCTTCGGTGAGTTTTTTCATATATGCCGCTTAATTGCGGTTTTTTGTATTTAAAATAACCATAGGTGAAGATATATCATTGATTAAAGATGTCATTTCATCATTTTTTGGGAAAGTTTAGGAATGGAAATGGTCGGAATATTTGCATCTAGAACCATTTTGCGGCGTGTCCTTTTATGTGGTTCTATACAGTGGTTTTGTTGATATTGAAGTTAGGATACTAAAGGAGATCTGTGATTCTGCAATCTATCCCTTGATCCCCCATTTCTTCATCTAATGGTGTAGAATTAGCTATTGGGACCGATATACTGGACGTTTTTATTTGTGCGTAATTGTGTGCATCGTTTTATTGAATGCGAATTAATTATAATATATTGTTTTTAAATGAAAAAAATCAAATACATTTATTTGGTAAATGTCTAAGAAACAAAAGGTGAATTTTGTGGAATACTTATCTCTTTACGGGTTGTTTTTAGCCAAAGTAGTTACGCTGGTGTTGGCGGTTATTGCTCTGGCAATATTCGGTATTGGCCTGGGAATGCGGAAATCTTCACTAAAAGGAGAACTGAAACTTACCGATCTTGGTGAGTCATATCGGGATAAACAGCGTCAAATGCAGCGGGCGCGCATGACAGAAGCGGAAGGGAAAATCTGGCAGAAAGAGTTTAATAAGCAACAAAAACTCGAATCCAAGCAGAAGAAGAGTGACGCTAAGGCAGGCCATAAAGGGGTACAGAAACCTTGCCTTTATGTACTGGATTTTAAAGGAAGTATGGATGCACACGAAGTCGATTCATTACGTGAAGAGATTAGCGCAATTCTAGCCGTGGCAGATGCAAAAGATGAAGTGTTGCTACGTCTGGAAAGTCCCGGAGGTATGGTGCATGGTTATGGATTGGCGGCCTCTCAGCTTGCCCGTTTGCGCCAGAAAGGTATTCGCTTGACTATCGTGGTAGATAAAGTTGCTGCCAGTGGCGGCTATATGATGGCTTGTGTTGCTGATCGTGTGGTTGCTGCACCTTTTGCCATTATTGGTTCTATTGGCGTGGTCGCTCAGATTCCGAACATTCATAAGCTATTGAAGAAAAATGATATCGATGTAGAACTCCACACGGCGGGTGAATATAAACGTACACTGACTGTGTTGGGAGAAAATACAGAGCAGGGACGGAAAAAATTTCAGGAAGATCTGAATCAGACTCACGAACTATTCAAAGCGTTTATCCATACACATCGCCCATCACTTGACGTAGAAAGTGTGGCGACAGGCGAATATTGGTACGGCTCACAGGCGAAAGAGAAGGGATTGATTGACGAAATTGGTGTCAGCGATGATCTGTTGATTGCTCAAATAGATAATTGTGAAGTTATTGGCGTCAGTTATACACGCCGTAAACGCATGGTAGAGCGTTTCACCGGCAGTGCAATGGAAAGTATTGATAAACTGTTATTGCGCTGGTGGCAAAGAGGGGAGAAGCCTCTGCTTTAATTAAGATTCTGCTATTTTGGATTAATTATCTTGGCGTCCCCTAAGGCGTTCTATTTCGACGTTCAGGGACGCCTTGATATATTGCTTAATTGTAATGTGCTAATTGAACAGAGCGACGCTTATTCTCATGATGCTATTCCACTGAAAAACCAGCTATTTTGACCCTGTTAAAATATTACAGGTGTTACATAATTTGCTTTACATCCCCCTTCCTGCTTGTGATGAGCCGCAGGCTTTTCTACACCAATAGTTGATACGCTGGCTTTGCGTTTATCTGTTCTGCTTAGCTGATCTTCAAACAAGTCCAAGTCACTTTTGCACAGCGCTATTGGCGTCTTTAAACGCATTATGAAAATCCTCGAAGAACGGCAACATACAATAATATTCATAAGGAAATAAAGTATTATGGCTATTTCACAATACGATATTCATACCAGTCATGCTGTCATCTCTGTTGCTGATACGGGAGGTGATGGATTACCGGTCCTCCTTATACATGGTAATTCAAGTTGTAAAGAAGTTTTTCGTCATCAAATTAACTGTTTTGGTGACGAATACCGGATTTTAGCTATTGATTTACCAGGACACGGCGCTTCATCAAATGCAGTGGACCCTCGCCGGACCTATTCGATACCTGGCTATGCCCTTTGCATCATCGAAGTACTGGAAAAATTAGGCATCGATAAAGTTGCTGTTTTTGGATGGTCACTGGGGGGGCATATCGGTTTGGAGCTGATCCCGCGATTCCCAGGGATTGTTGGGCTAATGATTTGTGGCACGCCGCCGGTTAGCCCAGGTGCAGAAAATGTCAGTCTTGGATTTAAACCAAGTCGGTTTATGGCAATATCTGGTAAGGCTTTGCTGACAGAAGAGGAAATTACGGATTATACCCAAGCGTTGTATGGGGAAAATGCACTTTGTGAGCCGTTTTTAAGAGCCGCAGTGGCGCGGACCGATGGTTTGGCCCGGCAATATATGTCTGAAGCATCGGTTTCACCGGACGTTATGGATCAACGGTTATTGGTTGAAACAAACCCAACACCACTAGCTATCGTTAATGGTGCAGAAGATTTATTTGTTAATATTGATTACATTAACGGGATAACCTACAAAAATCTTTGGACTGGTCAGGTGTATAACTTGCTCAACTTGGGACATGGGCCATTCTGGGAAGCGCCAGAGCAGTTTAATCGTTTAATGGCGGGTTTTTTCTCTGATCTCACCTTGGAAGCGTAATTGATACCTGTAGTTTATCGCCAGAGGCGCTTTATATACCCGGCAGATATATTTTTATATCGTTTTCATATATCTGCCTATTCATTGCTCAATAAATTTTTTTTATTAATTCCCGAGATAATCGTGTTTCGATAGCATATACGTCAGGTGCTTGAACATATTGAAAATGGCAGGACTTTTGATTGTGGGTAAACCACTTTCGTTTAGAAAAGATTCACCATCAATACTAATACATCTCCTTTTTGTTCTACTCTATTTATATACATGCTATGAATAAAATCTTCATGTTGGCGGATAATACAACCGGCTTTTTTTAGTCATTGATTTCGTTTAATCGGCGTTGTTTTGTTCTGTCTTTTCCTGTCCTTATCAAAAATAATTTGTTGCGCATCATTTTTTATCAGGTAGAGTGTGAACTTTTCATCATGCAGATGGAAGATTTTGTTTACGGTGATCACTTCATCCATTTGCATAGCACATGGGCGGTATCTAAAATACCTTAGATAATTCAATATGTTTCGAGTTTGGGGAAATCAACTGAATAAAAATAAGTTGATATATTGAGAATCTATCGCAATATAAAAAGAGGTTTTAAATACCGTGATATGGCGCAGTGAATTCCACCATCTGAAAAGATAATTAGGTAAAGATAACTATGGGTAAAGCTCTTGTAATAGTGGAGTCCCCGGCAAAGGCCAAAACAATCAACAAATATTTGGGGAGTGACTACGTGGTGAAATCCAGCGTTGGTCATATCCGTGATTTGCCGACCAGTGGCTCAGCCAGCCAAAAGAGTTCGAGCTCATCTACCGATAAGTCTAAGAAGAAGGTTAAAAAAGATGAGAAAGCTGCATTAGTCAACCGTATGGGGGTTGATCCATACCGTGGTTGGGAAGCGAATTATCAGATTTTGCCGGGCAAAGAGAAGGTCGTGGCAGAGCTAAAATCATTGGCTGAAAAAGTTGATCATGTTTATCTCGCAACGGATCTTGACCGTGAGGGAGAAGCCATTGCATGGCACTTGCGGGAAGTGATTGGTGGTGATGGCGATCGTTTTAGCCGGGTTGTTTTTAATGAAATCACTAAAAATGCCATCAAGCAGGCATTTGATAATCCGGGTGAATTAAATATTCACCGGATAAATGCTCAACAAGCTCGCCGTTTTATGGATCGAGTCGTGGGTTATATGGTTTCTCCGCTACTGTGGAAAAAGGTTGCCAGAGGGCTTTCCGCCGGTCGTGTGCAATCGGTGGCGGTACGCCTTGTGGTAGAAAGGGAGCGTGAGATTAAAGCGTTTGTGCCGGTAGAATATTGGCAATTGCATGCTGATTTGCTGGCGAAAGGCGAAATTTCACTGCATATGGAAGTGACCCATCAGCAGGGTAAACCGTTTAAGCCGGTTAATAGTGAACAAACCCAAGCCGCCGTCTCTTTGCTGGAAAAAGCCCGTTACAAGGTGATCGATCGTGAAGATCGTCCAACATCCAGCAAACCGAGTGCGCCGTTTATCACATCTACGTTGCAACAGGCCGCCAGCACGCGTTTAGGGTTTGGTGTTAAAAAGACCATGATGATGGCTCAGCGTTTGTATGAGGCCGGATATATTACTTATATGCGTACTGATTCGACTAATTTGAGTCAGGATGCGCTGGATATGGTTCGTGGTTATATCAGTGATAATTTTGGCGATAAATACCTGCCAAAAGCGGCCAATACTTACAGTAGTAAAGAGAATTCACAGGAAGCGCATGAAGCGATTCGTCCTTCCAGTGTTGATATCATGGCAGAACAACTGAAAGATATGGATGCGGATGCACAGAAGTTGTATCAGCTAATTTGGCGTCAGTTTGTGGCTTGCCAGATGACACCGGCGAAATACGATTCCACAACATTGACTGTACAGGCGGGTGATTTTGAATTGCGTGCCAAAGGTCGTACATTGCGTTTTGATGGCTGGACAAAAGTGATGCCTGTATTGCGCAAAGGTGACGAAGACCACACGTTGCCGGTTGTTGAAATTGGTACAGAACTTGATTTGCAACAACTGATCCCAAGCCAGCACTTCACCAAACCACCGGCACGTTACAGTGAGGCATCCCTGGTTAAAGAGCTGGAGAAACGCAGTATTGGTCGGCCATCCACTTATGCTTCCATTATCTCTACGATTCAGGAGCGTGGTTATGTTCGCGTAGAGAGTCGCCGTTTCTACTCAGAGAAAATGGGGGAGATTGTTACTGATCGTCTGGAAGAGAATTTCAACGAGCTGATGAGTTATGATTTTACTGCGCGAATGGAAGATCAGCTTGATCAGGTTGCAAGTAATAAAGCCGAATGGAAAGGGGTTCTGGATGAGTTTTTCACTGATTTTAGTGAACAACTAGACGTAGCTAATAAAGAACCGGAAGAGGGTGGCATGCGCCCCAATCCGATGGTTATTACCTCTATTGAGTGTCCGACATGTCAGCGCTCTATGGGCATTCGAACGGCAACTACCGGCGTTTTCCTGGGTTGTTCTGGCTATGCGTTGTCACCTAAAGAGCGTTGTAAACAGACGATAAACCTTATCCCTGAGAATGAAATTCTTAACGTCTTGGAAGGGGATGAGGCGGAAACAAACGCATTGCGCGCCCGCCGTCGCTGTAAAAAATGTGGTACGGCGATGGACAGCTACCTCATTGATAACCAACGTAAATTACATGTTTGCGGTAATAACCCTGCTTGTGATGGTTATGAAGTGGAAGAGGGTGAATTTCGCATTAAGGGATATGACGGCCCTGTTATCGAATGTGATAAATGTGGCGCTGAAATGCACCTGAAAATGGGGCGTTTCGGTAAATACATGGGCTGTACCGATGAGGCTTGTAAAAATACCCGTAAGATCTTGCGTAGTGGAGAAGTCGCGCCGCCAAAAGAGGACCCGGTTCCGTTACCAGAGCTTCCTTGTGAAAAATCTGACGCCTATTTTGTATTGCGCGATGGTGCCGCTGGCGTATTTTTAGCGGCAAATACTTTCCCTAAATCTAGAGAGACCAGAGCGCCATTGGTAGAAGAGTTAGCGCGTTTTAAAGAGCGTCTGCCGGAGAAATTGCGCTATTTGGCTGATGCTCCTGTGGCAGATGCTGAAGGCAACAAAACAGTTATCCGTTTCAGCCGTAAAACTAAACAGCAATATGCTTCTTCGGAGAAAAATGGCAAGGCAACGGGTTGGAGTGTGTTTTATGTTGATGGAAAATGGGTTGAGAAAGATAAAAAGTAACAAATTTTGACAGAATCAACACTCTCTTTTTCTTAGAAAAGGGATTATTTTCTTCTATTAAGCCAACCTAATAGGTTGGCTTTTTTCGTCTATAGGCAGTATCTTAAAATATATGAATTAGAGTCGCGCTAAACATTCATTATGAATTTTCAATTATTCGTTATATAAATATATAATCGTGTTATAGTGGTTATATGCGACATCAATATTATTTCTATTCGTTATAATAAATAGCAAACAGCAATATCAGTCCAGGTTTCTAAGTCATAATTGTTCACAGCGTTTATTTTGGGATGGTGTTTATATGAAATTGCAACAGCTTCGTTACATCGTGGAGGTGGTAAACCACAACCTTAATGTTTCATCTACGGCAGAAGGATTGTATACATCTCAACCAGGGATAAGTAAGCAAGTCAGAATGCTTGAAGATGAATTAGGCATTCAGATTTTTTCCCGTAGTGGTAAACACCTGACGCATGTTACTCCCGCAGGTGAAGAGGTTGTCCGAATTTCTCGTGAAGTATTATCTAAGATTGATGCAATACGGTCAGTTGCTAGTGAACATACTTATCCGAATCGTGGTTCGCTATATATTGCTACTACCCACACACAGGCCCGTTATGCATTACCTCCTGTGATTAAAGGCTTTATTGAACGTTATCCGCAGGTTTCTTTACACATGCATCAAGGGTCGCCAACGCAAATTGCTGAAGCTGTGAGTAAAGGTAATGCTGATTTTGCTATTGCAACTGAGGCACTGCATTTATATGAAGATTTGGTCATGTTGCCTTGTTACCATTGGAACAGGACGCTGGTGGTGACATCAGATCACCCGCTGGCAGGTAAAGAGAGCGTTTCAATTGAAGAATTGGCTGAATATCAACTGGTCACTTATACATTTGGCTTTACTGGTCGTTCTGAGTTAGATGTTGCATTCGATAAAGTGGGTTTAAAACCTAAAATTGTTTTCACGGCGACGGATGCTGATGTGATTAAAACTTATGTCCGGTTAGGGTTAGGTGTGGGGGTTATTGCCAACATGGCGGTTGATCCGGTACAGGATAAAGATCTGGTTTGCATTGATATGCGTGATAAATTCGGCTATAGCACAACTAAGATTGGTTTTCGTCGCAGTAGTTTCTTACGCAGCTACATGTATGACTTTATGTGGCGTTTTGCGCCTCACTTGACGCGTGATGTTATTGATCAAGCAGTTGCTTTACGCTCAAATGAAGATATCGAAGCTATGTTCAAAGATATCAAATTACCGATCGTATAATGAAATAATTAGGGAGCTAATATTGCTATTAGCTTCCTAATTTTGTTTATCAGTTGGATTCAAACTCACCACTGAAGAAGTCATCAGACTCTTCTATTGATGTTTTTCTGTGTTTGTTAATGAAACTATCAAAACTGGCTTTAATCTCAGGATTTTCTAGCGCTTCATAGTCTAGGATCGATATTAAGGATGAATACTCAAAATCAATGTTGACATTTTCATTGGAAGCACAACTTGATAAAAAGTTTGAATTAGTGCTATCAAAATTAACTCGATAGAGTTTTAGTTTCGGAATATATACGGTCTTATCTCCTACAATCAAGGTATCGATCGCAATTGTCAGTGTTACAGTAGAATAGAAGCCTTTATTTTTCCGTATACCTAAGCGGATCGTTTCCCCTTGTTTAGTAAGGAACTTAGCGAAATCTGGCAGCATATCTGTATTTTCAAATACAACCACATTCATAATGAAATTAAGGAAACTTTTTGAGATGCTTAAACCATTTAATGAATCGGTGTAATTTTTCGATTCAACTTTGCTGGTGCCCATTATAGGTAACTTGTTAACCACTTTACTCCAAAAATCCATATCTGTTTTATATTGTTCTCCATACTTTTCCGCGTATTTATTGACATAATTGGTTGCAATGGAGGAAAGTGCAATTAATGTTTGACTTAATCTATTAGTTTTCTCTATAACTTCTGGTTTATCAGATAATTGTTTGGCTATAATGAACTGAACTAAACCATCTTTTTCGTTATATTTATTGGTATTTTCTATATTAAAATAAGCATCGTCGATGTGAAAGAACGTATTAGCTTCATTGATTTTTGCGATATGTTCCTGGTTATGTGTAATTGCGTTTTTTATATCCATTATTTTTTCCTTGTTTTTTTAATTGATAATTTAAATTCAATTGAATTGTTAGCGAACTAATTCTAGCTGATTATCATTCGATTGTTTACCCGACTAAATTATCAAAATTTATTACTGAAATTCTGATAAATACACTGCATTGACCCATTGTGCGGTAATAAAAAACAAATATTTGCTTATATGTTATGTTTAATATGTGCCATTATCATTAAGGTAGTTTTGAGTTATGCCAGTATAAGAAGAAGGAGGAGTTATGTCGTTTGATTTGAAAAAGGTTTGTGTTTCAACACTTTCCGCTGCAAGTAAACAATATGATTATTACAGCTTACCACTGGTTGCTAAACATTTGGGGGATATTTCCCGTTTGCCCAAATCCATGAAAGTGCTTCTGGAAAATCTTCTTCGCAATATTGATGGCAATTCTGTTGTTGATGATGATTTGAAAGCGCTTATTGATTGGCAGAATACCGGCCATGCAGATAGAGAAATTGCTTACCGGCCGGCACGTGTATTAATGCAGGATTTCACCGGTGTTCCTGCCGTTGTTGATTTAGCGGCTATGAGAGAAGCGGTTCAGCGTCTTGGTGGTGATGTTGAACAAGTTAATCCACTATCACCCGTTGATTTAGTTATTGACCATTCAGTTATGGTGGATAAATTCGGCACGGAAAAAGCCTTTGAACAAAATGTTCAATTAGAAATGGAACGGAACTATGAACGTTATCTCTTTCTGCGTTGGGGGCAGAAAGCATTTAACCGTTTTCGTGTTGTTCCGCCAGGAACGGGAATTTGTCATCAGGTCAATCTGGAATACCTGGGAAAAACGGTTTGGCATGAAATGCATAACGGGCGGGAGCTGGCTTATCCTGATACCTTAGTTGGTACTGATTCTCATACCACCATGATCAATGGCCTGGGTGTCTTAGGGTGGGGTGTAGGGGGTATTGAAGCTGAAGCAGCTATGTTAGGGCAACCTGTTTCCATGCTTATTCCTGATGTGGTGGGTTTTAAACTTACCGGCAAGTTACGCGAAGGGATTACCGCAACAGATCTGGTACTGACAGTAACTCAGATGCTGCGTAAACATGGCGTGGTCGGGAAATTTGTAGAATTTTATGGGGATGGGTTAGCTGATTTGCCGCTGGCAGACAGGGCAACTATTGCTAATATGTCGCCGGAATATGGTGCAACTTGCGGTTTCTTCCCGGTAGATGATATTACTCTGAGCTACATGCGGTTGACAGGGCGTACGGAACAGCAGATTGCGCTGGTGGAAGCCTATTGTAAGGTTCAGGGATTATGGCGAAATCTTGGTGATGAACCGGTATTTACCAGCACTCTTGAGCTGGATATGTCAACAGTGGAAGCGAGCCTCGCTGGACCAAAGCGTCCACAAGACAGAGTGGCTTTAGCGCAAGTACCTCAAGTATTCCAATCAGCCGTTGATCTGGAAATAAATAAATCCCAGGGGAAAACCGCCTCAGCGCCAGTTAATCAAGATAACCAGAAGTATGAGTTAGCAGAGGGGGCGGTCGTTATTGCGGCAATAACTTCTTGTACCAATACATCTAATCCCAGCGTACTGATGGCTGCGGGTTTGTTGGCGAAGAAAGCGGTTGAGAGGGGGCTTAAACGCCAACCGTGGGTGAAAACTTCACTGGCGCCCGGCTCGAAAGTAGTGACGGATTACCTTGAACTGGCGGGTTTGATGCCATATCTGGAGAAACTGGGCTTCAATCTGGTTGGTTATGGTTGCACAACTTGCATTGGTAACTCTGGGCCACTGCCTGAATCTATTGAAATTGCGATTAAGCAAGCTGATCTTACCGTCGGCGCCGTCCTTTCTGGCAACCGAAACTTTGAAGGCCGTATCCATCCTCTGATAAAAACTAACTGGCTAGCGTCGCCGCCGTTGGTTGTGGCGTATGCTTTATCCGGCAGCATGAAAAAGGATTTGACTAAAGATCCCCTTGGTCAAGATCAACAAGGCAATGATATCTATTTGAAAGATATATGGCCTGATAGCAAAGAAATTGCTGAAGCCGTTGATCAAATTAAGGCTGATATGTTTCACAAAGAGTATGCGGAAGTCTTTGATGGTGATGAAACATGGCAATCGCTGGATGTTGCCAGCTCGGCAACTTATCACTTCCAGCCTGATTCTACTTATATTCGCCACCCGCCGTTCTTTAGTGAAATGACAGCAGAGCCAGAAGCAATAACGGATATTCACGGTGCGAATATATTGGCTATTCTTGGGGATTCTGTCACCACAGATCATATTTCTCCGGCGGGGAATATCAAAGCTGACAGCCCGGCAGGGCGTTATCTTCAAGAACATGGCGTTGAACCTAAAGATTTTAACTCCTATGGCTCAAGGCGCGGTAATCATGAAGTGATGATGCGTGGAACGTTTGCCAATATTCGCATTCGTAATGAGATGATTTCTGGTGTAGAAGGAGGATATACCCGCCATATTCCGTCACAGACACAATTAGCGATTTATGATGCGGCTATGCGTTATCAGGAAGAAAAAACGCCATTAGCTATTATTGCGGGTAAAGAATATGGTTCCGGTTCGAGCCGCGACTGGGCAGCGAAAGGGACTCGATTATTGGGCGTTAGAGTGGTGATCGCGGAATCATTTGAGCGGATTCACCGTTCGAATCTGATTGGTATGGGCGTATTACCATTGGAATTTCCTCATGGCGTAAATCGTAAGACGCTAAATCTGCAAGGTGATGAGACAATTGATATTGAAGGGATGAATAACCTCAAGCCGGGACAGATTGTACCGGTGAAAGTGACTTATGTGGATGGGCGTAAGGAAATCATTAATGCCCAGTGTCGTATTGATACCAGAACTGAATTAGATTATTTCCACCACGGTGGTATCCTGCATTATGTTATTCGCCACATGTTGAAATAGTTTTTGCAGCATACTAAAGACGGCACTGATTATTTAGGCGCCGTCTTTACCTGCTAGTTTACTGAAAAACTAATTTTGCTCAGGTAACAAATGCCCCATTTTTCTGGCTTTGGTGTCCAAGTAATAAGCATTTTTAGGATTCCGGCCGGTAATTAATGGAACACGTTCTACGATATTAATACCTGCTTCGGTCATAATTTCCACTTTTTTGGGATTATTTGTCAGCAGACGAATAGCTTGAACGCCGAGTAATTTATACATATCTGCACATAGGGTGAAATCACGCTCGTCGGCGGCAAAACCTAACTGATGGTTAGCTTCTACAGTATCGATACCATTGTCTTGTAATGCGTAAGCTCGAATTTTATTGATTAAACCGATATTACGGCCTTCTTGCCGATGGTAAAGTAATACACCTCGCCCTTCTTTAGCAATCTGAGCAAGGGCGGCTTCAAGTTGAAATCCGCAATCACAACGTAGACTAAACAGGGCGTCACCGGTCAGGCATTCTGAATGGATCCTGGAAAGAACGGGCTCATTGCCAGCAATAGCACCGTATACTAATGCGATATGATCTTGACCTGTGGCGACTTCTTCAAAGCCGACCATTAAAAAATCGCCCCAAGGAGTAGGTAACTTGGCCTCAGCGACTCGTTTTAATTGCATTTTATTGCTCATATGTTGATTCAGACTCGTTGCAAGACATATACCCGTCATCTTTCAAATTACCTCTTTGTTGGCTGCGCTCACTCACCCCAGTCACATAGTTATCTATGCTCCCGGGGATTCGTTCCCTTGCCGTTACGATGCATCTTGAAATCCATAGGGTATAGATGTGGAAAACAATATCGGTCTGGGAAATCAGCGGACACTGCATAAAAGATTTTCTCTGATTATAATGCGGCGTATTTTGCCATATTTACTGAAAATTATCTGTCAAAAACTTTCAAATAATCATATATAAATAGCAGTGATGGCACTAACATGCTAACGCTGAACAGGTTTTTAAAATGTGTATAAAAATAGTCTGGTGTCAGATATGAATCAATTTCTCAAACCCATTATTATCGCAACTCTGATTCTATTGTTACCACCTGTAGCAGTATTGATGGTAGGTTGGCAATGGCAGCCTATGAGTGAGTATTTATGGCTTGAAATACTGTATTGGATTACGAATACTTCTGGTAAGCCGTGGTGTTATCTGGTTTTTCTGTTCTTTATTTTAGGGCTGTTACTGTTGTTCGCGACTTCGGTTAGACAGGGGGGAGTATTGGTCGCTGTTGTTATGGCGCTCCTTTTAACGGGGCAAGGCATAAAGATTTTGGTAAAAAATACCACTAAAGAGCCTCGCCCCTATGTTATTTGGTTAGAAAAAAATTATCGGGTGCCAACAGATGAGTTTTATCAGCACCAACGAAAACAGCGGGCTGAGTTGTTGCAACGCTATTTAAAAGCTGATGACCGTATTCCACAATGGCAACTTATTCATTGGAAAAGAGAGACTGGATATGCTTTTCCTTCTGGGCATACCTTGTTTGCTGCAAGTTTGTCACTACTTTTAGTTGGTTTTTTATGGCCGCGTCGTCGCTATATTTTATCTATAATTGTGACGATATGGGCAATGAGTGTTTTGAGTAGCAGGATGGCATTAGGTATGCACTGGCCGCAGGATATTATCACATCAACGTTAATTAGCGCGGTACTAGTGATGGCTATTTGTTATCTCACAGAAAAATGGCGGTTGATTGACGACAAAAAGGATTTGGCGGAGTAATTGCTTCTTATTTACACTTAATCGATGGGAAGATAGCGTAAAATAGCTGAAAGGCGCATTTATCATGATAAATTGCTTCCTTTATCCAGACTGGAAATGCTAATTTAATGAGCCGTTATCCAGCATAATGTCCAAGCAACAATAGATAACAGGAAAAAATGTGAAATATTTTCTGATTTTATTACTGGTGTTGGTGATCTTTGTCATCTCGGTGACTCTTGGATCAAATAACGATCAGGTTGTTACATTTAACTATCTGATTGCTAAAGGGAATTACTCTGTATCTACACTTTTAGCTGTATTGTTTGCTAGCGGTTTCGTGTTAGGTTGGGTTATTTGTGGATTATTTTATCTTCGTGCTCGTTTGTCATTAGGAAGAGCGGAACGAAAGATTAAGCGACTCGAAGCGCAACTGGAGCAACCTGCTGAGCCTTCGGTTACTCATTCATCGCTTGCACTTAGCAAGGAATAAACTCCTATGTTAGAGCTGTTGTTTCTGCTGCTTCCTGTGGCCGCTGCTTATGGCTGGTATATGGGGCGCAGAAGTGCTCAACAGGATAAGCAACAAAATGCTGATCGCTTATCACGGGAATATGTTGCCGGGGTTAACTTTCTCTTATCAAACCAGCAAGATAAAGCTGTGGATCTGTTTCTTGAAATGCTTAAAGAGGACAGTTCTGCTTTTGAAGCTCATTTGACTTTGGGGAATTTATTCCGTTCCAGGGGTGAAGTAGAACGGGCTATCCGCATCCATCAATCTCTCATGGAAAGCGCTTCTCTGACATTTGATCAGCGTCTGCTTGCGACGCAACAATTGGGCCGCGATTATATGTCTGCGGGTTTGTATGATCGTGCTGAAAATATGTTTGCTCAATTGGTAAATGAGAAAGATTTTCGGGAAAATGCGCTTCAATCGTTGCTGGCTATTTATCAATTAACCAGTGATTGGAAAAAAGCCATTGATATCGCTGAAAAATTAGTCAAATCCGGCAAGCATGATTTACGGGAAAAAATTGCTCATTTTTATTGTGAACTCGCTTTGCAGGAGATGAGTAGCGATGATCTTGATGAGGCTATCAGTTATCTCAATAAAGCGGTTCAGGCAGATAAAAACTGCGCTAGAGTTTCCATCATGTTGGGGCGCCTGTTTATGGCCCGCCAAGAGTACATGAAAGCAGCGGATGCTTTAAAATCGGTTCTTGAGCAAGATAAAAAGTTGGTTAGTGAGGTGTTGCCTATTCTCCAGGAGTGTTACCAGCATCTGAATCAGATTGATGAATGGGAAGATTTCCTGAGACGTTGTGTAGAGGAAGATTGTGGGGCCACGGCTGAACTTTTGTTGGCTGATATTATCGAGCAGCAAAAAGGGCGTGAAGTCGCACAAATTTATATCAACCATCGATTAGAGCGTCATCCGACCATGCGCCTGTTTTATCGCCTGATGGATTACCATTTGGCCGAGGCAGAAGAGGGACGGGCGAAAGAGAGTATTATCTTGCTGCGGGACATGGTTGGTGAGCAAATTCGTACCAAACCTAATTATCGCTGCCATAAATGCGGCTTTACTTCTCATTCACTTTATTGGCACTGTCCATCATGCCGTTCGTGGGATTCAATTAAACCGATCCGTGGATTAGATGGTCAGTGACATAGTGTCATCATAATGTTGCTTTGTTAGTCAAAAAGGTTAAAAAATGACATCTCATACCTTAACATCATTCGGTAGACAGATTAGCTCGCCTGTCATTGTTGCTTTAGATTACGATAATCAGGATGCGGCGCTGGCTTTTGTCGATAAAATTGATCCGCAAGATTGTCGTCTGAAAGTGGGTAAAGAGATGTTTACCCTTCATGGTCCGCAGTTTGTTAAGTTATTGCACCAACGTGGTTTTGAAGTATTTTTGGATTTGAAATTCCATGATATTCCTAATACCACCGCCAGAGCGGTAGCTGCGGCTGCTGAAATGGGGGTTTGGATGGTAAACGTACATGCGAGTGGCGGCGCCAGAATGATGACAGCGGCGAAAGAAGCGCTGCTGCCTTATGGTCATAATGCGCCGTTGTTAATTGCTGTCACAGTATTAACCAGCATGGAACAATCGGATCTGCAAGGCACTGGTATTGATATAACGCCCGCGCAACAGGCCGAAAGGTTGGCAAAACTGGCTCAGGCATGCGGGCTAGATGGTGTGGTTTGTTCTGCGCATGAAGCTCAGCAACTGAAAAAAGTTTGTGGTCAGCATTTTCAGTTAGTTACTCCCGGCATTCGCCCGATGGGCAGTGATGCGGGCGATCAGCGCCGTATCATGACGCCGGAACAGGCGGTATTGGCTGGTGTTGATTATATGGTTATTGGGCGTCCGATTACCCGTGCCGCCGATCCTGCGGCAGCATTGCGTCAGATTAATCAATCTATTGCAGGAGTGATTAATGCAAGATAATAATTCGCGCCTAGTCTATTCCACAGACAGAGGGCGTATCCAGGAAGAAACAGTTAAACCTCAGCGTCCAAAAGGTGATGGTATTGTTCGTATTCAACGTCAAACCAGTGGTCGCAAAGGAAAAGGGGTTTGTGTAATTACCGGAATTGATGCTGATGATCAGGCACTGATTAAACTGGCGGCTGAATTGAAGAAAAAATGTGGCTGTGGTGGTTCAGTAAAGGATGGTGAAATAGAAATTCAAGGTGATAAAAGGGATTTATTGAAACAGTTACTTGAAGCCAAAGGTATGACAGTTAAATTAGCTGGTGGTTGACAGAAGGGCGGATATTCGCCCTTCATTTATTCTATTCCTCAGTTTCATTATTAGTAGTGCTTAATGTATTTTTTTATTTTTCAATAATATTCCCAAGTATTTAAATTAAAAAATAATTCACAATAAAAATATAATATGGATTATTGTAAATAATATTTTAATATTATTTTTTCTTTTAAAAATAAATTTCTATTTTTTGATTGATATAATAAGCAAGAAACAGTAGTGGGAAATTTAATATTATTTCTTCGTTTCTTTGATAATATTCTTATTTAAAAGGGCTATCATGTGGAAATGAGCAGTTTTGATGAAAAAGGTGATAAGTATTATAATTTGTTTTAAATCATACAGATAACAATTTAAATCCATTTTTTTAGTAAAGAGGTTGACTATGGAGAATGATCGTTCTACCATGAAAAACATGGAAGGTGAGCAGGAGCCCAACATCAGGGAAAACATGTTGGATGTTGTAGAGGAATTGATTTACACCAGGGGGATTGCGGCGACAGGTATCGATCTGATAACGCGCACGACAGGTTCTTCACGTAAAACAATTTATCGTTATTTTGGTACGAAAGAGGGGTTGATTGAAGCAGTTCTTCGTCGGCGAGATGAACGCTGGATGCGGTGGTTTACTTCATCAATAGCTGAATATAAAACGCCTAAAGATAAATTGCTGAATATTTTTCTGGTATTACAAGGATGGTTCTCAAATGATGATTTCAGAGGATGTGCATTCATCAATACATCCGGTGAACGGCCTAATCCAGATGATCCGGTAAGAATAATTGCTAAAGAACATAAAGAGAAAGTTTTTACTTACGTACTTTCTATTTGTGAAGAAATATCGCCAGATTCATCAGTGGATTTAGCGAGGAAGCTCCTACTCTTAATAGAAGGCGCTATTACAACTGCGCATGTGATGAATGATACACACTATGCTTTAGAGGCGATGAATATTGCCAGGGCATTGCTGAATAAATACGATGTGAGTTAATGAAGTTTAATTATAATTAGGAGACACTATGTCTGATACAAAAGAAATTCGTCAGCCGGTACCGCCATTTACTCGGGAAACCGCTATTCAAAAAGTCCGTTTAGCGGAAGATGGATGGAATAGCCGTGATCCTGAAAAGGTTTCATTGGCCTATTCATTGGATACCCATTGGCGTAATCGTGCTGAATTTGTGCATAGTCGTAAAGAAGCTCAGGACTTATTAGCCAGAAAATGGGCGAAAGAGCATGAATATCGATTAATTAAAGAACTTTGGGCGTTTACTGATAATAGAATAGCGGTTCGTTATGCTTATGAATGGCATGACGATTCCGGTAACTGGTTTCGCTCATATGGTAATGAGAATTGGGAATTTAACGAAGATGGCTTGATGTACAACCGTTATGCCTGCATTAATGATCTGCCGATAAAAGAATCTGAACGTAAATTTCATTGGCCTTTAGGTCGCCGTCCTGATGATCATCCTGGATTATCTGAGTTAGGGTTGTAATCCTTTTAGAAGATGGCCGAAACGCGGCTGATGTGCATGCTTGGCCTTCTGATAACGGAAGAATTCAGAAGGCCCGTATGTTGAATTTATCGTTTGAGACAAGACAGATTACGGTTAATGCAGTCCGTGACCTGATGGAGTTCGTCAGTGGGAATATCATCAGTTACATTCCGTGCCGTATGGGCGAAGTCAGCGGCGACATCTGCCACTTCATCAATAATGTTGTTCATTTTGGCCGATGCGATGCCCGCATTTTTGGCAATCTTAAGCAACATGGTGCGGGTGATATTCGTGCCATGACCACCCACTGCGGTTTGATGTTGTCCGCCGGGGCCGGCCGCAAAGGTCAAATCATAGGCGGGAGATACCACCCACTCATTGCTTTTATTCAGAATGAAGGAGAAATTCTTCACATGGTCATCGCGGTTATGCATCAACACATTGAACACCATACGACGAGCTTGGATTTCTCGCTCAGCAACAGAGCGCGTGATGAAGCCAGTTGCCCGTAAGATATCTATGTAATCCATACAGGGTAATCGGAAGTCGACGTGTAGGGCACCAGCCATACTCAGTACCGGCACTCGCATTCCATTCTCACGATCGAAACGCTGGACACCGAATGCAGCGAGTCCGCCTTCAAGGCGGAAGTAGCGACTTGTGGGGAAATCAATGCCTGCCATTCTGGCCGTACAGGCGTACACTTCCTCAAGGGCACAAACCCAAGGCTTTTCCTCTGCTGCGGGGAATTTGACCAGCCAGGGCTCACTCCCTGGGAATGCAGTTGTTTTCATCTGGCCGGTGGATGGATTATATTCTACCTGTGCCTTTGGTCTGGCGCCGTGGGGCGAGCCGCCAAGTAGAAAAAGTTCGCGCAGTGCCTCTGAGTCCTGACCAGTTACTTCCTGACGAATCTGTTGAGCCAGCCCGGTCAAGTTCAGAATACTATATTTGTCTTCCTGATCGTCCGGTAAAGGCAGAGCAGGTTGGTAGGTGAGAGCCCCCATTGTGTTATTGCCCAATAATGCCAGGCGTTCCAGGACGGAAATCCGACCGGGATCGACATGATTACGGCGAAGGAACCGGTCCATAAGCAGCCGTCCCCAGCCATCCGGCAGGGAATCTGCGATGAAGCCAGGGAGCCAGTCCTGAAAGTGCTCGAAATTTGCATAAGTCTGTGTGGAAAGTGGCAGTTGTAGGGGGGAGAATTCAATGCCGCTATCAAGAGCTTCATGGGTGTACTCAAATAAATAGCGGCCACGCACAGTACTTTCGGCCAGATGGCCCAACACCCATTGTTCCCCACGACCACTGTAGATCACTTGTAGCCGACCCAGTGATTGGTACTGAAAGTTTTGTGTCGTCATTTTTTTGCGTCTCCTGATTGATGAGCGCGGCCATTGCCGGAGGATTTCCGAGCCGAACGTTGGGTTCGCCGGGCGCGTTGGCGAGCCGGTGCCTTCATGGCTTCAAGCTGTGCAATGCTGATCTGTTGTGGCGCAAACAGAGACTTTATTTCGTTCTCCAGTCGTAGAGCAAAGACGACCTTCATGAAATTCTCAAGCGTGCCCTGTCCGCTGCCTTCAAGTTTTTTGAGCGCAGAGACGGAAATACCGCTCCTGAGAGCTAGTTCTGTCTGGAGCATGTTACGCTGTAACCGATGCCAACGGAGGCGGTGCCCAAGTTCTTCTAGCAACTCCGATTCGGTATAAAGCATTAGAGACACATATACACCTATTAAGTTTAAATTTTATTGTTAAGAGTCTTTATTATACCTCTTATTTTACTAAAATATGATATGAAAGGATAAGCATTTAAGAGTGCTATTTGAAGCTTATAAAGGTATTTAAGATTCTTTAAAGCTTTATATGAGTCCTTTATAAGAGAAATGTCAGCGATATGCTAGTAGCCTGCTGGTAGGTTCATCAGCTAAATTTTCAGCTGATCGGAACTGGGCAAAAAAATTTGCTGAGTGACGAGCCAAATGGGGGCCTCGGCTACTGGTTGGTACGTTAAACGCACCGGTCGTTTTTTTAATCGCCCCTCTTAAAGAGGTTAGCCTCAGCCTCTGAGATTGAGGACTCCTTAATCTCAATAAATCCTTAGACTTCATTTTCACTGCCTCCGTTTCAAACAGTTCATGAATCTGGTTTATTCGTGTTGACCTCCTTAAGAATTTATTGCCATACTTACCTATACATCAAATTTTAAAATGTGAGGTAACATGGCAAAACATCCGGTAGAACAATCACCTAAACTTGATTTCTCAAATTTAGACTTTGTTAAATTTGGGGAATACCTCAGTGAATATAGTATTGTTGATAAACAAGGAAGATACCTTCATTGGAGTCAGCTTAAGTGGCGAGTTCCTAGTAAAGAAGCTGAGTACATCTGGTATGCAGTAAAGTTCTGTAGAGATCAGGCAAAGAAAAGTACGGGCTTATTTGATAAAAGCGGGAATGAGTTTAGTTTTTGTATACATGATTCGCTAGAACCAAAGTTGCACAAAATTGTACAACTTGGTGCAGGTAAAGTAGCCGCAATTGCAGGATCTCAAGCATCAGATAATATTCAACAGAATTACTTAGTATCATCTTTACTGATGGAAGAAGCCATCACCAGCGCTCAATTGGAAGGTGCGGCAACTACCCGAGCTGACGCAAAAAAAATGCTAGAGGAAGAATTAGCGCCCAGCACTCCTGATGAGAGAATGATTCTGAATAATTATATGCTATTGAAGCTAGCGGATAAAAGAAAACAAGAACCCCTTACAAGGGATTTGATGCTTGAATTTCACAGAATAGCGACTAATGGTGTATCTGAAAACGAAAATATACCGGGGGAATTTAGGTGCAGTAATGATATCTACATTGGAAATGATGACAATCCATTATTTTACCCGCCAAACTATGAGGAGTTAGAAAATAGGTTAGAAGAATTATGTACTTTTGCTAACGAAAATCATAATGGAGAGGATGGCCGGAAATTTATACCACCAGTAATAAAAGCGATTATTCTTCATTTCATGATGGGGTATGAACATGCATTTAGGGACGGGAATGGCAGAACTGCAAGGGCGATATTTTACTGGTATATGCTAAAGAACGGATATGATATTTTTAAATATATTTCAATAAGCAAGGTTATCAAGGAGCACGCTAAAGACTATGGTATGTCATATCTTTATGTTCAAAAGGATTATGGAGATTTAACTTATTTTATCAATTTTAATGTTAATATTATTCTAAACGCATTTGATGAATTGCAAGAGTATTTAAAAGTAAAAACAAAAGAATTCTATGAAATTGTCGATGTGTTGGAAAACTCAAAGTATAAAAGTAAGCTAAATTTCATTCAGAAAGATTTAATCAAAAAAGGTGTAAAAGAGCCCGGAAGATTGTTTAAAGTAAAATCGGTTCAAAATATATATGACGTTAGTGAAAATACAGCCAGAAAATTACTTAGAGAGCTTGAGGCAATGAATATATTTCTTCCTATAAAAATAAGACGAACAACTCATTATATTGCTCCCGCAGATCTACGTAGTAGGCTAAATAAGATATCAAAATTGTAGGATGCTTTTTCTTACTCCTCACGGCGCGAGGCTGGATTCCTATACCAAGTGCAAAGATTTGTCAGTATCCTGAGGCGAGAAAACATTTCTCGCCTCAATTTAGTATTTCAAGTAATACAAAAAGACCTTTTAATTATCCATAAGCAGGAAAGGAGCGATGCCAACGATTTTTTCTGTTATGAAATTATGATGCAGATTTACTGCAATAACCGAATAAATTATTGCTCCGTCGGGCGTAAGTGTCGCTGATCGTTTTGAACGTGAAAGAATTACTGTTGGTTGTAGTTTGGGTTCATAACCACCGCCAAGGCCGGTATCATGTACTGATTTCATGTTTATTCTATTCAATTCCTCACGACAGGCAACAAAGGTTATTTCATCATATTTTGCCATCCTTTCATCGGTTCTCAGCAGGGTAAAAATATCGGACAATTTTTTACGATTTCCAGCTTCCGGGCTGACTAATAGGGCGTCGTATTTATTAATATTCGTATTGTCTGCTCTATTTTTCCATACTGCGGCCTTCACTTCCTCATCAGGCATTCTTTCGTAATATTTAATACCGTAATTTCTTACCTTACCATGATTGGTTGCATTGGCTTCTACTCCGGTGGCTAACAGATAATTTTCAATATCATCGGCAGCCATATTCTGAATATCGTTCACAGTAAATGTTTTATCACCTATTTTTACACTGGCCGAACCGGCTTTATTGCCTGATTCTATCGTTGCGTAAGATTGTATCGTCAAGCCACTATTACCCAATGTGACATCAAAAGGGGAATTTAATGGATTTTCTGGTGCTTCTAATAATGTCTGACCGTGGGGACCAAGAAACTGAATTGTTTTCCCCGCGGGAATTTGTGTTGCTGCACTATCAGAGAAAAAATATCCATGTGAACTCAGCATTAATCTATTCGCCGGTTCATTAGGTACTGTCCATAATTCGAATGCACCACCAAGCTCAATTTTTTGCGGTTCAAATTGAGGATATTCTTTTTGTAAAAGTCCAATTCTGTATTGTGCTTTTGTTTTTCTAATATCACTTAATCCAATATCTATATCCATCCCTGGTTTTTTATTGGCTTCCCTCCATTCTCTCACTCTATTACGGTAATCAGTAGCTGATTCACCGGGCATTTTTTCAGGTTTTTCACTACCCACACCCATAACATTGCGATGTGATTTATTTATATTTATTTTGATATTTTCCAATGGAATTTGGTTATCACCTTTACCATAATAAGGTTGAATAACATACTCGTTTTCGCCTTTGAACATGGCATATTCTGCTCTGAATCTATTTTCTGTCAATAAGGCTGAATTATTTTCCAATAAATAGTCGGAACTACTGAAATCGAATAATGTATTTTTATCGTTGGCGTAATATTTTGTTCCCACAATACGTGATTCTTCCAGCAAAGAAAAACCTCCACTGACTTTTTGATCAATCATTTTATTATCGATAGAAGTAAACCATGTTGGGTAACGATTATAATAGATATGTAGCATCTCATGATATAAAGCGATAGCAGGCTCACGGGAACGCCAAGGCTCCTCAGTGAGTTTCTCTTCTGTGCCAATCAGGTGATTCTCTGGATCAAAGGCAATACTGCTGCCGGCGCTATTATGGGCATAAAATTGACCATCTTTTTCGCGAACAATAGCATTCATTGTTGGCGGTTGGATATTTAAACCCTGTTTTTCAAGTTCCTGAATAACGATATTGCCGGAAGGGATCTCACTTATTTCGTCGAGTACATGAGTGACTTGATTAATAAACAGATCATTACCTGTTATTGTGATGCCGACAGGAGGGATATCGACATGGTTACTCTCTACGGATGTGTATTGTATAGTTTTTTGGATATTACCCGAAGAATACTTTGGCATCAGTGTGTTAGGTATTTCCTCAATGGCAAAGGCAATTTTATTGATTGCTGATGCATTAGGTAATTGATTGTCAATGGGATAGATTTCCCTCAGTAAATAAGGCAGTTCGGTTTTGAAGGCATTAATTTTTTCAGCCGAAATACGTATATCGTTTTGTAATGGTAAGGTGACTTCACGTATCCAGGTTTGTTGGATATTCACTACCTCTGTGTTAAGTAGGGCTTCTTTATTGCCAAGTTTTAGGGACTTTTCGAAGAAATGGGTCAATGTGTCAGTAATATCTGATAGTTTATCGATATCGTATTTCTCATAATTTTTGAATGCAGTGTTGATATGAATAAATGCATCCAATATTTTATCGTTATTAATATTACTACGTGCTGCTTCAAGTTCCTGATCTATTTTTTTACTTTGCTCCAAGATAAGAAATTTATTAGATACATCGGTATGAGTAACCCAATGTCCATTTTTATCTAATTTCACCGCGGGCCAATAGCTAAATTGTTCGTGGTAAGCTGGATTGGCTACGCGCCAGGTGTGGTTTGCTTCATCCCATTTGACTTGATAATTAATACCATATTCCTTTATATAGTAATTTTGTTTAATTGCTGTTTCCATACTGGCAGGGCGTATTGAATAAATCCCTTTATATATTCCTTCATTTGTATGAGGCATCATCCCATCGAGTGAAATATTGTTGACTTGCCATTCACTTTTAAGTTTACCGAGTCCTATGGAGCTTTTACCAAAAATATCAGCGAAACTTTTCTCAAGTTTAATACTATTTTTTATCGCCCCTACTGCGCTGACAACGCCCCGGTAAGTTAAGGTGAGTGTCGATCTGATCGGTAAAGGTTCGATTAAATCAATTAATCCGCCGAGCAGAATGCGAGAAGATTGGCGTAGGGTTGTGATGCCATGCTCAGGTAATGTCCTGATAACTGCTGTAATTAACGCTCGTCCGGCCAGACCGGCTTGTTTGAGGCGCAATGTGGTTTGCGTGACTTTTGCGGCCATTGATTCAGTCAATGACATGCCTAGAGTAGCAATAACTAATAGCACATTTGCTGTATCAAAGATAATTGAGCCAATATCCTCTCCTGTTAATTCATATTCACTATCGGTTGTTGATTTATAGATAACATTATAGAAAGGAATAAGAATGGTTGCGGCGATGTGCCAACCAGAGGTAATATCCAGTGCTTGTTTACTTTTTATTGCGATATCGTTTAAACCTTGCTGTACTATATTCGTAGTAACAGAAAGTAAGTTCTCTTCTTTATTAAAATTAAATTTAGGTGAACCTGTGAAGCTAATTCCTACATTCATTCCTGAAGTTATACCGTAATAATCATTCCAAAATGCGTCGTAAGAGTATTTATACCTGCTTGTTTCTGAGAAGCCACTTAAGGTTTTGGCCCGTTCATAGCCAATTGGAAACAGTCTTTTTCCTGTATTGATTATTTGGTTTTCCATAAATATTCCGATGCCTATCATAATTTTTCGCTCAATTAAAAATAGTGCATTGGGTCTAGACATAGCACGTAAGGTGGGCTGGCTATCGACTTGTTGTTGGGAATATTTTTTTGCTTTTACTCCTCCTTGTATTGTTGAGACAACCAACCAATTGCCCTGATACATTTTTATCATGGCGACATTTCCCATACCCTGTTCGACTGAATAGAGAAAGGCTTCTTCTGGTGGGTTAATAATTTCTTCAACAGTTAATTGAGCAGCCGGAGATGAAAGTATTAATTTACTGAGTGAAATGGATTCATAATGACTATATTTATTTTTATAAACATTAAATTGTTCATTAAAATTATATTGTGAATCAAATTTATCTCTCTTTTTGAAATCGATAAAAGAAAAGTATCCTGCTGGCTTTATGTTACTTTTATTGAAAGGATTAAATTTTTGTTTATCATTTTCGAATAATTTTATTGTTCCTAATGTAGAATAATTAAATGCTTGTTCCACATTAGCACTTTCTTTTCTCATCCGATAAATGATTGCTGCGGTTAAAATAATACAGCCTTCCATTTCAATATGTTTTGATTCTTGAGAAAGAATATGATCAGTATCATAGTGAATATTATGTTTTTTAAATAATAATTCAGCCTGATCTTGAGCAAAAAGGATATCGTGATAATCACCATGACCTTGAGTCATTTTTCCGACTTTAGGGGCGATCTGATATAATAGGTCGCCTAATGAAGATAAAACTAATAGATGATATTTGGCAGCTTGTAGAGTTTGCAATTCAAAAATATCTTTCTGGCTATACTCGGTACGATATTGTTTTTTTAATATTATCTCTTCTTTGGCTAATTGGGCTAACAATATATCATAACCAATATTAATACTTTGATTTGTATCCGGGTGAGTAATTGGTATACCTGGATTAATATCATTCGAGGTAATTAAATTCATTACCTTTTCAATTCCTTGTTTATAGGATTTGAAAAGATCTTCTTTATCTTTTATTCGTTGGTTATAATCTGATTTTTCTTTATCACTTAATGTTACATTTCCATCTGACATAAAAGTTAGCAATGCATCTGAATAGAGCTCATCATCGATATCTCCGGTAGAGAATGCCTGACGATATATTTTCAATAAAGGCTCTTCGGCATTGATACCCAGTTCTTGCCATATATCGACTTTAGTTTGGTCTGAATCAATTTTATCCTGATTTATGTTTCTTAATTTTTCATGAATTTCTATCTTTGATATTAATATATTGATTACTGTATCGATATCGGAACTGTTATAATTTTTTATAAAGAAAAGATTAAATATATTATTAATGTTATCCAGTAACTCAGAATATTTTATTTCAGAATATTCATTGAAAACGGCGTTTACAGCTTGTTTTAAAGTCTGTTGTAATTTAGCTGGGTATTTATTATAAGAAAGTAAATTTTCTATGATATATAGAGCAGTTTCTTTAATATCAGAGGTTATTAAAGTTGGATAGTCTTGATTGTCTTGCAGCAGGAAAATAAATGGCTTATCTTCATTTTTATTATTGTCTTGCTTATATTCCCAATATTTTCCATTGACTATGGTATATTCCGTTTCTGTTGGCTGATAGATGTTTTTTTTATTTTCGATATCGTATTCGGAATGTGACATATAATCCTCCAGGTTGATTAAATTTATTATTTGTATATATAGCTACCGTATTCATCTGATTTACGGAGATGATTGTCCATATAAAAATATTATTTTGTGATTTTAAAGTCACAATTGTAAGTCAGGGTGATTATAATTGATCTTGGTTAATATCAAATATCAATTAATAACATTATAAAATTATTAATTAGTATAACTATATATAACTATCTATTTATAGTTTTTTATAAAATGGTTAAATATAAATCAATATATCCATTGATAAGTGGGTTGAAAGGCTTTTGTAGCTAATACGGGATGTTTATTAAAGTGATTCTGTGGTGAGTAGTAAACAGTAGGAATAGTAAATATTTGTAAAGAAGTGGAAAGGAAAATGTTATCACTATGAAGGAATGATGATAATTAAACGTATTGATTGGCATGCAGCCGTGTATTTGGGAAATAATTCAATTAAATTACGGCTGAAAAATTTAAAATAAACTTTTATATGTGATTTTGTATGTTATTATTTTTATGGATATTAATTGCCGTAAACGTTTTTTCTGATGGCTCGCAGTTACTCTCTTTTTTAATGTTGATTTCGCTGTTACAGCAATAGTCTTGTTTCAAGATAACAGGTTGACGTCGGGTTTTATCTAAAAGCAGGCAGGTTACATCGGGCCGTGAATAGTGTCCGGCGGGGTCTGCAACTGCTTTTGCCAAGGTAATAATTCTGGGTAGTGATGTTATTTTTTGAACACTGAAATTAAAAAAATCCCTGACAATATTTGCCAGAGATTTTTTTATAAAAGACTATTTTTATGTTTGATTAATGGATGTTTATTCTTCCTACTGCCTTTTAGTCCATTCAGGGGGTTTGATAATCAGTCGCTCAATTTTTTTGCTATTGAAATCTTTGTATTCCTTGCGGAGGGACAATAAGAAATCTGGATCTTGGGCGGTATAGTATAAATACCGTGCTGATAGGGTAAATGAATCTGCATTTTCCAGCGCATTTCTGGCGGCGGCGGCGCGACGTTGTTTCTCCGTTCGATCCTGCTCATTTGCCGGTGGCATAAGGATATTGAGTAAATCGGTTAAATCGTGTGAGCCTGGGGTGGAGAGAACGCCAATATATTGATGATCTTGCGTCTGCAATACGCCATGAGAGAGTTCATGAATAGCAATGTGTGCGACATGCTCACGGCCTAATAGCGGATCTTTATAGACCCTGTTCAGCGCGTCAGTATATACATTGAGATAGATACTCTTATCGCCTTTTGACCGTTTTCTATATTCATCAACATTCAGATCGGCAACGGTGCTGGATGAACCTGACTTATCCTGCTGAAAATGAATATTTTTTGTGGTTTTTAATTTATCTAGCCCATGAATAACACTGTCAATACGCTTCTTCCATTGCGGTAGTTGATCGACTTCCTGATGACTACCGAAAAATATCTTGAAGATTTCAAGAGCACTTTCATTATTTTTACTCTCTTTCAAGAAGTTACTGGCTATTTTGAGTTGATTAATGGCTCTTTTTTTACCTTCTTTAAAAGTAGCTTGAGCTTTATCGTGTACGTTAGTGCCCAATTCATCCTGATAACGGATCGGGTTATTCTTGACCATGCGGTACAAGTTCAAGCCGTCGATTGTTCCAGCGGGATCGGCACTTAGCCATCTTCCCATCCACGGCTGATAGTAACGATATTGGTAATAATACAACCCGGTTTTGTCTCGCTCTTTACTTGAATACCTGACGGTTTTATAACTGGCTTCGATTTGGTTTCTGGCGGTCCATATTGCTGTGCCTCCGTATGGATAATACTCTTCTTGGCTGATAGTTTTACCTTTGGCATCCAGTTCCAACATGCTGCTGCCAATTAGATTGTCATAACTGTAGCGTATTTGGTCTTTGTTGATGTCATTGGACTTTATTTTTTCCCAGTGTAGTACCTGAACTTGTGCTCGACCGGCTTTCCCAATAGTAATAACTTGTAGGCTTTCGGTGATCTCGGAGCCTGATTTTGTTTCCCGTAGTTCTAGTCCGGGCAGATAAACAACCCGTTGCTGTTGCGTGCTATTACTTGTGTGCTGTTCGCTCACTTTCAGCACCCGCGTTGCGTCTGCATTGTAGCGGTACCATTCCTTATCTGTTGCACTATTATTATCGTCACGGTTGATCGTAGTGACTTGTTGCAGTTCACCTCGTTGGTTCCAATGCAAGTTTTGTCCCGTTCGTAGTGACATCTGATGCCCTCCGGCATCAAATTGTAAATCGACATCACCTGACGTTACTCCGTGCTTGTTCAGTATGGCTCGATTGCTGCGGTGAGATACGGTGATTTCCGTCGTATAAATATTACGAGTTGCCGAGGAGTTATGTTGGATCTGCGTCAAGTTGTTACCTCGGTCATAGCGGTAGGTACGAATGTATTTGGTATAGGTATTGTCATCAGAAGGAAGGGGAACAATAGGGTTGGGGAGACGACTGTTCTGCTGACTCATGTTAGCCATCTCACGACCGGTAGATTCGATAAGTTGATATAGAGAATCATAGGTGTAGGTGTTTTGAGAGGGCACTTTTTGATTACGCCAGAAACGGGTCTCTTCTGCACTATTGCGAATACTCACCACATTGCCTACTGGGTCGTACACATAGCGTAAAGCTTGTAATAATTTCTCATTAAGGAGATATCTTTTGGAATGTTGTGTAGAGATATTGATCAATCGTTGGGTTTCTGGCTCATAAGAGTATTTGGTGATTATGCCGTTACCATGTTCTTCACGTAGCTTTTGCCCTGTTGCTTCATAGGAGAGGGAGCTAACTATTGTCTGCTCTGGTTGCCCTTGGATCGTTAACCAACGACTTTTCAGTTGCCCGGCGACATTGTACGCCAGACGCTGCATATTTCCTTTGGCATCAACTTGTATCAGGGGAGCACCGGTAGTATCAGTAGTATTTTTTGAGGTGTAAATCTTATTTTCTAGTTTGTTTTGCCAGACTGGCCGGTTATCACCGCTCCAATCCGGTGTTTGATCGTCTTTGAGCAGTTGTAGTGACCAGGACAATTTCGCACCAGTCAGAGACAAGCTGTTATATTGATTCATCCCTGCGGTGTCATAGTGACGTGTATGCTGACCGGCTAAATTTTTATATCCCGCTCTGCATAGAGAGCGGGGAAGAAAGTATATCAGGCTGCTTTTTTCCTACTCGATTTTCTTACCTTAATTAGTCCGTCTTCATTAGGCGTCTATTATGTGATTCAATCGTCTCTATAAATCCTGAGGTTGCACTATGAGTGTCACCGATATAATCCGCACTGATTATTCCCGCATGAGGGATCTTTTCAACAGCATCAGCCAAAACGGTATTATTTCTAGATAGGTAACTTTTTACCCCTGAAGTAAATTGTCTGCGTCCAATAGAAGCCACAGGGATGTTTGTCTGCATAATATTAAGTTTACCTTCAGGTGCTGGATTTGCATGAAACTCACTAAGGAACTTGGCTGTACCCCTTGCGTTTGCTCGATTAGCCCACTTTGTGTGAACTTGTTCTTTGTAGGCCCAATGTGGCTCAACTCCGTCATAGCCATGCACCATAATTCCGATGTTTTTTCCTTTGCTTAATAAATCAACCGTTGCTTCGCTTAAACTCTTTGTATCATTACTGGTAATAAGATTATTACGGTGATCTTCGAGTACATTCTGCAAAAATATATCTGAATCCGACGTTCCAGAAGCGGTGTTCTTTTTCTTACCTTCTCCTTTAAATACAAATTTAATGAGATAAAAATTGTTGATATCTCCTGCTGCGTGACTTAATAATTCCTTAACATCGGCAATGGCATCTCCGGCCGCAACACTAGGGCCGTGAAAAAAGCTAAATGTGCCATCTTTATTCCGCGCTACGCGAATATCGAAGTATCTTGTCCCCGCTTCTGCCTGCTCTCTCAAACTCTTATTTTGGGTTTTAAATGCAGAGGGAAATAGCGCTCCTAAGCTACTGAACATTCCATTTCTTTTTTTACTATAAGCATAGGTACCTGCATCATGGCTACCCAACATTGCTATCTGAGATAGCTGAGTGTCAGCAGGTAATTCATTATGATTTATGGAAGTACGCCCATCCATGATATGACTTGAGCTCCTGTTTCTTGGCGCTGCATTTAATTCTAATGAATCGCTTTCATGATGAGTTGCATTCTTTGACTGTGAAGAGCGTCTTTTTTGCTTTTCTTTATAATATTCATGTTCCATATTATCACCTACCTATTAGTTAGTTTTAAGTAAGAAATATTTTTGAAATAAATAGCATACTGAGTGATCATATCTAATGCAATAATTTTGCCCTACAGCATAATTATATATATATTTTAAACGGTTATCCTAGATAACGATTAGATTTTTTCTTTAACTATTTGTTTCAAAATGTGTAATTGGTTTTCTACTTTTGGTGTGCTAAATCTCCACTCATATTCTTTGAGAAAGAATTCAAAATGCTCCTTGGGTATTTCATTAAATTTACGCATATGACGTTCGGTTTGGTTCCATTATAGACTCATTAGCATATCAAATTCATATGACAGTTTTATTTCTTCTTTGGTGAGACCTTTAAATCTATTAATTTTCTTTCTATATGAGTTTAATCATATTCAGTAGGGTGGTTTGATTTTCTTGAGAGATTTTTTCTCTGGAATACAATTTTTTAATTGCTTTTTCACGAATGTCATTTTTAAGAATTTATAAATCTTTCGTTATGGCTGCATTTTCTATTTAATTTTTAGCATTATTTTAATGATCTTATATTCCATCACAGATATATAATTGATTAAATAGTAATGCTAGATTTCAATTAATTTATCAGCATTTTCTCCAACAATTATAATACCTATACCGTTAATCTTAATTACGGCATACTGACTGTTTTTCCACGTTGAGAGAATGTTCTTAATGGCAGGAAATTGCGTAATTATATTATTTTTCATGTGTATTACATGTTAAGCGCGATTATTTCTTTGTTTCTCTTAGCATTTAGTGATAGACAATAGCTACCGCACTAACCTGTTTTGCCTTGGTTACTATTTATAGAGGAACTTTTTACATAGGAACGTTATTTGATGAATCTGAGATCAGATTAATGATCACGGTAAATTATAATCAATGTTTGTTAGTTTTAAATATCAATTGTTGATGTGTGTAATTATTAGTTATAAAAACAATTTTTATGTAAATTGTTTCTCAATCATATTGTTATATTTTTTTAGCAAAGGGTGAATAAATATTGTGTTATAACTTTTGACATGAGGACAATGAGCGGTTTTCAATAAAATTATTTATTAACATGTAGTTATGCCTATTTTTGTAAGATTTAATTTGGCGGGATGTTTTATTTCAATAATGGGAGGTTCAGGAAATGAGTTTCTCATTATCTATTGTGATTGAGTTATGATGCACATCGTTTAGATGTTATCGATAAGATTATGTTTTATTTGATAGTTAAATATATCTAAAGGAATATAACTTGATGAATTACAAATTTTTTCTAGCTATTTCAACGGCAATGTCGTTTGTTGTTTTTAATCCACCGGTATTTAGCCATTCAAACAGCTCTTTTCCCGCAACTACAGTGACTAAACAAATTAATGCCGAAATGGCATCAACTTTGCCATTCAATGATAAATCTGATTTTGATGATGCGAAACGAGGTTTTATCGCCAGGCCGGATTCTCTGATTATTCGTGATGATAAAGGTAAAGTTATATTAGATCTCGATAGTTACCGTAAATTTATTACGGATAAAACACCGGCGCCAGACACGGTTAACCCGAGTTTGTGGCGTAATGCACAACTAAATATGGAATATGGGCTCTATAAAGTGAGCGATCATATTTATCAAGTACGTGGGTATGACCTGGCTAATATTACTTTTATTGCAGGAAATACCGGGTGGATTGTTTTAGATCCGGCGACATCCACGGAAGCGGCAAAAGCGGCCTACGATTTGGTCAGTAAACACTTGGGTAAAAAGCCGGTGGTGAGTGTGATTTACAGCCATTCTCACGTTGATCATTACGGAGGTGTGCGCGGTATTGTCAACGAGGATGATGTTAAAGCCGGAAAAGTACAAATTATTGCGCCAGAAGGTTTTATGGAACAGGCTGCTAGTGAGAAGGTGATTGCCGGTAATGCTATGAGCCGTCGGGCTGTTTATATGTTTGGTTCTTTGTTGCCGCGTACTCCTCAGGGGCATGTGGGGTCGGGTTTGAGTTTGGCATCGGTAGCTGGAACGGTGACGTTGATTCCACCAACACGCACCATCAAACTCACGGGAGAAAAAGTGACGGTTGATGGTGTGGATATGGTATTTCAGGTGACGCCCGGCACAGAAGCTCCCGCAGAAATGAATACATGGTTTCCACAGTGGAAAGCGATGTGGATGGCGGAAAATACGACGAATACCATGCATAATATTTTGTCGTTGCGGGGTACCCAAGTACGCGATGCTTTAGCCTGGTCGAAATATATTGATCAAGTCATTGAATTATATGGGGATCAAGTAGAGGTAAAATTTCAGAGCCACCAATGGCCGATGTGGGGTAAAGAGCGTGTGGTGGATTATTTCAAAAAGCAACGCGATTTATACAAATATATTCACGACCAGACAGTGAATCTGATGAATAAAGGTTACACGGGTGAAGAAATTTCTGAGATGCTCAGATTGCCGTCAGAGCTTGCATATTATTTTCCCAACCGTGGCTATCATGGCGCACTGAGTCATAACGTTCGCGCGGTTTATCAGTTCTATATGGGGTGGTACAGTGGAAATCCTTCTGATTTGAATAACCTGCCGCCGAAACCTGCTGCGATTAAATATGTGGAGTATATGGGAGGAGAAGATGCGTTGATCAAACGTGCTCAGGCTGATTTTGATAAAGGAGAATACCGTTGGGTAGCTCAAGTACTTAAGCATGTTGTTTTTGCTAATCCCGATAGTATGGCAGGGAAGGCATTGCTGGCTAAAACCTATGAGCAATTAGGTTATCAATCTGAATCAAATTCCTGGCGTTCGATCTATTTGCAGGGCGCATCAGAACTGCGTCATGGTGTACCTAAATCTGGCGGTCTGAGTACTGGCAGCCCGGATATGATTCGTGCCATATCACCGGAGATGTTATTTGATTATTTGGCTGTACGGTTGAATGGACCTAAAGCTGCCGGTAAGAAATTAGTGATGAAAATTAATCTCACCGATCTCAATAAGCGTTATACATTGACCGTGGAAAATGGGGTACTGAATTATACGGATAAGCAGGTGGCACGTGCCGATGTCACATTGACGCTAACCAAAGCTATTCTGGATAAAATTCATTTGGGTAAAGAAGAATTTGATAATGAGGTAAAAAAACGGAATGTGAAAATTAAGGGAGAGCGCGCCAAGTTTAATGAGTTCCTTGGTATGTTGGATAATTTTCCATTCTGGTTCAACATTGTGACACCCCGCGCAGAATAAAATGTGATGTAATTCTTCCCTTTGATTGCGGATGTTTAATAACAAACTACAGCTTAATCGCTGTAGTTTGACGCAGAGAAGGTGTTATGAGAATAGTTAGGCCACAGGGCGGGCGACAATATTACGGGTTTCCATTCTGACTTCCTCGATACGAACATCAATAATGTCGTTCAATTGGTAAGCGGTTTCACCTTTGATAATCACTGTGCCAGTCTCTTGGCTACATTGCAGTTCATCACGCACCGCATGCAGGAATGGTGCCGGTATAAAGGCCACTGCACCGTTATCCACTAAGCGAACACGTAAACCACCACGGGTAATATCAATAATTTCCGCGGTAAAACGTTGCTCAGTTCCTGCATGAGGGTGCAGGAAACGTGCATATAGCCAATCCCCTACATCACGTTCGGCCATACGATTCAATCTGCGACGTTCAGCCAGTTGCAAACAGGTTTCTTCTGAGGGTTGTTCCGCATCCGTTTTTTGAATAATCGCTTTCAGTAAGCGATGGTTAATCATATCGCTGTATTTACGGATTGGTGATGTCCAGGTGGCATAAGCATCAAAGCCGAGACCAAAATGAGGGCCTGGTTCAGGTTTAATTTCTGCGAAAGTCTGGAAGCGACGAATGCGACTATCAAGGAATTGCGTTGGTTGTTTATCCAATTCACGGCGTAATTTACAGAAGCCGTTTAAGGTCAACAACTCTTCTGTATTGGCATTGATACTATTTTCTTGCAGTAATTCAACCACTTGTTCAATTTGCAGCGGCTCAAAGCCCATATGGACATTGTAAATACCAAAACCTAACTTATCGCGCAGGATTTTTGCGGCGCACAGGTTGGAAGTGATCATCGCTTCTTCAACAATACGGTTGGCTGTACGGCGTTGTTCTACCACGATATCCAGTACATAACCATTATCATCGAGGATGAAGCGGTAATCAGGACGATCTTTGAAAATAAGAGCGTTTTGGTGGCGCCATTGATTGCGGCGTTCACTCATTTCTTTCAGGAGAACGATTTGAGTCTTAATCGCTTCAGAAGCAGGTTCCCAAGTTCCTGTTTCTTCCAGCCAGTCAGAAACTTCGTCGTAAACCAATTTAGCTTTTGATTCAACCCAGGTAGAGAAAAACGCAATATCATCACCCAGTCGACCATCTTCCAGAATCGAAACTTGACAAACCAATGCCGGGCGGCGGGCGTTAGGGCGCAGAGAGCATAAGTTCTCTGACAGGTCGCGCGGCAACATGGGGATATTAAAACCCGGCAGGTAGTTGGTGAAAGCACGTTGATGGGCGATTTGATCCAGTTCGCTGTTGGCCGCGATATAGGCTGTTGGATCAGCGATAGCGATACTGAGTTTCAGGCTGCCGTCATCTTGCTTAGCGATATGCAAAGCATCGTCCATATCTTCTGTGGTTGCACTGTCGATAGTGACAAAATCCAGCGACGTCAAGTCAATGCGCTCAAGATCGCCATCGTTCATCTGGCAATCGGCAGTCATCGCGGGAGCATCACGTTCCAGATTATGGCGCGTGAGTGTTACCCACCAAGGGGCGTAGTGATCGTTGCCCTCAGTAATATAGCCGGTAATTTCCGCATGAAAACCGCGACTGCCTTTCAGTGGATGATGGCGCATTTCAGCGACGGCCCAATCACCATGCTGAAATGGATGAGTGACCTGATTGGCCGGCCGACAAGGGATAGCATCTCTTAGCAGTGGGTGATCAGGTATGATCCATAAACGGTTATCATTTTCTTTTTTTTGGATACGGCCGACAAAACGATTTAGAAAAGGTTCGACCAATGTTTCTGGTTCGGCGATCTCTCTTTCTTTGTCAGTATGAATAGCGGCAGTGACTCGATCGCCATGCATAACTTTTTTCATGTGTGGGGGAGGAATGAAATAGCTTTTTTGCCCATCGACTTCTAAGAATCCAAATCCTTTTTCGGTACCTTTGACCAAACCTTCTACTCGAAGTGTTTGGGAATGAAGTTGCTGTTTTAGCTGTGCAAGCAGCGGGTTGTTTTGAAACATAATATCCGCGGAGAAAGTTGAGGGTTATTATCAGATAGTTTTTTAGAATAACAGTTTTACGCGAATTGGCGGTGTCGAGCAAGCAACATCTGCAAAATAGCGTAAAACAGTATGGAAATTGCAATGAAAATTACAATAGTTACTCAGGGTAAATTTTTTCTTTAAATTCACATAGATCTTCAATAATACAGGAACCACAACGAGGTTTACGGGCTATGCAGGTATAACGACCGTGTAAAATAAGCCAGTGATGACAATCAACTTTAAATTCGGCCGGGACGACTTGCAGTAATTTATTTTCGACTTCATCGACATTTTTACCGGGCGCGAATTGAGTACGGTTACAAACGCGAAAAATATGGGTATCGACCGCAATAGTCGGCCAGCCGAAAGCGGTGTTTAATACCACATTGGCTGTCTTGCGGCCAACACCTGGCAATGCTTCCAATGCAGCGCGATCTTCGGGAACTTCGCCAGCATGCTTTTCCAGCAATATTCGGCAAGTCTTAATTGTGTTTTCCGCTTTGGTGTTATAAAGACCGATAGTTTTTATATACTCTTTCAACCCGTCTACACCCAGATTTAGAATTGCCTGAGGCGTATTTGCTACTGGATAGAGTTTCGCAGTGGCTTTATTAACACTTACATCTGTCGCTTGCGCTGAAAGCAATACTGAAATAAGTAACTCAAATGGCGTTGTGAAAACTAATTCAGTTGTTGGCTTTGGGTTGTTATCCCGTAAACGCGTTAGAATTTCGATACGTTTCTGTTTGTTCATATCAAATGGAACTCTCCGATCCTTGCGACATTGTTATTGTACTGCTTTTTTCTTTTATTGCTCTGGTTTTCATTTTTTCATCAATAAGATATTTCGCTGCCAGCATTAATCCCAAACCGATAAAAGCGCCAGGTGGTAAGATCGCTAACAGGAAAGGGGAATCCATATGAACGATTTCTATTCGTAATACCTTAGCCCAGTTGCCCAGAAGTAAATCAGCGCCATCAAATAGGGTTCCATTGCCAAGAACTTCTCTAATAGCACCGAGAACAAACAGCGCAAAAGTGGCTCCTAATCCCATAGCTAAGCCATCAATCGCAGAAGGCATAATTGGGTTTTTCGCGGCGTAAGCTTCAGCACGACCGATAACAATACAGTTAGTCACAATCAGTGGAATGAAAATCCCTAATGATTCATACAGGCCAAAAGCATAGGCGTTAATCAACATCTGTACAGTACTTACAACCGAAGCGATGATCATAACATAAATTGGAATACGGATCTCATTGGGTACCCAACGACGCAAACTGGAAACTGCAATGTTGGTACAGACTAGAACCAGTGTCGTTGCCAGCCCTAAACCGAGTGCGTTGGTTGCAGTGGAAGATACGGCTAACAATGGGCACAATCCTAGCAGTTGTACTAAAGCCGAGTTATTTTTCCATAGCCCTTGGATAAATAAATTTTTGGTTTCACTCATGATTTTTCTCCACAGGATTCTAGAGAAGAGAGATGTTCAGGTATAGTCTGTAAATAAAGTGCGGTCCGTTTGACTGAGTTTACCACGGCGCGTGGGGTAATAGTGGCGCCGGTAAATTGATCAATCTCACCGCCATCTTTTTTCACCGCCCAGCGCTGGTCATGATTTGATGTGATGGTTTTCCCTGAGAATACATTAATCCAGTCTGAAATTCGGGTTTCAATTTTATCCCCCAGCCCTGGGGTTTCATGATGTTCTGTAACCCGTACACCAAGCACTTTTCCTGAGAAATCAGCCCCAATCAGTAATTGAATAGCGCCGGAATAACCATCCGGTGCAGTACTTTCCAGTGCGGCTGCTACAGGCTGACCATTTTTACGAGCCAGATAGAGACGATGAGGCAAGTTACTGCCCAGAGCATCCGCATTAACTAGATAGCATTCGTTTTGTATATCGTTGTCGTACAGAACAGGCGGAATAACCTGATCAAGCAGTGACTTGTGCTGTAATGCGGCCTGTTCTGCGATAGTACTTTTGGTGAGTGAATTCACGATAGCCGTCAGCCCGGTGGTAATTGCAGCAAAAATGGCGAGTGTGATGCCGTGACGTCGCATGGTTTCTAACATAACGGCTCCTTATTTATGCCCGTAAACACGGGGTTGGGTGTAATGGTCAATGAGTGGTACGGTGATATTCGCCAGTAAAACCGCAAACGCTATCGCATCAGGATAACCACCATAAACACGGATAATCCAGACTAACAAGCCAATCATGGCGCCAAAAACCAAACGACCTTTGGGGGTTGTAGAAGCACTAACGGGATCGGTTGCAATAAAGAATGCGCCTAGCATGGTGGCACCGGAAAATAGTTGTAATAATGGCGGCGAATAACGAGATGGATCAATCAACCAGCTTGTGAGTGCGCATAAGCCTAATACCAAGATAAATGCTACAGGAATTTGCCAGGTTATCACTTTTCTGTTCAGTAGAATCAGCCCGCCAACAAGATAAGCAATGTTGACCCATTGCCAGCCAATACCAGCCAGAGATCCTTGTAATATGGGTTGGCGAAGAACGTCATCAATATTGTGAGTCAATAAACCGGTTTTGAAACTATCCAGCGGTGTGGCCTGGCTAATCCCGTCGAAACCTTGTTGTAGCTGCTGTAATGTTGTTCCATCGGGGGTATGACCGGTGAAGATCACCATCAGGCAGTCTAGCGGTGTAACTTGTGTTGCTAGTAAATCCATAGGAGGCAACCAACTGGTCATTTGTACTGGGAATGATATTAGCAGTACGACATAACCCACCATTGCCGGGTTGAATGGGTTTTGACCAAGACCACCGTATAAGTGTTTGGCGATAACTACTGCAAAGACAGTTCCCAATACAATTAACCACCAGGGAGCCAATGGTGGAAGGCTGATCCCTAAAAGTAAACCGGTAAGTAATGCAGAATTGTCCTGCAAACGAGGCATAATTGCCTGTTTACGCAAAAGCAGAGCAAATGACTCCGCAAGCAGGGCAGTAATTACCGCAAGCAGGATCTGGAACACGGTACCATAACTAAAAAAGTAAGTTTGTACTGCAATGCCGGGTATTGCTGCCAGCACAACCCACAGCATAATGCGGCTGGTACTTTGCTGATTGTGTGTAAAAGGCGAACTTGCGACTTTTAACTTTTTGTTGTCAGTTTGAACGGGTCTGAATTTCATTTATAACAATCACTATTCTATTGAAATTTTCTGTTGTTCCTGAGCGCCTTTTTTGGCCTTAACCCTGGCTATGGCAGCAGCGATCGCCGCTTTACGCGGATCAGTTTCTTCTGTTGTCGGTATTTCTGCCTGATTTTCAGTTAGTTGCTGAGTCTGAGCTTTCTTGGCTTTGACACGGGCAATAGCGGCCGCGACGGCCGCTTTACGCGGATCAGTTTCTTCTGTTGTCGGTGTTTCTGTCTGAATTTCAGTTAATTGCTGAGTCTGGGCTTTCTTGGCTTTGACACGGGCAATAGCGGCCGCGACGGCAGCTTTGCGCGGATCAGTTTCTTCTGTTGGCGGTGTTTCTGCCTGAGTTTCGGTTAATTGCGGAATCTGGGCTTTCTTGGCTTTGACACGGGCAATAGCGGCCGCGACGGCAGCTTTGCGCGGATCAGTTTCTTCTGTTGGCGGTGTTTCTGCCTGAGTTTCGGTTAATTGCGGAATCTGAGCTTTCTTGGCTTTGACACGGGCAATAGCAGCCGCGACGGCCGCTTTACGCGGATCAGTTTCTTCTGTTGTCGGTGTTTCTGTCTGATTTTCAGTTAATTGCTGAGTCTGGGCTTTCTTGGCTTTGACACGGGCAATAGCAGCCGCGACGGCCGCTTTGCGCGGATCAGTTTCTTCTGTTGTCGGTGTTTCTGCCTGATTTTCAGTTAATTGCTGAGTCTGGGCTTTCTTGGCTTTGACGCGGGCAATAGCGGCCGCAACTGCATCTTTACGGGGATCTTGTTTTTCACTAGCGGTAGTTTCTGGTTCTCTCGTTTCTGGTGATGGTGTTACTTCCTGATGTTGAGCTGCTTTCTTCGCTTTAGCTCTGGCAATCGCTGCTGCTAATGCGGCTTTGCGTGGATCTTCTGCACTTGTTGGTTCAGATGGAGCAATATTAATATTTTCAGCGGCCTGTTTTTCCGCTTGACGAGCGCGAAGCTGTTCTTTTCTTGCCTGACGAGCCGCTATTATTGCCGAGTTATCAGGTACTTGCCCAGGCTCTATAGCAACAGCTTTACCTGCATTAGCCTGTTTTTCTTTCACGCGGGAAAGCGCATCTTGTACAGTACTTTTATCTTTATTATCAATTTGAGCGGCCGATTTTTTGTGTCGTTCTTCACGGGACAGTTTTTCTCGTTCCATACGGGCTTGCTTAGCTTCGAAACGAATTTTGGCTTCGGTCGAACGGCGGTTTTCCTGATCCAAGGCCCGAATTTCGGCTTTTTCTTGGCGATAATATTGCACCAAAGGAATATTGCTTGGGCAGACGTAAGCACAGGCGCCGCACTCAATACAGTCGAATAGATTGTGATCTCTGGCCTTTTCATGCTCTTGTCCACGACTGAACCAATAGAGTTGTTGCGGTAATAAACGGGCAGGGCAGGCTTCCACACATAATCCACAACGAATACAAGACTCTTCCGCTGTATTTGAATCCATTTCCTGATGGGATGGCGCCAGTATACAGTTACTGATCTTAACGATGGGTACGTTGAGGTCAGGTAGAGTGAATCCCATTAAAGGGCCTCCCATAATGACCATTTGTTCTGATTGTGGTTCAAACCCGGCTAACTGGAGAAGAAATTGTACTGGAGTACCGAGCCGCGCCCAGAAATTACCCGGTGAAGTGACTGCTTCGCCAGTAAGCGTAACGACTCGCTCAATCAAAGGTTCTCCGTCAATAATGGCACGTTTGATTGCAACCACTGTACCTACGTTCTGCATCAGCACGCCGATAGCAGAGGAACGGCCGCCGGATGGGACTTCTTTACCTGTCAGGATTTTGGTCAGTTGTTTGGCGCCGCCGGAAGGATATTTGGTCGGAATAACCCGGACGATAATCGATTTATCACCTTTTAGCGCGGTTTTAAGTTCTCTTATTGCTTCTGGCTTATTATCTTCGATACCAATCAGGATCTGTTCCGGTTTAAGCAGATGTTCCAGAATACGAACGCCCTCAATAAGTTCGCCAGCATGTTCCTGCATCAGGCGGTCATCCGCAGTAATATAAGGTTCGCATTCTGCCGCGTTAATGATCAGCGTTTTAAGACCATGACGACCGCTTTGCAATTTGGCGGCGGTAGGAAAACCGGCTCCACCTAAACCAGCGATACCTGCCTGATGGATTCGGTTCAGTATCGTCTCTGTATCCAATGATTGATAATCAGGTGTTTGAATGCGCTCACACCATTGATCTTCACCATCAGGATGCAAACGAACACATAACTCTTTCAACCCGGATGGATGCGCTGTAATACACGGCTCAATGGCAATGATGGCGCCGGAAGTCGATGCATGAACCGGTACAGTGCGACCAGTGCCAAATGTCAAAGGTTGGCCTTTAAGCACCTTATCACCCACTTTAACCAGCAACTCGCCTTCCGTACCCAAATGTTGTTGCAATGGGATGATTAACTCTCCCGGTAGCGGCGCAATGCGTAAAGGAGCCTGGCTGGATTGCAACTTCATTTCAGGTGGATGAATACCACCGGCAAAATCCCAGATTTTGTTTTTATTGAGTAAATTCAATAAATTAAACATGATGTTCAGCCTCAATATTTTTAACTGGGATACTGTTGGCGGAAACGGCGTGCGATGGCTGAACAGTAATATTCCTAACAGGGATGGTTTTTAAATCCCATTTCCAGTTAGCAGTGGTTGTGGCTACAGGGAGCATCGTAATACAGTCGGTTGGGCAAGGCGCAACGCACAGATCACAGCCGGTACATAAGTCTTCAACAACGGTGTGTATGGCACGAGTAGCCCCGACAATCGCGTCTACGGGACATGCCTGAATACATTTGGTGCAGCCAATGCAATTCTCTTCATCAATAAATGCGACTTTGCGAGCAGGGTTTTGTATGCTTGCATCCCCATCCAATGGTTGCGGATCGACACCGAGCAGCTCTGAAATTTTCAGCATGGCTTGCTCGCCGCCGGGTGCGCATTTGTTAATCATCTCACCATTGTTCGCTATAGCTTCAGCATAAGGGCGACAGCCAGGATAACCACATTGTCCACATTGGCTTTGCGGCAAAATATCATCAATGTTTTCAACAATAGGGTCCTCTTCCACCTGAAAACGGCGGGCAGCAAACCCCAGGATTAACCCAAAAATTAACCCTAGTGCACTGAGTGCACCAATAGCAATCCATAATGATGTCATCAGAACTTCACCAAACCACTAAAGCCCATAAAAGCCAAGGACATTAAACCCGCCGTGATAAGACCAATAGATGAACCCTTGAAAGGGGCGGGTACATCAGCAACAGCCAGACGTTCACGAATAGCGGCAAACAGTACCATAACAAGAGAGAAACCGGCGGCGGCACCGAAACCATAAATAGCGGATTGTAAAAAATCGTGTGATTGATTGATATTCAGCAGCGCCACACCAAGTACAGCACAGTTAGTCGTAATCAACGGCAGGAAAATACCCAATAACCGGTATAACGTTGGACTGGTTTTGCGTACAACAAGCTCTGTAAATTGCACCACAACCGCAATGACAAGAATAAAGCTCAGGGTACGCAAATAGATTAAGTCCAGTGGTAACAAAATAAAGGTATTCACCAGCCATGAACATACAGAGGCCAGTGTCATAACGAATGTTGTCGCAAATCCCATCCCGATGGCAGTTTCCAGCTTTTTAGATACGCCCATAAAAGGGCATAAGCCGAGGAATTTCACCAAGACGAAATTGTTAACCAATACGGTTCCAACAAATAAAAGAAAATAGTCAGTCATTGCTGTGCCTGAAAATGAGTTTGTCTACTTTTTATTAAATTGTTTACTTTTTATTAAAGTATTAAGTAATGCCCTTGTCTTACCAGGGGCAATCTATTGTTAATGATAACAACCAAAGAAAGTTGAGGTTATCGATCTTGTGTGAAAGTCATTTTGACTCGATGAGAGCGTTTAATGTAGGGGACGAAAATAGCGGTTGCCAATAGCGGCCATGCTAATGCACGTAAAGCCATTTGATCAGGAATAGGGGAGAAAGCGAAAGTTTTCAATGCAATTAATACGGTAACAATAAGCCAAATAATAAAAATTTGCGGGAATCTTTTTGATCGAATGAAAAGCAGTTTCAATACCCATAGGGTGTAACACCACATTACCGCAGTAATGGCAACAGAAAGAAACCACATTAAAGTAAAGTGATTATTCCCGGCACTCAATGCATTGTTTTGGCTAAAAAATGCCACAATATATAAGGCGAGCATTATACTGGCACTGAAAAAGGTCATAATCAGATAAGCCGCCGGAGCCAGAATCCAACCATTAATTCGGTGATAATCATTGGTTTGATACATAAATCATTCCACTTGAAGCTATATGAAAAAAGAATAATAGGCGATTCTGATAACTTAGGAAATAGGCTGTAGGAATAGATTGGTTGAAAGATCTTCAAGACTGGATTTAGAGATAATTTGCGCAACGGTCATCAGCGATGATATTTTTTACGGATGCTGAATTGCTGCATATTATTAATGAGTTTGAGGGGCTGTTATGCGTGAGCTGTTAAAGGTTGGGTTGGTGGGGTATGGTTATGCGAGTAAAACGTTCCATGCACCATTAATTGCGGGTACTGCTGGTGTTAAATTGACCGCCATTTCCAGTAGTGATGCTGAAAAAGTGAAATCGGATTGGCCAAATATTCCGGTGGTAGCTTGCCATGAGGATCTTTTTAATGATCCCGACATTGACTTAATCGTTATTCCGACACCTAATGATACGCATTATCCTCTGGCACAGAAGGCATTAGCAGCGGGTAAGCATGTTGTGGTGGATAAACCATTTACCATCACAGTTGAACAAGCTGAATCTTTAAAAGAGCAGGCAGAAAAGGCGAATTTATTACTTTCTGTATTTCATAACCGCCGTTGGGATTCCGGTTTTCTGACGATAAAGTCGTTAATTCAAGAGAATCGTCTGGGTAAATTAAAATATTTTGCATCCCATTTTGATCGCTATCGCCCGGTTATACGTCAAAGATGGCGTGAAGCGGCAGGGCAAGGAAGTGGTATTTGGTATGATTTAGGTCCTCACTTACTCGATCAAGCGGTTCAACTATTTGGTAAACCACAATCTATTACGGCTGATTTGGGGATGATTCGCCCACAAGCGGAAGCGATAGATTATTTCCACGTGTTGTTGAATTACCCGGATATCAAAGTGGTTCTTCATGCAACAACCGTGGCGGCGGCTGAATCTGCTGTTTATACGTTACATGGTATGGAAGGCAGTTACGTAAAATATGGTCTTGATCCTCAGGAAGAACGATTGAAAGCAGGGGAAAAGCCTCCGCATGCTGATTGGGGATATGATATTCGTGACGGTGTTATGACACTGTTAAGTGGAGAGGAGTTAGTGACTGAACATGTACCGACTTTGCCAGGTAATTATTCTGCTTATTATGCTGCTATCCGTGATGCGATTACACTAGGTAAACCTAATCCAGTCACGGCAAGTGAAGCAATTCAAATCATGAAATTAATTGAAGCTGGTATTCAGTCGGCAGAACAACAACGTACAGTGGAAATTTAAACTTACTATCTTGTTGTGACTTTTTAATTTACTACTTAGCCTGGTTTGCCGGGCTAATTATTTGCAAAGCAAGGAAAATGATAAATGACTTGGTGGCAAAGATTAAAAATAGATCCTTTTTTGATGGTATTAGTGACGGTAGTCGTTATTGCGACATTCTTTCCTTGCGAAGGTGAAATAAAAGTAGGATTTCAACGGCTAACCACTGCGGCTATTGCTCTACTGTTCTTTATGCATGGCGCCAAATTATCTCGTCAAGCTATTATTGCCGGTATAGGGCATTGGCGGCTTCATTTGGTGGTTTTTCTCAGTACTTTTGTCTTATTCCCGATCATCGGATTAGGATTGAATTTGCTAGTGCCCGAAATTATGACCCCAACGGTTTATTGGGGATTCCTTTATCTTTGCGCATTACCGGCTACAGTTCAGTCAGCTATTGCTTTTACCTCAGTTGCTGGTGGTAATGTTGCCGCTGCTATTTGCAGTGCTTCGGCATCCAGTATTTTGGGCGTGTTTTTGTCGCCAATATTAGTCGGACTTATGATCCATACGCAGGGAGAAGGCAGCCCCGATACGCTGGAAGCAATAAAATCCATCGTCCTTCAATTGATGGTTCCTTTTATTATCGGGCATTTGTCACGGCCATTAATTGCCGGTTGGGTGGAGAAACATAAAAAGTTGGTCAATATGACTGACCGGTCATCAATTCTTTTGGTGGTTTATGTGGCTTTTAGTGAGGCGGTTGTAGAAGGTATTTGGCATAAGATTGATGGTTATTCGCTACTGATGATTGGGATTATTTGCTGCATTATGCTGGCAATTGTATTGATGATTAATACTTATACCGCTCGTTGGTTGGGTTTTAATAAAGAAGACGAAATTACGATTGTCTTTTGTGGTTCGAAAAAGAGCCTGGCTAATGGCGTGCCAATGGCAAATGTTTTATTCCCTGCTGCGACGGTTGGTGTAATGTTGTTGCCGTTGATGATTTTTCATCAAATTCAGTTGATGGTGTGCGCAGTATTAGCGCAACGTTATGCGCGGAGGTTACGAAGGAACTAAAGCGGTTTAAATAGTAGTCTTGATCAACATGAATACCGTTAATATATTTTTCATGTTTTCGATCCTATCCCATTAAGCATTTTAACCCAACGAGAGTATAAACGTTGAATGTTTTTGTGGTGGTGGCTCAAATGTATTAATATTATTTGTTTATAATGGCACGGAGAGTTAAATCTATAAAAGTCGGGGAACTATAGTTTATTGCGAGCCGTGATAAATTATCTTCCCTATTTTCCCGTTTGAAATCATTAATTGCGAGGTTCGTATGCCATTAAGTAATATCCCAGATAATTCTCCGTGGAGTAGCTATGATCCTAATACCGTTATTTACTATAAAATTCTAAATGGGAATTATAACACTCTTAATAATGTCAAAGTAAGGTTGGAAGGAGCAAGTGATAAAACGCTAGTGTTAGAAAAAGGGCAGTCTTTTGTCCTTAATTTTGTTAAAGCTAGTGATGGTAGTTATTATTTCAAATACAGCGGAGCTAAAGTTCAACAAGTTGACTTTAATGATGGGGATTCAGGAGATGACTTAACTTTTCCTGGTTATAGTAGTAACCCCTCATCTTCAACGGTTGTTACTTATAATTCAGGCGATGTTCTCGGTAATATATATGATGTATTACAGCTTAGAACTCATGAATACATAAATAAATTTGACGATGTAGATGGTGTAGACGGTGGGCCGGCAGCGAAATTCACTCAGTCAGTGCAAGGAGATACTCTGGTTCTTCAAATAGATTACAAATAATTAATTCTATTTTATTAAAAAATTAATTGGGGTTGTTTGCTGCATTTTGCTGGCGATTGTATTGATTATTAATACTTATACCTTATGGATTTCAAGGTGCATCGAGACGGAAAGGGAGTGAATCCCCGGGCGCATAGATAACTATGTGACCGGGGTGAGCGAGTGCAGCCTCTCCCACACCGACGGATTTATTCCAGTCCCAGTGAGTTGATGATAGTTGAAATTTCAGCAATATGTTCGGCAGAAATGGGCTGGATGGGACGCGGGAGACAGTCTACGTCAGTCAGACCGAGCACGCCAGCCGCTGCGGCCATCACACGAATACTGCCACCATGCTTTTGAAACAGCCGCCATAATGGCGTAAGTCGTTCCGTCAGGTGTGTGACCAACCCGTGATCTCCCCGGGAAGCTGCCGTAGTGATTTCCTTTGCGGTTTTTGGGAAAAGACCGCCACAAACGGAGTACCAGACCTCACAACCGGCGTTAAGCCCCGGGCCGGCAAAAGCATCACCACTGATACCGATCGTGACGTTTGCCGGCAACTTTTCCCGCAGATGGTTTACCCGGGCAAATGCAGCTTCAGGGTGTGTCGGAACTCCCGGGATTTTGACAGACTGAATTCCGGGTAGTGTGGCTATACGACCATGTAGTTCATCCGAAAACTCAAAATGTGTTGTTCCCGGGTTGTCATAGATACAGACCGGCACGGAAGCATGTTGAGTCACCGTCTCAAACAGACCAAACACCTCATCGTCATTAAGCTTCTGATACGATATCGGTGGCAGCAGTAGCGCGCTGGCGCCGGCCTTCTGGGTATCATCCGTCAGGCGCAGCACCTCGTCCGTACTGATGGCGCCCACGCAGACCATCATGGGGATATCACCGATATGTTCTTTCGCAAGCGAGGCGATGTGTTTTCGTTGTTCCCGGGTCAGATAGGCATAACTACCTGTCGAGCCCATAATCCCAACGGAATCTACTCCGGCAGCGGTGAGTCGGGTGAGAATATTAATAAACCCTGTTTGATCGAACCCTGATGGTGTAACGGGGGTCAACGGGAAGGCACAAAGTCCTGTGAACATATCAGCTCCTGTCTGTTATTTTTTCTCTTTCATCTTCAACTGGCTAGTTTATGGCTCCCCACCTGATGATTCTCATCGTGCTTTTTCGTTGGCGGTCATGACGAATAACGTCACAGTCGCCCTGTGTTGGTATAAGTATGTGGAGCATCTGTCCGGGCGACAGCCGAACCGCCTTTGACACATTTTTCCATTGGCGCATGGATAACATTAATTCATCATTAATATGACCGAAGAAAGTTACTCCAAATAAAAAATTTCCCTGTATTTTAGTAATGCAGTAATTGGCGCAATTAAAAAAAACAACGATAATCCAGTACATAAAATTTTAATTTTTACTGTTTTAGCCGTTTTAACTGTTATGAATACAAAAAATAATCCTAACGGAACAGAGAAATACCAGAAATAACTGAAATACAATACGTAAATCATAAACAGCCAAATTATTACTGCTGTTGCTCCATCCAACATGGACATATTCCAGAACTCCTAACGTGTTTTGATAGATAAATCATAAGGTCAAAACCACCAAAAAATCTACTAAAATCGACTAGAACCTATCATGTAGCTATTACCGCGTTTATATTGCGGTGACGTCCATATTCAGCACTATACGAACTACATATTTGTACATTATATTTCAAATATTAACCATAATCAGGAATGGGAGATTCCATTCCTGAGCTATTTATGTTTAACGACTTGCTGCTTTCATGCGTAATGCCTGTTTTTCTGCATCACTGATAAAAGCAGTTTCCAGTCCATTTATCTGAGCCTGGCGAATTTGCGCGATAGATAAACCTGTGGCAGGGGCGGCAATTTCATATTCATGACGGATGTCGATGCCTTCAACTGCTGGATCATCGGTATTAATGGAAGCAAGAATACCTTTTTCCAGGAATCGTTTGAGTGGATGGTCCAATAAAGAATTAACGGTGCTGGTTTGAAGGTTTGAAGTTAAACAGGATTCAATACCAATACGGTTTTCAACCAAATAATCCATCAATCTGGGATCGGTAATGGCTTTTACCCCATGACCAATACGAGTGGCCCCTAATTCCCTAATTGCTTGCCAAATACTTTCAGCACCAGCGGCTTCGCCGGCATGGATGGTTATGTTCCAGCCAGCATCACGGGCTTTGGTAAAATGAGATTGAAAAAGATGACCGGGAAAACCTAACTCGTCACCCGCCAGATCCAATGCAGTAATATGTTGGCGATGGGCTAGCAGGGCAGCTAATTCCTGAGTACAGGCTTGTTCACCAAAAGTTCTGCTTAAAATTCCGATAAGACGAATATCAATATCGTTATTTTGACGGGCAGAATGGATACCATCAATAATTGCCTCAACGACCCCTTCAACCGGCAATTTGTGGTTCATCGCCATGTAATAAGGGGAAAAACGTAACTCAGCATAGTCGAGCCCAGAATTGATGGCATCTTCAACATTCTCAATAGCAACACGACGACAAGCGTCCAAATCAGCCAGTACCGCCACTCCCCAATCAAGTTTTTGCAAAAAGCTTACCAAGCTAGGTTCATTTTCAATAATTTGTACGTGAGGGCGTAGTGATTCCAGATCATTTGCCGGCAGCTGAATATTATGTTGGTTGGCAAGATCTAAGATAGTCTCCGGCCGGATATTTCCATCAAGGTGGCGGTGTAAATCTGTCAGTGGGAGTTTTATGTCAATCACATTCCAGTCCTTTTTTATATAAAAATGCCAGTCACATGCGTTGACTGGCAATTCAACAAAACGTCTATAAACGTGTTTTATTGTGCAGGTTGCACAGTACCTTCTGTTTTCTCTTTTCCACTGTCGTGGGTGCCGCTTTCTGGCATTGTTTGCTCTGGTGCTTCGTCGTCATCAGAAGAGTCGTCGGATAAATAGTATTCAGACAGGAACTGATGTAAAGGCATTTTCTTACCGTTCATTTCGACATTACCATCTGCATAGTTAAACTTAATGCTGATAGCATCTTTATCAACCGTGGTAATTTTAAACAGTTGTCCTAATTGTTCAAACTGATTTATCTGTTGTTCAGCACTCTGTTCAGCCTTTGTTTTATCCATGCCATTCATGAGCATTGACTGAGTGGAAAACTCAATCATCATAGGTCTTGGTAATGTGACATTCAGAGACATGTTCTGAATTAAAGTGCGAATAGCTTCTTCTGTTTTCATTGAATACAAGCTACTTTTATCTTTCGGTAAGCTCTTCAAACTCACGTGGTAATTAATGGTGCTTTCACCTTTGGCATTTTTCCAGGTTAATGGTTCGATACCAAATTGTGGATTGTTTTTCAGCAAAATAGGCAGGTTAGACAATACCGCGTCAATAATAGCGGTATCTGCCGCATCGGAAGAGAGATCACCAGAAGAGAGTGATTTGGCGGCTGCATCATTGTAGGCTTGAGTAAACTGACGAACAGCTTCACCATCCAGACGATCCGCGGTAATTGCAAACTTACCAGAACCAAAATCAATATTTTTCAGTTTGAGGCCATCTAAACTGTAAGTGATTTTCCCTTTCAGATTAGTTTCATCTTCACCAATATTTGAATCTATTTTAATACCGGAAAGCATCATATCTTCATTGCCGATGCCTTTTAGGCTGATTTCCTGAATTGTAATGCTTTGATCGCCAACGTAGATATCAAATTTGCCTTTTTTATTGGACAAGTTTAAATCAATACCTTTGACAAGGAAATTTTCGTCATTTTTATTGATGGCTAACTGGTCACTCTTGATTGCCAGTGATATCTCTTTCAGATCACGGCTGAGATCGGAAGTCAATTTGGCACCGGAAAAATTGAATTTAGTGCCATTTTTTTCAAAATCGACAGGGATGATATCAACATCAGAAATAACAGAACCACGATAACTGACACGTGAATCAGAAGTAAACAGTGATTTTCCTTTAGTGATTTCAAACAGTGGTTTTAAAGCTTCATTATTCTCCAGTTCGGAATGAACAGAAGCCATGCTAGGAATTAAGGTTAGTTTTTTCACTTGTGCAAGTGGGAAAGGGCCGTGATCAATCACAGACTTAATTGAAATCTCTTCACCTGGTTTAATTTCTGCGTTTTCAACGCCATCTTTAACTGTCAAAATGAGACGAACGTCAGAACTGAACACGCCACGGTGGAAATCTTTACTCTGTAACATTAGACCTGTTTCAGGGAAGGCTTTTTTCAGCTCAGCATTAGCGTGGGAAATAGATTGATCTATACGTTGTTCAATCTGCTTGCCTGTATACCATGAAGCCCCAGTCCAGGCTGCTCCTAAAGCAACAATAATGCCTACGGCCACTAACGATTTTTTCATAATGGAAATCCATCCTTTTAGCACATACTTTGTAGTAAGTAATATGTGCCCTCTAGTATAAAAACGGCCGTTAGCATCACTTGGAATTTAAGCAGTGCTTAACGGCCTGTGAATAAGTTTTAGGCCCAGATTGGCATTATTAATTAAAAACCTGGGCGGTAAAACCATCACCCTGAATAATCACAGCCTTTTCGGTAGCAGATATAAATACTGACTCACCTGGGAAAATTCTTAGTTGGTGTTCTCCAGATTGTATAACTGTTTGACCTTCAACACAAAAAACAATCGACGCCGAATTGTTATCCAGCGTAATTGGCTGCTCTGATAGAGAATAAATAGAAAATGCAAAATCATCTACTGGAATAGGGAAGTTTTCCGCTGTTTTTTCCTGTTTTGGTAGAGTAAATAAGGTGTTTGTTGGTTTTGGCACAAAATCAAGGTTTGCCATTAACTCAGAAATATCGATATATTTATTGGTCAAACCTGCTCGTAGGACATTATCTGAGTTTGCCATAACTTCAAGAGCAACCCCTTCCAGATAAGCATGAGGCGTGCGAGCACATAAAAACATGGCTTGACCAGGTTTAAGTTCGATGACATTAAGTAAAAGTGGAATAAACAGGCCATTGTCATCGGGATAAAACGCGGTCATTTTCTTGATAGAATCCCAAGGTTCACCGAGCCGACTGTTTAACGCTGATTTTAATACGCCAAGAGCTAACTGCTTTTGTTTACCACTCATATTAAGCAATTGGGAAAATAAGCAGGCAAGATTCTGTTCATTTGGTGTTTGAATAAAGTACGGAATCTTGGGATGGGCAGCAGTAACAAATTCCAGTAATTGCACGATTTCGTTTAATGGCCGAAATCCATTCATTGCCCGGAAGGGGGTAAGGGCATAAACCAATTCGGGCTTATGGTTATCATCTTTGTAATTTCTTTCGGGTGAATCCAACGGAATACCGGCGATATTCTCTTTGGCAAAACCCTCTTCTGCGGATTTTTTATCAGGGTGAACCTGAATTGAGAGAGGTTGAGCCGCGCATAATACCTTAAATAGGAAAGGCAAACGGTGAAATCTATCTGAAACTTTTTTCCCCAGATATTTTTCCGGATCACTGGCTATTAATTCATTTAAGGCAATGGGTTTTCCCGTTTCAGGATTGGTTACAAATGAACTGCTTTTAGGATGGGCGCCCATCCATAATTCAGCCATTGGCAGATTATCTGGATTTTCAACACCATAAATATCCGTCAGGGCGGTTCTGCTTCCCCATGAATAGTGCTGGATCTGATTTATCATCTTCAACATGGCCGTTACTCTCTTTTTAAAAAAATCAATCTATTTCCTTTCTACCACAATACGATAAATACGACTTGGTTGGCATAATCAGGAACTAATATGTGGCATGATAACAGAATGTTAATCAGTTTATCTGCAAAGACTGATTATGCATATTCGATTATTCTGTGTGTTAAGGAGAGATAGTAATGGCAGCCACTCGCATTGAAAAAGACTCAATGGGGCCTATCGAAGTACCTGCTGACCAATTGTGGGGAGCGCAAACTCAACGCTCACTTGAGCATTTCCGCATTTCGCAGGAGAAAATGCCGGTTGCATTAATTCATGCTCTGGCGTTGACCAAACAGGCTGCGGCCAGTGTCAATATGGATTTGGGCCTTCTGCCGCAAGAACGTGGAGAAGCAATTATTGCTGCTGCGAAAGAGGTGCTGGAAGGTAAACATCCGACAGAATTTCCGCTTGCTATCTGGCAGACCGGTTCTGGAACGCAAAGCAACATGAACATGAACGAAGTGTTGGCGAACCGTGGTAGCGAGATCCTTGGCGGGGTGAGGGGTAACGAACGCCTTATCCATCCTAACGATGATGTAAATAAAAGTCAGAGTTCTAATGACGTTTTCCCAACAGCAATGCATGTTGCCGCGGTTATCGCGCTGCGTGAACACCTTATCCCTGAGCTGAAAATATTACAAAAAACATTAGCTGATAAAGCTGAAGCTTATAAGGATATCGTTAAAATTGGTCGTACCCACCTGCAAGATGCGACGCCATTGACCCTTGGTCAGGAAATTTCTGGTTGGGCGGCAATGTTAACGCATAGCCTGAAACACATTGAAGACAGTATTCCCCATGTTTGTGAACTGGCACTAGGGGGAACTGCGGTTGGCACCGGTTTAAATACTCATCCTGAATATGCGGTTCGTGTTGCTCAGAAATTGGCTGAACTGACCAACCATCCGTTTGTCACTGCACCAAATAAATTTGAAGCGCTGGCGACTTGCGATGCTCTGGTTCATTCTCATGGCGCATTAAAAGGTCTGGCTGCATCCATGATGAAGATTGCAAACGATGTTCGTTGGTTGGCTTCCGGTCCTCGCTGTGGTATCGGCGAAATTTCAATTCCTGAAAATGAACCGGGTAGTTCAATCATGCCGGGTAAAGTTAACCCAACTCAGTGTGAAGCAGTGACTATGCTTTGTGCTCAGGTGATGGGTAATGATGTTGCTATTAATATTGGTGGCGCATCGGGTAACTTTGAGCTAAACGTGTTCCGCCCAATGGTGATTAATAACTTCTTGCAATCCATTCGCTTGTTGGCTGATGGTATGCGCAGCTTTAATGAACATTGTGCCGTTGGTATCGAACCTAACCGTGATCGCATTACTCAGTTGCTGAATGAATCTCTGATGTTAGTAACGGCGCTGAATACACATATCGGTTATGACAAAGCCGCCGAAATTGCTAAGAAAGCCCATAAAGAAGGGTTGACATTGAAACAATCGGCGATGAAACTGGGTTATCTGACAGAAGCTGAATTTGATGAGTGGGTTCGTCCGGAAGATATGGTTGGCAGCTTGAAATAATTGTTGTTTAGCCATGAAAAACTGACCGGAGACGAGTGCTCCGGTTTTTTATTTCCCGATCTTTAAATTATTTTTTGCCTTTACTAAACGGGAATACGTGGGATTAGGTTTATGGTTTCCACCGCTACTCTTCATTTAATATTGCATTCAGATGTGGCCCACTGCTTGATGGGAAACCAACTGTTCGCCAAAATGGGTTACTCTGGACTTTGTGGCTTGGTATAAAAACTCGCATAAACACCGCTTTAATTCATTTGTCGCTATTTGAATCAAACAAATAACTATGCACTAAATCTCACGATATAAATGTAGCCTTGGAATAATCAATTCCAAGGGTTTGGCTTTGGGTTTATAGCGATGGACTATGGCATTGGCATCGTAGTTAGTAAGTCTACCTATCTTTGGTTGGTTATCGCCATAATCAACATAAAACGCAATGATTGGCAGAGGACAAGCATATTGCACCTGTTTTTGTTGTTCCGCATACCAAATTCGAGCAATAGGTTGTACTTTTACTGGGCGTTTGATTTTTAAAACCACATCGTCCGATAATTTTTTTATATCGGTGATTTCTTTGGCGACCAATGCTGCCCATTGTTCACGAGAATAGGGGGAAACGGCACGCCCAGAGTTATAACTCTTTTCTAAACGTTGCAGGATTTGATCTTTTGTGACTTTATTGATGATATTTTTATTTGCCCAACCAAAGCGAACTGAATCGGGATTGAGAAGGGGAGTGATGGTTCTGTAAGCGTTTAAAGTGATCAAGCCATGTAACTGACTGTGAACGAACTCAAATCGTTGCTCTTTATCCACCCCTGATTGCACCGTTACGATATGTTCAAGTTCTGCTTTCAACTTATTTATTTCCTCAATTAATAGTAAAGCAGAGCGATATTGCTGTTGATTTACAGAAAAACAGAGTACACCGGGAAGGCGAACGGCAGCTTTACTGCTGATATTTTGATTGTTGTGATATATAAATAGCTTTTGGTAATGACTTAACCCTAGATTTAGAGCGTCGTTATCGGTCATTTCATTAACAATTATTTCTGTTACAGGGTCATGTTCACTGCCTTTTTCTACATCAGGCAGAGTAAACACATGAGCGGCTAACAGAAAATAGCTATTTAATTGTTCATCCAGTTGTTTCAACTTACTCACTTGTTGTTGAAAACAACGATTCAAATCTTCAATTGATAAATATTTACTCATTTCAATAACAAAATTAGTTACAACATACTTTTAATTATAAAACAAAAAACGCAAACATCAACCTCACAAGTGGTACTTAAAAGCAAAGCATGGAACTCATATACACCGGACGCATGTTCAACCACCTATAAAACTTAAAACAACAATCATCCGTATCCAGCGGGTAATTACGCAACTGCTGTAACGGTAGCTAGTATATTTCATGCCGAGCCGGGAAACGTGTTATTGGCAATATGGGAAAGCAATACACTACTCCAAAAATTTGAAATTTGAGTGTGTCGAGGATAGAAGCTACCTTGCTTTATTTGCCAGGCATCCCCTGTAAGCAGGAGGATTCGAGTTGTGTATGAGAAAGGATAACCATCCTGCATTTGTTGGAGTTCAGGGCCACATACAGCTAAAGATATTTAAAGACTTTATCAGAATGGGGCTTCACCGAGTGGCTCTGATTTCTAAATCTAGCAGTTAAGTGCTGGATTGGTGACCCGAACAAATATGTTCGGGTTATCTCATCGATGCCCACGATAGCATGACGGTTTTCGGATTTAAGCAGCTACAGGTAGAAATGGTTATTTAAAAGTTGGCGGTTATCGCAACTACCCGGTTATCACTCTTTTTAGCATTGTCACTTTTATGGGAGCTTAGGCATAATCTGTTTTTGTTTTGATTATGTTAATGATGATATATGAATTAATTTAATTAGAAGGAAGGGTGATGAGACGAAAAACGGGGTTTTTCTTTGATGAACATTGTTTTTGGCATAGTACTGGCATGCATGTAACGACTCTACCTGTCGGTGGTTGGGTTCAACCTTCGTCTGGAACTGCACATGCAGAATCGCCGGAAACAAAACGGCGGTTAAAAAATTTGATGGATGTATCAGGCTTGAGCCACTCCTTGCACCTTTCTTCGGCCTCGCCTATTGATGAGCAAACACTACGCAAAATCCATCCTGAAGAGTACTTGAAGCGATTTAAGCAAGTTAGTGATAATGGTGGAGGAATGCTTGGTCCAGAAGCCCCTCTGGGACCGGGAAGCTATGAAATTGCTAAGCTCTCAGCCGGCCTTGCTTGTGCTGCGGTGGAAGCAGTGCTTAGTGGTGAGCTTGATAATGCTTACAGCCTTTCTCGACCACCAGGTCATCACTGTTTGCCTGATAAACCTATGGGATTTTGTTTTCTAGCAAATATCCCATTGGCAATTGAACAGGCAAAAGCACGTTTTGATTTAAAACGAGTCGCAGTCATTGATTGGGATGTTCATCACGGTAATGGTACTCAGCATATTTATTGGGATCGTTCTGATGTTTTGACCATCTCGATGCATCAGGATGGTTGTTTCCCTAACGGATACAGCGGTGAAGATGATATTGGGGAAGGTGAAGGAGCAGGTTATAACCTGAATATCCCATTACTTGCTGGAGCCGGACATAATAGTTATATCTATGCAATGACACAGATAGTGCTTCCTGCGCTTGAACGCTTTAAACCGGAACTGATTATTGTCGCCTGTGGCTATGATGCGAATGCGGTGGACCCTTTGGCAAGGATGCAGCTTCATAGTGAAAGTTTTCGGGAGATGACCCGGCTAGTGCAACAAGCAGCAGATAGTTTGTGCGACGGAAAACTCGTCGTTGTTCATGAAGGCGGGTATGCGGAGTCTTATGTCCCATTCTGTGGATTGGCTGTACTTGAACAGATGAGCGGCATTCGTACGGAAGTCAAAGATCCAATGTTAGATTCTATACGCTTGCAGCAGCCAAGAGCCGAGTTTGAGCTATTTCAACAGCAACAGATTGATAAATTTAAAGAAAAATTCGGTCTTTGAGCTTTGTTGCGTCGGTTTGCTCCACATAACTTGGGAGCAAACCTGTAAGATTCTAGTTGACAAATATGTTTCATATAGTCGTGCATTTAATCCGCGAATAATGGCTATTTTATCGATTATTTATATTGACCAAGCATGGGTTTAATTTTGTTTTCATAAACATCTTTGTTTACATCGAAATCAACTGAGCTCAATAGATGAAATAAGAAGTTCGATAAACAGGAACAGCATCATGCTGTTCCCGATAATAGTTATTTTATAAGATGTACCTAATATCAAGCAGGGCTAATTGTTGTATCAATTACTTGGTAAAATGCATTTAGGGTATCTGAGATTGTCCAAACACCCAGTATAACGTGATAGCCTTGATAACCCTCTGGTAAGGTACATTTATTAATAACTCTACTGCCCGGCATTTTTTCCTGATAATCCTCAAAGCAGAAAGGTGTACTATTAAATTGCTCTCTGGTTAAAGGTTTATTGGGGTCCCAATCAAGTTTGGTAATAAAATATTCCCAACTTGCGGTTTTGTGTTGGATCATAATTTCCCACTGGAACTCAATATCACCGGCAGTAATAGGAATTTTTTTCCAACGATCTTCGGTTTGAATATCCAATGCGCCAAAATGACCAATGCCAGCACTAGCAATATGGCCATCTTCTGGACCGGCCTGTGGAAAACCTTTCTTAGCTTCAAGAGATTGAGGCTCATATTTGACCAACCCACAATCTGTATTTTGTTCATTTCCCTGTGCAGAACAAAGGAATACACGACTTCCTGGGCTGTCAATATAACCATGAGCCCATACGCCATTAGATAAAGCTGTAATTATCGTAGCGGCTAAAGCCATCACTTTCACTTTATGTTTATACATAATAGTGTCCTCCACTTTACAGGATAATTTATCTACGACAAATAAAGCCCCAGGACTTAACTATCAATTCTAGATAAATATAATATGATTATCCATTTCATAAATTGATTAATAATCTAATTATATTAAGTTATTGAAACTTTGTTTAAAATATGCCTGTTACTATTTTTTGTAATATAAAAGGATATGATTTTCTTAATTTATTGGTCGTGGTTCGTACAACAGTCCAATTTGTGCGTTTTAGCTAGTACCTGCTAACTTAAAAACACTTATTTATAGTTATGGTGATGTATCTTCGTCAGTCTATTCTTATGCAGATAATTCAAATAAAAAAATTATCGATATAGGGTAATGAAAACGATTTGTGAATTAATTTAATGTAGAAGGAAAGGATAATGAGACGAAAAACAGGGTTTTTCTTTGATGAATATTGTTTTTGGCATAGTACTGGCATGCATGTAACAACTCTGCCTGTCGGTGGTTGGGTCCAGCCTTCTTCTGGAACTGCACATGCTGAATCGCCGGAAACAAAAAGGCGGTTAAAAAATTTGATGGATGTATCAGGTTTGAGCCACTCTTTACACCTTTCTTCGGCATCGCCTATTGATGAGCAAACACTACGTAAAATCCATCCTGAAGAGTATTTGAAGCGATTTAAGCAAGTCAGTGATAATGGCGGAGGAATGCTTGGTACAGAAGCTCCTCTGGGACCGGGAAGCTATGAAATTGCTAAGCTCTCAGCGGGCCTTGCTTGTGCTGCGGTGAAAGCTGTGCTTAGCGGTGAGCTTGATAATGCTTACAGCCTTTCTCGACCACCAGGTCATCACTGTTTGCCTGATAAACCTATGGGATTTTGTTTTCTGGCAAATATCCCATTGGCTATTGAACAGGCAAAAGCATGTTTTGATTTGAAACGAGTTGCTGTCATTGATTGGGATGTTCACCACGGTAATGGTACTCAGCATATTTATTGGGATCGTTCTGATGTTTTGACCATCTCGATGCATCAGGATGGTTGTTTCCCTAACGGATACAGCGGTGAAGATGATATCGGGGAAGGTGAAGGGGCAGGTTATAACCTGAATATCCCATTACTTGCCGGAGCCGGACATAATAGCTATATCTATGCAATGACACAGATAGTACTTCCTGCGCTTGAACGCTTTAAACCGGAACTGATTATTGTCGCCTGTGGCTATGATGCGAATGCGGTGGACCCTTTGGCAAGGATGCAGCTTCATAGTGAAAGTTTTCGGCAGATGACCCAGCTAGTGCAACAGGCAGCAGATAATTTATGCGACGGAAAACTCGTCGTTGTGCATGAAGGCGGGTATGCGGAGTCTTATGTCCCATTCTGTGGATTGGCTGTACTTGAACAGATGAGCGGCATTCGTACGGAAGTCAAAGATCCAATGTTAGATTCTATACGTTTGCAGCAGCCAAGAGCTGAGTTTGAGCTATTTCAACAACAGCAGATTGATAAACTTAAAGAAAAATTCGGTCTTTGAGCTTTGTTGCATTAGGTTTGCTCCGCATAGTTAGAGATAAACTCAATGCTTACCGTAATAATCCAGTCACATTCGATGATACAGATACATTGAGATAAAGAAAATGTATTAACAATTTGGATGAAAAGAAGTAAGTGACGGGAACAGCACCACATGCTGTTCCCATTTAATATTAGACAAGATAATCTATCAATAGATTGATGAAACTCTCCTAGGGCACCAGTAGGGCCCAGCTAATTAAAGGGAGCCACCAATAACAAAATGCAATAAATAATTCGTCATCAATCTTTATATTGATGATTGATTTTATAGTTGCAACTTAAACGGATATATATTCTCATTTTATATTAAATAATAATTTATCGATATATTATTACGGTTTAAAACAATCAATCTGTTCAAAACCGTAATATCTACTTAAATGCTACAATAATATGTTATTAATGCTTAATAACATAAAGATCTTTTGTCGACACAAAACCCAATGGACTCATATAATACCCACCAATATAAGGTTTAACTAATCTGACGCCGATATAGTAATAAACAGGAATTGCTGGTACATCTTTTGCCAGAATGTCTTCTGCTTGCTGAAAATATTTTCTTTCATTTGTTGCTTTAGCTTTATTTATTAAATCATCATAAGCATGATTGCTATATAAGAACGTATTATTAGAACTATCAGTAACAAAATTATTTAGAAACGAGGCGGGATTATCATAATCAGCAATCCGCGCATATCTTACCATCTCAAAATTACCTTGACGAATAACATCCAACATGGCTTTTCGTTCTTGGTTCTGCAAAACAATATCTACATCCAGATTTTTTTTCCACATTGAAGTCGCCGCAATAGCAATTCGTTTATGCTCTTCTGATGTATTATAAAGAAGTTTAAATTTCAATGGGTTGTCTTTATTATAACCGGCTTCATTTAGCAATTTCCTGGCTTCCTCAACTCTTTCCTGCTGTGTCCATGATGCATAATCAGGCTGCCCTAAATCCATTCCCCCGGTATTAGGCGGCGTATGATTATAAGCGGGCTCTTGACCTTGCCCTAAAACTTTATTTGCTATGATCTCTTTATCTAAAGCCAAATTTAATGCCTGTCTGACCCTAACATCATTAAAAGGCGCTTTTTGATTATTAAAATCATAATAATAAACACCTAATGCTGGCGTGATATGAACCTGATTACCTAATTTGGCCTTTAAAGATTTAAATAAAATTGATGGAATATTCTTGGTGATATCAATTTCATCGGCCAGATAGCGATTTATATCTGCTGTTTCTGATGCTATTGGAAGATAAGTGACTTTATTAATAACAGTATGGGCATTATCCCAATATTGTGAATTCCTGACACCAACAACTTTTTCATTAACAACCCATTCAGCCAACTTAAATGGCCCACTACTGACAAATACATCGGAACGAGTCCATTTTTCGCCATATTTTTCAACCGCTTTTTGGCTGATGGGTACCGTGACAGGATACGCCAGCATTTGTAAAAAATAGGATACCGGTTGTTCTAAGGTCACTTCCAAAGTCAAATTATCCAGTGCTTTCACACCTAATTCATCGGTTTTTTTCTTACCAGAAACAATATCCTTAGCATTGACTACGTGCATGTTTCCAAGATAACTGCCATACGGAGACGCAATTTTGGGATCAACTAAACGCCGCCAGCTAAAAACTACATCATGAGCAGTAATAGGAGAGCCGTCAGACCACTTTATTCCTTTTCTTAGATGAAATAACCATACTTTATTATCTTTGGTGTCCCAACTGACCGCTAAATCAGGATTGATTTTTCCATCGCTGCCCGCGCTGACTAATCCACTGAAAAAGTCATGGATAATATTGAATTCAACATCGTTTTCAACTTTATGAACATCAAGAGACACAGGCTCTGACCCATTATTGCGAACGATATTTTGATTAACTGACAATAATGTACCTGCTGGAATAATTGCGGCATGGGATAATGCCAGATTGCCAAATATAATGCCTGTAAATAAGGATATATTCCTTAATGTTTTATTCATCGTTTGTTCTCCAAGAAGATCTCATTTGGGGTATCCATGTCAGGGAAGTCAGTTATTTGATAATTAAGGTTTTTATGTAATCTTGCAAACCAAACTTCAGAGTGTTTATGATTATTTTAGACGTTAAGTTAAAATTATATGGTTCTATTGAATACCCTATTTTGCATGCGAGAGGTATAACTATCATTAAGTATTAGTATAAAATATTTAGCACTACTCCATCAACATCATGAAATTTAAGTAGTAAATTTATATACATCCTGAAATATTCACTTGTGATATGAATTATTTTAAAATTTTCATATTGCAAATTGATCAATCTCTGATATTAGCTCGATTGTAAATAATCCTACCGAAGAATAGCCCCAAAATCTTTTATTCCAGTTAAAAAAATTCTCGATCCTGTTCACATATCGGCATATTTTCCTGAACAAGAGAGTTGAAAATTATATCTATGTATCTAATTACTCTTTTGTTTTTATTTTTTAGTTAAAAAATTAACACTCACATAACAATTGAAGATATTAAGTTATAGGTTATATTTTATGTTATCCAATCCACTAGGAGGTAATCATGGCGGTACCAACGCTCAGGCATTTCATTAATAGTCAGTATGTTGAATCTAAAAGTTCCGAATATTTTGACCTAGTAAGCCCGGTCACTGGTGAAACCTACGCGCGTTCTCCTAACGCGACTGTAGCGGATGTTGATGAAGCTTATGCATCTGCTGAAAAGGCATTCAAGATCTGGGGGCGCAGCACACCGTCAGCACGTCAACAGGCGTTGCTGGCATTAGCCGATGTGGTGGAAAAAAACTCTGAACGATTGATTGAAGCGCAAAGCCGCAGTACAGGGCAGCTCAAGCATCTGATTGCCTCTGAGGAAGTTGCAACGTCAGTGGATCATATCCGTTTCTTCGCTGGCGCCGCCCGTTTTCTGGAAGGCAAAGCGACTGCTGAATATCTTCCTGATATGACGACCAGCATTCGGCGCGAACCACTAGGCGTGGTAGGGCAAGTTACGCCGTGGAACTACCCGCTGATGATGGCAGTATGGAAGATAGCGCCTGCGCTGGCAGCGGGTAATACTGTGGTACTCAAACCAAGCGATACCACGCCAGAAAGTACTCTGTTGCTGGCTGAACTGGCCGCTCCGTTCTTCCCTATAGGTGCATTCAATGTGGTGTTGGGTAATGCCAGCGCGGGGGCTTTGGTCGTTTCACACAAAACGCCTGCTATGGTTTCTATCACTGGTTCCGTGCGTGCAGGTTTACAGGTTGCCTCTTCGGCGGCGGCTAATCTCACCAGAGCACATTTGGAGCTAGGCGGCAAAGCGCCAGTGGTCGTTTTCGCCGATGCAGATATGGACAAAGCGGTGGAGACCATTGCGACCGCAGGGTATTTCAATGCGGGTCAGGATTGTACGGCAGCCTCGCGTGTGCTGGTGCATGAATCTGTTTACGATACCTTCGTCGCCAAACTGGTGGCGGCAGCTAAAGCTACTCGCTTTGGCCATCCAGAAGATAAAGAGGCTCTGTATGGGCCGCTTAATAATGCTCGTCAGATGGAGCAGGTCAAAGGATTTATTGCTCGTTTGCCCGCTTATGCCTGTATCGAAACAGGAGGCCGTCAGGCCGAACGCTCGGGTTATTACTTTGAACCCACGGTAATTACCGGTCTGGAACAGCACGACGAAGCAATTCAGACCGAGATTTTCGGCCCGGTTATCACAGTGCAGAAATTCCGCGATGAGCAGGATGCCATAGAGAAAGCTAACGACGTGAAATACGGACTGGCATCCAGTGTCTGGACCCGCGACCACGGCCGCGCGGTGCGCCTGTCACGTGAACTCGATTTCGGTACCGTCTGGATTAACACCCACATTCCTATTACGGCAGAAGCGCCGCACGGCGGCTTCAAGAGCTCTGGATATGGTAAAGATCTGTCGGCTTATGGCTTCGATGAATATACACGTATCAAACATGTGATGAGTTCCAACGACTGACACAGGACATCCATAATGATTCAGAATAGATCTCCACGCGACTTGGTGTCGCGTGCGCACCATGAGCTGTTTACTGACCGTGATATAGGGGCGCTTGAGCGTTATTTTGCGCCGCATTTCATCGAACATTCCCCGTTGATCAAAGATGGTCTTGCCGGGTTGCGTGAGCTGGTCTGGACACATCCTGAATTACGCCACGAAACGTATCGTGTACTGCAAGATGGTGATCTGGTCGCCCTCCACGGTCGTTTTACGGGATTAGACGACTGGCCGTTGGTCGGTTTCGATCTATACCGGGTTGCCGACGGTTTAATCGTAGAGCACTGGGGCGGCCTGGTGCCGCAGGCTGCGCCCAACGTCAGTGGCCGGACTCAGTTAGATGGTCCGACCGAAGCAGGCCATGACCATGACCGAGAGAAAAATCGCGAACTGGTGGTCAACTTTTTTACGCGTACCCTGATCGAAGGTCACTACGAAGAGTTTGGAAACTACACTAATGGTGAATTGTTTCGCCAGCACAGTCCCGATATTTCTGATGGTACAGCGGCAGTCATCTCGTTTCTTAAGCAACTCAGGGATGAAGGGCAGGGCCTGCATTACACTAAAATTCACCGTACGGTAGCCGATGGGCAGTTTGTTTTGACCCATTCGGAGGGGAGTATCGCCGGAGAGCGTCACAGCTACTTTGAGCTATGGCGCATTGAGAACGGCAAAGTGGCTGAACTTTGGGATGTTATCACCCCAGTACCGGAGGATGCAAAAGCACTGCATCACCACGGTATTTTTTAGAGTTGATCGATACCCGGCACGGCTATCATGACGGTAGCTTCGTGTGTCAAGTTCCCGTAGAGACAATACGGAAAATAGAGACAACGCGGAAATATCACCTGTTGAGGTTGATGGCTTCAGGTGAACTAGCGAATTTCACGGTGCAAGTGATTGGCCACAGCGCGAAGCCTGTGGCCGCGACGCAACCGAATGCCCATACACAGGCAGATATGTGCTCATCGACGCTCCCTATGTGGATTATGTCGGCAACGGAGCCTACACGATTACAATAGCCCACTTGGTACTCATCGTTGGGGATTTTGTCGGCATGGCGGCGGCGGATATGGTGGTTTCGACGCTGGATCGATTACTTCTACCAGTTCTGGAAGCTATATCACATCAGGCGTCTGTCTGTTGAAGTTCGCTTATTTCAGATTGCTGAGGAGTTTTCATTTATGACTGATATGACTGAATCTATGTTAGCCAAAAGACGCAGCGCGGCTATTGCAAAAGGCGTGGGCGTGACTACACAAATCTATGCGGAGCGTGCGGAAAATGCTGAAATTTGGGACGTTCAGGGGCAACGTTATATCGATTTTGCCGCCGGTATCGCCGTGGTGAATACCGGCCACCGCCATCCGCGCGTCATTGCGGCAGCCAGAGAACAAATGGAACAGTTTACCCACACTTGTCATCAGGTAGTGCCCTACGAAAATTATGTGGCGCTGGCCGAACGTCTGAACCGCTTGGTACCTGGTAATTTTGCGAAGAAAACCGTCTTTATCACTACCGGGGCCGAGGCGGTAGAAAACGCCGTAAAGATCGCACGTGCCGCGACCGGGCGCAGCGGAGTGGTCGCTTTCAGCGGCGCTTTTCATGGCCGTACCTTCCTCGGTATGTCATTAACCGGCAAAGTTGCACCGTATAAAATGGGGTTCGGCCCGCTGGTTAGCGACATTTACCGTGTTCCGTTTCCGGTCGAACTGCATGGCATTAGTGTGGAGCAAACGCTGAATGCGCTGGAAAATCTCTTTAAAACCGACATTGAACCCACCCGCATCGCTGCCATCATCATCGAACCGGTACAGGGAGAAGGCGGTTTCTATCCTGCTCCTCCCGAGCTGCTCAAAGCTCTGCGTGAGATCGCCGATTACCACGGTATTGTACTTATCGCCGATGAGATCCAGACCGGTTTCGCGCGTACGGGCAAACTGTTTGCGATGGAGCATCATGAGGTTGTTGCCGATCTGACCACTATGGCAAAAAGTCTGGCGGGCGGTTTGCCGCTGGCGGCTGTAACGGGACGTGCGGAGTTGATGGACGCTGTAGTGCCTGGTGGTCTGGGAGGAACTTATGGTGGTAATCCCGTGGCGATTGCAGCCGCTCATGCGGTGCTGGATGTGATCGAAGAAGAAAAGCTGAATGAACGAGCGACACAGTTGGGAGACCAGCTAAAACAGCGTCTGCATGAATTGCGACCGCGTGTCCCGCAGATTGCCGACGTACGTGGACTCGGGTTGATGATTGCGGTGGAGTTTAGCCATGCGGACAGCCAGGAACCCGATGCCAATTTTACCAACGCGGTACGCCAGAAAGCGCTGGAGCGTGGCCTGATCTTACTGATGTGCGGTGTACACGGCAACGTGATCCGTTTCCTTCCGCCGCTGACCATACAAAATAACGTTTTTAATGAAGCACTCAGCATTCTGGAGTCTGTGTTGCTCGATCTGACTGAACAGTAGATAGAATCTGCTGCCTCATAAGAGGGGATAACAATGCACTGGTATTTAAATGTATTAAAGAACTATGCATATTTTAGAGGGCGAGCCGGGCGTAAAGAATTCTGGTACTTTTTTCTGTTCCAGATCCTGGCTGTATTTATTATCTCTTTCCTTGAACGCTACTTCGCCATTGCCAATCCTGAAGTTTATATGGGCTGGTTCAGCGCTGTCTATCTGCTACTCACGTTTTTGCCTGCGCTAGCAGTGAATGCCCGCCGCCTGCACGACATCAACTGTAGCGCTTGGTGGTTACTGCTGCATCTCATACCGTTTATCGGCACTGTTATCCTGCTGATTCTCGCTAGTCTGAAAGGGAGTGCTGGCAACAATAAATATAGCTCAGATAGCCGGACTCACTCATAGGGAAGCTCTCCAGACCTGCGGGTGATTTCAAAATCATGACAGGAGTGTTGAAATGACAATGAATAGAAGAGACTTTATCTCTACCGTCGCGACGCTCGCGGGGGCGGGAGTGCTTTCATCCGTACTTCCCAACTTATCCCTGCTCGCCCGGACCTTAACTGCGGCCGATGCTCCGGCCGTCAATATTGATAAGCTGCGGCCGACACTGTTGGAGGATGCTCAGCATAGAGCCAGCCGGTTGGCGCTAGACCCGCGCATCTGGAGCTGGCATAAAGACGCGGCTGCTGACACCATGCCAGCCAACTATTATGAAGCTTCTTTGGCTGACTGGTCAGCTTTTGGAAGCTTGCCTGGAGACCAGAATTGCGAGGTTGTGGTTATCGGTGGAGGGTTGCTTGGCGCTTCCACGGCATTGCATCTGGCTGAAGCGGGAGTGGACGTGATTCTGGTTGAAAAGGATAACATTGGTTCAGGCGCTTCTGGCCGCAATGGGGGACAAATAACCCCTGGGCTTGCACGCTGGGAAGCTAAGACCATGCTGGAAAAACTTTCATTCGATGAGGCTAAACGCTTATGGCGTTTTGCATCTGTTGAAGCGATGAATCTCGTGGATGAACTCCGTGAGCGTTATAGTTTCGAATGTGACCGCAAATATGGTCATATCACGGTTGCGTTGCACGCAGGCCACATGGGGCCGTTAGTGGCTAATGCCGATGCCCGGCGCCATCTGGGAGATACGGCGATGAAGGTTATCGGGCCGCAAGAACTACAGGAAGAGTATTTGCGTTCGGGCATCTATCATGGAGCGAATATCGACAGTATCGGTGGGCAGATCCAGCCTCTGGCACTATTGCGTGGCTTGGTTTATGGTTTCGCCAGACTGGGTGGGCGAATCTATGACAGCACGAAAGTGAAAGACATCAGACAGGATACTGGCGGCACAGTCGTAGAAACTGAGCATGGGACTATCAAGGCAAGCAAAGCCGTGGTGTTGGGTGTGCATGTCTCCACGGGTGAGTTTATCTCCGGCCCTTCCACCACGGTGCCTTTTTTCTCCTACGTGGCGGTAACGCCTCCGTTGCCAGTAGATGTCAAAGAACTGATCCCGTCAGATCTGCCAGTCTACGATACACAGCTACAGGTCGACTACTATCGTGCGGTGCGCAACAATCGCCTGCTGTTCGGGGGACAAGGTACTGGCAATTCCTGGTCTCCGCGTGATGTGAACAACTATCTGCTTAAGCGTATTAGAACCGTGTTCCCGCAGTTGGAAAAAGCCGAACTAGAATATTCTTGGGGCGGGATTAGCGATCTGACCCTGAACGGCGCCATCGATGCTCGCAAGAGCGGCGACAGAGTACCGGTGTATATGGTACATGGCTGGAGTGGTCATGGAGTGGTGCAGACGGTGCGCATTGGCAAGGCTATCAGTGACGATCTTACCAGACGCAACGACGATTTTACCATGCTTACCCGCATTGACCACACGAGTATCCCTCTGGGTTCCTATCTCTCTCCGGTAGCCATTCCGTTGGCCAAGAGTATTCTGGGAGTGATAAGCACCCTTAATCCGGCAGATATGGTTTCGTTCTGAGCAGCAGGGTGTAGGGTTTCGGGAGTTAATGTCGGTTATATTTGCATTGGTTGATATACCATAATAAACGAGCATGACTCTTTTTTACCGGGGTCCTGACCGGAGGTCTGAATATACTAAGCATTTAGGGGTTCTTTAACCAAAGCTCCCATTTGTTCTCTGGCTCGCTCCTAACCCTTGCTACGTCTGGCTTGAGAGGGAAATATCGTTTTCTGCACTCACCAATAGTAATAGTATTTCAATAACCTTTTGAATATTAATGCTTTTATCTTTATTGCAGAATTCATATTTCCCTAGAAAGCTTAAATGTGAGAGCTGAAAAAACAATTATAAGTTTCCGGTCAATGAATCGGCTGATAATTCACATTAAGACGTTGAGCCAATCTCTCAAGTCGCTTATCCAATGTCCAAAGTCTTGCTCCTGGCGTTATTAAGGTTGATGTCAGCAACGTAATATCAATAAAACCACATCCAAGCCCGTACAGTTTTTCACTTTCAATAAACGCCATCACTTCGGCAATACTGGCCTGATGGCTCGGTGGTAAGAGACCTAGATCACCAAGTGTTCGCAGTCTTGGAGCCGGAGGGGTACCACATGCTATCTCTGCCAATACCATTGGATGAATCAGAACCAGATTCCAGCTCAGCAACTGAATCAACCCGTCATTCCGGTTTTTGAAATGGTCAACCCAGACGGATGTATCAACCAAAATAGTCATTATACGGATGGCTCCTCGCGGCGGCGGGGAATCATCTGCATTTCAGGCGATGTACCGCCGAGCGAAGCGAGCCGCTTTGCCGCCTGCACCTGAACAAACGTTTTCATCGCTTCCCGGAAAATATCAGCTTTGTCCATGCCAGGATCGGCCATTTCCAGCGCCTGTGCATACAGCGCATCATCAATCGTGACAGTAGTTCGCATTTGATTACCTCATTGATTCAGATATTGATGCAATATTGCATCAATATCTGAATCAATGCAAGAGCATAAATCATTGGGGACAATTATGTTAACCTGTTGAGCCAAAGCCCCCATTTAGGAAAAATGGGACATAATTCATAAAATCAAAATTACCTCACCGATATGTCTTAAACGAGCACTCTTGGAGTAACTCTCTATAAGTATTCTGTGTTTCACTAAGTAATTATTGATAACGTCACAGTATGATCTGGGTCAATAAATATCTCAAATAGTACCTGTGATAACGCGATACTAATGAGGAACAGCAAATGGACCGTATGCTAGAAGGTAAGGTTGTCATTGTTACTGGCGGCGCGAGTGGTATCGGAGCCGGTATTGCATTAGCTGCGGCGCGTCATGGCGCAGCGACCGTAATTATCGGCGACATCACTGATCAGCCCCGAGAGGGAGGAACGCCAGTGCTTCAGCGCCTTAATTCGCTTGGTACAAAAGCCATATTCCACCGGTGTGATGTCACCTCACGGAGCAATATGGATGCATTGGTCGATATCGCTACACCGTTCGGTGGTGTTGATTTGATGGCTTGCAATGCCGGAATTGCATTAGCTACCGACGGTCCACAGATTAGTGCAGATGATTTTCACAAATTACTTACAGTCAACCTTGATGGCGTTTTATTTGGCGCACAAGCTGCTGCTGAGCAGATGATAAGACTGGGAAAACGCGGAAGTATTGTGGCAACGTCAAGTATGGGATCTATTAGGACAGGACAACTTACAACCGCCTATTCCACTAGCAAAGCTGGAGTGAATATGATGGTGGCCGCATTGGCTGATGCTTTTGGGCCGTCAGGTATTCGTGTTAATGCCGTATGCCCAGGACTGATCAATACCGCACTTCCTCTTTCCTCGCCGGAAGTCGCGAAAATGTTTGATGGGTTACGGGAGAGGATGCCTCTCCGCAGATTGGGCGAGCCGGAAGAGGTAGGAAATGCGGTTGTATGGTTAGGATCGGATCTCGCATCGTTTATAACCGGCGTATCACTGCTAGTCGATGGCGGACAAACAGTAGTACTGTGAGAACACGTATTTTAGGGCGGTTGGTTATTAATGGCTGTTTTTCAATTATATGCTGGAATTCTTTATATAGAATCAACAGAACCGAATATTTTCGCCAGTTTTACCAATTGAGCAATTTCATCATTGGAGGCGCCATTTCTGAGGATATCCAGTACCGTTGTGGATTCAGCTAGATCGATACCAAGATTAAATGTCTTGATTTTACGGAGGAAAAAACCGCACTTTTTTACGCCGCTGACTGGACCTAGATTAGCCAGTATTTCTGGAACACCTTTTAAGTATCCTTTATTGCTAGTTTTCTTATTTACCGAAAACTGGAACACAGGATATAAATTCTCTACTCCCCAATTTAATACAATGAGTTTATGATTTTCACCATATTTATTTACTGTTGGCCGAGTCACTCCTAATATATCTGCAACCTTACTGGACTTATAAACACCACCATATTCCCCAATATGAGCCAGAAAAGCGTTTCTAGTTTCGATAAATTCCTCGTGCTCCTTCTTTTCTGGTGTGATATTTGCCACTATTTCAATATAGTCAGCTCGTCCTTTGACTTCGGTCCAAAATTCATCATCAGGGAGGGTTAACAACAGAGAAATACTCTCCGAGTCTTTGTTTTTAAGCACATTAATAAAATGATCAGCAAGATTGATGATGCGTGCTTTGACCAGTTCAGACTGATCAAATCCGCTTTTCGGTTTTACTGTCCGGTCATTGGGCTGTTTTGCTGATGTCTCCATTAGCACCTCAATGGTATTTTGCAATTTCGAAAAATTAGCTTACAGGAAGAAGAACTTTTTCACCAATCTCTTTTTAAAAAGTCATACCAGTCGGTGATGCGGTTCAACTCTTCTAACCGTTAATTTTCCTGTACTACTATTGGTGGGAATATATATGCCAGTATGGCCATACTGGTCTCCTGATAAATCTTCTACAAATGCTACTGACAATAAGGTCATCAAGTATTGATTTGCTTTAATTCCCTCCTAATTTGATAATAATTTAACTAGATTATTATTGACTACTTTTGAATTTTATTTTCTATTGAAAGAAAAATCGAAGTGGATGTGGATGCCGGAGGTTGAAATTTACCAAGATTATCTACCGATGGTTCAATCGCAAAAATGGTGAGTGTTAGTTGACTTAGGCAAAGTTACAACTGATCCTTAAAACGCCAAGTTATCTAGTAAAGTGGAAAAGCCTGTTTAAATCTCACTTATCATATTAAACGTAACCCAATAAAAAGGATCGTCGAAATAAATAAGAGGTATATATGCATAGCCAAATTAATTCATTGCCCCAATATATGTTAGCGATCAGCATCACTAAGCCCGGAGGCCCGGAGAAATTGCATCTGGTTCAGGTTCCGCTGCCGCGGCCGGGAAAAGGCTACTTGTTGGTAAAAGTGGCTGCGGCAGGTGTTAATCGGCCTGATATATTTCAAAGAATGGGTTCTTATCCACCACCACCTGATGCATCACCATTGCCGGGTTTGGAGATTGCCGGAGAGGTGGTTGCCAAAGGTGAAGATTGTGAACGCTGGAATCTTGGCGATAAAGTTTGCGCCCTTGTTGCCGGAGGCGGTTACGCCGAATATTGCCTGGTACATGACTCTGTTGCCTTACCTATCTACGGTTTGGATTTTGTTCAGGCAGCCGCATTGCCAGAAAACTTTTTTACCGTCTGGGCCAATGTTTTTCAGGCCGGCAAGTTAAAACAAGGAGAAAATTTGCTGATTCACGGTGGTACCTCAGGGATAGGCAGCGTCACTATTATGTTAGCAAAAGCCTTTGGCGCCAGAGTCATTACTACCGTCGGCTCTGATGAGAAAGCTAAAGTTGCACACAGTTTAGGTGCTGACTTTGTTATTAATTACCGTAAAGAAGATTTTGTTGATCGGGTATTGAAAATCACCGGTAATCATGGCGTTGATATGGTTGTTGACTTAATCGGCGGTGATTATGTCAATAAAAACTATAAGGTTGCGGCTAAATTCGGGAGAATTATTCAGATTGGCATGATGAAAGGAAACCCTGAAAATCTTAATCTGATGCCCTTAATGCTAAAACGCCTGACTCACACGGGTTCTACATTACGTTCTCGCAGTGTAGAGGAAAAAGCAGAGATAGCCAGGGAATTGGAAAAACAGGTCTGGCCATTATTGAAATCAGGAAAAGTCAGTCCATTAATTTGTAAAGTTTTTGATCTGAAAGATGCTGCTGATGCACATCGAATGATGGAAGCCGGTGATGTTATCGGCAAGGTTATGTTGGTAAATGTATCATCTTAATAGTACTTCTGCTTAAATCAGGGCTATTTTAATTTGTAGCCCTGCATTCTATCTACTAACCACTTCATGTTAAAAAAATCCTTATAATTTTCAAGGTTAATAACAAATAAGTCCCTATTTTCCTCTGTTTTTTGATTTGTTTTTATTCGTTCTTTGTCCTCGCGCACAAAATCAGAATTTATATTTAACGTCATTGTTAATATTTTAACAAATATAGTCTATATCTATTAACAAATGATCGTTTATAGATATGTTAATGATTAATCTATTCCACCTGATAGATTTTTCTTAATGTCTAGAATAATGAGGTATGACCAGCTATTGGTAAGTTAGGTGGCATATAATTTTCTGTCTGAACATCAGAGAATGATAGTGATTTTATTAACAAGTAAAGAATTTCAGAATCTCTCTGTTGCTGACAGCCGTTTTTGTTAGTTGAAAGGGTAATGTGATATGACCAAGCAGTTTACTTCGCACTTAAACATTGATGCGTTGTTTTTAGGCCCTAAATCAGAAAATACGGTTTTTTTTAGAGAAATGATGGAATATGCCGTAAGTGAACACATGCACTGGCGTTCTGATTTTCACCCGGAAGATCCCGCCTTAGTGACCTCGGTTGATCGTTATGCACCTGATTATAGAGAAACACTTTATCGGACAGAGGGTATTCTGAACCAGCTATCTGCCAAACTGAAAAACACCTCTATTCCCTGGTTTTCTCCTCGCTATATGGGGCATATGAATGCCGATACCCTGATGGTTTCCAATCTCGCTTATGTCATGGCAATGATGTACAACCCGAACAATTGTGCTCACGAATCATCACCGACAACAACGGAGCTAGAAATTGAAGCAGGGCTGGATCTATGCCGGATGTTTGGTTATGACCCTCGCCGAGCCTGGGGACATATTACATCAGGAGGAACCGTCGCCAATTATGAAGGGCTATGGGTTGCGCGTAATTTAAAAACCATGCCTCTTGCCATTGCACAACATCCACAATCCAGTGATCTGGTCGCAAATAAATCAGAACAACAACTGTTGAATATGTCGCCATCAGATATTCTGGATTTGACGGATGAATTAAAAAAACGTGGCATTTTCGAAGAAGTTCGTGAACTTTCTTGCCGTGGCGCCGGAATAAAGCAGGGGAGGTTAGGCAAGGTCCTGGTTCCACAGTCGAAACATTATTCATGGATGAAAGCAATGGATATTCTAGGAATTGGTCAACAGCATATCGTGCCATTGCCGGTCGATGCGAATTATCGTACCGATGTTGAAAAAATGCGTGAAATTACATTTGACCTGATAGAGCAGGGGGAGCCGATTCTGGCGATGGTGACTGTAGTTGGAACGACGGAAGTAGGAGCTATTGACCGAGTTGATGAAGTTATTGCGTTGCGTAAAGAGTGTGAGGAGCGTTACGGCGTCTCATTTTATGTGCATATTGATGCTGCTTATGCAGGTTATGCCAGCGCGATGTTCCTCAATGAACGGGGAGAGTTTATGGAATATGATGAACTTATCCGTCGTTATCATGAATTGGCGATCATTCCCGAAGAAATTATTTGGCCTAAACCTGAAATTTACCAAAGTTTCCGAGCCATGTGTCAGGCCGATTCAATCACCGTAGATCCTCACAAAGTTGGATTTATTCAATATGCCGCCGGTGCGGTATGTATGAAAGATAAGCGTATTGTTGACCTAATTTCCTACCGTGCGGCTTATGTTTTTGAAGATGTTGATACTCAACCAGAGCAAGCCATTGACCGGCATGTCGTACTCGGCGCCTCTATTATGGAGGGATCTAAAGCCGGAGCTATCGCCGCCGCAATTTGGGCCGCGCACCGATTGGTTCCACTTAATATCAGCGGCTATGGAAAAGTGATTGCTGCCGGTATTGTCACCGCTAACTGGATGATTAAAAAACTTTTAACCGCAGAACCATTAGTTGTTGGCAAACGTCGGTTTGAAATTCATACCATGCCAAATCCTGATTTCCATATGGTCAATTTTACTTTTAAAGAGCAAGGAAATAATGACTTAAGTCACCATAACCGTCTTAATAAACGGATGTACGAACTTTGTTCGTATGCCTCTGGACGTAGTTACACCAATGATTTTTTGACTTCTTCCACCTCCCTTGGTTATGGCGAATATGGTGATACGCCTTGGCACTACGTTAAAAGTTGCGGTTTTGACCAAGAAGAATGGCAGAAAGTCCACAGTTTATATGTTTTACGTGCTGCTGTGATGACTCATTGTTTACGTAATGCTGACGACTTTGACGAGTATTGGGAAAGGCTCCAAAAAATTTTCATTCACAAACTGACTCAGATTGTTGATGAAGAAGAAAAAAAGAAAGTGGCCTGATTTTCTATTATTAAAAATTTGTTGTTTATTCGAAGGGAAAAAAACGTGAAGAACCGTACTTTTGGCAGTACTTTTATTATCGCCGGAACGACCATAGGTGCTGGTATGTTAGCCATGCCATTAGCCACCGCCGGTGTAGGATTTGGTGTCAGTTTGATCATGTTGGTCGGCTTGTGGGTTTTGATGAGTTACACCGCATTATTGCTGGTTGAAGCTTATCAATATGAGTCTCCTGATACGGGATTAGGGACACTTGCTCAACGTTATCTTGGTAGCGGCGGCAAAATATTAACGGGTTTCAGCATGATGTTTCTAATGTATGCGTTAACATCAGCATATATTAGCGGCGCTGGGGAATTACTGACAGTCAACCTCAATAAATGGCTTAATTTATCTCTGCCTGCTTCTGTGGGCGTTATTCTGTTTACGGTAATTGCCGGAGGAATCGTTTGCATTGGCACCAGTTCAGTAGATATGGTTAATCGGGTTATTTTCAGTGCAAAAATTATTTTCTTGGTATTGATGTTGGGGCTGATGATGCCGCATGTTCAGCATGCTAACCTACTGACACTACCATTAAAGCAAGGGTTAATATTATCTTCAATTCCGGTGATATTCACATCGTTTGGTTTTCACGGCAGTGTTCCCAGTATTGTGAAATATATGAACGGCGATGTACGTCGGCTCCGTTGGGTGTTTATTATCGGTAGCGCAATTCCGCTAATTACTTATATTTTCTGGCAATTGGCGACATTAGGCAGTATCAATTCCAACACGTTTGTTGATATCTTAGCTGAAAACGCAGGGCTGAATGGCTTATTACACAGCATTCGTGAAGTTGTTGCTTCACCGAAAACTGAACTTGCAGTACAAATGTTTGCTAATCTAGCGCTCGCAACCTCATTCCTCGGTGTTACACTTGGCCTGTTTGATTTTCTGGGTGATCTATTTAAACGCAAAGATAACATAACCGGGCGTATGCAAACCGGTTTGCTGACTTTCGTTCCACCCTTGATTTTCGCGCTATTTTACCCAAAAGGTTTTGTGATGGCGTTGGGGTATGCCGCGGTCGCGCTGTCAATTTTGGCATTATTGTTGCCTAGCCTCCTGGCATATAAATCCCGTCAGCAAAATGAACGTCGATACCGGGTACCTGGTGGTAAACCTGTACTATTACTGGTATTTGCCTGCGGTATTGCAGTAATAGCAATCCAAATTGGCATAGTCAGTGGAATATTGCCGAAAGTAGGGTGAATACAGGGTTATCAAAGACAGGTTATTTTTTTGATCCAAATAAGTTCTTTTTTGCCCTAAAGCGTATTCTCTGACAGACTGCTAGCATAATAGACCTATTAGCGGAGGCAATTATGAATCATACCCGTTACGAAACTGATGTGGTCGCTTGGGCAAATGAACAGGCAGCGTTATTACGTGCCGGTAAATTCTCTGAGATTGATATAACCAATATTGCTGAGGAGATCGAAGACGTGGGCAAGAGCGAACAGCGTGAGTTGGCTAGCCGCATGGCAGTATTAATTGCTCACTTATTAAAATGGAAATACCAACCAAGCCATAGAGGAGCAAGTTGGGAAAGAACAATTAAAGCGCAAAGAAAAGAGATTCTTTATGGTTTAAAAGAATCTCTTAGTTTAAAGACAAAGTTAGATGATCCAGACTGGGTTGATGTTGTCTGGTCTAAAGCCGTTGCCTCAGCAATGAACGAAACCGGATTAGATGCGTTTCCCGATGTATGCATTTGGGGTATGTCCCAGATACTGTCCTCTGAGTTTTATCCTGATTAGCAAAATTCTGTTTGCCCCGGTGAAAAACTAATATTAATTATAAGGAGTTAGATCATGGCGAAAGAATTATTTACTGCCACAGTAAAATCTATAGCTGGATTGAAAGTTGAATGTACATCAAGAGATTTCTCCTTTTATTTGGATGAACCGCGTAATTTAGGTGGTACTGATCAGGGGATGAATCCCGTTGAAGCTTTACTCTGTTCTCTCGGCGCTTGTAAATGTATCGTAGCAAAGGCTTTTGCTAAACTGCACAAAATTAACTTAATTGATATTCACGTTGATCTGGAAGGTGAGCTTGATACTGATGGTTTCACTGGTAGAAATAAACAAGCGAAATTAGGTTTCTCTAAAATAGTGACAAAATTTCATATTAAAGCGGATAATAGTGAAGAAGAAATTCATGCCTTTGTCGACTTTATTAATAAAACCTGCCCAGTTCACGATACCATTGAGAATGCACCGAGTTTTGTCACTGAAATATATTGTGAATAAAATATATGTTGTGCTGAAATAATTTAACAAAGAAAATGTTGTTTGAATTAATTTAAAAATCCTCTACAGTTAAGTAGAGGATTTTATTATAAGATTAAGAAAACCAAGTTTTATCTATCTCTTTATCCCACTGATAATAATATAAGAAATAATTACTATTGTTTAAAAACGTAAACCGTAGTTATATTACAACTTGGGTTTTCTATGCCAACTTTAATATTTAAACCCTGTGCATAAGCTTGGCTCAATAGCCTATTAATGTTTTCGGCGCTTGATCCTGACCAAATATAACCTGGTTTTCCACAGTTACCAGCTAAATTTCCGCTGAATGTATAAAAATAATGTGCAGGATTGTCCCAATCAGCTTTAATTTCTGCGACTTTAACAATACCACTATTTGTTTCCGCTGAAAATGCAGGAGCACTAATCATACCAATAAGAATAAATAACATAGATATCAATTTTTTCATACTCTACTCCTAGTTAATAATAAAGAAAATTTGACGCATTTGAAGTGTAAATTATGAAAATAATCTTTGCACCAACTTCATATTAATATAATAGGTGAATCTCCTGATAAATAATGCTAAAAGTTTTTCCATTGAAATAAGAAGTTAATAAAAACAACATGATAATTTTTATCAAAAAAATAAAGATTTTTATCATTAAATTCAGTATTATGTTGCAGATTTATTTTCTTCCTCTGCTAATTTATCAGTTATTTCTTTAGCAAGCTGATTACCACCATCTGGTACCATAATCATCAAACACCAACTCACTAACTGGTTATATTAAAACAACAAAAATCTATTCTCATAGCAAACTATTCATATCCAGATAATTCTGGTGATAAAGATGAAATGATTAATCACCTACTCTAATAAAATAACAACGATGAATTATTTACTTGATAAGCATGTTTTAATCTGGCTTTTTCTATTGGACGCTGTGAAGAAAAATTTTTAACAAATCTCTTTTATTAATAAATTTTTTAAAGTAGAAGTATATGTTTCTGGTGTATCCCATTACACTATTAATTAGATAATATACATCTTGTTAGTATAATAAAGGCTTCATCTATATGAACAAATCATCGTGCAATTCAGAATCAAAATTAAAATCTTATTTATGTATAGGAAATGAGGGAGTATCTGATGACCTTTTAGCGGTACTTAAAAGCAATTGTAGCAATTACCAGTCATCAGTAAAAAAATTCATAGAATTGCTTAAATATATTCAAAATAATAATATTAATACGGAATCATTTTATGAATTAGTAGCCCTTCATGAACTTGTAGCCCCACATGATTGTGCTGTAGTTTCTATGCTATCAATTCATTTTAATTTAGCCATAGGCACTATCGCTAACTTAGGAGTGCAAACTCCATATGTGAAAGAGCTTTACCAAAAACTTTGTTCAGGTCGTGCTATTGGAGTATATCTGGCAACCGAACTGGCTCACGGGAATGGTCTAATTGCAATTGATACACAGGCTAATTATCTCCCGGAAAAAGGTGTATTTATGTTGAATTCACCAAGCCCAAATGCCTATAAATTTATGCCTAATACTACACCTTGTGAGATACCCAAGGTGGCTGTAATTTTAGCTCAGCTAAATGTATCAGGAAAGAAATATGGTATTTTCCCATTCATCTTCCCCCTGTCCGTAAATGGAACATTAACTCCTGGAGTTAAAATTACTCCACTTGGCGATAAGCCAGGATTTTATTTAGATAACGCAATAACTTCATTTGATAATGTCGAAATTCCCTTTGAAGGGCTCCTGGCGGGCAATATGATAACATTGACCAGGGAGGGTAAAGTATCATTGCATATTAAAGAATTAAGAGAAAGGTTCTCGTTAATTACAAATAGATTACATTCAGGGAAGTTATGCATGGCAGTGATCTCAGTTACAGGGGCTAAATCAGCTCTTCATATAACGAGTACATATGGAAATAAACGACAAACATTCGGCTATTCAGGTATTATGCCAATAATTAATTATTCTCATTTCAAAGAGGGTATTGCCTGGGATACTTTGAGCACAATCACTCATGCGTTATACTTAAAAGAGCTAACAAGAAAAGTTTCAATTATATTATCAGAATCGACTAGAAACTTTAAATTTCCAGATGAATTACTTATTGAAATCATTACTACTAAGTCCTTGTGCACATGGCGTACACAAGAAATATTAATTAATTGTCGTGAACGCTGTGGCGCACAGGGTTTATTTACTCTTAACAAGATCTCCCCTTATTTGATATCTAATTTTGGTGCGATTACTTCGGAAGGTGATAATCTTGTATTATCACTAAAAGCCGGAAGAATGATCGTTCTCAATAAGATGAAAGAAATAGGTAAAACATCTTTCCAGTATAACCTATTTTCAATTTTGAATGATTATATGAAATTTTTATATGAAAAATTAAATAAATTAATAGCGAGTAACAATAAAAAAATAGACTTAGATATGCTTAATAAGCATAGTGGGGATTTTCTAGAGCTAGGCCAAACATATGCCGTTTTATCCGTGGTAACGACAACTATTGACACATACCACAACAATAATGATGATGATTTTTATATGATTATCGAAGGCTATCTCCTCGACTGGATTCATCGTACCATGAGCAACCTCCTGAGAAGTGAAATAATCAATTTACAGGAATCGCAAAAAATAGATGAGAGACGCATTGAATATATAGGTAAACATGCAGACAGAATAAACGATTATATTGCCTGTTTTGGCGTGGATAAAATTGGAGTCGAGACGCCAATATCAAGTGATGATCATATCTCTTGGTATGCAAATAATCATCATCAGTTAGAAAACAATTAATCATAAAACAGGTCTAAATTCGGTGACTAGTTAAAATGTCACCGTTAACGAAATTAACGAAATTAACGAAAGGGAGATTGGAGATTACCTATGTTATCTCGCTCTTTTTTCGTTAATGATTGCTTTAACCATTTTTTTTGCGCATAAATCGATTAGTATGCCGTGTTCCAGTTCACTATCAATGCATTGATAATATTACCCATTTCTAGTGAAGGAACTCATGATAATATTGGTATTAGATTAAAATAAAAATTCAATATGTTCATTTTGATTTGTAAGTATAATAAGAGGGATAATTTATGGTCATTATTTTAATAACGGCAATGTTTGTTTTATTATGATTAACCTTATAATATAGTCACTATATTTTTTAACAATTACCTGCCTTAATATCCTATTATTAATGAACTTCTTCAGAATAATAGCTATACTTTAACATAATAAAGTCGCTCTACACCATAATCTAAATACCTTTTAGATAACTTAAGTCAATATAGTGAGAAATAAATATGGATAATAACAGTAATAATATTGATGAAAAATTAAATATTGACCATCAAACCAAGCGTTCTCTGTCAGTATGGGCTCCTAATGATTGGATGGGGCAATTGCATGATGATAATCGACTTTTGAGTCATATCACTATTCCAGGAACACATGAAAGTTGCGCCCACAGGAACATATCGGGGCTTGCTAAATGCCAGGATTTGTCAATATCGGACCAATTGCAGCTAGGAATTCGTTATTTGGATATCCGATGTCATGCAGAGACGAATAATAGAGGATTTGTCATTAATGGCTATGAAGACAGGTGGATTTTCAAAATGCACCACGGGATCATCAATGAATACATCATATTCGATAAGGTAGTTAATGACTGTCAGAATTTTCTTAAAGCTAATCCATCAGAAACGATTTTGATGAGTATTAAGCAAGAGCAATCAAAGGAACCCGACGAATTATTCAATGCTATTTTCAAGCACTACAAGGACAAATACTCTCCGCTCTTTCATGATGACAGCCAAATTCCAAAGCTTGGTGATGTCAGAGGAAAAATTGTTATTATTTCAAGGAATAAAGGGTTGCCTGGGATTGCCTGGACATCAATGGATATTGAGGATCACTATGATAATCCCGGGAAAGAGGAGAAATATCATTTTGTCGTTAATCATCTCAACAAGGCATTGAAAGATAGTGGGGATACTCTATATCTGACTAACACGAGTGCATACAGTGGCCCTGATTTCACTCTTGATTATGCTTTTTACATGTACAAGAGCCTTAAGGATTGGCTTATTTATACCTACCAACCTGAACACCCAGGTTACGATAAGCCAACTCTCGGAATCGTAGCAATGGACTTTGTTGGCAGATGGAATAACGGCGATGTGGTTTCCCTACTTTATGAAGGCTGCAATTCTGACAAAATGCCAGGTTGTTCAAGTTCCAACTAGGTTAACAGGGCTTTTGGCTGGCCGATCACTTTGAAGTATCAATCAGACCAAATATGGAAGCTACTCCCAAGTATATCGATATTTGTCCAGAGCAACTTGGGACCCGTAGCTTTCTATTCTCCACGGAAAATATCGATATCCGATAATATAGCCTTGGAAGTCATTCCTGTTAAAGTAAATACCACCGTACTCATGACAATAGATTTGATAAAGAGTAATCACATTACATGTTGAAATAATGATATAAGGAAAGAATTACATACAAAAAATAGACATATTATAAACACTCATTTCACCTAAATTACATATATAAAAAACTGATAATAATCAGACTCCAAATAAAAGGAAAAAATCATTAATTGAGGGAATTATCAATTCTTACAAGGCTGGTTACTATGGCAAATAGAAATAATTCTTATCGCGGCTGTAAAGTTGACGTTTCGGGTTTTGGTCAAAGTTGTTGACCCAGATATAGCTGATACGTTGACCTTTCATATGCCTCCGATACTGAATGTGCCAGAAAATAATCTATGACATTTAATCGGGAGAGGCAAACAATTTGAATCTCGATCCTACTCTGACAATTTAGTGTTGACTATTCTGACGACAAGTTAGGGTAGTCAATGCCGACATTAATTGGGACAGAATTATTTCTATGTTTATTAACTGACTTTTTAGCCATTATTTTTTATGTTGTTGATATACCGTTTAAGATATTCATCTCTGTTCGTTGTCTGACGACTAATACAATAGTTAGGCTTCATCCCCCTACAAACAAAATTGTAGGCAGCGTAAAAGTTTTTGCGATACTTTTATCTTTGTCATTACATCCGGTACCAACAAAAAAGGAGAATTAGAATGAATAAACCAAAGGAGAATAATATGAAAATTAATGTAGCATCTATAAGACAAGCGACATTTCGCTCTGAGTTTTCTCTTGATAGAGAAAGCGGACAGAGCATACAAGATTACTTGTCGAAAGAGATAGAACGTAGAATTGACTTGGTGAGAGAAAATATTCTTCTTGCATCAGAAAATAAAGAAAAAAACATCCCGTTGTTTTTTTCTTTACCTGAATTTTTTTGGAACATAAAATGGAATACGCTCAAAAACAAAGATGAGCTATATCAGCTAACTGACTATATGATGCATTATCTATCAGATGCACAGGAAAGTTTGATGAATTCCTTGCCCGAAAGCGAAGTAGGTAAAATCGTTCTGTTGGCAGGAACAATGGTAGTCTTGGTAGAAACTAGCAATGACGGGGTATTTGAACCTTTAAATTACTGTTTAATAAGCAATAACTTTAAAAAGAAAAATGATGGTAGATTTGAAAGGTCAATGTGGCCAAAGCGTACAACTTCACATATTGATTTCGGTCTTAAAGATAAAGTGACTAATAATGGGTTTATATTTACCTTTGCAGATAAATTAACTGTCGAAGTTCTAAACAAGACTCAGCATGTTGGTGAGCATGATAATAATATCAACTATGGTTTCTCTATCGATAACAATATAATTAACGACTGCCCGTTTAGTATTAACTTATGCCTTGATTATGGGAGAGTTAAACCAGGTGAACGCAATGATGAACTTATTGAATCATCATCGAAGATTGATTTCTTATTGGCTTGCGGTATGTCTTTGAGTCCAAATTACAAATATCCACCCAGCGTGCGATTTGCTGTAAGGAATGACGGAATGAGAGATGGAAAGGTTGAATGCTTCTCAATCAAAAATAGACATTTATTTAAAAAAATTCCACAGAGAGAATTAAATACCCGTTTATCGATGGTGGAGCTTACTCTTTAAATAGATAATATAACTACTCTTTCCTATGCCGATATTCAAGATCGGCATTTTTGTTATTAAACTCAGGTGGTCAGTAATTCAATATTATGTTCCAGACCCATTTTTCTCCTTAGCTAATTTATCAGCCACTTATTTAGTAAGTTAATTATCACTATCGGTATTTTTTAGCACCTGATTAATAACTTGTTTATGATAACTAATCCGCATTTCTATGATGAATGTGTACGATTAAAGGGTTGTAAAAGGGGTTGATATCATACTATTTATATGAGACAACTTTATCCGAGATCCAACCGTGGTGACGAAATTCATTTTTACTATCCGGTCAGCGATCCTCATATGGACATGATTTGCATGGGATCAGGATGATGACTCGTCATACAGACCAAGCTGCCAATAAAAGTAAAAGACCCACTGTCTTAACGGATGCGAAGCAATTCGCCCTGAATGCGCTTTCTAATTTCGATGAAGGTCTACAATTGGAATTTCTATCGCTGTCAATAAGTGAACTAGAGCTTGCTACAAACGGGCCGGATTTGTATTCCAAAATTTACTGTGTCCTACAAATCGGTTATTTCAAAGTTAAGTATTGTACTCAACGTAAACTAATCGCAGAATTGTTTGGATATTCTCTATGGTCTGAAAAATTCCGGCAACAATTCTCACAACGGCTGCTCGCCGAATTTTTATTTTTAAAAGGATGAAAGTAAATGTCTTATATTCAATCGCATTTGAAGGGAGGGTGTTGGTTTACCCTCGGCGACAGTATAACTGAAAGAGGTTGGTACCAACCAATAGTGACTGAAAACTTAGGTCTAAAAGAATGGAAAAACTATGGAATAGGGGGAACATGCATAGCTCAAAAAGATAAAAATGACAATTCAGCCATTTGTTTGAGATATGAAAAAATGGGAAGTAATCCAGATATTATTACAATATGGGGAGGGGTAAATGATTTTGGATTTGACTTTGGCTCCTATGGCGGGGTGGAAATAGGTGATTATAACGACAAAACCTCATTGACATTTATTGGAGGTATGAAGTTATTAATGACTGGAATTACCAAAAAATACCCATTAGCAAGAATAGGATTTATTATAACAACACCAATATCAGTACAAAGAGGTATGAATAGTAAAAACGCCAAAGGGTACTACTTGTCTGATTATTGCAACGTTTGTCGGGAAATTTGTGAAAAATATTCCATCCCATATCTGGATTTGTTAAAACAATCTGGATTCAATGAAAGAAATATCGATATTATGACCAGCAATAGCTTGGGCACAGTGTCCGATGGTTTACATCCATCAAAAATAGGTATGGCCAGGATTGCCCCCAAAATTTCAAACTTCATTTTATCTATTTAAGAGACAAAAAATGAGAATATTAACCATAGATTTATTAAAGATCGTTTCTATATTTTTCGTTGTAATTTCTCACGTTACTTTATTTTTCTTGTTGCGCGATGATAATGACGTGGTTTTGTATTTTTTTAGGCAGATTGGTCAGTTGGGGGTCTCGCTGTTTTTTATGTGCAGTGGCTATTTCTTACTAAATAACAAGCATGAAAAGCAGGTGGATTACGTCATTAATAAAGCTAAAGGGATATTAACTGTATTGCTGTTTTGGCTTATCTTTTATTATCTGTATGACACCTGTTTTATCAGTAAATTTACAACCGTGCCTACTGTTGATTTTTTAAATTATATTAATGTTAGTAGAACCACATCAGATGCCACTCATTTATGGTTTATATTTGCAATTGTTTCTCTCTATATATTAACACCACTAATGCGTAACACATTTAACGAAACAAATGCAAAGGGGATTATGAAAATACTTGTCATAATGCTTATAATTTCTAATCTTACATTGCTGAATGCACTAACAGATTACAAATTCTCTTTTTCCCTAATCCCATTCAATATTTTGCTTCCGTTCCAAGTTGAGGGTTTGATTAGTTTCTTGATAGGCGGATATTTAGGGCTAACGAAACCTCAAATAAAGACATTTTCCTTTAAGCACATAATGCTTCTAGTACTTTTTATTATATCATTGATATCTTTATCAATCATTTCATCCAGGACAGGGATGACCTTCTTTTATGGGAAGTTTTATAATGTATTTCTTCAGGTTTCTTCAGTTTGCCTGTTTTTATTCTTGGTTAATTTGAATATCAACGAAATACCATTCTTAATAAATGATATTAGTAAGAATATACTGGGTATATATCTTGTTCACAATATTTTTGTTATTGAAATACATAACGAATTTATCCATAATTTATTCTTAGAAAAATTTAATTACATAAATATATATGTTTACATAATAGCCTATTCTTTGCTGGCTTTTATCCTGTCATATATATTATGCGTTTTGTTACGAAAATCAAAAATAACATCAAAAATTATAACCATCTAGCGTTATTTACAGGGAGAGCCGGTTTCTTCCAGTAATATCTTTTTGGCAGTAAAGTATATTGGCTAAAGGAAGGCGTTTTACAATTATCACAGACCACACAGTGGGTTGAAAAGTAAAACGCCTTATGAGACTCCCGTTGAAAAAATGAGAGCTTAAAAATGCTCTGTCAATTGAAGCCAGAGATCACACATCATATATTTTTATAATGAGTTCCAACACTATGAATCGTGATTGTATTTTCAGTATTATTTTGAGTGAAAGTTACCCTGTCTTTTTGGCTTAGCCTCACACTAAATAAATTATTTGGCAGTTTTTCCAAGTTACTGCCGCTTGCTGTACCAATACTCTTTGCTGCTGTAAGTGGATCGTTACCCTTTTGCACCTCTTTTATAAATGAACTATACTTTTGTTTCGCAGCACCGTCCATATTAGAAAACCCATTCCTGGATTTGTTCTTTTTAAGTTCTTGAAAACTCACTCTCCATTTAGGTGGTTCAGTTGGGCCTGCTAAATAACCTATTCTGCCATCAGGTAATTTCTGTGGTGGCCGAAAAAAGGGTTTAGAAAGTTTTTTTCTCTCAATATAACTTTCTAATGATTTAGATTCTAATCTATTGTAAAAGTTTTTTGAAAAAATCATCTTTCCTAGTGATGTTACAGCAGATAATATAAATAAGAAATCAATTAATTTAAAAAACCTTGCGATATTTGATTGTTGATTTTCCTCCAAAGGAATTTCCTGTGTAGCAAAAAAATATAGTGCAAATAATTTATCGTCATCTGAATAATCACTTAATGGTTTATTTTCAAGACCAGGAATATTCCAAATATTTTCAGGATATTCACCTTCAAAATCCAGTTCATTCTTGAAAAAACCATTTGCCATATCTTTAGAAATTTGATCACCATTTTCATCTAATAGTGCAGATGAAAGATTAGACATATATTCTTGATAAATTCTCTCAGCAGTCTCTTTATTATTATAATAGTCATCAGGAAGTTGAGATACATTATGAATACCACTTGCAGCTAAAGCATACGCTAATATTATTTTTTTAGCCCGATATTCAACTCCATATAATGCTGTATGCCCCTCATCTGTTTGCTGAAAGTTTAGTACACGTACTATATCTCCTGCTATTTGCTTTTCAACAGGTGGATATCCACTTCTATCATCAGGTGTTAATTGTATAACCATTATATTTCTCCATTATGTTAATGTTTATTTGAACTATGAAATCTCTGACAGAAAACGCTGCAATTTGTCGCTGATAATATAAATTTCAACTTTAAATATAGGGTTTTCCCTGGCTTTTTAATCATTAATTTCAATGTAAAATTAACTTACACAAGAATTATTAGCAAGCTTTTATTTTGCCATTTATCTTTTGGTTTTTTTCATTTAAATCATTAACTTAATGTTAGTTAAACAAATAATCAAATGAGTTAAATAAAAAAACAGAGGACACTAAAAACAAACTGTACTAATACAGGTATGAAGAGTGGGGTAATTTAATGTTAAAAAAATATTTTTAATATAGCTGCATGTTGTTATGCAACTGTGAAATAACCATTGTGCATGACAGAGAATAGGCGGTTTTCGATTATTTTTAATGAAAAACTCACTTAATATATCCTATGGATTTCAAGATGCATCGCGGCGGCAAGGGAGCGAATCCCCGGGAGCATAGATAATTATGTTACCGAGGTGAGTGCAGCCAACAAAGAAGCAACTTGAAAGATGACGGGTACAAATGATTTTCATTGATCGTTTTTTTATTAATGAAGCCTCGTGTAAACGAGGCTATTTTTGATATACAAGGTCATATAGATTTCTTCAATACACCACAGTGTAATATCTCAAGTCCTACGGCGTGATATAACTAGCTTATCCTTAGGACGATCCGCCCAGTCGGAAGGCTTATTATTGAAGTTATCCGCAAGCAAATAAGACGGAGTTTTAGCTAACCAATCAGAGAGTGAAATATCTTGGTAGATACCGTTATCCAGCACAACCAGCACCTTAAGATCATCATTGCCAATATTTTCGATATAGTGACCAAATCCCTGTGGCACATAACCGACATCGGTTGGCCCATATTTTGCGGTCTGTGCGTGTCCGTGAGAACTAAATACGGTCATACGCCCTTTACCTGAAATGTAGTATTGCCATTCGTTAGCATTAGGGTGCCAATGTAGTTCACGTATTGCACCAGGTTTGACCGTTTCTATGAGACCAGTGATCGTTGTAGAAATAGGAAATTCTTTCGATGATGCCCGATAAATACTCCCTGCGTCGTTCTCGAAGAAAGGTTTATTTTTCAAGAGTTCATAGCGGTGGGTAAGTGGAGCATCGTTTAATCCTCCATCGTCAGCAGGTAGGGGGAGTTTTGGCGGTATAGCGCCGCCAACAATGTAAGCTTCTCCTTGCTTAATTTTAGAAAAAACGGATGCCGGCATGTTGACGCTTTTCTCAAGCACCTCTTTCGGCATATGCGTTATCCAATCAGTAATACTGAAAGTACCAAACTCTGAGAAATGTCCGTCATCAAAAGTTAGAATAAAATGCGCGCCATCTTCAAGTGCCTGAATGGAATGACCATGACCTTTAGGAAAATACCATACATCGCCGGGACCAAAATCAGCTACTTCACTTTTACCTTCAGGATCGATAATAGTGATACGCGCATGACCTTCCAGCATATATGCCCATTCAGCGGCAATAGCATGCCAATGAAGTTCACGGACACCACCCGGTTTAAGTAACATATCAACACCGGCAATCCCTGTAGATATCGGGAATTGTTCTACCGTGGCTTCTCGTGCCCATCCATTTTCCAATATCCGTTTTTTGCTATCGGTGAATTTGTATTTATACAAACTTTTGGCATCTACTGGTGGTTTATTTTTGCCAGCAGTGACTATATTGTGTTGTTCATCTGCAACAGCCGCTTTAATCATACCGCCCATGCTAGCGGCGGCGGCGCCAATTGCGGATGCCTTCAAAATATCACGACGAGAGAACATATTTATTGCCTCCGGGAATAAAATGGGTACCAGCAGGAATAGTTGCAAGCTGATATCTATTTATTTGGTTTTTTTAAGTTAATGGTTGTCACTGGAAAGAAAAATTAGAGGTGACTGATTAAGCATAGTAGAAAATTAGTCGTCTCGGGAAAACCAGAAACAACCTTGGTTTTCCCGAGGGTTGGAAGAAAAAGTGTTTTTACTTCATTTACTCTTTTTTGCCAGAGTAAGGGCGAACGTATTTCATAATGCAGTCAAGTTTTTCACAGGTCTCTTGCCATTCTCTTTCTGGTTTTGAATCTCTGACCAATCCCGCGCCAGCCTGAAGCCAACAGCTCCCTTGATGCTGATAGAGAGAACGTAATACCAGAGCCGCATCCAGTTTACCTGAGCTATCTAATAACATGACACAACCGCTATAAAGCTGGCGTGGTTCACCTTCATAATGTGAAATTGCTTGTAAAGAAGGTTTTTTAGGTATCCCCGAAGCGGTTACTGCCGGAAATAGGGCGATAAATGCATCCCAACGATTTTTACCTGTCTGTAGTAATCCTTTTACCCGTGATGCCAAATGTTGTACTGAACCCCGTTTACGAATCGTCATAAACTCTGATACACAAAGTGTGTCAGCCTGACAAATCGGCGCCAGTTCTTCTAATGCCAATTTGGCCGAAACAGCATGTTCGGAGATCTCTTTTGGGTCAGAAAGCAAATCTGCTCTCAACCGTTGATCCTGATCTTTATTATGTGTCAAAGCTCTGGTTCCAGCCAATGGTTGTGTACTGACCCAACCTGAACCATCTGCTTCAACCACGGTTTCTGGGCTGAAACCATAAACAGAGAAATCTTCATCCCGCAAGAAGAAGGAGCGGGCAGGTGTGTTAGCCTGACGACCTAACCAGTAACTGTGTGGCATATCAATGTTCGAACCAAGTTCAACTCGACGTGACAGGATCACTTTTTGGTAGTGGCCCACGGTAATGTCCTTAACTGCATTGGAGACGTTATCCTTATAATGCTTTGCCGCGTCTGGCTTATTAATGATTTCCATATCTTCTGTACATGAGAAAACAGGTGTGCCTAATTGGTCAGCATGGCGAATTTTCTCACTCCATATGGCGAGTTGATCTTCTTCGAGCGTTCGTATCAGAACCTGTCCTTGAGTTATGCGTAATTCATGCTGTGGAATAGTGATTTTTATTAATTCTTCGTTTTGTTGTGCTAATGGCAACCTATATGTCATATGGGAGAATTCAAATAAAGTTCTTCCATAGGCCCGCCAATCCTGAATGGGGAGGGCATTAAGCGCCTGTTCAAGTTTTTGGCTCAATGTGCTGATATCGTATGGATGATAATTCCCTTGTGAATCAATCAATTGACCTGATGCGTCCGCACTGATGGTCGCTGCACAGCCTATCCCCAATGACCACTCGCCTTTCACTTCATAGAGCATATAAGGTTGTGCTTCGTCATCTGAAAGTAAATGCGTGATTAAATCTAACGGAGTGCTGGCAATAACAACAGTTTGCTCATGATATTGCTGTATTGGGTTGCCATGTTCTGCTTGTGCCATCTGTACCAAGCGGCGTTTATCAATTTTTCCTACTGTAGTTAACGGCCAATAGGCGACAAACAACCATTGGTCAGGAATTTTATGACGCTGAACCCCTTTCTGTTGTAGAAATGCCTCTAGCTGTACCGGTTCCAGTTGATTGCCATTGTTAGGTAAACAGGCGCAGGTTCGTTCACCCAACAGTTCATCAGGCACAGAAATGACAACTACATCATTAATGTTAGGGTGTTGCAGCAACAAGGTTTCAACTTCTTGGGTCGAAATTTTCTCGCCACTGCGGTTAATCAGCTCTTTAATTCGGCCCTCAACGATCAGGTTGCCATCTGAGGTCATACGAACCAGATCACCGGTACGATAGAACCCATCGGTGGTGAAAGCTACAGTATTATGCTGTTCTGCACGGTAATATTCGGTAATGGTGTAAGGGCCACGTGTAATAAGCTCTCCTATCTCTCCGGGCGCTACAGGTTGCAAATTGGCGTCAACTATTTTGATCTCATCTTCTTCTGATAACGGTCGCCCTTGGGTATTAATGATGACCTCATAGGGATCATCTAATCGGGTGTAACAGAGTAATCCTTCCGCTGTACCAAACACCTGTTGCAAAGGCCCAAGACGCGCTATCACTTGTTCCGCTAGTTCTGGCGTCAACCTGCTGCCGCCTACTTGCAAACAGCGTAGGGATGAAAGATCGCTTTGTTCCCAGTCGCGAGCCTGTTCCCAGAGCCGTGCAAGAGCCGGTACTAATGCTAGATGGGTCACTTTGTGTTGCTCGATTAGCGGCATAGCTTCATCACAACTGGCGGTATCGCTCAGAAGAACCCTTCCCCCCTGGGAAAGGACGCCCAAAATACCGGGGCTGCCTAACGTGAAGTTATGTGCCACAGGCAGTACGGCCAAATAAACACTTTCCGTATTTACTGCGCACAAGCGAGCAGAGAGCACAAAATCATAGGTATAAGCGTTGTGAGTACGGGGAATTAATTTAGGTGTGCCGGTCGTTCCCCCTGAAAGCAATAAAACAGCAATATCGCCATAGCTTGGACCAGGAATATTTAGCGGTGCATCATCAATGGATGCTAATGCGGTAAATTCTTCCGCTTTTCCGTCAACAATAATGTGTTTCAAATCGGGACACGATGCCGCAATTTCTCGTGCCATTTCCCGGTAGTCAAAATCATGGATGCAATCGGGGATAATGTAAGCAACCGGACGTACAATCCGGCAAAGGGCCTGAACGTCATGTGCCCGCTGTGTCGGCATTAATAACACTGGATGAGCGCCTAACCTAAATAGGGCAAAACAGGCAACAACAAAGGAGATACGGTTAGGCAGTTGTACCATAACATTATCCCCACGACGTATCCCTCGACGAAATAGTCCGCTGGCTAATCTCTCTGCGGATTGGTGCAACTCACGGTAAGTTAGTTGTTGTTCTTGATAGATCAGCGCTGTTTTATCGCCCCAAATACCGGACCACCCGGCAAGTTGTTGGTCCAGCGTTTTGCCATTCCAAAGATAGTCCGGAGTCATAGTAAGTGTTTTCCTAGAAAAAATGCCATTATGTAACCTCCTGTAAATAGACATATTGTATAAATCGTGTCACCTGACGAATAAAACTCTCAGGTTCTTGAGTAATATAAAAATGGTCGCCTACAATCAGGTTTTCTCTCTGTGCGGGAGTGAATGAGACTATCAAGTCAGAACGTGATTGAGCCAATGGCGCAATACTGGCGGCAGCCTTTTCCGCCATACGGCTGTCACGTCCAGGGTAAATTACTAATGTGTATTCAGGCTTGCCGTGAGTCGTCAGACACGGGCGAATCATCGGGTGTATAGGGAGTGCCCACGTCATCAACATTCTTCCTTAGTTAACATCAACTTTGCTGGCTCAATCCAAACAGCGGGCGGTACATCCTGAATAATAGGTTCTCCCATGATGCGCAAAATTTGTTGCCATAAACTAGCTAACCGCAGTTGGTAATCATAAGCAAAAGCAGACGGGCAGGAGGCGCCATTCAATACAGAACTCAAAGTATTGAGTAGCAATGCCACACCTTTAGCGCCATCACATTCAAATGCCGTCATCCAGTTTTTGGTTGCCGGGCAAAGAATTTGTGATGTTGCCCGGTGTAAATAGTTACCATCCGGCTGACTGGCGTTTAAGTAGAGGCTTTGTTCGCTATTCAGATGGTCAGGGGCATGAAGGACAGGTGTCCAAATGACCGGCCCGTAACTGGCTTCCTGCGTAAGATAACCGACAGGCCAAATCAGCGTCATTTTATGCATCACCAGATTGTGCATATCGGGATCTCTCGGGTCTAGATAGGATTGCACGTTCAACGTTACTGTTGTTCCTGCAAAGCTAAGTTCAAAGCAATGAAATGCACGACTTCGCTGGCCAACATAGACTATTTCCGTCTGTTCCGGGCAGTGACATGCCTGTAACAACAGATCGAGCGCAGAAAATAGCAATTGGCGACTGGTTGTCAGATAACCACTTACCGGACGTTGCTGCGATAATTGACTAATTTTTCGCGCCGCGTGTAACCAACTTCTTCCAGCATGGCATTGGCTATAAAAGCTATTTACCCAAAACACCGCATTATGTTTGTTGGCGGTTAATTGATGTCTGTTAATGGCTTCGACGTCAAGGGGGTGTTCCTGAATGACAGAAATTCCACGAGCCAAGAGTGCCTGAGTGAGCTGATCGCCTTTGCCGCCAATAACCTCTGCCCGTATTACCACACAGGCAATATCGATATTGTCTGGTAGTTCATCCAATGAGCGAAACAGAGGCACATTGAAATCACGAGCAAGTTGCTGCGAACGAGCGCTGCCTTGTGCCAAAATGCCAGCCAGTTCCAGACCAGACTGAGGTTGTAGGAACGCATTAAGATATAATTCGCCAAATTTCGAACCGACAATCAGAACCCGCCGTGGCTTTATCATATGTTCTCCTTAACAAGATTAGTGGTTGATACTGAATTCAAGATATCTTTCATACAGGTAATCAGTGAGCCAACATGTTCATGTTGGAACAAGGTGTAATGATCGCCCGCAAGTTGTGTCACATGGACTGGCCCAAAAGCCTGCCAGCCAAGATCGATTGAGGCGATGGTGGTTGGGTCGAGATAATCCATAAAATCAGGTAATGCCTGTGCTGCCCGAATAAGCCAGAAAGGCTGTGAAGTCTGCGGAGGGCGGTAGTCAAGCAACGCATTCAAGTTATAACGCCACACGTCATAAAGTGTAGTCAGCGAGCTATCAATCTGTGCAGATTGTGGCAAGGCATCATGCATTGCATTAAGGAAAGTCTTAGTATCGGCAGCGATAACATGATTATCCAGAGTCAGACCTGGAAATTGCCCCTGCAAATCGAGCAGGAAATGACGATGACAAAATGTTTCATTCAATGTTAAATCGGTGCGCACATTTGGTGCAAAGCTGTCAATCAGGATGCATTGCGAAACACGTTCACCCATCGTTCGTAATTGATGAGCCATTTCATAAGCTACCAATCCACCAAAAGACCATCCGGCCAAAGCATAAGGCCCTTGCGGCTGGAAGGCCCGGATTTGACTGATATAGTCAGCCGCCAACACCGCCACGGAAGGGGTATCTGTATTTAAATTATCTGGCGAAAACGCCAGCCCAATCATGCGTTGGTCGCCGAAATTGGCCGCTAAATGGCGATATCCCAACAGATGCCCGCCAATAGGGTGTACGATAAACAGAGTAGGTTGCTCAATACTCCCTTTGTTCAAGATCACCCCTTGGCAAGGGCTTTCTGGCTGATGCTCAATAAATTCCGCTAAAGCGTGTACGGTATCGTAAGCCTGTAGCAGGCTGAGTGGGTATTGACGGTTAAACGTCTGATTAATTTTCACCATTAATCGTACCGCTGCCAGAGAATCGCCGCCTAGCGTAAAGAAACTCTCATGCACGTTGATAGCTTGTTGTGCCAATACCGATTGCCAAAGGTCCAACACAGCTTGTTCTGTCACACTGAGAGCAACTGATGTTGGATTGATATCCTGTGTCGTTTCCTCAACCAAAGCTACCAATGCGCTCCTGTCAATTTTGCCGTTGTCCGATACCGGGATCGCATTAAGAATGATAAAGCGCTGTGGACACATCCAAGCAGGTAAGGTCTGCTGCAACCAATGAGGCAACACGGGTAAAAGTTCTGTAGATAGCGGTGCGTCATCAGATAAACGTACACCCGCGACGAGTTGCAATGCGCCTGTTGATGTAGTACATGCAAACGCTAATGCCTGTTGTATATCTGGATGCTCACATAAGCGATGTTCGATCTCGCCTAACTCAATCCGGTAGCCACGAACTTTAATCTGGTGATCATTGCGCCCTAAGAATTCAATATTACCGTCTGGTCGCCAGCGCCCTAAATCACCGGTGCGGTACAACCGTTCACCCGTTTGAGGATGAGTAATAAAGGCTTGGGCGGTTTTTTCCAAATCAGCCCAGTAACCTAGCGCTAACCCTTGTCCACCAATATAGAGTTCCCCCGTTACCCAAACCGGGCAGGGTGAAAGCGTTGCATTGAGCACATAGAAGGTCTGATTAGCCAGTGGTTTTCCATATGGAATGCTGCGCCAGTTTGGATCAACCTGAGCAATAGGATAGGCAATAGACCAAATTGATGCTTCGGTTGCGCCACCCAAACTGAGAAGATTCAGCGCAGGATGGATCGCAAATAATCTTTCCGGCAAATTGGTTGGTATCCAATCACCACTCATCAATACCCAACGTAAGCTATCCAGCGAATGTGGATAATCTTTAGCATATTCCTCAAGTAGTTGTACAAATGCCGGAACAGAGTTCCAAACTGTAACGGATTCTTGCTGTAACCACGCCAGTAATTTGTCGGGTTGTCGGCTGTCACCGGGAGAAGGAATTACCAGTTTTGCGCCACAACTTAAAGTACCGAACAGATCATAAACTGAAAGGTCGAATGTTAATTCTGAGATTGCCAGTACGGTATCTAGTTCATTGAGGGTAATACGCTGGTTAATATCAAGAATGGTATTAACTGCTCCCTGATGATCTATCATCACGCCTTTCGGTTTGCCAGTAGAGCCTGATGTGAAGATCACATAAGCCAAATCCTCAGGACAAACAGACAAGCGCTGTTCAGCGGTATTTTTCGGCGAGCGATTAAGTAATAGTTCGTCCAGCGAGATAACCTGTATACCATCAGGCCAACTTATTTGTTGAGCAAACTTAGGTTGAGTTAATACCGTATCAACTTGCCCTGATGCCAATAGCTGATGGATGCGCTGTTGCGGGTAGCTGGCATCAATAGGCAGATAAGCCCGTCCTGCCAATAAAACCGCTATAACCGCGACAATCTGTTCCCAACCTTTTTCCATCACCACGCCAATCAGAGACGAATGTTGATTTTCTTGCGCTTGTAGATGAACAGCCAGCGTCAGGCTTTGCGACCACAAAGTGTGGTAATCGATTTGACGATAAGTATCAACTACCGCTGTACGTTGTGGGTAACGGTTTACCGCTTGTTCAATTAACGAACAAAGCGTATGCGGCGGAAAAACTTCCTTTGTCGCATTACTGTTTTGGCACAAAATCCGATCATTTGCCGGGAGCCACTCTGGCAGTGGAGCGCTCCATTGGTAATCGGGTTCAAGCAGGGCGGCGACGCTCGCCTGATAATGAGCAAACATGTTTTCTGCAACTTGTGGCTGGAACAGTTGCGGCAAAATTACCCATTGAATGGTAACACCACTATCTGAATTGGAAATCAGTATACAGTCGAGATAAACATGCGGTGTTTGCGCACCAAAAAGATTCAGCGTTCCCAACCCTGATGGCCTTTGACCTGGCATATTGGTTGTATCGCTGAATACGATCGGCATGCCGGCGTTCAGATTGTGATGGCGCTGATTTTTCTCTCTGAGCACCAGTTGACCATCAAATAGAGCATGTTGCAGATCTGCTAACCACTGTTTCTGTATCTGACTTACCGCATCACTGAATCCGGTGATATGGCGTAAATCCACCTCCAACAATGATGTAGTGGACAAATTTCCGACCAACGTATCGCAATATTGCAGCATTAGCAGTCGGTTGCTATGCAGAACATTAATGGTAAAGTGCTCGCTGTTGCTCCATGCCGCCAGAACATGGGTGAATAACGTCAGCATAACTTGTGATGGCGATGCTCGGTATTCTGCTGCACGTTGTTGCAAACGCTGCCATTGTTGCGGGCTGATATATCCCTCTAAACATTTTTGATTAAGCGCTTGTGATTGATGATCTTTTAATGGCAACAACGGAGCATCAGGCAGATAAGGTAAACGATTAAGCCAATATTGCCGGCTTTGTTGCCAGGCTTTCCCTGTTTTCTCATTCTCCAGTGCTTGAATATAATCACTAATAGTCACAACCAGTGGTTCTGGCTGCCAGTTGGGTTCCAGATATCCGCGTTGCAAATCGCCTAGAATTAACATCAGACCTTTGCCATCAGTAGCTACCAGGTCGATAGTCAAATGCAATAAATGTGTCCGGTCATCAGTATGATACAGCGTCAAATCAAACAGCGGCCAGTTATCGCTAGGAATACCTTTAATGCGCAGGGTATCACGGGCATCAGCGAGTTTTGTCTCGCGTTGAGTAGGCATCATGTGACGGCAGTCGATTACCGTCGGGGTATAGCAGGGAACTTCTGGCAGAATATGATATTGCCCATCTTTCACATAGCCACGTAACTGCTCATGATGGTTGATCACTCGGTTCCAGGCAGTAGTGAAACGAGGTAGATCAAGATCGTTGATAGCCAGTTCAGCATAGAAATGAGCGATACCGTTACCAAACTGAAACAGTTGGCTTTCACCTAACCAATAGGCATATTGCAATGCAGTTAATGGCAGCGTCTGCTCCGATGTTGGTTTAGTCTCAAGTGGAACAGCCTGTGTAGCGGGTGTGGTTTCAACTGTTTCAATTGTCCGCAAAGTACGGCAAAATTCACTTAACTTCGGATGTTCAAAAAGCTGTTGCAGATTTGCCTGTTCGTAACCCTGACGACGCAATTGCACCACCATCCGGGTAGCAATTAAGCTGTCACCGCCACTCTGGAAAAAGTCACTGTGACGCTGTATTGGCTGAGAAAGCAGTGAACACCAGAGCGCGATTACCTGTTGTTCAATCTCATGGAGTTGCTCATCCGCTGTTTCCGACTGCGCTGTTTCCGTAGTTGATGACTGTGCCATGTGTTCTTTAGCGGTAACTATCAGCGGCAATTGTTCTTGCTGTTGAATATGCAAGAAATCATAACGTGCATGACCAGAAGGGGGAATATGAAGATCATAATGCTCTATGTAGTCAGGCTGACGGCAAATTTGTACTAACAGCGCGTTATAAGCGGCAAACAGTGCTTCAATAACTCCCGGCGCCAATACATCATCCATGCAGTACCAGTTAAACAATAAATCACCATCCACTTCCATGACCTGATGATCCAGCCAGACTTGTGGGGTTTGACTCAGAACAAAAACCGGGTCCCCCAGTAACTGAGTGATGGATTGTTTGATGGCGACGCCTTCTTGCGCCATTCCCAACATGCTGGTGAAAACTACCGGCGTCAGTGGTTGTCTGCTATGAGCTTCACCATTTTGTTGGCGGCCAAGTTCTCGCAACACTTCAACACCATTGACATAGTTATGGCTCAGTCGTTGCCATAGCAAAGCTTGTGTTTTCTCCATACTGGCACGCAGGGAGGTTGTTTTGCGTAAGTCAAAATCCATCAACATAACTGAGGTAAAATCACCAATCAGATCTTGAACTTCTGGATGGAAAGGTTGCCGGTTAAAGAATGTCAAGTTAAGAGTAAACAGCGGATGGCGACTGTACCATTCCAGTGTATGAGCAAACAGCGTCAGCAGACCGGCAGAAGGAGTCACGCCCCATTGTTGCCAGCATTGTTTAAGCATTTGCCAATCAGATTGTGCTAATCGACCTTCATAAGTGGTGAATTGCGGCTGACTACGCTGAGGCAATTGTGGATTCAGCGGCAATCTTGGCGCCGGAGGCAGCGAAGGTAATTGTTCCTGCCAGTAGGCCCATGATGCACGCCACTCTTTACTTGCCCGTTGAGCTTGTTCCGCCATTACATAATCACGGAAAGTAAACACTTGTGGCATCAGTGGTTGCTGGTGATAAGCGCGTTGCAAATCGTCCATCATGATTCGGAAACTCTGTACGTCAAACTGCAACAGATCCAGATTCATGTGTAAGCGACAGCGGGCATTCGGCAACAGAGAAACAGAAACTTCAAACAGCGGCCACTGTTCTGCTGGCGGGACCTGGTAAGAAAGCGTATGACGACGCTGAACCAGCGCCTGTTGGCAAGCTGTTTCATCCAACATACGCAAATCATCTTGTGATAAAGCATACCAAGGCGTTTCAGGCAGAATTCTTTGTTGTCCGTCCTCATCCACTACCATGCGCAACATGCCATGACGCTGAATTAAAGCATTCCATGCCTTCTCAAAACGCGGAATATCAAAACGATCCATATCAAAACTACCCAGCGTCATATCCCACTCAAATAAGACGTGACATGCGACACCGCCAAAATCAATGGCCTGAGTACGACCAATCCAGTAAGCATGCTGAATAGGTGTTAGCGGGAATGGAGCATAACGTTGGGCGCGGTCAATAATGATCTCAGGCTGAGAACAGGTTACTGGTTGTTCAGATAACGCGTCGCCAATAAGCCGATTAAGCCCTGCCAAAGTTATATTCTGATAAGCCAATTCGGCAGTTAGCCTGACACCAAACTGCTGGTGGATCACTGCATTTAGCTCCAGGAACAATAGGGAATCCAAACCGAATTGCAGTAAATCCTGTTGCGATTCCAAACGTTCAGGCTGTTCTAACCGCAGCAATGCCGCGACACGTTGACGCAACCAATTAAGCCGCTCTTCACTATCTTGATACAACGTGTTATCGACAGAGTGTGAATGAGCAGGGGTTGCCACTGGGTGGCTATGGTCAGTATCAGGCTGTAAACGCCGAGAAATATCGGGATGATGTTCACCCAACCGCATTGCCAGATAGCAGGGGGATGTGGTGCGCAGAGATTGATTAAAATGCCAGATACCTTCATTGACACTGAACGGCAACATGCCATCTTGCGCCAATTTTTCCACTAATCGTTGATCGCGAGCCATGCCAACGCCACCCCAAACACCCCAAACCAGTGCTTTGACCATCAACGGATTCGGTGCTGTCAGCGCCAAAGATTCCAGGTAAGCATTGGCAACGGCATAAGCGCTTTGTCCTTGAGCGCCTAGCATTGATGCAGCGGAAGCGTGAAGCAGTAGATAATGTGCATTATGTTGTTTAAGAGCCGCTTGTAATACCGATGCACTCAGGGCTTTTACTGATAACACCTGTGACAGACGTCGAGATTCAATTTCTGCCAGCCGGGTATGATCAGCGATACCCGCCGCATGAATCGCCCCGGCGATACCATCCTCTTGAGCCAGCGTCTGCACTGCATTTAACAAGGCTGGCGTATCAGTAACATCAACTTTAATCCAGCGTATCTCACATTCAGCATTCAGTGATAACGCTTGAACAAAAGCATCCCAATCCGCATGCTGACGGCGGGCAAATACCGCAATTTTACGTGCGCCTTGGGCCAACAACCAACGGATGGAAATCTGACCAATTCCTCCCATTCCCCCAGTCACGATATGCCAACCCTGATGGGAAATCGACATCGATTGTTGGGAAAGCAGTAAGGATTGACGTTGTAAAACCGGTACCGAGACTTGATTGCCGCGTACTCTCAGCCAACGGTTACGTTCACTCAAATATCCAAGCGCTAATGACAAAGCATCAGCATCGTTGATATCAGCAATATCAATCGCTTGAATACGACGATAGGGATATTCTTCAACCGCAACACGTAACAATGCCCACACAGCATATTGAGCTGGATTGATATTTTCTGGTGATAAGGTGGTTTCCGGTTGAGCGCAACAAGTGACAACGGTTAATGATGTTGCTTCATCACGTTTTAATTCGGTAATAACTTGATTGCATAATTCAAGTACATCACTGCCGGTAAGCAGTAATAAGATGTTTTCGCTTTCTGGCTGTAAACCAATACCCGCTCGACGCCAATGATTAACCATCTCATCATTCGCAGTTGAAGAGCGGAGAGTGTATGCCGTTGAAGATCTTGGGTTATCTATGATGTTTATTGTACTCCAGTGTAGGGCATAGTGGGTGTCAGGGCACGGTTGTGGCGCCGGAAGCCATGAGTTGGTCGCAGTGGGTGTTGACACAAACTGACGCGGCAAATCACAACGATCGCTTAACAGGGCGAATAGACGCTCACCGGCATAAATCAAGGCCGGAAAAGCAGTGAGTAAATGTGACTCTAATAATCTGCGTTTGCCATATGGCAAGGGACGATCAGGACGATACATTTTACTTGCCATCGGCCCAGAAACTTCCCGGTAATAACCTTGCTGGACGCAATAGGTTAATAATTGTTCCAACAAAGGACGCCAACAAGGTTGTAGTCGGCCAGCCCGAATAGTGTCGATGGCACCGAAACCTTGTTCAGCATCACGCCCATGACATTGGTATACCAATGCATCGGTATACAACACACGTAGTGTCGCAGCATCGGGGTTTTGCTCAATGGCAGGATCGAGAAGAGCATTTACATCAAGTCCAGCATTGATATGGGTTGTGGTCTGCACTGATTTGGCAACAGGGAAGCGGTAATGCTGTTCATCAAATGGATAGAGCGGAGCGTGGCATTTTTCCCCAGTGGGTGAGAAAAGATGCGGCCAGTCAAGATGCACACCAGCACAGTAAAGTTGCATAAGCGCCGTTTGTTGAGCTGTCTCTGGAGAGCTTTGACGCTGTACGCCAGCAATCCAGCTTTCCTGTGGCAGACTGACACGCCGCCCGATGCCGGTTAATTGTGCATCAGCGCCCATCTCCATAAATAATGCCACCCCTTGCCGACGGGCAAATTCAACAGCCGGATAATAGCGTACAGTCTGACGCATATGGTTACGCCAGTAGTCCGGTGAAGCCAATTGTTCAGCCGTTGCAATATTGGCTGTCAGGGTAGAAATCAGCGGAATTTCCCCCAATGCAGGTTGCAATTGGCTACAACGTAGAGAAAATGCCGCCAATACGCCATCAAGCATGGCTGAATGTGCGGCGCAGGCAACATTCAGGCGCTGGCAACGAATCTGCTGTTGCTCCAGACGTTGTGCCAAAGCAGCAATTTCCGTCTCTGTACCGGCCCAAACCCAGTGTTGTGGGCCATTGCAAGCCGCCAAATCTAATGCCAGAGAATGAACAAACGGAAATACATCTTCTTCATTGGCAAAAACCGCCAGCATTGTCCCTCCTTGGGAGCAGCTTTGCATCAGTTTGCCTCGTATCGCGACTAACGGCATCACCTGTTCAGGTGTAAAAATCCCGGCAACCACGGCAGCGGCAAATTCGCCAACCGAGTGCCCCAGAACATAATCAGGCTTCAATCCAAGGGCTAGCCAATGCGCCGCTAGTGCAATCTGATGCGCCACAATTGCCGGTTGTGCGTATTCGGTGGCGGCTAATGCGGCATCATGCTCTCCGAACATGACTGCTTTTAATGGCAGTGCCAACTCTGATGCACAGGCTGCACAGCAACGATCCAACATAGCGGAAAAAACAGCAGAGAATGCATACATTGCTTTTCCCATTCCAGACCATTGACAACCTTGTCCACTAAATTGCCAAAGTTGTTTACTTTCACTATTGACTTGTCCACTGAAAATATTTCGTGTTGGATTTTTATTGGCAAAAGCGGATAAATTTTCAGCGCTTTGTGACGTTAGCGTCAAGGCTAAACGCCAGGGTAATGAAAGATCACGCCCCTGTAATGCGGTCCAGGCCAAATCTGTATGATGCTCTGATGCATCACTGAGTGCAGCCGCATAACGTTGTGCCAATTGACGTAATGAAGATTCAGAAGCCGCAGAGAGCAATAAAGGCGAGGTTTGCGCATGATGGATACGGTGACAACGTAACTCTTCCGGCAATGATTGCACGATAACATGACAGTTGGTGCCGCCAATACCGAATGAAGAGACGCCAGCAGTTCGTAATGCTTGTGTCCAGCGCCGTCCTTGCGTTGCCAACCTGAATGGACTTTGTTCCAACCGTAACGCCGGGTTGGGTTGCTGAACATTGATCGTCGGTGGAATATAACCATGCCAAACAGACAGAACCGCTTTAATCAAGCTGGCAATGCCGGCGGCTGTATCAAGATGGCCCATATTGCTTTTCACAGAGCCAAGATAACAAGGCGGCGCCGCCACACTACGGTCAGAAAATATACTGCGTAGCGCGTCAACTTCTATCGGATCGCCAAGAGGCGTTCCTGTACCATGTGCTTCAATCATGCCAACATCATCAATACTGACATCGGCCAGTTGGAGTGCTTCGATAATAACGTTGCGCTGACCGTTGACCGAAGGGGCGGTAAAGCCAACTTTCTCATTGCCATCATTATTAATTGCACTGCCACGTAACACAGCCATGATGGGATCGCCATCGCGCAGAGCATCATTCAAGCGTTTTAGCGTGACAACACCAACGCCATTGCCGCCATAAGTGCCATTTGCCTGACTATCAAAAGGGCGGCAACGTCCATCAGGGGAGAAGATCATTCCCGGCTGATACAAGTAACCGCTTTCTTGCGGGAAAGAAACCGCCACACCACCGGCCAATGCCATGTCACACTCACCGGCACGCAGGTTTTCACAAGCCATATGCACAGCAACCAGTGAACTTGAACACGCTGTTTGTACCGTCAGCGCCGGGCCTTTTAGGTTTAATTTATACGCGGTACGTGTTGCAAGATAATCTTTATCGTTGCTGATTAATGCTTGAAGCCCTTTAACTTTGCCAACATCGGTCATGGAAAATTGTGACCATGAAGGCCAAGTACTAACCCGGCTGCTACCAAAAACACCGGTTTTCAGGGGAACATGACGTGGCGCATAACCGGCATGTTCAAGAGCATGCCAGGCGGTCTGGAGAAAAAGACGCTGTTGAGGGTCCAGCATCTCCGCTTCCTGACGTGAATAACCAAATAGCGAGGCGTCAAACTGTTCCGCCTTCTCTAATATGGCTGCCCGATTGACAAAATTTTCACTCTCAATAACTTCAGGAGGAATACCTGCATCTAATAATGTTTGACGGGAAAGTGGAACAGTACACTCAACGCCGTGTTGCAGGTTATGCCAGAAAGCATCGCTATCTGGCGCCCGAGGAAAGCGGCAGGCAAGGCCAATCACTGCGATAGGATCGCAATTATCGTAGTGAGGCGTTAAATCGGTCATTATGCAGCTCCTTTGTGACGTTTTTCCCGTTGTTGCCGACGCTTTTGTTGTTGACGCTGACGAGGAGTAATCGACTGGCGATTTCCGTCGTGAAAATCCTTCCGGCAGCGCAAACTGAGTGCCTCTGGTGTTGGATAAGCAAATAAATCAGTCACGGCAAGATGATGAAAACCCGCATGTTGTAACTTGCTATGCAATTGAATGAGTTGTAGTGAGCTAGCTCCTGCCTCAAAAAAGTTTTGTTGTGCGTTAATAGAATGATCTGTTACGGATAAGAACAGACGTTGAATTTCGCTGCATATTTGTGGGTCATATCCCTCTGAACGCAATGATGGCGCAATAGCAACAGCAGTATTTTCAACCATCACGGATTGCTGACGCGGCATCAATTGCTCCAGTGCTGCGTGCCAACTTTCTGGTTGTGTCGCAAGGGTACGTAATAGCGTCGTGTAGCTATTGAACATGTTTTGTAATTGACGAGGTTCAAACAATTCTTCGACAGCATCCCAATTTAGGCAAAGTTCATTATCAGATTCATAAACTTGATGATCCAACCAGATTTGTGGCGTTTGCGAAATACCCCAAACGGGTTTCATCCACGAGGAATGTGAAAGGAATTGCCCTTGGCGTGTCCCCAACGCACTGGTGAAAACAACCGGCATAATGGCAATATCAGGGCCGCGGCTCTGTGCCAATTCACGCATCACTCTGATTGCTGAAATGTGACGGTGATCCAGATTCTGCCATAGCTGTTGTTGCAATCTACGGGCGCTTGATAACCAATTTTTCTCCGGATGCCAGGCTAATAATGACAGAGAAGTGAAATCACCCAGAATGTCATTAATATCTTCATGCCAGTGCGGACGATCAAAAAGGGTAAGGTTGAGCGTTAGCTCCGGTTTAGTACTGAATGCAGAAAGAACCGCTGCATAAGCCGCAATTAATAGCGCGGAAGGCGTTATCTGATAGGGAGCCGCATGTTGTTTTAACTGACTCCATTCATATGCAGATAACCGATCGCTATAGCGCACAAAACGTGGCGATTGAACACTTTCCGGGGCAATACGCAGTGGCAATTGTGGCGCCAGTGGTAATGTTTTCACTTGCTCCTGCCAATATTGCAGCGAACTCTGATGTGCTGGCGCCTGTTGCTGGCGTAGTACACAATCCCTGAATGTCACTTTTAATGGCGGCAATTCATGTTGTTCGTCAAGATAAAGCTGTTCTAACTCGGCCAGCAATATCTGCATGCTCAACCCGTCTAATAGCAGATTATCCAGACTGACAAATAGCCGGGAGACAATCCCATCGTCTTGCGCAAGCTGGAAATCGAACACCGGCCAGCTACTGGCATCTAATACCTGATGTGAAAGCTGTTCACGTAACGTATCTGCCTGCGTAATATTGGCGAATTGATGTTGTTTGGCGGAAAATAGCGGGACATTTTCTAATACCTTCTGCTGGCCATTGACAACCACGGTTCTCAGCATTGGATGACGCTGGATCAGGCGATTTAACACCCGATTTAAACGTTGAACATCTAACCGCTCTATCTGGTATTCAATAAAGAAATGCGCCCCAACGCCACTTAAAGTGAACCCCGGATGGCGTCCGACCAAGTAAGCCTGTTGAACTTCCGTGAGTGGGAAAGGGTGGTATTCGTTTTGCTCTTTCGACAAAGCACACGCTGGTGATGAAATTTTAGCCAAAGGAACCAATGTCGCCGCAAAGGCAGCCAATTGTGGGTTACGGAAAAGATAACCCAGTTCACCTTTGAAACCTTGTTGTGTCAGTTCACCAACCAAACGTGTAGCCAGAAGACTGTCTCCACCAAGTTGGAAAAAGTCACTGTCACGGCTCAGTTGCTCGGTATTGAGCAAGCGTTGCCAAATGCCAGCAACAATTTGTTCCACCGCACTCAACAAAGTCATTTCATTCTGGCGTGGCGCTGTCTCCGTTTTTGTCGCGGACTGTAGTTCTTGCAACAATGCATTACGATCAATTTTGCCGTTAGGCGTCAGTGGCAGGCGAGGAATGATGTGTAAACGCTGTGGAATCATATATCCCGGCAGATGTTGTGCCAGCACAGCCTTAATTTTTTCCCGATCAGGAATAGTTACACCGTCACTTGCCTGCATCAATAACACACTAAAGTTACCGATAGTAATTGGCATTTCAGCCTGTAGTGGTAATAGTTGTAGTAATAGCGATAACCACTGTGACGCAGAGCGTAATTGAATACCTTGAGGTGAAAGCAATTCAGTCGTAATCAGGGAGAGAGACGATGCCTGTCGCAACTCCATTGCCAATATCAACGCGCCAGGTTGAGCAAGCGGCACCAATTCCTTGACACAACGTACGGGATCTTTTTCCCGGTGTAATACGTTATTCAACAGAATAATATCAGCCTGATGTTGCAGCGATTCAGGAAGTTGTTCAGGCCAATTCTGTTCAGACCAATATTGTACCGATGCATGAGCATAACCGCTCAACCGTGTCTGCGCCTGATTAACCAGTGCTTGAGAACGTTCAAAACCGAGATAACAGAGGTGCTGATCAGTAATATGCTCTGCCAGCCACTGCGCACAGAGACCGCTACGAGCATCAAACTCCATCAAAGTCACAGGGCGTTGTAATCGCTGAGAGAGGATAGTAATTACCTGTTGTAATCCTGCCAACCATTGCCGGGTTTCTGGCAACACAAACAATTGTTGTTCCGGCGCGAATTGCGGATCGTCAAGTAATGCGATTGCCGTCTGTTGACCAGTAAGAACATCCCGTAGCACAGTATGCCAACGCTCTGGGATGCATATCGCCTCACTATTGGATGTAGCAGATAACCATCCGGCCTGATATACATGCTGTGTAGACTCAACCAATACTTTGCATTGGCAAAGGTATGCCAACATACGGCCAAACCAGTCATGGTATTCCGGTTGGGGCTGATAGCGCTGCAAGCAATCCGCCAGTGATTGTGGTGAAGTAAAGGTAATACCGTGACGAGAAAGATGTTCCAGCAGGAATATTGCAACTTGAGGTTCACTGCTATCTACGGTTATTACATGCATTGCGGGGAACAGCTCGCGATAGCCAACGGGTAACTGTGGCGCACGATTTACCCGTTGGCATAAAGCATCGCCTTCCAACTCAAGGAACGCCACCAGAGACTTCTCTTTTTCACCACTGGCTAATGCAACCCCTTTACTAATTCCAGTTAGTTGATTAAGGGCTGCATCAATTTCCCCCAACTCAATTCGATAACCACCAATTTTTACCTGGCTATCACGACGTCCCAGAAATTCAAGCCAGCCTTCAGGATGGTAACAACCCAGATCACCGGTGCGGTACCAGCGCTCCCCTTGATCGACAACAAATTGCGCAGAAGTGCGTTCTTCATCATTAAAGTAGCCTAATGCAACACCTGCGCCGCCAATCCAAAGCTCACCGACAACCCAATCAGGGCAATCACGGCCATCTTCGCCTACCACACGATAACGCTGGTTAGCCAAGGGATAACCATACGGAATAGAGCGCCACTGTGCTGCAACTTCTCTGACGATATATTCGTTTGACCAAATAGCCGCTTCTGTCGCACCGCCCATTGCACTCAAAACACCATCAGGATTGAATGCATGATAACGTTCAGGCAGCGACAACCCGATCCAATCCCCAGATAACATCACGGTACGAAGCGCTTTCGGCGTATCCACCTCTATCCCTTCGCAATAGGTCAGCAACATATCGAACAGTGCAGGCACACTATTCCACAACGTCACATTATGACGGGCGATCAACATTTCCCAGGTTGATGGGTCACGACGCTGTGTTTCATTGATTAATACCAGCGCGCCTCCCGCAGTGAGGATACCGAAAATGTCATAAACGGAGAGGTCGAAATGTAGGGCAGAGAGCGCCAACAGCCGGTCACTGCTTTGAACCTGATGACGGCGGTTAATATCCAAACAGGTATTCAGTGCGCTTTGGTGGCTAATAACCACCCCTTTGGGAATACCGGTTGAACCAGAGGTATAGATGATATAAGCCGGATCAGTAACCGCACGCTTAACCCTATTTGTCAAAGGCAGACATTGCTCATCCTGATGCCAAGAAACACAGTGCACATCTTGTAACCAGCCATCAGGTTGTTGTTCAGGATCAATAATAACGACACAAATTCCAGCACTTTCACAGATAGCGCGACGCCGGTTTACCGGCTGATCAACGGGAACTGGGACATAAATACCACCAGCATAAAGTATCGCCAATGCTGCGACGATTTGTCCGACGCCTTTTTCCATGCTGATGGCAACCCGATCCCCCGGTATAACCGACATTTTTTGCAACACGGCCGCCAGCCGACGGGCTGCCAAACTTAACTCACCATAACTAATTTCTTTATTATTAGTGACTAAAGCAACAATATTTGGTGTACGTTCTGCCTGTAAAAACACCCCTTCATGCAGCAGAGTACTTGGCAGAGGTTCAGTTGAGTCATTGATTTGATGCCGCAGTTGGTATTGCGATTCAGGCATCAGATCAGGTAGTTCTTCACGCCACTGCGTGGCGTTTTCCGTCAAATTTTCAATGAGACCCTGATAGGCGGTAAATAAGGTATCCATTAACCCATCGGGAAAGAGTTCGTCGTTACTATCCCACTGAATGTTCAGCGTGTTCTCGTGTTCAAATGCAACGAAATCCAGCCATACCTGCGGAGTTTGTGATATTCCCCAACCCGGTTTCCCCAGAACATCACGGGTATTTTCACCATATAAAGGTCGGCTTAGATTGCTGGTAAACACAATTGGCGCGCCATATGGATGACTGCCGCGTTTTTTAAGTTCACGTAAAACTTCTACCCCAGACCAATGGCGGTGTTCATAAGCTTCAGCAAATGTTGCCTGAGCGTCTTGAGCCAGTTGGCAGAATGGCAAATTATCAGCGGGAATATCTAATAGCAGAATATTAGTAAAATCAGCCAGCAAGCTATTAACTGCGGGGTGCAACGGTGCTCTATCGAACAACGTTAGGTTAAACAACAGACGAGGGGCATGATTCCAACGACACAATAAACCGGCAAATGCGGTCGCTAATGCCATCGTTGGCGTAACACCATTTTGTTGAGCAAGTTGTTTAAAACGTTGCCAATGTTCAGGGGCCAAGCGGAAACATCTGCGCTGAATGCGGACGTTTTTTATTAGCGAAGGTTCTTTAGCCAGTGGAAGTTGCGGAGCAGGGGGAAGGGTATCTAACCGATTAAGCCAAAATATTTCTGCTTCTTGTCGAGCCTGCTTAAATTGAGCCTGATATTGCGTCAAATAGCGGCAAAAATCGTAGTCAGAAGGAATAACAGGCAGGTTGCATTTGACAATTAATGCCGCCAGTTCGGTAAAGAACAAGCTAAAACTAGCGGCATCCATGATCAGCAAATCAATATTAGCGTGTAACCGGTGCTGATTCTCACCAAACAGACTTAGCTGAATATCGAACGTTTCCCCTTGTTCAACCCGTAATACCCGATGGCTTAGCTGTTCGCGGATATTATTCAGCGCTTGTTGCTGTTTGTCCGCTGTCAAACTGCGCAGGTTATGGACCGTTAATTTTTTCCAATAAGCGTCGGTCATGCCTTGCTGGCGACCATCTGGTAAAAACCGTACTCGTAACATCGGATGTCGCTGAATCAACCGATGAATTGCCGCTTCCAGTTGTTCAGGTTCCAGCCCGCTACCGTCAAATTCTTGATATAAATGGCAACCTACTCCCCCCAACGTCTGTTCTGGCGAACGCCCAACAAAATAAGCATGTTGTACCGCGGTCAACGGGAACGGACGAGTATCTGCAATCAATGGCTGCGCATCATCAGGCTTAGAAGTTGTATGAGTGACAGGTGCATGACGTTGTAAAAGCTGGCTCCAGGCATGCAGTGTGGGGTTTTGATACAGTTCACGCAGGGTGACGCGATATCCGTGACGCCTCAACTGGTTTAACAATGCCATCATTTGCATTGAGTCCAACCCTCTGCGAATTAAATCGTCGTTATCATCCACCAGTATATTTTTCTGATTAAGAAAGCCAGATATGATCTGACGCAATGAGTCTGGAGAGACAAGATCCGTGTGCATGAAGATATCCTATTAAATAATGACGGTTACGAAACGGTGGGTTACACCTTAATTTTGCGTATTTGGGTATAGATGCCAGTGCTCTTCTGAGCCAAGGTGGTTTTCCCAAAGAGATTGGTAAAGTGAACAGCGCCCTAACAATTCGTCGTGAGTGCCGCTATCACAAAGGGTTCCATGATCCATCACCAATATTTGGTCAGCGCGGGTTATAGTGCTCAGCCGATGAGCGATAACAAAGACTGTTTTATTCTGGGTAAGAGAATCAAACGCCTGTTGTATTAATTGTTCGTTTTCGGAATCGAGAGAAGCCGTCGCTTCATCGAGGAATAAAACCGGAGATTGTTTCAAGATGGCACGGGCAATGGCAAGACGCTGACGCTCGCCGCCAGATAGCGTACCGCCATCCACGCCTAGCAGAGTATCGTACCCTTGTGGTAATGCTAAAATCGTATCGTGAATATTGGCAAGGCGAGCAGCTTGCTCCAGTTCTAACTGGGTTGCATTGGGATTACCCAACCGGAGATTGTTAGCGACGGTATCCTGAAATAGCGCGGTTTCCTGAAATACCATAGTAACGGTGTCATACAGCGCCTGGGTTTGGTAATGATGGATATCATTTCCACCCAAGCGGATTTCCCCCTTATCCAGTTGATAGAAAGAGAGCAATAGATAAGCCAGTGTGGATTTTCCACTGCCACTGGGTCCGACAATGGCGGTCATACTGCCTTGCGGCGCATAAAACGACACATCTTGGATAGCGGGTTGATTCGTACCTGGATAGCTAAACGAAATGTTATTAACTTCGACATCATATTTGTCTGGCGCGGCTAGTGGCCCAGAAGCTTGCGTTGCAATGGTTTCTATCTCTGCAATATGGGCTTCACCTACTTGCGTTAAGGCTGTGATATTGAGCAGGGGGATGATCCCACGCAGGGGGGTAATCGAGGCAAACAACAACAGAATCGTGATAAGCATTTCCGAAAGTGTTAATGCTTCCGATGAATTAAAGCTCAGAGCGCCAGCCAGAATGCCAACAACCACGCTAGTATCAATAATGATATAAAACAAGCTCAATAGTGGAATACTTCTGAATACCCCACGGCGGAACGCGACACGTAATTGGTCGATTTCGCGGTCAAAGCGCTGTTCTATCGTCGTGGTCGCTGCCGCAGCGCGAATAAAAGACATGCCTTGGGCGTACTCAACGATAGCTTCTGATACATCAGCCATCATAACTGCGCGTAAGCGCAATATTTCATTCAGTTTTTTACGGATAGCCGCCAAGATGAGCATCCCAACCATCAGCACCAATAATGCACTGCCGGCAACCACCCAATCAAACCAGAATAAAGCCAGGTAGATAAGGGTCAGCATCATAACCTGACAGGCGATTTGCGGTGTGGTATAGGCTGACTGATTTTCCTGCCATTGCACATCTTCAGATAACGTTAACGCTATCTTTCCGGCACTCAATCCGCGAATCGTGGCGACAGACATACTGACAAGGCGTTGCAGTAGAGTGCGACGAATTTCTATGCCCAATCCATAAGCGGCAATGGTGAGCTTACGTAATGCCCGAGCCATAAAAGTGAATCGCAGCAACAGTAAAACAACCAGTAATCCCAAAGTGATAAGCGGCAGCATTGCGTTGTCACTTTCCCCCAGATGGGTAATAGCCCAGGCAGCAATAGCAAGTTGGGCCATAATCGCAACAGTATCAAATTGTTTATATAACAATCCATTGAACCAAACTCTTTGCAGTTTAGGTGATAGATGTTGCTGAAGACGATTAAATAGCCTCATGATAATTTGCTCCTGTCCCGGTTTTTTCTCCCCGCCAAGCTGCCCACTGTCTGGCATATGCACCTTGCTGCGCGACCAGTTCCTCATGGGTGCCTTGTTCGATAATCTGTCCTTTATCTAAAACCAGTATTCGATCAAGATGACGGATAGTCGGTAGACGATGAGCAATGACAATCACTGTCTTATTGCGGCATAAGGCATTGAGCGCCTGTTGCATCTCTTTTTCACATTCTGGATCGGCATAGGCTGTAGCTTCATCCAATACAAGAATTGGTGCGTTTTTCAGAATAGCGGCAGCAACGGCAATACGCTGTTTTTCGCCTACTGATAAACTCACACCGCCGTTCAGTACGGTGTCGTAGCCCTGTGGCAATTGTTGAATAAATTGATCTGCTTGTGCTGCGATAGCGGCCGCTTCAACTTCTGCCTGTGAAGCGTTAGGACAGGCTAATCGTATGTTATTAGCCACTGTATCGTTGAACAGGAACACACGTTGGAAAACAAAAGAGACGTTATTGCGTAGCGTCGGTTCATCCATATGACGGATATCAACACCGCCGATAGTCACCTGACCGTGTTGAGGGTCCCAAAGACGTGCGATAAGACTCGCTACCGTAGATTTACCCGAACCACTAGCACCGACTAAGGCTAATGAACTTCCCGCCGGTATAGAAAATGAAATGTCATTTAATGCATTTTCCTGCTCATCCTGGTAGGAGAAACTGACATTATGCAAAGCAACGCTGTGATCCGCCGGTGTTTGGCTCTGAGTACAAGGCGCCAGTTCAGGTTGATTCATTAACCAACGATAACGTGTGATTAACGCTTCTTGCTGTTGCAAACGTGTCATCACAGCGAACATGGATGAGGCAATATTGCCAAATGCCATTGCCGCCAGAATAAAGAAAGTGAATTCGAATAACGTGATCTCTTGTCGGTTTAATAACCAGACCGCCAAAGGGAGGACAAACAACAGGTTAGCACTGGATAGCACGAAAAATCGGCTGGATTTAACCTGCACTTTCTCAACCCAGACATCAATAATCCGTGTCAGGGCGGTGAAAGCTTCCTCAGCGCGTTGCAATGCAACTTTGCCGCCTGAATAGGTTTTAACCACCGGAATCGCATTAATAACTTCACCCATTGTTGAAGCAATACGGTTCTGGGCGGCATAAAAACGCTGAGTTGTCGTTTGCACCTTCATCTGGATATAGACGAATAACAGGCAAGCGCCCAAAGTTGGCGCGAATGCCGCCAAAGCTAACCGCCAATCAATGGCCAGCATGACGCTCAATGCGATCAGTGGTCCAAACAGGGTAGCAGACATCTCTGGAATGATATGGGCAATACCATCTTCAAGTTGCTCGACGTCATCCAGCATCATCTTTTTTATTTCAGTGCTGTCGGTTAGCATGAAAAAGCCCAAAGGCACAGACTTCAACTTACGGCTGATATTGCGACGAACGTCAGCCTGTACATCAGCGGCAATCAAATGAGCAAAAAACGTTGAACCACTAAAGGCCAACATAGCGGCAAACGTGAATCCCAATAACATAACGCCATAATGCAATAGGGTGTCATATTGTCCATCATAGATAGATTGGGTGATAAGCCCGGCAACCGCCGCCGGTAACATTTGCAAACCGGCGGAAAGAATGGCAAGTGCAATAGCAACATAGCTCAGTGTGCGGTATGGGCGCATCATATACCATAACTCTTTAATAACGCCGACATCAGCCGCACGCTGCTCCGGTGAGTTCTGAACAGAAGAATCATGGCTATGCATGCACATTCTCCCGTTGGAAATCATGGAATTTATGCAATGTCCAGAACAGGGCAATGAAAGTGAAAATGAGTGCAAGCATGAAAAGGGCGGCGTAGCCTGCTTTAGTCACTATCAATCCCCCCAACATGGAACAGATAATTGCAATGCCCATATCGGTAGATTGCATCAACGCAAAATCCACACCAGACTGAGCGCCTGCCGCAAGCGACATCATCTGGGTATACAGCGCAACAAATTTAGCGGCGGTGATTAACGTGATGAAGACATATGCGGCTGAAAGCAGGGATAACGGCGCTTCTGGTTGCTTGGCAAGCCAGAAAATGCAGGCTAACACGATAGATTCAAGCAGCATGACAGCCAGTAGTGTCTGGACCGCACCGAATTTACGTACAATGATACCACCAAGCATAACACCAGATAATCCGGCTAATGCGCCACCACTGGCGGCAATGATACCGAGTTGAGTTAAATCCACCCCGCGATCGATCAAAAATGGCGAAAGCATACCGAGTGAAAGGCGTGTACCAATCATACACAACAATATCAAAACCAGTGCTTGTCTAACCGATGACCGACGGAGGGCATTCTTAAGTGAAGGGGCGACTGGGGCCTTTAAAACCGTTGGCGCTTTTTCTACCTGTGTTTCCCGTAAAAATAGGACAGGCAATGACATCAATAGAATCACTATAGCTAACACCCCGGCGCCAATATGCCAACCATACAGTGAAACAAGGTACAGAAACAGGCCGCTGCCTATGATAGAGCCTAAATAACCGCCGCCAACTTGCATAACATTACACCAAGGGCGGTGCTTTGGCGGTAATCGGTCAATAGCGTGACCATCGGTGGTGGTATCCACCACCGTCAAACAAATTGTGATCAGAAACAGACCGATAATAATCAGCGGCATATGTTCGGCAGGTCTTGCCAATGACATTGAACAAAAAAGCAATGTAATTAGCAGATTACCGCAGATCATGATACGACGGGGGTTTGCATCCCCCGAACCAGATTTACGATAGCGCTCGATAATAGGCGCCCAAAGGAATTTGAATGCCCAAGGCAACATCAACAGGTAGAGCAAGCCGATTTTATCCGGGGTTACACCGTGGCTGCGTAAAAATGCCGGCATACTTTGTAACGTCAACATGCCGATCGTGCTTTGGAGGGTGTAAACACCCGCCAAAGTTAGCAGTAATAACGATATATGACGAGGATGGGAGATATTATGCGTCATAGTGCAACGCTCACATCTAACCCAACATTCAAACCTTTATTGATCATACTGAGCGTATTTGGTCCCACAATGAAACTGGAGACACGATACTTTTTATCGCCCAGATTTTCGCCATAGAGTTTTACGTTAACCCCATGCGCCATTTCTAAACTGAATGACGCGTCATAAAGGGTGTATCCACCCTGTTCAAGGGTATTCGCTTCATTAAAGTAACTTTTTGAATAGTAACGGGCGCCGGCATTTAAATAGAGATTACCGGGTAACAACGTTTGATCAATCAAATAGTCAAAACTTGCATTGAGCATGACATCTGGCGCATAAGGCAGACGTTTATTGTCATAACTTATGCCATTCTCTGTATCGGTCGCATCAACGAAGTTTGATTTACCGGCACTTCCGCCAAGAGAAAATTTGAGCCCTTTCATTGGCTTAATCTGGCTACTCAACTCAATGCCTCTGCTCTCTGCTTTACCCACATTGCGTATAAACTGTGCGCCGACCGGACCAACATAAATTTGTTTATCTTTCGAACGAATGTAGTAAACAGCGCTGTCTAATGTCACCGCGTTATCAAAGAACGCGGTATGCCAGCCTAGCTCATAATTATCTGAGGTTTCAGTATCGTAGGGTTTTCTGTCATTGGCGGAGGAGACAATGTTATTGAATCCACCAGGTTTGTACCCTTTGGTGGCGGAAATATAGAAACGGGTATCTGGCGTCAATTGCCAACCCAATGCAACTTTAGGTGTGAACTCATTGCTGGAAACCTGGTTATCAAAAGCTTCGATCGCTACCATGCCAGAACGGCCCGCATAATTTATCTGCGATTTTTCATGGGACAAACGTCCGCCTAAAGTCAAATCCCACTGAGAAGCAAACGGCAACTTCACTTCACCAAACAGTGCCAGCGATTTACCTTTTATTGTGTTAGCAGCATCGCCATAGTAACCGGGATAACCACTGGTATGGTGTTTATTCTTTTCATCTGAAAACCAGCCGCCGAGAACGCTGGTAATCCCATTTGAGAAATTAGAATTCAAACGCAGCTCTTGCGTGGCAGCGTGGTGTTTCTCTTTCCATTTACCTCCAATGAAATCACGGTAAATATCGCGATCCTGATAAGAAGTCACACTGGTTAATACACTGTTGCCGAAATCATATTCAGCCTTGAATGCATAACTGTTAACCCGCCGAGTTAAATCAGGGATAGGACCATCGTATTCTTTCCGGCGAAATTGTTCGTCGTTTAAATAGAGTTCCTCATGGGAATCGAGATCTTCATGAGCAAAGCTAAATTCAGCACTGAACGAAGAATCCTCTGGCGCAAATGTCAATTGCCCTCGACCAAGCCAGGTTTTGCTGGAATCAATATTTTTATTACCGCTATTAGGTACATCAATTTGCCCAGGCTCTTTTACCCAACGCAAGCTGGTACTTCCATAAAGGATATCTTCAATAAGCGGTATTGATCCGCTGAAAGAGCCGCCTTGTTTCAGTTTAGAGTAATTGCCGGAAAGATTTAGCCACGGGCCTTCTTGCGGCGAACGGGTGACGATATTGATAACGCCCGCCTGTGCATTTCCGCCATATAAAGTCCCTTGCGGACCACGTAATAATTCTACACGTTCCACGTTGATTAATTCTTGTGTTAGGAATTGGTGATCTTGAGGAACGCCATCGACATAAATTCGAACAGAAGGAGAATAGAAATCCGGCGAACTAATACCTCGAATGGTTGTTGCTGAATAGGTTCGATTTCCCCGTGAGCGGATCTGTAAACCAGGGAAAGCACGTTCAAGATCTTGTACTTGAGTGATACCGGCCTGCACAAGCTCTTCGCCCATTTTAACCAGAACGCTGCCATCCACTTTATTTAACGCTTCTTCTCGTTTATTGGCCGTTACAATCAAAGAATCTTCTGTCGCGCCAGACGAATGTTCTGCCCATACTACAGGAGAAATTAAACAACATAAGACAGACGCCTTAGCGTATTTTTTTTTCATATAAATAACTCGTTATGCACCGTTTAAATCATGTTTTACGAAAATTAAGTGTGGTAACATCAAAAACATAACGGAATACTATCGATAGTACTCCATCAGGGCTAACGGGATAGGGACAAAAGTAGCGCATTACGTACTATTAATAATGATTATCATTAATGATAAAGTGAGTGACTTTCACAATATGCATATATATAAAATAAAAATGTAATGCTCTTAATATGCAAGAAACACTGTTTTAAGTGAGGAAACGCTTTTTGATCGGTATCCGATGCTAATTTTATAGGGGATCTCATGAAGACGATCTATAGCAAGAAATTAGGAATTTTCACGGCTGACCATTGCAATTGCATGCATTCACATGCGGGGAAAAATAACACAAATCTGCCTTTATTGACTGAGGAATTATCTGACGGAATTCATATAAACCGAATTCGCCTTGAACTCAGCAAAGATATCACAGAATATTGTGAAGGGCCGCCAACGGTATCAATTGCGTTTATTTTAAACGGTAACGGAAAAATGGCGATTGAAAATGGTGATGTTTTAGATATCAATTCGGGAATGATGATATTTTTCCGTTCACCTAAAATAACTCGTGGCATGAACTTCTTTGGCTGCGGCTCATGGCATATTCTCGATATTCGTTTCTCATTGAACGAAATTGAAGCTCAAGAACTCCCCCCCTTCACTCAATTAGCGGCTGGCTTTGAGAAGAACGCTAGCTACAGTGATGTATTGATGATGGCATGTCCCATTTACCCACCATTTATGCAGATAGTGAATCAGATAGAAGAGTGCCAATTAAGCGGCAGTATAAGAAAGGTTTATTTAAAAGCAAAAGCGTTAGAAATACTCGCTTGTGTAGCGTCTCAAATTTACGATTGTCAATATAACGTGATCAGCGGGTTGCAACGCCGTGCTGTTTATAATGCAATAAAAATAATTAACAATGATTATCATTACCCTTGGACGATAAAATCATTATCAAGAGCAGTTGGCTTGAATGAACGGAAATTAAAAGAAGGATTTCGTGCGGTTGTTTTTCGCACTTTCCATCAATATTTGGAGAATGTCCGTATGACAACCGCAGAAGATTTATTGAAAAAAGGTATGAGTGTTATTGATGTTTCTACCGCAGTGGGGTATTCCAGCCCAAGCCACTTTTCTAAACGCTTCCGGCAACATTATTTGCTCAACCCTAAAGCATGGCAGGCGAAATACGCCGTTGGTCACACCTTATTAACAGAAAATATTGTAGCCGGGAATTAGCTATTCAATTGACTCTTGAACCAAGATGGCCATTTTAACATGGCCACTTTACAGGTAGGGATATCGCATGGTTTATATGTTACGCCAGTATTATATTATCCACCAATAAGCTGTCCATGCTAACGCCAACCAGAGTGACGGAGTTTTGACCGAAGGTAAACACCAGATTATTGTCCACCATAGAAGCATGATCCAGATAACTACTTTTATCACTGCTGCCTTCGGTACCTAGGAACACCAGTTTATCAGTCTTATTGTAGCCATAGATGATGTCTTGTCCAAAATCACCGTTGAATAGGAAGGTATTGTTATTACCCTGACTTTTCATCACATCGTTGCCTTCACCACCGACGAAAACATTATTATTGCCGAAGCCAATCAAGGTATCATCACCATCCAGACCGAACAGCCAGCTACCGGAGGTTTTAGAAGTCAATGTATCATTGCCATCGTTGCCTGTTACTGAATTGGCATATTTCGTCAATCCACGGCTAGAATACAAACCATCGGCTCTGACTTGAGAATCCACCTCTTTCGTCAGAAACAGCCAGGTACTTTCCTTACTTCTTATCGTCGAGATATCTGTAGCAACAGTGATACCACCTTGTGCATCACGCACATACAATGTACCTGCCTGATCATAGGCTATTTCTGCATTTTTTAGTGACTTCTGTAAGTCAAAAGTATTATGGCCTTTCCCGCCGGCGATCATATTAAATCCGCCGTCATCGCGGAATATATCATTGCCGTCGCGTCCTTCCAGATAATCGTTTCCTTTACCACCTTTAATCAGGTCGTTGCCGTCGGTACCAATAATAAAAGTACTGCCAGTGTGTTTTTCAGCATTCCGGTTTAAATCCTGCACCCAGGTATTTCCACGAGTGACGTTGGAAAGGTTGCTGACAACAATAGTTGAATCTTTATGTGTTAAGTCGTAGAACGTTGAATCCATAATACGTTGCATGCCGCTCTGGTAAAATGGCGTCACATGTGAAACCCAAGTTGATATATTAGCAATAGAGAAGGGCAGTATATTCCACCAGTCTGATGCATAGTGATCGTTAAAATTAACAATATTATTTGTAGCCGAATCTCTTGGTACATCATGAACGCCTGGAGAGAACGCATCAACGCTGGTACCTTTTAATACACGGAATACAGGATCATTTTCATATCCTACATTCAGCACCTTGTTACCTACTTCATACTGTGATGGCGAAGCGAAAGAGATATAGTTCGACTTGGAGTAGAATCCCCCCCATTTCGTATCGCTAGACTCCGCCATACTATTCACAGCTAACCCACCCAAACTATGGCCGCTGACCAAAACATCACTGCCCGTCAAACCGTGAGCTTTGGCATAATTAGCTACATGGTCCAGCAGCCGACCGAAAGCATTTGGCGTATAGTCATTCGAATAGTCTTTCTTACCTAAAGCCACCAGCACGTTATTCATAACGTCGCCCAGTGTATCGGTAATAATTGACTCGCGAGGACCACTCGTACCGCGAAATGCAATGCCAATAGAAATCAAATTACCATCAGCATCATATTTTCCCATTACCTCTGCCTGAGCAGTGGAATGACTTGATTTTTCGCCGAAAAAAGTACCGCGGGCATCAGTTCTACCCTGATAGCCTAACTCATCAGCACTGATAGTAAACCACCCTGATTCATTGAGTTTATCTTGTGCTTGTTTTTCTGCGTCCGGATTCCAAGGCAATTTAGGCGTGATGCCCTGCGATGTCGTACTGCCGAGAATTGCGGTCAGCAACGTTAATGGCATCCCTAAACCAAAACCATAATTGTAATACCCCTCAGCAAATCCACTTCCCAAATTATGGTAAGCATACCCGGCGATAGTTTTTGCGTCGGAAAATAACTCTTTAGAAGTAGTGCTATCAAAGTCTTTGTACTGAAAAACACCCATAATGCATATCCTTGTTAAGTTAAAATAAGGTTAAAAAAGTGTTTTAAAAATATTAACCAGCTAGGTAAGTATAGATTGATGTAGATCATTTAAAGAGTAATTATCTAAAAATTTATAAATTAGTGAGCCATAATGAAAATTTAATATTTTTACAAATCTTTGATTGAATAAATCAAGTTTATATGCTATTTGGTCTCGCCGGTGAGAATAAACACGTTAAATATATCTATTATCATTGTTGATAGTTTTAAAAGTAACTAAATGCATGGATGGCTATAGTCCACAACATTATAAAGAGAGATTGGTTAATTCCATTAGTGCACATAAAATAAATACAAACATGTAAATTAAGAGAAAAAACTCTTATCGCTGATTAACTTAACTGGTTAGAAAAAGAAAATTAAAACCCGTTGCTCTCTATAAATACTTTATTGATTAAAGATGAATTAATTTATAATACTGACATTCACTTCTTATTTATTAGAATAATTGTTATTACTCTTTTAATATAATTTCATTAATAAGAAATTCACAAATGCAATATATTGACTTTTTATTTAAAAACAAAACTTAAAATAAGATTATAATTGTATCATGTTAATATCTCCATTTATTAAATTGCAACTATAAATTTGTGTTTACATTTTTAATGTTTACTATTTTAAATTAATTATCTTGGATAAAATCTTAATTTTACATTCATGAAAAAAATACTTAAAAATCAATTAAATATAACCATTTCACTCGGGTGAAACCACAGCAATAAATAATATAAATCATTCATTAATAGGTTACTGAATTTGATTTTTACATAGAAAATAAAATGAATGAAAAATAACTAAAAAAAATTTACACTCTTATGATTATAATTACTACCGTATTAAATGAAGAATTATTTAACATTATATCGCAGATTAAACACCGTATTCACCATAATAAAATGTCATTAAAAATAGTGCGACATTATTTTTTTCTCTCTATAATGCGTTTTTTTATTATCTATATTACGAGTTACGGGAACCCAATATGAAACATTCCCCGTTGCGGCGTTCGTTGTTATTAGCCGGTATCACCATTCCATTGGTTAACTTTGCTTTTCCGGCATGGGCTGGCAGCGGCCAGAGCAAGAGGACGTGAAAGCGGACGTTCTTTTAAACTCACAAAATCTCAGGTTCGCTTGGCACAAGATTCCATGAAGAGTAGAGATTGTAGCGTATCTGAATTATGTGAAGAGCTTGGGATTAGCAGACAGACTCTTTATAAGTATGTAGGGCCAGATGGGGAACTCAGGGAACAATATTTTGATCTAGGACGACCAAATCGATATTCTCACTCTGAAAGCGACTGGCGATTTGCGATAAGTAATCCACTGAACGCGCGAGTCTGTCTAACTTTGTCACGATTAACATATCTGATGTGGCACACAATAAAGAGGCATTTTCTGCCCCTTTAATTGTGTCAGATATATTTGACGATAAGGAAATATGACGTATACTTTAATTATCGAAGTATAAGGGGCAAAGGAATGATAACTGTATTAAGTACAGAAACATTTGATAACTGGATTAGACATCAGGGTAAAAACAAAGATTCAGGCACGAATTCGCAGACTGAAAAACGGTAATTCTGGCGATATAGAGCCAGTAGGGGAAGGGTTTTCAGAAATGCGGATTCATGAAGGTAAAGGCTACAGGGTTTATCTAAAAAATCACGGAAAAGTAATCGTTGTTTTGTTGTGTGGGGGAGATAAAAGTACACAGCAAAAAGATATAGCCAGAGCAAAAGCCATTTACAAAGAGATTGAGGGGGAGCTATGAAACTGAAAGAATATGATATTGCAGAACACTTAAACAGTGAAGAAGAAATGCAAATGTATCTTAATGAAATTATGGAAGATGGTGATCCGGCATTGGTACTGTCTGCGCTGGGTGATATTGCCAGAGCCAGAAACATGAGCCAGCTTTCAAGAGAGGTCGGTATGTCCAGAGAAGGGCTATATCATGCTCTTTCAGGAAAAGGTAATCCAACATTCAGCGCTATGATGAAAATAACAAAAGCGTTAGGGCTGAAACTTCATTTCACAGGGGCTTAATTGATCTGCACCCCAAAAATTGGACGCTATACTTCAACTTTTGGGGCTCTTTAGCCAACGGGTAAGTTCCCCGGTCTTAAACCCTTTCACAACGCTGAAACGCATGAACATAGGGTGGCTCTTTTCATTCATTGAAATCGCCGCAACGAAAGGGTATTTCCCTTTTGCCCCTCGCCCTCGGGGGCCGTGCTGAGCCCCGCCCCAGTATGGCTGTGGCTCAGCGGTGTGCCCGGTTGCATGTTCCAGATCTATGCTCAGAGTGTAATGCACTTATCACCGCAACTGCGCTGGTTCATGGTATGACTGTCGTCACACGAAATGTGATTGATTTTGAATTGACCGGTGTGCCTATTTTACAGAACTTAAAAAATATTTTTCTCAATAATAACCATCTATTTTATCCTATTTTTATTTCCGTTATTATTCAAATAAAAACATTTTCATATTTTAACTTTATTATTTTATGGATTTATTTTCCATAAAAATAGAAAGACAATAATTCATACTCATTAACCTGTTTACTTCCCATTTATACAAAAACAATTAACCATGTAAGTTATAAAAATAGTCCATTATTATTTTTTTGAACTAGACTATGACTGGCACCAATGAATAGAGTTATCTATGCGATAATTTAATATATTGATTACATGGGAAAACAATTTAATTTAAGAGGGGCGTATGAGCCAAAAAAATGATTTTAAAGCTTTTTCTATTAGTAATAATGCTAATGTGGTGAGCCAAGAAAAATATGAAAAAAATCAAAGTTTGCAGGTGGGATTTCCACCAGATAATATCTCTACTCATGTATTAAACAAGGCATTACGTCAATCATCAACAATAGCCTCTGTGGTAGCTAATTTTATTGCAACACAATCTGGCGATGATGTTCTGGATGATGGCGATATGGCTAAACTTACCTCTCAACTAAATCGAGCGTTAAAACAAAAAGTCACCGCAGAAATTCCCAATGCCTCATTAACACAAAAAGGCGTTGTCCAACTGACCAATGAAATTGGCAACAATGACACACTGGCAGTGACACAAAAGCTGGTGCAGGAAATCATCAACTCATTGCGTGGAAATATTGATGGCAAAGTCTCCAATAGCCGGAAAATAAATGGTAAAGCGTTGACTGAGGATATTAATCTGAATGCGAGTGATGTAGGGGCATATACTCGAATAGAAGTAGATAAACTGATTAAAACAACCAGTGAAATTCCTGTTGGTGCTCCTATTCCTTGGCCGTTAGCACATCCACCTATCGGCTATTTTACTTGTAATGGTTCAACTTTTAATAAATTACAGTACCCAAAGTTAGCAGAAGCTTATCCTGATGGCAGATTGCCCGATTTAAGAGGTGAGTTCATTCGTGGCTGGGATGATGGTAGAGGGGTAGATGCTGGTAGGAGACTTCTGACAAATCAGAGTGACGCTTTACAAGATTTAAAGGGTTCATTTAAAGGAGATGCTGAAATAGCAGTCAGCACTGAAGGTGTTTTTGCTAATGGAGGCGTAGTAAGTGGTAAATATGGAGCCCAGAACGATAACTTTAGTTATAAAACCCTATTTGATGCGGCGCGAGTAGCCAGGACAAGCCATGAAACAAGGCCACGAAATATCGCATTCAACTACATCGTAAAGGCTGAATAAGTATATGAACCCAAAAAATGATTTTAAAGCTTTTTCTATTAGTAATAATGCTAATGTGGTGAGTCAAGAAAAATATGAAGAAAATCAGATTTTACAGGTGGGATTTCCACCAGATAATATTTCTACTCATGTGTTAAATAAAGCATTACGCCAATCGTCAACAATAGCTTCTGTTATTGCTAACTTTATTTCAACACAATCTGGTGACGACATTCTAGATGATGGTGATATAGCTAAACTTACCGCCAAATTAAATCAAGCGTTAAAACAAAAAGTCACCGCAGAAATTCCTAATGCCTCATTGACACAAAAAGGCGTTGTCCAACTGACCAATGAAATTGGCAACAATGACACACTGGCAGTGACACAAAAGCTGGTGCAGGAAATCGTCAACTCATTGCGTGGGAATATTGATGGTAAAGTCTCCAATAGCCGGAAAATAAATGGTAAAGCGTTGACTGAGGATATTAATCTGAATGCAAGCGATGTGGGGGCATATGCTAGAGCAGAGGTATACACTCGTTCCGAAGTATATACACGAGCAGAAGTAGATAAACTGATTAAAACAACCAGTGAAATTCCTGTTGGTGCTCCTATTCCTTGGCCGTTAGCGCATCCACCTATTGGCTATTTCACTTGTAATGGTTCCGCTTTTAATACATTACAGTATCCGAAGTTAGCAGCAGCTTATCCTGATGGCAGATTACCCGATTTAAGGGGCGAGTTTATTCGTGGTTGGGATGATAGTAGAGGGGTAGATCCATCTCGTTCATTATTGTCATGGCAAGAAGGGTCTTATTTGGTACAGGATCTTGGTACTCATACTATCAACTTTTCACTCAATGGTCGTACAAAATTACAGTGGGATATTCCCCAAGATGACAATATTTCAGCAAGAGTTCAATATATTGACGGTCATACCGGGCCAGTAGATAAGAACTATATAGGAGTGTCAAGACCCCGAAATATCGCATTTAACTACATTGTAAAAGCGGAATAATAACACAAGAATATATCTTAGATACTGAAATATAATTTACCTATTTTAAATTATGGGGAGAGAATATGAACCCAAAAAACGATTTTAAAGCTTTTTCCATTAGTAATAATGCTAATGTAGTGAGTCAAGAAAAATATGAAGCAGATAAGAGTTTGCAGGAAGGGTTTCCACCAGAAAATATCTCTACGCATGTATTAAATAAGGCATTACGCCAATCATCAACAATAGCCTCTGTGGTAGCTAATTTTATCGCGACACAATCTGGCGATGATGTTCTGGATGATGGTGATATAGATAAACTCACCACCCAACTAAATCGAGCATTAAAACAAATAGCCACTGATGGCAAAGTGCCTAATAGCCGGAAAATAAATGGTAAGGCGTTGACTGAGGATATTAATCTGAATGCGAGTGATGTGGGGGCATATGCTCGTGCGGAAGTATACACTCGAGAAGAAGTAGATCGACTGATTAAAGCAACCAGTGAAATTCCTGTTGGTTCTCCTATTCCTTGGCCGTTGCCTCATCCACCTATCGGCTATTTCACTTGCAATGGTTCTGCTTTTAATAAATTACAGTATCCGAAGTTAGCAGAAGCTTATCCTGATGGTAGGTTGCCCGATTTAAGAGGCGAGTTTATTCGTGGCTGGGATGATGGCCGTGGAATCGATGGGGGTAGAGCACTTCTGACGAACCAGAGTGATGCAATTAGAAATGTTACCGGATCACTCACAATCCGAATTACGGAGGTTTATTCACAGTTAATCAGGTTAACCGGCTGTTTTGATAAAAAATCTGATCCATCGTATATAATAGGTGCAAACCAGCTTTCGCAGACAGGAGGAGGATCAGATATTCTAACTTTTGACGCATCACGTGTTGTCCCAACAGCAAACGAAAACCGACCCCGAAATATCGCATTCAACTACATCGTAAAAGCGGAATAATAATGATGACACAAAAATAAAGTCAGGTTGATATTTCATTAGCGCCAAACTTAATTAGATTAAAAAAACACAAAATCAAATATTAATAAAGCGCTGTTTTTAATCAGCGCTTTGATGCAATAAAAACTCAAAAAGTAGTTTATTTCCATAAAAAAGTTAACCACATATTAAATAAAACTCTAACTCCACCTATATTTCCATTTTTTTGACTCGTCAGATTTTGATTATTAAAAACAGTGGCATGAAAAATAAGACAAGTATGAAAATGCATTTTTGTCACAATGTGTTTTTTCTATTTTTCATAATAAATACAATTACCTATGAAATAAGATAAATTTCCAGACATTATATTTCCCCATGAGACTATTGCATTAAGTTAATATCCATGAGAATTTATTCCCCGCCGAAATACGGTGGGTTTTGAATATCATTAAATGTGTCACAGCATATTAGCTTGCTATCAATAGCGTTAATTGATCTCTTCATCTATTTCTCATCCTATTAGGTTATTTAATCAGGTTTGGTGCGGTTTAACGTAAGTTTGCACTTCCTGTTCATATATAAAAGGTAAAAGGTGCCATGAATACTCAACGTAAGCTTGATAAAGTCAGACCGCCCCGAGTTCAGATTACTTATGATGTTGAATTAGGCGGCGCAGTCGAGAAAAAAGAATTGCCTTTGGTTATTGGCGTTATTGGGCAATTTGCTGAGCAATCTATTCCCATGCGTGAACGTCGTTTCATGCATGTTGATAAAGATAATTTTAATGCAGTGATGGAAGGTTTGTCACCTTCATTGGAATTACAAGTTGAAAGCGCGCTGCCAGGTCAGAGCGGATTTATTAATGTCGATTTGCAATTTAAATCAATGGCTGACTTTACCCCAGAGAATTTGGCGAAACAGATAGAACCGCTTCGTCATTTATTAGAGGTACGCAGCAAACTCAGTGATTTGAAAGGCCGTGCATTGAGCAATGAAAAATTGCGTGACCGTCTGGCGGAAATTCTAGCTGAACATGCGGATAAATTACCGCAGGTAAATGAAGAAGCAGATGACGTCACCCCGGAAAATAGCAATATCCCGGAAAATAACAATGCACAGTGAGGGCAGTATGGAACAGAGCGTTGTTGAACAGCAAGAATTGAAAACGACGGAAACAAATAGTGATTTTCTTGATCAGATTATTGATAACACCCAAGCCATTCGTCGAGAGGCAGATCGTGATCGGGTAAAAAGCCAGCTCGACCAGTTTCTGGCCGAAGTCACCTCCGGTTCACTGGTGGTTTCCGGCGATTTGGTAAACAGCATTGACGAACGTATCGCCGCGATTGATGCGCTGATGTCCGCTCAACTGAGTCTGGTATTACATCACCCGGAATTTCAGTGTCTGGAATCTTCTTGGGTAGGGCTTAAAGGATTACTTGACCAAAGCGAAACGGATAATACTCAGATCCGCATGTTGAACGCGACGAAAACCGATTTGATTAAAGACTTTAAATCGGCATCGGATTTCGATCAGTCAATGCTGTTTAAAAATGTGTATGAATATGAATACGGTACCTTTGGTGGTGAACCTTATTCCGCATTTGTCGGTGATTTTGACTTTGATAACAGCCCGGAAGATCTCTATTTATTAGAGCAGATTTCTCATGTGGCCGCAGCCGCCCATGCGCCGTTTATCAGTTCAGTCAACGCGGGCATGTTGGGGCTGAATGATTTTGGTGAACTACCACGCCCACGTGATTTATCCAAACTGCTTGCAACATCCGATTATCTGCGTTGGAAACGCTTCCGGGAATCTGATGACTCTCGTTATGTCGGCTTGACATTACCACGAGTAATTGGCCGCTTGCCTTATGGGGCAAAAACCATCCCGGTCGAGCAATTCTGCTTCGAAGAGCAGGTCAGGGAAGGAGACAGCAATAGTTATCTGTGGATTAACGCCGCCTATGCACTGGCAGGCCGTATGGTGGCTGCATTTGAACAGTATGGTTGGTGTGCGGCAATCCGTGGTGTAGAAGGAGGAGGATTGGTCGAAGCATTGCCAGCGTATCACTATACCTCTGTGTCCGGTGAAAATGTGCTGCAATGCCCGACTGAGGTGGCTATTTCTGATCGCCGTGAAAAAGAGTTAGCTGAATTAGGGTTCATTCCTCTGGTTTATTATAAAGGAACTGACTACGCCGCATTTTTCTCGGTACAGTCACCGAATAAGCCGAGAAAATATAATTCTGACCTGGCAAATGCCAACGCAAAATTATCAACCCAATTGCAATACATTATGACAACATCTCGTTTCGCCCATTATTTGAAAATGATTGTGCGTGACAAAGTGGGCAGTTTTATGTCCCGCGGAGAATGTCAATCTTATCTGCAAAACTGGATCAACCAATATATTGTCGGCTCTGATACCGTCGGTGCGGAAATAAAAGCGAGTCACCCATTACGGGAGGCAAGAGTTGATGTTGTTGAAGTTCCTGGATCGCCGGGAACATATCGGGCTGTAGCCTATTTAAGGCCGCATTTCCAATTAGAAGGATTAAGTATGTCTTTACGGTTGGTTGCTGATTTACCGCCGTCCTCGGCTGCCTGATTTTTCTATTTATTAATATTTTTCTTATTTATTACAACTAACTGGAGCAGTTAATTATGAGTTCTTCAATCTTTTTACAAATTGATGGTATTAAAGGTGAAAGTACCGACAGCCAACATAAAGAGTGGATGGAGCTGGAACATGTCAATTTTGGTCTATTTAACCATGCACGGATTGCAGACAGCGGTAAACGTAAAATTACCGTTGGTGCAGCGGATTTCCGTACCATTGACTGTGTGAAGGTGATGGATTCCAGTTCTATTGGCTTATTGTCTGCTGTAGCGCAAGGTACCGCGATTAAGAAAGTAAAACTGGAAATCTGCACGATTTTCAAAGGCGAAATGCATCCTTACGCAGAAGTGGAAATGGAAGAGTGTGTCATCTCCGATGTTCATGAAACCTGTTCACGTGGCGGTGAATTCCCACAAGAACAGATTTCTATCGCTTATTCCAAAATTAAGTGGACATTTACTCCACTTAAAGAAGACGGAACTAAAGGAACTAAGGTGGGGCCGGAAGGTTGGGATCTTATCGAGAACAAAAAACAATAACAATTACCGTTTACTGTCGGCCTTTGGCCGGCAGTTTCTAGCCGGAAAAATATGATGATTCAGCCTTCATTTCTCCATCGCCTGAAAGATGATTATCCACAAGATGAAAAACAGGGTGTCGCACTTATCTGGTCACGTCAGGAAGTTGTCCAAAGCCTGATTTCTGATTTAAGTATGTTATTTTCATCAAGACCGATTTCTGAAATTTCCCCTTTATTTGGTGAGTTGCCGAAATCCGTTTTAAATTACGGTGTTTCCGATGTCATTAATGTGGATATTTCTGATGATGAACGTATTGATGCACTTAGCAATAATATTTACCAAGCTATTTTCTGGTTCGAACCACGTTTGAAAAATGTCGTTATTACATTACAAAAAAATACGCCAGAAAATATAACTTTCTGGGTGAGTGGAATTTTCCTCAACGAACAAGTGGTGTTTTCTATCTCATGGAACAGTACCGCATATACCTATTCAATTTCATGGGATAAATAACAAGATGATGTTACTACCACAAAAAATACTGACTTATTACAACCGGGAATTGAGTTATTTAAGACAATATGGCGCTGCTTTCTCTCAGCGTTTTCCCAAAATTGCCAAACGTCTTGGGTTCGCGGAAGGTGTTTCAGAAGATCCTCATGTAGAACGTTTGGTGGAATCTTTTGCATTTCTGACAGCAAAAATCCATCAGCGGATTGATGAAGATATGCCGGAACTCAGTAATGCTATGTTGGAAGTACTGGCGCCACAGTTTCTACGTCAAGTACCGTCGGTATCGTTGGTGCAGTTTCAACAAGACCCGTTAACATCCGGTGTGACCGGAATGATGACGGTAGCGCGGCATACTTCGTTGATTTCTCAACCGGTAGGTGATGTGACCTGTCGTTTCCGCACGGTATATCCGCTGGAGATGTTGCCATTGGATTTAACGCACGCAGAACTGACGCCAGACCCTTACGATCGGGATTTTATCTTAACGCTGAATTTTAACCTGTGGCCGGGCGCCAGTTTTCAGACGCAACATATCCGGTTGTATTTACATGGCGCACCAGTGCTGACCCATAGTTTGTATGAATTATTATCGGCGCAAGTTAAGCAACTGGAGTGTCAGTTGGGTGAGCGTATATTCAACCTGAATAGCCGAGGTGTTCAGGTGGTGGGTTTCGATCCACAAGATAACTTATGCGCCGATGATTCATTGATAAATCCGGTTCATCACTTGTTTCGTGATTATTTTAGTTTCCCAGAAAAATTCTTATTCCTGGATATTCCGCTACCGGATGCGGGTTTGTTTACCAGTTCACTAGGCGAGCTGCAATACCGTTTCCGGCTTAAGGATTGTGTCGCATTGCGTCGAATTGAACGTATGAGTGATAAAGTCAGCAACGAAACTTTCCGGCTAAATTGTGTGCCGATAATTAACCTGTTTCCTCATCAGGCGGAACCTATTATTCCACTGGAAACAGAACATGAATATCTGGTTCAACCGGATGCCCGTCGCCCACAAAGTATGGAAGTTTATACCATCGATCAGGTCGAGATTGTCAGCCGCCAACAGGAACAATTAAGTTCCAAACCGGTGCCGCCATTATTTGGTATTGAACATACACGGTCTGACGAACAGTTCCCGTTATTTTGGCAGGCAACGCCGCGCCCCTCACTCAGGCATAACGATCTGGGGATGAATATGTTCATCGGTTTTTCTGATAGCAGTGGCGAACATCTAAAACCCGAAACCGATGTGGTGATCCTGAGTCTGACTTGTACTAATCGCGATATACCGCGGCAGTTGAGCAACGGCCATCCTGATGGCGATTTCGAATCAGAAAGCGCACTACCGGGCGTAAAAATTCTGGGATTGATTCGTCCTCGCTTGCCGGTGCGTCCACAACCCAATAGTGCATTGAACTGGCGGTTGGTATCGCAACTCAATTTGAACCAAATGCTACTGAATGGTCCGCAGGGTGTTCAGTGTTTAAAAGAGGCGCTAGAACTCTACAACCTGCTTGGTGATCCAGCCATATCGCGGTTGATTGCACAACTACAGCAGGTTGCTATTTCGCCGGTGAGCGCACGCCTGAATTCCGCCGATCCCTATTCTCTGGCGCGTGGGCTGGAGGTGACATTGACATTTCAGGCGCAAGCGGGGGAATTTGTGGATTTTTATCTGTTTTGCAGCCTGTTAGAACGTTTTATCGCAATGTATGCGCCGATTAACAGCTTCACGCAAACTGTAACGCAGCTAGAGACGGTTAATAATAGTACTCACCGTTGGCCGCGTCGTAGCGGGAGACTGACATGGCTTTAGAAAATAAGATGCGTTTAGTTGGCGGCCGTTTTTATCAAAATGTACGTCGTTTGCTTAAACGTTGTCGCCAACGTGAAGAAGCGACAATCACCCCCGATGATGTGGTGCAATTCAGCTCGGTACTGACATTAGATGCGCCGGAAAGGGAAGTAGAATCGCTATTACCGCCGCAAGAGGGATATGAGCAGTATCGCATGGCGGTACATCACTTTGGTCTATTAGGCACCCTTGGCGCATTACCGTTGCGCTATACCGAATGGCTGATTGACCAGCGTTACCGCTATGGCGACGAATCAGCTCAGGCATTTATTGATATTTTTACTCATCGTCTGCTTAGCCTGCGTTTTCAGGCATGGCAGAAATACCGGTTATATATTAACGCAGAATTACAAAATCATCGGGCTTTACCGGCCGTCATTTCAGCGGTTGCCGGCCAGTTGATGGCGGACACCACACAGCGTTCCCATCCAGCTTGTGTAGGGTTGCTGGCAACACCGGTCCGCTCAATGGTGAATTTGCAACACTTGTTGCAGCGAGAATTTGGTATGGCGGTCAACATCCAGCCCTTTAAAGGACGTTGGCAATATGCTGAACAGGCGCACTGTTGCTGTTTAGGTCGCAGTTTGTTAGGCGATAACCCGATGTTGGGTAACGCTTATTGGGATATTCAATCAGGATTTCATGTTCAGTTAGGGCCGTTCGCCGCTCAGCAGCGGGCCGCCTTTATGCCGGGAAATGAACAATATCGCAAACTGACACAATGGATATGGCAATTTGCCGGGCCATTGCTCTCCTTCTCACTGGAATTGTTGGTACAGCATAGTGGGCAAGGCAATGTATTAAATGGCAGCCGTCAATTGGGGTGGGATGGTTGTTTGGGCGACACCGGCGAGAGCAATATTCAGCGTATCTATTTGGCTGAATGTACCGGTCCCTACGCAAATTAAACAAAAAACGCAGGTAATAAAAAGATGTTGTTAGGGCAAAAGAATCGTTTTCTACAGGTTATCGGTAGCCTGTCAGACATTGTGGCACTGAGCAAAATAGAAGGTGAAGAGCACCTGTCGCGGCCTTATTCATTTTCTGCTCAACTCTATTCCAGCGCAGACTGGGATAAGCTGGAGTCTCATATCGGTAAGCCTTTGGCATTTCGTCTCGGTGAAGCGCCGAACCACCGTATTGTGCATGGCATATTGACTGAATTGCAGCAACAAGGTTTCAGCGACGGCCAGTTTTGTTATCAAGCCCGTATTGAACCCTGGCTGAAAATGCTGACCTTAACCCATAATTTGCGAGTCTATCAACGCATCAGCGTGCCGGATATGGTCTGTGATATCTTCCGCAAACGTGGGTTTAACGACGTTGAACTGGCGCTAAAAAGCCGTTATCCGAAGCTTGAATATTGTATGCAATACAAGGAATCAGATTTTGACTTTGTGACACGTCAACTGGAACAAGCGGGGATCTTCTATTTCTTTCGCCATGAAGAGGGGCGTCATGTACTGGTATTGGCGGATCATCCTTCAACGTTTATTAACGCGCCCTTAGCGATATTGCCATATCAATCAAAGATAGGTGATCAGCAAGGCTATGGGCTACGCGCCTGGCATATTCATCGCACAATGATTCCGGGTATGGCGGAAATGAATGGTTATAACGTTAAAAGTGCTGCGGCAATCAGTGCCAGCGCCAAAGCGAACAGCGGCTATTCCACCAATCCCAAGCTTTCTATCTATGACGACCGACATCAGGAGGAGCGTAATCAACTGGAAGCACAGGCAACGCTGTGCATGGAACAATGGGAATCACACTCCTACTATGCACGTGCCGTTAACAGTTACCCCGGTTTACAAGTGGGGCATCAATTTACCCTGAAAGGGCACGCCAGTGCCGATGGCCGTTATGCCGTGGGCCACCAGCGATTAAAGGCGGAGAACAACCTGGAGGAAGGCGAATTACTGTTTTCGTCTCAAGTGACCTTATTTCCGGCGAATAAAGCGTTTCGTCCGCGTTCTTCTGTTACGCGGCCCTACATTTCCGGCGTCTTGTCTGCGCTGGTGGTAGGGCCGAAGTCAGAAGAGATCCATACGGATGAACAAGGACGCATCAAAATCCAGTTTCACTGGGATAAAGAACATAAAAAAGATGATGACAGTTCCTGCTGGATACGTGTCAGTCAGTTCTGGAATGGCGCAAAGTTTGGAGCGCAATTTGTGCCACGTGTGGGCAGTGAAGTATTAGTGAGTTTTATCGATGGCGACCCAGATAGCCCACTAGTGACTGGAACAGTTTACAACGGAGTAAAAATGCCGCCATTCGCGCTACCGGGGCAGAAAACCCAAAGTGGTATTGCTACGCGCAGTAGTGCAAAAGGCACGGTGGAACAAGGGCACCAGTTTTGTTTCGAAGATAAGAAAGGTGAAGAGTTTATTTTGCTGCACTCACAAAAAGATATGCGCCTGACAGTGAAAAATGATTTTTCGGCGCAGATCGATCGCAACGTGTTATGGGAAATCCAAGAAAAGCGCGATACCCAAATTAAAAAGGGCAATGACACATTAATTTTGAGCGAGGGCAACGCCTTAACTGAGGTGAAAAAAGGCGACAAAAAACAGACCCTGGATCGCGGTAATTTCACCACCACCGTCAGCGCAGGCAGTTATGAGCTGGAGGTATCCAGAGGTAACGCCAAAATCAATGTAGGTCAACAATGCACAATTACGGCAAATCAAGGCATTGAACTAAAAGTCGGCTCCAGTCAATTATCGATTACTCCGGCCGGGATCACTATCAAAGCGCCATCTGTCACCGTAGAAGGATCAGGAAAATTGGCGTTAAAAAGCGGCGGCATGGCGGAGCTAACCGGCACCACAGTAAAAGTAGAAGGCAGTGCAATGGCACAATTAAAAGGCGGCATTGTTCAGGTGGATGCGACCGGCATTGCTATGGTGAAAGGTGCTCTGACCAAGATTGGTTAATAACAGGATCAACGAATAATAAGAGTTTGCAATCATGGTTAAATTACGACACTGCCAACTTTCGCCACAGGCGGAATTGGCACTACAACAACACGCAGCACATGAACAGAATCTATCGGCGCTTAACAAGGAAATGTTGTGGCAAGACGCGGTGTACTACACCATTTTTATGTTGCCTTACACCCAGGCGCTGGAGCTGGTACTGACATTTATCTCCTGCGTTTACGAACGCGATCTGATGCAAGGACATCGGTCGTTATTGCAACAGGTGCGGCGTTGGCGGATAGATGGTGGTGATCCTTTACGTCATCAACTGTTCGAACAGGCGCAAACCGTCGGGTTCGATAACCCAATCTCATGTCTGGTGCTTTCTGTCTTTTGGAGTGAAGGCAGCATGACCACGCCGGATCTGGAAGCGGTCTATCCACAACCGTGGCAATCACTGACGGTATTAGCCGATACGTTGTGCCTGATATTGCACCTTTATAGTGAACAACCGGAACAACAGATGCAGTACATTGAGCAATTTTTTCAACTGGCGCACGGTCAACTAAGGCACTTGCCGCCGTCACAAGATCAGGGACGCAAAAACTATCTGTACCATGAAGCCACATTATCAGGAGCGCAATGATGCCAATGCCAGCCGCCCGTGTGGGTGATATGCATATTTGTCCAATGGTATCGCCTGCGGTACCGCCGGTGCCACATGTAGGCGGGCCAATTATGCCGCCAGGTGTACCGACAGTGCTGATTGGTGGATTACCCGCGGCAACAATGGGTTCAATGCTGGTGTGCGTCGGGCCGCCGGATACCGTAGTCATGGGCAGCCCAACGGTATTGATTGGCGGACGGCCTGCGGCCAGACTCGGCGATCTGTGTGCACATGGCGGCACAATTACTACCGGTTATCCATTGGTTATTATTGCTTGAAATGGAAGTCACTGTGAACTTAGCCCAGACAGATATCGCGCGTTTTTTACAGCCCATTACGGCTGATCAACCAGCGGGATGCGATATCGAATACGAACCTATTTTTGAGCAAATAAACGCCGCGCGCGAAACCGACGACGATTTCCTCCAGGACGATGCATGGGGTTATGAAACCCGTCAGGCAGATTGGATGAAGGTTTCAGCATTGTGTCAGGAAGTACTGGAAAAACAGAGTAAAGACTTGCAAATCGCCTGCTGGTTAACCCAGGCACAAGGGGAACTGTATGGTCTGGAAGGGATTAGTGGCGGTGTCACATTACTTTCTCGTCTATTGGAAACTTTTTGGCCGGTACTTTATCCGCTACTGGATGATACAGAGACAAACAGTGCGGATGCTCGCCTTGGTCGGTTGAGCTGGTTGGATAAGCAATTAGTGAAACAATTGGACAATCTGACACTGACCGATGATGGCAAATTGAGCCTGAGCGTCTGGCAACGGGTGCAATATTTTGAACAACGGGTTGCCGTTAATAGCGAATTACGCAGTGCCTTGATCAGTGACGGTTATTTCGGTATCGCTGAATGTGACGGCAGTATTCGCACCACGCCAGTCGAACAATTTAACCAACTACTGATGCAAACTAGGCAGGTCAGTAAAGCATTGGCAGAACTGCAACATATCATGGCGAGCCTGTTGCCAGATGCCGGTGACAGCATGAGTGCCAGTACCCAACAGTTGCAAGATTTGGTGGTCTTAATCGAACGATTTCGTGACATGGTGTCGCCGGGTTTAAGCCAGGAATCCAGCAATAACAATGAAGCAATAGCGGCGGGGGGAGATGCGCCAAACGGCATAAATACGACTTTTTTAACAGAAGATCGGGCGCATCATGAAATGCGCACTATCGCCATAGGACAAATGATCAATATCGCCAATTACTTTCGTCAAAATGAACCTACCAGTCCGGTGCCTTATTTAATTGAACGCGCAGCGCGTTGGGCAAATATGGGCATGGCCGAATGGCTGGAAGAAATGATGTCAGAAAATACCTCCGCGCTACAGGAAATTATGCGCGTGATGAAAGGACCAGAAGACAATTAGAGAGCAAAATGAATAACATAAATTTTTATAGCGTCATTAAACGCCGTTTTTTAATATTGACGGTAATTCTTTTAATAAGTGGTTGCAGTCATTCTATCTCCAACGATGAAAAACGCTTGCAGGCAATTGAACAAGCCAAACCGGTTTATGCCAGCAATGCCATTCGTTTAAAAATAACCGCGGTTCCGCAATTGAATGTTTTTAATAATATGTCGAACAGTTGCACAATATTAATTGCTCAAGCGGAGAAACGAGAACAATTAGATAAATTACTGGCAAATCCTGTGTTATTACGCAATTTATTTGTCGGCACTGGTGCAACAGAGCAAATATTACAGTTGGATAATTACGTGATGATGCCGGGGCAATCCGTATCTTTACATATCGATAGAGCGGAACAGGCACGTTATATCGCATTAATTGCCGGTTACTATCCGGCGCCAGACAGTACTCATACGCGCGTATTATCACTGCCGCTGCGTCTTGAACAACACGGTTGGTGGAATAGCGCCTGGAGCGCCGAATTTGTTCCCATGCGCATTAATCTGACGCTAGGACGTTACGCCATTACCCGCAGTGATTTCTCAGCAGGCAACACGGGAGATGAGGTGGTTTTCCCGGGACAAATAGCTTTTCCCGGACAAACGGCAGAATCCGGCAGTGACGAAAGCGAGTTGAGGAAGTAACCCATGTTTGAACATAAACCAATGTATTGGTATTCAGGCTTATATTTACAGCCGCAACACTTTCAGGCCCATGAATTGCAACAACAATATTGGCAAGGGCGTTATCAGTTACTGACACAACCTTATGCTTTTGGTGTGGTAAAACTCGCATTCAATCTGGCCGCATTAAGTGACGAAGTGCTGAGTGTCCATCACGCCGCATTCATTTTTCCCGATGGTTGCTACGTGGATTGTGATGTCAACGGCGTACTTAGTGCCCGATCCCTGCGGGATTGCTGGTTAGTACGAGACAAACCGCAGCGCATTTATGTTGGTCTGCGTATGTTTAGCCACAATCAGAGTAACGTCACTGGCATCACCGATGCCAACAGTGTCGGTAATATCACCAGCCGTTGGGTAACATGGCCGCAAGAACAGCGTATGCGAGATGCTTTTGGCGAGGGGCCGGAAGTGGAAGTGCAACAACTGACCTATAACTTACGTTTTTTCTTGCACGATGAGATTGCCCAAGCAACAGGTTACACATTACTCCCGGTTGGCCAACTGCACTGCACCAGTGATGGTATTGCGCTGGATAACCGCTATCTACCGCCATGCTTAACGCTCTATGCTGTGCCACAACTGGGCCAGCGCATTGATCAGTTATGTCAAGAGTTAACCGGACGTGTCCATCAATTAGAAGAGTTGAAACGCCCGCAAACGCTGGAAGGGGAAATTTATACCCAAGAAAAAAGCACATTATTGCTGACACTACGGACTTTGGCGCGTTATGTCGTACAGTTGCACCATTTTCAGGCAGCGAGAGATGTTCACCCCTTACAAATTTTTGGGTTACTGCGTCAACTGATCAGCGAACTTGCCTGTTTTACCGACCGTTGCTCCTTTTTAGGCGAGTGGAACGGGCAGGAAGAGGTACTGGATAAATATCAGCATCTGGAGCTGGCGCTGACTCTTGATAGTTGTGAACGAACAATCGCCGATTTGCTTAATGCGCTAGTGCTGGAACCAAACACCGTGATCCCTCTGCAACAAGAAAGCCACGGTTATTATCATGCCGCCTTCAATAGAACCGGCATTAATGAACAACAACGGCTCTATTTGGTGCTGCGTTCTGACAGCTTTAGCCAGCGTGAGCGTGAAATTCCTGACGATCGCCTGATTAAACTAGCCGCGGCGGAACAGATCGACAACATCATTAACCGTGCTTTGCCCGGTGTGCGTCTGTACTACCAGGAAATTGCGCCACATGGCTTACCTAACCGGACAAATACTCGCTATTTCCGGCTAGAAAACCGTGGTGCGTTATGGCGGCAGGTAGAAGATAGTGAACGTCTGGCGGTGCACTGGGCAGACGCGCCAGACGATTTACAAATAGAAATCGTTATAGTGAGAGCATCATGATGCAGTTGTTGGATTGTTATATTCCGGTATTCACCTGCGTATTACGCATGATCCAGCAGCAGGTGAATCAAGCGGAAACCCTGCGGCAAACCTTATTAGCTGAGTTGACACAAGCACAGAATAGGGCGCGTTTGCAGGGTTATCGGGCGCAAGATATCGAAGAGGCAAATTTCGCCGTGGTGGTTTGGGCAGACGAAGCCATTCTGTGTGCAGGCCAAAAAGAATTGAGTGTTTGGCGCCAATCGTCGTTACAAGCAGAGCTTTATGATGCCGAATTGGGTGGAAATACGTTTTTTGATCGCCTTGCCGCGTTAGTAGCGGATAATTATCAGGTTCGATTAGTCTATGTTTTTTGTCTGCTTGCCGGATTTTATGGTCGATATGGCAAACGTGATAATTTGGAATTACACAATATTATCCAGCAAGAATTAGATAATCTTCCTGATACTTTGCGTGATTATCTCTCTTTAGAAAATCACCGATTAATGAATAGGTGCGATAATAAATTGAAAAATAAGCGTCAAAATAATAAATGGCGCAGAAAATTAATATTATTCATGTCATCTCTTACATTAATTTATATTTTTCTTACCGTCTATTTATTAAGTATTGGCCGGTAAATTCGGAAATTAAACATGAAAAAGTTATTTTATGCCATTGGCTGGCTTAGCGTGATGGTTATCCTTTTATTACTCAGTTTAACTATTGCTGTGGCATTATCATGGCCGACAATAGGTGGACTGTTACTATTTCTTTGCCTATTGCTGTTGTTATTACTATTACGTGGGGCAATGGCATTTATGCCGCAAATAATGAATAAACTGCGTTGGATAAATAAATTTTGGCGGAAAGGAGATAACCGGCTGGAATATTTACTGTACCAGCATTGGCGGCAGGGAGGATATTTACAAAGTTGGCGCCGATTCCGTTCACTGTTACACCGTAATGAACCCGTGCCACCGTGGTTTCTGGTGGTAGGAGAACGGGGCAATGGTAAACAGAAGCTGTTAACACATTGCAACGTGGCGCCGATGACGGGGAAAAATCTGCCGTCACTGACAGAAAACACCTTTACCTGTCGCTGGTGGTTCTTCCGCCGGGCGATGTACATGGTTGTTTCCGGCCGTTATACCGAAGGTCAATCCCTGTACCGGCAAGCCTGGTTGCGTCTGATACGTTGGATCGCGCAGGTGCGTAAACCGGCTGGCGTACTCGTTTGCTTGTCAGTGGAGCAGTTGCTAAACAGCGACAATAGAGCGCTCTATATCGCCGCACGCCAAGTACGTGCTCAGTTAGAGCCATTACAGATACGTCTGGAACGCCGCTTGCCAATCTGGTTGACTCTTACCCATAGTGAAACATTGCCGGGGTTTGACCATTGGTGCGCTCAATTGTCAGCAGAACAACGTGCGGAATTACTGGGCGATTTTATCAAGCATCATACGAAGGGTAATGTCACCGACATGCTGGATAAGAGTATGAGCACCATTGTTAACACGTTGAAAATGATGCGTCTTAAGTTGCTCAATCAGCAACGTCAGCAACCTAACGCGGAAGTCTTAGCGTTACCCGAAACCGTCGCTCAACTGCAACCAGCGTTGGCTTGCTACCTGAATGCACTATTCGACCAAGACCATTATCTGGAGCATGGCCTGTTACGTGGCATATTTTTTACCGCCGAGCATCAAACCACGGGCGTTTTCAGCCACCGGTTATTGGGCGAATATCTGCCAGACCAAGTTCAACATAGCCAAGATCAAGGTAGTGATAGCGTATTGCTGACCGGCTGGCGAACCTTGACCAAACGCGTATTAGTCAGCCTACTGAGTTTGATGCTGGTATACGGTGTCGGTAACGCATTGATGACTACCTGGCGTGGTGTTATGCAACTTGAAAATATTCGCGAGGTAAACCCTCTTGAGCGGAGTTACTTGCGCTATCAACAAGTTGAATACTGGTCGCAGGAAACCCTGTCGCCTCTGCTTTTTTACCCAGTCAGCCATACAATGGAACAACGGATGGCGCGGCAGTATCAACAGCAAGCGCCTGTTGGCGTCTTCAACCCAGAATCGGTAGCGACACACTTGTTAGCACGTTTCCGTAGTGTTGAGGCACCGCAAAAACGACTGTTGGCTTTACACTGGGCACGTTTTATTAACACTGAACAGGCAATGGCGCATGGCGCTACGTTAGAAACTTTACAGCACATGCCTGCTTATTCAACCTCACTGTTAAGTGGTGAAAACGATCCTCTATCAGCAGAGCAACGTGTCGCGCTCCGTCTGGCGCAATATCGCCAAGGCAACGCTCAGCAAGAATTTGATCAGTGGCGAAATGTATTGCAGACACTGCTGGAAGATAGCCGTAACTGGCAATGGCTGTTAGCCGACGAACAACCGGCTGGAACGCATTCTCTGACGCTGGAAGATTTCTGGCCGCTGACCAAAGAAGATGCCGCCGCCATTAACGCTCGTATCCGCGGTGTCTATACTCAAGCCGGTGAGCAAGATACTCAGGCAACCTTGGACGAATTAGCACAAGCCATTAATAACTCGGAATTTTTTGATCCCTTACAACGCTCATTTTATCAACAGTATCAAAATCAGCGCCAATCAGAGTGGTTAGCATTCGCTCAGGCTATGCCTCAAGGGGAAACGTTAGTACGAGGCAAGAAAAACTGGCAGGCGTTGATATTAGCAACGGGTCAATATGACAGTCCCTATATCACTTTTCTGACACAGTTAGAACGTGATTTATCCACAGTAGAATCGGCAGAACAGCAGCCTTGGTTACAGACACAACACCGTTTATGGCAACTGCATGGTTATGTGCAAAAAAGCAACGTCATGCAACGGGTCTCACTAGGGAATCTCTCTGTGCGCCAGCGCATCATGTCATGGTTTGGTATTTCACCGCAGACCTCTGTACGGCTGGATGACAACGTACTGACACGCTATCGCGCCTACCGGCAAGCAGTGCAATTAAATAGCCAGCGCGAGTTGCTCAGTGATATGGAAACCGAAGCGTTGGTTAAAAATGCACTCAATAGCGAGAAAGGGGAACTAGACGATAGCGGTTTACGCGCATTGTTCAACCGTTTCACTCTGTGGCGCCACGAGGCTGAAAGCAAACAGAATACCGGAGTAAACGAAACCTTATGGCGACTCTATCAGGGCGATGCGCATCTGGTACTGCGTTACGCCTTCTTAAGTGCCGCCAGCCGCTTGCAAACCCAATGGGAAAGCAAAGTGATTTGGCCGATGGAAAAATTGAGCAGACAAGAATTGTTTGATGGCCGGGAATTGAACGCACGTTTGTATGAATACAGTAACGCATTTGTACGGGATACCGCAGGGTATGCGCTGGATATTCGTCCAGAAGGGATTAAGCGCCAGGAAATGGAAGATCTGCTCTTTCCGTTTAACGATGATTTCATTTTCTATATTAATAATTTAATCCAACCGAATGACCTACTTTCAGCGACATCGGATATTCGTCGTCGCCTGCAAGAGAAACTCGCCCTACTGGAAAGCGAGCAGCAACTGGCGACGGCACAACAGGAACCGGAACAAGAACAGAAACCATCGGCGGAAGTCACGATTGTCAGTCAACCGGCGACGGCTAATCGGGGAGCAAGGGTATTGCCAGTGGGCAGTTCAGTGACGTTGAGTTGTGATGATGGCGTACAGCAGCTTAAGAGTATGAATTTTAATGACAGCATGACGCTGCATTGGAGCCCAGGAACGTGCGGTAAAGTACAAATTGATGTCTATTTTCCTCGCTTTACATTAAGCAAAAGTTACGTTGGCCCCGATGGTTTGCTGCAATTTATGCACGCTTTTTCTCGCGGTGAGCTGACACTGGCAGCACAAGCGTTCCCACAGCGGCGCGATGAATTAAGCGCACTGGGTATCAATAACATCACTGTGCGCTATCAAGTCAGCGGCGGCAAAGCTGTTTCAACACTGTATCAGCAGTGGCAGCAACATCAGCAACAACAAACGGCGTTATTGGAACAACGCAACCGACTGGATAGCCAGTTGTTAAATTTAAGTGAACCAACAGTGGCAAAAGGAACCCTGTCTACTTTGCCATCACAGATCACCTCCCATTGGAACGAATTAAGGAAACCTAAAAGTGAGTAATTATCTTAAACAGATCGTGAGTAAATTAACGGTAGAAGCGCGTCAGTGCCTTGATGAAGCCGTTAATCTGGCGGTACGGCGCACCCATCATGAAGTGGAAATTGAACATCTGTTATTGGCTTTATTTGAAAAACAGCTCCCGACGATGGAACAAGTGTGTCACCACGGTGGTATTGATACCATGACGTTGCTGAATGCCTGCCAGAGATCTCTGGCACTATTACGCAGTGGTAATCATCGTCCGCCTGTACTGGCTACCAACCTAATTGAATGGCTGGAACAGACCTGGATGTACGCCAGTACTCATTGGGGAGCATCACAGATTACCGTTCAGGCACTGATTGTCGCCCTGATCATGAATCCGTCACTGCACCATTCACTTACTTCCGAGTTACAACAAGCGTTACAGGGTAACACCGATGGAATAGAGCAGTGGTTGCGTACACAGACACATACGGAACCACAAAAAACTATATCAGCTATAACTACAGCGCCTGTCGGAGATAATACTCAATCCGCACTGGCACAATATACGCATCACCTGACACAGGCAGCACGTGATAACAAACTTGATCCAGTTTTAGGACGTGAACGGGAGATCCGTCAATTAATTGATGTGCTGTTACGTCGTCGCCAAAACAACCCGTTGTTAACCGGTGAAGCGGGCGTCGGTAAAACGGCTCTGATTGAGGGGCTTGCTCAGCGGATTGTTGAGGGCCGTGTACCAAAAGTTTTGGCGCAGGCTGAGTTATTTACCCTGGATATGGGACTGTTACAAGCGGGCGCCAGCGTAAAAGGCGAGTTTGAAAGCCGTTTGCAAAAATTATTGGATGAAGTGAAGGGGTATCCTACACCGGTGATTCTGTTTATCGATGAAGCGCATATGTTGATTGGCGCAGGCGGCCAGGCCGGACAAAACGATGCGGCTAATCTGTTGAAACCCGCGCTGGCGCGTGGCGAATTACGGGCAATTGCGGCAACTACTTGGTCTGAATATAAGAAGTACTTTGAAAAAGACGCAGCGTTAGCGCGTCGTTTCCAAGTGATCAAAGTCGAAGAGCCTTCGCTAGAGCTGGCAATCGCCATGTTGCGTGCCATGATACCAGCAATGGAAAAACATCATGGCGTCAAAGTACTTGCAGAGGCAGTCACGGAAGCGGTTACGTTAGCCAACCGCTATATCACTGGACGTCAGCTGCCGGATAAATCGGTTAGTCTGTTAGATAGCGCCTGCGCCCGCGTTGCCGTTTCACAGACCGATGAACCGGCGCCGATTGAAGATCTGCGTGCCATGCTGACAAACATCGCTGCCGAACAAGAAGCATTGTTACGCGAAGGCGGCCATGAAACTCAGCTACAGAAATTGGCGCAGCGTCAGACTGAATTGCAGGTATCACTGGCAGAAATTTTGCCGGAATATCATGCTCAACGTCAGTTGGTCAATGACATCCTCGCTTGTGAAGAACATGACGAACGGCTACCTGTGTTACGTGCAGAACTGCATCAGCGCCATCATCAACACGCTTATGTCTTTGACTGTGTTGATGCCGCTTGCGTAGCAGACATTGTTGCTGGCTGGACAGGAATTCCCCTTGGCCGGATGGTAGAAAATGAACGTGATGTGTTGCGTCAGTTAGAAATCCGTCTCGGCCAACGAGTGATGGGGCAAGATCATGCGCTCAGCCAGATAGCGCGTCAAATTCGGATTGCTAAAGCACAACTGGCCGATCCGGTCAAACCTACCGGGGTATTTATGCTCGCAGGGCCTTCCGGTGTAGGGAAAACCGAGACCGCCTTAGCGCTGGCTCATGAGTTGTATGGCGGTGAACATCATCTGATCACGATTAACATGTCGGAATATCAGGAAGCCCATTCGGTTTCCGGCCTGAAAGGTTCTCCTCCGGGCTACGTCGGTTATGGACAAGGTGGTGTATTGACCGAAGCGGTTCGACGTCAACCTTACAGCGTCGTGCTACTTGATGAAGTGGAGAAAGCTCACCCCGATGTGCTGGAATTGTTCTTTCAGGTGTTCGATAAAGGCATGATGGAAGATGCCGAGGGGCAACAGATTAACTTTCGCAATACGCTGATTATCCTGACCACTAATGCGGCAGCAGATTTGGTGATGCGTGCAGCAACACACGGCGTAACAGAGCAGGGGGAAAATCGCACGGCCACTCAGGAAGATATTCAGGAGATTATCCGACCAGAGCTGCAACGTATTTTTACGCCGGCATTTTTGGGTCGTTTACAGGTTATCCCTTATCTGCCGGTACATGGCGAAGTTCTGCATGCCATTGTGCGCCATAAGCTGAATAAAATTGTCGCACGCTATCGTCAATCAACCCAATGTGAATTGCACTATAGCGACACGCTGGTGGATTTTATCGCTGAAAAGTGCCGGATTGCGGAGAGCGGCGCCCGTGAAATTGATAACCTGTTAACGCAGTTCGTCCTGCCGTTGTTATCAGATCAATTGCTGCTAGGTGATGCGCCGGTAAATCAGGATGTTTGGATGGATGTTACAGAGAGTCAAGTACAGTTACGATCAGACCAAAAGAAACTATCACCATCTAATATTATCAACTAAGGGTAGTAAACACTTATCTCTGCTATTATTATCTTACGATGTAACATCAGTGTTACGAAATGAGATCCCGATGAAAATGAAAAAGATAGTGATCTTCTGGTTTATTTTTACATTGGTCAATTTCGCGCTGGCACTGTTAAGCCTACAGGTACGGGATGTATGGAGTCTGTCATCATTGGTGTGGTTTCCGGCAGGCTTGTTACAAGGCATTTTTTGCGCCAGAGCGCCACGATACTGGCCTGTCTGGTTAATAACAAGTGCCTTGGTCTCGTTAACTGCCAGTCAGTGGTATGGAAGGCCGGTAAGCGTATCGCTGATCTTCTCCATCATCAATGTGATGACGCTGGTGGTAACAGCGCTGATCTGGCAGTTTTTTTACGGAGTCATGTGGGCGCCGAAGCGGGCAAGGGAGATCATTAGCCTGACGGCGCTCTGTTCGTTAAGTGGAATCATTGAGCGATTTATCGCGAAGTGGATACTTCACCTGTTTGGTTATCCCACTGATATATCAATTTCATTACCGATTGTCGTAGGCGCTGTGTTGAGCTATTTACCGCTTACACTTTTTGTTATCGCCTGCATCACCCGAGAGAAAAACTGGACTGGAGACTGGAAAATTCACGGCTTATGGCTGGCAGCCCTATTTGCCATGACAGCCTTGTTCATCAGTCCACCACCGGAAGCCGGGCAAATACACTGGCAAGGGATCGCACTGCTGTTTTCTTTTAGTTTACCAATGCTGTTAGCACTAAGCGGTAATCTGTTGGTATTAAGCAGCTTTTTATCCCTGTGTACAGTGGAGATCGTGAGCGCCACCACTTTTGGTCTTGGGCCATTCTCATCCCCGTCAACCAATCTCCAACAAAATGTGCAAATAGCAGCCTGGTACAGCACAGCATTGACCTTGCCCGCGTTGTTATGCTGTAGCTGCTTATCCAACATAATCAATGCATTACATCAGCGTAAAGCGCGTCTTCTGTTAATGAAAGCCATGCTGGATCAAGAACAAGTTAATTGCTTTCGGTTAAACGCCAACGGGCATCTATATTGGCATCATACTGGTTCTGCCTGGATGCGGTGCGGAAAAGCACCCGCCTCCTGGTCGCAATTGATGGCTTGGGTACATCAGGAGGATCGGCATAAAATCGAACAGCTTAAAAATTCCGTCTCGCAAATACCGCAGACACTAAAAGTTCGGATTGCCGATGGCAAAGGCGAATTTAACCTGGTCATTATCGCCTTAATCGTCCATGTAGGAGAAGATGCCGGTTTTATTGAAGGAACGATACGTGAAATAGTAAATAGAAAAAGTAAATAGAAAATAATCTGGAGAAATAACTCATGCCCAGACGAGTCATTATTGCCGACGATCATCCGGTATTTTTATTAGGACTACGCACGATACTGGCAACATTGCCGGAGAACTACCAGATTGTGGGGGAAGCCCATGATGTCGCCACGCTTTTCTCTCTACTCAAGGAAAAAGAAGCGGATATGCTGATTACGGATTTCATTATGCCGGGTCATAACCAGATTGACGGTCTGAGGATGATTAGCCGGATACGGGAACAGTATCCGAATTTGCCTATTGTGGTCATCACCATGATCAGCGACCGGAAAATCATTGCTTCACTGGTTGATTACAGAGTGAAAGCGATTTTGAACAAAAACAGCTTATCCCATGAATTGGTAAAAGGGTTATACAGTACAACCGGGCGTGATGAACCCTATTTAAGTGAACAATTTCTCGAATCACCGGACGAAGAGGTTGTAAAAACGCTAACCAGCAAAGAATTGGAAGTAATTAAATTGTTGGGACAAGGGTTGAGTGTGAATGATATCGCCGCGCGTTTGTACCGAACTAAGCAGACAATCAGCGCACAAAAAATCAGCGCGATGAAAAAGCTCGGATTAGACAGTGAAGCCGCGCTTTATAATTATTTGCATCAAATTGGATTGGGACTATAAGCCATGAAGCACCGGCGCAAAACATGGCGATGGATTGCCGTATTGGTATTGCTGTTACCACTATCTGGCTGGAGTCTCAACCTGTTTGAATACCGCAACGCGCAAGATCTCCCTGCCAATGGACTACCGGTGGAGTTTTATTCAAATATCACGCAAGAATCGCAGGAATTTCTACCTTTTCCCGTCAAAGAACATGGAATTTTTCCTCCACACTTTCCAACATTAAAAGTCGGCATTCTCTGCTGTATCGGTGCGCCATTAGTGATCCATCGTTGGGACGGCAAGTTGGAAGGGATTTATGCGGATTATCTGCGCTTGATTGAAACCGTGCTAAAAAGGCCAGTGGAAGTACGACTGTTTGGCAACTGGGAATCAGCTTATAAGGCATTGCAACGTGGCGATATCCAACTGTTATCGAATTCCTCCTCATCACAGTCAGGAAATGAAGCACATGACACTTACCCAATTTTGGTACAACCACTCGCCCTGATTATGCGCAAAGAACAAGTGAATATGCCCTTTGCCAAAATGAATATTATGGCCGCGCCAGGCAGTGATCCGGGTGTTATCAAACAATTACGTAAACATTACCGTCGCATCGTGATAGCAAAAAATCAGCAAGAGGGGATACAGGCCGTTGTGGATGGTGAAATGGATGCCTATCTGGACGGGCAAAGCCAGATTGCCTATTTACTGGCTTTTCGCCCATTTACCGGATTGACTTACCGCCGGGATCTTTCGTTAGGGGAACGGTATGACTTTCTCGGGCACAACGGTGATGGCATGGTTGAAGCCGTCAATCTGATTCTGACATCCATTCCTCATGCCATCAGAAATAAAGTTTACGAACGTTGGATTTCTGGGCTGGCACTGGGCAGTAATAACGACGCGGCAATCTTTTCAGCTCAGGAAAAAGCCTGGATTAAAAAAAATCCTGTCGTCAATGTGGCGCTGACTCGCACTGCGCCACCTTATTCCTTTCTAGATAAAAATGGCCAAATCACTGGACTAGATGTGGATATTTTGCGTCTACTGGGAGAAAAAAGCGGCATCACCTTTAATTTTATTCCAACAGATGGCGCAATCGGCATTAAAAAGCTGTTAGAAAATGGCGAAGCGCAAATGACTTCTATGATTAATACACCAGAACGGCGTCGTTGGCTCTCTTTCAGTCATCCCTATGGTACCGTGGAGTGGGTGATGATCACCCGCAATGAGCGTAATGCCCCCTATGAGTTTGAACAACTTAAACACCATCGGGTGGCGATTCAGCGCGGCCATGCACTCTCGTCGTTATTAAAACAGTATCCAGAGATTTTTGTCGTGGAAGTTGACAGCGTGACGCAAGGTATTGATATGGTGCTGGCCGGAGCAGCAGATGCCACTTTTGATAGCCTGATCAGTGCGGATTATCTACAAGCAAGCCGTTATGGCGCCAATATTTCTATTCAGTCCTTTAAAGGCTCATTGCAACCGGAACAATACGCCATCATACCGGCCTATCCTCAACTGGTTGACATATTAAATAAAAGCATTGACGCATTGCCACCTAATGAGTTGCGGGTATTGCGCTTGAAATGGTTATCTATGGGGAATGTCGCTTCCTATGATAATAAAATTTCACCTTGGGTGAAGTTATGGGGAGGAGCATTGCTTGTAATTGCATTAAGTTCAATTTTTTGGGGCGGTTATCTTGCACACCAAATCAGACGACGTAAAACTGCGGAAAGCAATTTACAAGATTTGCTGGCGTACTGGGAAACACTCTTTAATAACATGCCTACGCCAATGTTTGTCTGCGATCCGACCATGTGCATCACGGCGGCTAACCTCTATTTCCGACATGAAATGGGCACTATCGGATCTGAGGTGATTGGCCGTAGTCTTTTTTCCCTATGCTTTTTAAAGCCGACCGATGAGCAAGAGATCAGTCTAATTTTTCTACGCTGTTTGGAAGGAGCTCCTGTACATTTTTCTGATCGCAACATTGTTATTCAGGGACAAGATAAAGATGTTTATTTGTGGCTCGAAAGTTATAGCAATACCGAAGGCGTTGTTCAGGGGATCATTGGTGGTTGGTTTGATGTCACCGAACGTAAATTGCTGGCGCAAGAGCTACGTCAGGAACGTGATAAGGCAGAACTCGCTAGCCTGGAAAAATCCGATTTTCTGGCCCACATGAGCCATGAGATTCGCACTCCGCTGCAAGCCATTATCGGTATTCTTGATCTGGAGGTAAAAAAGCAAACTCAGCCATCCACGCCATTACATATCGCCTGGCAGGCAGCAATATCTTTGCAAGGAATCATCGGTGATGTACTGGATTTCTCCAAGATAGAATCCGGGCGGATGATGTTAAATCTCAAGCCGGAATCATTGCGGGCGATTCTGGAAAGTTGTGTGGCAACATTTAACCATCGAGCAAAGGAAAAAGAACTTCTCTTCACCTATCAGTTTGATTTGCCGTCTGAATATTATTATCTACTGGACGCAACACGCGTAACCCAAGTCATCAATAACCTGTTGGGCAATGCCATTAAATTTACCGAGCAGGGCGGTGTACAAATCAGCGCTAGCTATCAGCCTATTCCAGAAAGTCACCAGGATGAAATTACGCTGGTGGTTGCTGATACCGGTTGCGGCATCCCAGAAACCATGTATGAAGCGGTTTTGCTGCCCTATGTACAGGTGATACAACATAATGGTGGTAAAACCGGCGGAACAGGGTTGGGATTACCTATCTCTGTACAGTTGGTTGAATTAATGGGCGGCAACTTGAAAATCACAGGTGCGCCCAGTGGTGGCGCACAGGTTATCGTGATGTTACCGCTTAAGCGCAATGTTATTGAAAAGGAGGCGATAAGCGAAAAAGTCGAAAATATTGGGGTGGAACTTCACGAATCCTTGAATATCTTAGTAGTTGATGATCTACCTGCCAATTTACAAGTACTGTCATTACAGTTAGCGTCATCGGGCCATCGTATTGTACTCGCTGAAAGCGGCGAACAGGCTATGAATCTGGTGGAAGAGGGCTATTTCGATATCGTGCTGACAGATTGCCAAATGCCGGTGATGAATGGTTACGAACTGGCTCAATTGCTGAGAAAACATGAACGATTACGGCAATTACCGCCATTTATTATTCTGGGATGCACTGCAAACGCATTTTCTACCGAACAGGCCCGTTGTTTGGAGGCTGGAATGAATGGCGTATTAATTAAGCCGTTGGTGCAAAGCAAATTGCTGGCAGAAATTACCCGTTATTACCGGCAAGTCAATGATAAAGCAACGTTAAAATTCGATGAAATTCAAGCGTTGTCACAACAAGATGTAGCTGTAGAACGCCAATTACTCAGTGCAATACAGCAAGGAATGTCGGAAGATATTGCAGAATTGCAGCAGCAGGAAAACCAACAATGCCATGAAAAAGTCATGCATCACGCCCACCGTATGAAAGGCGCTTTTGCGCTGATGCAATATCAGCAGGGAATACGTGTCTGCTTGCGGATTGAAAAGAGTGAACAGTGTGATGTGAAAACAATAGCCGTTTTATTAACTCGTGCGGAATATTTTCAACAGCAGATTGCGCAGAAATTGGAAAAGGCACCATTTTGACGTACATTGCCCTCATGTTATTTACACCTAAGGAAGGTATTTATCCATGAATACAATCATAGACAACAAACAGGACCGGATTAACCTCCGATTGAAAAACATCGTCTTGAATAACCGAGATTCCGAAGCCTTCTTTAATGCATTAGTTAAACCGGTTCGCTTCAACAAAAAATTAGCAGATGCTTTCGAAGAACATAATCAGCGCGTGATCAACAAACGACCAATGATTATTTAAATCTACTCATAGAGCCTCTAGACAGCAGGCATAAGTCGCCGACTCCCATTAAACCCTATCTAGCATTAAAATCCATCTAGCATCTATTTGATATGAGGACATATTTCGGGTATGTTTTCTCGTTCAATGATGGGATATTCAACTGCTAATTAGAACAAAATTTCTGAGGATTTTGTATGCGCACTTTATATCTTTTACCTATTTTCTTATTTTTAACCTCTTGTTCAACAAACCTCCCGCCCTATGAACGGGAAGCCAGACATTATGTTTATCGTTCTAACGATGATTTTGATCCCAATTTTGTAACACATGTAAATAACTCTATTAAGCTAATGACCCCATTCTTTGAACAATTTTATAGAGAGGGAATTAAAGATAAAATGAATAATATTAGTTCACATGAAATTGAGCAAAAAATTAACTATTTTAAGAGTGATAATTTAATTCAAGAAATCAACATGTCAGAAATATTCATTTCACCAAAAATACATACAGAAAAAGTCAACAATAGTCAGATTTCAAATAAGAAGAAAAAAGCATTAATTGAGGGAATCATCAACTCTTACGAGGCCGGTTACTATGGAAAGTAAGAAAATTAACTATGAACTTATAAGCATAATGGAAGCGGGGGAGAGGGAATTAACGATGGACACAATAAACTATTCAGCATTTAGAACTCACTTCGCCAGCCCCTTAGATAAAGTGAACGACAATCACAAGCCAATTCTGATTACTCATCAGAATGGCAAGCCAGCGATCGCCCTACGTTTGGAAGATTTTCAAGCCTACGAAGAAACAGCCTATTTAATGGCTAGCCCGAAAAACGCGGCACATTTAAATCAGGCAATTGCTGAAGTGGAAGCAGGGAGAATGATTGAAAAAGGGCTATTGAAAGAATGATTTTATCTTGGACTGAAATGGTAAAGGCAACCCTTTGATGGAGAACCTTTAAAACATAATTGTCGGGTTATTGGTCTAGACGTATTAATCGAGAGCATCGTCTGGTTTACAAGGTAACAGATGATGCAATCATTATCGTGCAGCACTATTAAGGACTACCTATCAGAGGACTTCATAAACGAAGTCCCCTAGTCGTTATTTTAAGAAATCGTGATGGCGACTATGCAACAAGCCAAATACCATCCATTGTTGCGTTACTTTTTCGACTAGTCAAAATCCATCAATGAGAAAATCCAAAGCATCTTTAATTTGTTTCCGGTGGGATGTGACATCAATAACTTCATTACCGATCATAGATACTCTGATACTTGCCATTTCATGAGTCATGACGATGTAGTCACTCTCCTCAATTGTCAATATTGGACATAATCTTATAGGAACTTTGCCTTTAAAATTTTCTTTCAGAAACAGGGGTATCATTAATCTTGTATTCAACATATCAATAATGTCACTCTGTACGTCAAGAAGATATGGGTAAGCAGAATTGCCAATATTGCGATAAACAACATACTGCATCTCAGAACACCCTGTACTTGTCAGACAGTAAACCGTGTTCGTTAGTGATACGATTAAGTTCTTCCATTCCTGCCTTATTCTCACGTTTCCAGCGTTCAGACTCAACGGCTTTCAGTTCCGAAATTAATGCTTTAGTCAGCACTGCTGATAAGTTAAGCCCTACCTGTCTCGCTTGTTGATACAGTTCAGGTGCAACGGTCACGCTCACTGTTTTCTTTAATCTGATTTGTGTTGCTGGCATGTTAACCCCTGTATGAAACACGTTATTTTACACTTGTAATTATAGCAAGCTTTTTTATATAAGGACGGCAGAAAAGAGTCAATACATCTAATCCAAAGGACATACCCGGATAATATGACCATCGGGATCTTCAACGAGGAAAGTACGACCAAAGATTTCGGTATGGGGTTCCTTCACAATCTTGATATCGGGCTTCTTTCGCCATTCCTCAAATAAGCGATCTACATCTTCGCCGGATGGCAACATAATACCGATCTCAGAGAACCGTGGAGTAGAGGCATCCGGCGTTGTTCCGCCTGACCAAATAGCAAATAGTGCTTCACCGCCAGCGGCAAATGCCACATAACGAGGGCTAGAAAACACCGGCTTAGCATTGAAAATCGTCTCGTAGAAAGCCGTCGAACGTTCAATATCAGATACATAGACAAGTTGAAGGTTGGGTTTAGGGGAAGGGGATATTGTCATCATGTCATTCTCATCTAAGTTAGATTCAATAAGAGAGTAAAAGCAAATCAATATGTAACATTTGTTACCGGATTGCGCTTGTATCATAGTAATATAATGTTAGCAGGCTGTATATACATACATATGTAAATTGATGTGGGAATTCTGGGATATGGAGATGTCTAAGATCGAATCTTGTGGGGAAAACATGAGAGTTACCTCTTGCGCTTTGTATAAGGATTCAACATCCATATCCAAACCGGTAACTCTCAACCTTCCAAAGTGCTTTGTCAGATCTGATAAGACTAGCGACAGTTAATCGTCAAGGGAATTTTTCATCCTATTTTGAGTATATTCAATCAATTCTTCAATTTCTAAGTTAGGGGTTGTACCACAATGAATATCACAGAACAATATCGGGTTAGATCCTCTCGACGAATAAAAACCTTGAATATCTTTTAAATTTGATTCCCTAGCTGCACATAAAGCTCGTAAGATTCTTTTTAACCTTTCTTTATCACTTTCGTTATTAATAAAGTTCTTAAGATTCGCTCTACCACCGTGGGAAATTTGAAAGAAATGATTACCACTATTATTACTGGTATCAATTCGTTTCATCTTAATAATAGTAGCGTCCTCATTACGATCTATACCATTGCTACCTTGAAATGAAAATCTAGCATCAAAAACGTCTAAGTACACGCTTGGCAAGCCATAACTACGATCACAGTTTTTAAAAACACCTTTAGTAGAATTATTTAGATTCATTGGCTTATACGCTATATTATCAAGCATATATACATATCCGCCTTTCGCTTCGCGAGAATCTTTTATTTCTGCTTCAGTAAGATTAATAATTTCACCATTTCTTAATTGTATGTGAGCCATCTCATAATCCCCTTTTACTTGTCAAAAAAATGTGTATTTTCACATAAAAGATAAGAAAAATTCGTATTCATATCACGATTAAATATTCATTTTATGACAAATCAGAAAATGTACTGGCTTACAGGATTTTATTTAGTGAATAACTGAAAAATAGAAAGAAGAATTAGCAGCGCTAATAGGAGCGTCTCAGAAAACAGAAAAAATTCTTGCATCTAGACGCGAGCATAGCCAATTAACATAATTCACTGACCTTTAACCACAGGAGTGAAATCAGACCATTGTTCAATTCTGAAAGCGCGAATGTCACGCACTGAGGGAGGAAACCACGATTGGGCCTTGAGAGATTGGATCGCTACAAAAAGCTGGGCCATGTTTTCGTCTTCGCTGACATACAGACTGCCCTGAACGCGTCTAAAACCTATTGAGCCAGCATTGCACCGATTTCAGCATAGGCTTGCGATACTCCTTTAGGGTGGTGTTGTTCGGTGTCAGCGACCACTAAATCAAAAGCAATAGCGTACATTCAGGCGGCCTTGGGATCATTGTTAATGTGGGTCAGACGGTATTCGGTTTTTTCACCCGTTTCTACCAAGACGACTTCTATCATCCAGTCACCATCGTCTAGCGGACGGAGCAATTTCCCTACTTCATATTTTGGCCCAAACGCACCAAAGCTTTTTATCGTGCCAACAGGTACAGATAGTGTCGTTATCATGGCCGTTCCTCGTTATTTAAACTCACTGATAGTGTAGTATTTTGAGAATATTGTTTCAAGAACGACTTTCGAGAATACTAACCCCTTGATGTTGTGTTGTGCTAATTTAACTGTTCCCAATACTGAGCCTGTTAGCCAATAATTAATTTAATCATAAATATAGCGATTAATAAGATTTTCGAGTAATTCCTGTTGTCCACTTCGATGCTTAGGTTCCTGAACCAATGTTTCTGCATAGTAAGCCACTTCATCAAGTGTCATTTTTCCTTCAAGAATATTTCTACCTAGTTCACTATTCCAACCAGAATAACGTTGAGCGACATACTCATCTAATTTACCGTCTACTAATATTTTCACCGCACTCTTTAATGATAAAGCCATAGTATCGATGGCGCCGATATGCCCATAAAACAGATCATCAATATCAATACTCTGACGGCGAACTTTTGCATCGAAATTTAAACCCCCAGTTGTAAAACCCCCGGCTTTTAAGATTTCATACATTACAAGAGAATTCTCCTCGACACTATTTGGAAATTGATCGGTATCCCAACCCAGTTGAGCATCCCCGCGATTCGCATCAATAGAACCAAATATTCCCAATGCAATCGCTGTGGCTACTTCATGCTGAAAGGAGTGTCCAGCTAATGTGGCATGATTAGCTTCAATATTCACCTTAATTTCATTTTCTAAACCAAACTGCTTTAGGAAACCATAAACAGTCGCCACATCATAATCATATTGGTGCTTAGTCGGCTCCTGAGGTTTAGGTTCAACTAATAATGTCCCCTGAAAACCAATTTTGTATTTGTAATCCACAACCATTTGCATAAAACGTCCGATTTGTTCTCTTTCTTGACGTAAATCTGTATTGAGCAAACTTTCATAGCCTTCACGTCCGCCCCACAGTACATAATTTTCACCACCCAGTTTTTTAGTTATTTGCATAACCTGACATACTTGTGCTGATGCATAAGCAAAAATATTGAGATCTGGATTAGTTGATGCACCGGCAGCATAACGGGGATGTGTAAAACAATTTGCCGTTCCCCATAACAATTTAACGCCAGTTTCTGCTTGTTTATCGGCAAGAATATCGGACATAACCCCCAAATTATAAATATATTCTTTTAAGGAACAGCCTTCGGGAGCAACATCAATATCATGGAAACAATAAAAAGGAATATTTAATTTGTAGAAAAACTCAAAAGCAACATCAGCTTTAAGCTTCGCCAATTCTAAGGCATCACCTCCTTGTTGCCAAAAACGCTCAAATGCCCCAGAACCAAACATATCAGTACCATTCCAACAAAAACTGTGCCAATAGCAGACGGCAAAACGCAGATGATCTTTCATCTTTTTGCCTAGAATAATCTCTTCGGGATTGTAGTGACGGAAAGCTAATGGATTATTACTTTGTCTACCTTCGTAACTAATTCTATCCACTCCCTCAAAATATCGATGCATATCAGCCTCTATCTAATAGACATACGTGTATATATGAAATTTTGTTCATCAATACAGCTATTTTCAATTGTGTTATTTTATTTCTTCATTAAGATTATTGTTAATTGTGTGATTTATCTCATAATTTGGTATTAATTCAACCTTGAAAATAGAATCATACTTATGATTAATATTGTATAAATCAATAAGGATATCAATGATGAACAGACGATACCATATAACACTATTATTTAATGCCAATAAAGCTTATGATCGCCAAGTGATAGAAGGGATAGGTGAATATTTACAAACATGTCAATGTAATTGGGATATTTTCATTGAGGAAGATTTCACCACTAAATTAAATAGTTTGAAAACCTTGCAGAGTGATGGAATTATTGCTGATTTTGATGATATAGAAATCCAACGTATTTTCAGTCAGGTAGACATTCCTGTTATTGGCGTCGGCGGCTCTTATCACCAAGAAAATCACTATCCTGCGGCTCATTATATTGCGACGAATAACTTCGCTTTAATAGAAAGCGCATTTAATCATTTAAAAGATAAAGGTATTAAACGTTTTGCATTTTATGGTTTACCTCAGACAAGTGGTAAACGATGGGCAATAGAGCGTGAATACGCTTTCCGACAATTAGTCGAAAAAGAACAATATCAAGGTGTGGTATATCAAGGGATGGAGATGACACCAGAAAACTGGTCTTACGCACAAAATAGAGTAAAAGATTGGGTCCAAACTTTACAGCCAAATACAGGCATTATCGCGGTAACGGATGCCAGAGCTCGACATATTTTAGCCGCATGTGAACATTTAAATATTCCTATTCCCGATAAAATCTGTGTTATAGGTATAGATAATGAAGAAATAGCCCGTTTTCTTTCGCGTACCGAGCTCTCTTCCGTGGTGCAAGGTACACAACAAATGGGCTACCAGGCAGCAAAATTACTTCATCAAATTCTTAAAGGTTATACACCTAAAAAATATCATCGCCAATTAATCCCACCTTTAAAAGTTATTGCAAGGCAATCAACAGATTTTCGGGCAGTAAACGACCCCGCGGTTATTCAAGCAATGCATTATATTCGTCATAACGCCTGTAAAGGGATAAGAGTTGAACAAGTTATTGATGCTGTTGGTATGTCTCGTTCTAATCTTGAAAACCGTTTTAAAAATGAATTTGGTCAAACAATTCATACCATTATTCATAATGAAAAGTTAGATAAAATAAAAAATCTTTTAATCCACACCTCTATTTCAATTAATGAAATTGTTACTGTTTGTGGCTATTCTTCTTTACATTATTTTTACTCTATGTTTAAACGGAACTATAATATGACACCTAAAGAGTATCGAGACAAATATCAAATCACTAAAAAGACTTAGCTATTTAAAATTAATAAGCCATCCTCAAATCAAATAGGATAGCTTTTAATTTAATTAGATATCTTCACCGTTCGTTTCTATAATTTTCTGATACCAATAAAAACTCTTTTTCTTATAACGTACAAAATCCCCATTGCCATTATCATCAACATTGACATAAATAAACCCATATCGTTTACGATATTCACCGGTTGAAAAAGAGACACAATCGATACATCCCCATACAGTATAACCGAGGATATCAACACCATCGAATAAAATAGATTTTTTAATTTCAGATAGATGCGATTCTAAATATTCAATACGATAATCATCATTGATAACACCATCTTGAGATAATTTATCAACGGCACCCAACCCATTTTCAACAATAAAAATAGGTTTTTGATAACGTTCATATAATTCAGATAAACTGTATCGAATACCTATAGGATCAATTTGCCATTCCCATTCAGAGGATTTCAAATAGGGATTGAGCTTTCCTTTCTCAAAGAAGGAGAGGGATTGGCTATTTTTTTCTAACATTTCTGTGGATGAAGCAACGATATTACTCATATAATAGCTTATTGCCAAATAATCAGCGCAACCTTCCCGTAACCAATTTAAATCACCATCTTCAATATGAAGCTCTATATTTTTTCTGTCCCATTCCCTAATAATATAAGATGGATAATACCCACGAAGCTGAACATCACTAAAAAGATATTTCTGGCGCATAGCTTGTTGTGCATATAAAACATCTTCTGGCTTACAGCTCTCTGGATATAATGGCGACATATGGATCATGCAGCCAATTTTAAAATTAGGATTTATTTCATGACCTAATTTGACAACTTTTGCACTAGCAACAAATTGATGATGAATAGTTTGATACATGACCTGCTCTGGATTGTCGTGATCCTGGTAAATCACGCCTGAATTACAATAACCGAATAGTGGATATTGCCAATTTATTTGGTTATTAATTTCATTAAATGTAATCCAGTATTTGACTTTATTTTTATATCTTGCCATAACCGTCAGGCTAAAATTGATAAAAAAGTCTATTACTTTTCGGTTGTACCAACCGCCATATTTCTTAGCCAAATGATAAGGCATTTCAAAGTGAGATAAAGTAATAATCGGTTCAATATTATATTTCAACAATTCATCAATAAGATCATCGTAAAATTTTAATCCTGCCTCGTTAGGGTGTAATTCATCACCATGAGGAAAAATTCTTGACCAAGCAATTGATGTCCTAAAACATTTAAATCCCATTTCTGCAAATAATGCAATATCATCTTCATAATGGGAATAAAATTTCACACCTTGATGATTAGGATAGATTTTATTTTCCTCAATACCATTAGTTATGACACGATCAACACCATGCTCTCCTTTTGTCATAACATCAGCAATACTCATTCCTTTGCCATCCTGATTCCAATAACCTTCAACTTGGTTAGCGGCAACCGCGCCACCCCATAAAAAGCCGGTAGGGAATTTATTCTTCATAGATAACTCCAGATTGTTATGTTCTCTTAGTTAAATATAATAGAATTAATCGAATCAGGTTCCAAATAAATAGACCAAATATCATTGTTATAACCAATATTTAATTTTTGCTTTTCTTTATAAGAATTATTTATATTCACCACAAGAGAGCCCGTTTTATTCTCAAAAGCAACAGCATTTCCTGACATATTACCTTCTAACTCAACATGCTGCGCATCAGGTAAAATTAAACCAGAAAAATGGCGCATAACGTAATACTCTGGATTATATATCACTTTATTTATTCCTTTTGGAATGCTTATCATACTATTTTGTTTCCAACCCCAACTACTTTCTCCCCCAGAATGCAGCACCATATTCCAGTAAAAATAACCATTAGCACCATTAGTTAAATAATGTCTGAAAAGCGTAAACACATAATGAGCATATTCCCAACTATTATGACCATCACCACATTCATTTTCAGTTTGATAATATTTTAATTCTGGATAGCTTTGTACTGTTCTTTGAATGGCATTTTTTCCTTGCCATTGATAACCAACGCCTTTTATATATTTATAGGTGTCTATATCACGTAATACACAATTTGCGTAATCATCATAATCTCGTCCAATTTCTTTAGAGAATTCAGGAGCATTAATAGTACCTAACCAAATCTCAGTTTTTACATTATTTTGTTCGAATTTCGGCCCAAGATAATTTTTTATAAAATCTCTTAATTGTTCACCGTTCCATACACAAGAAGGGAATTTTTGATCCGCAGCAACTTCATTCTGGATATGAATTTGATTAATTGAAATACCTTCTTGCTGATACTCTTCGATAAATTTTGCAAAATATAAAGCATATGCATCCTGGCTTTGAGCATCACTCTTTAATCTGCCAAAATTATAGACTTGATGAGTTTTAAGCCATACCGGAGGGCTCCACGGCGAGGCGGATATTTTTAAATTTGGTTGTCTTTTTAACGCTTCCTTTATATAAGGAATCAATAATTTTTTGTCTCTTTGAATTGAAAAATGAGCCATATTATAATCATCTTCAATCTCATTTAAACTATACCAAGAAACCGCATAATCGCTGGCACCTATCGGCATTCTGGCTAATGTTAATTTGCATTCTCCATCCGGTGAAAATAATTTATCTAGCACTACTTTTCTATTTTCTTTATCTAGATCTAATAAGGCTTTCATGCCAAGCTCATTAAAACAACCGCCAAAGCCATCCAGTTTTCGGCCTCGTTTATTAGTGATAATTAAATTGGCTTTTTCGTCTGTTTTTATGATCGATAATCCTTGTTTCCATTGCTCTCTATTATTTGTATAGATAAGTTTAATCATGATTTATTATTTCCAATAAAAGTATTAATTCATTGAAATCAATTAAACACAATTATCTTAATATTAGTATTATGTTATTTCACAAAGGATTTAATTTAATTGTTTTATTTGAGTTTCATCACATATATCTTATCGAAACTATTTTTTTATTCTTCCAAATGAAAGGTTAAAACCACCGGCTTTAGCCGGTCAGCTTTAGCTCCGATACTGTGTTGTACCGGAGGTGCAACATGGATTACAGATATGGCAGCCACACGGTATTTCAGATTGAATACCATTTTGTGTGGGTAACGAAATACAGATACAAAGTGCTGACAGGAGAAGTGGCAAGTCGAGTGCGAGAATTAATCCGTCAGACATGCGGCTCCTTTGAAATCAGAATATTAAAGGGAGTTGTGAGTCAAGATCACGTGCATATACTCGTCAGCAGTCCCCCAACATTAGCGCCAAGTGAAATCATGAGAAGGCTGAAGGGGGCAGTTAACGGAGGAAATGATCAAAAGCTATTTAGAACATCATTTTGAACCCAATCCGAATGATAATTTCAGGATGGATAATTGACGCGTCGTTTAGCCGACGCGTATCCGGACTTTCAGTCCGTTAATCACTAACCCACCTACTTTAGTAGGTGGTTGTTTAGTATCAACCACCATGTTAATAATATACCTTGATACACTTATAAACCACTTTTGCCACTATAAAAAGGAAATTTTATGTCTCTTGTGCCATTTAAGCAGGTTGATGTATTTACTCACCAGCCTTTTAAAGGAAATCCCGTCGCCGTTGTTATGGATGCTCAAGAACTTTCACCGATACAGATGCAGGGCATTGCCAACTGGACTAATCTTTCTGAAACCACTTTCATCCTTCCCGTAGAAAACCCATTGGCGGATTATCGTGTACGGATTTTCACACCCGGTAGTGAACTTCCTTTTGCCGGTCATCCCACGATCGGTACCGCACATGCTCTTCTTGAAGCCGGTTTAATTCAGGCGAGAGAAGGGCGTATTGTGCAGGAATGCGGGGCGGGATTGATTACATTGAACGTTACCGAAACGGAAGAAGGTCGGAAATTAATCACTTTTGAACTACCAGAACCAGCCATCACATTGCTTAGCGCCGAGCAAATAGATCGCCTCGAAAGCATTCTGGGTTGCCAGTTAGATCGCGCACTAACACCAGCACTTATTGACGTGGGAGCTCGCTGGATTGTCGCCCATACTACGGGAGCAGAAGCCGTGCTGGCAGCAGAACCTGATTATGCCAGGTTGTGCGAGCATGACACGCAAATGAACATAACCGGGGTTTGTCTGTATGGCGCCTACCATGAAGGAGCAGAGGCTGATATTGAAGTACGCTCTTTCGCCCCATCATGCGGTGTCAACGAAGACCCAGTTTGCGGTAGTGGAAACGGCAGTGTTGCTGCATTTATGCGCCACCACAAAGTAGCAATGATTGACGATAAAATGGTTCATTCATCACAAGGCAAAAAACTTGGCCGTCAGGGAAGTGTATGGCTTAGCCATGCAGATGGTAAGATTTTTGTCGGCGGCAGTGCTGTAACTTGTATCAATGGCACCATCACAATTTAAAAAAATTATCAGCCCTAATATGCACAATATCTTACGTAAAATTGCTCATTAGATAATTCAGAAAGGCCGCTTATTTTGTCGGAAAACATCTGTTTTCCGACAAGCAAAATCGCGTAGAGTAATGAGATTATACATATCTTATTGGTACAGAATAATTAATGTTGGAAAGTCAGATCATGACGAAACAAGCTGTTTTTACGATGAAATTAGAACCTGAACTACGTGCCAAATTTATTCAACGCCAACGTGAGGAACGAGAATACAATAAATTCCTGTGTCACAAGGTAGAAGCCGGGCGAGCCTCAATGCGTGCTGGCTTGGGCCAATCTAATGATGAGGTCGAAGCCGAGTTTGCCGCACGGCGTGCCAATGTGGGGTAGTGACCAGCTACCCGGTCACTACCCCTAAATGTCCATTAAATTTTGTCCAACCTTTTTTGTCTAGGTGATTGCGCGTTTCCTAGAAAACATGCACAATCAACCCTGTTACTTTCATCACCCTATAAGGAGTGAATCATGCAAAGCATGACCATTGAGCAGCTACGCGCCGCAAGCGATGCCGGCGGCGTGGAAGGTGTGACCCTGAAAGGGCAGGGCGGAATCTTCCTTGTGCAGATCGCAACCCGCAGCGGTGCCGCCGCTTTGCTGGCGAAGGCCCGCAGCCAAGAGCCGCGCCGTTTCGGCAACCCCATTGCCGCCCTGAACGTGTTGCGCGACGTAGGCATCACCATCGGCCAGTTCGACGCCAGTGAGTGGAACCCGGACGAGAAAGAAGAAACCGCCGGCAATCGTGGCCGGGCCGAGGCAATGCGTAAGGCCCACCAAGCCGCCGCCTACTCGGAGTGGCTGGCTGCCGAGATTCAGGATGCTATCGACGACCCGCGCCCGAATCTTTCACACGATGAGGTTATGGCCGAGATGGACGCCGATATTGCCGCCTTGGCCGCCGAACACAAGCCCGCCAAAAGGAAGCGCGCTTGAGCGCGGCTGGCTGATTTATGGCGAAGGCAAAGACCCCTTACCGCATCGAGTGGCGACCGAAGGCCCGCGAGGATTTGCGCGCCATTGTTCGATACATAGGCAAAGACAACCCGACCAGGGCGCGCAGCTTCGGTCAGGAGCTACGCGACAAGACCTTGCCGCTTGCGCAGCACCCGGAGCTTGGCCGCACCGGGCGGCCCGGCCTGCCGGATTATGTGCGCGAGCTGGTCGCGCATCGGAACTACATTATTTTTTATCGCGTGCTGGACGAGGCGCGCACCGTCGAAATTTTGCGAGTGAAACACGCGGCGCAGCAAACGCCGTGACATGGTGACAGCAGGAGATGGAGAGCGTAAAAAAGTGCCCCAGACTTTTTTACGCTCTCCAATGTGGTGGACCAAGCGTGAAAGTTATCTGGACACCCGAAACGAAGCAAGACCGAGCTGACGTGTAGGACTACATCGCAGCCGATAATTCATATGCGGCAGCCAGAATGGATGAACAGTTTAGTGATGCAGCATCCAATCTTGCACGACATCCCATGCTTGGCCGACGGGGAAATTAGTAAATCCCTAATTCCTGAGCCTGATTAGCTAATGCTTTCATAGCCTCCATACTCTCAGCATTACGCTGCTTTTTATATTCCATCAGATCAGCAAAACGAATACGCCGATGTCGGCCTGTTTTATGGAAAGGAAGACAACCATCTTCCAGAAGCTTAACCATATGAGGCCGCGATACATTCAATATGTTTGCAGCTTCTTGAGTAGTTAGCTCTGCATGAACAGGAACAATTTGCACTGCATTACCTGAAGCGAGTTCACTCAAGATTTGCACTAACATAGTAAGCGCAGACGTAGGCACTTCAATTTGATGAGATTTATGATCATCACTCATAATTGAAATCTGCTGAGTTTCAAGTTTTGTCGAAAGGAACGCTGAAAGTTCACGCAACCCCTTTCCAGCTATTTCACTTTCGCGTTTAGCTGGAAGATTTACATCAGAGAAAGTGGAAGTAATCATGTTGCACCTGTTAGTCATTCATTTTGATTTAGCACATTAAACGAAATAAACGTAACGCAACTGTTTTAAGCAGAATCTGATACGTTTTCGCAATAACAATTTCCAGGGCAACTCTTCTCGGTGGAAGAACCAGATTTAGCATATCATTCAAAAAATAAAGTTATACAACGAACAACCCATTCTCAGAACGTTTTAGGAGCACAAATGGAATTGAACAGAATCGGCGATATTGCAGCTTTTGTTGCTGCGGTACGGGCCGGAAGTTATACACAAGCGGCAGGTTCTTTGGGGCTTACTCGCTCCGCTATTGGTAAGAGCATTGTGCGTCTGGAGACCCGCTTAGGCGTAAGATTGCTGAACCGAACAACGCGGCGGCTTGGCCTGACAGATGAAGGACGTATTATGTTCGAACGCTGTCGCCAGATTCTTGAAGACCTCGAAGAAGTGGATAATACGATGGCGATGCGCAGGGTAAACCCGACCGGGACCCTGAAATTAACCGCACCGATCTCCTTAGGGAAGCGCCACATTCTTTCCTTGCTAGAAACTTTCCTGAAACGCTGGCCAGAACTACAGGCAGATATTGCCTTTACTGATCGTTATGTTGACTTGATCGAGGAAGGGTTCGATATTGCCATCCGCATTGGTGAACCGAAAGATGATTCTCGTATCCTTACACGTACCATCGCTACTCAACGAATGATTACCTGTGCGTCACCAGATTATTTGTCCCGGCGAGGTGTACCTGAAACGCCACAGGCGTTGCATACACATGACACGATTTTCTTCCTGAGTGCGGATAAACGCCGTTCCTGGCGCTTTGAGACCACGGAAGGAACTTACATTTTCGAAGGTCCGGGGCGGCTAAACATAGATAGTGCGGAAACTATGCTCGAATCAGCATTGGCAGGGTTTGGGCTCATTCATCTGCCTAACTACGTCGTTGGTCAAGATCTTAGTGACGGTAAACTTGTCCCTGTATTAGAAAATTATCATGTTAAACCTGATCCCATCCGAATCATTTATCCAAGTAAAAAGCATCTTTCCCCTCGCATTCGAGGATTTATTGACCTATTGGTAGAGAGTTGGGAAGACGGTGTGCCTTGGGAGTAGCAGGTGAAAGCGCTTTAGTGGCAGTGATTATCACCGCCATTAAAGCGCACAGTATGATCACGCGCTTAACTGCTCTAAGGTAGGATAGTCAATGTACCCTTCGGGGCCATTAGCATAGAAGAACTCTGGGCGCGGCTCGTTCAGGGGCGCATCAATTCGCAAGCGCTCAACTAAGTCAGGATTAGCAATAAAGTTTCGTCCGAATGCCACTGCATCGATTAATCCCTTTTCAATCAATTTCTCCGCTTTCTCGGCAGTATAGGCGCCTGCCGCAACAATCACACCAGGATAAACTTCTCGAATCGTTTGACGAAATGCTTCACTGAAAGGCTCTCCTCCAGCCCAATCAGGTTCGGAAATGTGTAGATAAGCCAGATTGCGTCTTGCCAACTCGCGGATCAGGTAAAGCGCGGCTTTCTCCTCATCTTCATAATGACTTAGACCATTATATGGTCCTAATGGATAGATGCGGATGCCAATCCGATCAGAACTCCAACTTTCAATAGCAGCATCCACTACTTCCAAGGCAAAGCGTGCACGATTTTCAATACTGCCACCATATTCATCATCACGCTGATTAGCAGAAGGAGACAAGAACTGATGAATAAGATAACCATGTGCAGCATGGATTTCCATCATGTCAAAGTTAGCTTCTTGTGCATTGATGGCTGCCTGACGGAAGTCATTGACGATCTGATGAATTTCATCTCTCTCCAAGGCACGTGGCTTAGAGGTGCTGACTCGAATTACATTACCTTCTGTGTCTCGTACCGAAGTCCGCGCATTAGCCGATATCGCAGAAGGTGCTACAGGAGCCAGTTGTTCCGGCTGGAGAGAAGTGTGAGACATTCGCCCCGTATGCCATAGTTGTACGTTACTAAGACCACCAGCCTGATGAATTCCTTCATTAATTTTTTTCCAAGCACTTATCTGTTCAGGAGTATGCAACCCCGGTGCACCTGAATAACCTTTTGCCTGGAATGAAACCTGTGTCGCCTCAGTGATGATCAATCCAGCACTGGCACGTTGACGATAATATTCAGCCATCATTGGCGTAGGAATATCGCCGGGTTCAGTATTTCGTAAGCGAGTGAGTGGCGCCATGAAAATACGATTGGGCGTAGTAATAGCACCTATTTTTAATGGATTAAACAAATGGGGAAATTTCATAAATCCTCCTTTATATGAAACCACGAGATCCAAATAAGAAAACGTAATTGCATTATTTTTTTGGTGAGAAGAAGGGTAATTGGTAGGAAAGTTAGGTTCAATAGTTTTAATTTGATGCACAAATCCATGAAATTCATAATTTATTGTTTTAATTTACTTTAACTTAAACTGGGGAGAGTTAGTACCTTAATATGGGAGCGATATTCCCCAAGTTACTAATAATCAAACCTCAGCATTGACCCAATGGCATTAAGTAACATCCGAAGAACTTAATATGAAATTCATTTGATTTAACTGAATAATGAAGAGAAGGAGAATTAAGAGTAGATATATTGAGATGAAGTCAAAGGCTGTTTAGCAAAAACCGCCGGGGATATCAGGCGAAAAGCCCAAAGGGCTTTATTCCGACATCTCCTGACTGAATTGATATCTACAAATGCCGGAAATGCCGCTGAACAAGCGAATCTGGTCATGTCCTTGCTAAGATGCTTTGGACGATCAAGAGCTTATTCGATTGGTAAATGAGCGTAGAGAACAGGCATTGGTTAATGTAGATTTAGATAATTACCTATAACCTTATGATCTATTTTAAATGTTCCACAACACCTGAACTACCTCAATCTGGGAACATCGTCTCCCCGTCACTGGTTTGATAACAACAGATAAACCTTAACTGAAGAAAGGTAACATGTCCGTTTCGCAGGCAATTGGCAGACTTACTGAAATCATGATGCGAAAAGGGATTTCGAAATGCTCTGAAGAGCCTTGCATAATCATTGAAATTTTATAGCGTATTTGTTCCTCAGTCAGATAAGAGGTTTATTTATGATCTTAAAAAATATCAATTTATTGAAAGTTGTACTTATCGTTACCTTTGCAACAAATCAATCTCTTGCAGCAAATAATATTACATTTCTGAGCAATCCTTCACCGCAACATGTCAAGGATATCGGTAATTTTGTTGTGAAACGAACTGAAAAACCATTTTTTTCCGATGTTATATTATTCGCAGCTAACATTAATAGCAGCATCTCTAATATCCCCGTACTATTTTACAACGATGAAATAAGTTCGATCCTCAAAGACAATATTTCCCTAGTACGGAATTTGCAAAAAAAGGGCATCAGAGTTCAATTATCCTATCTGGGCAATCATCAAAATGCAGGTTGGTCATGTAATATGAGTAAAGCAACGGCAACAAAACTTGCCAATGAAATGGTAAATGATGTCGTTAAATACGGGCTGGATGGAATCAACATCGATGATGAATATTCAACATGCTACGGTAATCGCCAATCCTTCTATTGGGTAGCGGATGCGATTAAAAGCCATCCACAATTTGCCCAAAAGGTACTGACCAAAGCCCTGTGGTCAGATTATATCTACTTCAGGGAACCGACAAACATAGCAAATTTACTGGATGCAGGTTACGAGATGACTTACACCAACGCCAGTGCCAGTAAGTTGGTTCCGTACGTTAACTTTGGGATGAAGAAGGAAAATTTGTTACTAGGTGTCTCCCCCGCAAAGAATTCGGTATCCACAGTGCAGAATATTACCCGCTCGGTCATCAATAATGGGTATAGTGGGATGATGGTCTGGTCGCCTAATACAATATTTACAATTGACCAAGCATCTCAATATTACACCGAAATCATCAAAGCAGAAGAGGGGATAAATGAAGAAGTTGTTTATGTCCCAGATACAGCAAAAACAATGCAAATAAGTAACATTAATATGCATTAGTTCAATGTGTTAAGTCAGGTATAGAAAATTCAAAAACTTTATATGTGTGAAATTGTTCATTTAATTCTCTATTACGAGAAAAATATAGAAATTATGAACCATTACGTTGTTAATCCTTTGGTTAATTAACAGGGAGCCAGTAATACGTACTGGTATCAACCATCCGTAAAAACCGTGAAGCAAACATTTTGTGAAGCTATATGAGGTTATCTTATGAAGAGCGAGTTTAAAGAAGGGTTTTGTACTCTCTGTAGATCAAGATGTGGCACTATCAACGAAGTTCGTAACGATACATTGATAAAAATCCAGCAGAACCCAAAACACCCGACCGGCAACGCCATGTGCATGAAGGGTAAAGCTGCACCAGAATTGGCCCATAGTCCTAACCGGATTCTTTATCCTCTTCGTAGGACAAATCCCAAAGGCGATGCCGATCCAGGCTGGGAGAAAATCACTTGGGATGAAGCGTTGAAGTATGTTGCTGAGAAACTGGCTTTCTATAAGGCTGAGTCTGGTGCAGAATCGGTTGCTTTCTCAGTTACCTCACCAAGTGGAACACCTCTTAGCGATAGCCTTGAATGGATAGATCGCTTCATCCGAAATTTCGGCAGCCCAAATGTCTGCAATAGTACAGAGGTGTGTAACTGGCATAAAGACGAGGCGCATAAGTTTACCTTTGGATGCAGTATTCCTGTGGCTGATTACAGAAATGCCGAGTTAATCATTTTATGGGGGCACAACCCAACAAATACATGGCTTGCGCAAGCGGAAGCTCTTGGTGCGGGAAGAAATGCAGGGGCCAAACTTATCGTTGTAGATCCTAGATATACGGCTCTTGCTAAAGAATCTGATAATTGGCTCAACATCAATCCTGGGACGGATGCCGCGTTAGCCCTCGGGCTCATAAATATCATCATAAATCGAAGAGGATATGATCAGACGTTTGTAGCACGATGGACGAATGCCTCATTGTTGGTACGAAATGATAATGGTCTTTTCTTGAGAGAAAAAGATATAAACATTTCAGCTAAGAAAAACAGATATGTTGTCTGGAATAACATAACTCAGTCTCCGCTACCATATGATATTCACGAAAATGAGCCATGTGATGAAAATAATAATTACGCTTTATTAGGCGAATTTTCGATTAATTCTGCGGAAGATGTAAATAAAAAAATACCATGCAAATCTGCATTCCAGCGACTTATAGATGAGTGTCAATCATACACACCTAAATATGTAGAAAAAATCACCGGCATAACCAAAGAAAAGCTCATATATGCCGCAGATTTGGTTATGTCTTCCAAACGAATTGCTTATCATTCCTGGACTGGTGTAGCTCAACATACCAATGCAACCCAGACTGAACTAGCAATTGCCGTGCTGTACGCATTAACCGGGTGTTTTGACACACATGGAAGCAACAGAGTGTACAATAAGCATCCAGTCAATGCTGTGAATGCCCGCAGGCTTATGCCGAAGGAACAACAAGAAAAAGCCCTTGGCTTTAAGGAAAAACCGTTGGGGCCGCCTTTAGATGGTTGGGTAGCATCACAGGATCTGTATCAAGCAATCTTGCACAAACGGCCTTACCCGATTAGAGCTATGATGGTATTTGGTACCAATATGTTGTCATCTCATGCTGACGCCAAGATTGGGATAGATGCGCTAAAACAGCTTGAATTTCATGTTCATTGTGATCTCTTTGAAACGCCTACAGCACATTATGCTGACATCTTACTACCCGTGAATACGCCTTGGGAGAGAGAAGGGCTACGTGTAGGATTTGAGATTTCAGCCGAGGCAGAAGAACTCGTTCAATTAAGGCAAAAAATGATTTCCCCTCGGGGAAAAAGCCGGTCAGATAATGAAATTGTCTTCGACTTGGCCTGTCGCTTAGGCATGGATGATATATTTTTTAACGGCAGCGTTGAAGCGGGATGGAATTATATTCTTGAGCCCATTGGTTTGACCGTAGCGGCGTTAAGAGAAAAGCCGGAAGGAATTTCAATTCCATTAATTCAGCATGATAGGAAATACGCAAGAATCGATCCTGTTAAGAACACAGTTAAAGGTTTTGATACCGAAACAGGAATGGTTGAAATCTATTCTGAGAAATTGTGGCGGCATGGTTATCCACCACTACCGATATATGATGAACCAAAAGAGAATTTAAACTCTGAGCCACATTTCCCTTATCGGCTGACCTCAGTAAAAAATGGTTTCTATTGTCATAGCCAACAGAGAAGCTTAACCAGTCTGCGGAAAAAATCACCTTATCCGAAGCTTGAGATAAACAGTAGATTGGCTGAAAAGAAAGGTATTAACAATGGAGATTGGGTTGAGGTTATCACCCGCAACGGCAAGGCACGTTTTAAAGCATCGTTAGATAATAATATCTCTTACGATACGATAATTGCTGAGTTTGGTTGGTGGCAAGCGTGTCCCGATTATGGGAAAGAGGGTTTTCCCGTTATAGGCAAAAACAGCAGTAACTATAATGCGCTTATTTCTGACGACTCTTGCGATCCTATCAGCGGCGCTTCTCCGCTCCGTTCATTCCGCTGTGATATTAAACTCGCAGAAGATATCAACCCGGAGAGAAGGCCGTGGCAGGGCCGTAAGGCATTTCGGGTTGTAGATACAAAACCCGAGGCTAAGGGTGTTAAAACCGTTATTTTTGAGTCACAAGATGGAACAATGCTGCCCGATTATGAACCTGGCCAATATATCACAGTACAAGTTTCCATACCTGGGCAGGATGACCCTGTTATCAGGGCCTATTCCTTGACAGGAATGGCAACACTGGCGGGTAGAAAGAGTTACAGTATCTCCGTACGGCATCAGAAAGGCATAACTTCTAACGGAGAAACTTTTGAAGGCGTCATGTCTTCATATATTAACAGGGCGCTGGTAGCCGGAGCCGAAGTGAGTCTGACGCCTCCGGGAGGAAACTTTATTATTCCGCTTAATGCTAAGCAACCTGTTGTTATGTTGGCAGGAGGAATTGGTATTACTCCATTCATAAGTTACCTTGAATCTCTTCCAGCTAACGGTGAAAAGCCTGAACTCTTATTGCTGTATGCTAATCAAAACAGCAATACACATGCCTTTTCTAAAAGGCTAAAAGAACTTGAGTCAAAAATTAAGCAGTTGAAGGTAATCAACTATTACAGTAATCCGCTGCCAGTGGATATTGAGGGTATTAATTACCAGCATCATGGATATATTACTGCGAATGCCATTCCTGAAACATTGATCAAACAGCAAGCTCGTTTTTATATGTGTGGCCCGGCTCCTATGATGAAAACTTTCGAAGAAGGTTTACTCACTCTAGGAGTTCCACCTTTTGATATCTATAAAGAGGTGTTCCGATCGCTAACTCCGGTAAAAATTAAAGATGGGAAGAGTTTTACAGTTAAGTTTGAAAAATCTGGCGTTTTTCTCGAATGGTCTCCTGACAAAGGGACACTCCTTAATTTTAGCGAAAAAAATGGTATTAAGATGGCAAGTGGATGCCGGGTTGGACAGTGTGAAAGTTGTGCTGTGAAATTAAAAAATGGCGAAGTGCAACATCTAAATGATGTAGAACCTTCCGATCAAGGGATGTGCCTTACTTGTCAATGTATACCTATCACTGATATTTCCATTGATGCTTAGCTACCAGAACATTATCGGCCCAATTTTTATCAAATTGGGCCCAATAACAGATGATACTTCTCAGAAAAAACGGGACTTTTCATCGTAGTCAGGAATAAATGAATAAAAAAAGGAACATCGGAAAAAACAAGACCTGTTAAGTGGTCTTTTGCGTTTCTTTTCTCAACAAAGGGAGCTACTATAAGACCTATTAACAAATCTTTTGGAGTGTTTCTATGGCTAACATAATTCTGTCAGATATTAGCGCAAGTGTTAGTGAACTAAAAAAGAATCCTATGGCGACCGTAAACTCTGGAGCTGGATACCCTGTCGCAATCCTAAATCGTAACCAACCGGTGTTTTATTGTATTCCTGCGAGACTCTACGAACAGATACTTGATGCTTTAGATGATCAAGAGCTTATTCGACTGGTAAATGAGCGTAAAGAACAGGCATTGGTTGATGTAGATCTGGATAATTATCTATGACCTATAGCGTAAAATTCAGGGAAGATGCTTTTAAAGAGTGGAAAAAACTTGATAAATCAATCCAACAACAATTTGCTAAGAAGCTGAAAAAGTGTTGTGTTGAACCTCATATTCCATCCGCTAAACTTCGAGGCATGCCGAATTGCTACAAAATAAAATTACGTGCTTCTGGTTTTCGTTTGGTTTATGAGGTCATGGATAATGTGTTGATTATCGCTGTGGTAGCCGTCGGTAAACGCGAACGGAGCGAAGCGTATGAACTGGCAAGTAAAAGACTAGGTAAGCAGACCACTTTATAAAAAAATTAAGTTGAATTTTCGGATAAAGATAAAGGATTCAAATACATAGTTAAATATATCCAACATTTTTACAGAATAAACTTAAATAATCTGTTTGTAATCTATAAGAAACAGTTATTGTTGGCGAAAACAGGAAGCTTGAACTAAACTCAAATTTTACTTTTATGAGAGGAACTTAGCTATGTCTGAAACCTGTTTTTCTGAATCGTTAAACCTAAAATCTCATTGGATGCCATTTAGTGCCAACCGCAATTTCCAACGCGATCCACGTCTTATCGTGGCTGCCGAAGGACACTGGCTAAAGGACCATAAGGGGCGAAAAATTTATGACAGTCTGTCCGGTCTTTGGACCTGTGGCGCAGGCCATACCCGGACAGAAATTCAAAAAGCTGTCGCTGCTCAATTGAGTACCCTCGATTACTCACCAGGCTTTCAGTGCGGTCATCCCTTATCGTTTCAACTGGCAGAAAAAATTGCCAATTTAACACCTGGTGATCTCAATCACGTCTTTTTCACCAGCTCAGGTTCTGAGACTTTAGACACCTCAGTCAAAATGGCGCAAGCCTACTGGCGTGTGAAAGGCCAACCCACGAAAACCAAACTGATTGGCCGTGCACGTGGTTATCATGGCGTCAATATTGCAGGTACCAGTTTGGGCGGGATTGGCGGCAATCGCAAAATGTTCGGACAGTTGATGGACGTAGATCACTTATCCCATACGCTACAGGCCAATATGGCATTTACGCCAGGTATGGCAAAAACCGGCGGCGTGGAATTGGCCAACGAGATGCTCAAGCTGATCGAACTGCATGATGCCTCCAATATCGCGGCAGTGATTGTCGAGCCGGTGGCCGGTTCCGCCGGTGCGATCATTCCGCCCAAAGGGTATCTACAACGTCTGCGTGAAATTTGTGATCAACATAATATTTTGTTGATTTTTGATGAAGTTATTACTGGCTTTGGTCGCATGGGGCGCTGGACTGGTGCTGAATATTTTGGTGTGACGCCAGATATGCTTAATTTTGCCAAACAAATTACCAATGGCTCCATTCCTCTGGGAGGCGTAGTGGCAAGCAGTGAAATTTATGAAGCCTTTATGTCTCAGCCACTACCAGAACACCTTGTGGAGTTTAATCATGGTTATACCTATTCGGCACATCCGGTAGCTTGTGCCGCCGGGTTGGCAACCTTGGATCTGCTAGATAAAGACCACCTTATCCAGCGCTCTGCTGAACTTGCTCCTCATTTTGAAATGGCCCTTCATTCTCTCGCAAATTGCCCAAATGTGACTGATATCCGCAACTGTGGCTTGGTGGGGGCAATTGAATTGGCTGCCCGTGACGGTGACGCCGCTGTACGTCCTTTTGATGCCAGCATGATACTTTGGAAAGCGGGTTTTTACGTACGCTTTAGCGGTGATACGCTGCAATTCGGGCCTATGTTCAATGCTGAACGGGCTGATTTGGATCGTCTTTTTGATGCTGTTGGAGAAGTATTGCATTACATTAACTAAGGAAAGTATGTACCCATAAGATCTTCAATATTGCTAAACTCAAAGGTTTAGAGTAAAGCCCAAAAGTACAGCCACTCTTGGGCTTTTTAAATTTCAATCCTTCCTTATTATATTGGCACGCTGCCATGCGGCTTCAGAGAACAGGACCATCCCATCCCCATCGGAGTCATGTGAGAGCATGACATCGATAAAATAAATGGTTTGAGGGGTGGTTAACATGGTTTCACAATAGGTTGCGTCAAATGTTGTCCAACGCTCACGAATTACCTGTGTTGTTGCATGTACGTCAGGGATAATCTGGACATTAGAAGCAGTAAACAAAGACAAATTACGCGACGATGCAGCAAGAAAGGTCTGTTTTGTATTATTTGTCGCACTTCGCATATCGATATATGATCGAATCATCGACAGCATGCCATTGCAAAGATAAAACACAGAAATATTGATCTTCTGCCGATGAGGATTTTGCATCAATGCTCGTTCAACATGGGACTCAATGTTTGGGATTAAATCTCTGGCGCCATCACCAATAAATGCCAGAATATTCTGGGATGATGTACGAGCCAAATAAGGCAATGACATCAACGCATCCCCCATCAGTGCCCGACCATACCAACCTGAAAACCCTTTCCCTGTTTTCGGTAAATTCCGCATCGCCCCGATTCCACACTTCCCTACATCATAAACCCCGGTATAGACAAACCCCTGCTCACTAATCAGATTATGCAACTGCTTCCCTAAATGGGCATAAAAGTAATTGGGCGACATCGGCACCTGTGGCAACCAATCTATCGGGGTGGTGTTAGGGTAATTCTGAACTCGCTCCAGTTCGCGACGACGATAAGCAAGTACCTTTTCATCCACATTAAGTCGAGCAAGAACAGTTTTTAAGAACGAAAGTAAATAGCTATGTACCGCCAGATCAGTGTAAGGCGACATATGCTCTAAACGACAATTCACCTGAATAATATGACATTTATTTTTAAGTTTACTGACGGAAAATGGCGAGGATACTTCATCGACTTTACTTTTAAGGAAAAAAATACTCTGGCTTTCAGGATTAGCAAGCTGCTGCCCTTCATGTAGGTAATGAAATACTTTGCTGCTAAAGCCGTAAACCGCCAGAGTTCCAATATAATTACTAACAGGCTTTTGCTGGTAGTAATCACTGACCGCCCCCGGAGATACTATCGTATCTACTAACGCTATCCCTGCTTTTTCAGCAATTAGATAAATCAGCTCACGTTCATGATCCGTTAAATGACAACATTGCCACAGTATACGACGCTTGTCATGGTTGATCAGAGACATCACTGCATCCATAACGGATGCTTCATTACCCTCAATCTGCGGAACCAAAAGGCTCCACTGACTCGGGTGGGGTAGCTGCCCAGGTTTCAGTGTACATTCCAAAACTGATTGGGTCGCAAGAATAAACACTGGGCCGGGTTGAGCATGTAATAAATCTATTGCCTCATTTAACCGCTCAGGCAAGTTCAATTGATCATCGATATAAACGCACGGAATTCCTTTTGCCTCAATCGACTTCTTACTATCATAATCTCTATGCATCGTACCTTGAAATGGGAACCAACTATTTCTAGGACTATCTGCACAAATGATGATGCCTGGCGCATGAGCACGTTTCAGGTTGTATAGTGTGCCGCGAAACTCATCGATCATGCCGGAAGTTACCGCAATTACATAACCACGCTGATAGAACTGCCAGCCACAAAGCGCAGAAACTGCCAAGCTGTGCTCATTCGGCCCACTTTCACACAGGGTAGATGTACCATCACACAAACGAAGCATGGAATCGATAAACCCGGAGATCACCGACCCAGTATAGTAGTGGAAGTCCCAACGCTCCTGGAAGTGGTACTCCATATAATCATGAATAAACTGTGCCATTGATGATATTGTTACTTTAGAAGTCGTCGCTCTAACAAGTAATGGATTAATATAAGTGCTATCCAAATGATTCATTAGGTTTTTTAGCACCTGTATCTCCCAAACAAGCGGATCTGGCTGCCAAATATTGAGTGTCACTGAATCCATCACTTGTACCCGTGCACTACCAGGAATCATCTCTGATAAAGAGAGCAGGAAAGAATAGGGTGACAATTTCCCAGGATTCGCCTCAAACAATCGGAAAAACTGATGACTGACCCGCTCGTAATGTCCATATTGTAAAAACAGATCATCAGCAATGACCAAATCGAGTGTTCTGTCTGGATGCAGTGCGATATCAGCCAGAGCGTCATCCAGTGTTTCATAGGTCATGACATGAAAAGAAAATTGATGCTTTTTCTGATAGAAAAGTAAATATCTTCTAGCTTGCTGAAGCAAGTACGTCATAATAAGATCAACTGAAACTGTTGAATTAAGTTTACAGACTTCACCATGATCAGATTCAGCAGCAATTGACAATTCCAACTTGTTAATCGCTTCTTTCACTCCTTGGCTCACGATTTGGGACTGAGAGACCACACAAATTCCGATGTAATTATGCATTTACTAACTTCTCTACAATTAATTATTAAAATGTGCTGGCTTTAATCATACCTCAAGCCACAAGTAAAGCCTGATATAGTAAAAAGTATCCATATTTATACCCTATGGATTTCAAGATGCATCGCGGCGGCAAGGGAGCGAATCCCCGGGAGCATATGTTTTATATAAAATCGGTATATACCCTATGGATTTCAAGTTGCATCGCGACGGCAAGGGAACGAATCCCCGGGAGCATAGATAACTCTGTTACCGGGGTGAGTGAGTGCAACCAACAAAGAGGCAGCTTGAAAGACGACGGGTATAGCAATGTCCATTATCTTATCTCATTCATTATTATTGATCTTGGTCCTTATTCAATATTGAGAATACAAATTTTCACTATTTTTTTAAGTTTTATGTGATCTTTGTAGGTATACCACAAACATGAAGACAGAAAGGATCAATAATAGCCTTGGCGGTGTTGTCGATGTCTTTATTAAGATCGGTTTTTTCTTGGTCGAAAGTTATAATCTTAGAACAAGCACTCAATATTATCTTTTATCTATAACTCAAGTTAATTAGAAATAATGCGAGAAATAATAATGATTCCAAATAACGAAAACGTCGTTCTTGAAGAACAAGATGTTTCCCTAATTGAAGCTGCAAAAGCGGCGATCATATCTCGATACAAACCGGATTGGCATGTTGTGGGCGCCGCACTGCGTCTGCGCTCTGGCGAAATTGTAACGGGCGTGCATCTTGAAGCAAATGTTGGTCGTATCGCAGTTTGCGCAGAAGCCATTGCGCTTGGGCGTGCTGTGACAGAATACGGCTCCGCCGACATCGATACTATAGTGGCTGTTTATCACTCTGGTGACGGGGAGATTAGCATCGTGTCTCCATGTGGTATGTGTCGAGAACTGATTTCTGACTATGCGCCACAAGCAATGGCGCTTATCCAAGACGAGAAACACAACTGCGTGAAATGTCCAATCATGGACTTACTCCCGGCTAAATATCAGCGGAATATCACAATAAATTACAAACCTAAATAATATAATTACGGTAATAGTACAAAAGGGTATACCGACTAGTTAAAAATGTATCCCTTTCGTATTAGATCTTCATGTTCAGAATCTTAAACCTTCGAGTTAGTTTGGTATAACAAGGAGTAGTTATGAAAATATTAAATATTATAGTTTTATCTATATCGACAGTGATAGCTTCTAACTCTTTAGCCAATGAGATTAGAGCAAGGGATTTAGGCATTCCTTTCTCTGGAGTAACGGGGAAATATAATGCGATTACCGATGTTAGTGGTGTAGAAGTTGGCTATTCAACCATAATAGAAGGCGATGGAAAGCTAGAAGTTGGAAAAGGCCCAATAAGAACAGGCGTAACAGCTATATTGCCAAGAGGAAAGAAATTTAGCCCGGTATTTTCTAGTACATTTTCTTTAAATGGAAATGGAGATATGACAGGCAATCAATGGGTCAAAGAAAGTGGTTTTCTGGAAACGCCAATATTAATAACCAACACTCATAGTGTTGGTGTTGTTAGAGACTCAACAATTAGCTGGATGTTTGATAATAATCTAACGTCACCACTAAAAGATGATTTATTTTGGTTATTACCTGTGGTTGCAGAAACGTGGGATGGGATATTGAATGATATAAACGGTATGCATGTAAAAAAAGAACATGTATATCATGCGTTGGATAGCGCTAAATCAGGGGCAATAGCAGAGGGTAATGTCGGCGGCGGAACGGGAATGAACCTTTTTAAGTTTAAGGGAGGCACAGGTACTTCATCAAGAATTCTGGATAAAAAAGATGGCGGATATACTGTTGGCGTTCTTGTTCAAGGCAACTTTGGTGATAGGGATGATTTGATTATTGCAGGGATTCCAGTTGGTAAAGAAATACAGGATCTCAAACCGATATATCATGGAAACAAGAAAGAAATAAAGGATGCCGGTTCTATAATAGCCGTGGTGGCTACAGACGCACCATTAGCTCCTCACCAATTAGATAAAATAGCTAAACGAGTATCTCTTGGACTGGCAAAGGTAGGTGGGGTAGCCAGAAATACCAGCGGTGAGATATTTATTGCATTTTCGACCGCAAATAGTGATGCTTTCTCTAGAAAGGATGTAAAGACAATAAAAATACTGTCAAATGACCAACTAGATCCTTTGTATGAAGCTACAATAAATGCAACAGAAGAAGCAATAATTAATGCTATGATCGCCGCCAAAAAAATGGTTGGGAGAAATGGCAATACTTCGTTTTCTATTCCTAAAGATAGAGTTAAAGAGATATTAAAAAAACATAATGTCTTAGCTCAGACTCAATCTGACACTTCAATTTAAAAGAAACAAGTTACCGACTTTGATTAAAGGTTCTAAATCTGAAATCGAAGTCGGTAACTATCATATTTCAACAACATACTTCAACAATACGATCGATATATGCGGTATTGGGAATCTCTAAATTCATCTGCGGTAATTGTCTAGAAGATAGGTCAATGGTAAAATTTCCTATCGCAGACTTTAACATTTATTTCAGGATTTTTCGCAATGCCGTGGACATTTTCACATCCAGCAGCCGTTTTTCCTTTGAAAAATCTCCCGGGGGGAAGGTTATTGAATTTGCCTGCGTTAATTATGGGTAGTTTGTCTCCCGATTTCTTTTACTCTGTTGGGTTATATGATATAGCAACCACTGCGCATCACTTACCCGGATGGTTTTATACCGCATTTCCTTTATGTCTATTGATATTTTTAATTGTACGTCTTTTATCATATCCTTTATCCGTCCTTTTCCCAATATCCTTTGCTCGTTATAAAAAACAGGATTATAAGGACAGAATTATTTTTGTGTTGTCGTTATTTATAGGGGCTGTAACCCATATTGTCTGGGATGCATTCACACACGATAAAGGTTTCTTTGTCGAGCTAATTCCTCTACTACAGTTCCGCATTTTCCATTTCATTACCAATGGGCAGGGGATAAGTATATATAAAATTCTACAGCATCTCAGTTCATTGTTAGGGTTATTGTACCTCACCATAAAGTACTGGCGATATCAGAAAACATTGGCTCCTGTTATTCAAAAAACGAACAAAAGAAAACTTTACTATTTGATTGTTATTGGATTTATCTCAGGTTTTTTAACATGCCCTGTAGCATTGCTTTTATCCTGGGAGGTATCGGGGATAAATATAAGCAAGTTTATTTTTAAGGAACTTACTCTATCTGTATCAGTTTTTTTTATTGTTCTGGTATTTATTGCTTTATGGATAAGGTATTATTCTGCGAAGATTAAACCTGTTTAATCTTCATCAAAAGAGAAATATTATGTTTATATTTCTTTTCATAACAAAAGAAAAAAACCGTTATTTTTAACGAGGTTTTTCAGCACTCTAAAAATCCTATAATAAGAAGATTTTCGGTATAATTTTATATTTTTCTACCTTCATAGAGAGCGACATATCGTCCATTACCACAAGATTTAGAAGCTTTAAAATACCATTTATACCCACCTTCTTTAATTACATTAGCAAAAACGTTACTAGAATGAACAACAGATCTAACTTTTACCCCCTTTCCACTATCGTATCCTTCCGAACTGTAACAGTGTTCATATCCATTGAATGCCGATGCAGTCCCAACTCCTCCGATTAATACTGTTGCTAATGCCCCAACTGTTAATAATTTCTTGAACATAGAATTCTCCTTAAATAGTTTCAGAAGGTAGATTCACATAATAAGTGCAAAATCTAAATCACCACATCGATGATGTTACAATTTTAAAATTCAAAAACTGCTTATATTTTTCATCCTAGGTGGAATTAGGTTGGAAACCTAAATTCCATTTACCATAATAATAGCAGAAATCAAAAAGGGCAAATCTAATATATAATGACAATTTATTTTCCTATAGTTTTCCATGAAACTATCTTTAATGCCCGTATATTTAATTTGTTTTGTATAGAATCAGTTTCACGAAAAATTTTTATACTTAATTGTTTTATTCTGACTAATGACATAAGAAAAAACTTCTCTTATTAGGATATTTTAGAGCAATCCACAATCCTAAAGAATTAAGACATGTCACAATGAATTTAATTTATGAGTAGTAGAAAAAGGGGATAATCTATAACCAATAAAGGAAAAATAGGAAATATGATTATTCACGTTAAAAGCAAAAACCCCGTTATTTTAAACGGGGTTTGTCAGTGTTCTAAAAAGCCTCTAATAAGAGGCTTTTCGGTAGAGTTTTATTTTGCTCTACCTTCATAGTAAGCGGAGTAAGCAGTACGTCCATTATAATTACAAGCTTTAACAACGCCTTTAAAATACCATTTAATCGTTTTACCATTATGATTTTGCTCAAATACATTAGCAAAATTGTTAGTAGGATTAACAACATATCTGGTATACATAGAGCCATTTTGGCCTATGTTCTGATTCGGGCATTTTTCAAGTGCCGATGCAGTCCCAATCCCTCCAATTAATGCTGTTGCTAATGCCCCAACTGTTAATAATTTCTTGAACATAAGATTCTCCTTAAATAGTTTCAGAATTTACATATTTAAACGTATTATTTACCAAAATCATATGTGACAATGCATGCAAAATCTAAATCACCACATCGATGATGTTACAATTTTAAAATTCAAAAACTGCTTATATCTTTCATCCTAATTGGAATTAGGTTGGAAACCTAAATTCCATTTACCATAATAGTAGCAGAAATCAAAAAGGGCAAATCTAATATATAATGACAATTTATTTTCCTATAGTTTTCCATGAAACTATCTTTAATGTCAGTATATTTAACCTCGCTGGAATTTATGATTTACCTCACATATTTAATCTGAAAAGGTAACAATATGGTGGTGCTTTAAATAAGGGAAAGTCGGCGCTGACAATTGAGTTCGTTTATATTTCACTCACTCACGCCGAATGGATTCTCTGGTAATAATGTCAACTATCCTGACTCTGGATGTTATTAATGTGATTAACAGCAAACATTTTACTTCATTATTTTTCAGAATAATTATGGTAAAAAATTCTTTTTATAATTATTGCCTTCAAATGCTATATCTATTAACTATAATACTTCCAAATAAGTACTTTCATCGTAATTATGTGGCTACCAAATAAAAACATTCATGATTCCCTAAAAACATCATTTTTATTTTCATAATAAATTCACTTTTTATATTTTCATGTGAAAAATGAATTTAATTTAAAAATTAATCTTCAAACACAACCAAATATAAGCTTCAAAAAACACCAGTGTAATCATCCAAAAAAGTAGGAGAGGAGGGTGACAACATATTATTGAGACGGAGCATCTATCCTTCTGTAATGCTGCGATGCTGTCCACTTTGGAGAGTCGGGCTTCATATCCCTATTCCAATCTCCCCCGTATCCAAAATTTCGGTCACTAATACCGTCACTGCCAGCACCAAAGAAGAACGCACCATTTGTTTATATCGGTACTTTTGTAAATCAATCAATTGCTGATCAATCACATCCTCTGGCTGGTCAAAGCGCATCATCTCAGGTAAAACCCCCATACAGTGCAACATCCTAATCGGGCCAATGATTTCATCATCCGTAAATTCATAACGCTGCTGTTCTTGCTGTAACGTTTCATTTAAAGCCAGAAAAAGTTCGATGTCTTCATAGATTTCACGGGAAATAGCGCCAAGCGCATAAACCAATTTAAGTCTGACTGCCAGTTCGCCCAGCGGGCCATCTCCCTGGAGGAGCGGTTCAACAGCATATTTCACGGCATAATCATCTTTACGGAAAACTTTTAGCATCAACTGGTCAATAGCTCCCGTTATCAGGTGGATCACTTCCTGAATAAATGGCTTGACCTCGGCTCGCTTGTTGAGCCGTTCGAGGAGCTGGTTTTCTGTTTTTTGTCTATTTTCCATGATGATTCTTCACTTCACGACGACGTTGTTCACTGTAGCCATGAAGTGAATTTTAACAGTTTCATTAAGTGTAGAAATTGATTACCGTGTTCACCGGATAAGTTCCCCTAAGCGCTGATATTCACTGCCTATACGCTCAATAATAGGAGACTGAACATCCAGTCGGCAAATACGGAGAACGGCCTGTTGTATACCTTCGTCGTTGATTATCCTGCTCATTTCTACAGCCTGCGGATCAGAATCACTCCTGAAATGCAAAGCCGCAGCAATGCCTGTAATCAGGTTATCGTTCGCCAAATGATAGGCCAGAGTCCCTGATAACGGCTTAATTAACCGATCCTCTGGGCTGAGTTTACGTATCGGCTGACGCCCGACGCGTTCTACATCATCCTGTAAATAGGGGTTAGCAAAGCGATTCAGTATCTTTTCTATATATTGCGCATGGTTATTAGGGGAAAAACTGTAACGCCTTATTAACACCCGACCACTTTCTTCCATTGCGCCTTTAACAATGGTACGAATCTGAGGATCATTGATTGCTGCACAAATCGTCTTATGACCGAAGAGTTGTCCCAAATAAGCCGTGATGGCATGACCAGTATTGAGGGTAAACAGTTTACGCTCCACAAACGCCATCAGGTTATCGGTCAGTTCCATGCCGTTGATAGTCGGGATTTCTCCTTTAAATTGTGTCTGGTCAACAATCCACTCACTGAATGTTTCAACGGTGACATCCAAAGGATCATCGTTGGCAGCATCTGTTGGCGGCACAATTCTGTCTACGGCTGAATCAACAAAACCGACATGCCGTTGCACCCATTCATGATCTACCTGTGGAATAACTGCCAGTACATGCTGTTTCAACTGGCTGGTTCCGCGAACCATATTTTCACAGGCAATAATGTTCAGAGGTCGGTCATTGCCAGTTTCTTTGCGCAACATGATGCCTTTTGCCAATGTTGTGGCGATCTTCTCCAATACCTGCGAGCCAATGGCGGTTGTCACTATGTCAGCCTGTACAATGTATTCCACTGTTTTCGGATCAGTGCTATTGATGGCATTAACTTGTCGCACGCTTTCAACGCGATGTTCTTTGCCCACAATATGAACCTGATAGGACTGCTTATGTGCCAACTGGTCAACCAACGGCTGGTTAATATCAGCAAATGTCATATCTGAATTAGCATCAGCCAGAAGTTTACCGATAAAGCCTCGGCCAATATTACCGGCGCCAAAATGAATCACTTTCATGATCAACCTCTCTGCTTAAGCTGCACTTTACCTGATAAGATTTCCAGCACTTCCTGAACACTCTGCGTTTTGCTCAGGCGCTCAATCACGCCGTCTTCATCAAGCGTGTGGGTAATGTGGGCAATGACTTCAATATGCTCATTGCTACGAGCAGCAATACCTATCACCAGACAAGCGATTTCGTCAGGCTCTTCACCAAATTGCACACCGGCCGGATACTGGCAAATCACGATGCCGGTTTTAAGCACCCGGTCTTTCGCATCAATCGTACCATGAGGAACGGCAATAGATTCCCCCAGATAGGTAGACGTTAACTTTTCTCTTGCCAGCATCGCATCCACATAGTCCGGTTCGACATAACCACCTTCCACCATCTTGTTGCCAGCAAAACGGATCGCTTCTTCTTTGGTCTGTGCGGTCAGATTAAGGTAAATATGGCTCTCATTCAGTGTAAATAGCAGCTCCTCTTGGTTTTCTTGGTCATAATATTCATCATTGGCAGCCGCGATAGACCGGCGCACAATCCTGCCATCGTTTGCCGCACTCGGATGCTTTTCTGCTATCAGGCGGGTAACAAGGTCGCTGTATACTTGACTGTTCAGAAAATGGGTCAGTGAGATATGAATGGCGCCCGGCGCAAAGATTTTTGCCCTGTCTGTCAAATCCCGGTGCGTCACCACGATATCCACATCATCTTTCAGATCGTTTATCGCCATGTTGGTAACAGAAATGTCAGCCAATCCCGCATCATGCACTTTTTTCGCTAGTAAGCCCGCGCCCATAGCGCTTGATCCCATACCTGCGTCACAGGCAACCACAATTTTTTTCACGTAGGATAAGTTTTTATTATGGCTGTCTGTCAGAGCGGCTTCCCTCTGTTTATTCGCCAAGTTGGGCGCTTTCATATCACGTACCCGCTGAGTGGCATGGCTCAAAGTATCTTCATCACCGATACGGGTTCTCTTCAGCAAAATGGCTGATACCAGAAATGAAACCAACGTTGCACTACACACCGAAAGAACCACACCAATAAGAGAAGATTTCGGCGTCATCAGCAGTACAGCAAAGATAGAGCCAGGAGATGTCGGAGAAATCAGTCCAGCATGGAATACTCCCATGACGAAAACTCCTGTCATGCCGCCAAGGATCAAGGCAATCAGCAAACGAGGGTTCATTAATACATACGGGAAGTAGATTTCATGAATACCACCAAGGAAATGAATGACAGCCGCACCGGAAGCAGTATGTTGGGCATTCCCTCTGCCAAAGAACATGTAGGCCAGCAAAACACCTAACCCCGGCCCTGGATTCGCTTCAATCAGGAAGAAGATAGAGGCTCCGGTTTCAGTTACCTGATGAATCCCCAGGGGAGAGAAAATACCGTGGTTGATTGCATTGTTGAGGAACAGGATTTTTGCTGGTTCGACAACGATAGACGTCAGTGGCAGCAGATTATATGCGACTATCACGTTCACACCGGCAGCCAGAACTTTTGATATCTCAGCTATTAAAGGACCAATTGCCAGATAGGCAAGTATTGCAAGGAGCATCCCGATAATGCCTGATGAAAAATTATTCAGCAGCATTTCAAAACCGCTTTTAACTTTACCTTCCACCCGGCGGTCAAAATGACGGATGGCAAAACCTCCTAATGGGCCTGCGATCATAGCCCCCATAAACATAGGAATCTCTGCGCCGGCAATGACCCCAATGGTTGTGATAGCGCCAACGATACCACCACGCTCGCCACCGACCAGACGGCCTCCGGTATAGCCTATTAGCAAGGGGAGTAGATAGGTGATCATGGGGCCGACGAGTCGCGCCAGCGTTTCATTCGGGAACCAACCAGTCGGGATGAATAGGGCAGAGATAAGCCCCCACGCAATAAAAGCACTGAGGTTGGGCATGACCATATTACTGAGAAAGCGCCCAAAATTCTGTACCTTTAATTTGATATTTGATGTTACCATGACAAAACCTCGTGGTACGAGAAAGATAAGGTTTGGTAGACGTTATCGCCAAATAACGCCTGTTGATTGTTGAACACCTTCACTTTATCACGCCTTTTTTCGGATGCGTACCACGGGGTTTTTTGTGATTAATATCACCAAGTTCCTCTTCTTCACGCCTTATTTATATCTCTCAGATCACATTTTACTCATGCAGAAAAATTAAATAGCTTAAATATTAAGCTGAAAACAAAAATAACGTGAACTAAATCACCTTTTATTTAGTGGGCATTTTTCTTAAATAGAGAATTAGATCACAAAATATCTTTATCCAAGACCAAAAGGAGAGGAGGGCAATGGTATTCAGTAAGTTGCGGCAGGTTACAAAAAGTAAGTAACACCTTCATAGTGAATCCAGTTCTACACACGATAAATCAATGCCTGCGCTCTACCAAGATTTACTATCCCGGCAACGCCGGGAAAACGTTGCAGGATGTGATCGTGGAAGGCAATAATGAGCACTCACCCAAATCATCGGTCAGTCAACGCTGCTACTGTGTGACCATGACGTTGCATCATGGTATCAAACTCGGCATCCAGCTTTGCATTCTGATACACCTCGAATTCCGCTTTACTGATCACTACAGCAGCGCTGCCATCCCGACAGGTGATTTCAACAGGCTCACCATTGACTGCGGTATCCAGCACCACAGAAATATTGGCTATGGCCTGAGTTGAAGTATGGGTTTGCATGGTTATCTCCTAAAACGTGCATCATTCAACCCATCGTAACACTGGAAAAGGGAGGTGTGTCAAAAATCACCTAGTTCTATGTGAAGTTGTTCATCGTCTAAGGTTATTTAACATAATATAAATTAGGCGCACTATAATTATAGCACCAATGGCAAAGTTCAAAAGTTCCACGCTGCGCGGCTGGCAATGAGCTGTTTTATTATTGAGCCCGGTGACCACCTAAGCGATCACCTTCTTCACTTTTAATACGGCGGCAATTATAGAGAATTATTATAACAATCACCGTAACTTATTCTAGAAAGTCGAGTATATCAACGTCCATCGACTGGTGAATGACGCGTGAAATGAAGATGTCGTCATCCTGCAACATGTAATAGATGGAATGTTTCTTGAACTCGAAGCGGCGCATTCCTGCGCATATCCAATCACATTCCCTACCAATCCAAGGAGATATGGCTAGTAACTCGAAAGTTCTTTTCAGTTCATCGTGATAACGCTTCGCCTGGTTTTGACCAAATTGCTGTATCGTATAACGGGCAATATGAAATATGTCGTCATCAGCCAATTCGGAAAACTTATACATTTAAATCCTTCGCTGCCATTACAAAAATATCATCCATGCTGTTTTTGCTGACAGGAGAATTCAGGCCAGCCAGCACCATTTCACGAACATTCTGAATACGCTGCTCGCGAGCCTCCATCAGGCGCAAAGCATCGCGGACAACTTCGGATGTGTTGCCATAACGACCAGATTGGATCATATCACCAACAAACCCGTTGAAGTGCTCACCAAGGGTCACACTAGTTACTCGTGCCATAAATTCGTCTCTTCATGTATTACTGAGTAATACAATTATAACAAGGCATAATAATGATCGCCAGCGGACTATGTTAATCCCAACGCTGACACGTTTTTTCGTCTTCGCACTTGAGTAATTTTTACTCAACAGGTTTAGAAAGAGGGAACCCTTTTTGCCCCGCATAGAAGACCACGAGAGTAGCGCCTTCTTTGCCTGTGTAACCGCGATGAGTGCTGTCAACCATCTCCGGTACCACCTCTCCCGCCTTTATAAGACGTTTTTCGCCACTGGATTTTTTCTCTGCCGTTAACACCCCGTCCAGCACGTAAGCGACATTAGGTATCGGGTGCTGATGCCAGGCAAGGCTAGTATTTGGAGCAATAGTAATTTTGAGAACTGAAAGCTGAGGAGTGCCTTTAGGGTATCCCTGGTAAGACACGCCATCCCAAGACTTTTCAGTCTCAAGCAATTTTTCAACGTTAATACCAGCAGTATTGCCGCTATGGGCTTGAGTGAAAAACGGAGCAATCAGGAAAGCAAAAGATGTAAAGGCTGATAAGGTTTGAATAGATAACCGCATATGGTTTCCTTGTGCATAGTGCATAAATTTGGTAGATGACCTGTAGTGAACCATACCATGCGCACCATGATTACTTTAGAACTTTTTTAAGATACAACTTTCTCCACTGAAAACTCCGAAAACATCATTACATCACAATGTCTATTGAAACACTTAGGATTTACTTGACCAGTACAAAGGATACGAGGTATATATTTTTCATAAATTTTTTTTATATATCTGTATTTTCAGCCTCATATTCATTGATCTAGATGGATATCCTAGCTTTTTTAAAATAAACCAGAAAATATGAAGGGAGGAAGGATGAGCAGTGTTATCAGAGAAATAAGTGACGCTAATATTGCATATGCAGCAACTTTTGGTGATAAAAAAAACCTTGGTTTACCTGCTGTCAGAAGATTTGCCATATTGACGTGTATGGATGCTAGGTTAGATCCAGCAAAATTTGCAGGTTTATCTGAAGGTGACGCTCATATTATTCGTAATGCCGGCGGAAGGGCCAGCGATGATGCCATTCGTTCACTTATTATTTCCTATAAACTTTTTGGCACAAAAGAGTGGTTTGTCATTCACCATACTAATTGTGGGATGGAACTTTTTACAGACAATATCATGGGCGATCTACTGGAAAGCAGCCTGGAAAGCGCGATAATGACGGATGAAGGATTTAAAGATGTCGGCAACGGTACAGGATCATCTGAGGGAAAATATATCAAATGGCTTACCATTAACAATCAAGTTGATAGTGTAGTTGAAGATATTCATCGTATTCGTACCCACCCTCTTGTCCCCGCAAATATCTCCATATATGGGTACATATATGATGTGAGATCAGGAAAATTAATTGAGGTTCCTGAGGCAACAAGCATTGCAGAAGGTGATTGATTTTTCAGGAAATTTTTTAACTATTGATCTTAATTTACGATGAGCTTGCTTAAATCTATCGGCATCAATGTGGACAAGGATGTCCATGCCTCAATGAGTGTCCACTCCTGAAATAAACAACAGTTTCAGAGAACCATTTTTATGCATAATTATCGTTAACCAGACTAAAGCATTTAGGGAATATAGGTCATATTAAAGTAGCCATTCTCCCAAATTAAATTCAATTAAAAAAATATCACGGCACATTAGAACTTTGAACGTCAATTACCCTTCTCTTCCAAACAAAATAATTAAGCCCTGAATCCTCTTTCTGAATGAAGTTGTTTTTTTACGTAATCCATCAGCACTAATCCTCATCCTCCGTTGGTAAAATAGCATTGGGTAAAGCGCTAAAAGTTCCCCAATAAAAGGCAATTAAAGAGATCACTGCCACTGCCACAATATCCCAAGGGGCAGGAATAATGCCTTTACCGCCAAATGTGCCTAAATAGGATAGAATGATCATGGCACTGTAAAAACCAATCAACCACAGGGCCGAGGTTATCTGTTGGCGCAAACTCACTTTGCCTGTCGGAACTTTATTTTTGAATAACAGGTAGATAAAAAACAAGACAATCTGTAATCCGAGCAACCAAGAAACCGTTTTCCAACCAGACCAGTAAACAATGAAAGCAGAAATAATAAAAGAAAGCGGGCCAATGAGCGCAAACCATTTAACATAAAAAGGACGTTTTATCTCCCTGGCATTACGGCGTAAGGCCGAAGCGGTTACTGGCGCTAATGCATAGCTCAGAATTAACGCCGCAGAAACAACACTGATGAGTTTTTCCCATGAAGGAAAAGGTAATGTCCAAAAAACAGCAAGAATAAACGTTAACCAAAGTGCAGGACGTGGTATTCCCGATTTTTCATCAATATGGGTAAATACATTAAATAACGTCCCACTTTTTGCCCAACCATAAACGACACGAGGAGTGGCATTCATATAAATATTCCCGGTACCGCTAGGAGAGATCACCGCATCACACACTACCAAAAAAGCGAGCCACCCTACACCAAGAATTAAGGCTATATCCCGAAATGGCAGTGAAAAATATTGCCCAATGTTATTCCAGCCACCAACGAGTAGATCAGAGGGTATCCCGCCAAGAAACGCTAACTGTAATAAAACATAAATAACCGTAGACAGTGAAATAGACAGAATGAGAGCAATAGGAATTGTTTTTTGGGGTTTTTCCACTTCACCAGCGACAGAAATAATGGGCGTTAAGCCAAGATAAGCAAAGATAATCCCACCTGCTGAAACCGCAGCTTCAACACCCGACACTCCAAAAGGAGAAAATCCGTGAACTTGCAGATTACTCGGATTGAAATAATTAAATAGGATAATAATGACAAGCAGCGGAACGATAAACTTGAAAATACTAATAATATTGTTGGATTTCGCAAAGGTTTTCACGCTGTTGTAATTAAGATAAAAGAAAAATGCTAATAAAATAAATTGAACCAGCCAGCCTATCAGAGTCGGATCGCCAGAACCTGGCTGACTGAGAAATGGAAACCACGCCGCCGCATATTGTCGAGCGGCGACGACTTCAATGGCTATTAAGCTGGAAAACGCAATTAAGGTGATAGAACCCATTAAATATCCCATGAGTTCACCATGAGAAAACACCGGGTAACGGATAATGCCGCCTGATTTCGGCAGTGCCGCACCTAACTCGCAATAAACAATGCCGAGTAAGAGCACAGCAATACCGCCAATCACCCAGGAAAAAATCCCTGCTGGTCCTGCAATAACAGACACATGACTGGCCGCAAATAACCAGCCAGAGCCAAAAATAGCCCCTAATCCGATGAAGGTTAAATCCATGAGTGTTAACTGTTTCTTAAATTTACCCTGCCCCGAATCGGATTTTGGCCGTGAAGAAGCTTCATATAGCGCCATAATTATTCGCCCTTTTCTGTTTTTTATTTGGTATACGTCAAAGTCGGGTAACTGTGGGTTTTACAACACCTCCCGGCTCATTACCCCATTGATTAATCGAGAAATATTTAACGGATTATGATCTTGCAGTGCAGGCGGAAGTAAGGATTTGGGATAGTTTTGGAAACAGACCGGGCGCAGAAAACGCCAGATAGCCAGTGTGCCAACGGAAGTCCCTCTGGCATCCGACGTCGCAGGGTAAGGCCCGCCATGAACCACGGCATCACACACTTCAACGCCTGTCGGGTAGCCATTGACAACCACCCTGCCCGCAATGTTTTGTAATCGTTGACTGAACTCGTGTGCATGAGCTAATTCATCATCCTCACCAATCAAGGTAGCGGTAAGCTGCCCCGGCAAACAGTCAATTGCACGCAAAAGCTGATATTGACTTTCGACTTCGACCACAATCGCAACAGGGCCAAACACCTCCTCTTGCAACAAGGCATTTTTACTCAACAGCAAAGCAATATCGGCGCGATACAGCATTGCGCTTGCCTGACTTTCATCATGTTCGCCAATGGCTAACCGTGTCATTAAGGGTTCACCATCCAGTTGATGAATACCTTTTTGATAGTTGAGCAATGTGCCTTGGTTTAGCATTGCTTGTGCCGGACGAAGCGTGATTTCCTGCATCAATTGCGTAATAAATTGATCAAATTCTGCTGAACGAATACCCAAGATTATTCCTGGCTTGGTACAAAACTGACCGCTACCTAATGTGAATGAATTTGCCAATTCTTGGGCGATCTGTTTTCCCCGCTGTGCTAAGGCGTTTGGCAGCACAATGACCGGGTTGATACTCGACATTTCAGCAAAAACCGGAATAGGTTGTGGTCGCTGCATAGCCATATTAAACAGAGCACGCCCACCAGCGAGCGAGCCGGTAAAACCAACTGCTTGAATAATTGGGTGTTTGACGAGATCTGCCCCCACGCTATTACCATAAATCATATTGAATACACCTGCGGGCATTTGTGCGGCGATAATCGCGCGTTCAATGGCTTCTGCGATGATTTCGGCGGTAGCCATATGGCCGCTATGTGCCTTGAAAACAACGGTACAGCCCGCGGCTAATGCTGACGCCGTGTCACCACCAGCGGTTGAAAAAGCCAACGGGAAATTACTGGCGCCAAAAACCGCAATCGGGCCTAGAGGAATATGGCATTGGCGAATATCAACTCTGGGGAACGGTTTTCTCTCGGGTTGCGCAGTATCAATGCGGGCAGCATAAATATCACCACGGCGTAACAGCGTGGCAAACAGCCTCATTTGCCCGCTGGTTCTCGACCGTTCACCCTGGAGTCGAGCTGGAGGTAAAGCCGTTTCTTCTGATACAAGGGCAATGAAATCATCACCGAGAGCATCAATTTCATCGGCAATTTTATCTAAAAAAACGGCACGTTCTTCTAACGATGTCTGGCTATAACGGGTAAATGCATCGGCGGCGGCTTGAGCGGCGAGATCGACCTCATGTCGTGTAGCTTGATAAAACGCATAACCTGTTGGTGAGTTATCCGCCGCTCGCCAACTGTGCAAACAGCGCTCTCCCTCTGCTTGCCTGCAACCACCAATAAACTGCCTACCTGAATGTGTTACCAACATAATGATTCCTCCAAGGGGATCAGAAACGGTTACCGCCCAATTCAGAGACCTACATCGGGCAGTGAAGGACGATTAGCGAGAGCTTGTTCTACAATGGCCCGTACTTCCGCCAATATTTCCCCTTCGAGTGGTAAACGCGGTGGACGGGTAATGGCGCTACCACGGCCAACCATTTCTTCGCACAGTTTGATGCATTGCACCAAATCAGGGCGGAAATCCAAATGCAACAGAGGCATAAACCAGCGATATAATTCCCTCGCTTCTTCATAACGTTTCTGTTTAGCCAGACGAAATAACGTCTCTCCTTCCCGTGGAAAAGCATTGGACATACCTGAAATCCACCCTTCTGCGCCCACTGCGACTGACTCTAAAACGACGTCATCCAAACCGGCAAAAAGAATGAAGCGATCGCCTGCTTCGTTGGGAATATCACTAAAAGGACGGGTATTGCCTGATGAATCTTTAAATGCAACGATATTTTCGCAATCGGCCAAAGAAATCAGCATTTTCGGCGTAATATCATTTTTATATAGCAGAGGGTTGTTATATAGCATGACGGGTAAATCGGTAGAGGCGGCAATTGTACGGAAATACGCCCTGTTTTCTTTCGGTGTTGGGGTATAAACCAGAGGCGGCATGATCATCACCCCATTAGCCCCAGCCTGACGGCATTCAAAGACCATTTTGCACGCATTATCGGTTGTTAATTCCGCGATACCCGAGAGAACAGGAACTTTTCCACCAGCAACATCTATTGCAAGTTCAACGATAGCACGCTTCTCCTTCATAGACAGAGATGTGTTTTCCCCCACAGAACCATTAACGACTAAACCGGAAACTCCATCTTTAATCAGGTTCGTCATTACCTTCTTTGTGGCGTCGAAATTAATGGAAAAATCGAGGTTAAATTGTGTCGTCACTGCCGGAAAAACACCCTGCCAATTAACCTTTCTTTTATTCATAGCTCTCCCCTTTGATCATTGATTTACTTGATATTTAAAATGCAAATTGTTTTTACCTTGTTAAAAAAATGTGATTCATTGGTTTTGATGGAATGATGGCTATTTCACTACAGAGAAGCTTGTGACTTTTCGCAGTAAACAATGACGAAATTAGCATAATAGGAATGGCAAACTTATTGGATCACGAAAGAACGGCAATATCAGGAAAACAGCAAATTACTCCAGCCCTATTGACTGACGAAAATCACTGGGCGTGAGTCCAGTTGACGCTTTAAATTGCCGAGTAAATGCGCTGTGATCCGTATAACCACATTGCAAGGCGACATCTGTGATAGGTAATTCTGTAGCCAACAATTCAGAAGCTTTTTCAATTCTAATTTTGTGGATCATTTGCCGAGGCGTCAGGTGAAAGATACGTTTACAGTAACGTTCCAATTGAGCAACTGAGAGATGTGTTAAATAAGTTAGCTCTTCGAGACGAATTGTTCGATCAAAATTTTCACGAATATAATCATCGACGATAGCCAACTTTTGGTATACCGGGTGATTTTCCTTAACTTCCATCAAATCATGAGAAATTCCTGCCATACCAATAACTTGATTATGTTGATCATACAATGGCAATTTATATGTCATGCACCAACCTGCTTTGCGTCCATGATAAAAGTGGAGTTCCAGTTGGTTTTGGATAATTATCCCTTGATGTAACACACGCAAATCCTGTTCAGTGTAACAGCTACCCATCTGAGCAGGAAAGATCTCGGAAGAGGTTTTACCGAGTAGCGAAGAGATCGACTTAAATCCGCAGCGTGTGGCTAGCGTAAAGTTCGCAATGAGATAACGTGCTTTGATATCTTTGATAAAAAAAACCACGCTGGGAATTGCATTTAACAATGGTGTAATTAAAGCAACCGCATTGAGAATATCTTGCAGGTTATTGGGTTTTTGATTAACGAATCCACTACAAAGCGCCGATAAAAACTCAACATTACAAACGTCATGACCATTTGTGCCAATGCCGTTTTTTTCATTGTTCTGGTATATATTCATCATCGATACCTCCAGTCTATTTACCTTGATTAAAAAGATAAATATCAGATTCGATGTATTAGCAATATTCAAAAGAGCTATTTTGTGTTCATGTGATAATTGTCACAGAAAGTTATTCCGCTTTTCTTATTTACCTATTTGATTTTATAGATCAATTTATAAATTTTTCTGGTAAAAACAGAAATAATCCTTATTAGGTTTATTTATAACTTTTCATTTCATTATCTTATTGGAATGTCTCACTGATAATTCAGTGATTCTTTCATTGTGCTGATTTCAGCATATTGCAATATGAAACTCATCAAGCGACCGACGAAATACCACGCCACTATTGATTAAAAATACATTAATTGGGTGGCTATATGGCAGACCAGATTATTCGCGTCATTGATTCACACACCGGTGGAGAACCCACCCGCACGGTAATCGAGGGATTTCCATCTCTTGGCAAAGGAACCGTTGCCAAACAGCGTCAACGCTTTGAAGCTGAATTTGATCACTGGCGCAAGGCTCTCATTCTTGAACCAAAAGGGAATGATGTGTTGGTCGGCGCACTTTTATGTCCGCCTAGTGTACCTAACGCCGATATAGGGGTGATCTTCTTTAATAACGCGGGGTATTTAGGCATGTGCGGCCACGGCACTATGGGCCTTATTGCTTCGCTCCATCATCTGGGCTGGTTGAACCCTAGCAAGTATAAAATTGAGACCCCTGTCGGGATTGTCGAGGCGGTACTCCATGAGGATGGAGCAGTGTCTGTTTATAATGTCCCCTCTTATCGTTATCAGCAAAATGTCACCGTGAACGTGCCCGGTATGGGGAATGTTAATGGAGACATTGCCTGGGGAGGAAATTGGTTTTTTCTGATCGGTCAACATAATCTGTCTCTAACCCCCCACCATATCGACGAACTCACACAATACAGTTGGGCCGTTAGGCAAGCACTAGAACAAGCTGGGATAACCGGTGAAAACGGTGAGTGTATCGACCATATTGAATTGTTCGCTCCTGATAATGATACAGATAGTCGCAATTTTGTGTTATGTCCGGGGAAAGCCTATGACCGTTCACCGTGTGGCACGGGAACAAGTGCTAAGTTAGCCTGTCTGGCGGCGGATGGAAAATTGCAGCCGGGTGAAATTTGGCGCCAATCCAGCATTATTGGAAGTGTTTTTGAAGCCCAATATCAGTGGATTGGTCAGAAAATTGCCCCAGAGATCCGAGGAACAGCCCATGTCTACGGTGATAACAAGTTAATCATTGCCAAAAGCGATCCGTTTGTCTGGGGAATCAATATATGACCCCCTCCCAAATACCGGATGTCATTATCGTTGGCGCCGGCATCGTTGGAGCCGCATGTGCCTATCAGTTGGTACAGGATGGTTTGAGCGTCGCTGTAATTGATGATGGTGGTAAAGGGGCAACACAAGCAGGAATGGGGCATCTCGTGTGTATGGACGACAATCCTGCTGAACTGGCATTGAGTCGTTACTCATTAGATATATGGCGAACATTCACCCCACATATGCCAGAAAATTGTGCATGGCGTAGATGCGGCACGCTTTGGCTGGCGGATGCAGAGGATGAAATGGAACTGGCTGAGGAAAAAAGCGCACGTCTTACCGCCTATGAAATCGAAAATACTCCAATGACAGCGACACAAATTCATCAGATGGAACCTATGGTGAGAAGTGGGATTGCCGGTGGTTTGTCTGTTCCTGGGGATGGGATTGTCTATGCGCCAAATGTCGTACACTGGTTTCTTGCTCGCTGTCACGAAAAGATTCAGTTTATTAAAGGGCAAGTGCATGCCTTAGAGCCTCAAACCGTTGTGCTGCGTGATGGAAAAAAATATTGTGCGCCGAGAATATTGCTCGCAAATGGGTTGTGGAGCACACATCTGTTACCTGAATTACCGATTGTTCCTAAAAAAGGGCAATTGGCAATTACAGATCGTTACCCTACCTGCATTACACATCAACTGGTGGAATTGGGGTATAGCGCCAGTACACATACCTCGGATGGTACGTCAATCGCTTTTAACGTTCAGGCTCGCCCTACTGGTCAGCTCCTAATCGGCTCTTCACGCCAATTCCATAACCAACAACACACTATTGATCTCGCTCTACTTCGTTCTATGCTCCAACGCGCACTGTACTTTTTACCTCAACTTGGTCAGATGAATATTTTACGCTGTTGGTCCGGCTTTCGTGCTGCGACTCCAGATGGCTTGCCGCTATTGGGGCAACATCCTGACTACGAATGGCTATGGTTGGCTGTAGGCCATGAAGGATTAGGCGTGACGACCGCACCGGGCAGCGCCAAAATCATCTCTGCATTGATGCTGAATAGAAAAACGGAGATTGATCCATTGCCTTACCAACCTGCACGTTTTACTGCCATAACCCGTCAGAGGTTGCCATGACACTCAAAAAACCACCATTTATTGCTCTATTTATTGATGGCGAACTGATCACCGTGCCTACGGGGATTACTGTTGCGGCGGCGATCGCTTATACCGGTGATGAGCATTGCCGTATGTCTGTATCACATCAATTGAGAGTACCTTTTTGTGGTATGGGGATCTGCCAGGAGTGTCGTTTGATGATTAACGGTCGCCGTCGTGTAGCGTGCCAGACAGTTTGTGAAATAGGTATGAAAATCGAGAGGATCTGAATATGGCGACAACCCCATCTTCTTCTACTTCTACGGTATTGCACTGTGAGGTGCTGGTGATCGGCGCAGGACCGGCGGGATTAGCTACCGCACAGGCTGCGATACAAGGGCAGCAATCCGTTATCCTGCTTGATGACAATCCCAGCGCAGGCGGACAAATTTGGCGTCAAGGGCCATTTCATACATTGCCGCCGATGGCGAAACGTTATTTATCGGTACTATCAGAAGATGCATTGATCTATTTACCGGGTTGCAAAGTGATCGCAATAGACAACCAATGTGTGATTGTTGAAATGGCAGGTAGACACCAAATGGTTCATTACCAACGCATCATACTTTGTACCGGCGCTAAAGAAAAATTACTTCCCTTTCCTGGATGGACATTACCGGGTGTCACTGGCGCAGGCGGATTACAGGCGCTGATAAAAAGTGGTCTCCCTATGACTGGCGAGCGTGTGGTTATTGCAGGTAGCGGTCCCCTGTTGCTCGCGGTTGCCGAAACGGTAAAAAAAGCGGGAGGGAACGTGGTTGGCATCATTGAACAGGCTCCTTTGCACCGCCTATTTTCGTTTGGCTTGCGACTGCTCCGTTGGCCAGTCAAATTGCATCAAGCCATCACTCTCGTGCCACTTAAAAAGTATTACAAAAACAGTATGGTGTTAGGCGTGGAAACTTCCACAGAAGGAACGTTGACTGGGGTGTATATCAGTAATAAAGGGCAAAAACGAAAATTACCCTGTACCCGTTTAGCTTGCGGTTTTGGTTTAAGGCCAAATACGGAATTGGCACAATTGCTTGGTTGTTTGCTGGATGAACAAGGAAATATCCAAGTAGATGCGTGGCAACAGACGACTATACCTAGTGTATATGCAGCAGGAGAATGCACAGGTATTGGCGGCAGTGAGCTTGCACTTTGTGAAGGATTTATTGCCGGGTTTGCCGCGAGTGGTAAATATGCACTGGCTGCAAAATGGCAGCAGAAACGAATAAAATGGCAGCATTTTGCCACAGCGGTAGCACAAGCGTTTAAATTAAACAAAGAGATCACACAGGCTCTTTCCCCCGATACCTTGATCTGCCGTTGCGAAGACGTGAGTTTAAACGAACTTGAACCATTTCAGGATTGGAATAGTGCAAAAATGGCGACACGGTGTGGCATGGGAGCTTGTCAGGGAAAAATCTGTTCTGCCATTCTCCACGATATCAAACACTGGTCGATACCATCCCCTCGCATTCCACTATCACCTGTTAATCTTGAAACGCTGGCAGCAGGAGACACAGAAAAAATTAACTTTTCTGACTGACAGATAAATGTCCCCTTTCGTTTCTCAAACAGAACTTCCACTAAACATCACAGCTTGTTTGGTCGCCTTTGCTATGATTCACTTCGAAAATCATTAAAACCTGTAATGAGTTACTTTAAAGATTAAGGCGTGAACATTTATGCATAAGACAAATGGAACCATTTTAGATGTACCGGGTATTAAGGTTGGGCATGCTGAAGATGAGTTACAACAAACCGGTTGTAGTATAACTATTTTCGACAACGGAGCTGTTTGTGGCGTTGATGTCAGAGGCTCTGCCCCGGGGACAAGGGAAACCGAACTTTTAGATCCCATTAATACTATTCAGAAAGTCAACGCGATAGTGCTAAGTGGAGGCAGTGCTTTTGGATTAGATTCCGCCTCTGGCGTAATGCGCTATCTTGAAGAAAGAAAACAAGGTTTTGATGTTGGTGTCACTGTCGTACCTATCGTTCCTGCCGCAATAATTTTTGATCTAAACTTTGGCGATCCGGCTGTTCGGCCTGACGATAAAATGGGCTATCTTGCCGCGCAAAATGCTTCTACAAACCCTTTTCCATCGGGAAATATTGGCGCAGGCGCCGGGGCCACAATAGGTAAAATGGCCGGTTTTGACAAAGCCATGAAAGGTGGCCTTGGGACCGCATCGGTTCAATTACCTAGCGGACTGAAAATTGGCGCAATGGTTGTTGTAAATGCTGTTGGTGAAATCAGAGATCCTAAAAATGGTAAAACCATTGCAGGTGCATGTGATAAAAATGGTCATCTTATCGATCTTATTCCCTACATTATAAAAAATAATAAAGATAATAATTTCATTCAAGGGGCAAATACGACCATTGGCATAATTTGTTGTAACGCCAATATGAATAAAAGCCAGATGAAAAAAGTTGCCCAGATGGCTCATGATGGCCTTGCAAGGACAATATACCCTGTTCATACCATGAGTGACGGGGATACTATTTTTGCAGCGGCAACTGGTGGGGTGGACTCATCGGTGAATACCGTTGGTATTCTTGCTGCCGAGGTCATGGCTGTTGCGGTTTTAGATGCCGTAAAATCAGCTAAATCAAAATTTGGTGTTAGAGGTTATGCCGATTTAGCAGATTAAACAACCCGAGGTTATGGTTACGGTTACATTGGAAATTAGCCTGGCTTCAGTGCCGCGCCAAATGCCGCCGACGCCAATCTATACCTCAATCAGTAAATTGAAGTTATTATCACCAAATTGGACTAATTCATAAACTGCTGCTATAAAAATTAGTGCTGTTTGATATAACTTTTTTTTATTATAAACGGTTGAGGTATAAGATATGAAATATGCAATGTTGACATTAAGGCGAGATCTAGAGTCGCTAGATTACAAAAAAAAGGTCAATCCATTCTTGTGGGAACAAGATGAGGATGTTGTTCATGAAAATCTTTCCGAGCAGTTCCCAAACAACCAAAAACGTAAAAATTATCTTAATGATCTAACCGAGTATTGCTGGCTAGTTTATCGTAAAGCCCTTTCAGCAAATGGGCCGATGCTAATTTGTTCAGCAGGAAAAATTGCTTAAGCCACTCGGACTTGGCCGAGAAAAAAATGAGAATTCATGGAACCCAAACGCCCAGGGAAATGTATTAATGGTGGATAAATGGACCGATGTGATAAATGATTGTTGGGTACTTGGTGATATTCATAGACATGCAGATTTTCATCTAATGTCGGCCGAAGCCCCATCTAATTTATGGAATCATGAACAAGGCTACCATATCGTTACCGCGAGAGAGATATTAGGTCTTCTCAATTTTGGGTATCAACGTGAAAAACGTGGGAAGCAAGTGGTTTATAGATGTAAAAATCCCTCTTCTGCTGATAGAGCAAGCCTTCTCCCCTATAGGATCTTAATGAAAAAAGCAATGGGACAAGGGCCTTCTTCAATTACAAAGCTTATTTCTGAACAAGTAACCGGTCTTAACGAGGAAATTAGAGCATTCGATTATTCCAGCTTAAAACCCCTTAAAAACAACAAAGAGGCAACTTGAAAGATAACGGGTATAACGTCTTATCACCCTTTTCACGAATGAGTTAAAAAGGTGATTACGATCTCTGACGAATTATGCTGATCACTCTTAACCTACATACATAAGGTAATTTCTTCTAATCCCCCCCAAAGATTAGCTCCAAGGACCTCCCCATATAGAACTTGATGTCAATGAAATCAACTGGGGACATATGCTAACATCCCTCTGTTAGCATCCACAATCCGGCCTTACCTACATGAATAATCTAATCAAAAGGTTAACATTATGTCAGACATTCGCCTGTATATGCTGCAAACCGGCACCATCAAATGTAAGGTTCACAACATCAAGATGAATCAAGGCAATGGTGCCGATTATGAAATTCCGATTCCATTTTTCCTACTTACCCATCCTAACGGCCATACGCTAATTGACGGCGGCAATGCAGTTGAAACTGCCACTGACCCCAAAGGCTACTGGGGAAATATAACCAAAGCCTACTGGCCGGTGATGCGTGAAGAGGAAGGTTGTGTCGCTCAAGTTAAAAAGTTGGGTATCGATCCCGGAGATATCCGCTATGTGGTGCAATCCCATCTTCATCTCGATCACACTGGTGCAATAGGACGCTTCCCTAACGCGACACATATCGTACAGCGACGTGAATATGAATATGCCTACACGCCTGACTGGTTTTCTTCTGGTGGCTATATCCGCAAGGATTTTGATCGTCCTGGTCTGAAATGGGAATTTCTCGATGGGGAACGCAATGATATGTTTGATGTTTATGGCGATGGCACGTTAAAAACGGTATTTACCCCGGGGCATTCGCCAGGACATCAATCACTACTAGTGACCTTGCCGAACAGCGGCAACCTGCTGTTAACGATTGATGCCGCTTATACCCTCGATCACTGGGAAGAACGTGCATTACCTGGGTTTCTCACCTCTGCCACTGAAACCGCACGTTCGGTGCAAAAACTACGGCACCTAGCCAAACGCACGAATGCAATTGTGGTAACAGGGCACGATCCGGATGCCTGGCCAACATTCCGTAAGGCACCGGAATATTACGATTAACTCGAATTTGTCAATGCAAAATAGCCAGAAACTAGAAAATGGACGTTTCTGGCTTGGTACTCATTTTACGAAAGTTTAACTTATTATCCGAGAATAACTGTTTATTCTTCCTCTTACCCTCTTAGCCAATCATTGACAAAAGAGCGGGCATTTTCAGATTTAAACCCAATTGAAGATATACCGGTTGGCTTCCACAAAAGCTCGATAACACGCACTTTCTGGTTATAATCAAGGGTATTAAACAATTGACTTAACTGTTCATCTAAAAGCAAATCTCGATATTGAAGAAAACATTTATCATTGAATTGATCGCAACATCCAGCAAAAAACTTACTGCTGTTTTCACGATTAAATCCACAACATTTCACATGCTTGAAGCCAGATTTATAATAAAAATCGCATATCTCATCATATCTATATGCGTTGACAATAGGATTCAAAAACGCATCCACATTAACAGTAATCTGATCAACACTATCATCTAAATGATTAGCTGTACTATCGCCATATTGATTCCGATTTAAGTTTCTGCATAATTTATTCATTAAATCAGTACGTAAAAAATATTCTTCTGCATGAATTTTTTTTGCAAAAATCTGCAAAAGCTCTCGCTGCCTCAACCGTTCATATTCTCCTATAACATTGTATAGCCAAATAAGTGCGATACCCTCTTCATTTAATGAACGTGAAGCTGCTAAAAAACCCTCTTGTGGACACTCCATATGATGGATAACACCGGTAGAAACAACAACATCAAATTGATTATCTCGTGTTAGCTGCTCAATCGTATTATTTTCTAACGTGACATTATCCAATCTATGATAAGATATCAACTTATCTGCTACCTCTAACGCTTTATCCGTCATATCAATGCCTACAAATTGGGTATCGGGATACATACTTGCCAGCCCTACTAAACGATGTCCCGTTCCACACCCTAAATCGAGCACATATTTTCCCGTTAAATAACCCGGCTTAAATATAAGCCCTACCACCGTCGCCATATCATAAATAAGATTATCCCCAATGGCAGAACTAGGATATGGATATCGGTTATACATCGCTTTGACATCCTGATTACTCATATCTATTTCTCCGAACAAAATGATAAATCAGTGGTACTAGCTCATGATGACCAATCATAGTTAGTATAGTGGTCACTATCACTAAGTCCATGATAAAAAATAATTAAAATATCTCATAACGGGAAAAACATTTTAAACTCAATTAAGATGAAAATAATTTCATATTAATGAAAGCATTCTGAAAAGAATATATTTAATAATTTATTGCGGAATTTTGATGCTTATCATATTTATAAGCCATTTGAATAATTTAATATCGCAACAATCAAAACAAAGTGAATATTAATTTAATAACGAATCAGAAACTGTAAACAAAAATTCACCCATGTAATTTAAAAATTCAATCATTTAATAATCAATAATATAAATTTTTTTCTAAATATTTTTAGAAAAACAACTAGAGAGCACCTTGCTCTATTTCTATATACAGTATACTTTTATTTTAAATACTAAAACAAAAATCATGGCTGTGATTAGATAATATCAGATAGATATAGTCCCACCTGATCTAGCCAGAATCTATTATACCTACAAATGGAGAAAATATTATGCACGTTGGCATTATTGGGGCAGGAATTGGGGGGGCATGTTTAGCACATGGACTACGTAAAAATGGAATCAAAGTGACGATCTATGAGCGGAACCCTGCTTTGTCATCCGAACTTCCCGGTTATGGAATTCATATTAATACATTCGGCAAGCAAGCACTGCAAGAATGCCTCCCGGATGCAAACTGGCTAACCTTTAAGGAGGCATCAAGATATATTGGCGGCCAATCACGGTTTTATAATGAACGTATGCGTCTTCTTGCCGTTCATGGCGGTATTTCCCCAATGGCAGGAAAGATTATTTCTGAGCAACGTCTGTCAATCAGCCAGGGCGGGATTCCACTTTGTATTTAATTTAATCAAAGATAAGTTGACTACGGAATTCCCCTGACCAAATGGCTCTTCGACGTTTAGCCGCCTGACTGTCTTTTATACTGGTATTCTGTTTAATCAC
>NZ_RCWB01000005.1 GCF_018448885.1 Photorhabdus caribbeanensis
GTTATATCAGAGCTGGTTTTTCTGAGGATGAATTAAATACCACAGATAAAACGATGATGAAAATGAGGAATTTATTATCCAGAATCAGCGGCCGAAAAGATACAGAAATACCTACAGAGGCAGGTACTTGCATTCCTGATGGTTTTATTACTGGCAGTCGTGATGAGAAAGAGAGGATGACTTTTGTCTATAAGCGAAATGAAAGTGATCATTTCACTTTCAGTGTTGAAATATTAAATTATATTCAAGAGAAAGACCATCTGTTAGAGCGTTTGATGGGAATGGAAGGTCTGTTTTTAGCTGTGCATGCTAAGATAATAAGGAAAAGGAAACGGGAAATTAATGGCACTTATACGGAGGAAGTTTTGACAACTGCGCCGACAGAAAAAATTCTGGAGCCAGAAACTAAAATTCCTGGATATGCATTTAGTTTAATTGCCAATGAAACAGCCGGGGATTATAAGAACCCTTTTGTTGCTATTGATCTAGGGAATGATCGGTTATCCGCAACGCCGTACAGTGAAAATGAACTGATAACATTTTGGGATGCGGTAACGAGTACTTTTCGTAAAAGGCCCAGTGCTTTTAAAGAGTAATAAAAGTATGTTTTAAATTGAACTTCTTATAGAGATATAAGGTCTAAGAACCAAGGTTAGCAAGTGATGGTGATAAACACAAAAATATATTGCGGGTTCAATTGTCAAGATAGTATAAGTGGTGAGAGTTAGGTGAAAGAGAAGATGATTGGTTTTATTCGCTATCGTAGCAATTTATGCCCTGTGGCAGTGATATTTCCCTGCTTTTTATTATCCCGTTTTAACCTGAAAAGGAAAATTAAATGAAAACTGAAATATTATCCAATATGCAGACTCGTTGTGTCGGGCATTATCTGATTGATATTCCCTTGTCATTTGAAAACATCATCAATAATGAGATATTTATTGGTGATGCGAAAATAGAAACCAAGCGTATGCATTTATCCACGTTTGAACAGCGGATAGAGATAAGAGAGCAAAAATTAAGGACGACCAAGCCTACCGATTTTAAAGATCTGCCCTTTTTAAAGAAGACCCATCATCTCCAGGGAAACTTATATGGCGTAATTTTTGATAGAAATAGTAGTGTCAGTGAACCCGGCTTTTCCCGTGTATTAGAAGCCCATTTATATGATAATGGGGTTGCTTTTATTATAGAGATGAAGTTTACAGAGATATCCGATGATAAATACAGTTATTCAAAAGACCGTTATATAAAATCTGGATTGAATGAAAGCCAATATAAAATGCTGTCTCAAACTATGGAAAAAATGCAAAGGTTAATTGTCAGAATTAGTGGCAGAAAGGATAGCGATATTCCGACAGAGGCAGGAATTTGTATCCCTGATGGTTTTATTGCCGGTCATGACGATGAGAAAGAGAATATGATGTTTGTCTATCAAGGAAATCAGGATGATAATTTTACATTCAGTGTTGCAATCATTAATGACTTTAAAGGGGAAGGTGTTTTACTTGAACGTATTAGTGAGATTGAAAGGGATTGGTTCATTAACTATGGCAAGGTAATCAGAAAGGGAGAAAGAGAGATAAATGGGATTCATGGTGATGAGTTGTTAGCAGTAGGTCTGCAATCTTTTGATAATAATCCGAGGTATCGATTTGATTTTATTGAAAGTAATATGGTATTGGATGATAAAGACGTCTGTGTTGGTGTTATATTAATGAATTACCAGTTACCTGCAACGCCATATACCGAAGATGAATTGATCATGTTTTGGGATGCAATAACGAAAACCTTTCGTAGAAGACCGGGGGCTTTCTAATAGTAATAAAGTGAGAGAGTGTGTGTTTTAAATAATTCACTAATGGGGGGCAATGTGTACTGGCTTTTATTGCTAATGGGGTTTTTTATTTATCTGTTGATTTTTGGTCCGGCAATATTGGTTGTTGATATATTTATCATTCGTCGGATAATTAAAAATGGAGGGTGGGGGAAATATAAAATTGTGTTCTTTTTGATTCCTGGTGTGTTATTGATGAGTATCTTGATAGCCGGTGTGGGCTTTTTCACTAACATGTCGCTTCTTTATTTATGTGACCATTCATATTACTATTTTAGTTGAGGTGATAACTTTAAAGTCAATGGCAAGGTATTTCGATATGAAATATTGCCTTTGAATATTAATTGCTTATTGCGTGATTGCTCTGGCAATAAAATAGAGAATGTTGTTATGTCTGGCATTATTTTTAGGTGATATCAGACTTCGGCTATTTTTCTCTATTATTTTATTTCCCTTCTTATTATTTATTCTGAACGGGAAACGGTATTTTTTAATAATTTTTTTGGAGGAGCATCCTATGGATGATTTAACCCTGCGCTATTATGAGGCAGAAATGCGCTATCTGCGTGAGGCGGGCAGAGAGTTTGCTAAGGCCCACCCTGACCGGGCGGCGGCGCTTAATCTGGATAAAATCGGTATGCGTGATCCTTTTGTGGAGCGTCTGTTTGAAGGCTTTGCTTTTATGATCGGGCGTCTGCGTGAGAAGCTGGATGATGACTTGCCAGAATTTACGGAAGGGCTGGTTAGCTTGTTGTGGCCGCATTACCTACGCACGATTCCGTCCCTTTCCATTGTTGAATTGGGGATGGATTGGGCACAGTTGAAAAATTCGGTACAGGTGAAAAAGGGTTTTGAGATCCTTTCGCAGCCGATCGGCCCAAGCAAGACCCGGTGTCGTTATACCACGACTCAGGCGGTTCAGTTGTTGCCTCTGGCATTGACCGATGCTTCCCTGCAAGAGGAACCGAATGGACGTTCCGTTATTCGATTGCGTTTTGGCTGTGGAACACTGGTGGACTGGCGCCAAATTGATTTGAGCCGTTTACCGCTGTATCTCAGTGCCGACAGCCCGCTGGCCTGTGCGTTACATCGAGCGTTTACGCTGCAAACACAACAGCTTTACCTGCGTTTACCCGGTCAGCCTGATCGTCAGCCATTTGACGGCGGATTCTCACCAATGGGGTTTGGCGAAGAGGAAAGGTTATGGCCGAAAGGGGAAAGTTCGTTTAGTGGTTATCAACTACTGCTGGAGTATTTCACTTTCCGTGAAAAGTTTATGTTTGTTGCGCTCTGTGGGCTGGAAAAGTTGACTCTCCCCGAGAGAACGCCGTGGTTTGAGCTGGATGTGGTTCTGCGTGAAAGTTGGCCCTTTGATTTGCCATTTTCTGCTGAGCATATCCGTTTGCACTGTACTCCGGTGATTAACCTGTTTCGGTTGGAATCCGATCCGCTTCAATTGTCACCATTGCAAACTGAGTATTTGCTGTATCCGGTCCGCTTTCAGGATGGACATACCGAGGTTTATTCCGTGGATGAGGTGTCCTCTTCGAAACGCGAGGGCCGTCGGTATGTGCCGTTCAGTAGTTTTCGTCATAAAGGCGGCATGCTGCGCCATGATGCACCGGAGTGCTACTACCATACCCGTGTGAAACGCGGACCGTCAGGTCTGTGTGACACCTGGATTATCCTGGGCGGAGCGGATTTTGATGATAATGAACTGTACGAAGAAGATATCCTGTCACTCACATTGACCGGCACTAATGGTCAACTGCCGCGCAGGGCGTTGCAGGATACGCTGTTGGATACCGCCGTTAATCCCCCGCTGGCGGAATTTACGGTACGTAACCTGTGTGAACCGACATTGCCCTGCTATCCACCCAATCGAGACCGTTTCCACTGGCGAGTGCTCAGCCATCTTGGTTCTAACTTTCTTAGCATGATGGATAACCCGGAAGTGCTACGCGGGACATTGGCCCTGTATGACTGGTCCGACAATGAGATGAATTATCGTCGGCTGGAGGCGATTGTCGCGGTGAAGCATTCGCTGATTGAACGATTTGAGCAAGGATGTTTGCGGCGGGGCGTGCACATTGAAGTGACACTGGATAGCAATGGATTTGCAGGCGCCGGTGATATCTGTTTGTTTGGCGAAATGCTCAGCCGCTTCTTTGCCTTGTACACCGATATTCATCTGTTTAACCGACTTACACTGACTTTACAACCTACGGGGGAACGACTGTTATGGGAAGAACAACACTGTCAGAACATTCCCGGCTGATGGCGATGCTGGAAGCTGACATTTCGGCACTCGATTTCTACCAATTCTGTCAGATCGTTGAGCGAGCAGTCCCTGATCGGCCGCCACTGGGTAGTACGGAAAATCCGGCTGATGATGCGATACGTTTGCGGCCTCATCCAGGTTTGGGATTTCCTGTCAGTGAACTGAAAGCGATAGAAACTGAACATCCAGAGCGTCCACCGACGGCCAGAACAACCTTTATGGGGTTGTATGGGGTGGATTCTTGGTTGCCGACCGCTTACCTGAACGATATCGCTCAGCAAAGGGAAGGGAATGAAACTATCGAAGCCTTTCTGGATATTTTTAACCACCGGATGTTCACTCAGTTTTATCGTATCTGGCGTAAATACTCCTATCCGGCGACTTTTGCTACCGGAGGAACTGATAGAACCTCCCAATGTCTGCTCGGGTTGATTGGCTTAGGGATACCGGGTAGTCAGCAACAGATTGCCACGCCGATGTCTCGTTTTCTGGCGCTGCTTAGCGTTATGCGCCTGCCGACTCGAACTGCGGAAGGCGTATCGGCGCTGGCGGCATTGTTGGCGCCGAAAACCCGGATCGTGGTGACGCCCTCCTGCCCGCGACAGATCCATCTGATGCAACCGGCGAGTTTTTCAGATACTCACCGAATTTCCCTATCGCAGCGTACCGTGCTAGGCAGAATGGGCATTGATATCAATAGCCAGTTATTGCTGGCACTGTATACCGATTGCCCGGATGAAGCGCGGGGCTGGTTGCCGGGTGGTCAGTTGCATACCGATTTTTTGGTGTTGCTGCGGGTTTATCTGGGCTGGCGATATCAAGCCGTATTGCGACTGACTCTACCGACCCGAATGTTACCGCCGCCGATACTGGGTGGTCAGCCTGTTCAGTTAGGGCTGACGGGGGTATTGGGTTTAAAAGTTGAAGATCAGGCGGCAGTGCCTGACAGCATTACGGTGAGTCTGGGGGAATATCACGGAATACCTCCAGACAGTAATCAAGACAAAGGAGGAAATTATGTTAACTATTCCTTTTTATAAAATTATGCCGACGATAGTGGCAATAACATTACTGCTGTCAGGCTGCGGTCTGACTCAGACGGTGACTGATGGCACGGTAGCGGCCACCCAATCCCTTTTTCATAAGCGGGTGAAAACATTGCATCTGGATTTTATTCCACGGGCAGCGGTTAATACCGACACTGGAGAAAGTGTTGCTCTATCTGTCCCGGCATTAGTACGGGTTTATCAGTTGCGGGATAACAACGCTATAAAAAAGGTGGATTATGCGGATTTGTTGGATAACGGTGATCGAATACTGAGCTCTGATTGTCTGGCGAGTGAGGAGGTGGTGGTGAAACCGGGTAGTCACGCATCGCTTGATATGCCGATGGCGGCACAGGCGAAATATATCGCGGTGGTAGGGTTGTTCAGAAACCCCGATTTAGCCAACGGGACTTGGCGTCGGATCATAAAACGCAATGAGTTGTTACCGGATGGGCCTCGTATTATTGAGCTTAATGCCCACGGCTTGGCCTTGTTGCCTGAAAAGGGGTGAGTAAATGAAAAAACCTTCTTTGTATGAAAGCCTTTTCGGCAATTTTAATTGCGGTCTGGAGTTGCATCAGGTGAGTGAAGAAGATCAGGTCATTTTGTCGGTATTAGACAATATGCAACGTATCCTCAATAGTCGCGCCGGTTCGCTTACCCATCTGCCTGATTATGGCCTGCCTGATCTCAACACCATTCTGAGAGGGTTGCCTGCGTCGTCGCAGCGCTTGATCTCGACGATTGAACATACCCTGTTGACCTATGAACCGCGTTTGAAGCGAGTTGATGTCACGTTATTGCCGGAACTTGCGCCGGGGCATTTGCGTTATGACATCAATGCTGAACTTAAAGGTGTGGGGTTGGTGCGTTTTAGTACCGAGTTTGTACCAGAAGGGAATGTGTTGGTCCGCCATTTACGCCAGCAAGGGTATATGGATTAGGTACTTGCGCCAGCATTTTTATCTGATGCACGGTAAAATTTCATTGTTTAATGGAAAATGCACAATGCCTGATGTTATTTTTAAAATATTGAAGTAAATAAAGTTTTAAACGAGAAAATAAAGGTAAGGGGGTTATTTCAATTCGTTTTACTATACCCGTCATCTTTCAAGTTGCCTCTTTGTTGGCTGCACTCACTCACCCCGGTCACATAGTTTTCTATGCTCCCGGGGATTCGCTTCCTTGCCGTCGCGATCCATCTTGAAATCCATAGGGTATATAATGAAGTTAATAATATTTTTTCAGCGGTAGCCTTATTAATAATCAAGGCTACCGTTATTTCTTCTGGTATGTCCAGATTGGGTTTTATTGTCAGCAGCAGAATGTTTTAATAATAAAACTGCTATGACAATAAGAATTTTTCTGGTACATAATGATGAAAATTATTCGCTAAACAGTATTCTTCCAGTTGTTGACTGGAATGAACACCTATTTTGCCATAGATCCGAGACATATAAGTTTCAACGGTATGGTAAGAAATATTTAATTTCTGTCCAATCTGTTTCCTGGTATATTTCTGTAAAAAGAAGAAAATAATATCCCATTCACGCGGCGTAAAAATATCGCTTGGTGGTTGGAGCATAATCGATGCTGGTAGTTCTTTATGATATTGATGCAAGCAGGATAATGAATAGTCTTGGGCTTCCCAACAGTGGTACATGACGCCGATACAATCTCCATTTTCATGATAAAAAGGCAATTTCTCACAGAAATAAGATGACAAAATTTGATTTTGTCCGAATATATGTGTCTCAATTGAACATATTCTTTGTTCTTTTTCCATAACTCTTTTATCTTGAATAATAAATTCCTTAGCAAATTCAGCGCCTTCCCAGGGGAGTTCATGATCATAAAGCCCCTCATAATCAAATGATGCTTTAAAATTATGAATATATTTCTTGGTTGCTGAGTTTCCATAAATGAAATTTGAAGAACTATCTTTTATTCCCCACGGCTCATGGCTGATTTCCATTGTGTTGATGATTTGAGGTGATATCGTACAGTTCTTCATAAAAATTCCTTAATAGTTTTCAGCTTAAATAAACATTCTACTTTTGGATTTCCTGGTGCTTTCTGGGGTATAGCAATAAAATTGACTTTTTTCATAAGAATTTTCTAGTTTTATATGTTATGACAGACTGAGTTATTGTTTATTATTTAAATTATTGTTTTAATTTACTGTTTATTATATTAAAACAACGAGTGATATAGTAATATCCATCAATCTGTTAGCTCAAAAGTACATTTGTTAATTCATTGATTATGTTACAAATTCAGAATAATTCTAAGGAGGTTTATGATTATACGGTGTTCTGCAATAAAATAATTTATCAATATTATGAGTAAATTCTTTTGTTGCTGAATTGCCGAGAGTAAAATATGAAGAACTATTTTTTATGCCCCACGGTGTATGACGTATTCCCATGATGTTAACAATTTGAGGTAATATTGCATAGTTCTTCTTCATAAAAACCCTGTTGTTATTTAGGGGTTAAGGAAATATTCTACTTTCTGGATGTACAAATCTTTCTGGTACGTAAAGATCATAATCATTTGTGCGGCAATAATCTTCCAATTGACGACTGGAATGAATACCAATTCTCTTATATATTCGGGAAAGATGGGTTTCAACAGTACGATAGGAAATATTTAACATCCTACCCATCTGCTTACTAGTATATTTTTGTAACAGAAGAAAAATAACATCCCATTCCCGTTGCGTAAATATATCGGTTGGGGGAGAGAACAGGATAGATGCTGGTAGTTTTCCATGAAATAGACGGGTAAATGAAAAATCCTGAGCTTTCCATGCGTGGAACATAATGCCGATACATTCGCCATCATCATTATAGAATGGATATTTTTCTTGGAAATAAGATGAAAGAAATTTATCTTTCCCAAACATATGTGTTTCAAGTGAACATACTCTTGCGTCTTTCTCCATTGTAGCTTTATCATGAATAACAAAGTCTGTTGCAAATTCAGCGCCATCCCAAGGAATTTCATTATCATACCGGCCTTCAAAATCAAATGAATCTGAAAGATTTTCGGCATGATTAAGTGCTAAATTACCATAAATAAAGCACGAATTTTTATCTTTGATCCCCCAAGGTTCATTACTCTGCTGCATAGTGTTAATGACTTGAGGTGAAAGATTTAATTTGTTGATTTGGTTCATAATGAAATCCTATAGTATAATTAATGTTAAGTAATTTAAGTTTATAACTCCCTGCTACCAATAGTGATAAAACGTTCTGGAATATAAAGATGATAGTTATTTTTCTTACAGAAATCGGCTAATTCTATATGGGGTGGTAAATTAAATTTATGGTAAATAGATTGAATGTGATTAACAACATCTTCTGTAGTTATCATTAATTCTTCGCTGATACTTTCTTCATCCAGAGAGCGTAAGATCAGAAAGAGAATTTCCCACTCAGTTTGAGTCAGGATATCGTTAGGGGGCATGAAGACTAACGTTGCCGGAGTGGTTTTGTCATAATAATAAGAAACGGAAAAATCTTGGGTTTTATACATATGAAAGAAGATCCCAATGCAATCATTATTCTCATCAAAAAGAGGAAATTTATCACAAATATAGGTCTGTTTGAGGTTATTTTCTCCAAACTGATGGGTTTCCAGTGAAGTGACGCGCTGCACAGTTTGAATGGTTTTTTGATCCTGACGGTGAAGTTCTTCTGCATATTCAGCAATAGCTGAGGGTAATTCACCTATAGAAAGCCCGATAATATCGAAATCTTCAGGAAGGTTGAGTAGTTGATAGAAAGCAGGGTTAGCATAAATAAATCTCGATTGGTGATCTCTGGCACCCCAAGGTTCATTGCTTTTATCCCACATCATGGTTAATTGTGGCGTAATAAGAGTGGATTTGTTTCTTATATTTGACATAGTAACTCCTAAATTCCGATTTAAATTGTTATCTGGATAGTTGCTTTTTCGATTATGTCTTAAGTGGACTGCTATATCATAGAATATAATGCTTTTCTCGTCAAAAAGCGTATGTTTATTAATTGAATTTTTACTATTTTATAATGAAACTTTAAACGACAAGAAATATAACTATATGTATTATTTTAGATGTAGATTATTGGGGTGATTTATTGGAAGAATGGTTGGAGGCTGTTGTTGTGCTTGCTGCTATGCCTGATATCAGCCACTTGTTAGCTGGAAAGCCTCCATCATTAACAGCCAATAGGTGCAGATTATACCCAGAATTATCAGTATCCTAGCTGTTGTCAATTGATAAATAATTATTTGTCCTAATGCTTAATGGTTGTTTTGTTAAACTATTTTATTTACTTTTCTCTGTAATAAAGAGTAAACCCGAACAGTAGCGTGAAAAAAAAGATAGTTTTTGAACACATTTTTGATGTGACCTAAAGATTGAACTAAATAAATTACGTCTGTTGTGTTAAGTATATGTTGTTAGTTTTTCTCATTGTTTGTGCTCACGGCCTTTTTAAAAGAGTCGCTGGCAATAGTTACTCTCATTGAGATTAAGTAGTAAATACTTAATGAACGATGCTAACATAAATTTGGTTTTTTATTGGAATTTAATTTTTTCTTGATGCTATTCGTGACTTCACATGTATAACTCGCAAGTCACTGGGAAATGAAAATATCATCCAAGATGATCTTGATATGATAAAAAACACGGAAGTACGCATCTTATGATGCCTTTTAGGACGTGGAGGATATCAACAGTGGATGGAACCGTGGAAACGTAACTGCTGTTGTTGAACTTAGGGTTCAATATCGCTACCATCGATCGAAGGCACATTTATACCCTAAAGATTTCAAGATGAATCACGACGGCAAGGGAGTGAATCCCCGGGAGCATAGATAACTATGTGACTGGGGTGAGCGAGTGCAGCCAACAAAGAGGCAACTTGAAAGATGACGGGTATATCAATTTGATAACTGTATCGTCCTTTTTAGATGATTAACGAGGAACAGGAGGAGGTTATATGCCAGCAAGATTGGTAAATCCTGAAAAGGTTAATGAGGTTTTCGCTCATCTGAATGAAAGCTCAGATAATCATACCCTCTATACTGCGTTGATGAATGGGGTTGATATTACTGATCAGATAAAGGGATTGTTGCTTTCGCCAGGTTATCGAATGGTTCGTGTTGATGGTCGATTTGGTAATCGTATCAGCCAATCCCACTTCGAATTGGCGTTGGTTAACGATGTATCTAAAGAGGTTGCCTATTATAATCGAGTGGTTATACAGCCAGATGTGGTATTAAATTGTCGCCCTGTAACACAAATTCTTGTTTGGCGTATTCTGAAACGTGAACATCGGACGGTTTTGCATGAACTGGCTGGTAAGGTGTTCTTTGATTACTTGCTTGAACATTACAACGTGATTGTGTCGGATATGAACCAGACTCATGACGGTATTTCTTTTTGGCAGGCCCGTATGTATGACGCACTGGCGTATAATATGCATGTTTATGCTTATGATATGATTACCTGTGAGTTGCGTAAGATTTTGACCCAGAATGATGTTAGTCGCCAAGAATCTTGGTTATGGGGAGATCCTGAACATCATCAGAATAGACTGGCAATTATTTCGAAAAGTGAATTACCCATCCAATAGACCCACTTTGCGCTGAGGGTCCCCACAAATCATCGCTAATAAACCAACACCATATTTCGGTAGGTTTTTGCGAGGTGCTTTAATACATTTTTAAGTGTTATCTCTATTAAAATGAACGGAGAGTGTTGTAAGACATTCTCTGCTAACGTTAAATATGAAATGACCCGCCTTGATTTAACGCTATTTGCCTGATATCTCAAGTGCATACCCTATGAATTTCAAGATGCATTGTTACGGTAAGGGAACGAATCCCCGGGAGAATAGGTAACTATGTGACCGGGGGGAGTGAGCGTAGCTAACAAAGAGACAACTTGAAAGATAACGGGTATAAGGAGGGAGGTAATTTCCCTCCTACTTTTAAAGAGAGGATTGTATGGTAAACAAAGAGAAAAAATTAATATTCCTTATTATTCTGATCGTATCTATACTGACTTCTTGTGTAGGTTTTGTGATTCATGTTATCAACTCCGAGTGGGTAGTTCCTTATATAAGGAGTGAAGTAAGCAATATAACTGTAGCCCCATCTTGGGATGTTAGATATCTTGCTGCATTAACAAGTTTAGAGACAGGACTGGGTATAACATTTTTATATATTCTCATAAAAAAGAGTCTTCCTACATATACCCCCATCACAAGAGGTATCCTTATGTGGTTAATTGAATTAGCAATCATGGGACGGCTTGTTAGGCAACCATTGATGGACTATGCTATAGGAAATCCATTTACAATATCTGTTTTACAGAATTCAGTATCATGGATTAACTGGTTTTTTATTTGTCTTATAACTACTTGTTTGTATGACTATTTAATTAAAATTTGGTGCCAAAATAATAACGAATGATAATATTTTTAGAGATTTAAATAAAGAGAACGATGAAAATAGGTGGGTTGCTAATACAATAATTAGAATTTACCTATCTTCTCTTTTTTTATATTCAATAGTGTTTTTTTTGATATTTTTTCTGATAAATACAGAACTAAAGGCTACATAATATTAATCTGGTGGCGATTTCGAACTGGTATAAGTTCAGTAATCATACTCCCTTAGGAGTTATATGAACAGATATAAGCTACCACCGGATTAATAACTAAGAGATGTAACGTTTGGTAAAGATATTTGGGTAATAAGTATAATGGGTAAAATGAAATTACAGCTATCAAGTGTTATAAGCGGGATTTTCTAATATGGGTAATATTTGAGCATTCATGCGGTTGCCTTGGTGAATTATCCATCCAATAGACCCACTTTGTGGTGTTTTTTTGTAAATTGCCAGAACAGTGTTTGAAGTTTAATCGCGCTATTAATTTAACTCATGATAGTTAGTAATATTGTATTTATTGGTCGTATTTATTTGGAACAGAGTAATGGGAGTGAACTGTTATTTTTTACTATAGATCTTTTATTACAAAGAAATAAGTTAAATTTTCCCACATTTCTGATGCAATAATGTTAATAATTTAACCTTGGTAATTTGATTTATGAAAATTTTTTAATAATTTCAATAAAAACAACAAGTTGATATGTGATTTAATCTTATTTTTACTATCTTATTTGTATTATTAACATCAGCGTGGGGATATAGGGCAATGTGTGGGGGGTAAACAGACTTTCTTACGTATTAATATTGATTTTGAGTTTTTGCTCTATATTATTTTATTCTGCTTATTCATTTAACACTATTTTTATATATAGGCTCATTATGTCTCTGAGCTTAGGATTTTTATTTTGCTATATATTTTGCAATCTTTGTGAATAAATTTCTTGTTGAGGCGGAAATATGTTTAAAAAATTCGAACAATTATCTTTGATATCAGTTATAACAAAGAGGTTTTTTCTCATTATTTGGTTGGTTGCAAAATAAACAATCAATGAAATAATAACTTAATGTAATTAGATTAATCTGCCTAATTAGGTCAAATTATACAAATAATACCTGATTAATGGCTGTCATTATGTTTTTACTGTGGGAAAAACGGTGAGTTTGCGATGTCCACGGAAAACTAGATTCTTAAAACCGTTGCTGTATCTGTCAGATGCAGTGGTTTTCTATTTAACCTCAGCTTAAATTAAGGGACTATTTATGGGAAAATCATCAAATCGTAGTACAGAATATTTCTTTACTGGGAAATACTACGATGATGATGATGGCAATAATATTGTTGCCATCGGCGTAGGAGGGGTTATTTATGCCAAAGGAGGAGATGATCGTATTACCCTCGGTTCGATTGGGGCGACGGTCTATGCCGATTCTGGTAATAAGGTCGTTAATGGCGGCGCCGGATATTTAAAAATAGTGGACAAGGAAGGTAATCTGTCAGTACATGGCGCTGCGGGTTATTCGGGGATTGATAAGAGCGGTAATGGTGATATTTTATTTGCTGGCGCGGCGGGAGGGGTTGCTATTGATCACCGGGGGAGCCACGGTAATCTCAATTTCTCTGGGGCGGCTGCTTATAATGGCCTGAGTCGTAAAGGGCAATCGGGTAAGGTGATTTTTGAAGGTGTCGGAGGTTATAACGAATTATGGCATGAAACGAATCAGGGCGATTTAAATTTTTTCGGCGCCGGGGCCGGTAATAAAATTGATCGTACTTGGCATGATCACTATGAGAAAAGTCACGGCGATGTGAAATTTGAAGGTGGGGGAGCAGCAAATAGTATTAGTTCGCAGGTTGAAAATGGCAATATTAATTTCACCGGTGCCGGGGCTGATAACCACATTATACGTAAAGGTAGAGAAGGCAATATTATTTTGCATGGCGCCGGGGCATCAAACCGTATTGAGCGTTTACGTCAAAGTCAAGATCAATATGGGCAGACCCACGGTAATATCGAATTTGAAGGGGCAGGAGGTTATAACCGAATCTATTCTGATGTCGCACATGGTGATATTACTTTCGATGGTGCCGGTGCTTACAATGAAATATCAAGAATCGGCGCAGATAGCGGTTTTCGTGATGACGCTCTGGAATATGCTAAAGCCGAAGAGATTGTGTTAACGACAGCGACAATGGGAGGAAGTTGGATTCAGCAATCCCAACAAGTAACAGGTATTAAATCAACTATCGAGCCTGACACTTATCTCTTTGCATTTGCCGATGACATGTACACTAAGGTTAGTAAAGTCCAACTCAGAAATGATCCTGAAACCGGTAAGCTCGGTTATTACGCCACTTCTTGGTACAAACCGGGAAATCACCTTAAGAATCTTGCTACGGAGAATATCTCTTCAAGCAATGGATTTACAGATATAGGCATCAATGGTAGCTACCGTCTCTCTAATTTAATCTTCGAACACCATCACCCCGTTATTATTCAACATACTGTTGAAGAAGATTTGCAGGAAAACCAGTGGGTGACTTATGCCGGTGGAACCAATGCCCGAGCAGGAGATGTTACGTTAATTGATGCCAAGATGCATGGGCATGCGATTCATTCTGGTGGTTTGATATTAGATGTTTCAGCGGTGAAATCGAACCGTCAACCGAACACTTATATTTATGCCAAGTATGTTGAGTCATATACCAAAGTAGTGATAGTTGAATTGGCGAATAATCCTGAAACCGGTGCGCTGCAATATTATGCCAGTGCGTGGTACAAAGCGGGTGATCATACCGGCAATCTGGCTGCTGAAGATTTTTCACACAAAAATGGTTATCGCTCAATGGAGGTGGGCGGATATTCCCTAACCAATCTGCAATACAAAGTGAATTCAGTATGCCGGGTTTCTGAGCACTTGGCACATACCAAAGAGTATAGTTATCAGGAGTTGGTGAAATCAGCCGCGGATATCGGTAACAGCTCCGGCGACATTAATTTCAAGGGCATGGGGGGCGGCAATGTCATTACTTCCAGTGTCACACGGGGCAATGTTAATTTTGAAGGCGCGGGTGCTGCCAATGTGATTGTGAGACGAGGGGAACAGGGCAATCTGACATTCCGTGGCACAGGTCTGGCAAATGTGCTGGTTCATCAAAGTCAAAGTGGAGAAATGGATGTTTACGCTGGCGGTGTGGCAAACGTATTAGTTCGAATCGGGGACGGGCGGTATCTGGCTCATCTTTTGGCAGCGGGTAATATCTCGGTACATCAAGGTAATGGCGATAGTCGAGTTATCATGTTTGGGGGGTACAACACGCATAGCCAAATAGGTAACGGTAATGCCAATTGGTTAGGCGCAGGCGGTTTTAACGTGATGACCCAAACCGGTAAGGGGAAACTCTCCTCAGTACAGGTGGGTGGCGCCAATGTGCTGACTAAGCTTGGCGCCGGTGATTTGGTTGCCGGTATGCTTGGTGGCGCGAACATTATCACGCATCTTAGCGGTGATGAAATATCAGGTACCACGGCGGTTGCATTAGGCGGAGCCAATGTTCTGACGAAAAAGGGCAGAGGGAGTGCTATTGCGCTGATGGGCGGTGGCGCCAACGTGTTTACGCACATTGGCAATGGAAGTACGGCGGGGATGATGTTAGGTGGCGCTAATATCTTGACCAAAGTCGGAAACGGTGACACCACGGGTATTATGCTCGGCATAGGTAATGTGCTGACTCATGTCGGTGGTGGTCAGACTCTGGGAGTCATGGGAGCCGCAGGCAATGTCTTTACCAAAGTGGGTAATGGAACGGCGATTGCAGCCATGATTGGCGCGGGCAATATCTTTACCCATGTTGGCGCCGGTGATGCATGGGGGTTGATGGGAGGCTTGGGAAATGTTTTTACCAAAGTGGGGGATGCTAAAGCGCTGGCATTGATGATCGCTGCCGGCAATGTGTTTACTCACATTGGCGATGAAATGAGTGTTGCCTTGATGTTGGCGAAAGGCAATATCGCCACCAAAGTGGGTAACGGCATGACGCTGGCAGCCATGATCGGTGAGGCCAATGTGATGACCCATATTGGTAATGGTTCAACCTTTGCCGCGATGATCGGGCAGGGCAATATCCTGACGAAAGCGGGCAATGATTTGGCGCTCGGTTTGATGGTTGGTGAGGCCAATATCTATTCGCATGTAGGTAATGGTACCAGTATTGGCTTGTTTGCCGGTGAGCTGAATGTCATGACCAGAGTAGGTGATGGCACAGCATTGGCGGCAATGTTTGGTCGAGCCAATATCATGACTCATTCAGGCAATGGCTTAACCGGTGTTTTAGCGTTAGGAGAGGCGAATATTGTCACCAAAGTGGGTGATGATTTTATGGGGGTGATTGCGGCGGCGGAGGCGAATGTCATCACTCATAAGGGATCATCAACGACTGCTGCCGTGCTATTCGGTAAGGGCAATATTCTAACGAAGATAGGGGATGGGACAACAGTCGGTTTACTCATTTCTGATGTGGGTAACATCATGACCCATGTTGGTCATGGCACGACGGTAGGTTTCGCCAAAGGTAAAGCGAATATCATTACCAAAGTGGGGAGCGGCACTGGCGTTAATGCTGTTTGGGGGGATGCTAATATCCTGACTCAGGTTGGTGATGGTGGCCGTTATAACTTCGCGAAAGGTAAAGCGAACATCATTACCAAAGTGGGTAATGAGCAGGAAATCACGGTTGTCCAAGGTGATGCCAATATCATCACCCATGTGGGGCAAGGTGATGATTATACCGGCGCTTGGGGCAAAGCTAATGTGATTACCAAAGTCGGTGATGGGCGTAATGTCGTACTTGCCAAAGCTGATGCCAACATTGTGACTCAGGTAGGTAATGGCGACAGCTTTAATGCCTTGTGGAGTAAAGGGAATATTGTCACCAAATTGGGTGATGGTGTGCAGGTTACTGCGGCAAAAGGCAAAGCGAATATTACGACTTCGGTAGGGAATGGTTTAAGTGTCACTGCGACGCATGGCGATTTTAATATCAACACTAAAGTGGGTGATGGTGTTTCCGTTAACGCAGCGTGGGGTGAATATAACGTTAATACTAAAGTCGGGCATGGCCTCAATGTGGCGATCATGAAAGGTAAAGGCAATGCCAATATTCATGTTGGTGATGGTCTGGGGATTAATGCCTCTTATGCCCGTAATAATGTAGCGATTAAGGTTGGTAACGGCGATTTCTACACTCTTTCTATTGCGGAAAGCAATACGCAAAGTAATAACCTTCCTTTTCTGTTTAAAAGCATTAAACAAACTGTGTTAAATGTGGAAGGTAGCCACGCGATTAGTTATTTGATTCACGGTAATGAGGCTAACACTTCTGGAACTAATAAAGGTCGAGGAGCGATTAATTTAACCGAAGTGTCTGCTATTGATGGTTTCCATATGAATACCATTGATGAAGTGGGTTCGAATCTGCGTGATAAATTAAGCGGTACGGTAACACAGGTGGAGACGCCTGATACTGAGGCTATCCAAAAAGCCTTGCATATTGGAGACAAGGTTGATTCGACTCAGAGTGAATCATCATCACAAGCTGACGCTGTTATTAAACATGCAAAACAGGACGGAGCTGCACAAAATGTGTTAAGTGATAAAGAGAAAGCAGAGGAAAATCGCCGTATTCTGGAACAAGAACGGGATGACCAACTTAAAATAATTTCAAAATCACAATTCCAATTGGAATCAACGGATCAAAATGCGCTGAATACCAATGGACAAGTACAACGTGATGCAATAAGTGCAGAGTCCAGAGAAATAACGGGAGAGTTACTCTATATGACTCAACGTCTGGATGCGCTTAATGGCTATGCCAATTACTCCGGTCAATCGGGTGATGAGTGGCGTAATCGGTTCTCTATGGGATATCTGAATCGTACGCAAGAGAAATTAGATGACGCCAAATTTATTTCACAGAAAAAATTAGTGGGTTTACAGCCGTGCCTTATTGATAGCCAACAACAAGTAAAAAAGGCAATTGGCAAATCGGAAACAGGTTTAGAGCAAAGTTATCAGAATATAAAGAACGCAGACGACAATATTGAGGATGCGCGTACAAAAGCGAAATCAAGACAGAAAGAAGCCGATTTACAACGTCTGCGGGCAGCAAAAGCAGAAAGCGATGCCTATGCCGTGTATGAAGAAGCGAAACAACGCGGTGAACATGATAGCTCGGTAGCGAAAAATAAAGCCGCTCAGGTACAGGTCGATGCGAAAGGGGCGAAACAGGCTGGTAATACAAAACCCGATCGTAGCGGGGCGACCGGCAGTGGTTTGTCTGGAAGAGCGTATACCCCCATCGACATAGCGAAACCGAAAAGTCATATCAATCCTGAATCCAAAACGAAAGATAATGGCTGGAACAGTGAAGATCTAACGTTAACAGCCACAGATTTGGCGGCATTGAATAGTGCGCGACAGGCGATTAATCGGCTACAGATCAACAGGAGTATTCGCGCAGAAAATGTCGGTGCTTCGGTCATTTCGCTGCTGACCGGAACGTCGTCCGATAGGGTTGTGGAACCTATCTCGAATCAACCTAGAAAGCTAACCAAAAAAGCACCTGTAATTTCTGGTATCAATTTGCAAGGATTAGGGCAAACGGCTGGTGGAGATAGCCTTAAATCCCATTCTTCCATCCTGAGAGAGTTTGAGCCTTTCTTGCTGAGTCAGCGTGATAAACGGTTTATTGATTCGACGAAAAGATATCTTGGTCAGATAAATACCGATCGGCCCAGTAAGGCGCTGGTGGTCGTACGCGAGGCTTTCAACAATACGGTCGAACAACCTGATGAGCAGCATGTGTTGCAGCTTGAGCAAGCACTTGCTCATTGGCAACAGCATGATCCCAATGAATTTGCCAAGCGTGGCCGATTAGTTAAAAGCCTGCGTTTTGAGATGGGGGAATTGGTTGCCTACCTTCAAGCAAAAAGAGCTGAATCAGCCGGGATTTTAGGGGTTAGCTTAGCGCCTGACCATATTGCACAGTTTGACCAACAAGTATCCTTTGATGGCTTCGGACGTGTGGTGGGCTTGAAAGGGGATATCGCGCAAAGCGAAATTAATCGTCTTACTGATTTACAAATCAAGCCATTGACTCAGATTAACTCTGCGGCGGAGCGGGAAGCGCCTAAAACTGAAAGTGAAAGCCTCATCGTTTTCGTTAGCCGATTGCAACAAGAAGCTATTCCCGAAGGTATGCCGTTAGTTGAACGGGCCAAAAACCTTTGGCTTAGCGGACAGGTAACACGGCGGGAAACCATTAAGCTATTTGAGGATGCGGTTGCCCAGTTGCAGACTCATCCTGAATTACACACGCTAGCTCGGCAGTTACTGGCTGATGCCCGTAAGGAAAAGGCGACTGGACAATATATTGACAACCTGTTTGGTCGCCATTTTGATTCTGAATTGGCCCATGAATTGGTGAAAACAGCGCCACAGGATGCCATGACCACTTCCAGGCAGACAGGACAATTTCTGGTAGAGAAATTTGAACAGTGGATCGGGGGTTTTTATCCTGATGTCGCCGAGCGAGAGAAGATTATTGCTAAAAAGATGGCGGGGTTCGCCAAGGCCATTAACAAGGATTTTCGCCCTTGGTTTAGTCGGGTGCCTGAATTGACGACGTTTCTGGATGAGCCGACTTTTGCCAATTTCAAAATCATGATGACTCAGGTTGATAATGGTTTTGCTGTGATTAAGGTGCCATTTCTGGCAGTAAAAATGGCGATTACCCCAGGAATGGGGATGGAGCGTGCGGAATGGAAGGTTAAAGGGGATCGCTTCTATGAGGATGTTATCACTAAAGCCCGTTCGACCAGTAGTCAACTGACTAGCGGGGCTGATGTCACGTATGAAGTTGAAATAACCGAAAAGCAGACTAACGATTATGGTACGGCGTTGCCCTACCAGCCGGCTAATAACAAACATGATGACTTTTTGTATGGCAGAAAGGTTGCAGCGGGCCGAATTTTGGTCCCCGGATGGGAAACGAGATTTGAGTATCATGCGTTAGCGCAAGGTCACTCTGTGGTGACAGGAGCCTCCGGCTCGACCAATATCATGGTTCATCTCAATAACTATATTGCTAGTGAACAGCCGACCTTCTCGGCTAGACAGAGCTATCTCAACACGCTGGCGTTTCTGGTATTTGATGGTGGTCATTCTGTCAACGAAAGTCTGGCGGTTTATCAGGCACTACAGGTAACTGGCGATGAACAACGTAAGCAGTTACTCAATAGCTACACTGCCAATTATAGAGAGCTGGTGGATATTGCTGGTGAAAAAGGAAAAGTGTGGATAAGTCAGGCGTTGGAGAACGCTTTCCAAGAAACTAGGGAATTTTATCAGAGACATGCCAGAGTGAAGCCACAAAGTCGTCCAGCGGTGGAAGAGTTAGATGAGTTATCGGGTAAGAATAAACGACCGGAACCGACTATCATCGACGATACTCGTCAGGATAAGAAAACGAGCAGACCACTCGGTGACTGGCAAATAGAGAGGGTGACGCCACAAGCTGATGGCCGTGAAACTCGCTTTGATGGTCAGATTATTATCCAAATGGAGGATGATCCGGTCGTCGCTAAAGCCGCGGCTAATCTGGCGGGTAAACACTCAGATTCTAGCGTAGTGGTTCAACTTAACTCTAAGGGTAAATATCGAGTGATTTATGGCGATCTTGCCAGATTATCCGGTAAGTTACGTTGGCAGATTGTCGGTCATGGCCGTGATACATCGGAGCAGAATAACATTCGTCTGAGTGGTTACGCAGCTGATGAACTGGCGACCAGATTAACGCGGTTTTATCAGGCCATTAATCTGGATAAGGGCATAACTCACAAACCTGATCACATCAGTATTGTGGGTTGTTCTTTGATAAGTGATGACAAACGAGACGGCTTTGCTCGTCGCTTTATCACAGTGTTGGATAAGCAGGGCATTCGTAGCGATGTTTCCGCTCGCAGTAGTGAAGTGGCTGTTGATGCCGGTGGGCGCAAATTTACCCGTGATCAAAATAACCAATGGGTTAATAATCTGTCTGATAACAAAGTCGTATTAAATTGGAATAATAAAAATGAGCTGATCATGCATACCGAACAAGTTCGTCGCGGTATTGCTGAAAGCGACATCAACCTCTCTAGGGTAGGACATACCGAAGCTGATACCGTTATTAAAGGAGCGATTACCGGCCACAATGAAGTGTTAGTTCAACCAAAGAAACGTAAAAATACGATTCAGATTGCCCCTGACGATCAATCGAATAATCAGCTCAGTTACTCCGGTAATATCCAGGTAAATGTGGGAGATGGGGAGTTTACCGCCCTCAACTGGGGAACCTCGAACGTTGGTATTAAAGTGGGTAGCGGTGGTTTTAAATCACTGGCCTTCGGTGATAACAATGTGATGGTCCATATCGGTAATGGCGACAGTAAACACAGTTTCGATATTGCAGGCTACCAGGCGCTTGAAGGGGCGCAAATGTTTATCGGTAATCGTAATGTCAGTTTTAACCAAGGCCGCAGTAATGACCTGATTGTGATGATGGATAAATCCATTCCAACGCCGCCGTTGGTTAATCCGTTTGATGGTACTGCGCGTATTGCCCACGTATTGCAAGGGGTTGCCGGTTACAGTGAAGATCAAGATTGGTTGGCGGCACAAGATCAGCAGTGGACCATCGCCGGTGCGAACAGGTTTGTGGAGGATATGTCCGGTTTGGACCAAACCAGCAACGTGGACTACAACACATTGACTGATCTGGATTCGCAACATGAGCGCAGCAGCCGTGGTTTGAAGTATGACGCTGAATTGACATTGAACAAGAAGTTTAATCAATGGCTAGGCGAACATGGCAATGGCGCTGGTATGGGCAAAATAAGTCGTATAGAACAATTCCGTCAGGCCAATCAAAAACTGGCTTTCAACTTTGCTGTAGGCGGGCGTGGCGCCGATATTCAGGTGACAACCGGTAACTGGAACCTGATATTCGGTGACTCTATCCAGTCGATTCTGGATACTAACTTGGGTTCGCTGTTTGGCCTGATGACGCAGCAATATTCGGCAACTGGCATGGCGAAGACCACCTTTACCTATAATCCACAGGATTTGCCGCGTCAGCTTAAGAATAAACTGATTGGCCGATTAGCGAATGTAAATGCAGATACCACCTTAGCGGATATTTTTGGCGTGAATTACACCGCAGAGGGGAAAATTATTTCCCGCACGGGAGAATCGGTTGATGGTGAGGTGATTCTGCAAGAGATGCTGGAAGTGATTGGGGAATTTAGTGGTGATCAACTGCAAGTTTTCACCAATCCAGAAAAGTTACTTGATAGCTTGGAGGCGGGCATCGATATGGGCGAGGAGGGCGTCAGGTCATTTGCGGAGAGTCATGGTCTGAAAGAGAAAGCGCCTGATGAGAGCCAGGAATCAGGATCTGCGGTGAGTATCAACGGAGAAAATGCTCAGTTCAATAATAAACCCAAACCTGCATTTGGTTTTAATTCGCTTAACTTACCTAATTTATTTGCGACGCTGTTCAGCGAAAAGAAGCAGCAAGAAATGAAATCGTTAGTGGTTAACCTGAAAGAAAACCTGACGGCAGATCTGCTTAATATGGAAGAAAAAACGTTTGATTTCCTGCGTAACAGCGGCCATTTGCACGGTGATGGCGATATCCATGTATCGTTGGGGAACTATAACTTCAACTGGGGAGGCGACGGTAAAGATCTTGGCGCTTATCTGGGAGATAACAACAACTTCTGGGGTGGCCGCGGTGATGATGTTTATTACTCGCTAGGGACTTCCAATATTTTTTCAGGTGGTGAAGGTAATGACTTGGGCGTCCTGATGGGACGTGAAAACTGGATGTTTGGCGGTAATGGTGACGATACCGCAGTGGTGGCCGGGCGCATTAACCATGTCTCTATGGGGGAAGGCAATGATCAGGTGTTTGTCTTTGGTGAAGGCGGTTTTATTGATGCGGGTAACGGACGGGATTACGTCGTCGCCTCCGGCAACTATAACCGGGTGGATAGTGGGGAAGGTCAGGATTATGCGGTGATCATCGGCAACAATAATCAGGCCGAACTGGGAGGAGGCGACGATTTTGCCAGAGTATTTGGCAATGACAACCGGATCGATGGTTATTCCGGTAATGATGAGATTAAGCTGATGGGCTACCATGCGGTGATCAATGGCGGCGAAGGCGATGATCATCTGATAGCCGCGGCTATTTCAAAGTTCAGCCAATTTGACGGCGGTGAAGGTCAGGATCTGTTGGTGTTGGGCGGGTATCAGAACCATTTCCGAGGTGGCGCGGGTGTGGATAGCTTTGTGATCGGCGAAGAAGTAATTGATAACCGAGTGAGCGATATTAACGTAGAAGATATGATCTTGTTTAACGGTGTTGACTGGCAAAACTTGTGGTTCCAGCGCAGCGGGTATGATCTGGTGCTGTCAGTGAATCGCCACACTCAGGACAACACCGCTCTGGGGAAATTTGAATCGGTAGGTTCGGTCATCTTTAATGATTACTTTAATGGCAATCGCGCCAAATTGGTGACTCGGATGAGTGATAAGAACACGTCAGGGGAGCGTGAATTTACCGCACTGTCAGATAATGCGGTGGATTCTTTGATTCAGGCTATGAGTAGTTTTTCCCCGACTGCCGGCGATAATGGTTTTATTGAAAGCCTGGAGAGTCGAGCGAAAGCGGCTATAGCAACGGCGTGGACCGATGTCACGATGGGTAAGGGGAAATTTGCCTAATTAGTTCTTTATAAATCAGTAAAAAAATTTTAATAAGGCGGCTCACAGAAAAGTGGGCCATTTTTGGGGATTTTTATTCAGGAGTTATTTCTGAGTTTTATTTGTTAATGCTTTTATTAATTCTTGGTAGATTCACATGATAAGTGCAACATTGTTAACCTGGAAGTAAACACATTTGTATTCCTAAATAATTCATTCGGTGTTTCCCCCGTTCCTATATTATACGGAACCCGTGAGATTGGCGGGGCAATTATTTCAGCCGAGATATATACCGAAGATCAACAGTGATCATACAGCAACATTTTGGGTTGTGTTGGTTGCTATACATTTTTTAGCCTAAAGATAAAGAATCTTTAATTCTTTATATATCAGGCATATAGTTTCTAACTCATTGACTTTATTAGAATTAACCTTGTCAGGGTTGCGCATTTAGGGGTACACTATATGTGTAAATTGCCAGTTTGGTATTTCGAAAAAGTCTTGGAGGTTTCTATGTTTTGCGAAGAAAAAGTAGCCCAAATGGCTGCCTACTTGCTGTATAAGCGCGGCGGGCGCATGGCATATCTGAAGCTTATGAAGTTGCTTTATCTGGCAGATAGGGTATCTATGAATGACTATGGCTATCCTATCACTGGCGATCGAATGGTATCTATGCCTAGAGGGCCTGTTTTATCGCAAACCTTAAATTTAATTACTGGAGATTACGCCAGTGATGAATTTGGGTGGGGGGCATGGATTAACAGTGAAAAGAATTATGAAATTTCACTCAAACGGAAAGATATAACAAGGGATGATTTTGAATCTCTTTCTGATGCTGAATTAGAAGTTCTGGATGCCATTTGGGAACAGTTCGGTCATATGAGCCGCTTTGATATTGTGGAGTATACCCATAAACATTGTACTGAGTGGCAAGATCCAGGCGGCAGTTCTTATCCTATTTCACCAAGTTCTGTTTTTATTGCTGTCGGTAAATCACCAGAAGTTGCTGAGAAATTGGCGCAAGAGTTAATAGAAAGGCAGCAACTGGACTGTTTTCTTCAAGGATTGCGGTGATGCCGGGTGGGATTTTAAGGAAAGGAAGTTTACTTATCCCATCTGGATATACAGATCACTTATATATTATCTGCTGTGATCCAGTTTTTTACCCTAAAAAAACGAAGACATGTTTTCTAGCTGTAAATATTAGCTCTTTAAAACCGGACATACCGTATGATCGAACATGTATATTGAATTGTGGCGATCATCCTTTTATTAGACATCCGAGTTTTGTTTTCTATGGTCGTGCTGATATTTTTGGCTCAGTAACCGTTGAACAGCATATGGCTGCTGGTGATATTAAAATTCATGAACCATGTGGTGATTCTGTTTTTGATCGGATTCTTTCTGGGTTTGATATATCTCCGCATGTAACTTTAGAAATTAGAAATTTCTACAAAAAATATTGTATTAACTGAATTTCGTTTTAAATATTAAATTCAAGGCTGCATTTGTTCACCCCGGTAACAGAGTTATCTATGCTCCCGGGGATTCACTCCCTTGCCGTCGCGATGCATCTTGAAATCCATAGGGTATATGTTAAAAACAATATAAGTTTAAGATGTTATTTAATTACTGTTGCAAAAATTAATCGTTAAAAATTAAGTAATAACAAACTCTCATAAAATCTTGCCCCGGCTAACACAGGGGCAGATTTTGCTTAGTGCTGTCAATCTAGTGTCCAATCTTCCACTCTCAATCCATCAACTCTATTGAATTCTTTCGTGTTATTGGTAACAACTATCAGCCCTTTGCTTCTTGCATGCCCTGCAATATGCAGATCGTTATCTCCGATCCGTTTTCCGATTTTTTCTAGCGATGCACGAATATTTCCATAGTGAAAAGCGGCTTGTTCGTCATAAGGAAGAATAGTTAATCGAGAAGCAAAATCTTCTATAACCGCCAAATTTCTCTCAGGATTTCCACTTTTTTCAGCCCCAAAAATCAGTTCTGCTAATGTGATCGTAGAAATAGCCATGAGGTCTGTATTCTTATTGAATTTAGGCAGAATAGATTCAGGGCGCTTTTTTATCGTGAAAATCACAATATTAGTATCAAGCAGATACTTAATCATCGAAAGATTCTCTTTTACTTGTTACTTGATCAGGACGTTCAGGTAAAAAATCGTCAGTCACAGATTGATCAGACAGAAAAAAGCTATCCCATGTGTTCTGTACGGGCGCAATAATTCGCTCCTTCCCTCTTGACCTAACAGTAACTTCTCTAACATTGTCAGGGAAACGGAGATCTGCGGGTAATCTTACATTCTGAGTTCGATTGCTCATAAAAACTTTACTTTGATATATCATGGCACACCTCTTTGATTGTTGCTATATACCATGAGTATATAGCATAAAATTGAATATGGGCAAGGTCTATGTTAAATGTGGGCTGTATATACCCGTCATCTTTCAAGTTGCCTCTTTGTTGGCTGCACTCACCCACCCCGGTAACATAGTTTTCTATGCTCCCGGGGATTCGCTCCCTTGCCGTTGCGATCCATCTTGAAATCCATAGGGTATATGTTGATGTTTTTCTGGAATCGATTTCATTACAGTAAAAACCAGGAATGAAGAAATGAGTGTAGCGCTATTATGAATTCTTATTTAGTCCAGACTATGGTCCTACAGCCGTACTTCTTTTTTCGACAGAAGAAATGCTTATGGGAAAGCTTCAATTCATGCGATTTTCCTGCGTTATGAACATCAGAAAAAACACGGATTTTCGCACCGACATTGGATGGTGAAAAGCGGACTTTGGTGTTGCTTTCCTAATTAGTGCCACAATATTATAAAACCAAATTTTGTTGTGGAGTTAATGGCATGAAACCATCAGTAGCCTTAGCTGCCAATCGGGAGGCCATCCGTCGCGTAGTAGAGTCTCATCGCGCCCGTAATGCCCGTGTTTTTGGGTCTGTTATACACGGTGATGACACTGAGGGCAGTGACTTGGACATCCTGATTGACCCGACGCCGGAAACTACCCTCTTTGACATTGGCGCGATCCGGCACGAGTTATTGCAACTGCTCGGTGTGCCAGTAGATGTGCTAACTCCGAAGGCATTACCAGAGAAATTCAGGGCTACCGTTCTTGCTGAGGCGGTGCCTGTATGAGCTGTGTCAGCAGCGTCTTGTCGACTATCTGGCGCACATCCTCGGAGCCATCAAGCGTATCGACAGCTACACGGAAGACATGGATGAACTGGCGTTCCTAAACAATCGGTTGGTTCAAGACGCCGTGATCCGCAACTTCGAGATCATCGGCGAGGCCAGTAATAACATTGGGAAGTATTATCCCAATTTCGCCGCTGCTAACCCTGAATTGCCATTGTCGTTTGCTTACCAGATGCGTAATGCTTTGGCTCATGGCTACTTCAAGGTGGATTTTGAGATTGTCTGGAAAACGATCCACAGCGATCTACCAAGGCTTTACCAACAAGTTTTAGCAGTAATGCCTAAGGATATCGACGAAATTTCGTTTGATTAAAAACGTTGCTCGACCCTCAGGCATAGCATTTTCTGACTTAAGGAAATTTCATATTGAATAATGTTATTGAATATGAGAAGAAATAGATTCCAAGCATAATAAGAACGACACCGCTGGTATAATTAATAAACTTGATAACACGATGACTGAGCATTTTCCTGGAGAAGAATATCACAGTATTAATAAAGGCAACCCAAACAATAACGCCAATAATTGTCCCTGTTGCACCAATAGCTAAACTATATTTACCTGATGCAATATTGTTGAGTTGTGCACTGACAGACAGCCAAAAAATGACATTGTATGGATTTAATAGAGTTAACAACACACCATCAAAAAATTGCCTATGATAGGGTTTGGCAATGATATTGATATTTTCCTCATTTTTTTTATTTATGAAGCTAGTAATACCAAACCAAATGACCATTAATGCGCCTAAAAAACCCAAAATAGGCATAAAAATAGTATTGGAAAACAGTTGTAATATACCAAAACCTAAAAGTAATAAATAAATTATATCGGCAAAACAAGCACCTAAACCAAAAACTACTGCGTGAAGACAACTGATGTTCAAGTGTCTACGCATAATTTCTATATTTATAGGGCCAACGGGAGCCGCAGCTCCCAATCCTAAAAGAAAAAATGTTCCTAATGTACTGATTACATCAACCATATAATTAATTCCATAACATGAGATGTTTATTTAGTGATAATCCAATGAAACTTTGTAATGATATTCTGCACCCCTCGGGAAAACTACGAATAGCATGGGGTTTCCTGGTGTTTATTATGATCAAATCTCCTTGTTCTGGTTTAATAAGGACAGATGGCGGAAGCGTGCCTCGCCAATCATTTTCTGCGTTATCTTCGATTAACTCGGTGATAGGGATTTCAGGAACATCCCACAGTTCTAGCTCTCCGCCAGTTGCAGGCATTTTTATATAGATATTCACTGAGAATTGCCCCAACAAATTGACCGATTGTTGTTGAAGGCCATCAAAATGAGGTTGCTTTTCAACCATGAAAGAACGTTCTGGCCTGTTCATCACTCTGGCAATACCCGCATGCATCTTTTTACCTTCAAAGTTAGCAATACTGGCCCCGGCGGACCATATTTCATCCAGTTCTAAACGAAATTTATCGAAAGGGGCTAGCATTGGAGCACAGAAATTTCTGACATTTCTGATGGCAGGTAACGCATTTTCAAAATATTTTTTATAGCTATCGCTATCTTTGGATTTGCCAAAAGTTGTGTTGTAAGATGGACCAATTCTATCAACACCATAATCAACTAAAACAACTTCATCTCCTTTTTTCAAATCATGAGGATGACATTCTAGATTTTCGTGGGAGAGGAAAAAATCAGAGAGCTTGTCTGCAAGAGAACTATCAACATATTTCTTTATATGGATTGCTAACACTTCATCATTAAATAATTTAGTAAGATGCTGTTCTTGCAGAGAGTCAGATACAATTATTTTGTTTTTCATAAAAACCACCTTATTGTATTTAACATGATTTTTTGATTATTTTCCATATAAAAATAGAATGGAAATATTAATTTAATATTATTTAAATTTAATCAATGCGATCTTAATCACAAAACAAAAAGTGGACAGTCATTTAAGTAGTTTCACTAATTTAGTGATCAATAACTGAGGTAATGTCTGATAATAATAATTTCTATTGTTTTATACCCGTCATCTTTCAAGTTGCCTCTTTGTTGGCTGCACTCTCTCACCCCAGTCACATAGTTTGCTATGCTTCCGAGGATTCACTCCCTTGCCGTCGCGATGCATCTTGAAATCCATAAGGTATACATATGGTTAGGTTGATTATTCTATTAATTCATAGGTTTGGTTAATAATTTCAAAAATGAATTTAATATTTAATTATAATAATAAGTGGATAATGTAACTTCTTGTGAGTTCATGATAACTTATAATATTTATTTATGTCTGTAATGAGGATACAGACAAAATCTTACGAAATAGTTTATTTGGTATCAGTATAGCCATGTTAGATTTTCGACCAATATAACATTTGTTGAGTAATTAGCAGGTGGAGTTTTCTGTATTTGCGAAGCTGTTCGCATATATTTTTGAAATGATTATTAGCCTGAAATTAATCTGCGAAGGTGTTTGATAATTTTTCTTGTGCTTCTGGCTGCATGGTAAAAAATAAGGAATACTCTGCTGGAAAAATAAAGGGGAAAGGATGAATAAGGATGTGGTTTTCAGTTTTGATAAACAAGATAACGACAAATTGGAAACAACCTATACCAATCATTAGCGTGAATCAGGCTGCAATAGCGATTATTATCGGTATTGTACCCTTGCTTTTTCTACCTGAGTTACCACAGAAATGGCAGATTATTATATTGCTATTATTGGCGCTATTCTGCTTATTCCTGCCATTTTGCCTTTGCCGGATGGTTTCAATTTCATTACTGGCATTTCTTATTGGGTGCTGGCAGGGAAATCATCTGCTCGAACAGATAATCTATTTTAGTGAGAAAGTACATTTATCTCGGGTTATTATTGAAAGTTTATCATTAGATAATGAAGAGAAAGGCAGGGTTATCCTGCGTATTATTGAGAATGAAAACAGAGTTGTTTTTCCGCCGCTGTATGTTTCCGCTTCTTGGGATATTGCGCCTGAATCTCTGTGTGCTGGTCAAGAATGGTTGCTGAAAATGAAATTACGGCCAGTTCATAGTCAACTAAATCAGGGAGGATATGATAGCCAGCGTCGGGCATTAGCTATCCGCCAACCTTTAACAGGGAAAGTCATTCATGCTGAATTAGTTGATGGGAAATGTAATTTACGTCAGCGATTAGTCAGTCATATCGCACCGGATATTCGTGAATTGAAGCATAGTGGCATTGCGATGGCATTAGCATTCGGTGAGCGTCGGTGGTTAAGTAAGGAGGATAATTTATTATTGCAACAAACAGGTACGGCTCACCTTATGGCTATTTCTGGGTTGCATATTACCGTTGCCAGTATGTTTGGTTGGTGGATGGCAAGATTATTACAACTCTTTTTTCCCGTGCACTGGATAGGGCACAGATTTCCACTGATTACTGGTTGGATAGTGGCAATAAATTATGTCTGGCTATCGGGGTGGGGCATTCCGGCTATTCGTGCATTACTGGGTTTAACGCTCTGGCTATATTTACGTTACAGAAATATTCTCTGTTTCCCTTGGCAGTGGGCATTGTGGACAGCCGCAATGATTCTCTTCTTTGATCCACTGACTGTACTTTCTGACAGCTTCTGGCTCTCTTTCTTTGCTGTGATGGCGTTAATGTTCTGGTTCTTTTGGGCGCCGTTGATTGAGCCATTTCGTTACGGTTGGAAGTGGCTATGGCTGCGTGGGTTATATATGCAAATGGGTATGATGCTGATGCTTATTCCTCTCCAGCTATTATTATTTCATGGCGTCAATTTTTCTGCTTTATTTGCTAACTTCTGGGCCGTGCCAATTATCTCTTTTATTACTGTGCCGTTGATTATGCTGGCATTAATAAGCAATTTTTGTTCCTTTATTCACGCTCTATTATGGCAATTAGTCGATTACTCTGTAACCTTCTCTTTAATTCCTTTGCCAGTTTTGCAACAGTCATGGAGTGAAACTGGCCGTTTTCCCTTCTTAATAACGTTTATTGGTTGGTTTATTGTCATTATTTGGCGGTTTGCTTGGTGGCAATCATACAAGTTACTGATTGCTATCTCTTTTGGGATAATGCTCTGCTATATGAGGCGCACCGAAGAATATCTGTGGCGATTTTCTATGCTGGATGTTGGGCATGGGCTTGCGGTTATCATTGAAAAAGATGGCAAGGCGCTGATTTTTGATACTGGTAATCGTTGGGAAACCGGCAGTATGGCTGAAAGGGTGATTATCCCTTATTTGCGTTGGCATCGATTAACGCCGGAACAGATTATTATCAGTCATGATCATCTTGACCATACAGGGGGATTAGAATTCTTACAGCGGAAATATCCCGGTATTGCTGTGAGAAGTTCTTTAATCAATCAGCAACATCTTCCATGTATACGCGGTGAACAGTGGCGCTGGCAGGGGTTGAGCTTCCGTGTATTATGGCCGCCGGTAAGATCATTACACGCAGGTAATGACGAATCTTGTGTCATTAGAATAGAAGATGGCAAACATAGCTTGCTTTTAACCGGAGATCTGGAAAAGCAAGGGGAGTATAAGCTATTGGGAATAGAAAAAGAGAATTTAAGATCGACCATATTGCAGGTTCCGCATCATGGTAGTAATACCTCATCTACAGCCGCTTTTACTCATGCCGTTTCACCGCAATATGCACTGGTCTCTGTTGCACGTTATAGCCCGTGGCGACTCCCTTCGGTTAAAGTGAAGCGACGTTATCGTAAAACTGGGGCAGAATGGCGTAGCACTGCGGTATCCGGGCAGATAACGGGTTATTTTTATGGCGATCATGTTGAAATGATGAGCTATAGGCAACAAATTATGTCACGTTGGTATCATCAGTGGTTTGGTATTCGTGGTGATCATGAGTAGAATAACCCGCTATTTCTTTTGGTGTTGGTAACTCAATAATGAATGATAAAGACCTTTCTACCTGGCAGACGTTTTGCCGACTATGGCCAATTATCTCTCCGTTTAGGATTGGGCTGATAGTTGCTGCGGTTGCACTGATCCTTAATGCTGCCGGTGATACGTTAATGCTTTCATTGCTTAAGCCTTTACTTGATGAAGGTTTCGGCAAAGCAAGCAGTGATGTACTGAAATGGATGCCACTGATTGTGATTGCTTTAATGATTATGCGAGGGCTATCCGGGTTTGTATCAAGTTATTGTATCTCTTGGGTCTCCGGTAAAGTGGTAATGCAGATGCGTCGTCGTCTGTTCAGCCATATGATGGGGATGCCGGTGTCATTTTTTGATCAGCAATCTACAGGGACTCTGCTTTCCCGTATCACTTATGATTCTGAACAGGTGGCCTCCTCCTCTTCCAGTGCGCTGATTACTGTTGTCAGGGAAGGGGCGTCAATTATCGGCCTGTTTGTTTTGATGTTTTACTATAGCTGGCAATTATCTCTGATCCTGATTGTGATTGCGCCGATCGTGTCATTAGTGATTCGTATGGTATCGAAGCGATTTCGTGATATCAGTAAAAATATGCAAAACAGCATGGGACAAGTTACTGCCAGCGCGGAGCAGATGCTGAAAGGTCACAAGGAGGTGCTGATTTTCGGTGGGCAGAAAGTAGAAACTGAGCGCTTTAATAAAGTTAGTAACCATATGCGTCAGCAAGGCATGAAGATGGTTTCTGCTTCCTCAATTTCTGATCCAATTATTCAGCTTATTGCTTCATTTGCTTTAGCTTTTGTTCTCTATGCGGCAAGTTTTCCGGAGATTATGGACACACTGACTGCGGGTAAAATTACCGTGGTATTCTCATCAATGATTGCGCTAATGCGTCCGTTAAAATCTTTGACGAATGTTAATGCGCAATTCCAGCGGGGCATGGCGGCCTGCCAGACGCTGTTTGCTATCCTGGATATGGAACAGGAAAAAGATGACGGCAAATTGGAGCTTAAAAAAGCGGACGGTAACATTGAATTCCGTAATGTAACTTTTTGCTACCCGACTAAGGAATTGCCGGCGCTACAAAACATTTCCATGCATATCCCGGCGGGGAAAATTGTTGCTTTAGTTGGGCGTTCTGGCTCGGGTAAATCCACAATAGCGAATTTGCTGACCCGTTTTTATGATGTCAATGAAGGCAGTATTCTGCTTGATGACCATGATTTACGGGAATATACGCTCTCTTCCTTGCGTGGACAGGTTGCTCTGGTATCGCAGAATGTACATTTATTTAATGACACCGTAGCGAATAATATTGCTTATGCCAGTGAAAACCAATATAGCCGTGAAGAGATTGAGAAGGCGGCTGAGATGGCTTATGCAATGGATTTTATCAGGAAGCTGGATAATGGCCTGGATACCGTGATCGGTGAAAACGGCGTACTGCTTTCTGGTGGTCAGCGCCAGCGTATTGCTATCGCGCGTGCCTTATTGCGTGATTCTCCGGTTTTGATTCTTGATGAGGCAACTTCGGCGTTGGATACGGAATCTGAACGGGCAATTCAGGCGGCACTGGATGAATTGCAAAAAAACAGAACCTCGCTGGTGATTGCACACCGTCTTTCAACCATTGAAAAAGCGGATGAAATTCTGGTGATTGAAGATGGACATATTGTTGAACGAGGTAATCATCTCTCTCTGCTGGAGCAAAATGGTGTCTACTCACAACTACATCGGATGCAATTTGGGCAATGATTGAGCGCATATGGTCAGGCCGCTCATGGCTTTATTTACTGTTATTACCTTTTTCAGCCCTTTACGGGCTGATAAGTGGTTTACGGTGGTTGAGTTATAAAACAGGGGTGAGTCAATCCTGGAAAGCGCCTGTGCCTGTTGTAGTAGTGGGTAATCTAACTGCCGGCGGTAATGGTAAAACGCCGGTGGTTATCTGGCTGGTGGAGCAGTTGCAGAAAAAAGGTTATCGGGTTGGGGTTGTTTCTCGTGGTTATGGGGGTAAAGCAGAAAATTATCCTCTGTTGGTGACTGAAAATGTCACTACGGCTCAGGCTGGTGATGAACCGGTATTAATTCATCGTCGGACAGCCGCGCCAGTGGCAGTTGCGCCAAGACGGGTTGAAGCAGTGAAAGCATTACTGGCAGATACGCCATTGGATATTATCGTGACTGACGATGGTTTACAGCACTATGCTTTACAGCGAGATTTTGAAATTGCGGTTATTGATGGTGTGCGCCGTTTTGGTAATGGTTGCTGGCTTCCGGCTGGCCCAATGCGTGAGTTATCTGGGCGATTGAATCGGGTTAATGCCATTATTACCAACGGTGGTACTCCTCAGCCAGGCGAATTATCCATGACATTAGCTGGCGAATTAGCTGTGAATATGGTTAGTGGTGAAAAACGCGCAGTGAATCTGATACCTCACTCTGTTGCTATGGCTGGAATCGGCCATCCACCGCGGTTTTTTGCGGCCTTGCAACAGTTAGGCGCTGACCTGCAAAAGGAGTATGCATTTGCCGACCATCAACAGTACACACAAGAGCAATTGTGTCATCTGGCTGATACAAACCAGAATTTACTGATGACAGAAAAAGATGCGGTTAAGTGTTTTAGTTTTGCTCAGCCAAATTGGTGGTATTTACCGGTAGATGCTCAGTTACCCCAGGAAAAGGGAGAGATAATGCTGAACAAGATTTGTTCGTTATTGGAGATGAATAAAAATATTAAGTAAAGATACCCAATGGGTTTCAAGATGGATCGCAACGGCAAGGGAGCGAATCCCTAGGAGCACAGATAACTATGTTACCGAGATGAGCAAGTGCAGCCAACAAAAAGGCAATTGAAAGATAACGGGTATATTATATTTTAATCAAAGCGGCTTTTGTGAGCCGATGGCCGATGATAGTCAACAGGGAGTTTGCCTTTCTGCTCCCTCCCAAAGCGGTTCTCGCCTTGCCAATTCGTACAATTTCAGTAATTTTTCAGATTTATTTGATTTTTCGCCATTGTTAACTGATATTAAAACTATCCATTAAAGGATAAACAACTATTGTGTATTCTTGGTTCAGACATGTACGATTCTGGTAGGATACTTGCTCGTATCTGTTACTTAAACAATATACCCTATGAATTTCAAGATGGATCGCGATGGTAAGGGAGCGAATCCCCGGGAGCATAGAGAACTATGTTACCGGAGTGAGAGAGTGCAGCCAACAAAGAGGCAACTTGAAAGATAACGGGTATACACTACTCGAATGAAATGTATTTCAAGATCAAGGTATTGAAACTGAGATGAGGTTCTATTCGAAAATTGAATAAAAGGTAAAAAACATCAAAAACAATAAGTTAGATTATTGTGAGATGGATAAACGGGGGAGTTATTATGACATTACAATTAAAGATGGGTAGAGTGAAATGGTTTGATGAGCATAAAGGATATGGTTTTATTTCTCCACAGGATGGGGGACAAGACATATTCGTCAGTAGAAAAGCGATTGCGAATACAAAAAACAAGTCACTCACAGAAGGGCAGGATGTAGAATTTTCAATTATTCGCAAAGGTTATGATTTAACCGCAGCAGATGTGATAGCATTCTAAAACCCTATCAAAATCAAGCTATTTTATTGCCATTCTTAAATGGTAAAGAGGAAGCCTTGAACCATATGCAAACAAAGGTAATCGTTTATTTAAACGTACCTTTGGTAAAACCCGGAGGGTAGTTGAATAATGATGCTTACTCTCCGGGTTTTGTTTGTTATCTATGTTGATGATTTATTGGCAATTAGGGATTGTGCCAATTACGCCTACCGAGATGGTTTTGGGCTTTCACTAGCTTGCCTGATTTTTCAGTGGATAATGTTGGGAAAGGAAGCAAAAGATTAAATAACAAGGGCTAACGATGATACCAAGCTTATGTTATTCTGGGTCGCACTAAGTTGCACTAAATTAAAGCTCCATAATTGGAGGATGTATGGATCACCGTTTACTTGAAATTATTGCCTGCCCTGTATGTAACGGAAAACTCAGCTACGATAAAGAGAATTTTGAACTCATCTGTAAGTTGGATCGACTTGCGTTTCCTGTACGTGATGGTATTCCTGTCCTGTTAGATCACGAAGCCCGTGAATTACCTCTGGATGAGGAAAAATAAGGCATGTTCACCGTTATTATTCCTGCTCGTTTTGCTTCAACCCGTTTACCCGGTAAACCTTTGGCTGATATTCACGGCAAACCAATGATTGTTCGTGTTATGGAGCGAGCGAAGCGTTCAGGTGCTGGACGTGTCATCGTGGCAACAGATAATCACGACGTTGTTGATGCAGTTGTGGCTGCCGGTGGTGAGGCTTGCCTGACCAACGAAAATCACCATTCTGGTACTGAACGGTTAGCTGAGGTTATCAACAAATACCAATTTTCTGATGATGAAATTATCGTTAATGTTCAGGGTGATGAACCACTGATTCCCGAAGAGATTATTAAACAGGTTGCAGAGAATTTGGCGGGCTGTAAAGCGGGAATGGCAACGTTGGCCGTACAGATTCATGATGCAGAGGAAGCTTTTAACCCTAATGCTGTGAAAGTCGTTATGGATAAGCAGGGTTATGCGCTCTATTTCTCCAGAGCAACCATTCCTTGGGAGCGTGACCGTTTTATACAATCACGGGAAACGATTGGGGATAATTTCCTGCGTCATATTGGTATTTATGCTTACCGTGCGGGTTTTATCCGTCGCTATGTGCAGTGGGAGCCAAGCCCGTTGGAGCAAATTGAAATGCTGGAACAACTGCGGGTACTTTGGTACGGCGAGAAAATTCATGTGGGGATTGCACTAAAAGCGCCGGGAGTAGGCGTTGATACCCCGGAAGATCTGGTCGCAGTCAGAAAAATGTTTATTGAGACTGATTAGCAGCTTGAATTTGTTTTGGGTTTAACGAAAGCGCTTCATTTATTGCTATTTATTTCTATTGCGCTTTCGTTTCTCTATCTATCTTGCCTCAAGAAGTTGCTTGAGGATTATTTAGCGGCTGAGAATGCTCTGATTTTTGTGGGTGTTCTGGAGTTTTCGATGGCTTAATGCGTTGCCAGAGGGTACCTAAAGTTTCATACCATACCCGCTCTGAATGAGACAGATAGTAAGCTGAGGGCAGATATTTTTCCCAAGGATGTAATGGTGAAGTGATCGCTAATTGGTTAGCCGGGCCGGGAATGGGGTTCAACCCATGCTGTTGAAAGAACGTTATCGCTCGCTGCATATGATTGGCGGAAGTCACTAGGATAAAGGGTTGTTTACCAATCAGTTTCTCAACCTCATTGGCTTCCTGCTCAGTATCCATTGGTTTTGTCAGTGCGATCGTATCTTCTGCGGGTACGCCGAGTGATTGAGCTACGATAGCGGCGACTTCAGCGCTGCTTTTAACATTTGCCCCTTTACCACCGGTAAAGACCATTTTAGAGCCGGGGTTCAGGCGATATAAGCGAATACCTTCTGTCACTCGTGGCAAACTGTTGTTAAGTAAGTTTGAACTGGGTGCCCAATTTGGGTTATAAGTGAAGCCGCCACCAAGAACAACGATATAATCAACCGGTGGATTGATGTGACTGGGAGCAGATTGGTCGCTTTTAGCATAAACCGATTCCACCGGTAACAGCAGCTTATCGGCAACAGGTTGCAAACTTAGCAGAAGTAGCGTGAGCCAACTGAATGTTAGAACTGTTTTTCCTGTTTTTTGCCAACGGGTAAACCACAGCAGTAATAAAGCAGCAAGTGAAATTAGCAATATTAATGGCAGAGGCATCACCATTGCACCGAGGTACTTTTTAAATAAAAATTGCATTTATTTACCTTAATTTGGTTGAATTATAGCCATGTGGTTCACAGTTTGTTGTCAAAAGTGGTTATATCAACGAATGCTGTGCCAAAATAGCAGCCAGCGTAATGAAATCTCAACAGATAAATCAAATCTATTCCATTAGTGAGGCAGTTTTTCATGCGGGATCGCAATTTCGATGATATTGCAGACAAATTCTCTCGTAATATTTACGGCACAACCAAAGGTAAAATCAGGCAAGCCGTTGTCTGGCAGGATATCAGCGAATTACTGGCTCAATTACCTCAACGTCCACTGCGTATTTTAGATGCGGGTGGCGGAGAGGGAAATATGGCATGCCAATTAGCTGAATTGGGTCATCAAGTGATATTGTGTGATTTATCAGAAGAGATGATCCAGCGGGCAAGGCTGGCCGCGGAAGAGAAAGGGGTCAGCCAAAATATGCAATTTATACAAAGCCCGGTACAGGAAATTAGCCAATATATAGAGCAGCCGGTAGATTTGGTATTATTTCATGCAGTACTGGAATGGATTACCGATCAGAAATATGTAATAGAAGTGCTAATGAATATCATTAATCCGGGTGGCGCTCTATCTTTAATGTTTTACAATGCCAATGGCTTGGTAATGCGTAATGCTATTTTAGGTAATTTTCATTTAGCGACACCCAATATACAGCGTCGTAGAAAACGTTCACTATCGCCTCAGAATCCATTGGTGCCTGAACAGGTATATCAATGGCTTGATGAATTAAATATGACGATTACCGGCAAAACAGGCGTGCGTGTTTTTCACGATTATTTGCAAAATCGCCAATTACAGAACGAAAACTTTCCGGCGTTGCTGGAATTGGAACAGCGTTATTGCCGACAGGAGCCTTATATCAGCCTGGGGCGCTACATTCATGTCATGGCACGCAAACCATCTTTAACAGTTTAAAGGACAAATTATGAGTGAATATTCCCAGACTGTCCCGGAACTGGTGTCTTGGGCCAGGAAAAACGATTTTTCCATCTCCTTGCCCGCAGAAAGATTGGCTTTTCTGATGGCAATTGCGGTGTTGAACAGCGAGCGTTTGGATGGCGAGATGAGCGAAGGGGAGCTGGTTGATGCCTTTCGTGAAGTTTGCAAAGGATTTGAGCAGACCACAGAATCTGTTGCTGTACGGGCCAACAATGCCATCAATGATATGGTGCGTCAGAAAATTCTTAACCGTTTTACCAGCGAATTGGCCGAGAGCAATGCAATTTATCGCTTAACCCCGCTTGGGATAAGTATCAGTGACTACTACATTCGTCAGCGGGAATTTTCTACCTTACGTCTTTCGATGCAACTTTCGGTGGTTGCGAGTGAGTTGCACCGGGCAGCGGAAGCGGCAGAGGAAGGGGGAGATGAATTTCACTGGCACCGTAATGTTTTTGCGCCGCTGAAATATTCTGTTGCAGAAATCTTCGACAGCATCGACATGTCTCAGCGCGTAATGGACGAGCAGCAAAATTCGGTGAAAGAAGATATTGCGGCGTTGCTAAATCAAGATTGGCAAGCAGCGATTGCCAACTGTGAGCAACTGTTATCTGAAACATCAGGTACGTTGCGGGAACTCCAGGACACACTAGAAGCGGCTGGAGATAAACTACAGGCTAATTTGCTGCGTATTCAAGAAGCCAACATGGACAGCGGCGGATCAGAACTGGTTGATAAACTGGTATTTGATCTGCAAAGCAAACTGGACCGTATTATCAGTTGGGGTCAACAGGCGATTGATTTATGGATTGGCTATGATCGCCATGTCCACAAATTTATCCGTACGGCGATTGATATGGATAAAAACCGCATTTTCTCTCAGCGCTTACGTCAATCAGTTCAACACTATTTTGATAACCCGTGGACCCTCACCATTGCTAACGCTGAACGTTTGCTCGATATGCGGGACGAAGAATTGACGTTACGTAATGAAGAGGTGACGGGTGAACTGCCATTAGCGCTGGAATATGAAGAATTCAGTGAAATAAACGAACAACTGGCAGAAATGATTGAAAAAGCGCTGTTGATATATCGGCAGGAACAGCGCCCACTGGATTTAGGTGCGGTGTTAAGGGATTACCTTGCTCAGCATCCGCTCTCTCGTCACTTTGATGTGGCGCGTATTTTGGTGGATCAGGCTGTACGATTGGGTGTGGCAGAAGCGGATTTCTCTGGGTTGCCAGCGGAATGGTTAGCGATTAATGATTACGGAGCCAAGGTACAGGCACATGTCATCGACACATATTGAACAATTTATGTCAGTTAAACTGGCACAGGCGTTAGCCAATTCACTTTTCCCGGAACTGGATAGCCAACTTCGTGCGGGTCGTCATATCGGGATAGATGATCTTGATAATCATGCTTATCTGATGGATTTTCAGGAGCAATTGGAGGAATTTTACGCCCGCTATAATGTGGAGTTGATCCGTGCGCCAGAAGGTTTCTTCTATCTGCGTCCCCGTTCAACGACCTTGATCCCGCGCTCGGTATTATCTGAGCTGGATATGATGGTAGGAAAAATTCTCTGTTATCTCTATCTCAGCCCGGAACGCCTGGCTAATCAGGGGATTTTTACTGCTCAAGAGCTGTACGAAGAGCTGATCTCACTGGCTGATGAGGGCAAGTTGATGAAGTTTGTCAACCAGCGCTCCTCCGGTTCCGATTTAGATAAACAGAAATTGCAGGAAAAAGTGCGCACGACACTGAACCGTCTGCGTCGTCTGGGCATGGTCTATTTCCTGTCAAATGACAACAATAAATTTACCATTACTGAGGCGGTATTCCGTTTTGGTGCGGATGTACGCAGCGGCGACGATCCTCGTGCAGTACAACTGAGGATGATCCGTGACGGTGAGGCAATGCCGATTGAAAGCGGCTTGTCGCTTGATGATAGTGAAAATGATGAAACACCGGATAACTCAGCAGAAGATGCGGGAGATAAACAACCATGATTGAACGCGGTAAATTTCGTTCACTGACGCTGGTTAACTGGAATGGCTTTTTTGCCAGAACATTTGATCTTGATGAATTAGTCACAACCTTATCAGGCGGCAATGGCGCGGGTAAATCCACCACGATGGCGGCTTTTGTCACCGCGCTGATCCCTGATTTAACCTTGTTGCATTTCCGTAACACCACCGAAGCCGGCGCCACTTCCGGTTCCCGTGATAAAGGTTTGCACGGTAAATTGCGTGCGGGTGTCTGCTACTCAACGCTGGATGTGATTAACTCTCGGCATCAGCGGGTCATCGTTGGGGTGAGGTTGCAACAGGTTGCGGGTCGTGACCGTAAGGTTGATATCAAACCCTTTATGATTCAAGGTTTGCCAACCGCTATTCAACCTACACAGCTATTAACTGAAAATGTGGGTGAAAGACAGGCGCGTGTATTGCCACTGAATGAACTGAAAGATCGCCTTGATGAAATGGAAGGCGTGCAGTTCAAACAATTTAACTCCATCACCGATTATCATGCGCTGATGTTTGATTTGGGGGTGATACCCAAACGCCTGCGTTCAGCAAGTGATCGTAGTAAATTCTATCGTCTGATCGAAGCTTCCCTGTACGGCGGTATTTCCAGCGCCATTACCCGTTCCCTGCGTGATTACTTGCTGCCGGAAAACAGTGGTGTTCGCAAGGCATTTCAGGATATGGAAGCGGCGCTGCGTGAAAACCGCATAACGCTGGAAGCTATCCGAGTTACCCAATCTGATCGCGATCTGTTCAAGCACTTGATCACCGAAGCGACTTCTTACGTTTCCGCTGATTATATGCGCCACGCCAATGAGCGTCGCACCCATCTGGATCAAGCGCTGGCATTGCGCGGAGAGTTGTTTGGCAGCCATAGGCAACTGGCGACTGAGCGGTATCGTCATGTAGAAATAGCACGAGAACTGGCTGAGCAGAATGGCGCTTCTACTGATTTAGAAGCTGATCATCAGGCGGCTAGTGATCACCTGAATCTGGTGCAGACAGCCATGCGTCAGCAGGAAAAAATTGATCGTTATCAGGGAGATCTGGAAGAACTTTCTTATCGTCTGGAAGAACAAACTGAGGTTGTTGAAGAAGCTGCGGAAATTCAGTCTGAATATGAAGCCAGAGCGGAAGCGGCGGAACAGGAAGTCGATGAGCTGAAAAGCCAGTTGGCGGATTACCAGCAGGCGCTGGATGTTCAGCAAACTCGTGCTATTCAGTATCAACAGGCGCTACAAGCGCTGGAACGTGCTCGTGAGCTTTGTCGGCTACCGGATCTTGCCGCTGATAATGCAGAAACATGGCTGGAAACTTTTCAGGCTAAAGAGCAGCAGGCGACAGAAGCCCTGTTGGCATTGGAACAGAAATTAAGTGTTGCTGATGCGGCACATAATCAGTTCGAACAGGCGTATCAATTAGTCAAAAGTATGGTTGGTGAAATCAGCCGTAGTGAAGCGTGGCAGAGCGCCCGGGAATTGCTGCGTGATTGGTCATCACAGCGACATCTGGCGGATCGAGTTCAGCCGTTACGTATGCAGTTGGCTGAATTGGAGCAGCGTCTGAACAACCAACAAAATGCGGAACGTTTATTAAACGAATTTTGTAAACGTCAGGGGCAGCAATATCAGGCCGAAGATCTGGAAGGGTTACAGAATGAACTTGAAGCCCGTCAGGAAGCGCTAAGCCTAAGCGTTAATGAAAGCGGTGAACGCCGTATGGAAATGCGCCAGGCGCTTGAACAACTGAAACAGAAAATTCAGTCATTGACTGCCCGCGCCCCGGTCTGGTTGGCAGCGCAGGATATTTTGCATCAACTGTGCGAACAGAGCGGTGAAACACTGGCAAGCAGTAATGACGTGACTGAATATATGCAGCAACTACTTGAGCGTGAGCGTGAAGCCACGGTAGAGCGTGATGAAGTTGCGGCGCAAAAACGTGAGTTGGAGAAACAGATCGAGCGCCTTAGTCAGCCGAGCGGAGCGGAAGATAGCCGGATGATTGCGTTAGCGGAACGTTTCGGTGGAGTTTTGCTGTCAGAAATTTATGACGATATCACCATTGATGATGCACCGTACTTCTCCGCCCTGTATGGGCCTGCGCGACATGGCATTGTGGTGCCCGATCTTTCCTTGGTACGTCCACATCTTGAAACGCTGGAAGATTGCCCGGAAGATCTCTACTTAATAGAAGGTGATCCGCAATCCTTTGATGACAGCGTATTTAATGCCGAAGAGCAGGCAAATGCGGTACTGGTCAAATCTTCTGACCGCCAGTGGCGTTATTCCCGATATCCTGAATTGCCATTGTTTGGCCGTGCCGCCAGAGAAAACCGTCTGGAAGCTTTGAACCTAGAGCGCGATACCTTGGCAGAGCGTTACGCCACGCTCTCTTTTGATGTGCAGAAAATCCAACGTGCGCATCAGGCATTCAGCCAGTTTGTGGGTAAACACCTCTCTGTGGCATTTGATACCGATCCGGAAGCGGAAATCCGCGAACTGAGGCAGCGCCATACGGAACTGGAACGTGAATTATCCCGGTTTGAAGAGCAGACCCAACAACAGCGTCAGCAATATACTCAGGCTAAAGAGAGCCTGACGACATTAAATCGCCTGATCCCTCAAGTTACGCTATTGCTGGATGAAACCTTAATCGATCGCGTAGAAGAAATACGTGAAGAATTGGATGAAGCGCAGGAAGCGGCCCATTTCCTGCAACAACATGGCTCGGCACTGGCGAAATTGGAGCCGATGGTTGCGGTTTTGCAAAGTGATCCACAGCAGCATGAACAGTTGCAGCAGGACTATGAAACCGCCAAACAGAGCCAACATCAGGCTAAACAACAGGCTTTTGCGCTGGTGGAGGTGGTACAGCGTCGTGCGCATTTTAGCTACAGCGATTCTGCCGGTATGCTCAACGAAAATGCGGATCTGAATGACAAACTGCGTCAGCGTCTGGAACACGCGGAATCGGACCGCAGCCGCGCCCGCGAACAGCTACGTCAACAGCAAGCGCAATATGCCCAATTTAACCAAGTGCTGGCATCGCTAAAAAGTTCTTACGAAACCAAACAGGATATGCTGAAAGAGCTGCATCAGGAGATGAAAGAAATCGGTGTTCAGGCGGATGCGAATGCTGAAATGCGCGCCCGCGAGCGCCGTGATCGACTCCATGAAGCGCTCAGTACTAACCGTTCCAGAGTCAACCAACTTGAGAAGCAGATCGCCTTTTGCGAAGCGGAAATGGATAGCTTGCAGAAAAAACTGCGTAAATTGGAACGGGATTACTATCAAATCCGTGAGCAGGTGGTTTCTGCCAAGGCGGGTTGGTGTGCGGTGATGCGGATGGTGAAAGACAATGGCGTTGAGCGTCGTCTGCATCGCCGTGAACTGGCGTATATGGAGGGTGGCGCATTACGTTCCATGTCGGATAAGGCATTGGGTGCGTTGCGTCTGGCGGTGTCCGATAACGAACATCTACGTGATGCGCTGCGTTTGTCAGAAGATCCCAAACGGCCTGAACGTAAAGTACAGTTCTTTATTGCCGTTTATCAGCACCTGCGTGAACGTATTCGTCAAGATATTATCCGTACTGACGATCCGGTTGATGCCATTGAACAGATGGAAATTGAACTGGCCCGTTTGACGGAAGAGCTGACCGCCCGCGAGCAAAAACTCGCCATCAGTTCGAAGAGTGTGGCGAATATTATCCGCAAAACCATTCAACGTGAGCAGAACCGCATCCGCATGCTAAACCAAGGGCTGCAAGCTGTTTCCTTCGGACAGGTTCGTGGTGTGCGGTTGAATGTCAACGTGCGTGAAAGCCATGCAATATTGCTGGATGTGTTGTCTGAGCAGCAAGAACAGCATCAGGATCTGTTTAACAGCCAACGATTAACCTTCTCGGAAGCAATGGCAAAACTTTATCAGCGCCTAAATCCGCAAGTAGATATGGGGCAGCGCTTGCCGCAAACCATAGGTGAAGAGTTGTTGGATTACCGTAACTACTTGGAACTGGATGTTGAAGTTAACCGTGGATCGGATGGCTGGTTAAAAGCAGAGAGTGGGGCGCTATCGACAGGTGAAGCGATCGGTACCGGCATGTCGATTTTGGTGATGGTGGTGCAGAGTTGGGAAGAAGAATCCCGCCGTCTGCGTGGTAAAGATATTTCCCCTTGCCGGTTATTATTCCTTGATGAAGCGGCGCGTCTGGATGCTAAATCTATCGCTACTTTGTTTGAATTATGTGAACGCCTGCAAATGCAGTTAATTATCGCCGCCCCGGAAAATATCAGCCCTGAAAAAGGGACCACTTATAAACTGGTACGTAAAGTGTTTAAAAACCACGAACATGTGCATGTGGTCGGGCTGCGAGGATTTGGGCAGGATGTGCCGGCAACTCAACTGATTTCAGATGCTACCGCTTAATCAAATGGATGACTTGCGATAGTCATAAAAATAAAGAGAATGCGCCACGGATGGCGCAATGGATATTTAGCTTGAGGTTGTACCGTTATTTTTTGCTTATTAGATTCGGTATTATTAATACGAGAAATGTAGTGGTCTAATAAACCCCAAAAAAATCAATCAATTAAAAACCACCTTAATTGTCGTATAATTATCGAGCCAATCACGGTATAGCGGTGTCAGTGGGCAAGCACACGGCACCATTTCAAAAAAACATTAAGGAGAAGCCTATGACGAAACTTATTTATGGGGGTACCTCACAATGCAAACAAAGGAGACTTCTCTTTCAAAGTTTGACTATCCAAATTTAGATCAAGAAATTACGGCAATCTTTGAAGATGATTCATTACCGACGCATTCACCTGGTAATGGGGACTTAAAACGCTGGCAGAGGAAAGAATGGCCATCGGCTATAAATTTCTCCACTGGTGACGGTCGATATAATGCTCCGGATGATACTTTTGGTGTTTGCTACATGGCAGACAAGGCCGTTTCAGCGCTTGCTGAAAGTTTTGGGCGCCTGATACATAAAGATGGGCGGAAATTCGTTGAGGAGTCTGTTATTGAAAACTCACGAATGTGTCTGATTCGCCCACTCCGGCCACTCGTTTTTGTCGATGTGGGGAAACTTCTGGGAATGCTGCACATTACGTTAGACGTCTCAGTCGGAGATGACTACACGGTGACACAGAGAGTAATTGCGTGCCTCTACAAGCTCGCCAGAGATAAGTTTGACGGTGTTTGTTACTTATCGAGGAATTTTCCTTCCACTGATTTCTGCTATGCAGTCTGGGAATCGGATGAAGAAAGGTTTGAAGATATAGGAATGAAGAATCTCGCGGAATACCACGATTCAGAATACATGCCATCGAACTGGAAATACTCCAGCATCACGGCTGAAGAACTGCTCGAAGACGTGCTTCGATTCAAGGTTGTCTCGCTTTAAGTTTGTACTAGGCGTGTCCTTTTCGAAAGGACACGCTTTTAACTGGCGATTTGTTCGCCCATCTGTTTCGCTGCACGAAGCATTTTTGAAACATCATCAATGCTGCTATCTTCTTTCATGATCTCGATAGGGGTTTTCCCTTTACCGTTCTTGTCGCTCAAGGGGGTGGTCAAAAACGATATTCTGGAAACAGGCCCGATATCATTGCTCATTGCTTTCATGACGTCTTCAAAGTGAGGTAACAGTCCCCCCTCTTTGAATTGAAAGAGCGGGAAGACATGATCACTATTCTTCTTGAAAGCGAGTAGCTTATTTCCCTTCACTCGCAAATTAACGGCCTGACGCGTGATACCGAGAATATCAGCAACATCTACTGCTTTAATTACGCCACCCATGCGCTCAATTTCCTTATAAAAATTGGACAGGTTCTCAGCGCGACGCTTTAGTTTGCGGAGTTCGCGATCGGGAGTCCTGGCACTCTTTTCAAGTACGGTTGAGTACAGCAGCCCAAAAAGTTCGCTATCAGGAAGAACAAGAGCATTGCTGGCCTTCGCCTTTTCAGCAAACTCAGGCATCAATGAGTCGAATATTATGTCAAAGCGTTTTTGCAGTAACACCTGTAGCTCATTCAAATTACGTTGTTTGGTTGCGGTGTTCATAAAACCTCCTATTTCTTGACCATTATTTTATTCTTTCACCTAGAATTGGTCAAGTAACATGGTGCAAATCAAAGGTGATTTGCAATCAGATAAAGCTATCAACTTTTACATATGGGCGGATAGAGATCGTGCGAATAAAGAGATTGCGCCACGGATGACGCATATAGATGTTTAGCTTGATATTATACTATTTTGTCATACAATCTTTGTATGATATTTATACTACGGTGAAAAAGGCATATTATGCGGAAGACAACATATAGCGTTGCAAAGGGAAATCTTGCTTCGATAATGGATCAAGTTGTTCAGGATTGTACACCAATATTGATTACCAGACAAAACGGTGGTGATTGCGTCATTATTTCAAATGCAGAATATGCAAGCCTTGAAGAAACTGCTTATTTACTACGTTCATCCGCTAATGCAAAACATTTACTTAAATCATTGGAGCAGGTAAATAGCGAAAATTTGCAGGAAAGGTAACTAACCTGAACTTCGCTTAAGAAGGAAATTAAAGTATCTGAGATACGATCAAAGTTTTTGTCAAAGAAAATTCAAGACATCTCAGTCCGCTTGGTTTCTTGCTTAATATTCCTTCAATATAAAAGAAAGTATGCTACCATTCACCGATGAAGAGAAAAAATACACCAACGCCACATGACGCTGTTTTTAAACAGTTTTTAAGTCATATTGATACTGCCAGAGACTTTTTGGAGATACATTTGCCTGCGACATTACGGGCAGTTTGTGATCTGGATACACTGCGGTTGGAATCAGGGTCGTTTATTGAAGACAATCTGCGGGCGCATTATTCCGACATTTTGTATTCATTGAAAACGGCTCAGGGTGACGGTTATGTGTATTGTGTGATCGAGCACCAAAGTTCCCCGGACAAAATGATGGCATTTCGATTAATGCGCTACGGTATTTCAGCCATGCAACGGCATCTGGAGCAAGGACATGAAAAATTGCCGCTGGTCATTCCGGTGTTGTTCTATCACGGTAAAATACAGCCGTATCCCTGGAGTACCAATTGGCTCGACTGTTTCGATGATCCGGCCTTGGCGGAGGAAATCTATTCCAATAAATTCCCGCTGGTAGATGTGACGGTAATCCCGGATGATGAAATCTTGACGCACAAACGGGTCGCGCTACTGTAAATGGTGCAAAAGCATATCCGGCAGCGAGATATGGCAGAACTGCTGCAAGAGTTGGTTATACTGCTGACGTATGATTACTATACGGATGAACAGCTAAAAAGCGTGTTAAACTACTTATTACAGGTGGGAGATACCGCCGATCCAGAGGGTTTTATTCGGCGACTGGCAGAACAGTCCCCGAGGTATGAGGAGGTACTGATGACAATAGCACAAAGATTGGAACATAAAGCACGTCAAGAAGGACGTCAGGAAGGGCGTCAGGAAGGACGTCAAGAAGCAACGTTAAAAATTGCTCATGCATTGCTGAACAGCGGAGTCGATCGTGAAACAGTGATGAAAACCACCGGTCTGAGCCAGAGTGAGCTTGAATAAATGTCCGACAAAATTACTGTATTTCTTCCAAATACTACTATTTATTTTACGGTAGTCATATGAGTAGGAAAAAAAGCGCCACGGAGGGCGCAATAATTATTCGAAACTGAGTATTTTTAGTTTATGTCAGAGGCCAATTTAAAAACACCACGCTATCATTGTAATGACTATTGGTACCGTTTTCAGCGCTGATAATAGCTGTTCCCGGGTTTCCATCAAATATATTATCGAGATAACGAAGCTTGCATGGTTTGCCATCCCCCTCAATCTCAATACAGATTTTGCCTGTACCTGATGTGTAGGCTTTAGTTGCCATGAGATTATTTTGTCCTTTACTGGTACTGGTTAATGTATCTACCAGAAGATCGTCAATATATACTTTTACAGTTTGCGGAATATTTGTATTAGTGTAGGCTATCAAGCCGAATCGAATACTGTGAGGTAACTGGAGACAATATTTACCCGTGTCATTAGTACCACATGTTCCATTACAGACTTTACTATTTCCTCTACTATTGTCTCGGTGACTGCCTAATAAATCGGTATCGACCGATACCGCCGCTTGAATATTTTTGAAGGTTAACCCTCTCCAACCCTCATTATCGCTGGAGATGATGATTGGCCCGGCATCAAGTGCATTCAAATTTGGGTCGAACCGAATAAAAGAATCACCTTTGAAAAAATAAATAAAATTTCCATCGATATCTGGCCATGAAATAACAGCACCCAGATTGCTACTAAATGCTGCATATTTCCCGGTCATTCCCCACCGATCTGAAATAGTATTCATCTTAATTGTGTGTGAATCGATGGTGTAATCTACACAATATTTTCCTTTGAAAAAACAAACGGTGTTGGTGGTCAATTCTATAGCTGCATCTATTCCATTTTCAAATTCTGTTCCTTCTAATCCAGGCCAGCCATCCACAATGAAATTTGGCCTATCAACGACCTCTGCTTTCGCGATATCAAATTTAAGATACAGTGAACCTTTGAAAAAATATAAAAAACCATTTAAATTAATAATATCGTCAATATATCTTTGGAACCCGGCAAGCAGGTTGGGCCAATCTTTACTGATGGGTTGGGGATAACTCATGTATGTATTTAAACATTGATTATTGAATTTAATGTTTTCTTCATTCAGGAAGAAGTAACTGGATATATTCATTGTTATATATTCTTTGTCATTAGAAAGTAAGAGATAATTTAAATCGCCTTGAGCAATGGAATTAAAGTTTCATAATAAAAGCCAGTAAATAATAAGGTGGAATAATATCAACACTATGATTATGTGCAGGGGACGCTGCTGCTGCCGGGTGATTATGTCCTTGTCCACCTCCTGTGTATGATGTGTTGGCATAATAACTACTTCCTATTGGAGGATTTACCCATGTCAGATCGCTCATTTGGTATTGGGGATTGGTACTATTGGTGTAGCCATATTTCATTCCAGTTAGAGTATAATGAGGCATACCTCCAATATGGTTATGACTAGGTATTTGTGACGTTGTTAATATTGTATTTCCCACAGTAACATTTACCGAAACTGTAGTTGATGTTGTATTTTTGAAAAAGCTCTTTCCGGTGCCACTACCACTGGCTTTACTATTGCTTTTTCCTGTCTCAGAAAGAGTTTCACCGCACATGACAAAACGGCTTCTTAAATCAGGGGTTCCATTATTACCGTCACAAAAAGCCCAGCCGGTAGGAGCATGAGTACCGGAGAACATCACAATCATTCCTTTTGGGAATACATTATCGGGATCAATACTGATTCCGCTATCGTCTGTCTTAATACCATTACCCGCTTTGATTTTTAAACTTAACCCATCGTTATCTACTTTTAAGCCGCCGTTGGGGTTAATTTTTGTTGCCAGTGTATAATCATCACCTGGTTTTAGTTCATATGATTTACCCACTGCATGGTAATCCATATTAGCAACGTCAATTAAGTCGGCATAGTCGGTTGGTATGTGGCTATTGTCTTCTTTAAAATGATCTTTTAATTCATTTTCAGCAGTCTCTGTTGATTCAATATTGATATTCTCTGTACTGGATTCTAAAGTAGATTTGTTATATTTTTTTTCCATTTTTATCACCTTGTATACAAGTTTTAAATATCCTATAACTATAAATATTGCTGAGTAATTAGATGGCAATAAGATAGCTGTTTTATAATAATTAAGTTGATGTTTTTTTAGTGCTATATTGGCTTCTACTCTCTTATAGATGATAAGTTATATTCATGACTTTTCCTTTTGTTTATTATTTACATTTGAAAATTTATTCGGTTATTATTTTGTTAACTTTTGGCGGGGCAAAGTAATTATTATCGATGAAATATTTAGAAGCAATATCAATTAATATCAGAGATTGTTAATTGATGTTTATTTTCTCTGGTTGTTCAATTTTAAATATGACAAGTGAGGAATAATGAATAGTGTTGTTTTTATCGATTGGGATAAGCGAATTAGTTTTATTTCTATATTGATTGTTTTGTTTATAAATTAATAAGATTATCAGTGAAATAAATTAAAATAATTATTGGCGTATAAGAAAAAGCGTTTTGTTCCGCTATTTACACTATTCTTTCTGCATAGGATTAATATTGAGGTGAGCATCTCCTATGGAGACAACAAATGTATTATTTTCTTTTATGGAATGCCATTTTTGTTGTGGAAAGTGAAGTTTTATAGACATGTCCCCATCCCCAAAGTGGTAGTTGTTCTATCATTGAAAACTGAGCAGCTCTTTCCCGCCATTGCTCTATCTCATTATAAGATAAAGTATATTTACCAAGAAATTATCCAGTGTTTCCTGAAGAGTAACCGTTGTAGAACGATCCGATTTTCCTAATGAAAAAGTTAATCCAGCACTAGTTGTACCTAAAACTTTAAATCCAGTGTTTTCCATCATAATTGCAGTTTCACGATCCCAAGGGTTAGGCATAATAAAAGGGTCATCGTGGGTATGGAGCCGACTGAATATCTCACCTTTTTTATATTGGTTATGATGTAAAGCAGATATTTTTTCATTATTTTTCATAAATATTACCAATAAACATTGTCGTATATGTGTATAAAGTATATTGCTATAGTAGATAAGAATAATCAAATAATAACGGAGCTATATTTCTCTAAATTGTGACATGTTTCGAATAATTTGGTAAATAATAGATTGTCTGGGTAAATTATTAATAATGTCGATATGCTTTCCTCTTTCATTTTTTTGTTGTCTTAATTTAATGAAATTATTAAATTTTTCTATTAATTGCAACATAGGTAATTCCCTTGAAAAAATGGAGTATGAATAAGTAGAATTTTATCGTCATTCAAACTTAAGGGGATTACATGAAAAAATAGGATATATAACACTCACCAGCTAATGCTAAACATTTACTTAAATCATTAGAGCAGGTGAGTGATGGTAATTTTCAGGAAAGGTCGTGAGATGAATAAGCTTTACACAAGCGAGTTTTGGTAGGATTATCTTTACTGGCAACAAAATGATAAGAAGCTCGTTAATTTACTTAACGGGCTTCTTAAAGATAACGGGTGTATTTATTTGAAATGATTTGTGTTTCAATGATAGGTATTTAAATAATGAACCTAGATGTTGATTGAGGATAATGCTTTTATTTTAGGCATAATTTATTTTTCGATGATTAATATAGCATTTGTCTGTTTTTAATTTGTTATTATTCTCATGTGGGTATTTGATTGAATAAGTAATGATTTTATATTGAAATTAAACCATCAGAATTTTCTTTAGCGATAATAATATCTATCCCATTTACTTTAACCACGGCTTTCTGGCTATTTACCCAAATGGAAAGAATATCTTTTATTTTTGGTAAATAAGTTGCTTTAGTAACACCGGAAACTTTAAGAATAACACTTTCGTTTTCCTGATTATAATTGTTATCTGTTGTGGGTTCGGTTATCAGATTCACTTTAGCCAGGGCGAGGAGAATATCTTCGGTACCGCCTAAATCGGCACATAATTTATCTGCCAGAGCTTGGTTTATTTGTGAATTATCTAGGTTTGGTTTTGGCGCTACAGAAGCAGAAGTTTGGATAATCGGTTTAATATTGTCTTTAATATCTTGTAGTTTCATCGGTGCAGTAATGGAATAGAGTAAAGAGAGGCGAGGACGATTACCTAGAGCCTGCCAAAAATTACCTAAGCTATTTAAATTTTCCTGTTGAGGAATAACTCGGGTATAAGCACCGGGAATACCGGTTAATTGGCGATTATTGATTAATGCATTTAAAATCCGTGTCATCACCTGTGCAGCTTGATTATTAGGTTGGCTGTCTGGGCTGGAGCTGTCACTAGAGGGTTTACTGGCATCCCAGTAGGTAATTAAATAGTTACAATTGATATTGACCCATCCCGGTAATAATGTGTTAGTTGCCGGGTTATAACGTCTTGATTCGGCGGATCGTAATTGTAGATCTTCATGTATCTCATAAAGAAATACACTGACCGTCGGTTCCGATTGAATGGAGTTAATTTCGGGTAGATCAAAACGAATATCAATTTTTTGACCGGAAATGTCTAAATATTGAGATAAAATAGTGTTTAATGCTTGATTAATCTCGATAATCGCATTATCAGAAGCAATTATAGTAGCCATGTTTATATTCCTATTCTATTAAATATTTAAAAAGCTAGTCGGCCAGTTTTATTTAATTCAAGTATTACGGCTCGATCTATATGTTTGTTTTCGATTTTTTCACAATTATCATTTGTTGATAATATTGATGACAATAAAGCAATATTCCTGATATTAGCACCCGTTAAATCAGCCCTTTTAGCCAGATGGGCAAAATCAATTTCATTGGATAGTGTCAGTTGTTCCGGCCAAATGACTTGCCACATTTTTTTGCGTAACTCTTCATCTGGATAAGTAAAGCGGGTAATAAAGGTAAAACGGCGGTTAAACGCGCCGTCTAAATGACTGCGATTATTGGTGGCTAAAATCACTAACCCCGGATAATTTTCCAGTCGTTGTAATAAGTAAGATACTTCAATATTAGCATGCCTGTCTTTAGCATCTTTGGTCTCGCTGCGTTTGCCAAATAGCGCATCGGCCTCATCGAAAAACAGTACCCCGGAATCCGCTTCGGCTAGATCGAAAATACGGGAGATATTTTTTTCCGTTTCTCCAATATATTTATTTACCACGGTAGAGAGATCAACTTTAATCAAATCAACACCAAGATAACCGGCAATCACCTCCGCAGCCATTGTTTTACCGGTACCCGATTCGCCGTAAAATAGGGCGCTAATACCGGTACCGTAATTGATTTTTTCCTCAAAGCCGGCACCCAGAATTAAGTCACGGTAATTAATTGCTGCGATAATTTCTTTTAATTGTTGCGCTAATGTGTCTGAAACCACCAGGTCGTTAAAACTGCGTTTTGGGGTAATTCGTTGCGCTAGTTTGCCGAAATTCTGTTGGGCGCGGAAACTTAATGCTTGACGCAGATCGGTTTCTTCCAGTTGGCCTTCTGGTTGCCGGAGCATTTGATATTGATAAGCCTCTTCAAGAATCAGCGGTAATGTTTCCGCAGTAAAGGAAAAACGCTGACAGAGTTGGGTAATATTAATTTCCTGAGCGGCATTCTCCGGTAAACTTGCTTTCAGCATTGCTTTTTTATCCGTTAAAGTCGCCATTGGCATATCAATTTGTACCATTGGCAAATATTTAAGCCAGACTAATGCATCTCCCGGTTCTGCCAAGCAAATGACTTTTAATTTCGGCTGATTTAGTAAAATAGATAATTCGTGGTGTAATTCTTTTTTTTCCCCTGCAAGTAAAGAGAAATTGCGGATCAATAAACAGGCATCATGTAACCGAGTTTCCCGTATTGCGTCCGCTAATAAGCTGGATATTTTGATCCTTTTTTCTTCGTTGGGTAGGAGGGATAAGTCAAGCGTTAAGGTGTGAATACCATGAGCTTCCATAATATTCCTGACCACTGATTCTCTGGCGCAATCCTGTTTTCCTCTGAGTATGACTAATGGGCGTATTTTATCGGTTTCATTCAATAATATCTTTTCAAGTGAATAATAAAGCGTTTGTGGATACCAATTATGTGAGGCCGGAGTATGCCAGTTGGCACAGGTTATCAGTGGCGGTAGAATAACTCGTTGCCCCGATAAAAAATGCCAGACGGCGTTGTGGGTTAAAAATTGCGTTTGTAACCAGATAGATTCTTCGTGATTATTGAGTCGTAATAATTGGTTACTGATTAATGGTGTTTGCGGTAAAAAGCTGTTTTGTAGTAATTGCCGCTCACTTTGGCGTTGGCTAAATAATTCAATGGCTAAAGCGAAGCTGGGCCACTGTTTTTTACTGGTGCCATTTAGAGCGGCAAATATTGCATAATAACGGCTATCGAAATGGGGTAATAGACCTAATAATAAAACATCACGCTCAAATTCAGTCAGTTCAAAACGTTCGACCAACAATGATAATGCATTAAGGGCCGGGCTTTCCTCGATTGCTGGATAACGAATAGGATTATTCGTTGTAGCCAGCCAATGAGGTATACCTTGTGGTGATATTAAACACTGTTCTACTTCATCTTTGGTCAGTAAAAAACTTTCCGGTAATGCATCGTATTGATCTCCCTTTTGATAATAATATTTTTGTAATAGCAGATCGATACGTTCCAAATGGGGATAAATCCAGCGTAATTCAGCTACGCCATAAGGGTTATTTGTCAATAGGTAATCCATATAAACCTTCTAAATATTTTTCCAGTCAATCTTTAAAGGGTGATTCAGCCAGGGAAGTTTGGCGATATTTAATGGCCACGGCCAATCAGTTAATAGCACATCAAATGGTTGATGCTCTACCGTGATTTTTATTTCCTGTTCATTTATCAGCAATTCACCGGGCCGTTGTAAAAACAGTTGGCGAACGTCATTGCGGCTTAACTTTTTCCAGCCGGAAAGTTGGCTAATAATGGCATTTAACCATTGATCTATGATCAATTGTTTTTCTGGTTCAGTGGAGGTTAATTTAATTACTTCATTAACCATTAATCCACACAGAACATTATTCAGAATATTCTGCTCTCCCGCTATTTCTTCTCTTCCCCAAATCAGATAGTCAAGTAAATTAACCGCGCTAAATTGGGCTTGGCGATGAATAAATCTTTGCTCTTCAAGTAAGCCCAGTTGATTAAATAATGCAGGTAGCATCGGCCATAAAATCAATATTCCGGCATTATTTACTTGATATGGAGAAGTTTGTTTAGGCAATAAAACTGATGCAGAATCTGTTTTGCTGATATTTTGTAATGGGTCAGGGTTATTTCCTGTAATATATGGATTGTTCGATGTTGATAATATTTTCTGATTTTCGGATGTTATCTTCTGATTTGCAGCGCATTGATGTGTCTGAATATTATTAATACCAATGTCAGTGGTGGCTAATTTATTATTGGGTTTGTTTTTATTTGCATGGCTTGAAATGAAATGTTCTGAAGTATATTGATCTCTCTGAGTATTTTTTTTGTTAATGTCAGTAATGACCGATTGCTTACTGGACTTGTTTCTATTCGTATGGTTTTGAGTAAAATACTTAGGTAAATATCGATCTTCCTGAGTGTTAATGTTGTCATGATGAGTAATAATTGATTTTTTACCGAGGATATCTTTATTTGTATGGTTTGAAATAGCGTGTTCAGGTAAATGTTTTTCTTCCTGATAATTGATGTTGTCATGATGAGTAATAATTGATTTTTTACCGAGGATATCTTTATTTGTATGGTTTGAAATAGAGTGTTCAGGTAAATGTTTTTCTTCCTGATAATTGATGTTGTCATGATGAGTAATAACTGATTTTTTACCGAGGATATCTTTATTCGTATGGTTTGAAATAGCATGTTCAGGTAAATGTTTTTCTTCCTGATAATTGATGTTGTCATGATGAGTAATAACTGATTTTTTACCGAGGATATCTTTATTTGTATGGTTTGAAATAGCGTGTTCAGGTAAATATTTTTCTTCCTGATAATTGATGTTGTCATGATGGGTAATAACTGATTTTTTACCGAGGATATCTTTATCCGTATGGTTTGAAATAGAATATTCGGGTAAATATTTTTCCTTCTGCGTATTTTGGATATTTGTATGAGCAACAGCTAATGCGATATCATCACTCTCTTTATCTATGTTATTTGACGTAAAGTGTTCTGACAAACATTGGTATTCCTCAGCGGATAGATATTTCTCGCTGAATCTTGCAACAGAGGTGGTTTGCCAGATCTGCTTTAACCAACTATTTAATGGCATATTTTGCAATGGAATACTGTGTAATGGAATATTATGAGTGATAAGCTGGTGAAATAACGTAATAACAGATTCGGTATTAAGTGTTCCGTCATCCAATTCAATGGTGACATGGGATACCACTTTTGCATCCAGTTTAGGTATCTCCTGTGTATTATTTCGCTGTATATATTGCAACGCATTGAGTATCAGTTGTCCGGGGGAGACAAGCCCCCCTAGATGTTGTGGTCTATTTATCTTCTCGGATAATCTGTGGCTGATGGCGCTTAATAAAGCAGGTTGCTTGAGTGCTAACAACTGTTGCAGGCTTGGTTCGGATAAACAGCTTTTTGCTAACAGCAGCGCCCATTTACTCTCTATTCCAGCAAATTGAGTCATTAATTGCTGAATATTGATATCAATATTTTTATGATTATTTTTCACCTCTATTGAATTTAATGCGGAATTTTTCTGATTTAAATAATGGATAAAACTTTCAATGTTAATTAAATTGTTATTATGTAATAAAGAAGACTTGTTGATTATTTCTTGTGATGTTAATTGTTTTAGCGTGGTTTTTCTCTCCTGATTGTTGATTTGATATTGGCTTAATGCGTTATTTAGAGCGGTATTAAGCCGTGTAGGGAACAGTAAATTAAAGTTATGTAAATCTATTTCTCCAAGATTTAACGTTAATGTTTCTAAATAGATGTCTTGATTAATGGGATGTTGAGTAAAGAATGTATTAAATAAGTTATTGATATTGGCTTGATTAAGCAGGGAGCCATGTAATATCTTTTTAGCAACCTGTGAATTATTAGCCTCAATAGTAATGACTATCCGGTTTAACAGATTTGGCTCTAAGGTCATGTTAATATACCTTTTAATGAGTAGTTTAATTTTTCTGGTGTGAAATAGCATTAAACTTTCATAATAAATGCCAGGATATAATAAGGGGGCACCACATTTACTGTATGCTTGTGAGCTTTTTCATTAACGATATAAACAGTTTGGTTATTTGGGTTTTGTTTGTTTTTTTCAGTATTAGAAGCGGATTTTTTGCCAGATTCTGACGCCTGTGTATTTTCCATTATCATCCCTTCGATATGACGCCGCTCCATAATTGGCGCTGGATCTTTTTCACTAATAGTAAGATTGGTTTTATTACTGGTAGTTTGAACATTGAACACCTTTTCATTATTATTTCCGGTCATACTTTGGCCGTTAGTGCCATTTATATCATTTAGCGTCGAGGCGCCTGAAATAAATCTGTCGCGTAAATCAGGTGTTTCGTTAGTGCCATCACAAAATGCCCAACCTGGTGGTACGGATGAGCCAGAGAACATCATAATCATTCCTTTGGCGAATACTTTATGGGGATCAATACTGATACCGTCTGCATTAACCTTGACACCTTTACCGGCTTTGACTGAAACACCATTACTATCAACGTTAATTCCATTACCGGCTTTGATTGAAATACCATTATTATCACTGTTAATCCCATTACCGGCTTTGACTGAAACACCATTACTATCGACGTTAATCCCATTACCGGCTTTGACGGAAACACCATTATTATCAACGTTAATCCCATCACTGGCTTTAATATTTATTCCATCGCCTTTTGTGACTCCCAAACCAAGTCTTACCGATATCCCTGTAGATTCGACGTTAATTGTTTTATCTTTGTCTTTAACTTTGACAGAGACGCCATTAGTATCAACATTGATACCATTACCGAATTTGACTGCAACGCCATTGTCATCAACAGTAATACCGTTGGCGGCCTTGACCGCCACATTATCACCATTTACAACAATGCCATTGCCTTGACCAACACATATTCCATTGGTTTTATTAATCAAGCCGCTACCGAGGTCTACAGATAAAATATTATCTTTTAGGATTAATGGAGAAAAGTCTTGGCGGGAAAGCGTGCCCATTTTTAAATGAAGCGTACCGTCATCATCCAAATTTAATCCTTTTCCTGGTCCATTTTGTTGTGGCGCTTGACCACAGGCTTTGCGACCTATATCAGCAATATTAATCAGGTCAGCATAATCGGTCTGTAATGGAATACTGCCTTCTTTAAAACGCTGTTTTAAATCATCTATGGATGGGCCAGTTGATTGAGTATTGGCATTCTCTGGATTGCGTTTTGTGCTGTGTAGATTATATTCTTTTTCCATTTTTATCACCTGATATTATGTGTGCTATTGCATTAAAATGTATGCAAATAATAGTGGAGTTTTTAAAATTCTATTATGTGGGAATAAATTAGATATCTATTTTAGAATAAGGTACATATGATAGCTGATTATCTTTAATAATTTCTTCGTTCCATTGATCGCCCGATTCACCAATCACCTTAATACGCTGCTGTTCGGTGGCAATTCGCATATTGCCAATACCTGTCGCGGCTGAAGAGAGTCTTCCCAAGGTTAAGGTTTCTAAAATATAGTATGCTTCGTCCCCTAAAGGCGCACCATTGTTTTGCCAGCGTTTATAGGTATTGGCGAAATTTTCAAAATGCTTCGGTGACAGCCAGTGAATGATCATGGAAATGTGTGCGGGAAATTCCGCTAGAATTTCTGTTTTTATCCAAGATTCCAGTTTGTAAGGGGCAACTTTTTGACTCTCAAGAAATTGGTGATCTACAACTACGCTGACTACAAATGAAAAGCGATCGGCCAAGGCATATTTTTCGTTGGAGAAGTACCAACGATAACGCCATGCTTCTGCTTCATGTGGGAAATTATCCCGTGAATCTGCGTTGCGTTTAATTAATATCTTACCTTTAATGCGATCAAATTTAATAACGTTTGCTTTAAGTTCATATTCGTATTGTGGTTCATTATGAACTATGTCAGTTAGTATTTGTTTGGATGGCTTGGAAGGTGTAATGACATATTTCAGGGTGATTTCGTCATTTTCTTCAATCATGGCAGGAAAGGGGCTTTGAGGGCTGGAGGTGATCCAGCGTTCATCTTCGGCATTATTTTGATATGTCGCGTCGGCATAAACTAATTGATAATCCATATCTTCCATCCATACCGGGCTATTACACCAATACAGATTACCTTCATTATATGCTTTCTGCACGTCATTCAAATTGTTCTCTAGCGCCGTGCTATTACAGGCATTCAGAGAGAAGGCGTCTCCCGTAGTATTAGTGATCATTTGGCCCCGTAGGGTGAATTTGGTTTTAGCTTCTTTGTCTTTAATAATCAGATTAATCACTTGCCCGTATTGTAATTGGCCTGACGTTCCTTTCTGGGTAATGATTAATTGATGATGGGGAGAGTTGGGTTCGTTTTTTATTTCAAGATTGTCAGGCTTCTGTTCATGGTCGAATTTCTTGTTGGGTTTTACCGGTAATAGCTGGCGATGTTCAATCAAATAGAAAGGCAGGTTAGCCAGATCTGGCGTTTCATTGAAACATTCTCCACCCAAGCCAAGTCGGGCAGTAATACGTTTTTGTAGTGCTGATACTTTATTAATACGGATATTATTACGCTGATAAATCAACTCAGGTTGCTGCGCCAGATAACCGCGTTGAGTAGAGAGAAAATCCAGTGAGTCTTGGGGAAGTGGTCTGGCTGTACGATGAGTGCCAAAATATCCTAACAGATAGTCTAGAATAGCGAGTTCCTGAGTATAATTTTGATCCTGGATTTTACCTTTGTTATAGATTTGAACGTCACTGTCAAATTTTTCTTTTAAATCGGATTCTATATTCTGGAGAACTTTTCCACTGATGGTATTAGTTTTATAGGGCCACTGTACACCATGTACATGATTTCCCCGTTGTTTAAAGGCCAATAATTTCGGCAATAGGGCGAGTTCGGCGCAGCCATTAGCCAGTATCTGTTCGAAAGGCAGCATAAATTGGTGCAACTGTATTTGTTGCTGGGTGCTGGCGTCGGTTTGTAATCCATAGCAGGCGGGTAATTTATTGCTTACTGGGTAGTAGTCTAGAACTTTACGATATTTTCCCCAATTCAATAATTCCGCTTTTGTCTCAATTAGCGGCTCTGTAATTATCTTTTTTGCGACCTCTTTTTTGGAAACGAGAATATTAATCCCACCTTTGGCGGTAATTTTGAGGGGATTTGTTGTTGATGATGAAGTAATGAGTTTTAGTGGATCATGCCCCCATAGTTTGGGATAGTATCCTTGAGCGATTTCCCAAGACCAGTTATCTTTCTCCTGAACTGGAGTAATGATCTTATTTTCCTGACTTAAATCTAATGTCAGTCGGCTAATACTCTGTATCCCTGGAATGTCCAATAATTGATTAACCAGAGGGCTTAAGTTTACTATTGTCGATTTGGTATAATCTTTAGCCGCCGGTAATTCGGGAATCCAGCCGTGATGTAAATAAGGTCCGTCAAAAATTTCTTCATGAGTGTAATCCTGTTTTATCATGGCCTGCGTGGTATAACGTATAGGTTTTGCCTGTACCATTTGTTCCGCCGTCATATAAACTTTGGCAAAGATGTCGGCAATATCTTTAACGTCATCATCCAGCTCAATATCAATCTGTAATAAGAAATTTGTTGGTTTTAACCAGATAATATTACTGATCGATTCCCCCAGATTACGGTTCTCTTTCAGGAAAACTTCCAGCTTTTCCTGAACCAGTTTATTATTGGCCTGAGCTTCCCGACTGGGGACTAAATAGAGCCAGTAGTTTCCTCTTAATGCTAATTTGCTGTCTGAACCGGAATTTCTAAAGCTGTATTCACGTTTCTGTTTGTTATACCAGTATTCATAGCGCCCGCTTTCAGGTTCACGAATAAGTTGTACATCGTTAAAGAAAAAATAACCTTCTTTTGTCTCATTAACGGTGTCGCTGCTATGAAGATCCAGTAAAACCCGACGATAATCTTCCGCAGTAATGGGGCTACAAGTCAGGGTTTGTTGTGGGCCGAATTCTTTAGGGAAAATACCATCGCCGGGTGTTTGTTCTTCTTTTTTAGGCGTAAGCAGATCTTTGAGTGGTAATGTATGGCGGTAAGCTAAGTCGGATGCATTATAACAACACGCTTCTAATAAAGTGATGCCGGGATCACTGATATTTGTATTGCTCCAGTATTGGCCGGATTGCTGCTCAATCACTATTTTGGCCTGAGTGAGTAAGGCATCGAAGGTAATATCGTCTTTGACGATAGGAAATAGGGCATTTTGATTATTCATTAATTCACTCCTTGGCTTGAGGAATTCGTCTCTGGCCAGACTAAAATCAATACTTCATCATCGGCGGCCTCAATACTTTTACCTACGGTGGTTGTGGATTGGTCAGCGTTATTTTCATGGATATTACTCACCGTCGGCATCACTTTTTCCAGAGTTAAATCTGTGACTCGTTTAACCAGAGAGGATTGTTGGATGGCGGCTAATAATTGGTAATAGTCAATGTGATTACCGGTTGTCACGCTGATAGCTGTATTTTCTCCCCACGGCATATATTTCTGACTAATTTCTTGCTGTAGCTGACGATGACCATATTCAGGATTAACGCCTGAAATAAATTTCACTTGATAATTGACATTGACGTTAATGTATTTTGGATTATCAATCTTAATCTCTGTCCAAGGGCTGCTTAATTGACTTATCCATTCGACCATCTTGGCTAATCGGGCGGGGTTCAGCGTTGGACGCAGTGCATCATCGTTATCTTTGTAGCGGCTGTCTGGGATCACAATCAATTGTTGTGTTTCCGGGGCCGGTATTTTCGTTAAGTCATTGCTGGAAGGGTATTTGACATCAAATAAGCTGATAAAACGCTCTTTGAGTAAGGTGACAATATTTTCCCAACTCTGCGCTCGGTTACGATGAGATAAACGAGCCGGGATGCGCGTCAGGAAGGCTTGTTCTGTCTCTTTTGGGCGGCCATTCCAGGATGACCAAGGTTGAGTGATGCTGCTGATTGCAACTGATGCGTTGACCGGCTGTTGAATGCTGCCGGCGGCCAATCCGTTAATAAAGTGGGCATTCTCAACCCGTTCTGCGTTGATTAGGGTGGCGGTGGTGGCGTTATACAGTATGCTTTTAATGATTGGATAATCCTGAGGATCATTCTGATGCGCCATTCTCGCTTTTATCCAGTACCGTCCTGCCGGCATCATAACTGCTTGATTTGATGCGTCTTGTGGCAGTCGCGCACGCCAGATGCCTTGGTTAAATAGATTATGCGTTTGGTCATCAACTAATTGATCCAATTTGTTCCAGTTATTGCGCTTACTGAGATAAAACCAGGATAAATTGAGCGACTTGAAGCCTTCTAATTGCCAATATAGGGATAAAATCTGTCCCGGAACGACACCGGTAAAGCCTAAATAGAATGCTTCATGGGTTAATGCCGGTATTTCTGCTGTTGTCGCGCTTCGGCCGAAAGGCGCTAAGGGATAGACGGAAAATTGCTTGGTCTTAGCTTTGAATTGGATCTGCAACGTACTGATTTGTGGCGTATAGGGCAGATTTTTACCGGTCGGATCTTTCCAATATTGGGGATGCATAAAATCTTGTTCGATCAGTTCTATGCGCACTGATGCAGGCCATTCATTGGGTGATGGGCTGTTTGCGACAGGGTAATCCATCGCCGGTAAGGTAAAATTCAGGTTCTGTCCTTGTGGTGCGCCTGTCCCGCTAAATAATGACTGGGCTGCATTGAGCGCCTTTCTTCCCTGTGGCGTGACTAAATAACCCTGTACTTTAAATACGCCATTGTTGCCGGGTTTGGGATCATACTTTTCATACCATGTTGAAAAGTTCACTTTGGGCAAGCCAATCCATTGAGGCGTCAGGGTAAGTGTCGCGTTTTCTGAACTATACCAATCAGGGGCAACCAGATTAAAGCCGGAGCCCAATGATGGCAATTGACCAAAGGGAAAGCTGGTTTTATCTGCGGGTTCAATACCGGCGTCAGAGGCGTAGCGCACACTGCGGTTGCCGTTAATGTTGATTTCAATACCGGCAATTTTGGGTAAAGTAGGTTTCTGAGTGGTGCCTAATTTTAATACCGGTACGTCAAACGTTATCCCATCAAGGTTGTCCGGTGGACTCGTCGGATCATCAAAGGGTGATAATCCCAGTTCAATATTCTTGTTGTCGATAAGTTTTACTGACAACGATAACCAACGATCTTTTGCACTGATTCTCGCGGTGATATTTTCAGCTTTACCTTGCCAATCATTTTCCAGCGTCACTTTAATACGACGCTCTTCTGTAGACATGGCAAACAAAGAGGAGGTAATCAGATAACCGAACAGAATCGGCACATCATTGGCTGTTGGGCCAAGAAGCCGGATACCGTTTTCAGGTAATGCAACGTTATCTGAGAGATTGAGGAGAATTGCCGATTGCCAACCGTCATTGTCTCGCCAATACCAACGCAGGTCGGTTAGCGCTCCCTGATTCGCCGATAAATCTGTGTCTGAGGCATACTGTAACGGATTACCGCTACTATCTTGCCCGGCATCAAACAGGGTGCCTTGTGCGACCAGAAATTCCGCATTATTTGTATTGAGATTAATGCCGATGGCAACACTATCCGCTTGGGCGCCTTTGGGTTTTAATCCTAATAATTCTCGGTAATAAAGATCACGGTGTCGGGCCGGGAAAGTATTTAATAAGAGTTTGGTTGTTTCTAATAGTTTTAAAAAAGCCAGTACAAAAGCTTGATGTGGCGGTAAAAGGCCATTAGCTTGATTAACTTGTTGGTAAATATTGGCTAATTGTTGAGGATCATTTTTCTGAATAAAGTAGAAACTGTCCCAAAACTGTTTTTTAGCTTGATCGAAAGGAATAATTGCGGCGTAATCTTTAAGCCAATTTAAAATATCCAGCGTACTTCTTCCATCAAGTTTAAACTCAGTATTTGGTACGATAGCGGAGAGTTTATTTTTCAGCTCGGCTTGTCCCATATTTATGGCACCTATTATTTGAATAAATTTCTGATAGAGCTCAGGAGATAAAAATAGAGTTGAGGGGATGAATTATTTAGCTCTGACGATATATTGGTTGGCAATAAATCTACCTTTTCCCATGCTTGGTATGATGATATCCGGGCCTAACGGACCATTTGCCGGTTGTATCGGGATAAAATGGGCGGTAAATTGCTGTCCGACCACAATCACGGTAGCTGGGCTGCGGCAAAAGTTTGCCTGCTGGTTAGCATTCAACTGAACAATAATGACCATCCCCATACCGGGTATCGGGTGATTAGGGGTGATATATTGCGCCTGAAATTGGAGCTGTTTTTCGTCACCCACAATGGCGATCTTTTTGCCTCGGATTTGGGCGTGCCCGCTACCCCTGATGGTTGCTGGCCTTAGCAGAGTGACGAGTCGGTTGCCGAATAATGGTTCAAATAGTAGGCTGTCGCCATCCACCACCAATCGTTCACTCATAGGTTCACCTGCACCCGTCCTTCGCTGATCTCAAGGATGCCGTCAAGCTGTTGGTTGATTTCGCTGCCTCTCAGGGTGTAAATGACCTGAATATGCAGGATATTGGGTGAGTCCATTTTTTGAATGACTTGAATGTCGGTAATGTTTGCGCGCGGTTCATAACGTAGTATCCGTTCTTCAATCCGGGTTTGGAGTTCTGCCATTAATTCATCGCTGATATTGGCAAACAGATAATCATTCAGGCCACAACCGTAATCTTCACGCATAATGCGTTCGCCAGGTTCGGTGAGAAAAAGAATTTTTATACTTTGGCTAACATTCTCCGCACCTTCAGACATTTTGACACCGGTGGGTATTTCAGGTTGCGCATTATCTTGGATAAAAAACTGTGGCGGAAATGCCCAGCCACGGCCATAAATATTGACTAATATGTTGTCTGTCATCTCATGGTCCTGTTATTGCGTTAAGTTAATTTTTATACCTTTAATATCGACACTAAACTTTCCTGTGGCTGATAGGGATCTTTCGGCCTGTAGGTTAATTTCCTGGGCATTCGTGTTTAAATTTCTAGCCGAATTAAGCGTAATATCTTTATCTTGTTGCAGTGATAGCGAATGTTTTCCGCTATTAAGGGCGGCAATTTTATCTTGATGATTGAACATTAATGCTTGTTGATTATTTCCTTGTTTAATAACCAGGGTTTTTATCAGGTTTTTCTCACTGGGTTCGATTGGCGCTTTATTTTTCGGGTTGTGCATGGCGCCTAATATCACCGGGAAGCGCGGATCACATTCAAAGAAGCCGATAATCACCTCATCCCCCGGTTCCGGGTAGAAACAGAATCCGCTTTCATGACTGGCATAAGGTTTACCTAGCCGGGCAAAAAGTACGCTGTTGGTTAAGTTTAATGCCGGTATCCTGACGGGAATACGATTCAGCGATAGCTTGTCTAATTGGTATTTTTCCACAATACCGATATGCAATTCTTTAACTTGCGGGACCGCCGGTTCTGTCTCCGACAACAGGCCCAGGGTTAACCGGGTACGCCAGCCTTGCCGCTGGCTGATGGTCTGACTGACGCCGGTGATAATCCCTTGACCATCCATCCCTTGACCAAAGCCGGTTAATGCCAGCAGATCACCCGGTTGATAGCGGTTATCTCCTATAACTTCAAAATTGCCGGAGACATTATCGCTTCGCAGGTTATTCATCATGCCTTGAGCAAGGTGTTTGGCTTGTTCATTATCTTGCGGATAGCTAAAAACCCATTGCCATTCCTGATCGGTCAAGGTTGCCAGACTGTCCGGCGCGAGCTGATCACTGCCAAGTCCGCTGTTTTTTGCCTGAGGAGCCTGAGACAGTTTTTGTTGAGCAATATCCCAGGATTGTATGCTCACCGTTTTGGGGCTGTGTTGGTTATCAAAGCGTAGATCTGCTTCAAACAGTACAATGTCCTGATCGCTGCCGCGTTGTTTAATCGTATGCACGGTTGACTGATTAAGTGATTCCGGCGTCGCCAGCGTGACAGTTTCATTGCCGGGCAACAGCCAGGTGTTGGTCGCGGCCAGTCGGCTTTTTAAGAATCGCCAGTCATTACAGCGAAACTGGACCATTTGTTCATGTTCAATTTTAAGCTGAGGCGCCTGTTTTATCGTGACGGCTATCCCTGCCTGACTGAATAGCTTCTTGATAATGGTTTCATCACTCTGTTGGCTGAAGAGTTGCGAATGGAAACCGTCGGTGAGTTTTTGCAGTGGATGTTTTGCCGTTAAGGTAATCAGACTGTCCTGACCTTTGAACTTAAGCGCTTGCCGAACAATGATCCCTTTGAACAACACGGTTTTTTGCATCTGAACGATAATTTCTTGATTAGGACGGCAGCTTGTCAGTTCAGCCTGCGTTTCGGCAGTAAAAATCGCGTTGGCGTCACCGGCTATATCAAGGGTAATTTTGGCTGTCGGGATACCGTTGATTTGATGGTTTACGGTCAGGCTAATCACAGAAAGTTGGCTAAGAGTTTTTCCTGCTATTTTAAGGTCTATTTCTGGTATCTTCATGCATCCCTCTTTGCCTGTAGTGTTTGCCCTGGGGTGAAGTCATTAAGATTATCCATATTGTTTTGCCAGGCCAGAGAGAGATAATCAATGCCGCTTGCCATAGTCGCGCCGGCGCCTAACGCTATTAATGGTAGAGAGACCATATCAGCGACGCTGATTGCGGTAACTGGCGGCGATTTTAATTGTTGCTCGGTGGCTTGAATGACAAAACTTTCGTCCGCCACCAGAGATAAAGTCGCACTGGCTCGCAGCGGGGTGGCGTCCCGGTCAAACAGGGTGTAATTGATGGTGAGGCCAGTGGCCCGGCAGGCGAAATAACCTTTGTTTTCCCACCGCATTTTGCCCCATTTGATTTTAAGAAAGTGAGATACCTTGGTGCTGGCATCCACGGTGCACAGAGCTTTCAGAGTTTCCAGTTGGCTTTCTACCGGGATGGTATTGCCGGGCATGGTGGCGTCAAACAACAGGACTAAGGTCAGCCCGGCGGGTTGCGCTAATATATAGCGGCTGCTTTGGCTGGCATTGTTAATGCTTTCATCCTGGTGATAGCGAGTTTGATAATTCAGTTGTAACCCATCGGGGTTATACATCGCCTGCAAACTGCCTACAAGGCCGCCGCCTTCTCGATCTTTAAAGGCAGTCAGGGTGAGCTTGGACAGGCTGCGTTCAATTAGACTCATAATGGCCTCCCGCTTCACGCAATGCCTCTAACACTTCCTGTTTCACGATCTCAATCAAACGGGCATTGTCCAGCGCTTCCTGAGCTAATGTGCGCGAGGTGGTGGGAGCCTTCGTGGAATCAGTCACTTTGGCCTGAATAATCAACTCCTTAATTTCAACAGTCATACTTTTACTCCTAACCAGCGCATATCTTGATAACGTAATTCCAGTGAGTTCACGAGAATGGCATTGCTATTGGCATCAAAGTCGCCGGTGGACCAGCGTACCGGTAGCGCGTTGCTTAATGTCCAACTTGCCACGGGTAACGAATTTTCATTCAGTAACATAATCACGACATCGGCATAGACCGCTTTTTCGCCACGCAGAACACGATCAAACACCAACGTGAGGGGCGTCACTGTCATCACGCCACGCTCCAGCACCAGACTGCCATGTTGAATTTTTTCGGGCAGCCAGGTATTTCTGGCGTTTTCCCCGCCCTGGCTGTGTTGGCTGGTTTGTAACTCACGGCTCAGGCCCGATATTCGTTGAAAGGCGATATCCAGTGGGCTGGGAATGCTGTTAAAAAGGAAACTGGCGATAAAACGGTGTGATACTGCCGGGGTGTAGAGGTTGTTCATATTTTGCCTCTGTTTAACTTTTGCCTCTGTTTAATTTTTATTTCTGTTTAACTTAGCGGGTGGTACCGGAATGGGTATCAAATGTCAGGTTTAGCTCAATAAATTCGGCGGGAATTAAGACCGCGAGGCTGATTTTTATGATCATTTTCCCGGCCCGGATGTCGGCTTCACTCATTGATTCATCCATACCCAATAACACCTTGAACGCTTGATCTTCCTGAGTGCCTCGTAGCCCGCCGTTTAACCATAACTGGCGCAGCCAGTTATAAGCTTGTCCTTTAAACTTCATCCAGGTGATGGCGTTATTAGGTTCAAACATGAAAGCCCGGCCGAGTTGGGTCATATGAGCTTCGATATAAGAAACCAGACGACGGATCTGGATATAACGCCAGAGGGAACCGGGGGTATTGTCCAGGGTTCGGCATCCCCAGATCCTAATGCCTTTGCCGGGAAAGCTGCGGACCAGATTCAGCGAGGCGCCATCCGGGTTAAACAATGCATTCGCTTCAATATAAGAGCGTACCGGACTGATTACTTTGGCTAACGCGATGTTGGCTGGCGCGGTCCAGACGCCTTGTTGATTATCGTTACGCTGGATAACGGCCGCCACTGCGGCGGTCGGTGAAAGTACGATAGGATTTTGTGTATTATCCTGATAGGCGCTCTTTAGCTGCGGCCAGTATACGGCGCCCCATTGTTGATCTGCGGAAGAAAACTGTTTTAAACACTCAGCGGCTAATGTGGGATCGTCTGGGGCATCCAATAACCCCATGATACCGCGTCGGCTCTTGCAGAGATTGAGCGCCGATTGCCAAAACTGTAACCAGAGATCTCTTTGAGTATAGGAAACCTCGGTCTGATTAAAGCGGATAACATCCGGGGTGACAATCAGGGTAATGTTGTTCTCTGCGGAAATCGTTTGTATCAGCCACTCTTGTTGCAGTGCGGTGATCAATGACGAAAAATCGCTTAATTGTTGCTCCGTACCCAGTGACAGCACATAAGCCTGTTGACCGCCGTTTTCGAAGAAATGGCGCACGGAATAGTACATTAATCCTGTTTTTTTAAATGACAGAGTAAAATCGGCTAAGCTATTGAGTTTGATGGTGGTTTTATCACTGACATGGCTATTTTCAGCAGGTTGGGTATAACCAATAAAAACCGGTATACCGATAAACGTGTCATTTTGCTTTGGGAATATCAGGTTTTCTGTGATGGTGACGCTCGGCTGGGTTATCTCCATTATTATCGTCTCCTTAACGACTGAATAGACGCGGTGTTTAACCGCGTCTCAGTACGATTACTGTGCTACATGTTGTGAAAACTGAAGGATAATAAATTCAGCCGGACGTACCGCGGCCATGCCCACTTTGACAATCATTTTCCCTTGTTTAATGTCGTCGTCAGACATGGTGATACCTTTGCCAATCTGAACAAAATAGGCTTCTTGCGGTTTATTTCCCGCTAATGCCCCTTGTTGCCATAAGGAATAGAGATAGTTGTCAATGGCTGCTTTCACCCGCTCCCAGGTAGGTTGGCTATTGGGTTCAAAAACGGCAATGCGCATTGCCTGTTTGATATCCCGCTCTGCGCTATTAAAGAGCCGCCGTACCGGAATGTAACGCCAGTTGTCATCATCTTGCAGAGTACGGGCGCCCCAGACGACAAAACCTTTATTGGTGAAGTAGCGAATGGCATTGATACCTTTTTGATTCATGGCGCTTTGCTCATCTTCCGTGAGTCGAGCCGCTACATCACTAATCCCGCTGAGAACAACATTCGCCGGTGCTTTCCAGACGCCACGATTGGCGTCAGTGGCGCAGTAGATTCCCGCCATGACAGCACTGGCAGGAATGGTGTTGCCGTTGGCGGCTATTTTATTCTGTATTGCTTGAGCGGCTTGTTGGTAAACAGTGAGGTTTTTCTGTTTGAGCTGCGCCAGATTTTTAATGGCATCGGGCTTTGTTTCTGCATCTTCATAACCTGAAACTGCAATCAGGCTATCTTCCACAGGAATAAGTTGTGAGACTTTCACTGCCGGGTAATACGTTGCAGTTTGCGATTGCACATTAACGCCCGGTACGCTGGTTTTCGTTTGGCTGTCAGCGATCAGGAAATAGCCGGCATTCAATAATGTGGGGGTTAAGCTGTTGTATATTGCACTCTGGTAAGCAGAATCCTGTTCAGGGCAGACGATTAAGGTAATCTCCAGAGCTTGCTCAATTAATTCGGGAATTAATGCCGAAGTGGCAGCGTCTTGGGGATTCACAATCGGCAAGATATAACAAGGTCCGCCGCCATTTTGAAAATAGAGTTTTACCGCATCACTACTTGTGGTGTAGGTACCGACAGTTACAGCGTAAGTGTAACCGGAGCCTGTATTACCTGCGTCAAGAGCGATATCGGTGGTAGCAGCGACGGCTGTATCGCCTGCAACTTTCCCGGAAGGAGGAGTGGGTGGCGTTGGTTTAGTCGATGTGATGGCGATTGACGTAATACAGCCGACATTAAATAAATTGGTAAAATCCAGCCAGCTACTCACGTGTATCATTTTTAGAGTTGCGCTGGTTTTTTTAGGCTGGAAGCGGCCGATAAAAACAGGTATTGCGGTGTTCCCGTGGCTGATAGAGAGCGATAATGACGCATCTTCTTCAATATAAACGCCGGGATAGGTCGGTGTTGTTGGCATGATGCCTCCAATTATTGAGCGGTATTCTGGGTGAACTGCAAGATAATGAATTCGGCCGGACGAACCGCTGCCATGCCGATTTTGACGATCATTTTGCCCTGCTTGATATCGTCATCGGTCATGGTGACGCCTTTACCGATTTGAACAAAATAAGCCTGTTCAGCTTTGTCGCCCATCAATCCGCCTTGCTGCCAGAGGGCATGGAGATAGTTATCAATCGCCCGACGCACCGCTTCCCAGGTCGGTTGGCTGTTGGGTTCAAACATCGCGAAACTCATGGCGTTTTTAATGTCCCGTTCCGCGCTGTTAAACAGGCGGCGAACCGGGATATAACGCCAGTTATCGCTGTCCTCAAGGGTTCTGGCGCCCCAGACCAGCGTCCCGCTCTTAGGAAAGGTCCGGATCATATTCAGTGCCTTACCTTGGTTATATCTTCCTTGCAGATCGTCAGTCATCGGATATTTAGGCTGTAATCCGCCCTGAACAGGAACATTGGCGGGAGCCTGCCAGACGCCCCGGCTGTTATCGACACTGGCATAAATACCGGCCATGACGGCACTGGGTGGAATATCAATGGAGGCTTTATTTTCTCCCCACTCAGCGGTCAGCCAGGGGTAGTAAACTGCGCCATATTGAGTTGCCGGATAAGATTTAACAACATCGTCGGGTTTTAGGCTTGAAGTTATTTGAGTTTTAGGGCCATCAAAAATGGCGAATAATCCTTTGCCTAATTGACACAGTGTCCCGACGGCGGCGCTGATCTCTTCTCCGGCGGCAACCAATAGCGTGACATCATCAAGTACCGGCACTTGCTTTTCTAAATCTTGAGTTTTGACGAGGTAGCCATATCCACCGCCGTTAATAAAATAGGCACGCAGCGCGATATCCAGTTTATCGGTGGGATCAAATTGTCCATCTTTGAGTGTCAGATATTCCAGCCAGCTACCAATGCGAATATAGGGCTTACCTGATACTAATGAATTATTATTTGCGACGGCAAAAACAGGCACTGCCGTTGCACCCGCACGAACTGAGAGTGCGGGTGAGGCGTCCTCTTCAATATAAACGCCGGGATAAGTTGGGGTGATTGGCATATTGCCTCCAAGTTATTGTGCGATATTTTGCGCGAATTGTAGGATGGTGAATTCAGTCGAACTGATGAGCCATGCCAATGTTGATTATCATGTATTGGCGCATGGATAATTGGCTATATCAGACGATTGCTTTATAAACACTGGGATAGATCGTTATTGTGGATCTATTAAGGTGCTTGAATGGTGATTCGATCCGCGACCAGCGCTATTTCTTGAATAGCGATATCATTGCTGGCGGCATCAAAAGAGGGGGAGGTGAATGACGTTGGGAAGGCGTTTGTCACATTCCAGGTCATCAGAATTTCGGTGCCGGCTTCGTTGGTCAGGCTAATGGCGATATCTTTTTTCTCAACCTGATTAAGTTGAATGGAATTAATCCAGTCGAAAAGCTTAGTATCGCCGGGAAAGACGCCTTTACGCAGGGTAATATTGATCGATTGACGCTGGCCGGGCATTTTATAGTAATTACCAATACCGTCTTTATATTCGATGACATCATGAGAAATATCGAGCCCGGAAACGTTGTTAAAAGGGATTTTCTCATTACCAATAGAGACAACAAACCGATAAGTAGGAATGGGATAGTCAACAGCAATTTGTTCTGGAGTTATAGCCATGATTTTTTCCTTAATTGTTTACATTTTAAAGATAAGAAAAACGTCTATTACTTTATTTTCCTTAGTACCTAACGATTGGGTATAGCTACCGCAATAACCTGATTTATAGAGGTCTTTATTTATATTAAAGAGTTTGTTAAATGATTGTTAAATCGCCTTTGATAAAGATAGGTGATTATATAGAATGGATTTTTAGGTGGTAGCATCAATTAATAATGATATTTATTCTTAATTGATGTGGCGGATTTTTATGATTTTGTGTATCAGCGTTAATTTATTACTTTCAGTGAACATGAAAATAAATAACAGGTGTGATTTTCATACTGAATAATATCACGCGATTATGGGGTTTTTCATTGGCAGGTGGTTTTTTCTTTAATAATTTCAACGATAAATTAATTGTTGAATAAAAATATAATCATGAAAATGATTGCTAGTGAAATGAGTTAGAATGTTTATTGGGATGAAAAGAGAGAACAGCGATTTCAGAAGCACGTGGATTCAAACCCACTCTTTCGCTTGGAATGTAAATGTGCCGCTTCTATGCGTTTTGTGCATTGACTCAAGTATTTTTATGCCGATAACGTATCAATAGTAAGTTTGTCGGACGTTTGTTCAAGTTCACCTTGGTGATTTCCATCACCGTTTCACGGTCGAGATTCATTCCTCGGTGACTGTTCTGCCAGTCACCGTAAGATTCTCTTTTAACACGAATCGTTGAATACTGATTAAGAACTCCCAGCACGAGTTAGTGGCGTATTTGCTCAAGTTCGTTTTGACTCAGACCGGTGGTTTCCATCACCGTTTCACGATCGATTCCGCTGTTCAGCAATGCATGAGCAATTTTTAACGTTGCCTCCAGACGTCCTTCCTGACGCCCTTCCTGGCGTCCTTCCTGACGTCCTTCCTGGAGTCCTTCTTGGCGTCCTTCCTGGAGTCCTTCCTGGCGTCCTTCCTGACGTCCTTCCTGGAGTCCTTCTTGACGTCCTTCTTGACGTGCTTTATGTTCCAATCTTTGCGCTATTGTCATCAGTACCTCCTCATACCTCGGTGACTGCTCTGCCAGTCGCCGGATAAAACCCTCTGGATCGGCGGTATCTCCCGCCTGTAATAAGTAGTTTAGCACGCTTCTTAGCTGCTCTTCCGTATGGTAATCATACGCCAGCAATATGGACAGTTTTTGCAGTGATTCCATCATATCACGCTGCCAGATATGCTTTTGTACCATTTCCAGTAGCGCGACCCGTTTATGCGTCAGGATTTCATCATCCGAAATTACCGTCACATCTACCAACGGGAATGGACCGGAATAGAGCTCCTTCGCCAGAGCTGGATCATCGAAGCAGTTTAGCCAATTGGTACTCCAGGGATACGGCTGTATTTTCCCGTGATAAAACAACACCGGAATGACCAGCGGCAATTTTTCATGTCCCTGCTCCAGATGCCGTTGCATGGCTGAAATACTATAGCGCATCAATCGAAATGCCATCATTTTGTCTGGGGAACTCTGGTGTTCGATCACGCAGTACACATAACCGTCACCTTGCACCGTTTTCAGTGAATACAAAATGTCGGAATAATGCGCACGCAGATTGTCTTCAATAAACGATCCTGATGCTAATTGCAATGTATCCAGATCACAAACTGCCCGTAATGTCGCAGGCAAATGTATCTCCAGAAAGTCTCTGGCCGTATCAATATGACTTAAAAACTGTTTGAAAATAGCGTCATGTGGCGTTGGTGTGTTTTTTTTCTTCATAGGCGAATATAGCATACTTTCTTTTATATTGAAGGAATATTAAGCAAGAAACTGAGCGGACTGTGATGTCTTGAATTTTCCTCTTAATCGAAGTTCAGGTTAATTATCAACATAACTTGTTACTGGATTTGTATTGGTATAAAAACGCAAAGCTTGATCATTGCAACTAAAACAATAGCCTAAAATAACATGATAATCCGGGGAATTAATAGTTTCTTCCATCTCCTGATAGGTCATTTTTCTGATATCTTTGATATGTATTGGCTTACTTCTATAATAACTTCCTTTTCTATCATCTTTGTCTTCATTAAAAAATAGCTTTTCACGTAAGTCTTTTCTTCTGACTCCATTAGTATTAGCATCCCAATTGAACCCAAAATCATCTCCGTGAGATCCCGTTAGGATTAAGATTGGTTCACCGCCATAATGATGATTGGATGTAATCATTCTTATTGGGTGGTTTAAATCATTAGCTGTTATTGCGGTATCTGAACCTTAAATTTCTTTACCATTAAATAATATGGAATGCCAATTATTTCCATTAGCATTTCTTCTCTTGAGTTGTTGTTTTGTTAAAATACGTATTTGAGGATCATGCAACTGTTGAAACTCATTAGGTATATTAGGGGTAAATAAAGTTTAAATTGTTATTGATATTTTACTTTCATTTAAGAATTGATTAGATCAACTATAAATATATTAATAGAATGGGTGGTTATATATCTACCCATTTTTTTTACCGCCTTTTATTTTATCGGAAAGTATAGGTGTCTTATCTCGGGTAAATATAATTTGGTGTTTGAAGTTATATTTTTTCCTCATTTTATTTAAATGTTCTTGCATAGGGTTAATACTTAGGTGGGCATCTCCTATGGAGACAATAAATGTATTATTTTCTTTTTCAGCGGCATGCCTTGCTATTTTCTCTGCTAATGTTGGGTTGATATATTCATCACGCCATGTACCAGAAGTAAAACGGAGCATTTCTGACGCAACTTTTTCCAGATCTCCTTTGCTGCCAGCTTTCGCCATAATTTCATTCAATTCATTACCTAATTTTTCGAAATTAGGGAAAAAGCTCTGAATAGCAGTCATATAGAATTCATAAAATGAAGCAATATCTTTTTCCGTTAACTTCGTTGGTTCACTTATTGATGTCATCGATAGATCAAACATCTCCTTCATGGCGTTGGATAACGCTGAATCCTCCCACCCAACAATTTCAGCTCGCCTATTTTTATTCATGAATGGCCATGATCTTGCCATGAAATCTTTTGGTATATACTCTGCTTTATTTTTATTTATCTGTTCATCTGTTGCTTCAATATAAAGTTGAAGTGTGCCAGCATCAAAACTACTATTAACATCAGGTATATTTTTTGCGTATTGAAAGGGTGGTTTATTATGACCATCACCAGCAATAATGATTTTAGGTTGTTTATTTGAGAATATTTCTTTTACTCTTTCTGTAGAGAGTTCAACCTCTATATCATTTTCATAAGTAAACCATTTACTATATTTGCTATCCTCAGCGATGGGGGACGAAGAATTAGAATCTCTTCCTAGTTCTAAACCTAATGAGCTGCTTTCATGATGAGCCGAATTGTTTGACTGTAATAATGGATGTCTTTTTTTCTGCTCTTTTTCGCTATATTCGTGTTCCATGTTATCACCTATTTATTATACCCGTTATCTTTCAAGCTGCCTCTTTGTTGGCTGCACTCACTCACCCCGGTAACATAGTTTGCTATGCTCCCGGGGATTCGCTTCCTTGCCGTCGCGATCCATCTTGAAATCCATAGGGTATATGTTGATGTAATAAATATATTTTAAATTTATAATCTAACTATTTGAATTTATTGGTTGCTCCGTCCAAAATGATTAATTGTTAAGAACTTGTGATGTTTTTTTATCCTAAATTATGATGCATTGGGCAAGGATTTCTCAGCCTTGCCAAATGTCCTGTCATATATTTTTAAAATTTCTATAGGCGCATCTTTATTTGCGACAAAACCTGATTCACTTTCACTACCTAGTGATAAATATTTTGATTTTATTTCAACGACTACTCCATATCTGTTCCTTGAGAAACGATCAAATACGCTTTCATCTACTGAAAACTCGGGCAAATATGCACCTTTGCCGACTTGTTGGCGAACATTTTCTATTGTGGGAGGCGGGGTATTAATATTGGCAGGTTCTCCTCCCGCACTACTATTCTTATGCATGTTGAAGGCTGTTTTGCTGCTTACTCCACGATATAAAATGAAAGATGCCTCTGGGTCTATTGCTTCATTAATAGCTTTGGCTACTGTGTGATACTCTAACGTCTTAAATTTACCAGAAGTTATGTCGTCTGGTAGTGGGCCATCTTCGTCTTCATCTGAATCATAATTATCATCATCGTCAGGAAGTTGATTATAAGCTAAGAGTTGCTGTGAATTATCTTTTAGCCATTTACTCTTATCATCAGATTCATCACTTTTTTCTTGGTCTTTATATATAGGCATAATTGCTCCTTAAGATATTAGGGAAAGCCTTGTTTTTATGAAATTGCCAATTGATATTTATGTTATTAATCGATTAATTATATAACATGGAAAGTTCAAATAAACATATTAAAAATAATTAATTTTAATAAATAATTATTTATTAGATGAGTGATTGTTTGTTATTTTAGTATAAAAATTAATTTTAAATCCCAATTAACTTATCCGCATTTTCTTTAGAAACAACAATACCGACACCATTTATCTTAACAATAGCCTCTTGACTGCTTTTCCATTTGGTAAGTGTATCTTTTATTTGTGGTAAATAAGTTACGCTAGTAATACCCGAAACTTCAACAATAACGTTTTCATTTTCCTGATTTTGATTATTTTCTGTATCAGGTTTGGTTGTCAGATTCACTTTAGCCAAGGCAAGACGTACATCTTCTGTACCGCCTAATTCTACACATAATTTATCTATTAAAGCTTGGTTTATTTGTGAATTATCTAGATTGGGCTTTTGGTCCACAGAAGCAGATATTTTACTGACTGGGATTACATTGTCTTCAATACTTTGCAGTTTCATCGGTACAGTAATGGAATAAAGTAAAGAGAGACGAGGGCGATTACCAAGAGCCTGCCAAAAATTACCTAAGCTATTTAAATTTTCTTGTTGGGGAATAACCCGGGTGTAAGCACCGGGAATGCCGGTTAATTGGCGATTGTTAATCAATGCTCTTAAAACCCGCGTCATAACTTGTGCCGCTTGATTATCCGGCTGACTGTCTGGGTTGGCGCTGTCGTTCGATGGTTTATTCGGCTCCCAGTAAGTCATTAAATAATTGCAGTTAATATTTACCCATCCTGGTAATAATGTATTGGTTGCCGGGTTATAACGTCTTGATTCGGCAGAGCGTAATTGTAGATCTTCATGTATTTCATAAAGAAATACACTGATAGTCGGTTCTGATTGAATGGAATTCATTTCGGGTAGATCAAAACGAATATCAATTTTTTGACCGGGAATGTCTAAATATTTAATTAGAATATCATTTAATGCTTTATTAATTTCAATAATCGCATTGTCAGAAGCAATGATGGTTGTCATGTTGACTCCAATTCTACTTAATTTTTAAAATGCCAATCGGCCGGTTTTATTTAATTCAAGTATCACGGCCCGTTCTATATGTTTATTTTCAATCTGTCCAATGTTGTCATTTGCGGCCAATATGGATGATAATAAGGCAATATTTCTGATGTTCGCTCCGGTTAAGTCAGATCTTTTAGCCAGATGTTCAAAATCAATTTCGTCGGATAATGTCAGTTGTTCAGGCCAAATTTTTTGCCACATTTTCTTACGTAATGCTTCATCGGGATAGGTAAAACGGGTAATAAAGGTAAAGCGGCGATTAAACGCGCTGTCCAAATGGCTGCGGTTATTGGTGGCTAAAATCACTAACCCCGGATAATTCTCCAGCCGTTGTAATAAATAAGAAACTTCAATATTAGCATGTCTATCTTGGGCATCTTTGGTCTCGCTGCGTTTGCCAAATAAAGCATCCGCTTCATCGAAAAACAGCACTCCAGAATCCGCTTCGGCCAGATCAAAAATACGGGCGATATTTTTTTCCGTTTCACCAATGTATTTATTCACCACGGTAGAGAGATCCACTTTAATTAAATCCACGCCAAGATGACCGGCAATCACCTCGGCAGCCATCGTTTTGCCGGTACCCGATTCACCGTAAAATAGGGCGCTAATACCGGTTCCGTAACTGATTTTTTCCTGAAATCCTGCGCTTAGAATCTGGTCACGGTAATGAATGGCAGCGATAATTTCTTTTAACTGTTGCGCTAATGTATCTGAAACCACTAAATCATTGAAACTGCGTTTTGGGGTTATGCGCTGGGCTAATTTACCGAAATTCTGTTGAGCGCGAAAACTTAATGCCTTACGCAGATCTATTTCTTTTATTTGATCTTCTGGTTGCCGAATTATTTGATATTGATGAGCTTCTGCAAGAATGAGCGGTAATGTTTCTGCGGTAAAGGAAAAGCGCTGACAGAGCTGAGTAATATTGATTTCTTGAGCGACATTCTCCGGTAAACTTGCTTTCAGCATTGTTTTTCTCTCTACTGAAGTCATTACTGGCATATCAATTTGCACCATTGGCAGATGTTTAAGCCAGGCTAATCCATCTCCCGATTCTACCAGGCAAACCATACGTAATTTTGGCTGATGCAGTAAAATAGATAATTCATGGTGTAATATTTTCTTTTCCGCCGCAAGTAAAGAGAAATTGCGAATTAATAAACAAGCATCATGTAACCGGGTTTCCCGTATTGCGTCTGCGAGTAGGCCGGATATTAAGGGGGGGGCTTCTTCATCGGGCAGACAGGCTAAATCAAGGATTAAGGTATGAATACTATGATATGTCATAATATTACTGACCGCTAATTCTCTGGCGCTGCCTTCTTTTCCTCTGAGTATGACCAATGGCCGTATTTTATCGGTTTCATTCAATAATATCTTTTCCAGTGAATGATAAAGAGTTTGTGGATACCAATTATGTGAGGTGGGAGTATGCCAATTAGCACAGCTTATCAAAGGCGGTAAAAGTGTTCGTTGTCCCGATAAAAAATGCCAGATAGCGTTATGAGTTAAGAATTGTGTTTGTAGCCAAATAACTTCTTCGTGATTATTAAGCCGTAATAGTTGGTTATTGATTAACGGTGTTTGCGGTAAAAAGCTGTTTTGTAGTAATTGCCGGTCACTTTGGTGTTGGCTAAATAACTCAATCGCTAATGCGAAATTGGGCCACTGTTTTTTACTATTGCCATTCAGCGCAGCAAATAACGCATGATACCGGCTGTCAAAATGGGGTAATAAACCTAATAATAAAATATCACGCTCAAACTCAGTCAGTTCAAAACATTTGACCAACAATGATAATGTATCAAGGGAAGGGTTTCCCTTAATTTCTGGATAGCAAATAGGATTATTGACTTTAGTTAACCAATGAGGAACTCCCTGCGGTGATAGTAAACATTGTTCGATTTTATCTTCGGTCAATAAAAAACTTTCCGGTAATGAATCGTACTGACCGCTCTTTTGATAATAGTATTGCTGTAATAGCAGATCGATACGTTCCAAATGGGGATAAATCCAGCGTAATTCAGCCACAATACAGGGGGTATTTGTCAGTAGGTAGTCCATATAAACCTTCTAAATGTTTTGCCAGTCAATTTTTAAAGGGCAATCCAGCCAGGGAAGTTTGGCGATATTTAATGGCCACGGCCAGTCGGCCAACAGAATATCAAATGGTTGATGTTGTACCGTGATTTTGATTTCCTTCTCGTCTATGAATAATTCACCTGGTCGTTGTAAAAACAGTTGGCGTGCGTCATTGCGGGTTAATTTTTTCCAGCCGGGAAGCTGGCTAATAATGGCATCTAACCATTGATCTATGATCAATTTTTTTTCTGGTTCAACAGGCGCTGATTCAATAGGTTCGTTAACCATTAATCCGCACAGAGCGTTATTCAATATATTTAGCTCTGTCTGTATTTCTTCGTTTACCCAAATCAAATAGTTAAGGAGATTAACCGCGCTGAATTGGGCTTGACGATGAATAAATTTTTGCTCTTCAAGTAAGCCAAGTTGATTAAATAATATGGGTAGCATCGGCCATAAAACTAATATTCCAGCATTATTTACCTGATAGGGAAGAGTTTGTTGAGGCAATAAAACGTATTCTGAATGTGTTTTATCGATATTCTGTAATGGGTTAGAGTTATTTTCTGTAATATGTGGGTTATTCGATGCTGAAAATATTTTCTGGTTCTCGGATATTATCTCCTGATTTGTTGAATAGTTATATCTATGAACATTTTTAATATCAACATGAGTTACGGCTAATTTCTTGCTAGATTTATCTTTATCTGCATGGTTTGAAATAAAATGCTCAGATAAATATTGATATTCTTTAGTTGATAGATATTTTTTACTGAATTTTGCAACAGTAATAGTTTGCCAGATCTGTTTTAACCAATTATTTAATGGAATATTATCAGTAATAATCTGGCGAAATAACGTAATAATAGATGTTGCATTAAGTGTACCATTATCTAATTCAGAGGTGATATGTGATAGCACTTTCACATCCAGTTTAGGTATCTCCTGTGTATTATTTAGCTGTATATATTGCAACGCATTGAGTATCAGTTGTCCGGGGGAGACTGGCTCCCTTGGATATTGTGGTTTGTTTATTCCTTCGGATAGTCTGTGGTTAATAGTGCTTAATAAGGTGGGTTTCTTGAGCATTAATAACCGTTGTAGACTTGGCTCAGATAAACAGCTTTTTGCTAAAAACAAAGTCCATTTATCTTCTATTCCAGCTAATTGATTAATTAGCTGTTGAATATTGATATCAATATTCTGATAATTATCTATTACCTCTATTGAATTTAATGCTTTATTTTTATGGTTTAAATAATGAATAAAGTTTTCAATATTAATTAAGTTATTATCGTGTAATAAAGATGGGTTATTGTTTGTTTCCTGTAATTTTGATTGTCTTAGGAATGTTTTTTTCTCCTGATTATTAATTTGATATTGGTTTAATGCTTTATTCAGTGCAGTATTAAGCCGTGCCCGGAATAGTGGATTGAAATTATGTAAATTTATTTCGCCAAGATCTAGGATTAATGTTTCTAAATAGATATCATGATTAATGGGATGTTGAGTAAAGAAGGTATTAAATAAATTTTTTATATTGACCTGATGAAGCAGGGAGCCATGTAATACTTTTTTAGCTACCTGTGAATTATTAGCCTCAATAGTAATGGTAATCCGGTTTAACAGATTTGGCTCCCAAGGCATATTAATGTATCCTTTGTAATGAGAAAGTAATCGAATATTTAAATTTATCTGCGTGGAATGGAATTAAAGTTTCATAATAAAAGCTAATAAAAAATAGGGCGGAATAATATCAACACTATGGTTATGTAATGCGGGATCTACTTTTGCTGTTGCTGGATGATTATGTCCTTGTCCTCCTCCTGTGGATGATGTGTATGCGTAATGCGCACCATTGGCTGATTGCATTACACTATTTATATCATTACGTATATGTGAAGTATAATCGCCGTAATATCTGGGACCATATTTCATTCCATTACTAACCCAATAACCCATACCTCCAATATGGTTATGATTAGGTATTTGTGATTCTGTTAATGTTGTATTTTCCACATTAACAGTGACAGAAACTTGAGTTGATGTTGTATTTCTGGAATAGTTTTTTTCACTGCCGCTACCACTGGCTTTACTGCTGCTTTTTCCTGTCTCAGAAATGGTTTCACCACACATGATAAAACGGCTTCTTAAATCTGGGGTGCCGTTGTTGCCATCACAAAAAGCCCATCCGGTAGGAGCGCTATTACCAGAAAACATCACGATTATTCCCTTAGGGAGTACTGTGTTAGGATCAATACTGACGCCGCTTGAATTAACCGTGATACCATTCCCAGCTTTAACTTTTACACCTCCGTCAACTATTTCAATACCGTCATGATTATTGATTGTAAGCTTATTGTCATTATCTTTATCAAGTTGTAACCCTTTGCCATAATTTACTGATAATCCGTTAGTATCAGTTAGTAAGCTTTTATCTTTAAGTTTTACGCTTAATCCATCTTTATTTGCTCTTAAACCACCAGTGGGGTTAACTTTTACCAACAGTCCGGAGCTATTATCCAGTTCCAGTCCTGAATTTGGATTATCAGTCTGATCCGGTGCTTTGCCTACTGACCGACGACCAATATCAGCAATATCAATCAGGTCTGAATAATCAGTTTGTAGGGGAATGCTGCCCTCTTTAAAACGATTTTTTAATTCATTTGATGAAGGTCCTATTGATTTAGGATTGGTATTTTCTGTATTGGCTTGCGAAGTAGACAGATTATATTCTTTTTCCATTTTAATGACCTTGTATATAATATTGAATTATTCTGTTTTAAATATCCTGTCAATGTTGCCATATAATTAAATGGCAATTAGAGAGAATATTTTATTTAACTCTGAAATAGATATTATTCAACTAATCTATTTTTGCTATTATTGTTACTCAAATTTAATATTAACTTAAATTTTTGGAACATATAATAACTGATTATCTTTTATTACCTTTTCGTTCCATTCGGTTCCAGAGTCACCAATAACTTCCTTACGCTGCTGTTTGGTGGCGATCCGCATATTACCCGTACCGGTTGCCGTTGAAGGTAAACGCCCTAACGTTAAGGTTTCTAAAATATTATAGGCTTCATCACCAAGAGGCGCGCCATTGTTTTGCCAACGCTTATAAGTATCAGCAAAATTATTGAATTGTTCCGGTGATAGCCAATGAAAAATCATGGAAAGATGAGCGGGAAATTCGGCTAAGATTTCCGTTTTTACCCACGTCTCCAGTTTATAAGGATCGATCTTATCATTCTCAATAAGTTGACGATTAATTACTATACTGACTATAAATGAAAAACGATCAGCCAACGCGTATCTTTCATTGGAAAAGTACCAACGATAGCGCCATGCATTTTCTTTTTTCGGAAAATCATATTGTTGGCCTGACATTTTTTTAAGTAATATCCGACCCTTAATTCGTTCGAATTGGACTACACGTGCTTTAAGCTCATAATCGGAGGGAGAATCACTATTAGCCAATATTTTTGTCGGTGGCCCATCGGGGGTAATAACATATTTCAGGGTAATTTCGTCGTTTACTTTGATCATGGCAGGGAAGGGGTCTTGGATACTGGAGGTGATCCAGCGTTCATCTCCTGTTCCCGTTTGATATGTGTCACTGGCATAAACCAGTTGATAATCCATATCTTTCATCCATACTGGGCTATTGCGCCAGCGTAAATTACCTTGCTCAAACGCTTGTTTTACTCGATTTAGATTGCGCTCTAAATCAGTGCTATTGAGGGTGTCAAGCGAGAAGGTATCTCCCGTAATATCGGTAATCATTTGGCCTCGTAGTGTAAATTTTCTGTCACCTTCAATAATAATCAAGTTAATGACCTGACCATGCAATAGCTGGCCCGTTGTCCCATTTTGGGTAATGATTAATTGATGGTTTTTAGAATCGGGCACGCTTTTTATTTCCAGCTCATCGGGCTTTTGCTCACTGTCGAATTTCGTGTCAGGTTTTACTGGTAATAGCTGACGATGTTCAATTAGATAGAAAGGTAGATTAGCCACGTTGGGTTTTTCTTTGAAACATTCTCCTCCCAGACCAATACGGGCGGCAATCCGTTTTTGTAGTGCTGACACTTGATCAATGCGAATATTATTACGTTGATAGGTTAATTCGGGTTGCTGTGCTAAATAGCCACGTTGGGTAGAGAGAAAATCCAGAAAGTCTATGGTAAGTGGCCTGGCTGCGCGATGGGTACCAAAATACTCCAGCAAATAATTCAGGATTAACAATTCTTTTGCATAGTTTTGCCAATGCATACCGTCATCATTATTGATTTGGGAATCATTATTTAGCTGTTTGATTAAATTAGGCATGATTTGCTGATGGACTTTATAACCAACAGTATTGTTTTTAAAAGGCCATTGTGCGCCATATACCGCATTTCCCCGTTGTTTAAAGGCTAACAGTTTCGGCAAGATGGCAAGTTCAGCACAGCCATTAGCTAGCATTTGTTCAAAAGGCAGCATAAATTGATGCAAGTGGATTTGTTGTTGGGTCTCGGCGTAGGTTTGTAATCCATAGCAAGCCGGCAATTTATTGCTGACCGGATAGTAGTCCTGGATTTTACGATGTTTTCCCCAGTTTAATAACTCTGGCTGTGTTTCAATTAATGGCTCTTTAATGATCTTATTTTCTATATCTTGCTTAGAAATGGAGACTTTTATTCCACCTTTGGCAGTAATAATGAGCGGGCTTGTTGGTGAAGTTATTAAGCTTAATGGATCATTACCCCATAATCTGGGGTAATAGCCCTGAGCGATTGTCCAAGACCAATTGTCATTTGACAGCGGGGAAATGTTTTTATCGTGGTTATCTAATGCTAACCGGGTAATATTTTGTATCCCTGGGATAGCCAATAAGCGATTAACCAAGTGACTGAGTTTTAATTCTGTAGCCGTGGTGTAATCTTTGGCCGTGGGTAATTTAGGTATCCAGCCGTGATGTAAATAAGGTCCGGCAAATATTTCTTCATTACTGTAACCTGATTCTTTCATGGCTTGGGTGGTATAACGTAATGGTTTTGCTAATACCGTCTGTTCTGTTGTCATATAGACTTTAGCAAAGATGTCAGCGGTATCTTTAACATCATCATTCAGTTCAATATCAAGCTGTAATAAGAAATCCGTCGGTTGTAGCCAGATAATTTTACTGACAGATTCCCCCAGGTTACGGTTGTTTTTTAAGAAAGTGGCCAGATTTTGTTGAGCCAGTGTATTGTCAGTCTGAGTTTCCCGGTTAGGGAGTAAATAAAGCCAGTAGTTTCCTCTTAGTGTCAACTGTTGACTGTCTGGAGTGTGAGTGAAACTGTATTCACGTTTTTCTTTGTTATACCAGTATTCATAGCGTTGATTCTCAGGTTCACGAACTAGCTGTACATCGTTAAAGAAAAAATAACCTTCACTTTTGTTGTTAATATTATCGCTGCTATGCAAATCCAATAAGGCCCGGCGATAATCTTCCGCGGTAATTGGGCCGCAGGTCAGCATTTGTTGTGGGCCGAATTCTTGTGGAAAAATGCCGTCGCCCGGTGTCTGTTCTTGCTGTTCAGGGGTAAGGAGATCGATGAGAGGCAGCGAGAGGCGATAGGCCAAATCAGACGCGCCATAACAACAGGCTTCTAATAAAGTTATACCGGGATCGCTTTCACCTGTATTGCTCCAAAGTTGGCCGGATTGTTGCTCAATCACCGTCTTAGCTTGAGTGAGTAAAGTATCAAAGGCAATATTGTCTTTAACGATGGAAAACAGGGCGTTTTGATTACTCATGGTCAGCTCCTCTATTTGATGGATTCTTTTTTGACCAAACTAAAATCAGCACTTCATTATCACCAGCTTCTACACTGTCACTCACTGCTTCTGTGGTTTGGGTGGATTTTTTCAACGTTAAGCTGGTGACTCGTTCAACTAGAGACGACTGTTGAATGGTGGCTAATAACGGGTAGTAATCAATGCGATTACCGGTGGTTACACTAATTGCAGCGTCTTCTGCCCACGGCATATATTTCCGGCTGAGTTCTTGCTGTAACTGATGATGACCAAAATCGGGATTAATCCCCGCAGCAAACACCAGTTCATAACTGATCAGCACGTTAGTGTAGCTGGGATTGTCAATTTTAAGCGTGGTCCAGGGGCTGCTTAACTGGCTTAACCATTTGGCCATTTCTGTCAGCCGGGCAGCGTTGAGCATTGGGCGCAGCGCATCATCGTTATCTTTGTAACGGCTGTTAGGGATCACAATCAGTTGTTGTTCTTTCGGTGCCGGGATTCTAGTTAATTTATTGGCGTCGGGATATTTGACATCAAATATGCTGATGAAATGCTCTTTCAGTAGCGTGACAATGTTATCCCAGCTTAAAGCACGGTTACGATGGGACAACCGAGGTGGAATTCGCGCGAGAAAAGCGGGTTCTGTTTCTTTCGGACGACCGTTCCAGGATGTCCAGGGTTGCGTCACATGACTGATGGCGTCGGACACGCTGACGGTCTGTTTAATGCTATCGGCGGCCAATCTATTGATAAAGTGATCATTTTCAACAGTTTCTGAGTTGATTAATGTGGCGGTGGTGGCGTTATACAGTATGCCTTGCATTTTTGGGTAATTCTCAGGGGCGGTCTGCTGAATTATCTCCGCTTTCAGCCAATATCGTCCTGTCGGCATCAAGGCTGCCTGATTTGATGCGTCCTGTGGCAACAGCGTACTCCATGTCCCCCGGTCAAACAGGTTGTGAGTTTGATCGTGAACCAGTTGATTTAATGGTTGCCAGGTGTTTTGTTGATTCAGATAAGACCAAAATAGCGCAAGTTCTTGAATACCGACCAATTTCCAGTATAGGGATAAGGTTTGTCCCGGTGACACATTGGTGAAGCCTAAATAGAGTGCGTCATTAGCGAATGAAGGCGTTTTAGCATTCGTATTTCCCCAACCAAAAGGGGTGAGAGGATACACGGCATATTGTTCAGCTTTCATTGTGGCGTTAAATGTAACTTGTAATGCACTGATTTGCGGGGTGTAGGGTAAATTTTTACCGGTCGGATCTTGCCGGTATTGCGCATGCATAAAATCCTGCCCCGCCAATTCTATGCGTACTGATGCAGGCCAGTCATTGGGGGATGGACTGTCTGCAACAGGGTAGTTCATTGCCGGTAAGGTAAATGTCAGGCTTTGTCCTTGTGGTGCATCGGTTCCGCCAAATAATGATTGGAGGCCATCAATGGTCTTTTTTTCCTGAGGTGTGACTAAATAACCCTGTACTTTAAATACGCTGTTATCGGGTTCAGGGGTGTACCCTTTATACCACGCTTTAAAACTCTTTGTCGGCAAGCCAACCCATTGTGGAGTCAAGGTAAGCGTCGCGTTTTCAGAACCATACCATTCAGGGGCGACCAGATTAAAACCGGAACCCAACGATGGCAATTGACCGAAGGGAAAACTGGTTTTATCTGTTTGTTCAGTTCCGTCATCAGAGGCATAGCGCACACTGCGGTTGCCGTTAACATTGATTTTAATACCGATAATTTTGGGCAAAGTGGGTTGTTGAATGGTGCCTAATTTTAATACCGGTACGTTGAATGTCATGCCGTCAAGGTTATCTGGCGGGCTGATAGGATCATCAGTGGATAGTAAACCCAGTTTGATATTCTTTTTGTCGATAAGATTTACCGACAACGATAACCAGTGATCTTTGGCGCTAATTTTAGCGGTGATATTTTTAGCTTTACCCTGCCAATCATTTTCCAGCGTCAATGTAATATGACGTTCTCCTGCGGGCATGGCAAACAAAGAGGAGGTAATGAGATAACCGGATAGCACCGGGGTATCGTTGGCTGTTGGGCTAAAAAGCTGGATGCCGTTTTTCGGTAATTTAATGTTATCTGAGAGGCTAAGTGGTATTGCCGATTGCCAACCATCGTTATTTTTTCGATACCAACGCAAGTCGGTTAATGCTCCCTGATTCGCCAGTAAATCCGTGTTTGATGCATAGTGTAACGGATTACCGGCGCTATCTTGCCCGGCATCAAACAGCGTGCCTTGTGCGACCAGAAATTCCGTGTTATTCGTATTCAGGGTAATGCCGATAGCAACGCTATCTGCCTGAGCGTTTTTGGGGTTCAGTCCTAATAATTCCCGGTAATAAAGATTACGGTGTCGTGCCGGGAGGGTATTAAATAATATCTTGGGTGTTTCTAACAGTTTAAAAAAAGCCAAAACAAAAGCTTGATGTGCCGGTAAAAGACCATTCGCTTGATTAACGTTCTGGTAAAGATTCGCTAATTGCTGAGGGCTATTTTCCTGCGTAAAGTAGAAACTGTCCCAGAACTGTTTTTTCTCTTGATCGAAAGGAATAATTGCGGCGTACTCTTTGAGCCAGTTTAAAATATCCAGTGCACTTCTTTCATCAAGTTTAAATGCATTATCCGGCACGATAGCAGAGAGCTTATTATATAACTCGGCTTGTCCCATATTTATTACCACCTGTGGTTTGAATATAGTGTTTCAGGAGATCGTGATTATTTAAAAATAAGGTTAGAGGCGTTATTTATCCGGCGGTGACGATATATTGACTGGCAATAAAACGGCCTTTTCCCATACTGGGTGTGGTTACATCCGGGCCACTCGATGGATTATTCGCCGGTTGTGTCGGAGTGAAACGGGCGGTAAATTGCTGCCCGACGATAATCACTGCGGCAGGGCTGTGACAAAAATTTGCCTGTTGGCTGGCATCTAACTGGGCAATGGTGACTATGCCTGTACCGGGCGTTGGGTAATCGGGAGTAATATACTGTGCTTGGAGCTTTACCTCTTTTTCATCGCCCACAATGGCAATTTTTTTGTCCTGGATTTGTGCATGCCCGCTGCCCTGGATAGTTGCCGGCTCCAGGATTGTCACCTGTCGGTTGCCGAATAACGGTTCAAATAGTAGTTTGTCGCCATCCACCACCAGTTGTTTGCTCATAGGCTCACCTGTACCCGGCCTTCATTCACATCAAGGACGCCTTTAAGCTGTTGGTTGATATCGCTGCCTCTCAGGGAATAAGTCACCTGAACATGTAAGGTATTTAGCAAGTCTGTTCTCTGATCGACCTGAATCACCGTGATTTCCGCGCGCGGTTCATAGCGCAGTACGCGCTCTTCAATCCGGGTTTTAATTTCAGCTATCAATTCATCATTGATATTGGCAAACAGATAATCATTTAGGCCGCACCCATAATCTTCACGCATAATCCGTTCGCCGGGCTCGGTGAGAAAAAGAATTTTCATGCTTTGGCGAACATTTTCTGCACCTTCTGCCATTGTTACGCCGGTTTGTATTTGGGGATGAGAATTATCTTTGACAAAAAATTGCGGCGGAAATGTCCAGCCACGACCATAAATATCGGCTAATATTTTATTTGTCATTTTATTCCCCTGTTAATTGTGTTAGGTTAATTTTCTTACCCTTAATATCGACGCCGGACTTTCCAGTGGCTGACAGGGATTTCTCAGCCTGTATATTAATTTCCTGACCTGTGGTGATAATATTCTTCGCCGACTTTAGCGTAATATCTTTATCCTGTTGCAATGATAACGAATGTTCTCCGCTATTAATGGCGGCGATTTTATCTTGATGATTGAGCACTAATGCTTGTTTATTATCCCCTTGTTTAATGACTAAAGTTTTTATTGGATTTTTTTCACTGGGTTCTATCGGTGTTTTATTTTTTGGGTTGTGCATAGCGCCTAATATCACCGGGAAGCGCGGATCGCATTCAAAGAAACCGATAATCACCTCATCCCCCGGTTCAGGATAGAAACAGAACCCGCTTTCATGACTGGCATAAGGTTTACCCAGTCGGGCAAAAAGCACGCTGTTGGTTAAATCTAACGCCGGTATCCTGACCGGAATTCGGTCCAGTGACTGCTTGTCCTGTTGGTATTTTTCCACAATCCCCACATGCAGCTCTTTAACCTGCGGGACCACCGGTTCTGTTTCCGGCAACAAACCCAGAGTTAACCGGGTGCGCCAGCCTTGCCGTTGATTGATGGTCTGACTGACGCCGGTGATAACGCCTTGACCATCCATCCCTTGACCAAAGCCATTTAGCGCAAGCAGATCGCCCGGCTGATAGCGGCTATCCCCTGCAACTTCGAAATTGCCGGAAACGTTATCACTTCGCAGGTTATTCAGGATGCCCTGAGCAAGGTATTTGGCTTGTTCATTATCTTGGGGATAGCTGAAAACCCACTGCCATGCCTGATCGGTCAACGTCGCTAAACTGTCTGGCGCGAGTTGACCGCTGCCAACTTCGCTGTTTTTTGCCTGATTGGCCTGAGACAGTTTTTGTTGTGTAATATCCCAGGTTTGTACGCTCACCGTTTTAGGGTTGTGCCGATTATCCCATTGCAGATCCGCTTCAAACAGTACAATATCCTGATCGTCGGCACGTTGTTTAATTGTATGCACGGTTGACTGATTAAGTGATTCCGGCGTCGCTAATGTGACGGCCTCATTACCGGGCAACAGCCAGATATTGGCGGCGGCCAGTCGGCTTTTTAAGAATTTCCAGTCATTACAGCGAAACTGCACCATTTGCTCATGTTTAATTTTAAGCTGAGACGCCTGTTCTATCGTGACAGCTATCTCTGCCTGATTGAATAGCTTTTTGATAATGGCTTCATCATCCTGTTGGCTGAATAGTTGTGAATGGAAACCGTCAGTGAGTTTTTGCAGTGAATGTTTTGCCGTTAGGATAACCAGACTGTCCTGACCTTTGAACTTAAGCGCTTGTCGAACAATGATCCCCTTGAATACCACGGTTCCTTGCAGTTGCACGATCAGTTCTTGATTGGGCCGACAGCTTGTCAGTTCAGCTTGAGCTTGGGGGGCGAAAATTGCTTTGGCGTCACCGGCTACGCTAAGCGTGATATTGGCTGTGGGGATGCCGTTGATTTGATGGTTGACGGTCAAACTTATCATAGAAAACTGGCTGAGGGTTTTTCCCGCTATGTTAATGTCTACTGCCGGTATCTTCATGCGTCCCCCTGTGCTTGTAGCGTTTGCCCGGGGGTGAAATCATCAAGATTATCCAAATCGTTTTGTCTGGCGAGGGCGAGATAATCAATACCACCAACCAGAGCAGCACTGACGCCTAATGCAATCAACGGCAGAGAGAGCATATCGGTCACGTTGACTGCGATAACCGGCGGTGATTTTAACTGCTGTTCAGTGGCTTGAATAACCAGGCTTTCGTCTGCGATTAGCGATAAAGTGGCGCTGGCTCGCAGCGGGGTGGCGTCCCGGTCAAACAGGGTGTAATGGATGGAGAGACCAGTGGCTCGGCAAGCGAAATAGCCTTTGTTTTCCCAACGCATTTTGCCCCATTTGATTTTAAGGAAGTGGGGCACATTGGTGCTGGCGTCCACCGCACACAGGGTTTTCAGGGTTTCCAATTGGGTTTCTACCGGGATGTTGTTGCCCGGCATAGTCGCATCAAACAACAGAACTAATGTCAAACCGGCGGGTTGCGATAGCGTGTAGCGGCTGCTTTGGCGTACATAGTTAACGCTTTCATCTTGTTGATAGTGAGTTTGATAATCGAGCTGAATCCCATCAGGGTTATACATTGCCTGTAAACTGCCTACGGAAATTTTCCCCTCTCGGTCTTTAAAAGCGGTCAGGGTGAGTTTGGATAGACTCCGTTCAATTAGGCTCATAATGGACTCCTGCTTCACGCAACGCTTCTAACACTTCCCGTTTCACTATCTCAATCAGGCGAGCATTATCCAGCGTCTCTTGGGCTAAGGTTGGTGGTGAGGAAGAATTACTCGTGGAATCAGTGACTTTGGCCTGAATAATCAGTTCTTTAATTTCGACGGTCATACTTTTACTCCTAACCAGCGCATATCTTGATAACGTAATTCCAGCGAGTTCACCAAGACGGTATTGCTATTGGCGTCAAAGTCGCTGGTGGACCAGCGCACCGGTAGCGCGTTGCTTAATGTCCAACTTGCCGTGGGTAATGAATGTTCATTCAGTAACATAATCACGACATCGGCATAGACCGCTTTTTCGCCTCGCAGGACGCGATCGAACACTAGCGTGAGCGGCGTCACCGTCATCACGCCACGCTCTAGCAACAGGCTGCCGTGCTGGATCTTCTCGGCCAGCCAGATATTTCTGGCGTTTTCCCCGCCCTGGCTGTGTTGGGTGGTCTGCAACTCACGGCTGAGGCCCGATATCCGTTGAAAGGCGATATCGAGTGGACTGGGAATGTTGTTAAAAAGAAAACTGGCGATAAAACGGTGTGACACTGACGGGGTATAGAGGTTGCTCATATGTTGCCTCTGTTTAACTTTTGCCTCTGTTTAACTTAGCGGGTGGTGCTGGTACGGGTATCAAATGTCAGGCTCAGTTCAATAAATTCCGCTGGAATTAACACCGCCAGTTTAATTTTCATGATCATTTTTCCGGCCCGAATATCGGTTTCACTCATTGATTCACCCACACCCAGTAACAATTCAAACGCCTGATCTTCCTGAGTACCCCGTAGCCCGCCGTTTAACCATAACTGACGCAGCCAGTTGTAGGCTTGGCCTTTAAACTTCATCCAGGTGATAGCGTTATTGGGTTCAAAGATGAAGGTCCGGCCGAGTTGAGTCATATGAGCTTCAATATAGGAAACCAGACGGCGGATTTGGATATAGCGCCAGGGGGAACCGGGGGTATTTTCCAACGTTCGGCATCCCCAGACTCTTATGCCTTTGCCGGGAAAACTGCGAACCAGATTCAGCGAGGCACCATTCGGGTTAAACAGGGCATTTGCTTCAATATAAGAGCGTACCGGGCTGATCACTTTGGCTAACGCAACGTTGGCAGGGGCGGTCCAGACGCCTTGTTGGTTATCGTTATTTTGGATAACGGCGGCGACCGCGGCAGTAGGTGAAAGCACAATAGGGTTTTGCGCTTGATCCTGATAGGCGCTTTTTAGCCGCGGCCAGTATACGGCGCCCCATTGTTGATCTGCGGAAGCAAACTGTTTTAAACACTCTGCGGCTAATGTGGGATTGTCTGGGGCATCCAATAACCCCATAATGCCGCGCCGACTTTTGCAAAGATTGAGCACTGATTGCCAAAATTGTAACCAGAGATCACGTTGGATATAGGAAACCTCGGTCTGATTAAATCGGATAGCATCCGGGGTGACAAGCAGCGTAATATTGTTCTGTGCGGAAATCGCTTGGGTAATCCACGCTTGTTGCAGTGCGGCGCTCAATGACGAAAAATCGCTTAATTGTTGCTCCGTACCCAGTGACAGCACATAGGCTTGCTGGCCGCCATTTTCAAAAAAGTGGCGTACGGAATAGTACATTAATCCTGATTCGGGAAATGACCGGGTAAAATCGGCCAGGCTGTTGAGCTTGATAGCGATTTTATTGGCCGACGATGGGGTATAACCGATAAAAACCGGTATACCGATGAGTGCGTCATCCGGTTCTGGGGATATCAGGTTTTCGGTGACGGTGACACCCGGCTGTTTTATCTCCATTATCGTCTCCTTGTAAGACTGAATAGACGCGGCGTTCAACCGCGTCTCAGCACGGTTACTGTGCTACATTTTGTGAAAACTGAAGGATAATAAATTCAGCCGGACGTACTGCGGCCATGCCCACCTTGACAATCATTCTCCCTTGTTTAATGTCGTCGTCGGACATGGTGATGCCTTTACCAATCTGGACAAAATAGGCTTCCTGCGGCTTATTTCCCGCTAATGCCCCTTGCTGCCATAAGGAATAGAGATAGTTGTCAATGGCTGACTTCACCCGTTCCCAAGTAGGCTGGCTATTGGGTGCAAAAACGGCGGTGCGCATGGCTTGCTTAATATCCCGTTCTGCGCTGTTAAAGAGACGTCGAACCGGAATATAGCGCCAGTTGTCATTATTTTGCAGAGTACGAGCGCCCCACACGACAAAGCCACGCCCGTTGAAATAGCGAATAGCATTAATACCTAACAGGTTCATGGTGCCTTGTTCATCGTCATTAAGTCGTTCAGTGACATCACTAATTCCGCTCAGCACGACATTAGCCGGGGCTTTCCAGACACCACGGCTGGCATCAGTGGCGCAGTAGACCCCCGCCATGACAGCACTGGCGGGAATGGTGTTGCTGCTGGATTTTATTTTGCCCTGTATTGCTTGGACAGCTTGTTGGTAGACAGTTGGGTTTTTCCCTTTGAGTTGCGCCAGATTTTTGACTTCATTTGATGCTGCATCTTCATAACCTGAAACTGCGATCAAGCTATCTTCCGTTTGCATAAGTTGTGAGACTTTGACCGCAGGATAATAAGTCGCAGTTTGTGATTGCACATTAACTGTAGGTTTAGTTGCTTTATCCTGGCTGTCAGCGATCAGGAAATAGCCAGCATTCAATAATGCGGGGGTCAGGCTGTTGTATATTGCACTCTGGTAAGCAGAATCCTGTTCAGGACAGACGATTAGGGTGATCTCCAAAGCTTGTTCAATTAATTCAGGGATTAATGCGGTAGTCTTAACCTCTGCGGAATCAGCAATGGGCAGGATATAACAAGGCCCACCGCCATTTTGGAAATAAAGTTTTAGCGCATCACTGCTGGTGGTGTAGGTGCCGACAGCGACAGCGTAAGTGTAACTGGAACTTGTATCACTCGCGTTAAGCGCGATATTGGCAGTGGCTGTATCGCCTGCAACTTTCCCAGAAGGAGAAGGGGGAGGCGGTGGCGTTGGTTTAGTCGATGTGATGGCGATTGACGTAATACAGCCGACATTAAATAGATTGGTAAAATCCAGCCAGCTACTCACACGTATCGCTTTTAGAGTTGCGCTGGTTTTTTTAGGCTGGAAGCGGCCAATAAAAACAGGTATTGCGGTGTTCCCGTGGCTGATAGAGAGCGATAATGACGCATCTTCTTCAATATAAACGCCGGGATAAGTTGGTGTTGTTGGCATGATGCCTCCAATTATTGTGCGGTATTCTGGGTGAACTGCAAGATAATAAATTCGGCCGGACGCACTGCCGCCATGCCGATTTTGACGATCATTTTGCCCTGCTTGATATCGTCATCAGTCATAGTGACGCCTTTACCGATTTGAACAAAATAAGCCTGTTCAGCTTTGCTGCCCATCAATCCGCCTTGCTGCCAGAGGGCATGGAGATAGTTATCAATCGCCCGGCGCACCGCTTCCCAGGTGGGTTGGCTATTGGGCTCAAATACCGCGAAACTCATGGCGTTTTTAATGTCCCGTTCCGCGCTGTTAAACAGGCGGCGAACCGGGATATAACGCCAGTTATCGCTGTCCTCAAGGGTTCTGGCGCCCCAGACCAGCGTCCCGCTCTTAGGGAAGGTCCGGATCATATTCAGTGCCTTACCCTGGTTATATTTCCCTTGCAGATCATCAGTCATCGGATATTTAGGTTGTAATCCGCCCTGAACAGGAACATTAGCGGGGGCCTGCCAAACACCCCGGCTATTATCGACACTGGCATAAATACCGGCCATGACGGCACTCGGTGGAATATCGACCAGCGCTCTCTTTTCTCCCCATTCAGCGGTCAGCCAGGGATAGTAAACGGCGCCATATTGAGTTGCTGGATAAGGTTTAAGTACATCATCTGGTGTTTGGGTTGAGGTTATTTGGGCTGTTGGACCATCAAAAATAGCGAATAATCCTTTGCCTAATTGGCAAAGTTTTCCTACAGCGGTCGTAATATCTTCTCCGGCGGCAACCAGTAGTGTCACATCGTCAAGCTTTGGGACCTGACTTTCTAGATTTGTGGTTTTGACGAGATAAGCATATCCACCACCGCTAATAAAATAGGCGCGCAGTGCGATATCAAGTGTATTAGTGGGATCAAATTGCCCACCTTTTAGTGTTAAATATTCCAACCAGCTACTAATACGAATATAGGAATTGTCTGGTATTAATGAATTATTATTTGCGACGGCAAAAACAGGCACTGCCGTTGCACCCGAACGAATGGAGAGGGACAGTGAGGCGTCCTCTTCAATATAAACGCCGGGATAAGTTGGGGTTATTGGCATTATTGTCTCCGAGTTATGATGCGATACTCTACGTAAACTGTGGGATGATGAATTCAGTTGGATGGATGAACCATGACAGTGTTGATCATCATGGGTTGGCATATTGATAATTAATGCTGTTAGATAATTATCTTCTTCAATATAAACATTGGGATAGCTTGTTATTATGGACCTATTAAGGTGCTTGAATGGTAACGCGATCCGCGACCAGTGCTATCTCCTGAACGGCAATATCATTGCTGGCGGCATCAAAAGAGGGGGAGGTGAATGATGTTGGAAAGGCGTTTGCCACATTCCAGGTCATTAGAATCTGGGAGCCGGTTTCGTTGGTCAGGCTAATGGCAATATCCTTTTTTTCAACCTGATTAAGTTGAATAGAATTAATCCAGTCAAACAGTTTAGTGTCGCCAGGGAAGACCCCTTTACGCAGGGTGATATTGATCGATTGACGTTGACCCGGCATTTTATAGTAATTACCGGTGCCATCTTTATATTCGATAACATCATAGTGAACATCAAGCCCGGAAACATTGTTAAAAGGGATTTTCTCGTCACCAACCGAGACAACAAATCGATAAGCAGGGATAGGATAATCAACAGCAATTTGTTCTGGAGTTATAGTCATGGTTTTTTCCTTTATTGTTTACATGTGAAATATAATAAAAATATCTGTTATTTTGCTTCTTTTATTACTTAACGATTGGGTATAGCTACCGCAACAACCTGATTTACAGAGGTTATTGTTTATATTAAATGGTTTGTCTTACGATTATCTAAATTGTTTTTCGTAAAACAAATTGATTATAGATAATGAATTTTTATACGGATTATCAATTAATAATAATGGTGATTGTTAATTGATATAGCAGATTGTAATGATTTTATTTATCGACAATCTTTTATTGTCGTCTATAACGAAAAGATAAATAACGGGTGGTAACTTTCGGTGATTTTAATAATGGATAAGAGAAAGTAAATAAAAATGCGCCATAAATGGCGCAATAATTTGTGAAATATAATTTTGAGTTTGAATCGTAAACTTTGAGCAAATAGCTCATAGGCTACGCGCTAAAACTCCCTTTACTGGTGAATGAGGGAATATTTGCTATTACCTTGTGCCAGGCATTGTATTCCAGGTGTTTGTGCCTTTCTTTTTGTATGAAGTGATATAACTCAGGGGAATTGGTGTAATAAATGTTAGCTCTTCTGTACGTGCGGGTATCATTGCCACGAATTCTGATTGTTGAAGAGTCGGGTGGCTCATCAAGAAATGGGGATAATTGATTCCTCTTTTGTCTTGTCTAATTTCCTGACCAATAGTGTCTTTGTTCATTTCCTGTGGTTTGAGTCCAGGAATTTCCATCTTATACAGATAGGCAGACTGTTCGCCAAACCCTCCTGAATCCATATTCATTCCTGTCGATACGTAGTTTTTATTTGGACTCCTGACATGTCCTATCATATGCGCTGATGGGCCATCTTTAATAAACGCATCCGTCAATTCGCTCTTAATTCTGCTAACATGCTGTTTTGACCAGGGATAGAATCCACCTGCTGCTGCGATTGTTTCAGGATCTCGATTATCTCCCCTAAAGACAACAACGTTTTCTTGATGTGTCAGTTCTAATTCATATTTACCAACCGTTAACGTTGAGGGTGTTGTTCTATTAAAACCTGATGCTAATGGTTTCTCAGAAGATACAATAGAAGATGCTGATTGATTAACTGGCGATATTGTATTTACCGCAGTTGTAATAACTGATGGTGTTTTTACCGGCGATGTTCTGGATTTAATATTTACAACCGGTTTACTGAGTGCAGGCGGCCTTGTAAATTGAGAAGATGGTTGTTTGTTATCAGATAACCCTCTTTCATTGAGTGCCTTGATACGCTCACTCAATGTCAATCCACGGTCAGAAGAACCTGGTCTATCATTATTGAAATGTGATCCTAATTCTAATGGATTGCTGTCATGATGAGCCGCGTTCTTTAACTGTAAGGGGCTGCTTTTCTGTTTTTCTTTTTCGCTATATTCGGATTTCATAATTATCACCTATTAATTTGGAGAAAAATATATTGAGAGCATTGTGTTTAATGTGATTAGCTAAGTTTAAAGTGTAATGCTATATATTTTTATCTTGTTGTTTAAGTCTTTGTATTTTACAATCAAATTATTAAATAAATATTTAATTAAAATACATTTTCAGATTTGTCTGGTTTTCTATGAAAGCTTTGTCGCAATAATTACCTGACTAATCAGAAAAATAATAAAATAGATAGATTTCAAAGATCAATTATTATAGAGAGTAATGGGGACTATATTACCAAATATAGCCCCCAGATTTCCACGTAAGTTATGGTATATTATTTAACGTTTATAAGATTAAATCTCACTTTGATGTAATAACTGTTTTCACTTCCACGCTTTAGATATAAATTATTAACACCTAGGATACTTGTTTCAAGTTTCCCATTTTCTACTCTTCCGGCTTTAAAATCTTGGGAATTGCTATTAATGATATTTGCCAGATAGACTCCCATCATATTTAAATTTTGAACCTTTATTGCCAACGAGCGGAAACCTTCTGAATCATTGATCTCTAAAATGACATTACCATCTGATTTTTCTCCTCCTTTGAAATATAAATATTGTCCTGTCGTTATTTCACTGAAATCAAATAAATTATTACTATATATATTGAAATCGGATAGGGAATGATTATCTATTACTGTTTGTCTTTGCATTAATTCAGGGCTATCTTCTTCTTTGCCCGGTAAAAAAATATCATAGTCTGCTCTTTTTAAAGAATCATCAAAGGTAATAATTTTATCATCTGTTGTCACCACGCCAATTACATATTCACTATAACTTATCGCATTGTTACCATTTGTAAATAACATCGATGTTAAAAGATATTTTATATCTCGCGGCTCATTAAGATATTCATGGCTATTAATAGCGGAAATATCTCGTTTGGTTCTGCTTGAACTCGCCGCTTTAGATTGTGGCAGCGTTTTCAATGCTTTATTTTCCCAATACTGTTCATGTTCATTTCTATAGCCGCGAGCGACTGCATAAGAGCGAGTTGTACTTCTGGGCTTGCCATTATCCCAAACTTCTCTACACGCTACTATATGAATATTTTCATAATTTTTCTCTTTAACGAAATCAATAAGATCTTTAATACTGACTTTTTTATCAATAGGAACATTCGGACTGATGCTTAATAAATCAACCGCCGGTGTTCCATCATTTGCTCTTATTATGGTTTTTCTGTTTTCGATTAATGCTGAAACATACTCTTTTTCTTTATCTTTTTCATACCAAGAAAATTGATATTCTGCGACTTTGGGCACTGAACTGTTTTTTAATTTTGCAGCGCTGATACCTGTTGCATCTTCTGCGGTTAAATTTGTGTGTTTTTCTATAACATTACCAATGTTCTTTAACTGTTCAAGTTTCTTTTCAGTAAATAGCGACTTTAATAAATCATAATCTTTATATCTGTCAGGGAATGCTGTCCAGAATTTTTCATAATTTCCACCAATAGCCGAATGAGGGTTTAACTGATTAAACTCATTAACAAACCGTTCAATAAGCGGATCATCTAACCGGTATTCATCTGGCGCCCAAAATATAAGATTTTTATTTTTTGGGAATATAATTGGTCTTGCTGAATTTTCACGACCACCATGAGCGGAAAAAATAGCGGTTTTGCTGGTGGCAGGACTTTCATTTTTATTCCAGGTCGTATAGATATTGAATTTAGAGTTAGATTCATCAACCCCTACAATATAGTTTGGGTCACTGTTATCCAATATTTTAAATTTCCCAATTTCCCCTTTATCCCTTGGTAGATAAAATTCATCCTGGCGAACATCTCCGGTTGGTGATCTAACGAATGTTTTAGGTCTATTGGCATTCTCGGTCAGTATCTTTTCTGATGCGTTGGTTAACGCTTGAAATTTTCTATGCTTATTAATATATGCCAGAGCATAAGCTGATCTGGCTACTCTGCCATTCCCATTGCCAAAAGGATGAATTTCAATTAACGTTGAATAGATGAGGAAAGGATCAACGCCATTAACGCTTTTTGTCCTGGTTAGATAATAAGGAAGAATAGTTTTGGATGATTCCATATGTGGAAATATCTGATCACCAAAACCACGATAATGTCTTAAATTAGTGCCCGGTTTTAAGCGATATAGTTCATCGTGCAATTGCGTTAATACATTAAAATCACTGATATCTTTGTCAATATATTTGGATAGTACACTGGCGACATGTTGTGTGTTATTAGCATTTGATGTACTTTTACTGACAATCCAGTTGGCTGCTTTATCTAAATCACTGCTTCCTGAAATATCTTCAACATTAATAAATTTTCCTAGCTGATCTGAAAAGGTTAATTTCTCATCGAGGAAATTTGCTATGTTATTAATTCGTCTTCTGTCATTTATTAAAGTATAACTTCTTGCTGCTACTTCATCTTCAAGATTCCTGAATGATAATTTATTGATTGGATTCCCTTCATAATCTAATGTGATTGAGTCCTTTATCATCTTATTAAGTTTTTCCCACCCAACAATTTCAGCTAACTCTTTAGCTTCTTGCGTTTTCATCAGGTGTGATTGTAAAATTTCTGTCTTTTTCTCAACATTAAATCTTGACCAATATTTTCGATCAAAAAACCATTTATAGCTATTGCGAATGTCTTCTAGTTTCCATGGATTAGTACCTGAACCAGGAATTTTCTTGATACTCTCTTTGGCTAATTGAGAGTTTCCTTTGTAATTAACATTTATTTTTTTAATACTAAATTTATCAGTAATATATCCGCCGCTATTTTTAATTAGTTTTGCGCCTTTGGTAATTTTTCTACTGATTGCCCGATTTGTCTGATTATTGAAAATAACATGGAAAGCGGATAAAACAGCAAAATTAACCCAAGCTTCTTGTTTTAATGCGCTGCTCTCTTCATTAGTGTTCGCAATCGCTGATTGAATGAGCGGTATGATGGTATTGGCGGTAATAGAAACCAAATAACCTTTGAGTGGGCTGGCAGGGAAAATCATTGAGGCAGCATCAAGGACTTGTCTGAGTATATTAAGATAATAATCAGCTATAATTTCATCTTCCGTATAGCTTATTTCATCCATATGCTCTATATATTTATCAAGAAATTCGTCTACTGTTGTCCCGGTAGAACTGGGTAGCTTATTAATTCCTTCATTGATATAATATTTCACATCTTCATTATTTCTAAATCTATTGATATATTTTTCATAATCGCCGGTAACATCGTTCAATCTAATTATAACATTTTCAATGTCGCTATTTAATACGTATCGTATCTCTTTTCCACTATATTCAACTTTATTGAACTCTTTTTGATGAATGTTTCTAATAAAATCATAAACCGTGAAGTATTTAGTTATCGGTTTTGGTTGATTTTTACATACATCAAATTTTCTATTAATCTTAGGCTTGCATTTATCAAGTATTCTCTTTGAAATAATAACGGTAATTTGTTGATCTAAACTAACACGACTGCTAGAGATCTCTTTAACTCTAGATTCAATATACTGATAAGGTGATAATATTTTTGATACCGTATCTTCCGCTGCGGCCAATCTTTGCAGTTTTGCAATAACGTATTGATTAAACTCTTCTACTTTATTGGCCAAATTATTATTAAGCAGATCTTGCTGCATTTCAACTGTGATCGATTCAGGGAAAATAATTCTTTGTTTAATATCATCTGATATATTACCCTTCAATAACCCCAGAAGCGACACTCTGACAATGCTATCTGCAACTGCAAGGCTGGTTTCTATATCAATCTTAGAATTAAGATCATGTTCTTGACGCCATCCTTCAAAATAATTAATCAAAATGATGTCATTAAGTTCTTCATTATCAAAATTAGAGTTATGGTAATGGTTTAATTCTTCGGAATATTTAGTCTTTAAATATTGTAGCGAAGTGTATCCATAAAAATCATAATCATAAGGAATATGATTGGACATCATTGTGGCAGAATTGGTATCAGATTCAAATTGCCGATTGTTATTAAGGTAGATCATTTCTTCATATTTGTTTTCTAACTCAGGTACTGAATAAGTCTGTTTATGAATATCTGTATGATGAAAGGCGCTGAAATATCTCGCATAAGGCTCTTGTTCTACCTTTAATCTATGATAGTTAAAATCTTTAGCGTGGTATATTTCATAAGCCTTTGTAAAATCTTGTTCAGAGAAAATTGCGATAGGAATATCAGAATGATAACCGTTATAAAATGATTCACTTATTTGATAATTAAATTTCATTTTGTTAATCTCTTTTCTGTTTATTATATTGTTAGATAATGTTCAATTCGATGTGGTATTATTTTTTTAAGGTGATTAAACCTCCCTATTTTTTGTTTGGAATGTTTCCAACTGTTAATTTTATAATGAAAAATATATTGGGGGTAAATAATATATATACCCTATGGATTTCAAGATGGATCGCGGCGGCAAGGGAGTGAATCCCCGGGAGCATAGATAACTATGTGACCGGGGTGAGTGAGTGCAGCCAACAAAGAAGCAACTTGAAAGATGACGGGTATATTAATTGTTATTGATATTCTTCCTGCTATATCCAGGGACTTTCATATTTTTGAAGGTAAAGGTATCGGCTTCAATTAAAGGCTTATTAAATGGCAACCAACTAGATTTAGTTTCTATATTTATGATATTAGGGGCTGCGGCTATTTTCTGATAGTGAAGTTGCCATTGTTTTTCCTCTGGGTTAAATTTTAAGAATGCAAAACCATAGGTATTTTCTATAACTTTGCCATCAGCCTTGTGATATCCATAATCGCGGAATTCCATTGCCGTAATCATACCCATTCCGTGATCAATATTTTGGTTATTATATTCAACATCTTCTTGACCACCTTGTACGTGCCGAACTCGGAGAGTATCTTTATTCATTTTATCGACCACAAATGAACATCCACTGAAATTTGGGGTAAATACATACTGTGGATTGCGGCTGATATCGGGTTGGGCCGGGATATCAACATATCCTCCTTGTGGTGCCCAATAAGCTAAAATAGACATGTCTTGATCCGGTATTTCATTTTGCCAGGTATCGACAATTTTTAATGCATTGAATGGCAGAGTTTCATCCGATGGTTTAATCTGTAGTGCCTTGAACACCAGATCTCCGCCGCCTTCTTTGTTATTTAAAATATTTTTTACGCCGTCTGACATTTTTATTTTTTGCGGATTAATTAAATCAGTAATAATTGGTTGTGAAGTCAGTGCGCTTTCATCTAATATATCAGACATTGCTATGGGGCTGGTACTATATTTTTTTTGTTTCGAAGGGGATGGAATAAAAGGTTGTGCATCTTCTATATTTCGTTCATTCCCTGTTCTTAATTTTTTGTTAAAATCCAATCCTAACCCCAATGTACAGTTATTCATATTATATTGGCTAGAATGTATCGAGCATTTTTCCGCTCTATTTGCTGAGTGGTTAACTTTTTCACTATATTTGCTGTTTGGCATATTATCACCTGTTAGTTTTTGGTGAGGGATTTATTTTATTATCATATGATTGAATGGAAATAAAATTAAACTCCAGTTAATTTGTCAGAATTTGCTGTGGAAATAATAATGCCGACACCATTTATCTCAACAACAGCATTATGGCTATTTTTCCATGTTGAAAGAATATCTTTTATTTTCGGTAAATAATTTGAATGGGTAACACCAGAGATTTCAAGGATCATACTTCTATTTTGCTGATTTTCATTATTGACTGTAGAAAATTCAGTAATCAGATTGACTTTAGTCAGAGCAAGGCGAATATCTTCTGTGCCATCTAAATCGGCACATAATTTATCTGTTAGAGCTTGGTTGATTTGTGAATTATTTAGATTGGGTTTCTGATCCACCGAAGCAGAAATTTGGTTAATGGGTGTAATATTGCCTTTAATATCTTGCAGTTTCATCGGTACGGTAATTGAATACATTAGAGATAGGCGAGGGCGATTACCGAGGGCTTGCCAAAAGTTACCCAGGCTATTTAAGTTTTCCTGTTGTGGAATAATTCGGGTATAGGCGCCGGGAATGCCGGTTAATTGGCGGTTATTAATTAATGCATTCAGAACACGAGTCATCACTTGCGCCGCTTGATTATTCGGTTGGCTATCCGGGCTTGAACTGTCGCTTGATGGTTTATTGGCATCCCAGTAAGTAATTAAATAGTGACAATTGATATTGACCCATCCCGGTAATAATGTGCTGGTCATCGGGTTATAACGCCTTGGTTCGGCAGAGCGTAATTGTAAATCTTCATTGATGTCATAAAGAAATACACTGACCGTCGGTTCCGATTGAATGGAATTAATTTCGGGTAGATCAAAACGGATATCAATTTTATTGCCATTGATATTTAGATACTGGGATAAAATAGTGTTTAATGCATTATTTACTTCAATAATCGCATTGTCAGAAGCAATTAGGGTTGTCATGTTTATTCCAATTTTGTTAAATGTTTAAAAAACCAATCGGCCAGTTTTATTTAATTCGAGTGTAATGGCTCGATTGATATGTTTATTTTCGATTTGTTTACAGTGGTCATTTTTCGCTAACGTTGCTGCTAATAGAGCAATATTTCTGATATTAGCCCCGGTTAAATCAGCTCGTTTAGCCAGATGGGTAAAATCAATGGTATCGGATAATTTAATTTGTTCTGGCCAAATGACTTGCCACATTTTTTTACGTAGCATTTCGTCGGGATAAGCAAAGCGGGTAATAAAGGTAAAACGGCGATTAAAAGCACTGTCTAAATGGCTGCGATTATTGGTGGCTAAAATCACTAATCCCGGATAATTTTCCAATCGTTGTAATAAATAAGAGACTTCAATATTAGCATGCCTGTCTTGAGCATCTTTGGTTTCGCTGCGTTTGCCAAATAAAGCATCCGCTTCATCGAAAAATAGCACGCCGGAATCCGCTTCGGCCAGATCGAAAATACGGGAGATATTTTTTTCCGTTTCACCGATATATTTATTCACCACGGTAGAGAGATCCACTTTAATCAGATCAACGCCAAGATTACCGGCAATCACCTCTGCGGCCATTGTTTTTCCGGTACCGGATTCTCCATAAAATAGCGCACTAATACCGGTGCCATAACCGATTTTTTCCTGAAAGCCGGTAGCCAGAATCTGGTCACGGTAATGAATGGCGGCAATAATCTCTTTTAATTGTTGCGTTAATGTGTCTGAAATAACTAAATCATTAAGGCTGCGTTTGGGGGTTATTCGTTGCGCTAATTTACCGAAATTCTGTTGAGCACGGAAACTTAATGCCTTACGTAGATCGGTTTCTTCCAATTGACCTTCTGGTTGTCGGAGTATTTGATATTGATTTGCTTCTTGAAGGATTTGCGGCAATGTTTCTGCGGTGAATGAAAAACGTTGGCATAGCTCGGTAATATTTATTTTCTGGGCGATATTATCCGATAAACTTGCTTCCAGCATGGTTTTTTTATCTGCCAGAGTCAGGGCTGGCATATTAATTTGTACTATTGGTAAATGTTTAATCCACACTAATGAATCTTGTGGTTCTGCCAGACAAACTACACGTAATTTTGGCTGATTCAATAAAGTGGAGAATTCTCTGTGTAATATTTTCTTTTCATCTTTAAGTAAAGAAAAATTGCGAATTAATAAACAGCCATCGTGTAATCGTACTTCCCGTACTGCATCTATCAGCAAATTAGGGTTATTTTCCTCCGGCAGTTGAGCTAAATCTAGCGTTAAGGTACTGATATTATGAAACGCCATAATATTGCTTACCGCTAATTCTCTGGCGCTATCTTGTTTTCCTCTGAGTATTACCAGCGGGCGTATTTCGTCAGTTTTATTTAATAATATCTTTTCAAGTGAAGGGTAAAGGGATTGTGGATACCAACCATGTGAGGCAGAAGAGTGCCAATAAGCACAAGTTGTCAGCGGCGGTAAAATAACCCGTTGGCCTGATAAGAAATGCCAGACAGCGCTGTGAGTTAGAAATTGAGTTTGTAACCAAATAGACTCTTCGTGGTTATTAAGCCGTAATAGTTGATGACTGATTAATGGTGTTTGCGGTAGAAAGCTATTTTGTCGTAATGGCTGATCACTTTGGCGTTGGCTAAATAATTCAATGGCTAATTCAAAGCTAGGCCACTGTTTTCTACTGTTACCGTGCAGAGCAGCAAATAACGCATGATAACGGCTATCAAAATGAGGTAATAAACCTAATAATAAAATATCCCGTTCAAATTCAGTCAGTTTAAAACGTTCAACTAATTGTGATAATGCATTGGGGTTTTCGTCGATTTCAGGGAAATTAATAATATTATCCTGTTTAGTGATCCAATGAGGAATACCCAGTGGCTTTGTCAGACGCTGGTTTAATTCATCCTCGCTAAGGAGAAAACTATCCGGTAAATAATCGTATTTCTCTCCATTTTGGTAATAGTAATGTTGTAATCGCAGATCAATACGTTCCAGATGGGGATAAATCCAGTGAAATTCTGTCGCCATGTAATGGTTGTTTTTAAGTAAAGCGTTCATATAAACCTGTTAAATATTTTTCCAGTCGATTAATAAAGAGCGATCCAGCCAGGGAAGTTTAGCGATATTTAATGGCCACGGCCAGTCAGCCAACAATGCATCAAATGGCTGTGGCTGGATGGTGATTTTGATTTCTTGCTCGTTTACCAATAATTCACCCGGTCGTTGTAAGAACAATTGGCGGACGTCATTGCAGCTTAATTTTTTCCAGCCGGGAAGCTGAGCAATAACGCTATCCAGCCATTGCGTGGTGATTAATTGTTTTTCGGGTTCAACAGAGATTGATTCGGTATTTTCATTGATCATAAGTCCGCACAGAATGTTATTGAGCCTCTTACGTTCTGCCGGTGTTTCTTCGGTTCCCCAAATCAGATAATCAAGGAAATTAACAGCATGGTATTGGGCTTGACGATGGATAAATTTTTTCCCCTTAAGTAGGTCAAGTTGATTAAATAATGCGGGTAGCATCGGCCAGAGCATTAATATGCCGGCATTATTGATTTGATATGGAACGGTTTTTTCTGGTAATAAAACTGATTCAGATTGTGGCTTGTTGATAGTTTGAAGTTGATTGCGGCTATTGATTGTAATATGTGCATTATCTGATGTTGATAGTATTTTCTGATCTTCGGTCATGACCTTCTTATTTACCAGACATTGATATTGCTGAACATTTGAAAAATTAATGTTATTCATGGCTGATTTTTTACCGGATGTATTTTTATCTATGCGGTTTGGCATAAAGCATGCCAATAGGTATTGGTATTCCTTAACCGAAAAATGCTTTTGGCAAAGCCGTGAAACAGAAACGGTTTGCCAGAGTTGTTTCAGCCAATTATTTAATGGAATATTGTGGTTCATAGCTTGGCGAAATAGCTTAATAATAGGATCGGTATTAAGTACGCCGTTATTGAGTTCAGTGGTAATACGGGAAATGATTTTAGCATCGGGTTTAGGTATTTCCTGAATATTATGCCGCTGTAGATATTCCAGTGCATTGAGTATTAGTTGCCCGGAGGAGACAAGCTCCTCCTGATGTTGTGGTTTGTTTGTTTTTTCGGATAATCTGCGATTAATGGCAATGAATAAAGCGGGTTGTTTGATAGCTAAAAGTCGTTGTAGACCATGTTCAGATAGGCAGCTTTTTGCCAGTAATAATATCCACTTTCTCTCTATTTGTGCTAATTGATGAATAAGTTTATTAATATTAATGTTTTTATTGTGCGTTATTGTCTCCATTGTGTTTGGTTGGGAATCTTGTTGATATAAAGAGTGAATGAAGTTCTCCGCATCAATTAAATTATTATCGCAGAATGCGGAAGGGTTATCGGTAAATTTACTGGATGTTGGCTTGTTCAGTAGAGTTTCTTCCTGATGGTTGTTTATCTGATATTGGTTAAGTGCTTTATTCAGCTCAACCTTGAGGCGAGCAGGGAATAATGAATTAAAGTTATGGAAACTTATTTCACCAAGATTAAGGGTTAATGTCTCCAAGGAGATATTCTGATGAATATCATATTCATCAAAGTATAAGTTGAGTAATTGATTTATATTGACCTGATTAAATACGGAGCCATGCAATACTTTCTTAGCGACCTGTTGATTATTAGCTGCAATAGTAATGGTAATCCGGTTTAACAGATTTGGCTCCGAAGTCATATTGATATTTCCTTGGTAATGAGTAAATAATAGGTAATTTAAGTCTGTATTTTTAGAATAGAATTAGAGTTTCATAATAAAGGCTAATAGATAATAAGGCGGAACTACATCAACGCTATGATAATGTGAAGGGGATGACGCTGTTGCTTGGTGATTATGTCCTTCTCCTCCACCTGTGGGTGATGTGTGTGGGTAAATACGATATCCGGTTTTCATCATTACTTTGTCATTGTCGCTGGAATTATATATTGCATCTCCCGTCGTTTGATCAGCAAATTTTTCATATCTAATTGCATTATTCAAACAGTAAGGCATACCTCCAATATGATCATGCTTAGGTATTTGTGCTACTGTTAATGTAGTTTCTTGCACATTAACAGTGACAGAAACTTGAGTTGGTTCTGTACTTATGGAAAAGTTTTTTCTATTCCCACCCCCACTGGCTTTATTACTGCTTTTCCCTGTCTCAGAAATAGTTTCACTACACATGACAAAACGACTTCTTAAATCTGGGGTTCCATTACTACCATCACAGAAAGCCCAACCTGTAGGAGCGCTATCACCAGAAAACATCACGATCATTCCTGTGGGGAGTATTTTATTGGTATCAATACTGACACCGTTATTGTCTACCTTAATGCCATTACCAGCTTTAACTTTTACACCTTCATTAACTATTTCAATACCGTGATAATTACCGACTTCAAGCTTATCGTTGTTAATTCTCAATCCTCTGCCAGTATTGATTGCTAATCCACTATTATCAACTGACAGGCTTTTATTCTTGATTTTTACACTTAATCCATCGTTATCTGTCTTTAAACCGCCGTTGTCATTAAGTTTTACCGCTAGTGCACCGTCATTACCCAGTTTCAGGGCTGAATTTGGGTTATCCGTTTGACCGGGCGCTTTACCAACGGCCCGACGACCTATATCAGCAATATTAATCAGATCGGCATAATCGGTTTGTAATGGAATACTGCCTTCTTTAAAGCGTCTTTTTAAATCATCTGCTGATGGGCCATTTGATTTGATATTTTCCATATTGGATTTTACATCAGATAGATTAGATTTTTTTTCCATTTTTATCATCCTAGACTGTATAATGTTAAATTATTATAATTTAAATATCTTGTAGATGTTTCTGTATAATTAAGAGTAAAAAGATATTTAATCTTAGAATAAGTCTTTTGTGGTGCTATATTAATTTGTTTTTATTTTGGATAAATTAATTTCTATTTTTTCTATTATCCTTATTAATAATTGCATTGAGTTTAGCTATGCCTGCGGCTTAGGCACATATAATAATTGATTACTTTTTATGACTTCTTCGTTCCATTTATCTCCAGACTCACCAATGACCTCGGTACGTTGCTGTTTAGTAGCAATTCGCATATTACCAATACCGGTTGCATCAGAAGGTAAGCGTCCCAAGGTTAAGGTCTCTAAAATATGGTATGCCTCGTCTCCTAAAGGCGCATCATTGTTTTGCCAGCGTTTATAGGTGCTGGCAAAATCTTTAAAATGTTCCGGTGATAACCAGTGAATAATCATTGAAATATGTGCGGGGAATTCAGCTAATATTTCTGTTTTCACCCAAGATTCCAACTTATAAGGATCAACTTTGTCATTCTCAATTAACTGACGATTCACTACTACGCTAACCACAAATGAAAAGCGATCGGCCAAAGCATATTTTTCGCTGGAGAAATACCAGCGATAACGCCATGCTTCGGCCTCTTTTGGAAAGTTTTTATTCGGTGAGTCTTGGTTGCGTTTAATTAATATCTTGCCTTGAATACGATCAAATTTAACCACCCGCGCTTTGAGTTCATATTCGGGTGGTTCCGTGAGAACTGTACGAGCTGATATTTTTGGGGCTGGCCCAGATGGGGTAATCACATATTTCAGGGTGATTTCGTCATTTTCTTCAATCATAGCAGGGAAGGGGCTTTGAGCACTGGAAGTAATCCAACGTTGATCTTCGGTAGCATTTTGATATGTGGTATCGGCATAAACCAATTGATAATCCATATCTTCCAGCCACACTGGGCTATTTTGCCAGCGCAGATTACCATCCTTAAATGCCTGTTGCACCTTGTACAGATTGTACTCCAGATCCGTGCTGTTACGTGTACTAAGGGAAAAGGTATCTCCTGTCACTTCGGTGATCATTTGGCTCCGTAATATAAACTCTCTATCACCTTCAATAATAATTAGGTTAATTACCTGACCTTGTAATAACCGACCTGCTGTACCTTGCTGTGTGATGATGAGTTGATGATTTTTAGAGCCTGAATTCTCTTCAATTATTTCCAGATTATTTGGTTTTTGTTTATCGTCGAATTTCGTGTCGGGTTTTATCGGCAAAAGTTGACGATGTTCAATTAAATAAAAAGGCAAGCCATCCAGATTAGGTGTTTTACTGAAACATTCCCCGCCTAAACCCAATCGGGCAGCAATCCGTTTTTGCAGTGCCGACACTTTATCAATCCGAATATTATTACGTTGATAGGTCAGTTCCGGTTGTTGAGCCAGATAGCCGCGTTGAGTATTGAGAAAATCGAGTGTATTTAGTGTTAAAGGTCTGGCTGCGCGATGAGTACCAAAATAGCCTAATAGGTAATCCAGAATTGTCAGCTCCTTGGCATAGTTTTTATCTTTATTATTGCCTTTATCATAATGGATTTGAGAATCATTATTGAGCTTTTCTATTAAATCAGTTTCTATGTTTTGATGGGCTTGTTGACTGACAGTATCGGCTTTAAAAGGCCATTGAGTACCGTATACTGTTTCTCCTCGTTGTTTAAAGGATAATAGTTTTGGTAAAAGGGCAAGTTCGGCACAGCCGTTAGCCAACATTTGTTCAAATGGTAGCATAAATTGGTGTAATTGCATTTGCTGTGGCGTAGGTTTGCTGGTCTGCAATCCATAGCAAGCCGGTAATTTATTACTTACTGGATAGTAATCCAGAACTTTACGATATTTACCCCAATGCAGTAATTCCGGCTGTGTATTAATCAGTGGTTCTGCAATAAGCTTTTCCTCGATATCTTGTTTGGAAACGCCAATTTTAACGCCCCCTTTGGCGGTAATGGTAAGCGGGCTGTTTGCTGAGGTAATTAATGCCAGTGGATCGCTCCCCCATAATCTGGGGTAATATTTTTGAGCGATTTCCCAAGACCAATTATCGTTCGACAATGGCGTAATAGTTGTGTCGTGATGAGCTAATGCTAGCCGGGTGACACTCTGAATACCTTTAATCGCTAATAATCGATTAACCAGATGGCTGAGATTTAATACCATATCGCCGGTGTAATCTTTGGCTTGAGGTAAGGTCGGTATCCAACCGTGATGTAAATAAGGGCCGGAAAATATCTCTTCATGATTGTAACCCTGATCTTTCATGGCCTGAGTGGTATAACGTTTGGGTTTTGCCAGCACCATCTGTTCCGCGGTCATATAAACTTGGGCGAAGATATCAGGAAGATCAATGACGTTATCTTCAAGTTCAATATCAATCTGCAAGGGGAGATCAATGGGTTTCAACCAGATAATATTGCTGATGAATTCCCCCAGATTACGGTTATCTTTTAGGAAAGTTTTCAGCCTCTCCTCAGCCAGTGTTTTATTAGTTTCAGTTTCCCGACCAGGCAGTAAATAGAGCCAATAATTTCCTCTTAGTGCTAATTGGCTATCTGATCCGGAGTTTTTAAAGCTATATTCACGTTTTTCTTTGTTATACCAATATTCATAGCGTTCGTTTTCAGGTTCACGAATTAATTGGACATCATTAAAGAAAAAATAACCTTCGTTTGTTTCATTAGCCGTGTCGCAGCTATGTAAATCCAATAAAGCCCGGCGATAATCTTCCGCAGTGATTGGGCCACAGGTCAGCGTTTGTTGTGGGCCAAATTCTCGGGGAAAAATGCCGTCGACGGGTGTTTGGTCCGCTGGTTTTGGCGTTAGAAGATCTCTCAGTGGTAATGTGTGGCGATAGGCCAGATCGGAGACGCCATAACAACAGGCTTCCAATAAGGTGATGCCGGGATCATTTTCACTGGTATTGCTCCAATATTGGCCGGATTGTTGCTCAATCACTGTTTTGGCCTGAGTAAGTAAGGCATCGAAGGTAATATCGTCTTTGACAATGGGAAACAAGGCATCCTGATGATTCATTGGTTAACTCCTTGGTTTGAGGGACGCTGCTCTGGCCAGACTAAAATCAGCACTTCATTATCGGCGGCTTCGATACTTTTACCCACGGCGCCTGTGACTCGGTTAGCGATGGTTAGGCTTAAATCGGTGACGCGTTCCACCAAAGGCGATTGCTGGATGGCGGCTAATAACTGGTAGTAGTCAATGTGATTACCGGTTGTCACGCCGACAGCGGTATTTTCGCCCCACGGCATATATTTGCGGCTTAACTCCTGTTGTAGCTGATGATATCCGTAGTCGGGGTTAACGCTTGCGATAAAGGTCACTTGGTAGTTCACATTAACGTCAACGTAAGTGGGATTGCTGATCTCAAGAGTTGCCCAAGGGCTGCTGAGTTGTTTGATCCATTCGACCATCTCCGCCAGCCGAGCGGGATTTAACGTTGGACGCAGCGCATCATCGTTATCTTTGTAACGGCTGTCAGGGATCACAATCAGTTGCTGTTTTTCCGGTGCTGGGATTTTGGTTAATTCACCGGCAGACGGGTATTTGACATCAAACAGGCTGACAAATTGCTCTTTTAATAAGGTGACAATGTTGCCCCAACTCAGCGCCCGGTTACGGTGAGATAACCGAGCCGGGAGCCGCGTCAGGAAGGCTTGCTCGGTTTCTTGCGGCTGACCATTCCAAGAGGCCCAAGGTTGGGCGACGTTGCTGACGGCAGCAATGGCGTTTACCGGTTGTTTAATGCTGTCGGCGGCTAATCCGTTGATAAAGTGCTCCTGCTCAACGGTTTCTGCGTTGATCAAGGTCGCTGTAGTAGCGTTATACAGTAGACCTTTAATGCGAGGGTAATCTTGGGGATCGGTTTGATGAGTTATCTCAGCTTTCAGCCAGTAGCGCCCCGTTGGCATCAGAGCCGCCTGATCTGCCGCATCCTGTGGCAATAAGGTGCGCCAGATACCCCGGTCAAACAGGTTGCGGGTTTGGTCATCAACTAATTTATCTAATTTGCTCCAGGTGTTGTTTTTATTGAGATAAGACCAAGACAATGCGAGCGATTTAATGCCTGCTAATTGCCAATAGAGAGATAGAGTTTGTCCCGGTGATACGCCCGTAAAGCCTAAATAGAAGGCTTCATGAGTTAATGCAGGCGTTTCTGTTGTTGCCTCGCCCCGGCCAAAAGGTGTCAGGGGATAGACGACGAACTGCTCAGGTTTAGCTTTGGCGCTGAATTGAACCTGTAATGCACTGATTTGCGGCGTATAAGGGACATTTTTACCCGTGGGATTTTGCCAGTATTGGGTGTGCATAAAATCTTGTCCGGCCAGTTCTATGCGCACGGATGCGGGCCATTCGTTGGGTGATGGAGTGTCTGCAACAGGGTAATTCATCGACGGCAAGGTAAATGTCAGGCTTCGTCCTTGTGGCGCCTCTTTTCCATCGAATAATGCTTGTGCTTCATTAAGCTTTTCTCTCTTTTGAGATGTGATTAAGTAACCCTGTACTTTAAAGGCACTATTGTCGGGTTTAGTTTCATATCCTCCATACCATTTTGAAAAGTTTTGTTGAGGCAATCCCACCCATTGAGGAGTCATCGTCAATGTTGCGTTTTCAGAGCCATACCATTCCGGGGCAATCAGATTAAAACCGGAACCTAACGACGGTGATTGACCCAATGGGAAGCTGGTGGCATCCGTCTGTTCGATGCCTCCGTCAGAGGCATAGTGCACACTGCGATTACCGTTAATGCTGACTTCAATATTGGTAATCTTGGGTAGAGTCGGGCCTTGAGTGGTGGCTAGTTTTAACACCGGTACATCAAACGCCATATTATCCAAGCCATCAGGGGAACTGATGGCGTCATTATTAGCTGATAAACAAAGTGTAAGATAATGGGTATTGTTGCCCTGTTCTTTTTTTGCGGAGAGAGAAAGCCAGTGATCGCCCGAACTCATTTGAGCGGTAATGTGCTCAGCATTACCTGTCCATTCGCTGGCTAATGTGGCTTTAATCGTGCGCTCTCCTGCTGACATGGCAAATAAAGGAGAAGTGATCAGATAACCGGACAGAACTGGAACATCATTGGCCGTTGGGCTAAAAAGTCGAATACCGTTTTCTGGCAATGCCATGTTATCTGCAAGATTTAATGCTATTGCCGATAACCAACCATCATGCTTTTTCCGGTACCAACGTAAGTCAGTTAATTCCCCTTGGTTCGCCAGTAAATCCGTATCTGATGCATAGTGTAATGGATTGCCGGCGTTGTCTTGCCCGGCATCAAATAGCGTGCCTTGGGCTATCATCGATTGTGTATTGTCGGGATTGAGCGTAATTCCTATCGCAACTTTATCTGCTTGCGCTTTTTTGGGTTTCAATCCCAATAATTCCCGGTAATAAAGATTGCGATGCCGGGCCGGAAAGGTATTAAATAATCGATTAGTTGTTTCTAATAATTTTAAAAAAGCTAAAATAAAAGCTTGATGGGCGGGTAATAGGCCATCGGCTTTATTAACGTTTTGGTAAATATCCGCTAATTGTTGAGGATTATTTTCCTGAATAAAGTAGAAACTATCCCAGAACTGTTTTTTCTCTTGATCAAAAGGAATTTCTTTAGCGTAAGCTTTAAGCCAATTTAAAATATCTAGCGTACTTCTTTCATCAAGTTTAAATGCAGTATCCGGCACAATAGCAGAGAGTTTATTTTCTAACTCGGCTTGTCCCATATTTTTACCACCTGTTATGCAATGATTTCTGATAGATTTTCAGGGATCGTGATTATTTGAAGATATTGTTATTTAAAATATAATTAAAAAGATTATTTATCCGGCAGTGACTATATATTGGCTGGCAATAAATCGGCCTTTACCCATACTGGGGGCTGTCACATCCGGGCCACTCGATGGATTATTGGCTGGCTGTGTCGGGGTAAAACGGGCGATAAATTGTTGCCCGACGATAATTACCGTGGCAGGGCTGCGGCAAAAATTTGCCTGTTGGCTGGCATCCAATTGAGCAATGGCGACTGTCCCCATGCCGGGTACCGGGTGGCTTGGAGTAATATATTGCGCTTGAAGTTGCACCTTTTTTTCATCACCGACCATAACGATCTTTTTGCCCTGAATTTGGAGGTGTCCGCTACCCCGGATGGTTGCCGGCCCCAGAATGGTGACTTGTCGGTTGCCAAATAACGGCTCAAATAGCAAAGTGTCGCCATCCACCACCAGTTGTTTGCTCATAGATTCACCTGTACCCGGCCTTCATTAACTTCAAGAGCGCCTTCAATCTGCTGGCTAATTTCGCTGCCTCGCAGGGTGTAAGTGACCTGAATATGCAGGGTATTGGGTACGTCCGTTCTCTGGTTCACTTGGATCTCGCTGATATCGGCGCGGGGTTCATAACGCAATACCCGTTCTTCAATCCGAGTCTGAATTTCTGCCATTATTTCGTCACGGATATTGGCAAACAGATAATCACTCAAGCCGCAACCATAATTTTCACGCATAATTCGCTCGCCGGGTTCGGTGAGAAAAAGAATTTTCATATTTTGGCGAACGTTTTCTGCCCCCTCCGCCATTGTGACGCCGGTCGCTATTTCAGAATGCACGCTATCTTTAATAGAAAAATCTTTAATAGAAAATTGCGGCGGAAAGGCCCAACCCCGACCATAAATATCGGCTAATACTTTTTCGGTTAATGCTTTATTGGCTAATGCTTTGTCTGTCATCTCATGACCTTATTATTGGGTTAGATTAATCTTCGCGCCTTTAATATCAACCCCAGATTTCCCGGAGGCGGACAGCGATTTTTGCGCCTCTATTTTAATTTCTTGAGCATGGGTAATGAGATTCTTAGCGGAATTAAGCGTGATATCTTTATCCTGTTGCAGGGATAAGGTATGTTTTCCGCTATTTAATGCGACTGTTTTATCTTTATGATTAAAGACTAATCCTTGCTGATTTTCTCCCTGTTTAATCACTAAGGTTTTCACCGGATTTTTTTCACTCGGTTCTAACGGCGCTTTGTTTTTAGGATTATGCATCGAGCCTAATATCACCGGGAAGCGAGGATCACATTCAAAGAAACCGATAATCACCTCATCCCCTGGCTCCGGGTAAAAGCAGAAACCACTTTCATGGCTGGCGTAAGGTTTACCTAAACGGGCAAAAAGGGTGCCGTTGGTTAAACTTAAAGCCGGTATTTTGACCGGAATACGGCCCAATGATTGGCTATCTCGCTGGTATTTTTCCACGATCCCGACGTGCAGCTCTTTCGTCTGCGGTATAACTTGCTCTGTTTCCGGTAATAGCCCCAGCGTTAGCCGAGTACGCCAGCCTTGCCGTTGATTGATGGTGTGACTGACGCCGGTGATAATCGCCTGACCATCCATCCCTTGACCAAAGCCGTTTAATGCTAGCACATCGCCTGCTTGATAACGGTTATCGCCTTCGACTTCAAAATTACCGGAGACGTTATGACTTCGGCGGTTATTCAGCATGCCTTGAGCAAGCTGTTTGGCCTGTTCATTGTCCAACGGATAGCTGAAAACCCATTGCCATTGTTGGTTGGTCAATGATGTCAGATTGTCTGTGGCGAGTTGATTGCGACCAAGGCCGCTGCTTTTTGCCTGATGGGCTGGAGATAGCTTCTGTTGGGCGATATCCCAGGATTGTACACTCACTGTTTTGGGGCTGCGTTGGTTATCCCATTGTAGATTAGCCTCAAATAACACCACATCCTGATGGTTGGCTTGCTGGTGGATGGTATGCACGGTTGACCGATTAAGGGATTCTGGAGTGACCAGCGTCACGCTATCGTTGCCGGGCAATAACCAAGTATGAGTCGCCAGCAGCCGGTTTTTTAGGAAAGCCCAGTCATTGCAGCGAAATTGCACCATTTGTTCATGCACGGTTTTAAGCTGAGGGCCTGGCTTTATCGTGACAGGAATACCCGCTTGGCTAAACAACTTCTTGATAATCGCCTCATCACTCTGTTTGTTGAACAGTTGCGAGTGGAGGTTGTGAGTTAATTTTTGCAACGCATGTTTGGCGGTCAAAGTAATGATGCTGTCCTGACCTTTAAGCCCCAATGTTTGCCGCACGATGATCCCTTTAAACACCACGGTTTTTTCGATCTGCACGCTAAGTTGATGATTGGGGCGGCAACTTGCCAGTTCAGCTTGTGCCTTGGCATCAAAAATATGACTGGCATCACCGGCGATCCCTAGCGTGATGTTAGCCGAAGGGATGCCATTAATATGATGGTGAACGGTCAGAGTGATAACGGTAAATTGGCTGAGGGCTTTACCATCTATTTTGAGTGTTATCGCAGGTATCTTCATGCTTTCCCCTGTGCTTGCAACGTTTGTCCGGGGGTAAAGTCATCAAGATTATCCAGACCGTTTTGCCAGGCCAGCGAGAGATAATCAATCCCGCCAGCCAAGGATGCTCCGGCGCCTAAGGCGATCAACGGCAGGGAGAGCATATCCGTGACGTTAACCGCAGTAGCCGGGGGAGATTTTAACTGCTGCTCGGTGGCTTGAATCACAAAGCTTTCATCTGCTACCAGAGATAAAGTAGCGCTGGCCCGCAATGGCGTGGCGTCCCGATCAAACAGGGTGTAATGAATGCTGAGGCCACTGGCTCGACAGGCAAAATAACCTTTGTTTTCCCAACGCATTTTCCCCCATTTGATTTTAAGAAAGTGGGGGACGTGAGTACTGGCATCCACGGCACATAAGGCTTTTAGCGTTGCCAATTGGGTTTCTACCGGGGTGTTATTGCCGGGCATGGTGGCGTCAAATAACAGGACTAATGACAGACCCGCCGGTTGAGATAACACATAGCGGCTGCTTTGGTTGGCACTGTTAATGCTTTCATCCTGCTGATAACGGGTTTGATAATCGAGCTGGATGGCATCGGGGTTATACATCGCCTGTAAACTGCCTACCGAGGTTTTCCCCTCGCGGTCCTTGAAGGCGGTGAGGGTAAGTTTGGACAAGCTGCGTTCAATTAAGCTCATAATGACCTCCTGTTTCGCGCAATGCATCTAATACGGCTTGTTTCACTTTCTCGATTATGCGGGCGTCATCCTGCGCTTCCTGCGCCAGTGTTTGCGGCGCGACCGGGTGACTCGCCGAATCGGTGACTTTGGCCTGAATAATCAGCTCCTTAATTTCAACCGTCATGCTTTCACTCCTAACCAGCGCATATCCTGATAACGTAATTCCAGAGCGTTCACCAGCACCGTATTGCTATTGGCATCAAGGTCGCCGGTAGACCAGCGAACCGGCAGGGCGTTACTTAATGTCCAGCTTGCTACCGGAACTGAATGTTCATTCAGTAGCATGATAACCACATCGGCATACACCGCTTTCTCGCCACGCAGGACGCGATCAAACACCCAAGTCAGCGGCGTGACGGTCATAACACCGCGTTCCAAAACCAAATTACCGTGCTGGATCTTCTCCGCTAGCCAAACGTTTCTGGCATTTTCTCCGCCCTGACTGTGTTGAGTGGTTTGCAGTTCCCGGCTTAAGCCCGATATCCGTTGAAAGGCAATGTCGAGTGGACTGGGGATATTGTTAAACAGAAAACTGGCAATAAAACGGTGTGACACCGATGGGGTGTATAAATTGTTCATATTTTGCCCCTGTTTAATGGCTGATCCCGGTACGGGTATCAAATGTCAGATTCAATTCGATAAATTCCGCCGGAATGAGCAGCGCCAGTTTGATCTTCATGATCATTTTCCCCGCTCGTAGATCCGCCTCACTCATCGATTCATCAACTCCCAGCAACACCTCGAAAGCTTGATCTTCCTGCGTACCCCGCAGTCCGCCATTTAGCCATAACTGACGTAACCAGTTGTAAGCCTGACCTTTAAACTTCATCCAGGTGATGGCGTTATTCGGTTCAAAGACAAAGGCCCGGCCCAGTTGAGTCATATGGGCTTCGATATAGGAAACCAGACGGCGAGTCTGGATATAGCGCCAGGGAGAACCGAGAGTGTTGTCCAGCGTGCGGCATCCCCAGATCCTTGTACCTTTACCGGGGAAGCTGCGAACCAGATTCAACGAAGAGCCGTTCTGATTAAACAGGTCATCGGCGTCAATGTAAGAGCTTATTGGGCTTATTACTTTGGCTAACATAACGTTCGAGGGAGCATGCCAGACGACCATTTGGTTATCGTTACGCTGGATGACGGCGGCCACCGCCGCAGTAGGTGAAAGGACAACAGGCTGATCTTGTTCCTGATAGGCGCTTTTTAGTCGCGGCCAGTATACCGCGCCCCATTGCCGATCATTGTCAGAGAGCTGCGTTAAGCATTCAGCGGCCAATTTGGGATCATCGGGAGCATCCAGCAAGCCCATGATGCCGCGTCGGCACTGGCAGAGGCTAAGTACGGATTGCCAAAATTGTAGCCAGAACTGAGTCTTGTCGTATTGATCGATTTCTGAATCGAGAGTATCCATCTGATTCAGATAGGCAATATCGGGGATCACAATCAGCGTGATAGCACTCTGTGCCGAAATCGCTTGTTTAACCCAATCTTGTTGTAAGGTAGAGCTCAATAATTGAAAATTGCTGCGTGGTTCATCAGATCCTAATGACAGTAGATAGGCTTGCTGACCGCCGTTGTCAAAAAAGTGGCGCACGGAGTAGTACATTAATCCTGTTTTTTTAAACGACCGGGTAAAATCGGCCAAGCTATTGAGCTTGATGGCGGTTTTATCACTGATATGGCTATTTTCAATCGGTTGGGTATAGCCGATAAAAACCGGTACACCGATAAACGCCTCATCTTGTTGCTGGGATATCAGGTTCTCCGTGATGGTGACGCCGGGCTGTGTGATTTCCATTCTCATTTCCTTGCCAGAATAGGCGCGGCGAACCGCGCCTCAGTACAGTTACTGTGTTACATTTTGCGAAAATTGCAGGATGATAAATTCAGCTGGACGGACCGCCGCCATGCCAACCTTAACCACCATTTTGCCTTGTTTAATGTCGTCATCGGACATGGTGACACCTTGACCAATTTGCACAAAATAGGCTTCCTGTGGGCTATTACCGGCTAGCGCCCCTTGTTGCCAGAGTTGATGGAGATAGTTGTCAATGGCTGAGCGGACCCGTTCCCAGGTGGGCTGACTGTTGGGTTCAAAAACGGCAAATCGCATTGCCTGTTTGATATCCCGTTCTGCCGCATTAAATAAACGCCGAACCGGAATGTAGCGCCAGTTATCATCATCTTGCAGAGTACGTGCGCCCCAGACGACAAATCCTTTGTTACTGAAATAACGGATAGCATTGATGCCTTTTTGATTCATGGCGCTTTGTTCATTGTTGCTGAGTCGATCCGCTACATCACTAATTCCGCTGAGAACAACATTCGCCGGTGCTTTCCAAACGCCCCGACGAGCATCGGTAGCGCAGTACACGCCTGCCATGATTGCACTGGCGGGAATGAGATTTTTGTTATCTGCAATTCTTTGTTTTATTGCTTTGATAACTCGTGCATAGAGTTCTGAGTTTTGCCTTTTGAGTTCTGCCAGATGGGTAACTTTTTTATCCTGATAACCTGAAACCTCGATGCTACTCTCCTCTATCTGAATAAGTTGTGAGACTTTCACAGCCGGATAATAAGTCGCGGTTTGTGATTGCAGGCTAACGCTAAGTGCGTTTTTTTTATCCTGATTATCAGCGATAAGGAAATAGCCTTCATTTAATAATGAAGATGTCAGACTGTTATATATTTTGCTCTGGTAATTAGAATCTTGTTCAGGGCAGACGATCAAGGTAATTTCTAAAGCCTGCTTAATTAACTCAGGGATTAATGCCAGCGTATTAGAATCTTCTGGATTAGAAATTGGCAGGATATAACAAGGTCCGCCACCATTTTGGAAATAAAGTTTTAAGGCATCACTGCTTGTTGTGTAGGTGCCGACAGTTATATTGTAAGAATCACTGTTATTGTTATCGTCTGTATAAAGCGTCATCTTTTGGGCGGCAAAAGTTTCTATATTGCTTTTGGCTTTTGTATTATTTTCGGTTTCTGCATCGTCCTTATCTTTTATATGATTTTCTGTTTTTTCATTATCTTCGTTTTTCTCAGGAACGGAAGGGGCAGATGGTGGAGTAGATTCCGTTAATTTGATTGTTACCGACCTAATACAACCCACATGAAACTGATTAGTAAAATCCAACCAGCTACTCACGCGCGTCATTTGTGGCGTTGCGCTGATTTTTTTCGGTGAGAAACGGCCAATAAAAACCGGGATTGCCGTGTTCCCTTGGCTAACGGAGAGAGCCAGTGATGCATCTTCTTCAATATAGACGCCGGGATAAGTTGGTGTAGTTGGCATGTTGCCTCCGATTATTGAGCGATGTTCTGCGTAAACTGCAAGATAATAAATTCGGCTGGACGAACTGCCGCCAGACCGACTTTGACAATCATTTTGCCTTGCTTGATATCGTCATCGGTCATGGTGAGACCTTTACCGATCTGGACGAAGTAAGCCTGTTCGGCTTTATTGCCCATCAAGCCGCCTTGTTGCCACAGGGTGTGGAGATAGTTATCGATAGCGCGGTGGACGGCTTTCCACGTAGGTTGGCTGTTGGGTTCAAATACCATAGCACTCATGGCATTTTTAATATTTTGCTCTGCGCTGTTAAACAGGCGGCGAACCGGGATATAGCGCCAGTTATCGCTGTCTTCAAGTGTTCGGGCACCCCAAACCAGCGTACCGCTCTTAGGAAAGGTACGGATCATATTCAGTGCCTTGCCTTGGTTATATTGTGTTTGCAGATCATCGGTTACTGGGTATTTAGGTTGTAAGCCGCCCTGAATAGGAACATTCGCGGGCGCTTTCCAGACCCCTCGGCTGTTATCGACACTGGCATAAATACCGGCCATCACTGCACTAGGCGGAATATCAATGGCGGTTTTATTTTCTCCCCATTCGGCGGTCAGCCAAGGGTAATAAACTGCGCCATAAGGCGTAGGAGAATAAGATTTGAGCAGTTCATCTGGTTTTTGAGCCGAAGTGATTTGATCTTTTGGGCCATCAAAAATAGCAAATAATCCTTTACCGGGCTGACAAAGTGTTCCTGTCACCTCGTTGATCTCTTCTCCGGCAGCAACCAATAATGTCACATCGTCAAGTTTTGGCACTTGTGTTTCTAACTCTTGAGTTTTGATGAGATAGCAATATCCACCGCCGTTAATAAAATAGGCACGTAGCGAAACGTCAAGGATATTCTTGGGATTAAATGGTTCACCTTTTAGTGCTAAATAGTTCATCCAACTATTAACACGAATATAGAGTTTATCTGATCTTAATAAATTGTTGTTTGCAACAGCAAAGACCGGCACTGCCGTTGCACTGGATCGAATAGAGAGTGCTGGTGAAGCATCCTCTTCAATATAAACGCCGGGATAGGTTGGTACCGTTGGCATGTAGCCTCCAATTATTATGTAATATTCTGAGTAAACAGCGTTAAGCCGCCTGAATGGTGACTCGATCCGCTGTCAGGCTAATTTCCTGAACAGCAACTTCATTGCTGGTGGCATCAAAAGAAGGGGCGGTTAATGAAGTTGGAAAGGCATTTGCCACGTTCCAGGTCATTAAAATTTCAGTGCCAGCTTCGTTAGTCAGGCTGATTGAAATATCTTTTTTCTCGACCCGATTAAGTTGAATAGAATTAAGCCAATCAAAAAGTTTAGTATCACCGGAGAAGACACCTTTACGCAGCGTAATATTGATCGCCTGACGTTGACCGGGCATTTTGTAATAATTGCCGGTGCCGTCTTTATATTCGATAACGTCATGAGAAATATCTAGCCCGGAAACACTGTTAAAGGGGACTTTCTCATCACCAATTGAGACAACAAAGCGGTAAGTAGGGATCGGATATTCAACAGCGATTTGTTCTGGAGTTGTAGGCATAATTTTTCCTTGATTAGTTATTTACGTTTAAAAGATAAACAGAGCGTTGTTGCCTTGTTTTGATTAACACTGAGGTTTTGATTAACACTGAGCTATGGGTATAGCTACCGCAGCAACCTGCCTTGTGGCGGTTATTATCTATGCTGAAAAAATTTATTTCGCGATTATTTAGTTCGCATTTAATAAAGCGGCATGATTATAAGTAATGAATCTTTTGAGGGAATATTAATTAATAGTGTGTGATAATCATTAATTGGTATGGAATTGTTTACTCGTTTTAGGTATTTGCGAGGTTTTATTTGGTTTTAGGGGTAGGGAAATTATGAATGGAGGATTATTTTCTATTTCATCGATTAATTTGTGATCAAAAAAATCGATAGGTAAGTATGATTATACAAATCGCTATAGGAGAAAATAATCTTGGTGATATAAGAGGAAAAGCATCTCTTCCGGTTAGTAAAAAAAAGATAGTTTTATTGTGGTGCTAATAAAATAGATTTTTTACGGTGGTAATAAATAGATAAAATGAAATTATGTTTGAAGTTAGATTATTTCTTTAGGGCGACAGATAATACATCTATTATAGTTTGAAGTTTTAAATAAATATTAATTATGTTCAGGGATTGGTACTTTTTTGATTACTTATTGATTATGAGATTTAGTATTAATTCGATTTAATCGATTTTCTATGAAGTTCAGTAAATAGTTAAATAAGATTCCAAAATAGCGCTACATCTTATGTCATCCATAATTCTATGTATAACAATGGGTTGAATAAGGTCATGTGTGGCAGAATTATGAAACGTTATTTAAAATTGATATTTTTTCATTAAGACAATAATTGGTTTATTATAAGATTATAATTTTTGGTTTTTTTATAAACTGTGATTTTGTTTCCGCAAACAACTCACCTAATCGCGTTCCCCGTGCTCTTAAGGTGTCATTTCGCTCCCTATAAATAAGAACAAAAATGCCGATTGTGAATATCGGCATTTTGCTGTGGAAGAGAAGATAAATTTAATGCTTTAACGCTTCAATTTTATCCCGGCTCAGTCCGGTACTGGTGATAATAATATCCAGGTTGACGCCATGCCGTAATAAGGCGCGAGCCGTTTCCACTTTACCTTTCTCTCGGCCTAGTTCAATGCCTTCCTCTCGGCCTCGCTCAAGCCCTTTTTGTTCAAGCTGTTCTGCAATAGTCATCAACATCGTTTCATGCTCCGGAGATTGTTCAATCAGTTGATGGACAAATTGTGAGAGATCCAGCGTATGTCCATTCAGTAAAAATAAGAACAAAAATGCCGATTGTGAATATCGGCATTTTACTGTGAAAGAAGAAGATAAATTTAATGCTTTAACGCTTCAATTTTATCCCGGCTCAGTCCGGTACTGGTGATAATAATATCTAGGTTGACGCCATGCCGTAATAAGGCGCGAGCCGTTTCCACTTTACCTTTCTCTCGGCCTAGTTCAATGCCTTCCTCCCGGCCTAGTTCAATACCTTCCTCTCGGCCTCGCTCAATACCTCGCTCAAGCCCTTTTTGTTCAAGCTGTTCTGCAATAGTCATCAACATCGTTTCATGCTCCGGAGATTGTTCAATCAGTTGATGGACAAATTGTGAGAGATCCAGCGTATGTCCATTCAGTAAAATATAGTATAACACCACATTGCGCTGTTCGGCTGTATTATACCCTGCATTCAAGAGTTCCACCAATTGGGGGACCCATTCCAGCATGTCCCGGCAGCGGATGTGTTTTTGCACCAGCTCCATCAGGGCAACCCCTTTATGCGTCAGGATCTCTTCATCGCTGAGCGCACTGACGTCCACCAACGGAAACGCCTGACGGTATAAGCGGGCAGCCTGTTCGGGGAGCGTAAAACAATCCAGCCACCGGTTTGTGTAAGGATACGGCCGAACCTCCCCATGATAAAACAGCAGCGGCGCCACCAAAGGGAGTTCAGTATGGCCTTTTTTCAGGTGGGCCGCCATTGCTAACATGGCATAATACATCAGCCGCCAGGCCATCAGCGGGTCAGGAGTGGACTGATGTTCAATCAGACAATAGATATAGCCCTGTCCCCTAGCTGTTTCAACCGAGTAGAGCACATCACTGTGCAGTTGACGTAAATGCCGATCCACAAAACTGCCGGGTTCCAGTTTCAATGTGGCTAAATCACACAACAACTGGATCTCTTCGGGCAGATAAAGGGATAAAAATTCCCTGGCCGTTTCGGGCTGCGTTAAAAAATGCTTGAATAACGCGTCATGGTGAGGCCGTTGTTTTTCTTTCTTTGCCACAATCTGTTTCTCTGTCTTATCAGGTAGTCATTACCACTCATTGCCAAGGTATAGTGTTTCTACCAAGTTACAAAAAACATTGTCTCAGATTTCCTCAGGCAAATCTTTACCGAATGAATTAATAGAAGAGCCTAAAGAATAAAATATCAGAAAAGGAAAAACGATAAAAAACATTATATTTACAACAATTAATTTATGAAAGCCATTCATTTCAATCAGTTTTTAACTTGCATTCGCATAATAATAATCCCTCCTCATCAAAATATCGATTACTTATATTTCCGTTAAAGAGGTATGGTTATGAAGATTTAGAGGAGGCAAGCTCCTCTCTGGTTGTTAATTAATAGATGATTTAAATCTATATTTGTGGAATAGAGTTAAAGCTTCATAATAAAGGCCAATAAATAATAAGGTGGAATTACATCAATGTTATGATAATGTTCAGGAGATGATGCTGTTGCTTGGTGATTATGCCCCTGTCCTCCTCCTGTATATGATGTGTAGGCATAATAATTAAGTCCTTGTGAAGGATTCTTCCATATTGGACTATCTGAGATATCGTAGGGATTATTTATTTGATATTTGGTTTTGGTATCACTGGCGTTACCATAGTTCATTCCATACGAGTTCCAATAAGACATACCGCCAATATGTTTGTGACTAGGTATTTGTGACTCTGTTAATACTGTGTCTTGTACCATGACATTGACTGAAACTGTAATTGGTGTTGTGCTTTTGAAAAAGGTTTTTTCATCGAAGCTGCCACTGGCTTTACTACTATATCCTTTATCATAAAAACTATCCCCGCACATTACAAAACGGCTTCTTAAATCTGGTGTTCCATTATTACCATCACAAAAAGCCCATCCAGAAGGAGCGCTATCACCAGAGAACATCACAATTATTCCTCTGGGAAATATTTTGTTGGGGTCAATATTGACATTGTTTGTATCTGTTAAAATATTTTCTGGTTTAATATTAGTGTCTTCTATATCGGATTGGTTATGTTTTCTTTTCATATTTATCACCATATATAGTATTGAGTTATTATATAATAACTTATGGTTAATTTAATAATGAGGTAAGTGTTTATTAACTTTTATAATATATTAATCCGCCAGTTGTTTATAGATAATCTTTCCTCTATATTTGTCATTTATGGATTGCAGTTGAATATCATTAATTCGTGTTTCTTAATTATTATTAAAAAAATATTTTTTTGAGATAACTATCAGTGCATATAATGATCTTTTCATTTTTTTATAATTTGCTGAAAAAGTTTAACTTATTAGTCTAATATGCATAAGGATTTTATGTTGAAATTAAATTATCACTTGGATTCAAATAATAAGTGCAATATCGTTAATCCATAAGTAAATATGTTCGTACTCCCTTAAATAATTCATTCGGTGTTTCTCCTGTGTTTTTCGGGGATATTATTTAATCGGTTTGCCACAAAATTTATTTCCATAGTAGAGGACTCATTAAAATCGGTTTCCTTTGGAAAGTATTGCCTAATTAACCCATTGATATTCTCATAGATCCCTCTTTTCCAAGGCGAGTAAGGATGGAAAAGTATATTTTGGTTGCTAATTTTTTACCAATGATTTCATGATTTGTGAATTCCAAACTATTATCGAATTTTATGATCTTAACCCGTTGTTTTAATAGGTATAATATTTTTACTGCCGTTTTAGATACTTCTAATGCCTGCCTGTTATCAAGTTTAATAATAATTGTATACAACGCCTTGTGGTCAACCAAGGTTAATAAGGCACTTTTTTATTTTATAGTTATCATTAATTGATATGGGATGCAAGATGAATTTATTAACGATGTTACATATCTACATATTTATATTGTTCTTGTAATTCAGACAAGGTAATTAATAGAGTTGTTTTCTATTTATCTGTATTAATGACTTAATTTTATATTTTTATCTGATCAACTTATGATCATTATATGTATTTCGTTCTGTTATTTAAAACATGAGATTGGTATTATTGTGCTTTAATTGAGTAGTAAATTCCCTATTCCTTTTTTACCGATTCTTCTAGCAATAAATAGCGAGCAAAAATTCGCTATCTGCATTTAAAAAACCTTGGTTAATGAAAGGCTTTTTTCTTTAACAAAGAGCACTCAGTGTTGAACACTGTTGTATGTCCCATTTTTACAAAAATGTGATCTGTGACAAGTTCGGTACAACAGTAAGTCTTAACAACAAATTAATTTTATATATAAAAAATATTTCTTTTTTGTTATTTGTAGCTAATTGACTGAATAAAATGAATTGATTTTTTAATGAGCTATAACATCAATTTTAATCGATATTTACGATTGAAATTAAAATATTTGATAGTTTTTGACGATTGTTTGTGTGATTTTTGAACGATTTAAACAATTTTATTTTTCAAATTGTAACTCATAGGATTAATTTCAACATGAAATACTAAAATGTTTTAAATATTTTTATGTATGTTATTATTGTGTTAATGTTTTGTTTCATTTGGTGGGTATGTGAGTGGTAATGCGTCTCTTATTTTGATTTTGGAGTGATTAGCATGAATAAGAAAGTCAATGTATTGCGTGGCGTCAGGCGTCAATCGGGTTTTACGCTGATTGAAGCATTGGTTGTGATGATTGTCGGCATTGTGATATTGGCCGCAGCCGCAGCCGGGATTGGTAAGTTGTTCCGGGCTTCGGAAATCTCAACCGAATCGTCGAATATTACTCAGATGGCCGCGAATTTGAAGTCAATTAAAAATGGCGCCAAAGGCTATGACAGTTTGGATAATAAGATCGCCATTAATTACAAAGTCGTTCCCGCCAATATGACTCAGGATGGTAAGACCGGGATTATTTTTAATAGTTGGAATGGCAAGGTAATCATTTCTCCGGGCGATGCCACCGCTCAAACCTTTAAGATTGAGTATCAAAATGTGCCTGATGAGGCTTGCCAGCAACTTTCGCTGAAATTGCGGGTTGCTGGTTGGTCGAAAATGGCCGTTGGGAGTGGGAAAGGACAACAATCTGGTACAGAAATTAAACCAGATTCGACTTTGGCGCAAATTGAATCGGCATGTAATGCCAATGATGCAAATACCGTGACGCTTGTTTCTGCCAGTTAGGACATGGATTTTAAGACATTGATTGTTTTGATGTGATATGTGGCTTGGCAGGCTTGGTGAAGGCTTTTCAAGCTGCATTTTCTTAGTGATGGAAACAAGCCGGTTTCGCTGGTTTTGTTGTTGTTCTCTTATCCAATGCGGTTCGTTGTGTGCTGAATCTGCCGGGAGATCATCATGATGATAGGGTGGTTGCAATCTTCTACCGGGTGCTTGGTTCTGGCATCCGGGTTGTTAGGGTTGTGTGTCGGAAGTTTTCTTAATGTGGTGATCTGCCGCTTGCCGATGATGATTTTCTCCGAAATCAATAGCGAGTCTGCCGACTTTAATCTCTGTTTTCCCCGTTCCCATTGTCCACATTGCAGCCACGTGTTAGCGGCCCGCGATAACATTCCCCTGCTGAGCTATTTGTACCAGAAAGGGCTTTGTCGATACTGTAACGGTACGATTTCTATACGCTATCCACTGGTTGAAGGCGCGGTAGCGTTACTTTTTTCTTTACTGGCTTTGTATCTGGGGTGGAGTTACGGGTTGTTGGGGTTGTTAGTGTTGAGTTCGATGTTGATCGCACTGGCGATCATTGATTTCGAACATATGTTGCTGCCCGATCAACTGACGCTCTCTTTGCTGTGGCTAGGGTTGCTGTTCAATCTGCATTCTGCCGGATTTGTGGCATTACCTTTGGCCGTCAGTGGCGCGGTTTGTGGATATCTGTTTTTCAGGCTGGTGGCGTGGATTGCCCGGCAATGGGTCCAGCGTGATGCGTTGGGAATGGGAGATGCTAAATTTCTGGCGGCGCTTGGCGCCTGGTTGGGGGTGGAAGCGCTCCCATTAATGATTTTGCTCGCAGCAAGTTTCACATTAATAAGTTATCTGGCGATTTGGCGACTACGCAGCATGAAAACGGCGCCACAGATACCTTTCGGCCCGGGTCTGGCAGTCGCGGGATTGATTATGGCGCTTTTCAATAGGTAGCCAGGCATAAGTGGGTCGCAGTGTCGTTCCCTTGGCGGGATCGCTTTTGGGGTAAATAGTTTATCGGATGGAGTAGATTTTCTTACTTACTATTAAGAAGGACTATTTATGCATGATGATGAGTCTGTATCTATATTGATGATAAGCCGCCATGATGCAGGTTTCACTTTGCTGGAAGTGACTGTTGCACTGATAGTACTGGCATCAATGATGGTGGTTGGTGTGGTTTATCTCAACAGACAGAGTGACATGCTGGTGAATCAGGTTATCGCCGGGCAGATCCAACATCTTGGTGATGCGGTGGTGGATTATGTTAATGATAATTATGTCGCTCTAAGCCGTGGACCCACTCCAGCACCAATTAATTGGGCAGAGCTGCCCTCCTATTTACCTCCGGGGCTTGACCAGAATACGGTCAATCCGCTTGGTCAGAAATATGATGGCGTATTACGCGTTGTCATGTTGCCTAATGGCAAAAAACGTATTGATCCGTTGATTTATACCATTCCAGCAATGGCTAATGGAAAACAGCCAAATGTTGCTAAACATTCGATGAAGATTGCGCAATTGATTGGGGTTGGCGGCCTGTATCTGGATTATAAAAATCGGGATCATCGTAATCCGGCCACTTATTGGAATAGTTATGGTCAGGTCAATGCGCCTGAGTCTTTTACTGGCTTTTTCAATGAACAACCCAAGGAAATTGGCCGTATTTTTTATGCTCCCTTCATGCGGGATGCGTCAATCTATGGTCCAGGAACATTGGCGGGCGACTTGCTTCATCGCCAAAAAATAGGCGGGCATCCAGAGTGGAATAGAATGGAAACCAGCATCAACATGGGCGGTCATGGTCTTGAGCAGGTGAATACGCTGTCGATGCAAAGCCCCGGACTAGTTAATGGTGTGAATAAGATCGCCTTCTCTGCCCGCTCTCAGGGAAAACCCTCCTATATTGAACAAAATAGCGATGGTGAAGTGGTTATCAATCCAGAGCATGGCACGTTGTTTATCCTTGATGGTAATGCTAATCCCGGTAGTAAAGGGACTTTAGCTGCCGGTGATATTCATGCAGATAATAACGTCGTTGTTGGCAATAATTTAGTGATCAACACTCAAACTGGAAATCTTGTCGGTGGCAAGTGCCCTGCGTTAGGTAATTTGTCCATGAGTAAGCAGGGGGAACTGCTGGTGTGTCAGGGAATTAATGTTGATAAGTCAGATTTGGAATGGCGAGATGCTAGTGGAAGCAGGCGGTTATTGGCGAATCCAGCGGTAATCAGCAGTGGCTATTGGCTGGCATCGGGAATGTCGTCAGGGATAACAAGTAAGAGAGATACTTATTATGTTAGCGGTGACGGTAAAGCAAACAGTCGCAGTCAGCCTTTTTTTAACAATTCAAATGCCCCTGTGTTAGTCACCGTCTCTACACCTCCGATTGCTAATAATTATCGTATGCGTTGCGTGTTGGCTGTGTATGAAGCGGATAAAAATGGCAACAACCAGGAATCTGATTTACCGCTTGTTTTTCAACGATCTGGACTAGGGGATTATCCAGAAGTGAGTTCCAAGGTAAATCTAAAGAATACAAAAAATTGCATAGTGTCGTTCATTGCTGGACCACATCGCAAATATAACATTGCCAGCGTGTTCCATTCTTCTAAAAACAGTTCCCATATTTTGAAAATTCATAACTGATAAGCAGCATCTTGTGCATCTGATGATTTGGCGTTAACCAATCTAGAGTAATAGGAGAACATAAATGTGGCCGTTAGCGATTGTTGGGATTGCCGTTGTATTTATCATGCAACTGATTTTTGGTGAGTTGTTATATGAAGTGCGTATGCAGTCAGTGCGCACTAAGACTGATGTTGCCGCGTTGTTTCGTAGCTATGCTTCAGCCGGTGTGCAATTGCTTAATAATCATTCCGTTGGCGTGATTAAGAGTCGCAAGATGCGGCAGGCATTGACCACTCTACATATGACGTGGGTGAATACCGATGCTTGGTGTGACAACGTTGCCAGCCAGTGTCTCTGGGGGGGATTTATTTCAGGGACTCATGTCTATATTTTCCGCAAAAATACCTTCTCCGGCGACAATGGGTTGTTGCATGGCGCTTTCGGAGAATTGCTTAAATGGAGTGCTGAACCTGATCAGATTGGTTTTAAGCAGGGTTCCAGACTTATCGACGGTAGAGGAAAACGGGTAGAGAGCCTGCTTGCCAGACGATTACCGGATGATGTTCGGAAGTTTATATCTGACGGTGCGCTGGTGGAAATACTGTAGTTGTTGGAAATATTAGTTGTTGGAAATACTAGCTGTTGTTTTGCAAGCGGGCTTTCTTTGGGCCACTAGGCTTTGTTAATAGGTTGTTTGGCTTACTTTTTTTCTTTTTGGAAAGATCGATGAACAAAATAATCACATATGTTTTTACGGTACTTGTTTGTATGTCAAGTGTCGCCGTTTATGCAATACCGATGCGTACACCCGTTCCTGTAGCGGCGGTGTGGACAGCAACTCCGGGACAAACTCTGCGTGATGTTACACAAGAATGGGCGAGTAGGTCTGGCTACCAAGTGGTATGGGATGCTTCCTATGATTTTCCTATCCGCGCTAGTCTGCGTTTTAATGGCACGTTTATCCATGCGGTAAGCGAGTTGTTCGAAGCCTACGCGATGGCGAATCGTCCTTTCGTTGTCGATATTTATCAGGAACAGCGGCTTGTTCATGTACAGGCTCAGGGGTAATAACATGCATATCCAGTTTTCGACGTTTTCCAGATTGATATTGTTGCCCTATATAGTGACTGGCCTGGCAGGTTGTGCAGCAATCTCTAATGTTGATCGGCAGGCCGATACTGAGATGGCAAATGCTACCAGTATTATTAAGGAGTTACGCAATACTGCCGCCATGACGGCTGTGCATGTTCACGAGCATGGTTATTGGGTATCGACTAAGGAGATTCCATCGAAGAAGGAGGGGGAAACGGTTTCCTGCATGTTGACTCTGGCGGAGGCTGAGCCGATGACGTTGAGTCAGTTTGCGGAAAAGATCAAGCGTATCTGTGGCGTGCCGGTGCTGATCAGTGCTGATGCACGGTTTGCCGCGTCTCCTAGTCCGGCATCAGAGGTGAAAGAAAATGGTCAGGAGCAGCAGGAGGTTGTTGTCAATTCGAACCCGCAGTCAGTATCTGAAAGCGGCCAACCAGAAGAGATGAAAATAAACGTGCATTGGCATGGCTCCTTGGCTGGTTTACTTGATTCGGTCATTTTGTCATCAGGATTGCATTGGAAAGTACACAATGGAGCAGTGCATATTTTCAAAACAGAGACACGAGTGTTTCAAATATATGCATTGCCGGGTACGGATGCATTATCTTCCAGCGTGACAGCGACGACCAATGCCACGTTCGGCGGCGGCTTAAATGGCAGCGATAGCGGTAACGGCAACAGCGGTAGTTCCCAAACTCTCGCGACTTCTTTGACCCGTTCGGTTATGGATGAGATCCAAAAAGCGGTGTCAAATATGCTAACGCCCGGTGAAGGTAAGTTAACTTTATCGATGGCGACGGCATCATTGGTGGTGACAGATTCACCAGAAGTACTTGATAAAATTAAGGATTATATTGATCAGCAGAACAAATTATTGACAACGCAGGTGGTGCTTAATGTCAAGATCCTTAACCTGACGTTCGACAGGGCTGATCAGTATGGCGTTGATTGGTCACTGGCCTATAAAGACGCTCATATCGGAGTGGGTGGCGCGGGCAGCGGTGTTACCGAGGGGGGGGATATCAGTACCAATATTCATATTCTTAAGGGGCCATTTAGTGACAGTAATTTACTGATCAAGGCATTATCGACCCAAGGTAAAGTCTCTATCGTGACTCAACCTTCGGTGACTACACTGAATTTGCAAGCGGTACCGATGCAGGTTGCAACCCAGACCGGTTATGTTTCATCAACTTCTAGTACTTCAACGCCACAAGTTGGCATTTCAGTAGGGATCGAGCCAGCGACAGTGACGACGGGTTTTAATATGTTGATGCTGCCTTATGCAATGGCCGACAAGCAAATATTGTTGCAGTACAACATTAGTTTGAGCGATTTAAAGAGACTGGAGAAATTTGGCGAGAAAGCGACCGGTCAGGTGCAGTTGCCGACAATAGATTTACGCGCATTCAGTCAGAAGGTGAGACTACATTCAGGTGAAACACTGGTGCTATCAGGATTTGAACAGCAGTCAGATACCAGTGATCGTAGTGGTTTGGGTAGCCCGGATAATCAATTCTTGGGTGGGAGCCGTCAGGGCAAAAGAAACCATAATGTGATCGTAGTTATGATTACTCCTATAGTGGTAGATTGAAAAATGGCCCAGACTGAAACAGGCGCAGAGCGCGCTATGCAAATCAAGCTATATGGTAAGACTTTGGTCGCAGGCATCATCTGGCGGCCGCCTGTCACTGTGTTAACACGTTCTCACATCCGTAGAAATGGGATTGCCGCAGGGTTTACCCTGGCTGTCCGGCATCGTGTTGGACGAAGTATACAGGTCGGATATGTACCAAAGGAGGCAGGAGTACCGGGTTGTTATTCATTGGCGGCTGTTCTTGCTAAAGCGGTGGATAAACCTAACTGGATAGGTGCGTTTCATTTGCCTGATGGACATTATGCATTGGTAGCGGTACATCAGGGCGCGATAATGTCAGGACGTGATTTGATCGGCACTCGTGAAGAAATCGAAGCAAAATTGCGTGATACGGTGCAGCTGGTTGAGGGTGCCAATGGGGTGTGGAATGCGATTTATGCGCCGAAGGAGTTTGAATCGCCGTGGTTGGAGGTACCCTTGGCGCAACTGTTGCCGCAGTCCGCATTGAGAAAATCTGTCGGCCAGCTTGAGAGTTTAACCGGTGAAATGTCGAAGTATCAGATTAAGCTCTTTGCCATGACCGCAGGTACTGTGTTCTTGTTAGCTGGCGGTTGGTGGATGTGGCACATCTATAAGCAGAATACAGAAATAAGGGTACCGGATTTATCCAATGAGGTGGTGGAAGTTCCACCTCCGCATCCGTGGCTTGCGCAGCCAACAATGGAGTCGCAGTTCTCTACATGGAATAAAGTTTTAGCCAAGGTTCCCTTATCGCTCGCGGGTTGGCAGATTGAAGTCATTATGCTGGATGCTAATGCGGTTTCTGTGAGTTATCAGCGTCATGATGGGATGCCGATCAATGTCTTTCAGGTTGCTGCTATCAATATCTTCCGGGCTGGCCCGGTAATTTCCAATGGTGGGGAGCAGGCACAGGTATTGATACCGTTTGAGCAGTCGCAGAGTCATGATCAGGAAAATAACGACGATGTGTTGCAGTCGTCAGATCAGGCGCTGGTTGAGCTGATGTCTTATTTTCAGGCGCTAGGTTTGCCGCCCCCAACTTTAACTGAGGAAGCTTCCGTTTTACCGCCGCCTCCGTCCCCTTTACCGGAAGGCGAAACTCGCGTGTGGGCCAATCCTGATTGGCAGACTTATAACTGGACACTGACTTCTCAATTAGCGCCAGATGCACTGTTTTCAGGTAAACCGCTTCCCGGATTGAGAGTAACCAGTGCCAGGATTGTGTTATCTGATGGTTTTCCTGAGTGGAAGCTGAGTGGAGTTTTCTATGCAAAAAATTAGCCAGCTTATAATCAGTCTATTTGTGGTGTCGGTGTTTTCCCTGACATATGCGCAAACATCATCTACTGAGTTACCGGCAGTTCAGGCGAAGCGCCATGTTGCACAGAAGCCTGAATTGCCAGCGGTAACTACTGACAGCGTTGCTGCGCAACTGGAAAAGTTACAGACGGATTTGATGTTACTTAAAGCTGAAACCGCAAGGGCAAATGCTCAGGCTGAATTCGATAAAATTTCCAGAATGGTGAATAAGAGAGATGCCATTAGTAATGGCCTGCCCTTGGTTAAATCAATCTTCGGGCGCAATGGGATTCTGACTGCTACGCTCCGGCTTCGATCAGGGGGCATCATGGATGTGAAAGCAGGTGAACAGTTGCCGAATGGCTATAAAGTGGTCCGCATTGATACCGGGGGAGTGACTTTCTCCAAACAGGGGCGATTCTATGAGGTAGGTATTACGGCTACCAATGATGCATCGTTGCTGGATAGCCTTGACTTGATGGTTGCGCCGCCGCTGCCGTTAAGCCGTTAATGACTGATGGGGGGAGATATTTATGGAAATAACATGCTCCGATCTGTTGAGTATGGTCAGGCAGGGGGCGAAAGTTTTATCTGCCTTGAGCGGTGCGCTTGAAATAGAGTTATCTAACCGCAGTTTGATATGCCTTGTTGAGTTACCTCAGCAGAAAGGGCAATGCGTACTTGCCGTGTCTGCTTCCCACCGGCTTGATCCCCATGTGCTGGCCTATGAAGAGACGGTCAAAAGACATGGCCTTATCTATCAGACTGTCACTTGTGGCATGGGGAGCATATTGGAATTGTACCGTCTCAGTAAGAGCGAGAGTCATGGACTGGGAGGGACTGAATCGGATGTTCAGCGTTATATCATTCGTTTAATCGGCGAAGCGACTGAGGAACGTGCGTCAGATTTGCATATCGTTGCTCGCCGTAATTATTGTGAAATCCGTTGCCGTATTGATGGTTATTTGCGGTCAATAGGGCAACTGCGGCCGGAAGAAGGGCTGCGATTATGCGCGACTATCTACCAAAGTATGTGTGACGTGGCAGAGCCGACTTTTAAACCGATGCAGGCGCAGCGCGCGCGAATGAAAGATGAGTTTCTCGCCGAGTGCGGACTTTCCGGGGCGCGTATTAATACCCGTCCGCTCGATCGCGGCATGTTGATGGTGTTGCGATTGTTGTATGCGGACAGCCCCGGTACGGTGTGCACCTTAAGCGATCTCGGCTATTTGCCGGAACAGTGTCAGATACTGGAAGAACTAATGGAGCATCGGGCCGGTGTGGTTCTCTTGTCTGGTGCGACCGGTAGCGGAAAGAGCACCACTTTGAAAGTTGTGATGCAGAAGATGATAACCGAGCAAGCTGGCATTCATCTGTTGACCCTTGAAGATCCTCCCGAATATGAAATTGAAGGTGCTAATCAATCGCCTATAACCGGAGATCGAGGTGATAGCATGATTGTCGAACAGGAATGGGCGATGGCAATTGCTGATGCAATGCGGCTCGATCCTGATGTGATTATGGTCGGTGAGATACGCGATGCAGTGACGGCAAAGATGGCATTTCGTGCAGCAATGACCGGACATCTTATTTGGACTACGATACATGCAAATGATGCTTTAGCGATCTTGCCCCGCTTGCAGGATGAAGCGGTGATGGAGTCGCTATTAATGGATTCGCGGCTGGTGATTGGTTTGGTTAGCCAAGCGCTGATTCAGGTGTTATGTCCTCATTGTAAAGTTCCCCTGCGAGGGCATGAGCAAGAAGTCTCCGAGCGTCTGTTGAAACGTCTAAATCTTTATTGTCAGCCGGAGTCGGTTTATCTACAGGGGGAAGGTTGTTACCATTGCAAACAGTGCGGTACCTTGGGCCGAACAGTAGTCGCTGAAGTGATACGCACTTCTCCTGGTTTAATGCAAGCTTATCGAATGGGTCATCATCATGAAGCGACTCGATATTGGATCTCGGAGATGGCGGGATTAAGCAAGATCGACGCACTTATTCGCAAAATAAATGACGGAATAATCGATCCCCGTGCCGCAGAACGTGTGATGGGGCCGATTATTCCTGCGATCCATCAAATAGAGTGAAATGCTATGTCCATGACTGATTTTGTTGAAAGCCTGAACTATCGATTTGCGAAGATCCAGTTTGGTAAGAAAGCGCGAATTCGTTTTTACGGGCATCTGATCATGATGCTGGAAAATCGTATCATGCTGATTGATGCATTACGTGAAATGTATAATATTGCCAGCAACGAAGGCCATAAACCCAACAATGGTTGTGCATTGGTGTTAAGCAGTTGCTATGAATCTGTCAGTCAGGGCAGTACTTTGGCGGAGAGTTTACAGCGATGGATTGGCCCCAATGAAGTCGCGGTTATTGCTGCGGGTGAGCGTTCCGGCGACATACGCAGCGCTTTTATGGATGCGATCGCCATGATCGAAGCGGGTAGCAAGATCCGCAGTGCTGTTATTGGCACATCTATTTATCCACTGATACTCATCGGGATGATATGTGTATTGCTGCATATTGTGGCAGGTAGTTTGGTGCCCAAACTGGCCGCTGTTTCTAAGCCGGAAACCTGGGATGGTGCGGCTTATACCCTTTATTTGATGGGAACATTTGTCAATGATTATGGATTTTATTCGCTGATATTTCTGGTGATATTGATCATTTTATTGTGGTTGTCACTATCCTTTTTGGGGGGGCGATTGCGAACGGTGCTTGACCGGTTTCCGCCGTGGTCACTGTACAGAACCATTCATGGTAGTATGTTCATACTGAATGTGTCATTGCTGATCCGTTCAGGGATGATGTTGCAATCGGCGCTGGAATTGTTGTTGGAACAGGCGGGTTCCCGCTGGCTGTATGTGCGTATCGCGGCGACGCTCGAACATATTTCAATGGGGGCTGGTTTTGGCGAGGCATTGCGCGATACCGGCTACCGTTTCCCGGATGATGAGGCGATTAGTTATCTGAGGTTATTGTCACGATTGCAGGGTTTTGATCAATCAATGGCGAAATTTGCACGGCACTGGTTGGATGAAACGATCGTTAAGGTTCAGATAGTGACACGTGGATTCTTGTTGGCTTCAATTCTTATGATTGGCGGCATGTTGATGCTGGTGGTGACGGCGGTATCAGGCATTGAAAACGCCATTGAACAGTCGTTATCTATGCCATCTGTTTAATATGGGGGTTAGCGATGAAAATCAGGCAGAACATAGAGACTGGAACCAGTGAAATTCAAGGAACAGGCGGTGAATGTCGTGAGAAGGTGTTGAATGAGCTGAGAAAAGCTTGCGGGCCGATTATCCTCCAGCGCTTGATGACAAAGGCGTGATGGAAATAATGATGAGAATATAAGAATAATAATGATAATAAATTTATCTATAATTCATTATTTGATTCTATTAATGGAATGTTTGTTATTTTTAAGATAATGATATTCCAGGTTAAATGATTAAATACTGCTGAACATTGATGTTTGTAGCTAAGAATGATAATTGATTTTTAAGTGTAAAAATACTTTGAATTGTGCACAGGATCTCGGAGAGTTAAATATAATAATATAAAACGAATAAAGGTTCTGTTTTCCTTTATTTTTCTTAAATGATTGATTTATATTTAATTTCATTAATATTATTGATTTTTAATTATTTTCATTAATTGTAAATGAATTATCTGGATATTATAAATGACAGAATTAATAGATTTACAAACGCATAATTCCCTTAAGTTTTTATGGCCCGGATAGTACAGAGTTAAGGCTATGTAAATTTGGAAAAAAAAACCTACCAAATAATCCGGGCATGGATTTTTATTATATTTTTTAGACAAAGATATTCTGGCCGATACGATGGTAAATAATCGATTCTGCCTTATCAAGTCTTTATTTTTCAAAAAGAAGTTCTCACTGGTTTACCAAAACCAAACTCTATTCTTGAATCGACGCAATATTACCGAAAATTCTTTGCTAATCGTTTATTCAAGTTATCTGGCGGTAAAGTGAAAGCCTCTTTATTGCGTACTACTCAAAGAGTGTGTAGTACCTAATTTTATTTTTCCCTGGTGTTGCGCAGATTTTGTTATCGGGAATAGCACTCGCTTTATTGGCGGTAAAGTTTGTGCAACCCGAAGTACAGTTCGAAACAGTATTCGCTTGATCATCGAACGATCGGCTGCATTTAACGCGGTACGTAATGAAATCTCAACGGCTTCATTAGCATATGCCCGCATTTGTTGTTCATAATCTGAAATCGCCTTGATTAAATCTTCATGATCGGATGCTACCCGAGTCAGGGTCTGGGTGAGCAAAAGTGCGTCTCGAAGCGCTGTGTTTGCCCCCATTCCTACCATTGGCGTCATGTTGTGAATAGCGTCGCCAAGCAGTGTGACAGCGCTGGAACGCCAGGGTAAGAGGTGATCCATACTGCGTAACGGAATCACAGAGATGTTTTCCATATCACTTTGTTTAATCAGGGTATGCAGATTTGGGTCCCATGAAGCAATGCGGGAGCAGATCAGGTCACACAGAGATTCCGCAGGAAAATCAGTAATCGTATTCGGATAGCTGTTCGTTGCTGCTGCATAGGCCCACATGACAAAATCGCCAATTTCTGTCGATGTGGCCTTTACCTGGGTATTGATTGGAGCACGCCATAGAGAGACAAACAATCCGCCAGGGCTTTTAGGTACGATGTTGTTGGGAGAACCATCCAGCAAATATGGCGGCAATGTGTCAGCAAGAGCTTGGGTAAGGCGCACACGTCCAACGGTGAGCGTGACGCCAATATCAAGCCTTTTTATCGCCGGGAGGTACTGCTTGCGTACTTTTGAATTGCTTCCATCTGCACCGATAAGAACATCGACATCTTCGTGGCTTTTATCTGTGAAAAAAAGTCTGACTTTACCGTTTTGCATGTGTTCATAACGCTCGAACGTTTTGTTCCATTGAACGGTATCTGAGAGGCCCTCGTTTAGTACTTCTATAAGTTCAGATCTGCTGATTGACATCCGATCCTCGGTAATGATTTCCCCATCCTCTTGGTGAATATCTCTCTGAGCTGCGAGAAGGAGACGCAGATGTTCATCATAAAATCTTGTCTGTCCACCAACAGGCTTTGAAATCTTTTTAAAGGTTAGCCAGTTGGCTTCTGGGAGGCATTCCTGCATTGCTTGCTGGCCGAAAGTATCGACGTAAATTCCATAACCGGGAAGTATGGATGATGTAGCAGAGCCTCGTTCATAAACTTTCACTTTGATTCCGTTTTTGCGCAAGCCATGTGCCAGGCATGCTCCACCAATCCCTGAACCAATTATTCCAACGTTCATTTCTTTTTTCTCCATAAGTAGTACGATGTGATTCTGAAAGAATCATGGTGACTGTAGCTGGCCAGGGCCATTTGATCACAGCCATCGGTTGTGTTACTGCTATAGTCTTAATAATAGTATACCGTACCGTTCGGTACCAATAAAAATTTAGGTTTTTACATGACAAATACACCTAAAGCCCAAACAGATCACAAAAGAACCCGTTCGTACTCTAGAATTTCAGGAGAACGAGTTAACGAGCTGTTAAAGATTGCTGCTCAGGTATTTGCAGAACGGGGTTTTGATGGTGCCAGTATCAATGAGATGGCGAGACGTGCTAATGCTTCGAAGGGAACCTATTATAGTCGATTTCCTTCCAAAGAAGAGCTGTTAGTCGCTGTTGTTAGGCAGAGAATAGAAGAGGTTGAGGGCGGTCTGGACAAGACCATGAATCCTGAACCAGATATTGGGAAAGCGTTAACCATTTTTGCAGAGGAAGTTTTCACGGTAATTCTTTCTGAGGCAATGATTGCAAATTACCGGGTGGTCACTCTGGAGGCCCAACGTTTTCCGCAACTAGGTAAAATCTACTATGAAAAAGGGGTCAAGAAGATAGTAGATTTTCTTGTCGAATATTTGGTACGAAAGGTGAAAGAGGGAAAATTGAACATAGTAGACCCAAAAATCTCCGCCGAGGTGTTTATCGATGGCATCATTGGAACGCCAAGGCTTAAGGCTACTTTGGGCATTGGTTTACCTACTCCAGAGGAAAAATCTCAGAGGATTGCCATCGCTGTTCAGGCATTTCTCGCTGCATATGGTACAGCCTCATGTGATAGCACTTCTTCATCATGATAGTCGCGTTGTTGTAGTGAACAGATGTAGTAAATCAGAAATTATCGTAGGAATGGCGTGAATTGAGGGCCTGCCTGTTATCAGGTGGGTCTCTCAGCTAATTAAGAAAGCGGTTTGCATCCCTTGAATTATAGACGAGACGCTTTGGCGTCTTTTTTGCTCTTTTGTGTTTGGTTAGCTGGCGACGGCTTATTATATTTCCTTTATAGATAAATAGTTTACAATGTAAATAACTTGTTGTTTTTCTTTGATTAGAGTCTGAATTTGTCATAATTAAAATTAACTCATGAGAATGTTTTGAAGGTGGGTATGTTGATATGGTAAAAAGAGCGATAAAGCCACTGTGTATTTCGGTTATTTGTAGCACATCGATAGTAGCTGGATATGCTTTAGCTAATCATCAGAGTAGGCTTATTGAAGGTGATATTCAAAATCTGTCAAAAATGCAGGTTGAAAAGATATCTGAGACAACCACACCTGAACAAGTACAAATTCAAACTGCTACAATTTCAGAAACAGAACGTCGTAAAGTGTTGCGAAGTTGGATACCAGCACAAATTAAGCCTGTTTTCTTTGACCAATTGGTTAGTTTGTACTCTTCCAATCAGATGCAACCTTTGTGGCAAGATAAAATCGCGGTTCAACGTTTTGAACAACAACTTTTAGAACTTGCATTGGCCGGGTTTCAGCCGCAATTTGGTCAATGGCTAGCTGAACTCAATGATGCTCAATTGAGCCAAATGGGACGTGATCTCATCTTATCGGATGCCATGCTAGGTTATTTACAATTTGTCTCAGATGTCGATCATCAGGGCCAAAGCTGGCTCTATCGCGTTACACCATACAAAATTATATTACCTTCACCAGCAGTTATAGGTCAGTGGCAGCAAGCTATTATTGATCACAATGTGGCCGCTTATGTTGCAGCATTGGCGCCTCAACATCCTCAATATGAAAATATGCGTAAGGAGATGATGAAACAACTGGCTGATAGTGAACCGTGGCCACAGCTTTCTGATAAAAGTGCGCTAAAACCGGGGCAGAGTAGCTCTGATGTCGCTGTGTTGAGAGAAATACTTATTCGTCTTGGGATGTTGAGCGAACTGACAGCTCAATCAGATCATATCTATGATCCTGAATTGGTGACTGCGGTAAAAAATTTTCAGCGTTGGCAAGGGTTGGCGCCGGATGGCGTAATTGGTAAACGCACAAGAGATTGGCTAAATACTTCACCTCAAACTAGAGCAGGTTTGATAGCGCTTAATATCCAGCGCTTACGTGTTATCCCAAGCCATGTGTCTACGGGAATTATGGTCAATATTCCAGATTATTCATTGCATTATTATCTTAATGATCAGGAAGTGTTGGGCTCGAAAGTGATCGTTGGTCGTCCAAGCCGTAAGACACCGATTATGAGTAGTGTGCTGAATAATGTGGTGATTAATCCTCCCTGGAGTGTGCCAACTAGTCTGGCAAGAAAAGATATCGCACCTAGAGGGCTTGATGATCCCGGATATTTTCAACGGGGAGGATACGTTATCTTTTCAAATTGGCGTGCTGATGCCAGTGTCATCGATCCTTATGCTATTGATTGGAACGTGATTACGCCTGCTAACTTTCCTTATCGAATATGGCAAGCTCCGGGGCCGACTAACTCATTAGGCCGCTATAAATTTAATATGCCAAATTCGGATGCTATCTATTTGCATGATACGCCGAACCATAGCCTGTTTAACAAAGATATCCGAGCTATCAGCTCTGGTTGTGTACGGATTAACAAGGCTTCAGAATTGGCAAATATGTTATTGGGAGATGTAGGCTGGACTCAAAACAAAGTGACGGATACCGTGAAACAGGGCAATACCGTTTATGTCAACATCCCACAGCGTATTCCTGTTTATTTGTATTATTTAACTGCCTGGGTAGATGAACAGGGAATTCCTCAGTACCGTACCGATATTTATGACTATGATAATAGTGTGAGACAAGGTTCCCAGTTTTTGTCAAAGTTGTCACCTTTACAAAACTAAATGCAACTAATTTTTGTTATTAGTTGTCATACTGACCAGTGACCAGTGACCAGTGACCAGTGACCAGTGACCAGTGACCAGTGACCAGTGACCAGTGACCAGTGACCAGTGACCAGTTGCTTGGTGATTTATTTTTTCCATAATCTGAGTAGATGTTTCTTCATGGATATAATTGATCATAATCGCCGTAAGTGGCTTTGTGTGGGGGCTGCTACTTTAGGCTTGAGTTTTTTGCCGGGGCATGTTTTTGCGACTCTGGCCACGCCGCGCCCACGGATTTTACGTTTTGACAACTTACATACGGGTGAAACGATTAAAGCCGAATTTTTTGACGGCTATCGTTACAACAAAGAAGAGCTGGCCCGTCTGGATCATCTGTTTCGAGATTATCGTCAAAATAGAGTTAAGACTATCGATCCTAAATTATTTGATCAGATTTATTTGCTGCAAATGATGATGGGGATTAATAAACCTGTACAACTCATTTCTGGTTATCGTTCACTGATAACCAACAATCAGTTGCGCAAGCAAAGTAAAGGCGTGGCTAGACAGAGTTACCATACTCGCGGGCGGGCGATGGATTTTCATATTGAAGGTATTGAGCTTAGTCGTATCTGTAAGGCTGCTCTGAAAATGAAAGCGGGAGGGGTAGGATACTATCCACACAGTAATTTCGTTCATATTGATACAGGTCCCGTCAGGACATGGTAATCTGGTAAGTAACTATTTTGTTTTGACTATGGAGTAAATGAAATAATGAAATACCAAATTATTCCTGTTACTGCTTTTATGCAGAATTGTACCCTTATTTGGAATGAAGAGAGTAAGGAGGCGGCAATTGTTGATCCGGGGGGAGAGGCAGAGAAGCTGATCGCCGAGATAGAACGCCGTGGTTTGAAATTGACCCAGATTTTATTGACTCATGGTCATTTTGACCATGTTGGTGCAACCGTGGAAGTCGCTAAACATTTTAATGTGCCGATCTACGGACCTCAGCAGGAAGATGCTTTCTGGATTGAAGGTTTGCAAGCTCAGAGTCGGATGTTTGGCATTGAAGAGTGCTCATCATTTGAACCTGATCGCTGGTTAAATGAAGGCGATAAGCTGCGAGTAGGGGGCGTTGATTTATCTGTATTGCACTGTCCGGGGCATACACCAGGGCATGTTGTGTTTGTAAATCATGAAGATAAGCTGATTTATATGGGAGATGTTCTGTTTAAAGGGGGAGTTGGGCGTAGTGACTTCCCACGCGGTAATCACCAGCAGTTAATTAATTCAATTAAAGATAAACTTCTGCCACTTGGTGATGATTATGAATTTATTCCAGGGCACGGGCCAATGTCGACGCTAGGTTATGAGCGGCAGACTAATCCATTTTTACAGGATGAAGTACCAGGTTGGTGATGTGGCGTAGCGTTTATATTTAATAATAGTGTCAATTTGAGGGCTGGCTGATAGTTGTTTGATGGCAACTATAACTGATTGGAGACTTCAATCAGATTTTGATCCGGATCACGAAAATAAACGGACATAATGGCTCCGTTTGCTCCGGTACGTTTAACCGGCCCTTCAAGGATTTCAACTTCATGTTGTTGCAAATGTTGAATAATCTCATCCATAGACGATAGGCTGATAAAACATAAATCAGCAGAACCGGGCAGCGGCGTTTGAGCTTTAGGTTCAAATTCCTGCCCATATTCATGTAAGTTAATTTTTTGGTTGCCAAATGACAGCGCGATACGGCCTTCACCAAAAGTCACAATAGACATACCAAGAACACGTTGATAAAAGTGGCTACTGCTTTCAAGGTCTTTAACTGTCAACACCAGATGATCAAGCCGCTCTATTTTCATTTTGATTTACTCAATAAGATTAATATCGTAATTGTGTTGGACGTTGAATCTTCTGAATGGTAAAAGCCGCTGAAATGCAGCGACTTTTTCGTAATAAGGAAAATGTTAACTTAGAGTACCGCAACAATGGCTTCACACAGTGGAGCCATGTTTTCCAACGTCAAACCGGCGACGTTAATACGACCGGAACTGACAGCGTATATGCCAAATTCCTCACGCAGACGTTCTACTTGTTCTTTTGTCAGGCCGCTGAATGAGAACATACCATTTTGGCTACTAATAAAGCTGAAATCCTGTTTTGCCCCTTTTTCTTGCAAAGTATTGACAAACAGTTGACGCATACGCTGAATACGTTCGCGCATGGTGGTCAGTTCCTGTTCCCAAGCCGCTTTCAGATCTTCATTTGATAAAATGGTGGTGACAACAGATGCGCCATGAGCCGGTGGGTTGGAATAGTTCGCACGGATGATCGCTTTAGCCTGGCTGAACGCTTTTTCTGCTGTATCGCTGTCACTAGCAACAATGGTACAGGCGCCGACACGTTCATTGTACAGGCCAAAGTTTTTGGAGTAAGAGCTGGCAACAATCAGTTCATTGTGATTTTTCGCAAAAATGCGCAGGCCCTCTGCATCTTCATTCAGGCCCTTGGCAAATCCTTGATAAGCGAAATCAAAAATAGGCAACCAACCTTTTTCCGCAGACATTTCTGCCAGCTTAGCCCATTGTGCCGGGGTTGGATCGATGCCTGTCGGATTGTGGCAGCAACCGTGGAACAGAACAACATCACCAGCCTGAGCTTCGGACAGGCTTGATAGCATGCCTTCGAAATTCAGCGCGTGTTTTTCAGCGTCATAGTATTTATATTCACAGACTTCCAGGCCAGCGGCGGAAAAAACGTTTTTATGGTTTGGCCAGGTTGGGTTGCTGATCCAAACTCGTTTAGCATTAGTCTGTTTGGCAATGAAATCCGCAGCGATACGTAAAGCACCTGTACCGCCAGGGCTTTGTGCTGTGCGGGCGCGTTTATCTGTGACGACTAGGTGATCTTTGCCAAACAGTAATTCTTGAGTTACGCGGCCAAATTCGGTTAAACCGCTAATCGGCAGATAATTCTTTGTTGTTTCGTTTTCCAGTAAATATTGTTCAGCTTTTTTAACACTGGTCAGAACAGGGGTTTCTCCTGTTTCATCTTTATAGACACCGATACCAAGGTTGATTTTATTTGTACGAGGATCAGAACGGAAACTATCGGCTAAGCCAAGAATAGGATCGGCAGGCGCTGCGGTAATTTTCTCAAACATGTTTGTAATTCCAAAGCTCAGAGTTAAGCCCAAAAGGGTAGTCAGGTTAACGCTGCTAAAACGGTTTGCCAACTATTTGTCGCAAAAAGAAGATAATCTTGTGAAGCAGTTTGCGGAGTGAGAAAAAGAAGGAAAACATAAGACTAAAAAAGCAGCACATAAGCGCTGCTTTCTCTTAATGATGTTTAACTTGTTCAGCTAAATCTATTTACCAACGGTAATTAGAATTGGTAAATCATACCTACGCCAACAACGTTGTCAGTGCTGATACCTGTCTCTTTGGTGAATTCATTGCTATCCAGCAGGTTGATTTTGTAATCAACATAGGTAGTCAAGTTTTTGTTGAAGTAGTAGTAACTACCAACGGAGATATATTTTACGAGATCGCGATTGTCGGATTCTTTTCCATCATGATCAAGGTCACCGAACAGATTTTTACCTTTGGACTGAACGTATGCCAGAGATGGACGTAAACCGAAGTCGAACTGATATTGGGCGGTCAATTCGATGTTCTGGGTTTTGTTAGCGACGCTTTCCCAGTTTACACCATCAACTTTTCCACCAAAACGAGTCATGTTACGGGTTTCACCGTACATGGCCGCCAGGTAGATGTTGTTAGCATCGTATTTAACACCAATGTTCCATGCTTCAGCGCGATCACCCAGCGCGGTAGAACCTTTAGGTGTTTCTTTGCCACTTTTTGGATCTATAGAAGTACTATAGGCAGTTTTTTGCGCAGCAGTACGAGCAGAATTAGAGTATGCACCACCGACGCTGATACCGTAACCTACGTCATAGGTTGCAGCGAAACCATAGCCATCACCGTTGTCCTTACGGTTGATACGGCCATTAGCCGTGTTTTCACTGTTTTCACCCTGATATTGCAGAGCAAAATTCAGACCATCAACCAGACCGAAGAAATCGGTATTGCGGTAAGTCAACAAACCAGTAGAACGGCCAGTCATGAAGTTATCAGTCTGCGCCATTGAGTCGCCACCGAATACTGGCAACACGTCGGTCCAAGCGTTGACTTCATAAACCACACCGTAGTTACGGCCATAGTTCATTGAACCGTAGTCGGACAGTTTCAAACCAGCGAAAGCCAGACGAGTTTTAGTTTCTTCGTCAGTACCTTCTGCACGGTTGCCTTTGATATTGTATTCCCAACGGCCAAAACCGGTCAGTTGGTCATTAACTTGAGTTTCGCCTTTAATACCCAGACGAGCGAAGGAGTTATCGCCATCTTCGCCGCTTTTGTTGTTAGCGAATTTGTGCTGGACTTCAACTTTACCATACAGATCCAGTTTGTTGCCGTCTTTGTTATAAATTTCAGCTGCATTTGCTGCGCCAGCAGCTAACAGAGCTGGGATTACTACTGCAAGAACATTGCGTTTCATCATTTATTATTACCCTCATTGGTGTTATTCGGACACCTGCCACTGCCAAAAATAATTCTTTAAAAATTTACGGAACTATTTGTGAGAGTTTAGTGTCGTCTGTTTCGCTGTCAAGTGTTTCATTGGTTGTTATTTTTATCCACTCACAAAATGCGATAAAAAAGAAAATTTTGTAAGAATGTGAAACAAAGTGTTTCAAAATGTAAATGAGTGATTGTTTTTTGAACTCTGGTTGGTCCAGTTGATCAAAAAATTGAAAAATGAATTGTAGTCAGTAACGGAAGAAAATTACCTGTTTATCTTAATAAGATGAGTAAAATATGATGATTATTTCATCAATTATATCTCTTATATGTAACTTACTGATATGCTTGTCGATGTGTTATATGCCATTTTTTAATGGATACCTAATAATGGTTATTCTTGAAAAAAGTGGCGCTCACTTTAAGTGAGCACCATAACATGTTAATTGGCTCTCCTATTAACCTGCCTAATTTGTATCTAATCTGTATCAGACTGTTAGAATTGATATACCAAACCTACACCTACCGCGTTATTTGTGTTGACATCGAGATATTTGGTGTAAAAGTTGTCACGTACTAAGTTGATTTTATAATCAACATAAGTGGATAAATTTTTGTTAAAGTTATAATAAGAACCAATAGAGATATATTTTACCCAGTCCTGATGGGTGAAAAAAGTTGTTCCTCTGGATTGAACATATGCCAGAGATGGACGCAGGCCAGAATCAAACTGATATTGGGCCGTTAATTCAATATTGCGGGTTTTTGCGGAGACGAAATCTTGGTAGCCGAAAGAAGTCATATTGTGAGTTTCGCCATACATGGCGGCCAGATATAGGTTGTTTGCATCATATTTGGCGCCAACGTTCCATGCCTCAGCTCTTTCACCGCGAGCGACAGAGGTAACGAGCCTTTCATGTGTAATAGGTCGGTCAGCATTGGAGTAGGCTCCCCCTACGCTGATACCATTGCCGATATCATAAGTAACAGAGAGGCCGAAGCCGTCGCCGTTGCTACCACCATTGGGCTTAATGAGATCATTACCGCGCTTACGGATTGAATTGCGGCCGTTGTTGCTGTCTTCGTCGTTCTTACCTTGGTATTGCAGGGCGAAGTTCAGGCCGTCAACCAAGCCAAAGAAATCCGTATTGCGATAAGTCAAGACACCGGTAGCTCGGTTAGTCATGTAGGTGTCAGCCTGCGACATGGAATCAGCGCCGAATACTGGCAGTACGTCGGTCCAGGCATTGACGTCATAGAGAACACCGTAATTACGGCCGTAGTCTAGCGAACCATATTTAGCCAATTTTAGACCAGCGAAGCCCAGGCGGGTTTGATTACCTTTGGGATCGTTTGCCTCAGCTTTGTTAGCCTGAATATTGTATTCCCAACGACCATAACCCGTTAGTTGGTCATTGATTTGGGTTTCACCTCTGAAACCCAAACGAATGTAGCTTGTATCACCATCTTCACTATAGATAGGGTATTTATCTGATCTTTGGGTAATTTTAGAGAATTGATGACGCGCATCAACTTTGCCATAGAGATCTAATTTATTACCGTTTTTGTTATAAATTTCAGCGGCATTTGCTACACCAGCAGTCAACAGCACCGGAATGACCACGGAAAAGATACTACCCTTCATTATTGTCACCTTCATTTAGTTACAATTGTTAATTACCATCATTGGCGTTATTCGGACATCTGTTACTGACAGAAATAATTCCTTTAAGAAACTCGTTGAAATTATTTATGAAAATATCGTGTTGTCCGAGTCGGGGCACAGTTTTTCATTAGCTGTGGATTTTATCCATCATTAAAGTGATACAAAGTGATGGTTTTTGTAATAAAGTGAAAATAATATATTGCAAAATGTAAATGAGATGGAGTTTTTGATCGTATGTTGAATTGGAAGCATAAAAAAGGCCAGCTTTTGCTGGCCTTATACATAATTATTTTTTAATATTTTCTTTACGCACTCATTAGAAGTTTGCGCTTCTTGGCGTGCGAGGGAATGGGATAACATCACGTACATTTGGCACACCAGTTACATAAGCAACCAGACGTTCAAAGCCTAGCCCGAACCCAGAGTGAGGTACGGTGCCATAACGACGCAGATCACGGTACCACCAGTAATCTTCTTTATTAAGCCCCATCTCTTCCATACGTTTATCCAGCATATCCAGACGCTCTTCACGCTGTGAGCCGCCGATAATCTCACCAATGCCTGGTGCAAGTACATCCATTGCCGCGACGGTCTTACCATCGTCGTTCATTCGCATATAGAAGGCTTTAATATCTTTTGGATAGTTTTTGACGACAACTGGAGCTTGGAAATGTTTCTCGGCCAGATAACGTTCATGTTCTGAAGAAAGGTCAACTCCCCAGAAAACTGGGTTTTCAAATTTCTGGCCGCAGTTTTGCAGAATTTCAATAGCGTCAGTGTAATCAATCTGAGCAAAGTCAGAATTGATAAATTTTTCCAGGCGGGTGATAACATCTTTATCTACCCGTTCAGCGAAGAATTGTAAATCATCAGCGCGCTCTGCCAATGCGGCTTTGAAAACATATTTCAGCATATTTTCAGCCAGTGAAGCGGCATCGTTGAGGTTGGCAAAGGCGATTTCCGGTTCAAGCATCCAGAATTCTGCCAGATGGCGGCTGGTATTGGAGTTTTCAGCGCGGAAGGTTGGACCGAATGTGTAAACTTTGCTTAATGCACAAGCATATGCTTCACCGTTCAATTGTCCAGATACGGTCAGAAAAGCTTCTCGGCCAAAGAAATCTTGGTTGAAGTCCACTTCACCTTTGTCAGTTAACGGCAGATTTTGCAGATCCAGCGTAGAGACGCGGAACATTTCGCCAGCGCCTTCTGTATCAGCCGCCGTGATCAACGGGGTGGAAACCCAGAAGTAGCCATTTTCATGGAAGAAACGGTGTAGTGCTTGAGCAAGGGTATGGCGCATACGAGCAACGGCGCCAATCAGGTTGGTGCGTGGGCGCAGGTGAGCGACTTCACGCAGGTATTCAATACTGTGGCGTTTAGCGGACATTGGATAGGTATCAGGATCTTCAACCATGCCGATCACCACGACTTGGGTCGCTTGTAGTTCAAAACTCTGCCCTTGACCTGGGGAAGCAACGACTGTCCCTGTCACTTCGACAGAGCAGCCGGTAGTTAAATACAGAATTTCATCCTGATAATTAGGCAAATTATTATTAACGACGGCCTGTAATGGATTAAAGCAGGAACCGTCATAGACGGCGAGGAAAGAGATGCCAGCTTTAGAATCTCTCCTTGTACGTATCCAGCCGCGAACGGTGACTTCACTATCAACCGCAACCCGGCCTTGCAGTACGTCGACTACAGGCGCTACGCTCATAGATTTCTCTCTTCTTTATATATCAGTTCAGGTTTGTGAAATTGAATATCCCCACAAGGGGCAACTTGTTCTATGTTACTTGCCCTGTTTCAGGAAACAAGAGGAAATCATCAATTTAAACGGTGAAATAGGGGGGAAAGGCGCTTTTCAGATGTGCTGCTGCGTTATATGCCAGCAGCACAATGGTATTTTGGCATGAAACTTGGGTTAACAAGCTTGTTTAACCTGAGGTATATCAAAAGCTGCACGTAGCTTGTTAACAAACTCGTTATCTTCACAAATGGTTTTGCCAGGGCTGTCAGAAAGCTTTGCGACTGGTTTGCCATTACATTCAACAAGTTTGATGACGATGTTCAGTGGATTAACCCCTGGAATATTACAGGTGAGCTGCGTACCGATACCGAAAATCAGGTTTATTCTGTTGTGGAAATGACGATAGAGCGCTAGCGCTTTTTGGAAATCCAAGCTGTCAGAGAACACCAGTGTTTTCGTCATTGGGTCGATACCCAGTTTTTGATAGTGGGCGATGGCTTTCTCGCCCCATTGAACGGGATCGCCGGAATCATGGCGTAAGCCTTGATAACTTTTAGCGAACTGGACATCAAAGTCCCGTAAGAAAGCATCCATTGTAATACAGTCGGTTAAGGCGATACCTAACTGGTTAGGATATTCTTTCAGCCAACTTTGTAATGCTTCTCGTTGGCTGTTAGCCAGATCCGGACTGATTTGCTGATGAGCTTGAAACCACTCATGCGCTTGTGTGCCGACCGGAGGGAGCCCAAGCTGTTGTGCAAGTTGATAATTGCTAGTGCCAATCAGGTAAGGGAAATGCTGTTGCAGTTCACTGACGATAGCATGTTGAACACAGTGTGAGAAACGCCGACGTGTACCGAAATCCATCAGTTTGAAACTGGATAGATCGATTCCTTCATTCTCAGCATTTTGATAGAACAGTTTGATCAACTTGCGTAGCTGATTAACTGCATTTTCCACGGAATTATCTGGTGAGCGATAGCGATGAACTAATTCACTAATTAGCGCCAGTAATGGAACTTCCCACATAATGACTTCATGCCATAATCCTGAAATACGAATAGCTAATTGGCCACCCTCTGTAACAGAAATATTGACTTGCTGTGGGTCAAAACGAAAAGTTTTTAACCAATCCAGATAATCAGCCTTGAAAAAAGGCAGACTGGAAAGGTAATTCAATTCAGCATCGGTTAATGCCAAATCAGCCATCATATTAACTTGATAACGTAATTCTGTGGCATATTCACCTAGCCGTTCATCACCGCGGCAGCGAAACTCTGCAACAACAGGCATATGGCTGTAGCGGTGATACACTGCTTGTTGCATATGAAGCTTATAAGCGTCAGTATCAAGCAGTGATTTTATAATTGGAGTAGCGTCTAGTGTCATAGCGCGTTATGCATCCTCACGGAGCGTATTCGTATTAGCTAAATCGATAAAGTGGGAAGAGTATACCGGGATTATTTTGTTATTGAAGTCACATAACATCATATAGTTCACCAAAATATCGAAGCTAAACAGGGCCTTTGGTCAAATGTTATCATGTTATTTGATCATTAGGTGATGACAAGCACCAAAGAATAAACATATTTCTTACACAACATCATACTCGTTCTTAATGAATGTTTAACGTCAGAAGGTGCGTTATTCACTCTTGAAATTCAACCTCTTTCTATGGCAGCGTAGGGCCTAGTATTGAATTAATTCCATCAGGCATGAAACAAAAAGGTTTCTTATGACACAACAGCGACAAGCTAAGTACCGTCGGGATTATCGCGCTCCCGACTATACGATTTCTGATATTGAACTCGATTTTAATCTTGATGCCGATAACACGGAAATCACTGCAATCAGCCAAATAAAACGTCTGAGTCACGAAATAACGCCATTAGTGTTGGATGGTGAAGGCTTGACACTGAAAAGTCTTCATGTGAATGGTCAACCGTGGGCGCATTACCGTGAACAGGAGGGAACGCTGGTCATTGAGCAGTTGCCGGCTCAGTTCACTTTGAAAATTGTCAATGAGATCCATCCATCGAAAAATACGGCGCTGGAAGGTCTGTATGTTTCTGGTGATGCGCTTTGTACCCAGTGTGAAGCGGAAGGGTTCCGCCACATTACTTACTATCTCGATCGCCCTGATGTATTGGCTCGTTTTACCACGCGTATCACAGCCGATAAAGCCAAGTATCCGTATCTGCTTTCAAACGGTAATCGGGTTGAGCGGGGAGAAACCGATGATGGTCGTCATTGGGTGAAATGGCAAGATCCATTCCCGAAACCATGTTATCTGTTTGCTTTGGTCGCGGGTGATTTTGACGTATTGCGCGATAGTTTTACGACACGTAGTGGCCGTGAAGTTGCATTGGAGCTGTTTGTTGATCGTGGCAATCTCGATCGAGCTGATTGGGCAATGACTTCCCTGAAAAATTCTATGAAGTGGGATGAAACCCGTTTTGGCCTTGAGTATGACCTCGATATTTATATGATTGTTGCGGTGGATTTCTTTAATATGGGCGCTATGGAGAATAAAGGGCTGAATGTCTTTAACTCCAAATATGTGCTGGCAAAATCTGAAACTGCGACTGATAGAGATTACCTTAATATAGAAGCTGTGATCGGTCACGAATATTTCCATAACTGGACCGGGAATCGCATTACTTGTCGCGATTGGTTCCAATTGAGTTTAAAAGAGGGGTTGACGGTATTCCGTGATCAGGAATTTAGCTCTGACCTTGGCTCTCGTTCGGTAAATCGTATTAATAATGTGCGTGTTATGCGTTCGGCGCAGTTTGCGGAAGACGCCAGCCCAATGGCCCATCCAATTCGCCCGGATAAAGTGATTGAGATGAATAACTTCTATACCATGACGGTGTATGAGAAGGGCGCGGAAGTTATTCGTATGATTCATACCTTGCTAGGTGAAGAGCAATTCCAGGCAGGAATGCAGCTTTATATTCATCGCCATGATGGTAGCGCTGCAACATGTGATGATTTTGTTCAGGCAATGGAAGATGCGTCAAATGTGGATTTGTCACTTTTCCGTCGTTGGTATAGCCAGTCTGGTACACCGGTACTAACCGTTCGCGATGAATATGATGCAGAAAAGCAGCAATATAAGTTGCATGTCAGTCAGATGACGCCGCCTACCGCCGATCAAAAAGAGAAACAGCCGCTGCATATTCCTCTGGATATTGAGCTCTATGACAATCAAGGTCATGTGATTCCGCTACGTTATGATGGTCAACCGGTTCACCATGTATTGAATGTGACTAATGCAGAGCAGACGTTTGTATTTGATGATGTGCCATCGCTGCCGGTTCCCTCTTTATTACGGGAATTCTCAGCACCAGTGAAACTGGATTACAAATTCAGCGATCAACAATTGGCATTTCTGATGAAACACGCGCGTAATGCGTTTTCACGTTGGGATGCGGCTCAGTCGCTGATGGCAAACTATATCAAATTGAACGTCATCCGTTATCAGCAGAAGCAGCCGATCGAATTGCCAATGCATGTGGTGGATGCTTTCCGTGCGGTGTTATTGGATAAAGATATTGATCCGGCTCTGGCGGCCCATATTCTGACTTTACCATCAGAAAGTGAGATGGCGGAGCTGTTTGCGATTATCGATCCTAAAGCGATTCATGAAGTTCTGGATGCAATTACTCGTACTTTGGCTCAGGAAATGGCTGACGAGTTTGCGGTGGTTTATAACGCTATCAATATCGGTGCATACCGCGTCGTTCATCAGGATATTGCTCAGCGCTCTCTGCGTAATATTTGTCTATATTATCTGGCTTTTGGTCATCAAGAGCAGGCCGATAAAGTGGTATCAAATCAATATCATCAATCTGACAATATGACTGATGCACTGGCGGCATTATCTGGCTCGGTGCTGGCAGAGTTGCCTTGCTGTGATCAACTCATGGCGGAATTTGATGATCGATGGCATCAGGATGGCCTGGTGATGGATAAATGGTTTAGCTTACAGGCAAGTAGCCCGTCGGCAGACGTTCTGGCTAATGTACGTAGTCTTTTGAATCATCGTTCATTTAGTATCAATAACCCAAACCGGGTGCGTGCTTTGATTGGAGCATTTGTTAATAATCCAGTTGCATTCCATGCTGAAGATGGCAGTGGTTATCAATTCTTGGTGGAGATTTTGACTGATCTTAACAGCCGTAACCCACAAGTTGCTTCCCGTTTGATTGAACCGCTGATTCGCCTGAAACGTTATGATGAAAAACGTCAAAACATGATGCGTAGTGCGTTGGAACAGTTGAAAGCATTGGAAAATTTGTCTGGTGATCTGTTTGAAAAAATTATCAAGGCATTAGAAAGCTGATAACTATTTTATTGGATTATCAAGTTATCGGGCTAATGGTTATTTAGCCCGATATTTTTTCCAATTTATTCTCTGGATAATCAATTTCTTGTTGCAAGCATTGGGTTGGAAGTAAAACGCAGTGGTCAGTATTTCATGGTAAAACTGATATGTGGTTAATTTTTATGTCTCTATGGTATTATCGTTAATTAAAGGGCAACTTTAGAGGATAAAAGAATGGCTTTACTTACAATGGATACACATACAGCAGTTAAGGCATTCAAAGCGTCTGGTTTTAACGATGAGCAGTCTGAAAAAATCGTTGAAGTTATTACAGAACTGCAAAACATAAGTGTTGACACCAAAGCAGATCTAACAGTTGCTACTGAGAGCATTAAAACGGATATTGGTACTATAAAAACAGATTTAGATTGGATTAAGAAACTGACATTAGCAGTTGGTATTGCTGTTGTTATTGCGGCATTGAAATACATTTTTATTGGTTGATGCTTGATACCTATAGTATGAAAATTGCTCAAGATATTAAAGAGCATCCATTGGTTTGCTCCCCTTTGTAGTTGTTCGAGAGAAGCTAAGTATCTTGGGCAAAAATGTCAACGATTGTAGTCACCAGTGTATTCTTGTTATACCAATGCATTTTCCAGACTTTCACGCGCAACATCTGGCAGAGATTTGTGCCTGATTAGCATATTTCTGTAGATTCATCCCATGTTATTCGGGTACCCTACCTGCCGAAATATTTTGTGGGGTTGAAAATGGGCGTTTTTAGCTCAGAAACCGCCAAATGGTATCTGAATGTGTCATGTGTAGTTTTATCTTTGTAGTTTAATGTTTATAAATTAATTAATGGGTTTAGAATTATGTGCTACCCACTAGTCAGGAAAGCGTTGTTCCAGCTTGATCCGGAACGGGCACACGAATTAACCTTCCGCCAGCTCAAGCGTATTACCGGTACTCCTTTTGAGTTTCTGATTCGCCAGTCAGTTGCGACAAAGCCTGTTACTTGTATGGGCCTGTCATTTAAAAATCCCCTCGGTCTGGCTGCGGGCCTTGATAAAGATGGAGATTGTATTGATGCATTTGGCGCAATGGGATTTGGTTTTATTGAAATTGGCACCGTAACCCCACGCGCTCAAGCAGGAAATGATAAGCCGAGATTATTCCGTATCGTTGAAGCAGAAGGGTTAATTAACCGTATGGGCTTCAATAATCTTGGTGTTGATAACTTGGTAGAGAATGTCAAAAAGGCAAAATATGGCGGAGTTATTGGGATCAATATTGGCAAAAATAAAGACACGCCAGTAGAGCATGGAAAAGATGATTATTTAATCTGTATGGATAAAGTTTATCCTCACGCGGGTTATATCACAATTAATATCTCTTCACCTAACACACCAGGCTTAAGAACACTGCAATACGGCGAAGCGTTGGATGATCTATTATCTGCGATTAAAAATAAACAGGGTGAACTCCAGCAAAAATACCAAAAATATGTCCCTGTTGCGGTAAAAATTGCACCGGATCTTTCTGAGGAAGAGTTGATTCAAATTGCAGATAGTTTAATTCGTCATAATATCGATGGTGCTATTGCTACTAATACAACGTTAGACAAGAAATTAGTTGAAGGGCTTAACTATTGTCAACAAGCTGGTGGGCTAAGTGGTCGGCCGGTTCAGTTACGTAGTACAGAGATTATTCGTCGGCTCTCTCAGGAATTAAGCGGTAAAATTCCCATTATCGGTGTTGGTGGAATAGATTCACTTGTTTCCGCCAGAGAAAAAATAGCCGCTGGGGCTTCTTTAATACAGATTTTCTCTGGATTTATCTATCATGGTCCAAAATTAATCAAAGATATCGTCAATCATATCTAAATCTTGCTGTTAATTTATCATTGGGGGTTTATTTTTGCCCCCAACTCATCTATATTTGCTCTGAACATCTAAATTTTATCTGTATCTTCACGTGTCTTTTAATTGTGGCAGGGCTTATTTCACTGAATAGCGGGCAAGTTATTTACAATCTGTTTGGCGATGTAAGTTTTTCTGGCATAAAAGGATAACTCATGAACATTAAACCCGATGACCAATGGCGCTGGTATTTTGATACTGACCATGACCGTGTAATGCTCGACCTGTCTAATGGTATGGTTTTTCGTTCCTGTTTTCCGGCGAAGATGCTGACACCCCATGCAATGGGAGAAACTTCGTTTTCTGTAGAAGATGCGACGCTTTATTATTGTTTTGAAGAACAGACACGCCGAATTAATATTTCAGATGAATCCAGGGCTGAATTAATTCTTAATGCGTTAGTGGCTTTTCGCTTTATTAAGCCACAGATGCCAAGAAGCTGGTATTTTTCCCGTTTTGCCATGATAGAAAAGCCGGTACAAGGCGAGTTAATTCAGGTACGGCTCCAGGATTGCGGAACAGATGCTGTATTCTTGGTCGTAGAAGCCGGGGATAGCGCGAGCCTTTGCCTGTTAGCTCAATCGCAATTAACGTTATCCGATCGGGTAATGAATTTTTGCGATCCAATTAAGATTATGAATGATCGATTGATGCCATTTGTGGAGCCTGTTTGTATGCCGATTTATGGCACTGCGGTTTGATTTAGGTTTAAGATCCCATTGTTCCCTGATTGCTAAAAGTAAAACCATTTTTTGAAAATAGAACGGCAAATCAGAAGATAATCGCTATTTTTAATTGAGAAAGTTGTTTTTTATCATCTGAGGAAATTTTATCACATTCACATCTTCCCATCTGATTATGAATAAGTCGCTCTTTTCCTGTTTCCTTATTATCACAGAAACTTACCTATTATAGTAATCGCTATAGCTTACTCGTTTGAAGTTGGTGTGAAGAATAGATAAGAAATATTTTAATAATTCCCTCCCCTCTGGATAGCATTAGCTTCGAGATGGGGAGGAGAGAGAATGAAGTTAATTAGCACGATTTTCGAAGATTAATTGTTCTGCATGATAGGATATTGCGGCCAATGCGTCGTGACTGGCGTAATCATCTTGGACGATTTGTGCCCGTTGTTTAAACAAATTTGTCCGTAGCATATTTTCTACTGTTTGCTTAAGTTGAGATTCTGTCGGTTGTGCTGTATCCAGATTAATACCGCATCCAGCCCATACAACGCGAAACGCTGTTTCCTGTTTACCTTCCCCTGTATCGGCAATGAGTACTGGTGTACCGTGGTTGAGAGCGTAATTAATGGTTCCATAACCCCCGTTGGATATTAGCAATGAAGCTTTTGGCAGCCAGTGCTCAAATGAGATAAATTCTTCGATACGTGCGTTGTCAGGTATGTTCTCTGGCTGTATTTCTATTGAACTACCACCGGTGGTTGCTAATACACGCACAGGTAATGTAGCCAGTGCACGCAATGTGGGGAAAATTAACTGGTTTAGATCAGTATTAGACATGGTGCCCTGAGTGACTATAACCAATGGGCGTGGATCATCTTCTTCCCATAATTGAGGTGATTCTGTTATCGGAGCGGGGTTGGGGAGAGGGCCAATAAAATGGACTGTATCAGGCAATTCTTCTCGTGGGTACTCAAATGCCAGGGTTGAAAGTTGCAAAAAGCGATCAGAACCCAAAATCACTTCATCATTGAAAAATCGGGTTAACGTAGAACATCCCGACTGTGCTAATGCGTCATTGAAGCTATTCTGAACTTCGGTTATTAGTTGTCGTGTTTCCTCACCTACGAGTTGTTCATGTGTCAACTCTGATGGTAGTAATGCGGGTGGAATACGTGGCCCCCAGAAAATTGAATCTTTCGAAGAGTAAGCCAGAGGCGTTATGCCAATGATGATCACGGGAAGGCGATGAGCTTTTTCTTTTTGCAGCAGTGGCAATATGCCATAGAAGCAGTTCTCGGCTATAAGTAGTTCTGCTTGCTGTTCATGGATGATTTGTTGTAGTTGGCGGTCGAGGAATGGGATTGGGGTACAGAAGAAATCTTTAAACGCGAGCGCCATTTGCAGATTTCCCGGAGGAAGGTGTGCTCGGTCAGGAAAACGTTGTTTTAAGTGGCGGTAATCAAAGTCTATCTGTTCATCAAAGGGGATAAATGTTGCGTTTAAATCTTCTACCTGTTGGCGAAATAATGCGCCGGTGAATACAGTTACCTGATGTCCTTGTGCTATCAGTGATTGAGTTACCTTTAACATCGGATAGACATGCCCAGGTGTTGCGACCGCTGCAATGACAATACGTGCCATAACTGACTCCTTTGTACTGTTTTGATTTAATTACGCTAGCTAGCTCCTGATTCAGAGGGTGATCATTTCATAACTACTGTTACAAATTCATTGTAGTAATAATAATTTGTTATGACAATAATCACTATAATTTATTTTTTTATGAAGTTATGAAATAGGTCGATTTCCTTCCCTTTCTAGTCTGTGTTAGCACCAAAACGGGGAGGAAAAACGAAGGTATCTAGGGTTTAGTGACTGCGGCTTTATTCAAGAATTAACTGTTCTACGTGATGGGATATTGCTGCTAATGCATTATGTTTTGCGTAATCTTTTTGGACAATTTGCGCACGTTGTTTAAACAAGTCTGTGCTCAGCATATTTTCCACTGTTTGCTTAAGTTGAGATTCCGTGGGGCGTGCTGTATCCAGATTAGTGCCGCATCCAGCCCATACAACACGAAAAGCTGCTTCCTGCTTGCCTTCTCCTGCATCTGCAATGAGTAACGGTGTCCCGTGGCTGAGAGCATAGTTGATGGTTCCATAACCTCCGTTGGATATTAGCAGTGAAGCTTTTGGCAGCCAGTGCTCAAATGAAATAAATTCTTCAATGCGTACGTTTTCGGGTAGATCTTTACTCAGTGTTTCTACCGATCTGCCGCCGGTGGTTGCCAATATACGTATCGGTAATGTAGCCAGTGCACGCAATGCGGGGAGAATTAACTGATTTAAATCGGTATTGGAGATAGTACCTTGAGTAACTATAACCAATGGACGTGGATCATCTTCTTCCCAAAATTGAGGTGATATTGTTGTCGGTGCAGGATTGGGGAGGGGGCCAATAAAATGGACTGTATCAGGCAATCCTTCTCGTGGGTATTCAAATGCCAGAGTTGAGAGTTGCAAAAAGCGATCAGCGCTGAGAATCACTTCATCGTTGAAAGGTCTGGTTAACGCAGAGCTTCCCGACTGAACTAATGCGTCATTGAAGCTATTCTGCACTTCGGCTATGAGTTGCTGGTTGGTTTCATCTACGAGTTGTTCATGTGTCAGTTCTGGCGGTAATACTGCGGGTGGGATACGTGGCCCCCAGAAAATTGAATCTTTCGAAGAGTAAGCTAAAGGTGTTATGCCAATGACTATCACTGGAAGACGATGGGTTTTTTCTTCTTGCAGCAGGGGTAATATGCCATAAAAGCAGTTCTCGGCTATAAGCAGATCTGCTTGTTGTTCACGGATAATTTGCCGTAATTGACGGTCAAGAACTGGGATTGGAGCTGAGAAGAAATTTTTGAATGCCAGTGCCATTTGTACATTTCCCGGAGGAAGTTGAGCACGGTCAGGGAAATGTTGTTCTAAATGACGATAGTCAAAATCTATCTGTTGATCAAAAGGGACAAATTGCGCGCTTAAAGCTTCTACCTGTTGGCGAAATAACGCACCGGTAAATACAGTTACCTGATGTCCTTGTGCTATTAGAGATTGAGCGATCTTTAACATTGGATAGACATGTCCAGGGGTTGCGACCGCTGCAATGACAATACGTGCCATGACTTACTCCTTTGGTGTTTTGTCTGGGTTACTTAAGCTCCTAAATTAGAGTGTAATCATTTTATGACAGTAGTTATAAATTCATTATGGTAATAATTAATTCATTATTGTAATAATGAATTCGTTATGACAATCACCATTGTGATTGATTTCTTTATGAAATTTATTGATTTCCTCCCCCCCTTTTTAAGCGGTGTTAGTGCCAAAATGGGGAGGAAGGATAGAGGAATTGGCGTTCAACGTGCCAATTTATGGCACGTTAGTTTGATTTTGATTTAAATATCTATTCTTCGCTATTATTAAGAATAAGGTTGCTCTTTGGAATACAAGAGCAAGCTAAAATATGGCCGTCATTTTTAATCGCCGTGGCTTTTAAAGGAGAAACCTCGCCCTTAATTAAAGAAATTTTACAGCATCCACATATTCCTGCCCGACATGAATAGGATACTCTAATTCCTTGTTGTTCCAGTTGTTCTAAAATGATTTGTTGATTGTTACCTGTAAAGGTTTTTCCGTTATATTCAATAGTAACAGACTGCTCATTTATTTTTGGTAAATCAACATCTTCGACTTTTTCGATACTGCCATATTTAAGCGGATCTTTTTTAGCTAATATAGTGACATTATCTCCGATTCTAATAATACCACTTGAACGGGCAATCAGATTCTGACCAAAATCGACATCACCATTTTCTGCTGTACGGAATGATTGTAATGTCGTTAATGGCTCTCCGTTAGGATTTTTAATGCCTTTATCAATGCTGACGGTTGTCAGAATACAGCGGCTACAGGGTTTGGGTAAATCAAAAATAACATCGCCAATTTGAATTGATTGCCAACTGTCTTCTGCAAATGCTTCCGCACCGGTAATAACAATATTTGGGCGAAATTGCTCTAATTTAATACTGGCCGGACAACGTTGTTGTAATAAATGAAATGAAGCTTCATTAATGAGTAGAAATGGATAACCATCAGCAAATGATAATGGAATTTCAGGGTGTTTTTTTACCTTGCGGCTTAATTCATGGCTTAACCAGCGCAATTGCACTGGAATATCAAAGAAACCACTTAACCATTGATTAATTGTGTCTGGTGCAATTAGGGCCGTAAAATGGTTGCCCCATACTTCCGTAGGCTGCTGTTCAGGTAGGAAATCACTGTAAAGTACGGTGGCATTTTCTCCGTTGGGCGCACGCAGATAAATACCGTTATTTAACATAGCCGGAGTAAATAACAACATCTGAGGATATTTACGGGCGGTAATAAAAGTCCCGTCTGTCGTTGTAACCATAAAATTGCGATCAAATATAAGACCGCTTTCACTGACTAATGCATGGGAGAGTTGCAAACCACGCATAGACTTTACCGGGTGGGTATACAGGCGAGACAGAGTGATCATCCGTTAATCTCCATGAAACATTTTTTACATGCTCAACTTTATGACATGTCACTTGGATTAGCTATAATGCGTAACAATTTTCTTTTTGGTGATATGTAACATGAACTCTCTGTTTGCCAGCACGGCGCGTGGATTAGAAGAATTATTGAAGAACGAACTGGAAATGCTGGGAGCGCAATCATGCAAAATTGTGCAAGGCGGAGTTCATTTTCAAGGTGATGGCAAGGTGATGTATAAAAGTCTGATGTGGAGCAGGCTGGCATCACGTATTTTGCTACCGCTAAACGAATTTAATGTTTATAGCGACTTAGATCTCTATCTTGGCGTTCAGTCTATCGATTGGAGCCAGATTTTCTCTGTAGACAGTACTTTCTCTGTGCATTTCAGTGGTACAAATGAAGAGATACGGAATACTCAATATGGCGCACTCAAGGTTAAAGACGCCATTGTCGATAGCTTTATTCGTAAGTTGGATCAACGCCCCAATGTGGCAAAGCAACAGCCGGATATTCGCATTAATGTTTTTTTGAATAAAGAGAAAGCCAGTGTTGCGTTGGATTTGAGTGGTGATGGTTTGCATATTCGAGGTTATCGCGATCTTGCAGGTCAAGCCCCACTGAAAGAAAATCTGGCCGCTGCGATTATTCTACGTTCAGGTTGGCGGATTGGTACTCCAATGGTCGATCCTATGTGTGGTTCCGGCACATTATTGATTGAAGCCGCAATGATGGCGGCTGATCGTGCTCCTGGGCTGCATCGTAACCACTGGGGATTTATTGCCTGGTTGCAACATGATGAAGAGATTTGGCGTGAGGTGACTACAGAAGCGCAGATCCGCTTTCGTAAAGGTCTTCAGGAGACAGCTTCTCGTTTTGTTGGTTCTGATATTGATCGCAGAGTGCTGGATATGGCTCGGTCAAATGCTCGTAGAGCAGGGGTTGCACAGTTGATAACTTTCCAGCAAGGTGATGCCAGTCGTCTGGAAAATCCGTTACCAGAAGGCCCAGTCGGAACAGTGTTAAGTAATCCACCTTATGGTGAGCGCTTGGAAAGTGAACCTGCATTGGTTGCACTACACAGTTTATTTGGGCGGATAATGAAAAGCTGTTTCCCAGGCTGGAGGCTGTCTCTATTCAGTGCATCGCCTGAGTTATTGAGCTGTTTGCAATTACGAGCTGAACGTGAATTTAAAGCTAAAAATGGTCCACTAGATTGCGTACAGAAAAATTATCAGTTGTCAGATAAACCACACTCATCAGAGATGAATGTGGCGGAAGATTACGCCAATCGTCTGCGCAAAAATGAAAAGAAATTAACTCACTGGGCGAAACAGCAAGGGATTGATTGTTATCGTCTGTATGATGCTGATTTGCCAGAATACAATGTGGCTGTTGACCGTTATGCGGATAAAGTGGTGATTCAGGAATATGCTCCGCCGAAAAGTGTTGATGCTAATAAAGCGCGTCAGCGTTTATTCGATGCTATTAGTGCAACGATGCAAGTTCTTGGGCTCTCATCAAATCAGCTAGTACTTAAAACTCGCCAGCGTCAGAAAGGTAAAAACCAGTATGAAAGAATGGCAGAAAAACGGGAATTCTTTCTGGTAAATGAGTATGACGCAAAATTTTGGGTTAATTTAACTGACTATTTGGACACTGGCTTATTCCTTGATCATCGTATTGCCCGGAAAATGTTAGGTGAAATGAGTGAAGGAAAAGATTTTCTGAACCTGTTTGCTTATACCGGCTCGGCGACAGTACATGCTGGATTAGGAGGCGCGCGTTCAACAACGACAGTTGATATGTCTCGCACTTACCTTGAATGGGCTGAGCGGAACTTACAGGCTAATGGATTAACAGGGCGTCAGCATCGGTTGATTCAGGCAGATTGTCTCGCTTGGTTGGCTCGGGCCAATGAACAGTTTGATTTGATTTTTATTGATCCGCCAACTTTCTCCAATTCTAAACGAATGGAAGATGCATTTGATGTACAACGCGATCATATCATATTGATGAAACAGCTTAAGCGCTTGTTGCGTCGTGGGGGAACACTGATGTTCTCCAATAATAAACGAGGTTTTAAAATGGATTTTGTTGAGCTGGAAAAAGTTGGCTTGGTGGCAGAAGAGATCACCAGTAAAACCCAGTCGCAGGATTTTGCCCGTAACCGTCAGATTCACAATTGCTGGCTATTACGCCATGCTGGTGAGGAAAAATAATTACTATGTCGTTGATCAATTTATCTGGTGCGTGGTTGGCGTTCAGTGATGCGCCATTACTTGATAATGCAGAATTGCATATAGAAGAAAATGAAAGGGTTTGTCTGGTTGGTCGTAACGGTGCTGGAAAATCGACTTTGTTACGGGTATTGGCAAAAGAGCAGCCGTTGGATGATGGTCAAGTTATTTACGAACAGGATCTGATTGTTTCTCGTTTACAACAGGACCCTCCTCGCGATGTGGAAGGGACGGTCTTTGATTTTGTTGCTGAAGGTGTTCAGGAGCAGGCCGAATATATTAAATCTTTTCATCAGGTTTCCCGTCTGGTGGAGCAAGAACCGAATCAGAAAAACCTCAACCGCTTGGCAGAATTGCAGGAAGTGCTGGATATCCGCGGGCTATGGTCACTGGATAGCCGGATTAATGACGTATTGAAACAGCTCTCTTTACCTGCGGAAGCGAAGCTCTCTTCTCTTTCAGGTGGTTGGTTGCGTAAGGCGGCATTGGGGAGGGCGTTGGTTAGTTCACCAAAAGTCTTGCTGCTTGATGAACCAACTAACCACCTGGATATCGATACGATTGAATGGCTGGAAAATTTCCTGAAAGATTTTCAGGGTAGTCTGGTTTTCATTTCCCATGACCGTTCATTTATTCGCAATATGGCAACCCGTATTGTCGATTTAGATCGCGGCAAGTTAGTGTCGTGGCCGGGTAATTACGATAAGTTTCTTGAAGGTAAAGAAGAAGCATTGCGTGTGGAAGAGATGCAAAATGCTGAATTCGATCGTAAGTTGGCTCAGGAAGAAGTGTGGATACGTCAGGGGATTAAAGCGCGTCGTACTCGTAATGAAGGGCGCGTCAGGGCATTGAAAGCATTACGTATTGAGCGTTCACAACGTCGTGAAGTAATGGGAACCGCTAAAATACAGATGGAAGAAGCGAGTCGTTCCGGCAAAATTGTCTTTGAGCTGGAAAATGTTAACTACCAAATTGGTGAAAAGAAACTGGTCAATAATTTCAGTGCGCAAATTCAGCGTGGGGATAAAATTGCACTGGTGGGGCCAAATGGTTGTGGCAAAACAACTTTACTGAAACTGATGTTAGGTGAGCTGCAATCTGGTAGTGGCCGTGTTCATTGTGGCACTAAACTAGAAATTGCTTATTTTGATCAGCATCGGATAGCACTTGATCCTGAAAGAACTGTAATGGATAACCTGGCTGAAGGTAAACAGGAAGTGATGGTGAATGGTCGTCCTCGTCATGTTTTGGGTTATTTGCAGGACTTTCTGTTTCATCCAAAACGGGCAATGACACCGGTTAAAGCGCTTTCTGGTGGTGAAAGGAACCGGTTGTTGCTGGCGCGTCTGTTCCTAAAACCCAGTAATTTGTTGGTGCTTGATGAGCCAACCAACGATCTGGATGTGGAAACATTAGAGTTGCTGGAGGAGCTGGTAGACAATTATACAGGTACTGTATTGCTGGTCAGTCATGATCGTCAATTTGTTGATAACTCCGTGACTGAATGTTGGATTTTCGAAGGTAATGGTGTGATCAATAATTATGTTGGCGGTTATTACGATGCTCAACAACAGCGTGAACAAACTATATCGTTGCGCCAGCAAAATGAGAAAAAACCGCAAACGGAAATTAAAGTAGAAAAGGTTAAAGAGTCGCCAAAAAATTCTCGTAACAAAATGAGTTACCATTTATTACGAGAATTAGAGCAATTACCATCATTGCTGGAGAAACTAGAAGAAGAGCTTGAGCAGTTACAATCTCAAGTGAGTGATCCTGAATTTTTTAGTCAGCCTCATGTAGTAACCCAAAAAATACTGACTGAGCTGTCGGAAAAAGAGCAAGCATTAGAAGCTGCTTTTGATCGCTGGCATGAATTGGAAACATTGAAAAATAACCAATAGTTAACATAATGAGCAGAATCATACTGCGGAATTTTTCTGAGTATGATTCTGTGGATATTCCCAATTTCCTTACAGGAGAAAAACCTTGTGTTCCGGTAATCATCACCATGAAATGGTATTGTGCCCTCAATGTGATTTGCTGGTGACATTGCCAGAATGGGTTCAGGGAACGAAGGCGGTCTGTCCTCGTTGTAAGACGACATTAGTCACATGGTGGAAAGAACCTAAACATCAGCCAACAGGTTATGCTGTCAGTGCATTACTTATGCTGTTAATGGCCTGCCTGTTTCCGTTTGTTAGCATGAGCGTGGCGGGAATTGGCAGTGAAATTACCTTATCCCAAATCCCTCTGGTGATGTTTAATGAAAATTACGTCAGTGTGGGAACATTCTTTTTGCTCTGTGTTCAACTGGTGCCTGCGTTTTGTATGGTAGCGATTATTCTCTTGTGCCAGGGTGTTGTTATTTCTCAGAAGGTAAAAATCTGGTTGGCCAGGGTTTTATTTCAGATGAAAAGCTGGTGTATGGTTGAAATCTTTCTGGCAGGGGTATTCGTTAGCTTCGTTAAATTAATGGCTTATGGTGATATTGGGTTAGGTTTAAGTTTTTTGCCATATTGTCTGTTTTGTCTTCTCCAGGTGAGAGCATTTCAATGTTTGGATCGCCACTGGTTATGGAATCAGATAGCGCTCGCACCTAAGGTGAATATATCGTTACAGGCGGGAAGATCGGGGTTAGTGCAGGGGGTTCGATTATGTCAGTGTTGTACGGCTATTTTACCGGCAGACCAGTTAATATGTTCACGTTGTCATACTCGTGGACATGCCCGTCGCCGTAATAGTCTGCAATGGACAATGGCACTGATAGTGACGGCTTTAATGCTTTATATTCCTGCTAATGTCATGCCAATGATGGTGACGGAATCATTAGGTAATCAGAGTGATTCCACTATTATGGCTGGAGTGATACTACTATGGAGTGTAGGTTCATATCCGGTAGCTTTAGTCATTTTTATTGCCAGTATTATGGTGCCATCACTGAAAATGCTGGCAATTGGTTGGTTATGTTGGGATGCCAAAGGTCACGGTAAACGAGATTCCGCGCGAATGCATTTTATTTATGAAATTGTTGAATTTGTTGGCCGTTGGTCAATGATTGATGTATTTGTTATCGCAATATTGTCATCACTGGTACGTATGGGGAAATTTATGAGTGTCTACCCCGCAATGGGGGCAGTTATTTTTGCTTTAGTTGTGATCCTGACCATGTTTGCGGCAATGACATTTGATCCGCGTTTAATTTGGGATAGAACCAACATTAAACATTCGTTATATGGCAATGAAGGAGTGTCAAGATGACGGATAAAGTTGAAGACCAGAGTCAGGCTAAAATCGATAAAATTAAAAGTTGGTCGCCAGTCTGGATTGTACCGATTGTCACTGTGCTTATTGGCGCCTGGATATTGTTTTACCATTTCAACCACCAAGGGCCGGAAGTAACGTTGATTACCTCCAACGCGGAGGGCATTGAAGCCGGAAAAACTAAAATTAAAAGCCGTAGTGTGGATGTCGGCGTGGTTGAGAAGGTCATGCTGAGTGATAATCTCAGTCGAGTTATTATTAAGGCCCGGCTAAATGATGGCATGGAAAATCTATTACGTAGTGATAGTGCTTTTTGGGTAGTGAAACCGCAGATTGGTCGTGATGGAATATCTGGCCTTGGTACTCTTCTGTCCGGGGCTTTTATTGAACTTCAACCGGGAACGAATGGGGATGAAGAAGATAAATTTAATTTGTTGGATTCACCACCATTGGCTTCACCTGATGCGAAAGGTATCCGCGTTATCCTAATCAGTGATAAAGCTGGTCAGCTTAATCCGGGCGATCCAGTATTGTTTCGTGGTTATCGGGTTGGTTCTGTTGAAACCAGCGAGTTTGAACCGAAATCGCATCTGATGAGATATCAGCTATTTATTAATGCGCCTTATGATGGTTTGCTGACAACCAATGTCCGTTTTTGGAAAGAGAGTGGTATTACCCTTGATATGTCTTCCCAAGGGGTGCGTGTTGAAATGGCTTCTTTATCAACGCTATTTGGTGGTGGTGTCAGCTTTGATGTACCTAAAGGTTGGGAATTGGGTGAGTCAATTAAGGAAAAAGCTACTTACAAACTTTTTGATAACCAAAGAAGCATTCAAGATTCTTTATATACCGAACATAAAGATTATCTGTTGCTCTTCTCTGATTCTGTCCGAGGATTACAGCCGGGCGCGCCGGTGGAGTTCCGTGGTATCCGTATGGGAACAGTGGCGAAAGTGCCGTTCTATTCCGAGGGAATGAGACAGCGGTTGGATAACGATTTTCGTATTCCAGTGCTTATCTCCATTGAGCCGGAGCGCTTTGAGAAGGAGTTGGGGGAAGGGTTTGATGTTGAGAAGGAGCTGAATAGCATAACCAAACGTGGTCTGCGGGCGTCTCTCAAGTCAGGTAATTTGCTAACGGGGGCGCTGTTTATTGATTTGGATTTTTATCCAAATGAAAAAGAGTGGGCTGGCCCGTATGAAATTGCAGGCTATCCGCTATTGCCAACAATCAGTGGCGGCCTTGCTCAAATTCAACATAAGGTTATTGCTGCGTTAGACAAAATTAATAATATGCCGGTTGAGCCAATGTTTAATCAGGCTATTCGCACTTTGGAAGAGAGTCAGAAAGCGATCAGAAAAGCACAGCAGACTCTTGATGAATTGAATAAAGTGCTGGCAAATCCTGAAACTAAAGATCTGCCGAAAGATATACAGAAAACATTGCAGGAGTTTAATCGCAGTATGCAAGGCTTCCAGCCTGGTTCACCGGCTTATAACAAGATGTTGGATAATATGCAGCGGTTAGATCAAGTGTTGAGTGAGCTGCGGCCTGTGCTGAGAACGCTGAATAATAAGAGCAATGCGTTAGTTTTTGAGGCTAAGCCAATTGAAGATCCAGAACCGAAAAAGGCTAAAAAATGATGAGAAGACTGGCATTAATTTTAGTGATTTTTATTTCTGCTTGTAGCCGTCAGCCAGAAAAAACTTATTATCAATTACCGGTAGTCACAATAGCATCACAAAAGAGTGCTATTGTGCAGCATGATCGCCAATTATGGGTACAACGGGTTATGTTGTCCGATTACCTGTCATCTCCCGGTGTGGTATATCAAAGTAGTGATGTTAGTTATATCAGTGCGGCGAATCACTTGTGGGCAAGTCCACTTGAACAGCAGTTACAGCAAGTGTTGGTAGCAGAATTAACCATAGCGCTGCCACAGCGTTTAGTGTCGGCCCAACCATTGGTTAATAAACCAGATACTTTGGATGTAACAGTAACCAGCTTTCATGGTCGTTATGATGGTAAGGTGATTTTGCAAGGTTACTGGACATTAACTTGTCAGGGGAGTGAGACGAGTGTCGTTAAACAGCCCTTTAGTATAGAACTAAAACAAGAAGAGGATGGTTATGATGATTTAGTTCGCACATTGGCAAAAGGATGGAGTCAGTTGGCGAAAGCTATTGCCAATCAATTAATGTCCCAATCGTAACCCTCAGCCATTCTCCGGGTGTAAGACCTTTACGCTCGGAGAAAATTGGTATTATCAGCATGATAAAAATTTCTCTTTATTATTAATGCCTTATTGATTTTCTCTGTACTAATATAACAAATATTACATTAATATGAATTTCTTGACTTGATTTTCGAAATTTATAGGGGTATTTCTAAATTGTGGTTGGATAAATGATGACCACTGTTTTCTTTCTACTGATCTAGCTTAATGAGGTAAATAAAAGCATGAAGAGACAGAAACGAGATCGTTTAGCACGTGCGTTATCGAGAGGGTACCACGCAGGTATTTTGGGGCGTCCAAGGGAGCATTGTCCCTATTATTCATTAGATGCTCGTTCTCATTGGTTAGGCGGGTGGCGTCAGGCTATGGAAGACAGGGCGATGATGGCTTAGTCTGCCAAGCTGATGTATAGGTTAGGTGAGAAAAAACCTCCATTCCTTAATCAACGTGTATATATCCCAAATTTAATCTGACAGTGACTGATTGCTTATACAGATATCTGTCAGATTGAATTCTATTAGTAGATTTGTTTAACCTATTTAAAACATCATACGACGGATATGTTGATGCATTGAGTGTAGTAAATAGGGTACGTATAGAAGTTAATGTGAATAATGTGCTGGTTTCCTATTTCTTTGTATTGTTCTTTTTGGGATTCCGTTTGCGAAATTTGATGAGATAGAATTCATGGCCGCCAGCTCATACATCCTATTTAACCTCCAATATGGCTGATATTGCGGCCATCAAGTAATTTATCTACTAATGCGAAGGATAATTGCAGTAAGCAGGGTTTGATAAACATTTGTGACGTAATTGAACCTTATAGAGAGGGCTATATTCCGCATCCCCCTGGACTGCTATGGCTACATTTTCATGACTTGAATAGGCGGTTTGAAGCATTGATAAAAGTATCGACCCGGCACTATAAGTACATACCCACCGAAATCCTTGGGCGCGAGTAGGAGTGACTATTTTTCCAAGGCAATCGCCATTAGTGTTAGATGCTTGTAGCATCTCAATGGTACCTTCAATCTTATTTAGCGCTATGGCAGTTGGTGTAACAGTTAATGCTACGATTATGAGCAGTATTTTTCTGATGTTCATACAAATTACCCTTGGTTGTGTTTATCAATAATAATCAAAAATATTAAGCTTTATTAATGTTAAACCTGATATCAGTATGCTTTTATGAGCTTATTTGATATGTCAGGTTAATTTGAGCATAGCACAATTTGTCAATTGCATGCTAATTAGCCAGCAATAAACTAAATGCTTATATTGCAAGCCATTCAGATGTGGTTTCATGTTATTATTGATCGAGGTAGGTTAGAGTTTGATTTTGAATCTCATACTCTAAGATATAACCGAAATTGTCTTTGAAGGACAAAAACAATATCAAGTATTTTTTCAAGCAAATATTTTTTTCAAATAGTATGCTGTTTGCTTGGTGGTGTGCTTTTAGTGAAAAAGGTGAAAAGCAATTAGCCAGTCACCTTCCTTTTCGATATGTTACTGATTATTGATTAGAAAGAGCTGGTATCTTTAAACAAGCCCACTTTCAAATCCGTTGCTGTATAGATGACTTTACCATCTACTAACACTTCACCGTCAGCCAGCCCCATAATCAATTTACGGTTAATAACGCGTTTAAAGTTGATACGGTAAATGACTTTTTTCGCTGTTGGTAATACTTGGCCGGTGAACTTAACTTCGCCAACGCCAAGGGCACGGCCTTTTCCTTCACCGCCTAACCAGCCAAGGAAGAATCCAACCAATTGCCACATGGCATCAAGGCCAAGGCAGCCAGGCATTACCGGGTCATTAATAAAATGGCAGTCGAAAAACCATAAATCAGGGGTAATATCCAGCTCGGCTTCTATGTAACCTTTATCGTAGGTACCACCGTTTTCTGTCATTTCAATGATGCGATCCATCATTAGCATATTACCAGATGGTAATGGTGGCCCATTTTCTCCGAACAGCTCACTACGTCCAGATGCGACAAGATCTTCTTTTGTGTAGGATTTACGTTTATCAACCATAATTATCAGATAGCCTTATATTTAATGTAGGGTAAATAATAGAGTACACTTGTACGCTGAACAACTCCGATCAGACATTCTGAATTAACCCAACCAGCGAAGAAACCACGGGAATTTAGGTCGTTCCTGATTATTCGCCTGTGTTATACGTTCTTGTATCATAGCTAACAAGTGTGTTTCTTGTTGATCATAATAAGGGATACCTGTTAATAAAGGCAGCGCTTCAGAAACATGTTTTACTGACCATAAATGGAATTTTTGCTCTTTTACCGCATCTACAACGGCTTGGTTAAGACATAAATGACGGACGTTCGCTGCTGGTAGGATAACCCCCTGTTGGCCAGTGAGTCCTCTGCGATAGCATACTTCAAAGAAACCTTCGATTTTTTCGTTAATACCACCGATGGGTTGAACGTAACCAAATTGATCTACTGCGCCTGTGACCGCCAGTTGCTGATCTATGGGTTGCAGGGAAAGCGCACTAATCAGTGCGCATAATTCAGCAAGAGAAGCGCTGTCGCCGTCAACTTCACCATAAGACTGTTCAAATGCAATAGATGCAGAGAAAGGCTGCGGTTGATCCAACTTTAGCTCGGAAATCAAAAAGGCTTGCATAATCATCATGCCTTTCGCATGGATATTGCCACCTAACTCGACTTTGCGTTCAACATCAATAAATTCCCCATCTCCCATATGAGCCACGCAAGTGATACGGGATGGTTCTCCTACTGAATCAGGATGGCCGGGGTACTCCAGCACAGATAATCCATTAATTTGGCCGATGACCATGCCTTGGGTGTTGATAAGAATTTGGCCTTGATGAATTTCCTCTAAACCGCGTTCTGGCAGATAGTTGTGACGCCAGCGGCGATTTTCCTCTGCTTGTTTAATGGATTGAGCTGTAATCTGATTTTCTTGCTGATAGAGTGCAGCGGTAGTGAGCTGCTGTTGCAGCCAAAGCATATCCAAAGGCAGGCGGTATTGATCTTCTACATGACGAGTTGCTTGTTGGACCAGCGCAGGCCAGGCATTATGATTCAGTGGAGGCAATTGCCATTGTTGAATAAGCCCATTGATATAATTGCACCACAGGCTTAAATCCTGCTCATTATGGAATGGCATATCCAGATCAAACTCACCATACAGAGCGCTTTTTGCTAATTCAGGTTCTGTTGCCTGAAACTCTTCAAGGTTTAGACGATCTCCAACCAGAATCAGACGTAGCTTTAATGGCATTGAGGGGATAGGCAATGGTAACGGTTTGCTGCTATCTGGAGACAACCATTCAAAGCGTTGCTGAATAATCATCTGTTTCAGGCGAACCCACATTAATGGCTGAGAAAGTAGGGTACGTAATGGCAGAATAAGAACACCGCCATTTACCTGATGAATCAGACCGGGTTGTAAGTGAATTTCTCCATTGTGAGAATGGAAGCTGCCAAATAATTGCTCTGCTTCTATCCATTCACGATAAGCGACACGTAACTCAGGTGTGAAATGGCCCTCTGTTGATGGTTGCCAGCTAATTTTCTGTTGCTGGATGTGATAATTGCCGCCAATTTGGGGAAGTTCTTTGGTGAGCAATGGATGGATAGACTCAGCTAACGCTGATAAATAAACATCACATTCTTCAGCTTTCAATAGCATAAAAGGCTGGCGGAAATCCATCCGGCAAAAAAGCTGCAAGCCACTATGTAGCCGTGATTGAACGGCTTCCATACTGGCAGGTGCCTGTTGGGAAGCAGAATGAAAAAGCGCATCATAAGGCGCGCAATTCGGCAGTAATGCCTGCCAGTCTAGTTTGTTAGTGGTCAAAATGATCGCTATATATTGTAAAGTAGGAAAGTGCCGATTATACAAGATTAAGATATAAACCAACATGCTTGAATGTTTGCTATGGTAGACACTTATGTAAAACATAATTTGATCAAAAAGCAGATATTAATCAGTTTGGCTATAAGCAATTTACTGAAATAGTTGTTATGCTTATTTTTAGTTACGCTGTCACTGAGAAAGTAAAATGAAATATCAACAACTGGAAAATTTGGAATGTGGCTGGAAGTGGGCTTATCTGATGAAAAAACATCAAGAAGGCGAGCTAATTACTAAATATATTGAAAACAGCGCGGCTCATGCAGCAGTTGATAAACTCATTGAACTTGAGAGTGAACCGGTAAAGGTACTGAAATGGATTGAGCAGCATATGAATCCTGATTTATCTAACCGGATGAAACAAACTATCCGCGCTCGGCGTAAACGGCATTTTAATGCGGAACATCAGCATACTCGTAAGAAATCCATCGATTTAGATTTTCCCGTGTGGCATCGCTTATCTGCACTTTCTCAGCGACGGGGTAATACGCTGTCCGAAACTATCATTCAGTTAATTGAAGATGCTGAGCGGGAAGAAAAATATGCCAACCAGATGTCTAGCTTGAAACACGACTTGGAAGCTATTCTGGGTAGGAAAGAGTAATTTCAGTTGTTATATACCCTATGGATTTCAAGATGCATCGCGACGGCAAGGGAGCGAATCCCCGGGAGCATAGAGAACTATGTGACCGGGGTGAGTGAGCGCAGCCAACAAAGAGGCAACTTGAAAGATGACGGGTATAGATTGGTATCGCAACAAGCCTCTTAATAGGTTTGGTATAAAATTTCAGTGTAAGTAAAAGAAAACCCCATTTAGCAATGGGGCTTTCTGAGCTTTTGATGATTAATTATAACCAAGAAAGGCTATTATTGAGCGGATTTTGCTTGAGTAACAACTTCTTTAATGCCTTGAATTTCGATCTCTACGCGACGATCTGGCGCCAGGCAGTTGATTAGGTTAGGTTTGCGAATCTTATCACAGGTAGAACCGGTGACTGGATTTGCTTTACCGTGACCTTCTGCGCTGATACTGCCGGCAGGGATACCTTTAGATACCAGATAATCAACTACGCTTTGAGCGCGTTTTTGAGAAAGTTTCTGATTGTAAGCATCTTTACCGATACGGTCAGTGTAGCCTAAAACCAGCACCTTGCCCTGATTTGGGTCGATATTTGCTAACTCAGTATAGAGTTGATCCAGAGTGTGTTTGCCTTCGGTTTTCAGCTCAGCACTTGCAAATTCGAACAGCACGTCAGAACGCAGGGTAAAACGTTTATTTTCAACAACGGGTGCTGGGGCTGGTGTTGGCGCAATAACCGGAGCTGGAGCAACAACTGGGGCTGCTGCTTCATCTTGGCCGAAACGGTAAGAGACACCTACGCTTAACAGACCGTTATCAGGACGTGCGCCTACTGAGCCTGCATCACCGACATTGTTAACCCACTGGTAATCCAGACGGGTAGCCCAGTCTTTAGTTATCGCATACTCAACACCGATGGCCGCCAGTGGAGAAACACCGGTGTCATGGTTTTTCAGATGAGTATTAGTTGCGCTGTAATTTGCTTTGGAATCTGCCCGCCAAACCATACCACCTAAGCGAGTATAGATATCCAAATCATCCATAATTGGATAGCTCAGTTTGGTTGCCAATTGGAAACCGTGGGCTTTGAAGGCACCGTTATTGACGCTGCCTTTGTAAGCCATACGCCCTAACCAGTCATAACCTATTTCAAAACCTAGGTATGGATTGGCTTGGTAGCCTAAGAAAGCACCTGCACCCAATTGGTTCTTGTGAGTAGAACCATTACCGATTGCACTGGTATAACCGTTGCCGTAGAAGTTCACGTCATGGTATTGGGACCAACCCAACTTACCACCGGTATACCAAGTGTTGTCTTTTGGAGCTGCTTGCGTTGCAGTTGTGAAAGCGGCCACTGCCACTGCTATCGCGATAGCTGTCTTTTTCATTTTAACGCCTCGTTATTATCATCACCCAATAGGCAATTGGCTTTGGGAGCCTTTTACTTACTGCCTATCCCATTAGGCTTTCATTTGCCATTCTTTGTAATAAAAGTGAGCACTGAATTGTGCTCAAATTCTCCGGTACCATTATTGTGGGTACGCTTTGAATTTTGCGCGTTTCCGTGTTCACTATTCATCCATAAGAATGACCTGCACTAATTTATACCCGTCATCTTTCAAGTTGCCTCTTTGTTGGCTGCACTCGCTCACCCCAGTCACATAGTTATCTATGCTTCCGGGGATTCACTCCCTTGCCGTCGCGATGCATCTTGAAATCCATAGGTATAGTATCTTTTAATATTTACTAAGATAGGCTGCTGAGCCATATTGATTAAAAACTCAGTTAGGAATACCGCACTTTCATAAAACCGATAGACCAAACAATACTAGGGTACATTAAGTGCAGTAACCTTTAATGGTGTAAAGTCTACAACGAAGTTAAAAAGTTACAAGTGCTCCTTGATTAATAGAGTAAAAAATTTAAAAGATAATGTATGATTTCAAAAAAAACTTTACTATTCTTTACAATTAATCTTACCTTAATTAATTGATTTTAATTGTGATTAGTGATTTTCGGTCTGATCTGGTTATTTTGTGTTATGAATATTGCAATAATTCCTAGTTTTGGTCAATGATAGTAAATGGAATGGATTTTGAGTAAATCTGCTCGCGACTCAGCATAGTTGGTTTCTTTATTTAGATCTTGTGGGCGCATAATAAAGCCTAGCGCATTACCTTTTTGTGCCGCAACCCGTAATTTTACGGTATCTCTTTCTGATAACTTTGGCAACCAGCCAAGCACCACGCTGTAATTACCACTCGCTAATGCTCTTTCCATTGCTTCTACCGTTGTAATGGAGCTGATGCGATTTAATTGGACAATCTTATCTAAAGGTAATCCGGAGTTAATTAACCATTGGCGGCTTAGTTTCTTATGTGGATTAACCCATAGCAACCAGCGGGCTTCATTTCCTGATTGGCGCAACAGAGGTAGTAATATACGATTAATGACAGCTTGGTTATCGTTATATTGGTTATCACCATAAATCAATTCACTCACTATACCTTCTTTACCCTCTTTTACCACCCCCTCTCTTTTAGTTGAATTATCTTGTGTAGGTGAAGAGGGAGATAACTGTTTTTTGGTTGACTGATGTTGAGAAGGGTAAACCCAGGATGATTGAATGCCCATAATGAACCTCGCCACAATTAACTGTATTAATATACAGTATCTTCATATCAGACCAAGATCAAGTCTATTTTTTCAAAGAGCTTCGCAAATCTTGACTGTAAATGGCTGTAAACTCACTTAACCGTTGGCAGAGAAAATTGAATTGCGTATGTTTTTAATTGCTTGTTCCTGTTATTTATTTTACTAATAATTGGGACAAATCTATGGATAAGAGATTTATTTGTACAAAACTCATGGAGTGGTCTGTATGTTTTTGTCTGAGGTACGTTTTACTCAACTCAAAAATGGTTTTTCTTCGTTTGGAACGTTGACAAGGAAGCCACAGTTCGGCGGTTACAGCCTGTTAGCAGATGGGATTATGTTCGCTATTATTGCTGATGGAGAATTATATTTACGAGGAAATGGACATGCTGAAGTATTATTTAAAGCCAGAGGAATGAAAAACTATATTTACTCGAAAAAGGGAGTGCCTGTAACTTTGCGTTATTACCAGGTGGTTGAATCACTTTGGCAAGATCAAGAGTTGTTATCTCAATATGCGTATTTGGCTTATCACTACTCACTTATTGAAATGGCGGGTAAAAAGAAAATGCCAGAGCGCTTGAAAGATTTGCCTAATCTTGGAATGTCTTTGGAACGCCAGTTATGGAAAGTTGGAATATGTAAAGTTGAAGATTTACGGTTGTTAGGTGCGAAAGCCTGTTATTTAAAACTGCATCAATATAAAAGAAATTCTAATGTTAGTTTATTACTTGCTTTGGCTGGTGCAATTGAAGGATGTCATTCAGCCGTTTTACCGGTACAGATCCGTAATGATTTATTACGTTGGCATAAGGAACTAGCTTGTTAGATCTTTATCGAGAATAGCTAATGAAAGGGGCAGTCAACTGCCCCAGTATATCAATCTGGTTATAATTGATTAATTTGTTTAATAATATTAACAACTTCAGGTAGCAATTCTATTAATAAACCAGTTTGTTGCAACACCAGTTGCTCTTTACTATTTCGTTCTGCCGGAGCTTGCTCAATTCTTTTCACTATGTTGACAGATATTTGCTTAATTCTATCATCATCTATTAATGCAGGTTTTAATGCTGTATCCACATAACAAACAGCATCATTAAGAATGTCTAGAGTGACTTTATTATCCAGTTTATCTCGGTGTGCCCCCAGCGCTGAGATGTAACTTAACATGGTGTGATTTAGGCACAATAGCCGGAATGCTTTTTCTTGAGTAGTTTGGTCACTTTTCGGCTCGGCAGACATGTTTGAGATAACGGATGTCAGTTCTGCGTCACTATTATGGGCATCACGGCGGGCAATTCGATAGTTCAATCCATTATCTTTTCCCTGATAATATTGAGCTAAAATGGCATCAAGGTAGCGACAATTGGTGTTCATCGTCCGATTTATCACTCGTGATAACTGGCGGAATTTCCAGTCTGGCCAGATGAAATTTACCGCTAACCAAGCGCTACCACAACCAATTAATGTATCAATAATTCTTGGTAATGCGACTTCAAAGCCTTCACCTAACAAATTGAAGCATAATAGTACCAGTAATGTGATAAACAGAGTGGCATGTGCATACTGGGTATTGCGGAAGACGAAGAACAATACACCAGAAATAACAATTAGCACCAGTTGCCCCTCAATTGATGGCACAAAGTAAAGGATTGGCAAGCCGATCAATACACCGGCAATGGTTCCTATTATCCTCAGTGTCAAACGGCGGCGAGTAGCGCTGTAGTTGGGTTGGCAAACAAATAGACTGGTTAGTAAAATCCAATATCCATGTTGTAAATCCAACAACTGGATCATGGTGTAGCCGCTACATAACAGAACAGACATACGGATTGCGTGGCGGAACAGGGCTGATTGCGGGGTTAGGTGACGATTGATCCTTAAACAGATATCACGCCAGCCAGTCAGCGTTTCGTCAGATAGTTGAGTCTCATCTTTTCTGTCTCTGGGAAGATTGTATTGTCCAGAACTCATGCTAGCTAATTGCGCATCAATCGCGCGTAGGTTTTTCAGCAAATTATATAAGGCGGTAATCTTGAGGTTATGTTTCTGTTGTTTACTGAGTTGTTGTAGGGAACTTTCCAAATAGCTAAATGCACGTTCGACATGCGGATTGTGTTGGTATGGTTTGTGCCAAAGTATCGATTGAGCAATTTGTTCACATACACGGGCTTGCATAGAGAGAAGACGTTGAAAGCGAAACAGAATATCGCTGTAACGAAAAGTGTGCAGTAAGCTTTGATATTGCACATGGGATGAACTTGCACGTTCGTGAATATCTTGTGCAACAAAATAATAGTGCAGAGTGTGGTTGGTTCCTCGTTGGCTGCTATCGCCTTTCAGACGGGTCAGTAGGGAGGTTTTGGCTTGATTTAGCGTGTTAACTAAGACACTGTTTGCCATTGCCACATTAACGACGGATTGTTGGTATCCTTCTTCTATTATATCGGGATCAAACAGATTAGCTTTAGCATCAAGGTAAATTGCAAGTTGTTGGTAACAACGCGCTAGATTGTCTTGTAACGGACGGATAGGGAACAGCAAATGACCCATTAGGGTTAGCAGGTTATACCAGATTGCACCTGTCAGCAGGAATAGGGGTTGTTGATACCATAGTGGGAAAATAGACGAACCAAGCATGGTATAAATTGCGATCAACAACGCACCAAATGCAATAGTGGCATAACGCTGTCCGAGGGCTCCTAATAAGATAAAACTGCAAGTGGATAACGCCAGCCCGGCGGTAAAAAGCCAGGGATAGGGGAACAGTAATTCAATAGAGGCGGAAGCGATAAAGAAAGAAATCAGTGTGATAACTAGGTTACGTAAACGACCAGTCAGACGATCATCAAGATCGGCGAGTGCTGCGGCAACAACGCCCAAGGTCAATGAGATAGTTATTTTAGGCTCTTGATCCAGAAACCAAGGTACTAATGTTGTTCCAGTCAAGGCTATTAGGAGACGGTTATAATAGAGAAAATGACTGTTATAAAGAAAACGGCGCAGACTAGATAAAACAGTTAGCACAAAATACCTCTGAGGTAATAATAACGGCCATAAGTAACATTATGATAAAAGGTTTATTAGTGATAAAAAACTCGTATAAAACATTTTTTAGGTATGGCGCTCGATAATGGAACTTAAAGCAACACAAATTGGCCAACGTCTTGCTCAGCATCCTTATAATCGGGTGCGTTTGTTGAATGCGGGTATTGAAGTCAGTGGTGAAAAGCATCAATACCTTATCCCATTTAACCAGTTAATTAATATTCAATGTAAACGAGGTATTGTCTGGGGGGAGTTAGAGTTTGAACTGCCCGATAGACAAGCGGTTCGTCTTCATGGCACTGAATGGCAGCAAACTCAGCGTTTTTACCATTATCTGCTTGGTGAATGGCAGAAATGGAGCCAGGAAATGAGTGATATTAGTGCTAATGTACTGGCAACTCAGATTAGTGAAATCAACAAAATTGACCAGCAGAATCGCTGGTTTAAAAAAGCGGATTTGCTCCAGTTACAGCAGCGGATTCAGGCAGCATTTCAGGCTTTACCATTGCTGTTACAGCGTCTGGAACAATTTGATAATTGCCGGGATGATTATCAAACGTGTTTGCGCTGGCTTGAGAATGGCGAAAAGCTTGTTGAAAAAATGAATCTGCAATGGACAGAACGCATGTTGGAGCAACATCGTGACTTTTTTCAGCGGGTAGAAACATCTCCGTTAAATCTTTCTCAGAGTTTGGCGGTTGTTAACGGTGAAAATTCAGTTCTGGTCCTAGCTGGCGCGGGGAGTGGAAAAACATCTGTGTTAGTTGCGAGAGCGGGTTGGTTATTACTTCGCCAACAGGTGATTCCCGAACAAATATTGCTGTTGGTGTTTGATAATCAGGCTGTAAGTGAGATGAATGAACGGATTCATATCCGTCTTGATGTGAATGATATTAAAGTAAAAACGTTTCATACTCTGGCGTTGCATATCATTCAGCAAGGAAGTAATAAAGTACCAAAAATCAGTGAATTGGAAACTGACGAACAAAAAAGAAGAGATTTTCTGATTAAACACTGGCAACAACAATGCAGTGAGAAGAAAGCACAGGCCAAAGGTTGGCGGGAATGCCTGACGGAAGAGTTGAAATGGGAAGTGCCGGAAGGTGAATTTTGGCACGATGAACAACTTGCTGACCGTTTGTCAGACCGGCTTGAGCGTTGGTTGGGTTTGATGCGTATACATGGTGGTAGTCAGAAGGCGATGATAGAGCAAGCTCAGGAAGAGTATCTGGATCGGTTTCAAAAATGTATTCGCCTGATGGGGCCTTTATTAAAAGCGTGGAAATCTGAATTAAAAACAGAAGGTGCTGTTGATTACTCAGGGTTAATCCATCAGGCAGTGAATATTCTGGATAAAGGACGGTTTATCAGCCCGTGGAAGCATATTCTGGTCGATGAGTTTCAGGATATTTCACCATTAGGGGCCAAATTGCTCACTGCATTGCGAGCGCAAAATAGCCAAAGCTGTCTGTTTGCCGCAGGGGATGATTGGCAAGCAATATATCGTTTCAGTGGTGCGGAATCGATGTTGACTACCGTATTTGCTGATCATTTTGGTAAAGATGCCGAATGTATATTGGATATCTCTTATCGGTTTAATGATAGGATTGGTGAGGTTGCTAACACGTTTGTGCAACAAAACCCAAATCAGTTGAGGAAGCCACTAAATAGTTTGATTAAGGGTAATAAAAAATCAATTGTCATCCTGCCAGAAGATCAGCTTGAATCTTTATTGAATAAAATGAGTGGTTATGTCACCGAGCAGGAAACGATTTTATTACTAGCACGTTATCACTATTTAAAACCTGAATTACTGAAAAAAGCAGCAACTCGCTGGCCTAAACTGAAAATAGAGTTTATGACTATCCATGCATCCAAAGGGCGGCAAGCGGATTACGTCATTATTCTTGGTTTGCATCAGGGGCAAGATGGTTTTCCTACACCAGAAAGGGAATCTGTCATAGACCGGGTTTTATTGCCGTCGCCGGAAGATTTTCCGAATGCGGAGGAGCGTCGCCTTTTGTATGTTGCATTAACAAGAGCAAAGAAACAGGTGTGGTTGATGCAGGACAAGAAGAATCCATCGGTGTTTGTGCATCAATTAGAACGGCTAAATGTGCCTGTTCAACGTAAACCTTGAGGTTTTGCCTGGCTGAAATATTCAGGGCTATCATGGGATATCTTTTCTGTAAATCCCACTCTTGTTTTTTCCTAGTATCTGACTTGGAGAAAACGTGTAGTTGTAGGTATATGTTGTAAAGACTTATTTCAGACGCTCATTCAAATAGTGTTGATAATTAGGCACTTGAATACTTACTGATTCAGAAAACAGAGGAGAACTAACAATAAAATCCGCAGAGGCCAGATTGGTTGCAACAGGGATATTCCATACTGTAGCAAGGCGCAGCAGTGCTTTTACATCAGGATCATGAGGTACGGAATTAAGCGGGTCCCAGAAAAATATCAACATATCAATTTTCCCTTCTGAGATTAGAGAACCAATTTGTTGATCTCCACCCATTGGGCCACTAAGCATATTGGTAACGGATAATCCGGTTTCGTTCTGAATCAGATTACCGGTTGTGCCGGTAGCGTATAAATGATGTTTCTTGAGTAAATTCTTATGTTTTTTGGACCAAGTTAGTAGCGAAGTTTTACAGTGGTCATGTGCAATAAGCGCTATATTTTTAGCGATTGCCATTGTACGGGTTGTCAATTCCATGAGGATACCTTTAGTAATCGTTATTGTGTTTTCGAAAGCAGTGAGCTTAATTGATAACAATGTTTATCATATACATTGTAATAAATAAACAAAGTAAAAATATTGAATTTAAGGAGGAGTGAATGAGTGACCAGAAAATTGCAGACATACTAAAACGAGTAAAAACAATCGCTCTGGTAGGTGCGAGTGAAAAAACTACTCGTCCAAGTTATAAAGTTATGGCTTATTTACTGGAACAAGGCTATCAGGTGATTCCTGTCAGCCCGAAGCTTGCCGGACAAACACTGCTTGGCCAACGAGTATATGCACAACTGGCAGATATTCCACAGGCTGTTGATATGGTTGATGTATTCCGTAATGCTGAAGCTGCATATAACATTGCGCAAGAAGCTATAGATATCAAGGCAGATGTTCTTTGGTTGCAACTTGGTGTTATTAACGAGCAAGCAAAAGTATTGGCAGAGGAAGCAGGTCTGGATGTTGTTATGGATCGCTGCCCAAAAATTGAAATTCCAAGATTGGGACTCGAAAAATAATATTTTTCAGCTTGTAGTTACTTAGTGTCTAATCAATGGACGAAGGGAGCCTGGCACCAATATCTAATACAAACTTAAGGCGTTGGATGAAAAGTGGTGTCCGGGTTCCAGGTGTTCAAATAATGTTTAAGTTGGATATTGAGTTTACTGTTCCAGACATCTTATAAAATCTGCTTTTACAGTTATTACAATATCTTAAGGCAATTTTAGTTGTTCTTATGGTTGCTAAGTTTTGCCAGAATCAACACTTTTATTGCTATAAGATAGGTGTTTTTGCTGTACTCCAGTTTTAACCCTTTTTTATCATCAAAAAATAACCTATTGATTTAAAAGAAAAATAAAGTATCTCCTAAAAAAAGGGTTTTTTCATTTTTTATCACTATATTCTTTAACAGTCAGCAACTTAAGGTTAATATGTAACAGTGCACTGCCGTACAGGCAGCTTAGAAAAAAATTGAATGTAGGGACTGCCGCTATTGTTCGTGCACTGCCGTACAGGCAGCTTAGAAACTCCTGACCTCCCTACGCACTAGGGAAATAATGTGCACTGCCGTACAGGCAGCTTAGAAACTTACGCGGCATGGGCGTTACTTTGTTATAAAGTGCACTGCCGTACAGGCAGCTTAGAAAAGCAACCCGCATTAGTTTAATGGAGGCCATTATGTGCACTGCCGTACAGGCAGCTTAGAAAAGTAAGTGATATATATTTGTAATTTGTTTCATGTGCACTGCCGTACAGGCAGCTTAGAAAGTGCAAGAATTAATGCGGAATGCGTTGTTTTAGTGCACTGCCGTACAGGCAGCTTAGAAAATAAAACCATCGACCATGTTATTTGCGTTGAAGTGCACTGCCGTACAGGCAGCTTAGAAAAAAAGAGTATCGCCAGTGAATACCCCATCCATGTGCACTGCCGTACAGGCAGCTTAGAAACGTCAGTTTCTTACATTGCTGAACAGTGTGAAAGTGCACTGCCGTACAGGCAGCTTAGAAATGCGGGATTTGCTTTGATTCCGAATGGCCGAAGTGCACTGCCGTACAGGCAGCTTAGAAATGGGAATATCCATCACCGAATTGAACTTTTCTGTGCACTGCCGTACAGGCAGCTTAGAAATCACTGAAATTTGTTAAAATTCGGCTCTATTTGTGCACTGCCGTACAGGCAGCTTAGAAAGTAGTATCGGCGCAACTGTGACACACGGGACTGTGCACTGCCGTACAGGCAGCTTAGAAAATTAAAATCAATCAATTCATAAAAATGTAATTGTGCACTGCCGTACAGGCAGCTTAGAAATTTATCGACAGGTGCTTTGATTGATAATCATCGTGCACTGCCGTACAGGCAGCTTAGAAATGTCAGCATGTTAAAAATAGTTGAATTTGCATGTGCACTGCCGTACAGGCAGCTTAGAAAATGAGGGAAGACTTTTACTTACCAGATAAAAAGTGCACTGCCGTACAGGCAGCTTAGAAAGTGAATGATCAAATTAGCGTAGAGGACTTGCTGTGCACTGCCGTACAGGCAGCTTAGAAACTATTATTGTTACAGGGAAAATCTCTACGTTAGTGCACTGCCGTACAGGCAGCTTAGAAATGGAATTAAATTAATCGTCAGACGCTTGGGACGTGCACTGCCGTACAGGCAGCTTAGAAAGGTCAGGCCGGTTTGAATACGATGCCGGCATGGTACAGGCAGCTTAGAAAAAGAGGCACAACATAGCTATAATAGAAGTGTTGTGCACTGCCGTACAGGCAGCTTAGAAAGTGAATCACAACCTCGCTTACCGGGGCTTCAAAGTGCACTGCCGTACAGGCAGCTTAGAAACGTTGAAAACAGCATCGACAGTGGCTTTCGGTGTGCACTGCCGTACAGGCAGCTTAAAACACAATAACTGCCTAGGCTGTTTGGTATAAATAGAGGATTAATTGCGCAGTCTTGGGGCCAGTAGCTGATTGCGGATGGATTCTGCTAGTTCATCTAGAGAAGGTTGCTCTGGATGTTCATCAGATGTTTCATAGGCTAATTGTGCTTCAGCCAAATAAGTATGTACAGGTTGACCGTTGTCATCTTCCATCACAACGTGATACCAGGGAGCGGAACGCAAGGTGGCATTGGATGCAATGTCATCCTCTTGGGGTTGTTCCAGAGAATATTCCACATCAATATCCACGATGACTCCTAAATAGCCAAGAAGCTTGTGACGTACTTGTTGGCCGATACCGAATTTGCTGGCGATAATCATAGTCACCTCCAAAAAAGATCTTGCATTGACATTGATATAAGGGCAGTAAGGTGAATTACAAGAGCATACCCGGTGGTTGAAGTCTTTTTTTTGCTTTAATTGCGAGTATAACTTCATCTATTTCAGGTTAGCTGTAGTAAATATAAAACACAACCAACAGTCGTGTGCTTAACTATATATGTGAGCGATACCGCAAGGTGATTGGGTTGATAGGGGGTAATTATGATTAAATATGGGATAACAATTTATGTTTATGGGCGGGTTCAGGGAGTTGGATTTCGCTATCAAACTTTTCGTTGGGCGAAATTTAATAAGCTGACAGGTTATGTTTGTAATTTGCATGACGGCAGTGTCAAAATCGTAGCTTATGGTGACAGTGAACAACTAAATAAATTAACCCATTGGCTGGAGCAGGGTGGCCCACCGGGAGCTCGAATAGATAACTTTTCATCTCAATCCTGCACAGTGGAGGATGTTGCAGATTTTAGCGTCCGCCACTGAGCTAGGTTGTTGATTAGATACATTTTACCGGTTTCGGCAGCCCGGCAATTTTAGTTGCCTGCTTTGCCGGCCCTTTGGGAAACAGACGGTAAAGATAGCGGCTGTTGCCTTTTTCTTCGCCATACTTTTGTGCGATTGCTTTTACTAACATACGGATAGCCGGGGATGTATTAAACTCCTTATAAAATTCCCGGATGAAACGAATGACTTCCCAATGCTGTTCAGTCAAAGTGATTTCTTCTTGTTCGGCGAGGAGTAAAGCTATTGCTTCCTGCCAGTCACTACTGTTTTTCAGATAACCTTGCGCATCGGTTTCGATTTCTTGACCTTCGAATACCAACATAATCATTAATAACCATCAAAGAAAAGTAGCCGTAATTTAGCAAAAATCACTTCTGTACCCAAGAATGGTATGCACATATGAGGATAAAATAAGCCAACGACCATGAAAAAGGGTAAATTTACGGCAATTGAACAGGAGGAGGCTTTACATCTGTCTCGGGGCTGTTTATAGTGCACGCCATTGCGGAGGGGTGGCCGAGCGGCTTAAGGCAGCGGTCTTGAAAACCGCCGATGGGAAACCATCCGAGAGTTCGAATCTCTCCTCCTCCGCCATCTACACTTCTAGCAGCATCACTTAAAGTCTACTTTCCCCAGTAAAATCAACGAAAATTCCCAAATAAAGCGCTACTAACGTCTACTGGCATCTATTGCAATGTACCCCAGTCAGGGGGTGTATATAGGGGTAACTTTCTGTACCCCCTAAAAAAATACCCCCGTTACTGTGAGGGGCAAGGATGCTAGAAATATGAAACTAACAGCCCGACAAGTTGAAACAGTAAAACCCCAAGATAAAGATTTTAAGCTGTCGGATGGCGGCGGTTTATACCTGCTGGTAAAGACAACCGGTTCTAAATACTGGCGGCTGAAATACCGCATTGCAGGAAAAGAAAAGTTACTTGCTATTGGTACTTTTCCGCTTATTACGTTGGCAGAGGCCAGAAGAAAGCGTGATGAAGCCAAGAAACTGATAGCCGAAGGTATTGATCCCAACCAAGATAAAAAACAGAAAAAACTTGCAGCTCAGGGAGAAATCAGTAACACCTTTGAAAGCATTGCGCGTGAATGGTACGAGGGAAGAAAAGACAGGTGGTCTGTTGGTTATCGTGAAGATATGATGGACGCATTCGAAAAAGACGTTTTCCCCTATATTGGTCATCGCCCGATTGCTGAAATAAAACCCCTCGAATTATTAGACCTCCTTTCTATTATGGAAAAGAGAGGCGTTACCGATAAATTAAAGAAAGTCCGCCAACGCTGTGGTGAAGTTTGGACATATGCAATCATTACTGGCAGAGCCGAATATAACCCCGCTCCAGATTTAGCGAGCGCCTTTATCCCTCATCAACGCGAACACTACGCTCACCTTTCAGTAGATGAATTACCTGAATTTCTCCGTTCCATTGATAAATACATGGGAAGTCAGATAGTCAGAACGGCATTGCGTATGCTGATATTAACGGGCGTTCGTCCGGGAGAACTTCGCAAAGCTGAATGGGCAGAAATTAATTTAGATAAGGCTGTTTGGACAATTCCAGCCGAAAAAATGAAAATGCGCCGTACTCATGTAGTGCCGTTATCAGAGCAAGTTATCGATTTATTGAAGCAGATTCAGCCTATCAGCGGCAGTTATCAATATGTTTTTCCAAGCCGTACAGATTACAGAAAGCATATATCTGATATGGCAATCAATACCATGATCCGCCGTATGGGATATTCAGGTCGAGCCACAGGCCACGGCTTCCGTCACACCATGAGTACTATCCTGCACGATCAAGACTTCAACACGGCATGGGTTGAAAAACAGCTTGCGCACGTCGATAAAAACAGCATTCGAGGCACTTACAACCACGCCCAATATCTGGATGGTCGCCGGGAAATGCTGCAATGGTATGCCGATTATATGGAAATGCTGGAACGAGGCGAAGAAAATGTGCTGATCGGGAAATTTGGCAAAAGGGCATAAAGATAGAGATTTTTTAAGAAAAGTAACATAAAAAGCAACGCCTCAGTGTGCTGGTACACATCTGAGGCGTCTGACCAAACCGTTAAATGAGGTAACGATGATGGCTGATACACAGTCTAACCAAACTCACCCTAAATTTACATCTTCAGATAAAACAGACGAACAAAAACCGCTCGAACTTATCAAAACTGTAAAAAAATCCGCCATGTATCACTGGGAAAATCTGCTACCTGCCTGTGGTATTGATATTCCGGCAAAGGGTAAACATGGTGCTTGCCCTATCTGCGGTGGCACTGACCGTTTCCACTTTATCGACGATCACCATTATGGCAACTGGCATTGTCGCCAATGTGATGCTCCGAACTATGGTGATGGGCTGGATTTAGTGGCAAAAACCAAAGGAGTTTCGGTTTTTAAGGCTGCAAAAGTTGTTGCAGATGCGCAGGCATTGCCTTTGCCAGAACCCAAGCCAACTAACACTCCAAATCATAGCGCTAAACCAATCGCAGAACGCATCACTGCATTGGTTGCTACTGCTGTTACGGGTGAATCTCAATATCTGATGAAAAAGGGGCTGCAATGTTCCAATCAGCGATTGTTAAAAGACGGTTCTTTATTGCTGGTGACTCAAACGCTGGGCGGCACAATCATGGGCGCACAGACCATCAAGCCGGACGGCGAAAAACGTCTTGTTTCCGGTTCGCAGAAAAAAGGCAGTTTTATTCCGATCACTGAGATTACCGGAACGCCAGACACAATCATCATTACCGAGGGTTACGCTACAGCTTTAACTGTCAGTCAACTATATAAAGGCGTGGTATTGGCAGCGATTGATGAAAGTAATCTATTGATTGTTGCCGAGCAGGTTAGAGCGCAATATCCAAAGGCGAAAATCATCATTGCCGCCGATAACGACTGGCACGAACCGGAAGAACGAGACAAAAATAGCAGGCTGAAAAAGAATATAGGCAAGGTTGCAGCAGAGAAAACCGCCATAGCGATCAGCGGATGGGTAACGTTACCGCCTACAGAGTATAAAGCTGATTGGGACGATTATCGCCAGCAACACGGCGTGGAAATAGCACAACAAGTCTTTGCTCAGGGGCTTTATCAGCCAGCATTAACCAAGAAAAAAGCAGCCATTCAGCTTAATAATGATGCCGAGCATGCAAAATTGACACTATGCCAGATGGGAGCCAGCCAGCGCGGGGAAGTATTGCTGGCACGTTATAACGGTGATCTGGCACTAGATAGTGCTTCGGAAACGGTTCATCACTATGACGGTATTATCTGGCGTCCGGTCAGTGACCGTGATTTAAGGCGGGAAATGGTCGCTGCCTTTATGGAAGATAAATTACCGTATTCACCGCATGGTATTAGTTCAGCCGTGGATGCCCTGAAATTACAGCTTCCCATGATGCAAACACCTGAACGCCACTTAATCGGATTCAGTAATGGCGTATTTGACCTAAAAGCCTGTCAGTTCCGGCCTCACCGCAAAAATGACTGGCTATTGCTTGCCAATGACGTTGAATTCAATTCCCCTGTTTCGGGGGAAACCCTGCAAGATCACGCGCCACAGTTCTGGCGATGGCTTAATCAAACAACTGCCAACTGTGAAAACAAAGCATATAGAGTACTAGCGGCGCTGTTTATGGTGCTGGCGAACCGTTATGACTGGCAACTTTTTTTGGAAGTCACCGGAGCTGGAGGCAGTGGCAAAAGCATCTTTGCCGAAATTTGTTCAATGCTGGCAGGTAAAGGAAATACTGTTTCCGCAAGTATGGCTGCACTGGAAAATCCACGGGAACGGGCGTTGATTGTCGGCTATTCGCTGATTATCCTGCCAGACCAAACTCGCTATATGGGTGACGGTTCCGGCATCAAGGCGATTACAGGCGGTGATGAAGTTGCTATTGATCCGAAGCATAAACAACCCTATTCAACCCGTATTCCTGCTGTTGTACTGGCAGTAAATAATAATGCCATGAGTTTCAGTGATCGCAGTGGTGGAGTGTCACGACGTCGCGTGATTTTCAACTTTTCCGAAGTTGTACCAGAGAATGAACGTGATCCACTCCTGCGGGATAAAATCGCAGCAGAATTGCCCGTGATTATCCGGCATTTGCTGCATCGATTTGCTGATCCACAATCAGCGAGGCGTTTACTGGCAGAGCAACAGAAATCTGCGGAGGCGCTGGATATCAAACGCGGTACAGATCCACTGGTCGATTTTTGCGGTTATCTTATTGCTTCCCATGAAGCTGACGGCTTGTTAATCGGCAATGCGGAAATTATGCCGTTCAACCCTCGTAAGTACCTTTATCACGCCTACCTTGCTTATATGAAAGGCAATAACCTGAATAAACCTGTTTCCGTGACTCGTTTTGGCATGGATATGCCGGGCGCGTTGGCAGAATACAGCCAGCAATATTTACGCAAGAAAAGTAAACAGGGTATTCGTAGCAATCTGAGCCTGAATCGTGATACCGCTATCGAATGGATGCCGAAACTGACAAGAAATAGCCTGCCAGAAGAATAATTTTTTTCTGATTACAGATATTTTTCAAAGAAATATAAAAAAGTGTTCACCACTGTTCACCCTATGATTTAAACCAAATATATCAAAGTATTATAGGGTGAATAGTTATTTTTAAACTGTTCACAACTATTCATCACTGTTCACCTTTTTTCTAGTTGGAGGTGAACGGTTGGGTGAAGAGTTTAATTTCAACTCATCACCCTTTAACAATATGAATTTAAATAAAATTATTCAAAGGTGAACAGTTTTATCCATAATTCTTTAATAGGGAGGGGGGTAGGAAAAATGTTTTCTTTGGCTGGTGATCTTTCAGATCTCCGAGTTACTGGGTTAATGCATTAGCCCGGTAACTCGGAGAAGACAAGCGCAGCGCGTCAGTGTGAATTTAATTTGTTGTATTACTTTAAATTTAAAGCATGTAATTATTTGATTTTATATTAAAACTGATAATTATCACATTTTTATTGAATAATCCTTGTTCATAGTGGAATGCTTAAAATTTTCTGGTATATCATGGCGTTCATAAATTGTTCTATCAGTATAAAATTGTATCGAGATAGGGAGAAAGAAGTATGGCTATAGGACACTTTTTGACTGTAGGGGATAAGACAAGCTGTAAAGGAACAATCCTTACAGGAACCAGTAATATTACATTTTATGGACGGCAGGCAGCGGTAGAAGGTTCCCTTGTTACTTGTGGAAACTACTCAGGCAACTTTTCTATCGTAGGTGGTGTGAGTTGCTTTTTTGATATGGGGATTAAACTGGCAGGAACTTTAGATAGCCAGAGTATTTGTCCTTGCGGAGCAAATTTTATTCCCTCCATTCCTGATAGTTATCAAAATACAGCACCCTCTTCAGGAAAAACAGAACCGCAGGAATTACTCTCAGAAACAAAAAAATGGATTGGTTTTAGTGTTGCCCCTGATATTGATTATTGCGGCATAAAATGTATTGCCACGCTTGATGATGGTTCAGTCCTTAATGGTGAGTTTAACCAAGAAAATAAAGTCATGTTTACATCAATAACAGGCCATAAGTGTGTAAAACTTGAAATAGAGCATTTTGAAAAAGAAAGTTCTCCACAAAGTTTGACAGAAATCTTATTAAATAAAATTATTGGGTAAAATCATGACATATGAAGTGGTAGAAGGAACTGGTAATCCCCCTAAATACCGGAGTGTTCATAAGTAGAATTTTCTCATACGCTTAAAGTATCAGAGGAGATTGAAATCTTATGAAAAAGTCACGTTTTACCAACAGTCAGATCTTAGCCATTCTGAAACAGGCTGAAGCTGGTACGCCCATTCCAGAACTGTGCCGTGAACATGGCATAAGCAGCGCCAGTTTTTACAAATGGCGGGCCAAGTACGGCGGAATGGATGCCTCTTTGATGACCCGCTTGAAAGAACTGGAAGAAGATAATCGACGCCTTAAAAAGATGTATGCTGAAGAGCGGTTAAAAGCCGAGATTATTCAGGAGGCTATGGCAAAAAAGTGGTAAAGCCCGCTCAACGTCGGCAGATGGCAAAAGACGCGGTTGAGCATAAGTCCATTAGCATTCGCCGGGCATGTCGGCTCTTTAGGATCAGTGAAAGCTGTTATTATTATAAGGTTCAGTTATCTTCAGAAAATCAGCTGATTGCGGATTGGTTACTCACGATAACAGAACGACAACGTAACTGGGGATTCGGGCTTTGCTACCTGTACCTACGTAATGTGAAAGGCTTTCTTTGGAACCATAAACGTGTTTACCGGATTTATTGTGAACTGGCTCTGAACAAACGCATAAAACCCAAAAAACGCTTAAAACGCGAAAAACCTGAACCGTTGAAAGTCCCTGAGGCTCCCAATGAAGGCTGGTCAATGGACTTTATGCACGATCAGTTATCGGATGGACGCTCAGTGCGTTTGCTTAATATCATTGATGATTTTAATCGTGAAGCACTGGTTATTGAGGTGGATTTTTCCTTACCCAGTCACCGTGTCATACGGACGTTGGAGCAGGTGATAGAATGGCGGGGCAAGCCAATGTCAATTCGTTGTGATAACGGTCCCGAATATACCAGCACAGAATTTCAGGCCTGGGCGAAGCAACATCAAATCCAGCTGAATTTTATCCAACCTGGGAAGCCGCAACAGAATGCCTATGTTGAGCGTTATAATCGAACGGTGCGCTATGACTGGTTAGGGCAATATTTATTTACCTCTTTGAGTGAATTACAAGATGCTGCAACAAAATGGCAGTGGTTTTATAATCATGAAAGGCCCAATATGGCATTAGGGGGTTATACCCCAAAGCAGCATTTACTACGCGCTGCTTAAATTCTACTTTTAACCTCCATGAAAAATGGGAGGATTACCGTTGGAAAGGAATAGGAAATATGAAACTCTCATAATTATGAAAAGTTATATTGACAATTATCGCCATTCTCAATGCCATTGCTGATTAACGGCGTAAAAATGGCCGGCAATCAGTAATACCAATCAGTAATACCAATCAGTAATACCAATCAGTAACACCATGATAAACCTGATATCTTGAATTTGAATTAATAGATTGGATTAACTACTAGTTGACATTAAAAATAGCTTTATTACATTTTAATTTATCACTCCTGGAAATATATTCATAAATACTTTCTCTATAATCCATAGAGAAAAAGCGGCTGTTTTTAAAATACTTTTCTATATATTCAGGGTAATCACATACATTATGGAAAGGAAAATATATTGATATGCCTTTGCCTTTTAGATGTTCAGGCGTCTTGATATTCAATAAAATTGATTTACTGATCGTATTTTCTAATAAAATTAAATCTGCATCAGAAATTGAATGAGGATATTCCATTTTGATATTTTTTATAAAATCATAGAGATCAACCATATTCGCCTCATCTTCATAGTCTTCCGTCGCCTTTCTTGCATTATATATTTTATCAAAATAGTCTATATCTTTTATATGAGAAGATAATTTATGAAATATGTTTCCAACAGATTCAGCAACATCATTTATTTGACTCAAATTTATCACAGAGCCTTGAATATCATCGGTAGCTTCATTTTGAGTGATAGATTGTTCTACGTAAGATGATAAAATTTTTGCTGCAATGGCTTCTGAAGAAGAATATAAACCAAATGATTCAATAATATCTTTGTAATTCCATCCATTTTTATGGGTGTAATCTACTGAACTAACCAAATACTTTCCATAAGATTTAAGAATATAAGCTATTTCAAGACTTGCCATTTTACAATTATCGAAGCCAATGATTTCAAAATTATTTTGTTTTAAATCCGCATTTTTAAATGCAAGGAAAATGTCATTTATACTCATTTTTTTATTACCATAATTCTCATCACCACCATACCCCCCTGCCGCGCCTAAACCATGCCCCCAAAATAACATATAATAGGAATCAGATGGAGAGTACCCTATCCCCCATTTAATAAAAGAAGATAAAGCATCAGGCTTATCCATATTTGCATTAGGAAGCTGTTCTATTAAGACCAGCTGATTATTAGTAACTTTCCATCTCTGAATGTTATTTTTTTTAATTTGCGATAAATGCCATTTCAAAGCACCACCTGTTTGAATTATCACATTTAAATTATCCGGCTTTTTAGCGGAAAGTATTTCTTGAATATCATCGGTAGCCATTTGGAAATCAGATTCCATATCACCACCTATGATATAAATGAGAAGAGTGTTAATATGATTTTCTTTTGATGACGCATAACTATTATTTACAAACGAGCCAAATAAAATAATCAGTAAGAAAGTAACAATATTAAAGAAATTATTTTTTAAATAAAATTTTAATGTAATCATCATCTTCAAAACCTTCATATTTCCACCCATTTGTTTTAAAAAATGAACGGGCATTTTTATTATCCAGAGAGACTATGGCTTTCCAAATATTCGTTTCTTTATAGTCATCAGAGTTCATTAAATAATGAATAATCGCAGTGCCATACCCCTGTTTTTGGGCAATAGGATTAATAGCGAAATCAAGTATTGTGTAATAGTTATGTTCAGGATTGGGTAAGTAAATCCCGACCACACCAATAAACCTATTATCATCATAAAATGACAACTGAGATATCTCAACAGCATTTAAAACATAATCCAACCACTCAGTATCAATTTCCCCTAAAAACCTTGAGATACTTTCATCATTGAACCATTCCGCATAGTTATTGTATTCATCTTCAGTAAATTTTTTCACTTTTAATACCATTGTATTTTCCTATTTTGCCAATAAATCAATGTTAATGAAATGTCCAGTCAAATGGGCTGATATTTTTTTATGGCTAATAATAATTAAAGTTGTTTTTGAATTCAAATAGTTTATAAGCATGTAAAGTAAATTATCACCATTTGAATCTAACGATGAGTTTATTTCATCTAATATAATTAGTTCATAATTTAAATAATTCAAATGTAATTTAGCCATTAAAAGCCTCTGCCACTGCCCGCCAGATAATTTCAAAAAGTGTTCAAATCCTTCAATTAAATGATAATTAAAATAAGATTCAGAAATAAAACCCAATTCAAACTTTTGTAATGATTTTAAAATATCACCATCACTGAATTTATTAAAAGGATCAATAAATTCTCTTAAATTAATAGGCAAAGGTTTAAGGTTTTGCGAAATATAAAGTATTTTATGGTGAGAAATACTTGAAAAAATATTACCTGAAAAGTTTGCATATAACCCGCTAACTATATTAGCAAATGTGCTTTTCCCACTTCCATTTTTTCCATCAAGAATATATGTGGTATTTTTTTTAAATATAAAATTAATTTCATTTAAAACCCGCCCTCTGCTTTCGTGATACGAAAAACCAACATCTTTCATTATTATAATGTATTTCTCTTCACCCACACTCTCTATATTATTATATTTATAATTTAAATTAACCATATTACTAAGAGATGAGGTTGATAAAAAACCATAAATAAGCTGTGAAAAGTTGGCGATAAGCATCGTCAAACTAGTACGAATTTGTATAATAGAACCAAATATAATCATTAAATTTCCAGGTGTAGGATTAATACTCTCTCTTGTTTGATATAGGGTGAAAATCAATAAAAATAATCCCGGAATGGAACAAAAAATTAAAAACAATATTCCTTTTAATCTTTCTTTAAAAACTCTATTTAGAATAGAATTATAGATATAATCCCACTTTGAAAATAAAAGCTTTCTAAAATTATCAACTCTTATGGAATACGATGGTTCAACTCTGGTTAAATACTCATAATATTTGGATATAGAACTAAACTCTGGAGAAAACTGAGTTTCAATTTCCCAAATTTTAGACTCCGCTTTAAATCTTGCATAAATAATAGGAAACATACCTATGATAATAGTAAAAGGGATCCACCAATCCAAACTAAATAGTAAGGTGGAAATTGAAATTATACTGATCAATCCTGTCATAAATTGCGATAAATCACCAATAAAATCGGCTATATGATCTATTTTTGATTCAGTTAAATAAAAGTTATTTTGAAAATCAGTTTCATTAAGATGATTTATACTATCAGGTGATGATGATTTTTCGATCAAAATACTTTTTACATTTTTTTTAGCAAAATCACTCAATATGCTTGACATAACAGCTTCAATAATTTCAATTATTTCAGTAAATACAATTAAAATGCAGAGGAAAAATATTATTAATAAATATAAACTTGCATTATTTAAACTATTAACTGCATAACCCATTAAATATAAAACTATTGCAGGTAAAACCCCTAATGTGATTTGAAAAAGAATAATTAATATTAAATATCTTTTTTTTCCATTCAATAAAATTGAAAAAACATTTTTGAGTATTAAGGATTTTTTCATAATTAATTAATCTTCTCAACATCAATTTTTATTTTGATCTTTGTGGGTTTAATACGAGAAATGAGTTTATTTTTTTCCATAGTAATATTCCTCAACCATATTTCAAGAGTTATAACACTATGTATAAACTGATAATTTACATCAAACGTTGAGTTTACATCTTCAGCTTTTAGCAGGTAAATAGTCAGGGCTTCGATAAATTTTTTTCTGTCAACCAAACCCATCGCATAAACTAAGCAATCAGCAGAAGAAAAAAACAATTCTTTCAAACCTAATTTAGAATTCAGTAATATTTTTTTTGCCATTCCCTCATATGAGGTTTTTTCTTTTTTAAATTTAAATATTTCAGGTAATATTTTTCTAAATGACTCTCTGGCTAATTTTTTACTTGAATAATATGAACCATATTTTATTGATTCCAGATATAAATGTTCATGAGGAGGTATTTTTAAAATAAAATCAACCAATCTTAAATCTAAGAATGGGTGTGTCATAAAACTATTTAAACTCAAAGAGTCAAAATATCTCGCTTTTGGCCATAAAAAATCTAATGCAAATCTATGCCCGTCCAACATTTTTTTATATTTATCACTATATAGTTTATTATTTGAAAAGTTTTTTGATTGATAAATATACTTTGGGATTTTAATTATCTCATCTTTCCACTGCGTCTTTAAATATGTACTCTTTGCCAACCGACTATTAAATTTAGATAAAAATAAATTATAAAAATCCGTATAATAACTTATGTTATAGGGTGATATTTTTTTCTTTTTATTAATGGTACTGAACAGTTCAAACGCATTTCTAGCATAACCAGACTTTATTAAAGAATCTAATATAACTTCATCGAACTGCTCACCTAAGATCACATCACCGGACTCCCCGGTTATTGCCTGAACAGCGCCTAACTCATTTATAAGCTGATCTAATTGCAGGCATGCTAAACTGTTCGAGCGAGGTTCCGGGCCATCAATATAGATTAGAGGGTCATTATCTATTAAATCGTTTTGAAACCTTAACGTATTATCAGCCCATAAAATATAAGATGGTTTTTTCAGGTATTTTGATACTTTATTGACTATTTCTGAATCTTGGCTATACATTAAGTCATTATTTTTAAAACTAATATTAACGCAAAAATAGTCTAAATTATTTTCCATTGCTGTTGCTAGCACACTACCTGAATCTAAACCACCACTAAAATGAATTGCTGTTAATCCATTGTTCATTCTGTCTCTTGTTGATTCTCTAAATTTTTCTTTAAACTGACTGGCAAAATCTTTTTTAATCATTTTTGATGGATCAATTTCAAAATGATAATCAATAATTTCTTGTATCGAGAACTTACTATTTTTTATTGTTAACTTACTTCCTTTAGGTATTTTTTTTACATTCATAAAGAAAGTACTATTATCTGGCAATTCATTTTCTCCAACAGCAATATCATTTCCCAAATGATACAACACTGATTCAAAATTCACATCTATTGAAAAGTCAGTATGTACTATAATTGCTCTTATATCATTGGTTATGATATAACTATTTTTGTAAAAAAAATAATAAATGGGTATTGATGAATAAAAATCAGTAACAAAATTCAAACCTTCATCATTAAAATACACCAGAGAAAATTCCCCATATATTTCATTGTTTTTTCTGCCCGCGATAACAGAACTTAAACCCTCTTCTTTTATCCATCCATCTAAAATAATTTTTTGACCTTTAAAAAAAATAAGAGGTGGATTAACTTTTGAAGATATAATGATACAGTTGTTATTTTTCTCTGAAAAACTGATGAAGTCGTGACTATCATACAAATTATCATAGAAACCTTTTAAATTATGGATATAATTTTTAGCATTAGAATGCTCTAGATTAGTCACAATCCAAAATGATTTATTTTTATTTAAAGACATATTTTAATAAATCCTCTGCCATGTTTTTTGAATCAATAACCTGCATTTCTTTTAGGTCCACCCTACCCGGATTAAATAATATTTCTTTATTCGAATTTAAGCTTTTTAGTTTAACCCACGCATGACCAAATATTCTTTGATCAACCTTTGTCAATCCATAAATCAAATCTGAATCATACCCATTTGAATATAAATATAGCTGTATACATAATGATAATGTATAACACGTACTATCTTCTTTATACATGCCATTTTTATCATGCATCATTTTCAAAAAAAATTTTATAAAAAAAACTTTTTTGTTAAAATCAAATGCATTACATTTTTTATTTTTCCCTAAATAATCTTTATAGAACTGGATACTTAATTTTGTATAAACCAATGAGCTATTCTCTAAAAAGCTCATTGCCTTTATAAATTTGTGCATATTTAATAGCATCTTTATTTCATTAGATAACATATTCTAGTATCAATCCCTCTTTTTCCAATAAATGAAAGGCTTCTTTTATATTTTCTATATCGATATCATCATCTATTTTCAATTCTTTGATAACATCAGGAAATGAAATAATTTCAGACTTACAACTCCAAACATCTTTCGCCGCACCAACTAATCCAATATACACATCACTATCTTTATCTAATACCACTATTTCATCCTCATCTAAAATGGTGGATATGACATTATTTTTCTTGATAAAAGCCTTATGTTCTTTATTCATATTAAATATAAACCAAAATATAAGATTAAATTTAATTAACAATAGGAGATAAATAGGATTATAATTTACGCGCTACCTATTTATCTCCGCTTTCAATACTTATCCGCGACGGATCCCACGAGCGTGAGTGCCATCACCGGGTGAAGATTTTTTACGCAGAGTAATGGAAACAAATGATCCGTAAGTTTTAATTAAAGGTTGTTTGGTTTTCATAATTTACATCCTCAATGATATTAGTGGTATTTAATTAAAGCACTTTAAATAAAAGTGCAAACTGAATATATATTAATTAAAGTAAAAATAAAAAATTTATTTTATTACCCCCTCACTAGTTGAATATTAATTTAAAATCTTTACGTTATAAACATAATGCTTATATCGTATTTATTAGAGGAATAATAAAAAGTATGACTATTATTAATGACTAAATATTAGTTATTACATAGTCAATAAACTCACTTATATCGCCTAAAAATATTAAATGTTTTTTTAAATAATAGATGTATTCCTTATCCCGTTCATCGCGCGGGATAAGGTAAAATCACTATTGATACTCTTAGTATTATGAAAAGGTATATATTACCGTAATGTTAAAATTTTCTATGAGTAGCCTGGAAATATCACAATCATAACTTCCCAACTCTCTCAGTTATACCCGTTTCACCAGTGTCGTACTTTCCGTTTTAGTGCCACTATGCAGTTATCTGAATTCCTTATCTAAAATTCAGGTAAAAAATAGGTTACCGATATAACTCAATCAGTTGCACCAACACACAATGGGGCTAAAATGAGTTAGATTAGACTGAAAAAACTAGTTTTATTATGAAGTTACATTTAACGGATTAAATTTCAATTAACCCACAACATAAGTTGTTGACCCTACTCACCACAGCCGCTAATATTCCACTTACACCAATGATCCATCGCCTGTCAGGATCGCCTTCGGGTGGCGAAATAAAACTCTCGTAGCCTGAAAGAGAGAGCAAAAATTGCGGTACATTTGCCCACCTTTGGAAGCAGATATTGTCAGACATAAACCCCTTGTCTGGTAATGAAGGTCTCTTTTAAACTAATAGATAACCCAAAAGGATATCTTTATCTTGTTACCGAAATGTATTGAACGTGGGTTCATACACTGGCATTTCAAATCAACATAAATCCTATTTATCTTCAATGAACAACAGGATGGCTTTTGCACATCCGCTCATACTTTTATCTATCCCTGTTTGAATTATTCGACAGATAATTTCTCTACAGCTAATCCATTAACATGACGACAGTTTGATACTGAATCTGGCTGCGTTTTGCTATGCCTGTTGGCATTTCAACATTTGCGCAGTTTTTGTTGACAGTTCGAGGAACTCAAGGCGTCACTTTTGGCGGGTTACCGCTGAAAGTGACGCCGCAGCCAAAGCACCACGCAACCCTGATAGGCTCTAGCCTGATTAACTACCCAGTGAATCTGACACTGCATTTTTAGATTGAAAAGGGAGAACTTGACGATATCGAGGCTGGCTTTTAGCCGGTGGGGATGACCTGCAAACGCAGGCGGCAGTACTAAGTACTCAACCGATACCCCGTAATACCTCAACTTGCGTTCACTCTGGCGCACAGATATTCGTCAAGGACAAAGCAGGTATTTTCTGTTTTGTCCGAATTGTCGCGCGCCAGAGATTGCATGTTGTCAGGTATAAGTAAGGAAATTTGATGAACAGGCTGATTGAAGAATTAAGCATTCGGAATATTGAGCGTGTTTATAGTCGTTAAACTTAGCCGTTCGGTTAATGAGTCCGATAATACAATCAGTTAAAGTATTCCCGCCATTGGCAAATACCAATGGTCAAGGTTTAGCAGCCTTGTGTAACTATACACTGGTAAGAAGTTTTACCAGTGTGCCTGCATTCGCCCTTTCAATGGTGATTCAGGCAGGGGAGGCTTCGGCCTCGCCGGTCATAGTTACCCGGTCTGCTAACCCTGCCTTGAATCACCACCATCAATGTTAATTAATGGAAGGGGTAGCAGGAATGAATAATAATGTTAAAAATGACTGGCATCAGGCCGATATTATTGCCGCATTACGCAAACGTGGTACAACCTTAGCGGCAGTTTCTCGTGAGTCGGGACTCAGTTCATCTACATTAGCAAATACTCTCAGTCGTCCCTGGCCTAAAGGCGAATGGATAATTGCGGATTATCTCGGTATACATCCCTCTGAAATCTGGCCTAGCCGTTACTTTGATATGTATGGCTGGTTAATTGAACGTAAGGTTCGCGATAAACCACAGGAATAACCCGTTTTAATTTGTGATCCAGTTCGTAAAAATGATAAATGTTTATATGAAGCCTTGAGCGTGAAATGGCAGCCAAATTTGACCATTTCCAAATCTCATGGCTTTTTTGCTTTAACGTTATGATTAAAAAGTTATAAATCTAATTTCTACGTAAAACCGACCAAACTTGATGTAGCAAAATAATGTGGGGGTACAACTGGGGGTATGTGACTTTTTTAATAAAATTAATTTATTAAATATTAATATGTTAATATGCCAGTATTGCGCTCTCCTCCCCAATAAAATTAAAGAAAGATCCCTGACCAATCTCCATTGTTGTTTACTGGCATCTATCCAATGTACCCCATAGCTGTGATGGACAGGGATGCTAGAAATATGAAACTAACAGTTCGATAAGTTGAAACAATAAAACCTCAAGATAAAGACCTATTAAAATTTCATCTAATCAACGATGCAAAACAACAGCAAGCAGAATTGTTACAACAAGCAAATGAAACACTCTCATTGCTACAAAACTCTGTTGATTGAGAAGTCGTCAGAGAAAGCCTCTCTGTTCGAATGGAAAAAATACCAGCTATTACTTATTCGTGTTGACGTTCTGCAAATGTCTGATGTTCAGATGCCGGAACGGCCAATAGCCAGAATAAACGGGTCGTTCATACAATGGTTTTGTTGATGTTAGAGCCACGATACTGAAAGAGATTCAGTCTATAACTTGGAATAAAAAAATTTCAGTAAGAAATGAAAGAGGGGAGAGATTAATAACTTATTGATATTGAATTGCTTATTGTAATCAATCATACAAAATTAATTAATCTTGTAAGGAATAAGAACAACACATTATTCTTTTTCTAAACTAGACTTTGATTGGCATGAGTTGCAAGGTGATTGTTTTTATATTGATTTAAGTATATTGATTATGAAATGGTATTATTTTATTTAAGGAAGGTATATGAATCAAAAAAATGATTTTAAAGCATTTTCTATTAGTGATAATGCTAATGTAGTGAGTCAAGAAAAATATGAAGAAAGTCAGAATTTACAGACGGGGTTTCCACCAGAGAATGTTTCTACTCATGTACTAAATAAGGTATTACGTCAATCATCAATAATATCATCTGTTGTAGCTAATTTTATTGCGGAACAATCTGGCGCTGAGGTTTTGGATAATGGGGACATAGCCAAACTTACTGCACAATTAAATCAAGCATTAGAACAAAAAATTGCAACAGACATTCCCAATGCTTCATTAACACAAAAAGGTGTTGTTCAGCTTACAAATGTGATTGGTGATAGTGATACATTGGGAGTTACACAAAAGCTTGCTCAGGAAATAGTAAATTCATTACGTGAATATACAGATAATCGAATTGAAACAATCAGTGAAGTTCCTATTGGTTCTCCTATTCCTTGGCCATTGCCTCATCCACCTGCTGGCTATTTTACTTGTAACGGTTCAGCTTTTGATAAATTACAGTACCCAAAGTTAGCAGAAGCTTATCCTGACGGTAAATTGCCCGATTTAAGAGGGGAATTTATTCGAGGTTGGGATGATAAACGCGGTGTTGATAGTGGCCGTAGAATTTTAACTTCTCAGGGGGATGCCATTAGAAATATTGAGGGTTCATTCGCTGGTATGATAGCGCCAAACTATCATTTGGCAACAAGAGGGGCTATTTATGCTAGTCAAGTTCTTGGAATAGCCTCAGATGGCAGTTTCAAATCATTAAATGTCTCTGACGGGGATACTCCATATGGCTTTGGATTTCTGGCGTCAAGGGTTGTTCCTGTAGCCCCAGAGAATCGTCCTCGCAATATCGCATTTAACTATATTGTAAAGGCTGCATAATGATAGGGCCATTTGGCCCTTATTATTCAAAGTGATAGCAGTTTATTTTCCCATTATTCAATAACTTCTCTCTTTTCTTTCAGGTAGTCGTAATTTAATAATGATATTTTTATCATTGCAGTTATTTGGTGGGATGTATTACAGGCAGTTTTATCTGTAAAATTAATATTTTTTTGAGGTTAATTTATTGGGTTTATTGATTGTTTTAAAGTGGTTTGGTAAATATAATTGGATGTGAAATATATTCAGGAGCTTGCTAATGTAATATTTGGCGGCTTAATTGGCTGACTCTTAATTAGCTCATTTAATAGTGGGATATGTAAGTTGTATCCAAAAATGGTTAGTATTGATTTACCTCATAATGAATAATAATTGCCGTTATTTTATGATTGGCACCTAAATATAGGTTTTTAAAATTTACTTTTGCTTTTTTCAAAGGTAAATAATAGCTAAGATATTTTATTTATAAAATGAGATTGAGTGATGAAGGAGTTTGGTGTTCTTATTCTAATTGTGGGAATTATTGCTATTTTTACTGCTTTTAATATGGATGTTAGTGTTTCGACTGGCTATGGTGGTCGAGCAGGGCGGGATTCCACTTTGTATTTAATTTAATCAAAGATAAGTTGACTACGGAATTCCCCTGACCAAATGGCTCTTCGACGTTTAGCCGCCTGACTGTCTTTTATACTGGTATTCTGTTTAATCAC